>CAWGLG010000006.1:0-49189 GCA_963823355.1 uncultured Thermoleophilia bacterium
AGAGCTCCCGCGCCCGCATGTACGGGAAGGCCTCGTTCGAGAGATCGGTCGTGGTCAGCGGCTGCAGGAGTGCGCGGGCGCCCGGCCCCCAGACGCCGCAGCAGGAGAGAGCCGAGGTGACGTCCGCGATGTGCACGTAGCCCGCCGCTGCCGCGTCGCGCGGAGCGTGCTGGCGGATCCAGGCGAGGTCGTGCTGGCCGAACGCCGTTCCCGTCACGATCCGGAAGCGCTCCTCGCCGAGCCGCGTCACGGTGAAGTCGCACTCGATCCCGCCACGGGAGTTGAGCATCTGCGTGTAGCTGACGGCCCCCACGTCGCGAGCGACCCGATTCGCGCAGAGCGACTCGAGGAACGCGGCAGCGCCCGGGCCGCCGACGTCGATCTTCGCGAAGGACGACTCGTCGAAGATCGCGACGGCCTCCCTGCAGGCGCGGTGCTCGACGCCCACCGCCGGCGACCACAGCTTCCCCGCCCAGCCACGCGGTCGCAGGGACTCGTCGCCGCCGGCTGCATTCGGCTCGAACCAGTTCGCGCGCTCCCAGCCCGACTTCTCGCCGAATACGCCACCGAGCCCGACGAGCCGCTCGTAGGCCGCCGACACGCGCAACGGACGGCCGGCTGCGCGCTCGTGGCCCGGGTACTTGACGTCGTAGTAGGTCTCGTAGATCTCGGCCGTGCGGGTGAGCGTGTACTCGCGCGAGCGGTAAGCGGCACCGAAGCGGCGCGAGTCCATGTGCCACACGTCCAGCGAGGGCGTCCCCTCGATGATCCACTCGGCGACGAGCTGCCCCATCCCGCCGGCGCCGGCAAGCCCGTGGGCGCAGAAGCCCGCCGCGACCCAGAAACCGCGCACCTCCGAGGGGCCGAGAATGAACTCCCCGTCAGGCGTGAACGCCTCGGGCCCGTTGATCAGCTTGACCACACCCATCCCCTCGAGCATCGGGACGCGAACGATCGCGTTCTCCATCAGCTCTTCGAAGCGCGGCCAGTCCTCCTCGAGCAGCCTGCCGTTGAAGTCGGCGGGGATCCCGTCGAGCGACCAGGGGGCGCAATTGCGCTCGTACCCGCCCATGATCAGGCCGCCCGACTCGGGGCGAAAGTAGACGAGCAGCGACGGGTCGCGCATCGTCGGCATGTCGGTCGGCAGTCCCGACGGCTGCAGGACGAGGTACTCGTGCGCCATCGGGATGATCGGCACGTTGACGCCGGCCAGGGCGCCGATCTCCTTCGCGAACATGCCGCCCGCGTCGATCACGATCCCGGTCTCGATCATGCCCCTGTCGGTCTCGACGCCGGTCACCTCGCCGCGCTCGACCGCTATCCCCGTGACGCGCGTGCTCGTATTGACCTCGGCACCCCGGCGGCGCGCACCCTCGGCGAGGGCAAACGTGAGCTGGCTCGGGTCGATATAGCCGTCACTCGGCAGGTACGCCGCGCCGAGGACGCCGTCGGTCGACATCGGCGGGAACAGCTCCTGCGCCTCGGCCGCAGAGACGATGTCGAGCGGCAGGCCGAACGTCTTCGCCCAGCCGGCCTGGCGCGTGATCTCCTCCAGCCGCTCGGGCGAGGAGGCGAGACGCAACGAGCCGACCTCGCGCCAACCGGTTTCGAGGCCGACCTCAGCCTCCAGGGCGCGATAGAGCTCGACCGAGTTCATCATCATCCGCGTCAGCGCGAGCGAGCTCCGCAGCTGGCCCACGAGCCCGGCGGAGTGGAACGTCGAGCCGCTCGTCAGATCGGCCCGCTCGACGAGGACGACGTCGTCCCAGCCGAGCCGCGTCAGCCAGTAGACGATGGAGCAGCCGCCGACACCACCACCGATCACGACGGCGCGCGCGCTGGATCTCACTCCTCCACCGCCGTCGACTCGATCACGAGCCGCGTACGGTCGGCGCGAAAGCGGTCGCGTGCGAACTCGACAGCCGTGCCGTCCGCGGCGAAGCCGATGCGCTCCACGAGCAGGAGCGGGGCGTCCCGCCTGATCCCGAGCGAGCGAACGTCCGACGGCCGCGCCTCCGCCAGCTCGAGCCGTTCGACGGCTCGGACGGGGCGAAGGCCGTAGCCGGCGCCCATCAGGTCGTAGAGCGAGCCGGCGAGATCCAGGTCCTCGATGTCGGGGAAGAGGCGAACGGGCAACGACGAGCGCTCCACCGAGAGCGGCTTACCGGAGGCAAGACGCAGACGCGTGACCACGACCACGTGCTCACCCCGCTCGAGGCCCAGGGCGACGGCCGTGCGACGGCCGGCCCGACCGACCTCGGTGGAGATCGGTTCGACGCTGGTTGCTTGGCCCTCTCGTCGCAGCACGGCCGAGAGCCCGGCGGCGGCGGTCGGCGTGCGGACGGCGTCCCGCTCGCGTACGAACGTCCCTCCCGCGCGCCCGACGACGCGGCGCAGGAGGCCGTCACGCTCGAGCTCGCCGAGGGCCTGCCGCACCGTCATCCTGCTGACCCCGAGCGACTCCGCCAGGTGCCGTTCGGGAGGAAGGCGGGTGCCCGGCTGGAGCCGGCCCGATGCGATCGCAGCCGTCACCTCCTCCGCGATCGCCGCATGCAGTGGCTTCGAGCGGTCGAGAGTCATCTCCAGGAAAAGATCCACGTCGCAAAGCGTATTCCGTCGGCGCCCCTATTGTCTAGACCGTTGCCGGCCCGGCCCCCGCTCCCGGGTTGCTACGTTGGCCGGGTGCGGCTCGTCGCCGAGCAACCGACGCTCCAGCACGTCGCAGACCACGGCGGCGACCTCTATCTCTGGGCGCGTGCGTTCCGCTGTTGCGCCGGACGCACGTATGTCCTCGAGGCATCCACCAGGCGGCCCGATCGCGCGTTCCGGCGCGTGCACGAGGAGCGCGGAATCTCGGTCTGGACGACGCCCGGCCTCGTGGAGCCGGAGGAGATCCAGCTCGATCTCGACCGCCGCGGTGAGCTGCGGGCGTTCTGGAACGGCCAGTCCTGGATCGGCTGAGCGCGCTCCGGACGATCTCGAGCCCGACGGCGGACGAACGCTCAAGCAGAGCCCGCCCACAACCGATATCTCGTTGCATGCGGCACACATCTCGCTGGCTGAAGGTCGTTGCGGTCGTGAGCCTCGCGGCAGAGGCGACGGCGGCAGCCGCCCTGTTCTGGCGCCCACGCTGAAACGTGGCAGCCGGTCGAAGCCGTCAGCCGCCGAGCGCGCTGACGAACGCCGGTGAGGCGGCGGTCGCCTCCATGCGCTCGAAGTGCTCGGCCGCATAGGCACCGAAGTCGAAGTCGAGCTCCGAGACGGCACCCTGCACGACCCCCCACATCGCCTCGCGGAAGTCGGACATGAAGAGCATCAACTCGAGCGCACGCTCGTCGCCCGCCCTGATCTCGCCGAAGTAGGACGCGAGAAGCGCCTGCCGCTCCTCGCAGCCGAGCCCGTTGTTGATCGAGAAGTTCGCGAGGTCGAAGAAGACGTCTCCCATGCCTGCGTACTCCCAGTCGACGATCCGGATCCGGTCGCCGTCGTCGATGAAGTTCGCGTTGAGCAAATCGTTGTGGCAGGGCCGTTCCGGAAAGGCGCCCCGGGCCCGTTCGACCCGCCGCGCGACCTGCCGGGCCCAGGCGTAGCTCGCAGGCACCTCGGCCCCGTGCGCGAATGCTGTCGTCCGGTAGTCCTCGACGACCCGGAACGAGATGAAGCGGCCCGGCAGCGACGGCCCCCTGTGCACCGCGCGGAGGGTCTGGGTCACCCGCCTGATCGACTCGGGCTCCCGCATCTTTTCGAGCGGGACGATCGTCCCCTCGATGAAGCGGGTGACGAGGTAGCCCTCCGGCTCGACGAAAGCGACGACCTCGGGGCCGACGCCGACCGCGGCGGCCGCGAGTGACGCCTCGTGCTCGACGGAGCGGTCGATCCCGAGCAGCGCAGTGTCACGGCCGGCGATGCGGAGCACGTACGGGCCACCCGAGACGTCGACCTTGAAATTGTGGTTCGTGATGCCGCCGCCGAGCACCTCGACCCGCGCCTGCTCGCCGGGCCAGATGCGGGCGACGATCGCCTCGACATCCATGGTGCGATCCTCTCACGTTTCGACGACGATGCACTTGTCGTCGCTCTTTGTCCAGCTTTTGTATACGATGTAGATATGAAGATCGCCGTCACAGGATCGTCGGGCCTGATCGGCAGTGCGCTCCGCCCCGCCCTCACCGCAGCCGGCCACGATGTCGTTCGACTCGTTCGGCACGACCCGGTCGGTCCGGACGAGGCACGCTGGGACGTCGAGGCAGGCACGATCGACGAGGATGCGCTCCAGGAGGTCGAGGCGATCGTCCACCTGGCCGGCGAGACCATCGGCCAGCGGTGGAGCGGCGGCGTCAGAGAGCGGGTGCTCCGCTCCCGCGTCGAGGGCACCCGCCTGATCGCGGAGACCGCTGCCCGGCTGCCGCGCAGACCGGTTCTCGTCTGCGCCTCTGCCATCGGGTTCTATGGCTCGAGCGGCGACGAGATCGTCGACGAGAGCTCGTCCCGCGGGGACGGGTTCCTCGCCGAGGTCGTCGAGGCATGGGAGGCGGCAGCGGAGCCTGCCCGCGCTGCCGGCCTGCGCACTGTCCACCTGCGCCAGGGCATCGTCCTCTCGAAGCAGGGCGGCGCGCTGCAACGGCTGCTGCTGCCGTTCCGACTCGGGGTCGGTGGGCGGGTCGGGAGCGGACGACAGTGGTGGAGCTGGGTCTCGCTGGACGACGCGGTGGCCGCCTTCCTGTTCGGGCTCGAGCAGCCCCTCGAAGGCCCTGTCAACGTAACGGCTCCGGGCGCACTCACGAACCGGGCGTTCGTCAAGGCGCTCGGCCGGGCGCTGCACCGTCCCACGGTCTTTCCGCTGCCGTCCTTCGCCGTGAGGGCAGCGTTCGGCAAGATGGGCGAGGAGATGCTCCTCGGCGGGCAGCGCGTGGCGGCGACAAGGCTCGACGCGGCGGGATTCACGTTCAGCCAGCCCGACATCGACTCGGCCCTGGCACACGCTCTCGCCGGCTGACGGCGCGCGGTACGCTCGCTCCGTGAACGAGGAACACGACGTCATCGTCGTGGGGGCGGGAATGGCCGGCCTCGCATGCGCCCGCGCGCTCGTCGCGAAAGGGCGAGCCCCGCTCGTGCTCGAGCGCTCCCATACGATCGGGGGACGCGTCAGAACCGACGTGTTCGACGGCTTCCTGCTCGACCACGGCTTCCAGGTCTTGCCGCTCTCCTACCCCGAGGCCGAGGCCGTCCTCGACTACGGCCGGCTCGAGCTCGGAAGGTTCGAGCGCGGCGCGATCATCCGCTCGAGGGGGCGGTTCCGGCGCCTCGCCGACCCGCGTCACGCGCCCGTCCGAGGCCTGCGCTCCCTCGCCGGCGGGGTCGTCGGCGTCCGTGACGGCGCGGCCGTGCTCCGGCTCCTGCGGGGCTCGAGCGAGGAGACGACGACCGCGGAGGCCCTGCGCAGGGCCGGGGTCTCGCGCGCCACGGTGGAGCGGTTCTTCGCCCCGTTCCTGCGGGGCATCTTCCTCGAGGAGCGGCTCGCGACATCGAGCCGCTTCCTCGACTTCGTGCTGGACGCGTTCGCAGGCGGGCCTGCGGCGCTTCCGAACGGGGGAATGGGCGCCCTCGCGACGCAGCTCTCGGAAGGGCTCGAGATCCGCACGGGCGCCGGCGTCGCCACGGTCGGGCCGCACGCCGTCTCGCTCGAGTCGGGAGATCAGCTGCAGGCCGGTGCCGTCGTCGTGGCGACTGCCGGCATCGTCGACGAGCCCGTCCACGGCTGGAACGGCGTCACCTGCGTCTACTACGACGCACCGTCCTCGCCGATTCCCGGGCCGTGGCTGGCCGTCAACGGCGAGGGTGGCCCGATCAACAACCTCTGTGTCCCGAGCGAGGCAGCGCCCGGCTACGCGCCTTCCGGGCGGGCCCTGGTCTCCGTCACGATCCTCGGTGCCGGCGAGCCCGACCTCGCCGCGGTCGGGCGACAGCTGCGTGGCTGGTTCGGCTCGGCGGTCACAGACTGGCGACACCTGCGGACATACCGGATCCCGCGGGCGCTGCCCGCCTATCCGGTCGGCGGCTTCGGCGAACAGCCGGTGCGGCTCGCGCCGGGTCTCTACGCCTGCGGTGACCACCGCGAGCACCCGTCGCTGAACGGCGCGCTGGCGTCGGGCCGCCGGGCGGCGGAAGCCGTGCTCGCTGAACTCTCCTGAACCGTCCGGAGGGGGGTCACGGGGAACCGTAGGTTCCCGGCTTCAGGATCACGCGAAGCGTGCAGAAACCCTCCTTTGTCGAGGAATCTGCGATACGCTCTCCTCCCGCAGGTTCCTCGACAAAGGAGGGTTTCGATGGCTTACACAGCTTCCTCCACTCCGCGCGTCGCGCGGTCCGTCGGCTAGCCGGATCTCACTCCGACCTCCCGTCCGGACCTCGTCGACTGGCGCGCCGTCGCGCGCGCCGCTTTCATGTATCCGAGGACGAAAGGGAGTTTCCGCTTGCCCGAACTCGAATCGCTCGGCTGGAACGACCGGCTGAGCAGCCTGTACGAGCCCTTCGCCGGCGAGGACGTCGTCGCCGGCCGGGTCTCGATTCAACATCGCGGGGCCTACGACGTGCTCACCGAGCTCGGTGAGCTGCGCTGCGAGGTGCCTCGCCGTCTCGTCCACGAGGCGGCGACGACGGCCGACCTGCCCGTCGTCGGCGACTGGGTGGTGATCACCGTGGCCTCCGGTGGCGGAGCGGGCACGATTACGGCCGTGCTGCCCCGCTTCACGAAGTTCTCCCGCAAGACCGCCTGGCAGGCAGCCGAGGAGCAGGTGCTCGCCGCGAACATCGACGTGGCGTTCCTCGTCGCTTCGATGAACGAGGACCTCAGCCTGCGCCGGCTGGAGCGGTACCTGATCCTCGCCTGGGAGAGCGGCGCCCGCCCCGTGATCGTGCTCACCAAGTCCGACCTCCAGGCCGCTCCCGAGGCGACGGTCGCCGAAGTCGAGACGATTGCCGGCGGCGTCCCCGTGCACGCGATCTCCAGCGTCACCGGGGACGGTCTCGACGAGGTCACGGCGCTGCTCGGCCCGGGGCTGACCGCGGTGCTGCTCGGCTCGTCCGGAGTCGGCAAGTCGACGCTCGTGAACACGCTCGCAGGAGAGGAGCTGCTCGCCACGCAGGAGATCCGGGAGGACGGCAAGGGGCGGCACACGACGACGCGCCGGGAGTTGATCCAGCTCCCGGGCGGCGGGCTCGTGATCGACACTCCTGGCATCCGCGAGCTCCAGCTCTGGGTCGCCGACGACGGCATCGACGAGGCGTTCGAGGACGTAACGGAGCTGTTCGCCCACTGCAAGTTCTCCGACTGCGCCCACGACCGAGAGCCCGGCTGCGCCGTGCAGGCCGCCCTCGCGGACGGGACACTGCCCCTCGAGCGCTGGGACAGCTACCTCAAGCTCCAGGGTGAGCTCGAGCACCTCGAGCGCAAGCTCGACAAGCGCGCCGCCTCCGAGGCCCGCAAGAAGTGGAAGGCGCTCGGCCAGGAGTACCGCGTGAACATGCGGCTGAAGGGGAAGCGCTAGGCAGCGGTCGTGGGGTGTCTCCCTCAGCTCGTGCCGAAGACACCCCACGACCGCTGTACGCGCCATCCCCTGGCGGGTTCCTACGACGTCTTGACGTTGGCTGCCCCCGGCGTCGGGGTCGTCGTGAACGCCCAGTCCGTCGCGGCGTCGTTCGCATCTGTGCCGTCCGGGATGCGTGCCAGCGTGCCGTCGACGCTGTTCGAGTCTGCGACGTCGGCCGGGAGCGCGGTGCCCTCGACGAGGTCGAAGACCTTGGTGCCGATCGTGGCCGCGGTGATCGCTCCCTCGTAGCTGAGCGCATCGAGAAGGACGTTGTTGGCCGTATCGACGAGCGCGAGGCCGTCGGGCGCGCCGTTCTGCGGATCCACGTCGACGACGAGCTTTGCGCCGGCCGCGAGATTGCCGGTGAGCACCTTCCGTCCGTACTCGGTGCCGTCGCCACCGTTCACGAGGACGAGTGCCGTTCCGTCGAGCGAGGCCGCCGCCGTGCCCGTGTTCGCGATCTCGACGAACCCGCCGGTGTCGGCACCGACCTGGTCGTAGTCGACCTCGTTGATCACGAGATGCGCGTTACCCGTGGGAGGCGGCGGGGGCGGCGGCGTTCCGGACTCGCACGTGAGCGTGATCAGGTCCGTCGCAGTGGCCCCGATCTCGACGTGGCCGGTGGCTCCGCTGAACGTCTTGCAGGCCGTGCCGGCGAGGCCGTCGACCGATGCGAGCCCCCCGCCGGGATCACCCTTGGGGCCGGGAGGGCCCGCCGGTCCGGCCTGGCCCGGGGCGCCCGCCGGCCCCGCCGGCCCAGCGGGGCCCTGCGCGTCCCACGAGAGGCGCACCTCATTGCTCTTGCAGGAGTTCTGGTCGAAGACGATCCTGACGAGGCCGTGCCGGATGTTGCGGCACGCCTCGATCGTCCCCGGGGTGTCTCCGGCCGCGGTCGCCATCGCCGCGGCGCTCACGAGCACCGCGGTCGCCGCTCCCGCGAGAGCGATCGTGTGTCGATTCACGTCGATCCTCCTTCTTGGTGGATGGGAAGACCGACAGAGGTACCCGGAGGGCCCCGCGGTGCCTAGTGTCTCGTCGGGACAGGCCTGTCCGAAAGCACCATTTCAAGCCGCACTGTGGATGCTTCGTCATGATCACGGCACGACTTCGACCCCCTGCGCGGCAGCAGCGGCCGTCGGCCGGCCGGCGCACCGCAGCCTCAGACAGGCGCCAGTCGCAGCTCCGCCTGCCCGCTCCGCAGGGGTAGTAGGCCGAGCGCAACGGCGGCCTCGCGAAGCACGTCCTGCCCCGTCAGCGAGTAGAGGTCGTCGAAGTCGACCGCGCCGTTGAGCTCGATCACCGTGTACCCGTCGCCCGCCGGCAGGAGATCGACGCCGACGAGGTCGGCGCCGATCGCCGCTGCGGAGGCGATGCCGAGCGCGGCGGCGGCCGCCGAGGGGCGGGCCCTCCTGCGGGTGCCACCGAGGCTGGCGTTCGTCCTCCATTCATGGGGTGCGGCGACGCGGCGGATCGCCCCGACGACGACACCTCCAGCGACGACGAGCCGCAGGTCGTACCCGACCGGCGGCACCAGCTCCTGGACGAGCGCGCCCTGGCGCGCGAACCAGGGCCTCGAGCGAACCTCCTCGAGCGCCGCCTGGAGCTCCTCGTCCGACGCGCAGCGGAAGACGTCCACACCCCAGCTGCCGAGCCGCGGCTTGATCACGAGCGGCAGCCCGAAGTCGGGAAGCGCGCCCCCCGGCCGCAGGTGCGCGGTGCGGGGATGCGGGACTCCGGCGCGGGCGAGGAGGCGGGACGTGACGAGCTTGTCGTGCGCCGCGACGAGCGCCGCGGCAGGATTGAGCACCCGGACACCCTGCCGCTCGAGCCACAGCAGCTCGAGGAGGCCGCCCTCGACGCCGTCGAGGGTGGGCAAGACGTCGAGCCTGCCGAGCACCGTATCGCCCTCCTGCAACCAGGCGCCGGCCTCGCCGGGCCCGAGGAGCGCCGCGTCGATCCCGAACGAGCGCCACGCCGACACGAGCTCCTCGTTCGTCGTGCTCGCGTTGGTGCCGCGCACGGCGACCCTCGCCGCCTTCCTGTGCGACGGGCGTGCAACGGCCCGCTCCCGCCCGAGGCGGGTGGCCCGCGGACGGGCATCCGGCTCGAGCAGGAGCAGGGCGAGCAGTGCCGTGCGCTCGGGCATCTGCAGGGTGTCGACGCGCTCGTCCCTCGCGTGCGAGCCCTCGCCGACAGGGCCGAGGCCGTCCAGGGTGCCGGTGTAGAGGCTCGTCGTATTCGCGTCCGAGCCGCCGCCGACGAGACCTGCGTCCTCGAGCGAGAGGCCGAGCTCGTGGCCGAGCCGCCTGGCGGTCGCGAACAGGGTCCGGTTCCGCGGCAGCGCCTCCATGGGTGGCCGGCCCCAGCCGCCCTCGACCTCGAGCGTGGCGCCCTCGAGCACCGGAGTCAGGCCCCGCACGGCACGCTCCAGCCGGCGGGCCGCGGCCGCGGTGGGCACACGCACGTCCACGATCGCACTCGCCTGCGGGGCAACGACGTTCGGACGCAGTCCCCCGTCGATCGTGCCGACGTTGACGGTGATCCCGCGGGCGGGGTCGTTGAGCGCGAAGAGCCGCTGCACCTGATGGGAGAGCTCGAGGATGGCGCTGATCCCCTGCTCGAAGTCGGCGCCTGCGTGCGAGGAGCGGCCGTGCACCGTGACGGTAAAGTGCCCGAGGCCCTTGCGGGCGATCTTCAGCTTCCCGTCCGCGCCCTCACCGGCCTCGAGCACGAGCGCCCGGGCGGCGCCGCGCGCGAGCAGGTGGATGAAGCGGCTCGAGTCGGGGCTCCCGATCTCCTCGTCCGTGTTGACAAACACCACGGGCGTGACGGTGGGCCGGAGGCCCAGCTCGCGTAACGCGCGAAGCGCGAACACGATCTGCACGAGGCCGCCCTTCATGTCCGCGACACCGGGGCCGAAGAGCACCCCATCCTCCTCGCGGAGCGGCATCCCGGCGAGCGTGCCGACGGGCCAGACGGTGTCCATGTGGCCGATCAGCAACTGGCGCGGATCGCCGCGGTTGCGCTGCCCGGGCCGGGCGTAGAGGTGGTCGCCCACTCCCGTTCCCCGAACCGGTCGCACCACGAGGCCGTCCCGCTCGAGCTCCGCTGCGAGGATCCGGAACGGCCCGCGCTGGCTCTCCGCTTCGAGCGTCGGCGACTCCGCCCGGGCCAGCCGCTCGAGCAGGTCGACCATCTCGGGCCGGCGCCGTCGGAGCCAGTCCAGCAGCGAGCCTGCCGCCGTGGCCGGCATCGGGCTAGCGCCGGAAATCGGCAGGGAAGGGGAACGCGAGGCTGTCGCGCACGACGGCGAAGCGACCCGGAGCGAGAAAGGCGAGCACCCCGAGACGATGCACGAGGTCGGCGTCGTCCACCTCGGCGCCGCGCAGCGCGTCGCGAGCAGCGGCTGCGGCCACCACCCGGCCGACAATGAGGCTGTTCGGCCCGAACCCGTCGACGATGCGCTCGAGCTCGCACTCGAGGTAGAGCGGGCAGCCCTCGACGACTCTGCCGTCGACGACCCGGGCCGGGGCCGTGGGCACGGCGGCCAGGGTCGGCTTCGCGTCGCTCTCGGTCCTGCCGCCCGCGGCGAAGCTCGCCGTCAGGATCTGATCGGGCTGCGGGAAGCTGATCGTGAACTGCGGATGCGCTTGCACGTTCCGGTAGGTCGCATGCTCCGGCGTGCAGGCGAAGCAGTAGAAGCCGGCCCAGCCGAGCGGCATCGCCATGTGCTTCGGGGCGAAGTCCCAGCCGTCTGCCTCCTTCGTCCCGACGAGCACGAGCGGCGCAACCGTGAACACGCTCTCCCACAGCGCCGGTCCGAGGGGCAACTCCACCAGTCCCTCATGCGCCCACGCCGGAGCCTGCACATCGGCCATGGAGTCAGGCTCGCACAGGGGTGCGGCGGTGGCATCCGGCCGAACCCCGACCGTGCCTACGCAGAACTACCGATGCCCGCGCTGCGGGTCAGCGCTGCCACGGTGCGGCCGAGTCGGCGTCGATGCCGTACCGGTCGATTGCGCCCTGCACGACGACGGGCTCGACGACGCCGTCGTCGGCGAGCGCCTTCAACGCCGTCACGGCGACGTGCTGCCGGTCGACCTCGAAGAACTGCCGCAACTTCACGCGGTAGTCGCTGCGCCCGAAGCCGTCGGTGCCGAGCACGGCGTAGCGGCCGGGCACGAAGGGCCGGATCTGATCGGCGAACGCCCGCATGTAGTCCGTGGCGGCGACGAACGGCCCGCCGCGGCCCGCGAGCGCCTGCGCCACGAACGGGCGCCGCTGCTCGGCCATCGGGTGGAGCCGATTCCAGCGCTCGACCTCGAGCCCGTCGCGGCGAAGCTCGGTAAAGCTCGTCACGCTCCAGACGTCGCTCGCAATCCCGAAATCGCTCTCGAGGAGCTCCGCGCCGGCGATCACCTCGCGCAGGATCGCGCCCGAACCGAGAAGCTGGACGCGCGGCCCTTCGCCGGCGCCTTCGCGCAGGAGGTACATCCCCCGCAGGATCCCGTCCTCGGAGCCCTCGGGCAGCGCCGGTTGCACGTAGTTCTCGTTCATCACGGTCAGGTAGTAGAAGACGTCCTCCTGCTCCTCGCACATGCGCCGCAGCCCGTCTCGCACGATCACCGCCAGCTCGTAGCCGTAGGTCGGATCGTAGGCGCGGCAGTTGGGAACCACCGACGCGAGCAGGTGTGAGTGCCCGTCCTCGTGCTGGAGGCCCTCGCCGTTGAGCGTCGTGCGCCCGGCGGTGGCGCCGATCAGGAAGCCGCGCGCGCGGCTGTCGCCCGCCGCCCAGGCGAGGTCGCCGACCCGCTGGAAGCCGAACATCGAGTAGAAGATGTAGAAGGGCACCATCGTGACGCCGTGGTTCGCGTAGGAGGTCGCGGCGGCGATCCACGACGAGAACGCTCCGGCCTCGTTGATCCCCTCCTGCAGGATCTGGCCATGATCGTCCTCCCGGTAGAACATGAAGTCGTCGGCGTCCTCGGGCTGGTACAGTTGGCCGACCTGGGAGAAGATGCCGAGCTGGCGGAACATCCCCTCCATCCCGAATGTGCGCGACTCGTCGGGCACGATCGGGACGATCCGCTCGCCCATGGCAGGCTCACGGACGAGAGAGTTGAGGATCCGGACGAAGGCCATCGTCGTCGAGTTCTCGCGCTCGCCGCTCCCCTCGAGCACCGTCTCGAACGGGGCCGGCGTCGGCAGCGGCTCGGCCTCGTGGTGACGTGCCGGCAGGCTGCCGCCGAGCGCCGCCCGGCGCTCGAGGAGGTAGCGGAGCTCGGGGCTGTCCTCTGACGGCCGGTGGAAGAAGGCACCCGTCGCCTGCGCGTCGCTGAGCTGCAGGCCGAGCCGGTCACGGATCGCGAGCCGCGCTTCGTCGTTCATCGACTTCTGCTGGTGGGTGATGTTGCGCCCCTCGCCGGCCTCCCCCATCCCGTATCCCTTGATCGTCTTCGCGAGAATCACGGTTGGGCTGCCGTTGGTCGCCACGGCGGCGGCGTAGGCCGCGTACACCTTTTGCGGGTCGTGGCCACCGCGGCGCAGCTCCCAGATCTGCTCGTCGCTCCAGTCGGCGACCATTGCACGCGTCTGCGGGTACTTGCCGAAGAAGTGCTCGCGGACGTAGGCGCCGTCCTTCGACTTGAAGTTCTGGTACTCGCCGTCGACCGCCTCTTCCATCCGGTAGTGGAGCCATCCGTCGGTATCGGCCTCGAGCAGCGGATCCCAGCCCGAGCCCCAGATCACCTTGATCACGTTCCAGCCGGCCCCCCGGAAGTTCGTCTCGAGCTCCTGGATGATCTTCCCGTTCCCGCGCACCGGGCCGTCGAGGCGCTGCAGGTTGCAGTTGATGACGAAGACGAGGTTGTCGAGCCTCTCGCGGCCGGCCAGCGAGATCGCGCCCATCGACTCGGGCTCGTCCATCTCACCGTCGCCCATGAACGCCCAGACCTTCCGGTCGCCCGGATCGACGACACCACGCGCGGCCAGGTACTTCATGAACCGGGCCTGGTAGATCGCCATCAGCGGGCCGAGCCCCATCGAGACGGTCGGGAACTGCCAGAAGTCCGGCATCAACCAGGGGTGCGGGTACGACGAGAGGCCGCCGCCGTCGACCTCCTGGCGGAAGCGCCGCAGCTGATCCTCGCTCAGCCGCCCCTCGAGAAACGCGCGGGCGTAGATGCCGGGAGAGGAGTGGCCCTGCATGTAGACGAGGTCGCCGCCGTGCGCCTCGGAGCGGGCCCGCCAGAAGTGGTTGAAGCCGACCTCGTAGAGGGTCTCGGCCGACTGGTAGCTCGCGATGTGCCCACCGAGCTCCGTCGACTCCGCGTTCGCCTGCAACACGATCGCGATCGCGTTCCAGCGGACGAGCGCCGTCGCGAGCCGCTCGAGCTCGGGGTCACCGGGAACCGGTGCCTCCTCGTCGACGGGGATCGTGTTCACGTACGGCGTGCTGAGCCCCGCCGAGACCTTGACCCCGTACTCCTGCGCGTGGTCGATCGCCTGGTCGAGGAGGAAGCCCATCCGCTCGCGGCCGTCGGACTCCACGACGGCGTCGACCGAGTCGAGCCACTCCCGTGTCTCGACGGGATCGCTATCGGGGACGTCGGCGGCCATCCGCGCTCAAGCGTAGCGGCGCGGCGACAGGCTTCAGCCTGTCTGCCGGGTTTCCGGCCCATGACCGCCAGTTACCCTGAGGAGGCGATGTCGACCGGTGAGCACACGAACGGGTCGGGCACGCCGGCGGACGCGGCGGCGAAGCTGCGGGCCGCCACGGAGCTCCTCGAGGAGATCGCCTCCAACCGCGGCCTGCTCGGCTCTCTCTCGGTCGAGGATCGAACACGGCTGCTCACGGCCGCGGCTGACGTCTTCGACCCCGATCCCGTGCAACGCCGGCGCTACACGAAGGCGAAGCGCAAGGAAGAACGAGACGCGAGCATCCGGGCCGACGAAGCCAAGCTGGCCGACACCGGCATCCGCGTCCTGCGCGAGCGGCCCGTGTTCACGACGCCGAACGTCTACCCGCCGAGGGACTTCGAGCCGGAGGACGTCGAGAGCGAGGTGCGCGAGACCACCGAGGAGCAGCACTGCTACGTCTGCAAGCAGCCGTACCGGGAGCTCCATCACTTCTACGACCAGCTCTGCCCGCCCTGCGCTGCGTTCAACTTCGCGAAGCGCTCGGAGACAGCCGACCTCGACGGCCGTGTCGCGGTGCTGACGGGCGGACGGGTGAAGATCGGCTACCAGGCGGGGATCAAGCTCCTGCGTGCCGGCACCCGGCTGATCGTGACGACGAGGTTCCCGCGTGACTCCGCCGCGCGGTACGCGCAGGAGGCGGATTTCGAGGACTGGGGCCACCGCCTCGAGATCTACGGCCTCGACCTGCGGCACACACCGAGCGTCGAGGCGTTCTGCCATCACCTGCTGGCGACCCACGACCGCCTCGACTACATCGTCAACAATGCCTGCCAGACCGTCCGCCGGCCGCCGGACTTCTACCGCCACATGCTGGAGGCGGAGCTCGCCTCCGAGCGCTCCCTCGCGCCCGAGGTGCAGCAGCTGCTCGGCGATTACGCCGGCGTGCGCCGCTACGACATGCTCGAGAGCGAGGAGCCCGTGCTCGAGGCCGCTGGGCTCGCCGTCCTCGGCTCGACCACCTCGGCCGAGCTCTCCCAGGTGCGCCTGCTGCCCGAGGAGGCCGCCGACCAGGGTCATCTCTTCCCCGAGGGGCGACTCGACCGGGACCTGCAGCAGGTCGACCTCCGCGACCGCAACTCGTGGCGCTATCTGCTCGCCGAGGTGTCGACGGTGGAACTGCTCGAGACGCAGCTCGTCAACGCCGTCGCCCCGTTCGTGCTCAACGCGCGGCTGAAGCCGCTGCTGCTGCACACGGCTGACCGCGACAAGCACATCGTCAACGTCTCGGCGGTGGAGGGGCAGTTCTACCGCCGCTTCAAGACAACGCGCCACCCGCACACGAACATGGCAAAGGCGGCGCTGAACATGATGACGCGTACCGCTGCGACCGACTACCACGGCGACGGCATCCACATGAACAGCGTCGACACCGGCTGGGTCACGGACGAGGACCCCCTCCACGTCGCGGAGCAGAAGACGGCCGAGCACCGCTTCCGGCCGCCGCTCGACATCGTCGACGGCGCGGCCCGGATCGTCGACCCGATCGTCGACGGCACGAACACGGGCGATCACGTGTGGGGCAAGTTCCTCAAGGACTACAAGCCGACAGACTGGTAGCGCCTCCGACCTTCGGAGGGAAGACGGGGGTGCCTGGCGGCGTTTTCGAGGGTATGTCACCCGGGGCGCATGATCGAATCGTCGGAGAGGTCTCGACCTGGGATCGGGTGACGACAGGGCCGGGCCGGTTTGGGTCGACGCGGTTCCTTGTCGGGCGGCGCGAGCTCGGTCACGTGCACGGCGACACGCTCCTCGATGTCCCGCTTCCACGCCGGCTCCACGCAGAGCTTCTCGCGAGCGGAAGGGTCGAAACGCACCACTGGGTACCCGACTCGGGCTGGTCGTCCCGCCGCCTGACGACCGAGGCCGACGTGGTCGACGCGATCGCAATCCTCCGTCTCCAGTGGGAGCGGGCTACGGGCGTCGCTGCTCCCGAAGAAGAGGAGCCATCGGAGGCGGAGGTCGCGCACGGCTAGCGGCTCCTTCGAAGGCCGAGTGTGAGCCCGGCGGCCGGTACCGTGGCATCGTGAAGCCTCGGCCGTCTGCAGGTGCGCTCGTCGAGGCGGTCGGCAGCCTCGCTGATGCCGCAATCGACCGCGTTCTCCTGACCGGCGAGCGCGTGACCACCGCTGCCGAGGGTCGACGGCTCCTCGCCGGCGAAGCCGAGACGGAGGCGCTCGCCGACAACATTCAGCGGGTCGTCGTCCTTGCCGTCCCCGTCATTCGCAGGGTCGCCCGGGGAGCGCGGTTCACCCGAGTGCCGTGGGTCATTGTTGCCTCGACCACGGTCTCGATGGGCATCGCCGTACGCACCGGTGTCCGCGAGTTGCAGGTGCTCGCAGCACTCGTCGCCCACCGGCTCGAGGCCGAGCACCACGGGCCCGTCGACCCTGCGCTCGTCAAGAGGCTCGCAATCGACCTCTATCTCGACCCGAAGAGCCCCACCGACCTCCGTGGTGACCGGATCCACCTCGTGCGGCTGACTCGGAGGTGGATCCTCAGCGGGGCCTTCGGACGCACGACGTCCAAACAGGCCGAGAAAGCGCTGGCCGCGGCCGCGAGAATCGATGCACGAGCCCTCCTCGAGCGCTGGGCGGGCCGCTGACGGGGTCTGCGCAGTCGGAAGCCGGTCTCCGGCCGGGCTCGTGGAGTCGATGCGCTGACTGCTTGCCGGACGCTGCGGCCGGGACGGCGGCTCAGCCGGCGGCGAGCGCGGTGTTGATCGCGGCGAGCGTCGTCGGGCCCGCGATCCCGTCTTCGGTCAGCCCCTCCGCCTTCTGGAAAGCGGTCACGGCCGCGGTCGTCGCCGGGCCGTAGATGCCGTCCGCCGTCCCGGCCGCGTAGCCGAGCTTGGTGAGCGCCTGCTGCAAGGACGTGACCGAGCTACCGGAGGCGCCCGGACGGAGGGTTGCGTCGGTCGGCACCGACGCCACGGGTGTCGTGGTCGGCGTAGTCGTAGTCGGGGTCGTCGTGGCCGGGGTCGTCGTGGCGGGAGTCGTAGAGGCGGGAGTCGTGTCGGCCGGTGCGGTCGGCACGGTCGCCGTGGGGGTCGCCGTCGTGTCGCCCGAGCCACTGATGGCGCGGGCAACGAGGAAGCCGACTCCGACCACGGCGACGATGGCGATTACGGCCCCGACGACCAGCAGCTGCCGCTGCGCAAGCTCGTCGCGGGCGGGTCGCGGCGGGGGCGCGGGGACGTCGTCCTGCCAGGCGACCTCGTCGGTCTCCACCGGATCCTGGAACGGCGTCGCGAACCAGTCGTCCTCGTCCGGGAGAACCGGCTTACGCGGATCGCCTTCGCGGCCGTAACTCACATTCCAGAGATTACTAGGCCGGCAGGAAGACGTCAGCGTCCCTGGTACGGGCATGTCACACTGAGGCCATGACCTGGGCTCTCGTGATCGGCGGCGCGGTCGTCGTCCTGCTCCTCGTCGGCGTCTACCTGTACAACCGGATCGTCCGGCTCCGCAACGAGGTCGACACCGGCTGGTCGAACATCGACGTGCAGCTGAAGCGCCGGAACGACCTGATCCCGAACCTCGTCGAGGCCGTCAAGGGCTATGCGGCACACGAGCGAGGTGTGTTCGAGGAGGTGACCCGGGCGCGCGCGGCGATGGCGCAGGCGTCGACGCCCGGCGAGGCAGGGGCGGCCGACTCGCTCCTCGGGCAGGCGCTCGGCCGGCTCTTCGCCGTCGCGGAGGCCTATCCCGATCTGAAGGCCTCGACGAACTTCCTCCAGCTGCAGTCCGACCTCACCGACACGGAGGACAAGATCTCGGCGGCCCGGCGCTACTACAACTCGACAGTGCAGGCGTACAACACTGCGATCCAGACGTTCCCGTCGCTGCTCTTCGCAGGAGCGGCGGGATTCCGGGCCCGTGAGTTCTTCGCCGCCGAGGCCGACGACCGGGCGCCCGTCGCCGTGAGTTTCCCGTCGTAGCCGTAGCGGTGCACCGGTGACGCTCCAGCAGCAGATCCGGGCCAACAGGAGGCGAACGGCGTTCGTGGTGTTCGCGTTCGTCGTCCTGGTCGTTGTCTTCGCCGCCGCCTCGGCGGTCTTCGTCGGTCGCGCGGGGGCGATCGGCCTGCTCGCGTTCGGGCTCGCGTACGGCCTGTTCGCCTGGTGGAACGCGGGCCGGATGATCGGGAGCCTCACCCACGCGACGCCGTTGCAGAAGAGCGACGATCCCGAGCTCTACCGGCTCGTCGAGAACGTCTCGATCGCGGCCGGACTGCCCGTCACACCGCCCGTCTACCTCGTCGACGACCCCGCGCCGAATGCCTTCGCGGCGGGCTCCCGGCCCTCGACGGTGTACGTGGGTGTCACGAGCGGCCTGCGGCGGCTGATGCCGACACGCGAGCTCGAGGCAGTGCTCGCGCATGAGATCTCCCACATTCGCAACCGTGATGTGCGCCTGATGACGCTTGCGGCCGTGCTCGTCGGCGTGATCGCGATGATCAGCGACTTCGCGTTCCGCATGGCGTTCTTCGGCGGCCGCGGCGGCCGTGACCGCAATCCACTGCAGATCGTCGCCGCGATCGTGGCGCTCGTGCTGGCGCCGATCGCCGCAGTCCTGCTGCAGATGGCCCTGAGCCGGCGACGCGAGTTCCTCGCCGACGCGAGCGCCGCCGCGATCCTCAACGACCCCGAGGCGATGGCGCTCGCGCTGCGGCGGCTCCAGCTCGACCCGAGCGAGGTGGCCTACGCTGACCGCGCTACCGCACATCTCTTCATCGAGAGCCCGACGAGAGCCGTCACGGGTGCGGGCAACTTCCTCGCCGGGCTGTTCCAGACGCACCCGCCGCTCGAGGACCGCATTCATGCGCTCGAGGAGGCCGGGGGCTTCCGGCTCGAGGCCCTGCCCGGTCCCGCCTGACCCCGGGGCCCGGCTCAGCGACCACGCGCGAGGGCCGCGTTGACGGCTCCCGCGTAGCCGTCGCGCTGTCCCCCGAGGTTCGGGTGGAACGACGCCGCGTCGAGACCGAGGCCGGTGCCGCTCGTCACAAACCCGTTCAGCCACGGGCCTTTCCGGCCGCAGATCTCATGGCCGGAAAAACGTGCCGAGACCGGGAGGTACTCGATCCGCGCGCCGGACCGGGCAACCGTCCTGACGGCGGCCGCGATCGTGCCGTTGAGACGGGCCCCGAGCCGTCGCAGCATGTTCTGCTCGCCGCGGAACCTGCTCAGCCCGGCGCAGGCCTGCTCCGCCTTCGTGGCGGGGAACAGCCCCGGGTAGCCGAGCACGAGGATGCGGGCGCGCGGGGCCTCGCGGGCGACCGCCCGGTAGACCTTCTCGAGCTGCGGCCTGGTAGCGTCGATGATCGCGGCCCGCCCCCGCTCGAACGCCCGTGTATCGCAGTTGCTCAACGCACAGACCAGCAGCACCTCGATGAACCCGGCGTCATTGCCACCGATCGTCAGCGTGACGAGATTCGCGCGGGCCAGGTTGGCCCTGTCGAGCTGGGTCGCGCGATCGAGCGTGTCGCCGGGCCGCTGCTGCGGCACGCCTCCGAGGCTCGGCGGGAGCACGTTCGCCGTCGTAGCTCCCGAGCACGCCCAGGACGCCCACGACACACCTCCGGCGGAGCGAACGTTGCTGTCAGATCCGTACGTGTTCTTGCCGGCGAGGATGCCCGGCCTGCCGCCACCCGAGGCCGTGGCGTAGAGGGTCTTCGCTGCACCCGGGCGCCTGACCCACGTCGGGTACGCACGGGAGGAACGGTGGCACCCGTCGCCGAGGAACGGGGGTATGCCCTCGCCCGCAGAGTACGAGTCACCGAGCGCAACGTAGGTGAACGGAGTCGCGGCCGGCCGCGACGGTGCCCCGGTCGCGGCGGTCACCGCGACGAGGCAGATGACGGCGGCAGCGGCCGTCCTGGAGAACGCCGTCCTCCTGAAGGGCAGTGCAGCGCGGGTCATGACGTCATCCTGCCTACGGACCTGCGCCTCAGGGGCCGCCGGCTCGAGTGCCGTACCCCCGACCGCACGGGCCTGCCTCAGGCGCGATCGAAGACCTTGAGGGCGTCGATCGCCTCGTCAACCGACCAACAGATCTGCCCGGCGCTCTCGATAGCGCCGACCACGAAGAGATTCAGGCCGTCTCCGACCGCGAAGCCGCGCCTCCGCTGGAGACGAAGGTCGGTGACCACCGCCACGATGCCGCGATACTGCTCGGCGCCGCTCGCCAGGAGTTGCGCGAACATCCCGATCTCACACGCCGTCCCGTCGTCGACGATCGGGCCGTCGAGCCACGCCACCAACACGTTGGCGGAACGGAGTCCCTCCCCGTCGACGCGAAAGACGTCCTTCGGCGTCAGCTCCTGCAGTTGCTCGAACTGCTCGTGCGGAACGAAGCAGTCGATTCCCTCCTCGCGGATGCGAGCCGCCATCCGGTCGAGCCAGGCTCGCTCGGCCTCGGAGAACAACGGCCCGGCCAGGTAGACGTTCATCACGTGACGCTAGCTGCGCCAGGAGCTCGTGGGCGAACCTCGGCCAGCTCCACGAACCAGCACACCGCGCTGACGAGCCGCATCTGCTCGATCGTCCGGCAGTCGGCGTCGAGCAGCGCGGGCGTGCTCGCGAGCACCGCCCGGCACTGGGCACGCGAGGTGGCGACGTTGAAACGGTGCCGATCGAACGCGAAGCCGAGCCCGCGCGGGGCGTCCTCGGCGGTCGAGCTCGCCATCGAGACGATCACGACCGGTGCCTGCTGCCCCTGGAACTTGTCCACCGTGCCGACCCGCACCGCCGCGGGAAGACGGGAGCGCAGGGTTCGCACCTGCGCGTTGTAGGGGGCGACGACGAGGATGTCGCTCTCTTGCAGCGGGCGCGTCGAGCCATCGGCCTCGGTGAAAGGCGAGCCGACGAGCTTGGTTACAGCCGCCGCAACTTCTTCGGCCTCCTCGACCGACGACTGGCCGCGGTGCTCGTGCCTGACCTCGAGCCAGGCCGGGCCGTTGCCCGCGGCGATCGAGCGCCTTGCCGTGACAGGCGCAGCTTTCGAGGCGCCCCTCGTAGTACGCGCCGGAGGTGAAGGCGCACAGCTCGGGCCGTAACCGCCACGTCTCGGGGAGGAAGAGGCCTCGGTCGGCCGGAATCGTCACGTTGTCGCCGAGGAGATGCTGCAGAACCGAGAGCCCGGAGTTCTCCGGGTGCGAGCCCTGCGAGACCTGCGGTAGCTGGTTCGGGTCGCCGAGGAGCACGAGCGTGCGAGCGCTCGTGCCGGCGGCGAGCACGTCGGCGAGAGCGAGCTGGCCCGCCTCGTCGACGAACAGGACATCGATCGGGCGCTCTGCCGTGTGAAGGTCGACGGTGTCTCGAGTCAGCGACCACACGGTGCCGGCGACGAGGTCGTACGATGGATCGGCACAGGCATCGGCATCGATTGACGAGACGATGCAGCGGCTCTCGAATTCCGTCTCGGACTCGTCCTCGTCGCGCGCCCGCTTCACCCCTCTGAACGTGAACGTCTGCGCGTCGGCCTCGTGCTGGATCGCGCGCAGCAGATTGTGGATGGCCTTGTGACTGAGAGAGGTGACGCCGATTCGCCTGCCCTCGCGCATGAGCGCGATCGCCATCCGCGCGCCCTGCCAGGTCTTGCCGGAGCCGGGCGGGCCCTGCACGAACAGATAGCTCTCGCCGAGCGACAGCGCCGCTCCGACCGGGTCGAGGTCGAGCCGCACGTCGGGTGGGTGCTGTTCGAGGAGCGCCACGAGGGCCGGGTATGCGGCGACGTTGCCGTCGGCGTACGCGAAGGCGAAGCGCATCAGCGCGTCCCGAATGACGCGATTGTCGATGGGCGGACCAGGCGTCAGTCCCCGCGGCAACGGCTCGGCCGCACGTCTCGTGCCGCGCAGGATCGTGACGCAGCCCTCGTCGTCGTCGACGTGCGTGCGGAAGCCGCCGCGGTCGTTGTCAGGGTCGAACCCTCCGCGGTCGATCTTGTGCTCCTGCGGCGGAAAGGTCATCCGGTACGCGAGGCTCCTGGCCACTTCCTCGGGCTCGTTGCCGTCCCACTCGAGGCCACCGATCGCCGTGCGGTCGCGGATCAGCTCGTCGTCGTCGAGCTGCGGCCAGCGAAACCAGGCCCACCACTCCGGACGCTGGTCGCGCTGGTGGTAGTCGATCAGGTTCGCGAGCAGACGCCTCGGGGTGCCCTCCCCGGCCCCGTCGAGCAGCCGGGCCTTGAGTACCTCTCGTTCCGCGTCGAGCTCCTCGGCCTCCTCGCTGCGCTCTCGCCGATCCGGGGGCAGGCGCCATGGAACGCCGGTGGGCCGGATCGAGCGAAGCCACTCGTGCAGCTCGTAGGTCGACCGGCAGTCCTCCTCGTTGTAGCGCTCGACGTCCTCGAGGATCGCGTCGTCGCCGGTCTCGACCCACTCCTCGAACCGGACGACGGACTCGTCGCCGCCCGACACGTCGGCGGTGCGGACGAAGTCGTAGAGCTTCTCGATCTCCTTGATCGAGTAGCTCGAGGTCGACGCCCGGAGCGACTGCTTGACGACGCGGTAGAGGTCGACGAGCACCTCCTCCCGGAGGAAGGCGTCGACCTCGTGCTCGCGGGTGCCGTGCTGGCCCATCAGGCGGGTGAGGGCTGAGCGCTCGTACGCGGCGTAGTGGTAGACGTGCATCCCCGGGAACCGGTCGCGGCGCGCGACGACCCAGTCGACGAACTGCTCGAATGCGATGCGCTCACCATCTCGGTCTCTCCCCCACACGGCCTCGTAGACGACCTCGCCCGTCTCGTTCCGGAAGCAGGAGCCGAAGAGGTACTCGAGCCCTCGCGCGGGCTCGTAGAACGGGTGGCCCTCCATGTCGAACCACACGTCCCCCGCGTCGGGCTCGGGCAGCAGGCGGAAGCCGCGATCCTCCAGGTCGGGTAAGAGCTCGTGGAGATAGCGGTTCTCGCGGCGGCCACGCACCTGCAGCTCGGCCTGGTGATGGACGCCGTCGAAGGAGTCGACGTCAGCCTGAATGCCCGGTTTCAGCCAGGCACCCAGGGTTCCCCGCGGAATGTCACCAAGCGCCTCGAGCGTCGAGATCCCCACGTCGATCAGCGTTTCCGCCTGCTCCCGGCGCATCCCCGCAACCAGCGTCAGGTGGTCGTCATCCACCCGCTGCTGCCAGCACATGTGACGGAAGTCGCAGATCCCGCAATGACCGCAGGGCCAACCGTACGTCTCGGGCTCGTCGGCGAGCGCGACGAGAAGGCGCTCGCGCACACGCCGGTAGTACGCCTCGAACTCGACGACCCGGTACGTCTCCCGCTGGCCGAGCCCGTTCTCAACGTGTACCCGCTCGACCGGCCGGCCCGAGATCCGAGCCACCTGCTCGGCGTAGAACATCAGCTGCAAGACGTGCGCCGGCTTCGCCGAGCGCGCGAGCTTCGTGTCGACGGGCTCGTAGCCGCCGCCGGGCTGAAGCTCGAGGAAGTCCGCAAAGCCGCGCCAGGTTCCGTCGGTCAGGTACGGCTGGTAGATCACCAGTGCAGCCCGGGCGAGGATCGCCTCCTCCGTCAGCCGCTGCGCCTCGCCGGCGTCGAACCCCGCGTCGTCGTAGGTGGGGATCCGGGTGATCGAGCGACCTTCCTCTTCCAGCCGCGCGAGATAGCCGGCCTCGTGCTCGTTCCCCTTGCGGAAGATGAGGTCGCGATGCGGCGAGTCGAGCTTCGGCTTCACGATCTCGCCGCGCGCCGCGGCAAGGGAGAGCGTCGTCAGGTGCGGGCAGGCGAGGTGGCTCGAGAGATCCGAGGGGGAGAGGGCGAGCACGCCGTCGTCGTCGAGTCGCATGACAGGAGTATCCGCCTCTCGGTAGCCCGCTCGTCGAGTCACGCACGGGCGCGCGAGGACGGTTCCATCCAGAACCGCCTGACCCCGCTGCCGCGGAAGCGCCTAGCCGACGCCGCCGATGTCGCGGCTGTAGGCCTCCCAGACGAGGTCGGCCCCGAGCTGCCGATGCTCGACGAGCCGTCCGAGGAGGTGCTGGATCTCGCCTCTCGCCTCGTCGACGGAGAGGGCATCGCCGGCCCGCGCACCCGTCAGGCGAGCCTTGAGGTTCCAGGTCGCCTCCTGCATCTCGGGATGCTCGCCGCGGAGCACCTGGACCTTGTGGCTGAGCCGCGGCGCAGCCTCCACGATCTCGGCGTAGAGGCCGTCGCGGCGCTCGGTGATCTCGATGTGATCGACGATATCGACCTCGAGCGCCTCGAGCGCCTCGATCACTCCGGTCAGCCACTGCTCCTCGCGGGCGACGGCGGGTCGGGCGGCAGCCTGCTCCAACCCCAGAATCGACCTGTAGAGATCCGCGCGGCGCCGGGCAGCTTCCTCCAGCGTCGGTGTGAGTCCCTTGTCCGAGGCGTCCGTCGCGTCGATCATCGATCTCCTCTCGGGAACACCCGGGGCGCCGGAGCGCACCCGGGTGCACCGTCGTTCGTGCGAATGGTCGGCCGGGGTCAGTCGCCGCTCTCGTACTTGAACGAGAGCCCGAGCCGCACCCGGTAGCTCGTGATCGCGCCGTTCTCGATCGTGACGTCCTGCCGCATTACCTCGGCCACCCGCAGATCTCTCACCGATCCGGCTGCCGTGGCGACGGCGTTGGCTGCGGCCGCCTCCCATGACTCGCGACTCGTTCCGATCACCTCGGTGACCCGGTATACGCTGTCTGTCATCCGTACCTCCTTCAGAAGGTGCCGAAGCAGACAGGATGACATGCGCAGTCGCTCCTGTCACCCGTACCGAAGCCAGACTTCGAAAGTCCAAGGTACTCTAATACATGATGTCTGCTTCTCATGAGACGGGTCGAGGCTGGACGTTCCTGACGAACCACGCACACGTGCTCGTCTGCATCGCCCACGACCCCGGGATCCGCGTCCAAGACATCGCCCTTCAGGTCGGGATCACGTTGCGCGCCGCCCAGAGCATTGTCAGCGATCTCGTCGACGCGGGGTACGTGTCGCGTACCCGGGTCGGCCGCCGCAACCAGTACGAAGTACACCCGGAGCTTCCGTTCCGCCATCCGCTCGAGCAGGAGCATCGGATCGGGGGCCTCCTCGAGACGCTCGGGACGGAAGTGACCGGATCGCCCGCAGTGTCGGCCCGGCCTCGGGCAGGCACGCGCGCGTGACGTCCGAGTAGGCCGACGACGCCGGGATCGGCGTCACCGTCCCACGTGAGCAAGCGCTCGGCCCTCCGCCGGCGGCGTGGTCGATTGCGCTGAAGCAATTTGCTGCAGGATTTCTGACGCATACTAAAACACGTATAGTAAAACCTGTATACTGAGACATACGTGAGCGCGATGCTCCTCCTTGTAACCGTCTTCTTGCCCCTGCTCGGAGCGCTGGCGGCGACGTTCGGCAGCGTGCGAGGCTCCATTGCGTCCGGCTTCGCCTCGTTCCTCGGAGCAGTGGCTCTCGTCGTCGCGGTCGGTCTGGACGGGCCTGTCTCGGCGGCCTTCGGCAGCCCGACGGTCGTCGGCCTGTTCGCCAACTCGCTCGTTGCCGTGCTGCTGCTCCTCGTCTGTGGCGTGAGCTTCGTCGTGCAGGTCTACGCCCGCCGCTACCTGCGAGGGCACGCCGAGGCGCGGCGCTTCTTCATCGGGGCCGGACTGCTGACGGCTGCAACGGCTGCAATGGTGACTGCGGGGACGTTGATCGGCCTGGCGGTCGCCTGGACGGCAGCGGGCGCCGCCCTCTGCCTCCTGCTCGGGCTCTTCGGGCACCTTCCCGCGGCGCGCGAGGGCGTCGGGCGCACCGTCCGGCGCTTCGCGATCGGCGATGCCGCCCTCTGGGCTGCCGTCGGCGTCGCTACGGTCGCCTGGGGGAACGTCGACCTTCGCCTGCTGGCCGCCGGGGACGCCGGCATCGTCGCTCCGTCGGGTGCGCTCACCGCGGTCGCCTGCCTGCTCGTCGTCGCTGCAGCGGGGCGCTCGACTCTCGTTCCCCTGCAGGGATGGCTGCCGGTGACGCTCGCGGCACCCACACCCGTCTCCGCGCTCCTGCACGCCGGCGTCGTCAACGCGGGCGGGATCCTGCTGATCCGCCTCAGCCCGATCTTCGGCGCCTCCGGGATCGCGACGTATCTCGCCTTCGCGCTGGGCGCGGCAACCCTCGTGTACGGCACGAGCCTGATGGTGACCAAGGCCGACGTGAAAGGCTCGCTCGTGTACTCGACCATGGGACAGATGGGCTTCATGGTGATGACGTGCGGCCTGGGCGCATATGCGCTCGCCGCCTTCCACCTCGTGGCGCACGGCATGTACAAGGCGACGCTCTTCCTGGGCTCCGGAGGCGCCGTGCAGCGCCACGTCTCGCACGTGGCGGCTCCACCACGTCCCGTGCGGCACGGGATCGGCGATACCGTGACCGCGATTGCCGCACCCGCCGTCGGGCTCGCCGGCGCCGCCGCGCTCGTCCCCTCCCACGAGGGGAGTAGCGCACTGCTCGTGTTCGCCGGGGCGACCGGCTTCTTGATGTGCAGAAGCCTCCTCGCCCGCCAATCCGGCGTTGTCGGCCGGGCCACGGCGGCAGTGCTCGTCGTCGTCGTGACGGCCGGATACGTCGAGCTCCTCGAAGTATTCTCCCGCTTCACCGAGCCCTCGCTCACGGCCGCCGGCGATGCCGGAGGGAGCTTCTGGCTGCTCGCGCCCGTCCTGATGGTGCTCGCGGGCCTCGACTGGCTGCGCTCCGCAACGGCCCGTGGCCGCATCGGAGAGCTGCAGCGGACAGTCTATGCGCTGGCGGTGACGGCAGCGGACTCTGGCCCGCGGCCGCGCCGGGCGCATGTCAACCGCAGCTCTACCCGATTGAGCAGCCACTTCGAGCCGCGCCCCGAAGGGAGCACGCCCTGAGCACGACCGCCGACCGCGTCGGCCACGAAGGGCTGCAGCTGCGTTCCGAGGTGGCGCTCGCCGGCCGGACGCTTTCGCCCGTGTGGCCCCTGGAAACGTTCATCGCCGTGAACCCGCTCGGGGGCCTCGAGCACCTCCCGTTCACGGAGGCGATCGCCGAGGCCGGCGACCTCCTCGGCGCTCGAGGCACCCTCGACGAGAGCGCCTTTCGGGCCGCCTATGCCGACGGGCGCATCACGGACGCCGACCTGCTGGGTGCTCTGACCCGCTTCGATCCCGGGTCGATCGTCGGACGGCACCCCGACGCCGGAGGTCGCCTGCTCGACCCGGCCGCGGTGCTGCTCGCCGATCTGCTCCACGGTGACCCTTCCCCGCCGCCCGTGCGCGTGCGGCGCACACTGTCCGAGCAGCACGCACCCGAGGTCGCGGCGATCGTGGACGCCCAGACGGCGAAGTGGTGCGCGGCCTACGTCGACGAGGGTCAGGCAGCCTGGTCGATGCCCGATCGCGATCAGGGCTTCTACACCGCCTGGCGGATGCTGGCACCTCGCGACCGCTCCCTCCCTGCGCGAGTGCGGCACAGGCTCAGGCTCCTCCCGCACCGTGCCGAGGACGCGGCCCTGCGCGCGTTGGCCGATCTCGAAATCGGCGAGTCGAGCCGCCGACACTACCTCGAAGCGCACCTCTCCGCCGTTCCGGGCTGGGCGGCGCACATCCTCTGGCGGAGCGAGCATCGACGGGGCGTCGACCTCGTCGACCTCCTCGCGATGCGGCTCGCCTACGAGGCAGCCCTCTTCGCCGAGCATCCGCTCCCGGCGGCCTCCGAGGGCGAGGATTCCCCCGCCACCCCGACTCCCACGGTGGAGGAACGCGCTGCAAAGGCGCTCGCCGCGCTCGGCCTCGAGCCCTCCGTCGGGTTAGCGGCCGCCACGCGCATTCTGGAGCGCTTGCCCGTAGCTGCTCGACCTAGCGTGTGGCTCGACGCCTACGAGGGCCACTACCGCGACCTGCTGCTCGAGCGCCTCGCGGAGCGGGCACCCACCTTGCGGGCCGACCGTGCCGCGGCGCAGGTCGTGTTCTGCATCGACGTCCGGTCTGAGGGGATCCGCCGTCACCTCGAAACCGCAGGGCCGTACGAGACCCTGGGCTTCGCGGGCTTCTTCGCGGTCGCGATCCGCTTTCGCACCCTTGCCGGCACCCGCTCCACGGCCCAGTGCCCGGTGCTGCTCCAGCCGCGGAACGAGATCGTCGAACGCAGTGCCGCGGGCACCGAGCATCTCGCAGCTCGGCGACTCGCGGGCGAGCAGGCGCTCGCCAGCACCGACGAGGCCTTCGCCGCCGCGAAGAACGACCTGGTCGGACCCTTCGCGCTCGCGGAAGCGCTCGGCTGGTGCGCGGGCCTGCTCGCGCTGGCGAAGACCACCCTGGCCGGTCCGTACGGGGCGATCCGGGAGCGGCTCCGAAACGCGGCGTCGCCGCCGGCCCCGACGACTCTCACCGTGGAGGACGGCTTCTCACCCGAAGAGCGCGCACTCTTCGCCGAAGCAGCGCTGACGATGATGGGCCTGACCCGGGAATTCGCCCGACTCGTCGTCCTCTGCGGCCACGGCAGCAGCACCGAGAACAACCCCTACGCCTCAGCGCTCGACTGCGGTGCCTGCGGCGGCCACCGTGGCGGCCCCAACGCCCGGGCGGCTGCAACCATCCTGAACCGACCCGACGTTCGGAGCGAGATCGCCGCCCGTGGGATCGCAGTCCCGAACGAGACCTGGTTCGTGGCCGCCGAGCACGACACGGCCGCCGACCGCGTGACGATCCTCGACGAGTGGCTCGTGCCCGAGACGCACCGCGACGAGCTCCGCCGGCTGTCCGCAGACCTGACGACCGCAGCTGCGGCCCTCAGCGCAGAGCGCTGCGCCACGCTGCCGGGTGCCCCGCGTTCGCCCTCGCCAGAGCGTGCCCGGAGACACGTCCGCGCGCGAAGCACCGACTGGGCGCAGGTCTTCCCCGAATGGGGGCTCGCCGGCAATGCCGCCTTCATCGTCGGCCCGCGGGAGATCACTCGTGGTATTGATCTCGAACGCCGGACGTTCCTTCACTCCTACGAGGCGTCCGTCGACCCAGACGGCACTGCGCTCGAGACGATTCTCACGGCACCGCTCGTCGTTGCGCAGTGGATCAACTGCCAGTACTACTTCTCGACCGTCGACCCGGGCGTCTTCGGATCGGGTACGAAGACGATCCACAACGTCGTCGGCGACATCGGCGTGCTCGCGGGGCACAATGGCGACCTCCAGCTGGGACTTCCCTGGCAGTCGGTCGCCGAGGGCGAACGCCTCGTTCACGAGCCCATGCGACTGCTCGCCGTCGTGCAGGCGCCGCTCGATCGCATCGACGCGATCGTCGATCGAAACACGGTCCTGCGGCACCTGTTCGGGAACCAGTGGGTGGGGCTCGCAGCACGCGAATCGCCGGAGGCTCCGTGGCAGAGGTACACATCACACGGCTGGACCCCGTGGAACTCCAGGAGGTGAGGGTCTGATGGACCGCACAGGATTGACGCACATGACGAAGATCGAGGTCGTGATCAGCGGGCGCGGCTCGGCCGTCGTACGCGAACTCTTCCGATCGACCGGCGCAACCGGGTACACGAGCGTCTCGGGCGTCTCCGGCCTGGGCCACGACGGCTTCCACCAGGGCCGTCTGCTGTTCAACGAGCACGACACGCTCGAGCTGCTCATCACGGTCGTTCCCGACGATCGGGTCGACGCGCTCCTCGACGGTCTGAGACCGCTGCTTGCCGAGTCGTCCGGCGTGATGTTCGTCTCGGATACCTTCGTCAGCCGCCCGGAGTACTTCACCTGACGGGGGCCTCCGCATCGGCGCGATTCCACGGATTCGTGCGAGGCGCGTTTCGTCACCGCGCCATCGGACCTGAGAAGACGCTCCTTTGCAGGGCGTCGTTGTGTTTCTGACAACGGATGGAGCCAAGCGGGCTCGAACCGCTGACCTCCTGGGTGCGATCCAGGCGCTCTCCCAACTGAGCTATGGCCCCGTTACGGCAGCATTGTAGCGCCTCCGGACGCCGCGGTCAGCTGCCGGGCGAGCCGCCGAACGTGCCCGCGCGGATCGCCTTCGCCATCTCGGCCGACTCCTCGCGGTACCAGGTGCCGTCCTCCAGCTCGATCGCCGGCAGGTGCGCCTGACCGGTGTGCTCGATCACATCCTTGCGGCGACCGCGCGGCAGCAGCGGCTCCTTCACGAGCTCGTACTCGACGCCGGCCTCGTCGAGCGCCAACTGAACGTTGAAACAGGGGTGCTTGTCGGTCTTCGGCCACATGACCGGACAGCGGTGGAGCCTGACGGGCATCTCGTTCTCCTCTCCTCGTTACGACCCTCCCCTACGATACGCCGGTGCGCGCAGTCGTCCTAGGCCCCGACGGGGAGCCCTGCCTCTCAGAGATCAGCGAGCCGCCGGCGGGCGAGCTCGTCACGGTGCTCGCCTGCGGGCTCTGCGGATCCGACATGGAGAAGATCGGGGTCGCCGCAGCGGGCACCGTGCTCGGGCACGAGGTCGTCGCGCGGACGGCAGATGGACGACGCGTGGCTCTTACCCATCACACTGGCTGCGGCGCCTGCAGCCGCTGCCTGGCGGGGCACGAGTCGACCTGCGAACGGTTCTCCGAGCCGACGATCGTGCCCGGCGGCTTCACCGAGCGCGTACGCGCGAGCGGCTGGGTCGAGCTGCCCGACACGGTCGACGACGCCCACGGAACCTACGTCGAGCCGCTCGCGTGTGTGCTGCGCGGCGTCGCCCACGTACCACGGGGCCGGGTGCTCGTGGTCGGCAACGGCTTCATCGGACGGCTCTTCGGCGCCGTGCTCGAGCGGCGCGGGGACACGGTGTTCGCAGTCGACCGCAATCCGTTGCGGGCCGGGACTCCGCCTGACGGGCCGGTGGACGCGGCCGTCCTCTGCGCGCCCGGCGGGGTCGAGGTCGCGGTGGAGGCGGTCGAGCCCGGGGGGACGATGCTCGTCTTCGCCGATGCCAGGGCCATTCCGGCAGCTGCGGTGTACCGACGCGAGCTGACCGTGATCGGGTCGCGCTCGGCATCGCCCCGCCACATGGAGGAGGCTGTCGCGCTTCTACCCGGGCTCGACGTGCCGGAGCCGACCGTGCTTCCGCTCGAGCGGATCGCCGAGGCGCTCACGCTGTTCCGCGAGGCTGCTGCGTTGAAGGTGGTACTGGTGCCGTGACGACCGAACCTCGGCGACCGGCTGATGCCGGTCGCCGCGAGCGGGGCGTCAGGCTTCGGCCTGACGCCGGGCTCTCGTCGGCGGGCGCACCATGAGGGCCCTGATCTTCCACGGGCCCCGCGACCTGCGGCTCGAGGATGTCCCTCGCCCCGAGCCCGTTGCCGAGGGTGACGTCCTCGTCCAGGTCGAGGTCGCGCTCACCGACGGCACCGACCTGAAGGCGTTCCGGCGCGGCCACCCGGTGCTGCTCGGGCCCCCGCCGAGCGCGTTCGGGCACGAGTTCTGCGGGGTCGACGTGGCGACCGGGCGGCGAGTCGTCGCCGCCAACTCAGCCCCGTGCGCCGCGTGCGACGCCTGCCGCCGTGGCCAGGAGACGCTCTGCGCCAACCTGCTCCCGCTGCTCAACGGCTCCTACGCCGAGTTCATCCTCGTCCCCGAGCACATCGCCCGCACGAACCTGCTGCCTGTCCCGCCGGGGATGCCGCCGGAGGTCGCGGCGATGGTCGAGCCGCTCGCCTGCTGCCTGCACGGCGTCGAGGCTGCCGGCGTGAAGGCAGGCGACTCCGTCGCCGTGATCGGGCTCGGGCCGATCGGGCTGATGCTCTGCGCGTGTGTCGCCGACGCCGGCGGTTGGCCCGTGGGCGTGGGCTCGCGGCCGGAGCGACAGGCAAAGGCGCCGCTCTTCGGCGCCGAGACGGGCACCGGAGTCGGTGCCGACGTCGTGATCGAGGCGGCCGGCACCGCAGAGGCGTGGCACCACGCACTCGAGCTCGTGCGGCCGGGAGGCACCGTGCTCGCGTTCGGCGGGCTGCCACGCGAGGCCCGGATCCAGGTCGACGCATACCGTATTCACTACGAAGAGGTCACGCTGAAGGGCGCCTTCCACCACACGCCCCGGCACATCCGAGCGGCGCTCGCATTCCTCGGCAGCGGCGCGTATCCGTTCGAGCAGCTGATCACGCACCAGCTCGGGCTCGAGGGCGTGCCGGCGCTGCTCGCCGACCCGCCGCGCGACTACCTCAAGGCCGCCGTCGTCGTCTCCGGGTAGACGGCCGCGGTGTCGACGACGCAGCGTCCACTTCAGCCGCTGAACAGCGTCAGCTCGGCCTCGCGCTCGCCCCGCAACACCGCGAGGTCGACCTCCACCCAGCGCAGCCCGCGCGCCTCGGCGAGTGTGCGTGCCTGCTTGACGACTTTCTGTGCCGCCAGCACGCCCCGCACCCCGCCCATGCCGGGCTCGGGTCGGATTCGCTCGAGGTAGCGGGTGAGCTGCTCGACTGCGTCGATCGTGGCAATGCGCTTGATCTCGACCGCGACCCAGCCGTCGTCGGTGTCGCGGCACATCAGGTCGACGGGCCCGATGTCGGTGGGCCATTCCCGGCGGACGAGGCGGAGCTGCTCGCCGAGCGCGTCGGGCTGGGCGGCGAGCTGCGCCTGGAGGTCGCGCTCGACGCCGTCCTTGGCGAGCGCTGCGGCCTCTCCCATGTCGTGGTCGGCGTCGCTCAGGATCTCGACGATGCGGATGTCGAGGCGATCCTCGGTCTTGCCCGCCCGCTTGCGCACCACGATCCGCTCCAGCGGCTCGCCCTCGTGCTCGATCACGGTCGGCGGTGTCATCCAGTTCTGCGGCTTGAAGCCGCCTGTATCGGCATGGACGAGGAACGAGCCGTCGGACTTCAGCATCAGCAGCCGCACCGCCTCGGGCAGGACGGCGTTCAGACGGCCGGAGTACACGACCTCACAGCGGGCGACGATCAGGCGCATGGGGTGCTGAGGGTACTGGCCGTTTCGGACAGTCGCGCAGGTCGGGCGACGCTGCCACGGACGCTCGCGCGACCCAGCGGGTAGCGTCTTTCCTACCATGTCGATGGGAGCCGACGACTGGAACCGTCGCTACGCCGGCAGCGAGCTGCTCTGGACCGCGCAGCCGAACCGGTTCCTCGTCGCCGAGGCGGCCGGCCTGCCGCCGGCGCGGGCGCTCGATCTCGCCTGCGGCGAAGGCCGCAACGCGGTCTGGCTCGCCGAGCAGGGATGGCAGGTGACCGGCGTCGACTTCTCGGACGTGGCGATTGGCAAGGCGGAGCAGCTCGCGGGCGCGCGCCGCGTCGCCGTGGCCTGGGAGCAGGCCGATCTGCTCGGCTACCGGCCCGAGCCGCGCGGTTTCGACCTCGTGATCCTCTTCTACGTGCAGCTTCCGGAGACGTCGCGGGGGCCGATCCTCCGAGCCGCCGCCGAGGCGGTCGCCTCGGGCGGGACGCTGTTGCTCGTCGCCCACGACAGCACCAATCTCGAGCACGGTCACGGCGGCCCGTCGGATCCGGCCGTCCTCTACACCGCCGCGGACGTCGTCGCCGACCTGGTCGACAGCGGGCTTCACGTCGAGAAGGCCGAGGTGGTGCGGCGGCCCGTGGAGACGCCTGCGGGAGAGCGAATCGCACTCGACGCGCTCGTGCGGATGCGGCGCGACTGAGGCGTGAGGCAGTCAGCCAGGACGACAGGCTGAAGCCTGTCGCCGCCGCCTACCCGCGCTCGACGCGCGAGCCGCCGACGATCGCCTCGCGGCCGTCGGGGAACCGCACCAGTGCCTTGCCGTTGCCGTCATAGTCGGGCGACCAGACGACGAGCTCCGCCTCGTCGCCCAGCACACGCACGGGCTCGCCGAGCGACGACGCGACGCCGCGCCAGTAGGTGACGAACGGGTTGCTCTCCCACTCACGCCCGATCGTCGTCTCGTCGGTGTGGCCCGGCAGCACCCGCAGCGTCGGGCGGTAGCGTCATCAACCCTTCCATCACCGAGTGCCGTACGACGTCCGCCGGGCCGCCGCCGACCGCGTCCTTGAACAGCACGTCCCCGCTGAAACACACCTCGCCGTTGACGACGAAAGCGACGCCGTCGTCCGAGTGGCCGGGGAGCGAGATCGCTTTGACGCTCAGGCCGCCGGTGACGAGGTCACCCGTGACCACCGGGATGCCGAAGCGCTCGCAGAGCTCGTCTTCGTGCTCGACGTGATCGGGGTGCGTGTGCGTCCGCAGCAGATGGGTCGGCGTCAGGCAGTCGCGCTCGACGACCTCGAGGAGCGGCGCGAGCGGCGCCCCACTGTCGACGAACACCGCGCCTCCGCCGGGTGCGTCGCCGACGACGTAGGCGTTCGACAGCCACTGCTCGTGCATCGACCGGGCGACGATCATGCGTACAGCCTACGCACATCCGGCCCGCCTGGTTAGACTCCACCCTCATGCGCCGGATTCACGTCGTTGCCCTCCTGCTCGCGGTCGCCCTCGGCCTGCTCGCCGCCGGCTGCCTCAACGGGGAGCAGACCACCGCGACGGCCGACACGGTCGTCGGCACGCTGCCGGCGTCGACGACGCCTGCGGCTGAGCTGCCGGCGCTCGGCCTCACCGGCGACGCCGCAGCAGGCGAGGCGGTCTTCATGAGCTCGGGGTGCGGGAGCTGTCACGTCCTCGCCGCGGCCGGCTCGAACGGCGCCGTCGGCCCCAACCTGGACGAGGCGAAGCCGTCCACCGAGCTCGTCGTGACCCGGGTCACGCAGGGCAAGGGTGTGATGCCGCCGTTCGGCGAGCAGCTCGATCCCCAGCAGATCGCGGACGTCGCCGCATACGTCACCCAGTCGACCGGCGGCTGAACCTCCCCCCGTCATTTCCGGCTGGCGTCCAGGCGTTCGCCTGCGACTTCGACCGGACGCTCGTCGGCCGCGACGGCCTGCTGCGCCCGAGAACCCGCGCCGCGATCGCGCGCTCGCAGGCGGCAGGCATCCCCGTGATCGTCGCCACCGGGAGGATGTTTCGCTCGATCCGGCCCTATCTCGAGGCCGCGGGCATCACCGAGCCGGTCGTCTGTTACCAGGGAGCCGCCGTCGTCGACCCACCGAGTGGAACGTTCCTGCTGCACGAGCCGATCCGGCTCGAGACGGCCCGTGACGCCGTCGTCGCGCTGACCGAGCTCGGGCACTCGCCGAACTGTTACGTCGACGACCGCCTCTACGTCGAGCGGCACACGGAGTACTCGCGCATGTACGCGGAGTTCCAGCACCTCCCGGTGGAGGAGGTCGGCGACCTCGCCGCCTGGCTCGAGCGGCCACCGACGAAGCTCGTCGCCGTCGCCGATCCGGCCGACGTGCCCACGCTCCGGGAGGCACTCCTCGCGTCCTTCGCCGACCGGCTCTTCCTGACGACGTCGCTGCCCTACCTGCTCGAGCTCGGCAACCCGGCCGTCTCCAAGGGGACCGGCATCGCCTTCGTCGCCGAGCGCCTCGGCATCTCGCTCGACCGCGTCGTCGCGTTCGGCGACGGGGAGAACGACATCGAGCTGATCGACGAGGCCGCGTTCGGGATCGCCGTCGACGACGCGAACCCGCTCCTGCTCGACCACGCGGACTGGGTCTGCTCGAGCGCTGACGACGAGGGCGTCGCCACCGTGATCGACGCGTACCTAGACTTGTTGCTGTGATCGATCTCAAGGCAGCCCGAGCCGAGCCGGACGCCTGGCGTGCGGCGCTCGCGCGCAAGGGAGCCGGCGGGGCGTTCGACGCCCTGCTCGCGGCCGACGAGCGCTGGCGCTCGCTCGTGCCTCGTGTCGACGACCTGCGCAGCCGCACGAAGCTCAAGGGCAAGCCGACGCCCGAGCAGCTCGAAGAGCTGCAGCAGCTGAAGGAGGAGCTTCGCACCGCAGAGGAGGAGCTCGCGGCCGCCGTGGCAGCCCGCGACGAGGCGCTCGCAATCGTTCCCAACCCCCCGCACGAGTCGGCGCCGGACGGCGACACCGAGGACGACGCCGTCGAGATCCGCCGCTTCGGCGAGCCGCCCGTACTGGCGGACGTGAAGGAGGCGAGTGAGGTGGGCCGCTTCGAGCTGGAGCGCGCCGCCCGCCTGTCGGGATCGCGCTTCGGCTACCTCGTCGGCGACACCGCCCTCCTTGCACTGGCGCTCTACCGCTTCGCCCTCGACCACGTCGTCGCGGCCGGGTTCACCCCCGTGTTGCCGCCCGTGCTCGTGCGGGAGGAGGCGATGGTCGGCACCGGCTTCTTTCCGACCGAGAAGTCGAACATCTACGAGCTCGAGCAGGACGGCCTCTTCCTCACCGGCACCTCGGAGGTCGCTCTCGCGGCGATGCACATGAGCGAGATCCTCGAAGCCAGAGAGCTGCCGCTGCGCTACGCGGGGTTCTCGACCTGCTTCCGCCGGGAGGCGGGCGCGGCGGGGAAGGACACCCGCGGGATGTTCCGCGTGCACCAGTTCAACAAGGTCGAGATGTTCGTCTTCACCATGCCCGACGAAGCGTGGGCCGAGCACGACCGGATGGTGGCGCTGGAGGAGAGCCTGCTGGCGCAACTCGGGCTCCCCTACCGCGTCGTCAACGTCGCGGCCGGCGATCTCGGCGCCCCCGCGGCCAAGAAGATCGACATAGAGGCGTGGTTTCCGGCGCAGGAGCGCTACCGCGAGGTGACGTCGTGCTCCAACACGACCGACTTCCAGGCACGGCGCCTGGGCATCCGCTTCCGCGGGGAGGCCGGGCTGGAGACGCCACACACGCTCAACGGCACTGTCGTCACCGACCGCGCCCTGCTCGCGATCCTCGAGAACTTTCAGGGCGAGGTGCCGGGCGTGCTGCGCGCCTACGGCGCGCCAGAGCGCGTCAGCGGCTGACCGACTGGCGACCGCGCGCACGCGCACGCCGCTTGAAGACGGCGTGCTTGCCGGTCACTCCGACGAGCTCCCAGCCCTTGCGGCCGAGCTCGTTCCACGCGGCCTCCTCGGCCGAGCGCTTGCCGCGACGCTTCACGAGGCGGTACTCGAACTGCTGCCGTTCAGCAGCGGCAGCGTCCAGGCGGTGTGGCCCGAGCCCCGGCCCGGAGCCCGCAAGCGCCTCGACGCGTGCCCGGCCGATCGCGGCGCGAAAAGGGGACGGTGAAACGTCTGGCTCGTCGAGAGAGTGGACCGTGATCGTCGAGGTCATCGTCTCCCGAGACTAGCGAGCGCGAGGCTCGCACCGACGAGCAACCGGCACCGGGCTCGGCCGCCAGGGTGCCACGCCGGGTCCGGCACGGCGACACGTCCCTGTAGCCCGGCGAGCGATCGGTTTCGAGAAAGTGGCCCAACCGCGCGTCTCTGGTGATCGGCGCCTTCGGAGCTCTCGGCGTGGACGCAGCCCGCTGATCGGGCAGCATCGCCGCGTACACTGACGGCTCGGCGGGGTGCGAGAGCGGTCGAATCGGGCGGTCTTGAAAACCGCTGACGGGGCAACTCGTCCGTGGGTTCGAATCCCACCCCCGCCGCTCGACGTGCTGGGCTCTCCGTCAACCGCGTCCGAAATCGCCTTCGCCCGCCCGACGGCCTTGTGCGTCAGCCCACAGCAGGCCACCCGCCGCCCCAGCTCGACCCGCTCCTCGCCGCTCAACTCGATCACGAAAGCGCTCTCCTAGCCACGCCACTGGATTCGACGGCGCCGGCCAGGTCCCGGCACCGGTTGCCGACCGAGCCTCGGAACCCCTCTCCTGGTTTTCGCGAGCTCCGATCGTGCCCGAGTGCTGCCGGCGCAACGCATGCAGGGCGCGCACCGGCTTGTCCGGCTCGCTGCCCGGATACCGATCGTCGAGCCAGGCGGCCGAGTAGAGAAGCTGCTGGTCGATCTCACGCACCCCCGGTTCGAGGATCCGTACCCTGCGCTCTGACCCGGCGCTCGGCGTTGCGCTTTGGTCCACTTTCCCCCGCTTCCCTGTCCTCCGCTCGCGGCTCACTCCGTGCACCGGGACACACATCAGGAGCCGCTCAGAGCATACGAAGGATTGGCCCGATCGTGTATCGCTCACTCCGGGGGATTTCGTCAGAGCGCTGAGCGAACGGGTGCGACCGAGCGTGGGGAAGAACCGTTGCGACCCACCTCGGGGAGAGCGTCACCGGCGCTACGGCGGTCTGAGTTCTGTGCAGGGAGATTGCGAGCGCCGAATCGGCCTCGCGCCGAGGAGAGAAAGGCGAGTAAGGCCCCTCCGGTAGTCCATACTGCAGGTCGAACGTTGGTGAGACCGGGGAACGGGAAAGCGGGCGGTGAGGTCGTGGTGCGTCGCACAGCCAGTGTCGAGCAGTCGGCAGCGGAGATCGGAGGCCGCGTCCGCGACCTGCGCCGAGCTGCAGGGATGACACAGGTCGAGCTCGCCGCAGGACGGTTCACGAAGCAGTACGTGAGCCAGATCGAGCGCGGCGAGATCATGCCTTCGGACGAGCTGCGCGAATGGCTCGCACTGCGGCTCGGCGTCGAGCGCATGCTCCTCGAGACGGGACTCAGCTCAGGTGACCTCGAGCGTGCGGAGGCCGGGCTCGAGGAGGGCAGCCGGCTGCTCGACGAGCACCACTACGCCGGGGCGCTCGACGTCTTCCGGCCTCTACGGCAGTCGCTCGCGCCGGGCGCCCCGAACCGGGCCCACCGGGCTGCAATGCGCGGCGAGGTCTGGGCGCTGATCCGGCTCGGACGTGTGCCCGAGGCCGCCGAGGTGCTCGCCGGGGTCCACCAGGCGACGGCAGGCCCGGGCAGGGCGCCCGAGGAGCGGGCGGAGATCGCGTACCTGACCGCCGTCTGCTTCACCACGCTCTCGCAGATCCCCGCCGCGCACGACGAGTTCGCGAAGGCACTGCGACTCCTGGACGAGGCGGACGAGCCCGACGACCGGCTGCGGCTCGACATCCACCAGTGGCGCTCGCGCTGCTACCGGCGCCAGCGGGACTGGGAAGCCGCCCGCGAGGACATCGAGCGGGCGCTCGAGCTCTGCGAGACGACCGGCGACGTGCGGCGCGGGGCCGAGGTGAACTTCCAGGCCTCGCTCGTCGCCTACCGCCTCGGGCGCTGGGTGCTGGCACGACGTCACGCCGAGACCGCACGAGACCTCTACGAGGCGGTCGGCGACACGGTGACCAGGGCCCGCGTGCTCAACAACCTCGCCGACTTCAACCACCTGCTCGGGAACGAGCAGGCCGCGATCGAGCAGCTCCGGGAGGCACTTCCCGTCTTCATGGCCGCGCACCTCGAAGCCGAGGCCGGGTACGTGCTCAGCTCGCTCGCCGAGATCCACCGCGAGCGAGGAGAGCTCGAGGCGGCAGAGCTGTCGGCCTCCCGGGCACTCGAGCTCCTCGACGGCCGGGTCGACCACGTCCAGGAGATCGGCATGGCGCAGCTCGTGCTCGTGCGAGCGCACCTCGAGCAGGGAGAGCTCGATCAGGCGGAAGACCTGCTCGCCGCAGTGGACGAGAGCTTTGCACAGGCCGACTCCGTCAGCCATCAGGCGCGATCGTGGATGACGCGAGGCGAGCTCGAGCTGCAGAGGCAGAACGACGCCGAGGCCGCGCGCCTGTACCGCGAGGCGGCAACCGCACTCCAGCCGACCGACCTGTAGAGACCTGCCGCAAGACCCTCGTCCGGGGGACGAGACACGTCACGCGATCGCCGACATTGAGGGAGTACGGCCAGGCCCGCGGCCGCAGCGCGGGCAGATGACTCCCGAAAGGAAATGCGACATGGTCAGCAAGGGCACCCTTCTCCGCCTCATCGTCTCTCTCGCCGCCTTCGCGTCGCTCGCGAGCCTCGCCGGCGGCCTCTTCGACGGCCACTAGGACCGCGCCACACGGATCGGGGTACGCGGGAGACGGCGTCGACACGGCACGCCGTCGATTCACCCCGCCCCCGGAAGGCGTCCTCCCCGGCCACCCCCGGGGCGCCGGCCTGCCCGATCTTCGGGCCGCCCACGGGCGATCGTGCACACTGCGGGTGTGGCCGACAGCACTCCCGTATCCGTGATGCCCGCCCGGGCGTCCGTGCTCAGACCCGACGCGAATGCGGGCGCGGTGGCCCTCGTCACGGGCGGCGGCACGGGGATCGGGGCCGCGACTGCGATCGAGCTGGCCCGAACCGGCGCCTCCGTCGTGATCTGCGGCAGGCGGGAGGAGCCGCTCGCGGGCGTACGGGCGGCAATCGAGGGTGCCGGTGGCGCCTGCCTTGCCGTCTCCACGGACGTGCGGGATCCCGACCAGGTCGAGGCGCTCGTCGACACGGCACTCGCCCGGTTCGGCGCCATCGACCTCGTCGTGAACAACGCGGGCGGCCAGTTCACCGCGCCCGCGGAGGAGATCTCGCCGAACGGGTGGCGCGCCGTGCACCGGCTCGCCGTCGACGCTGCGTGGGCCGTGACCCAGCGCATCGCGGAGCGCTCGCTGATCCCGCGCCGCCAGGGCGTCGTCGTCTTCGTCGGCTTCAGCCCCCGCCGCGGCATCCCGGGTTTCGCGCACGCCGCCGCGGCCCGAGCGGCGCTCGAGAACCTCGCCGCCGGGCTCTCGCTCGAGTGGAGCCGCTACGGGATCCGGACGGTCTGCGTCTCGCCGGGGACGGTCGCGACGACCGGGCTCGACCAGTACGGAGGAGATCCGGAGGAATGGGCGCGGGCCGTTCCCCTGCAACGCCTCGGCACGCCGGAGGAGATCGCCTCCGTGATCGCCTTTCTCTGCTCACCGGGTGGTGCGTACGTCACGGGCACAACCGTCGTCGTCGACGGCGGCGCCGACGCGTGGGGTCAGGCCGAACCGCCTCCGCCGCTCGAGCCCTGACGCGAGACGAACTCCTCCACGGCGCCCCGCGCGTCGGGCGTCTGCGCGAGGGCTGCGTATGCGACGCGCTCGATCAACAGCCCTGCCTCGCGGGACGACTCGGCCATCGCGTCGATCGCCTGCTTCGCGACCGAGACCGCGAACGGCGGCAGAACGGCGAGGCGGCTGGCGAGGTCGAGCGCCCGCTCGACCGCAGCACCTGCAGTCACGACCTCGGTGACGAGGCCGAGCCGGAACGCCTCCTGCGCATCGACACGGTCACGGAGGAGCACGATCTCCTTGGCCCGGGCGGTGCCGAGCAGCCGGACCAGCCGGTGGGTACCGCCAGAGCTCGGCACGATTCCGATCGCCACCTCGGGGAGGCGGAACACCGCCGTCTCGTCGGCGACACGGAAGTCGGCCGCGAGCGCGAGCTCGAGGCCGCCGCCGACGCACCAGCCGTGGATCGCGGCCACGGTCGGCTGCGGAAGTGCGGCGAACCGCTCGTAGACGTCGCCCGTGTCGCGGTAGTAGGCGAGGATGGACTCGGGAGATGCGTCGCGGAGCTCGCTCATGTCGGCGCCCCCCGAGAAGGCGCGTCCCTCGCCGGCGATGACGACTGCACGGCTCGTGCGGAGCTCGGCCGAGCCGAGCGCATCGCCGAGCGCCTGCTCGAGGGCGGTCGAGAGCGCATTCAGCTTGGCTGGTCGCTGCAGCAGCAGCACGCATACGTCGCCGCGCCTCTCGACTCCGACCAGCGCATCGGCGCTCACGGCATCAGCCCGTCGAGCGCGACGGCCACGACGACCGGGCAGAGCACGAGGATGACCGCGAGGGAACGCCGGGAGCTCATCGGTGGCACGAGGATACACCGGCGGTCGCTGCGATCACCCCGAGTTGCCCAGGTCGCCTTCCCGCTACGGTGTCGCGATGGACATCGACGAACGCCTCCAGGACTACGCCGAGCGGGTCTCGTCCCCCCACGATCCACTGCTGGCCGAGCTGTCGGAGGAGACGCATCGCTCGCTCGGGTCGGGTCAGATGTTGACCGGCCCCGTCGCCGGCCGGCTCCTCGAGCTCCTCGTCTGGGCGGCCCGTCCCCGGCGCGTGCTCGAGATCGGGACGTTCAGCGGCCACGCCACGCTCTCGATGGCTGCCGCCCTGCCGGCGGACGGGCACATCGACACCTGCGAGCTCGATCCTGACCGCGCCGCGGTGGCACAGGCGCACATCGACCGAAGCCCCTGGGCGCACCAGATCACCATCCACGTCGGGCCCGCCGGGGCGACGATCGCCGAGCTCACGGGATCGTTCGACTTCGTCTTCATGGATGCCGAGAAGGAGGGGTACATCGGCTACTACGAGGCCGTGCTCCCCCGGCTCTCGCAGCACGGCCTGATCGTCGCCGACAACACGCTCCACGGCGGCAGGGTGTTCGCGGCAGGCGATCCCATCGCCGCCTTCAACGCCCACGTTGCCGCCGACCCGCGCAGCTCCCAGGTCCTGCTCACGGTGCGGGACGGCATGACCCTGATCCGCCGCGCCTGAGCACGGCGAGAATCCCTCGATCGGGGCGGATCCTCCCCCGAAGTGGGAATGGAATCCGCTCCGCCGCCGGCCGACGATTGGCCTGCGATGCGTGTGCGGCACATTGTCCTCCTCTCGGCCCTGGCGGCCCTCGTCGTCCCCGTGGGCGCGAGCGCCTCGACTTTGCTCGACCGCAACGCGAGTGACATCACGCTGAAGGTCAACGCCTCCGGTCAGGCGCTCGTCTCGTACAACGCCCGGGGAAAGCGCTGGAACGTGCTCGCCTGGAATGCGGTCAACGCCATCCCACCGACGCTCGGCAAACGACAGGTCGACTTCACGCTCGACTACTCGGGCGGCTGGGGCACGTACAAGAAGAACGTCTGGAAGACATTCGCGAACACGTGCACGAAGTACACGGGCCCGCCACTCGCGTGGCACGTGACAAGCTGCACCGCGCGGGACGGCAGCCACTGGGCGCTGCAGTCGTGGCAGAGGATGCTGCCGAACTACGGCCTCGCCCCGAACCCCAAGCAGGCTGTCTGGGAGCTCCGGCTCTCGCACTGGGCGGGCGACCTGCCGGCACTCACGGTCAACACCAACTGGGCCTACCGAAAGTTCGACCACCTCTTCGGGACGTTCATCTACGACGGCAACCCTGTCCACGGCTTCAAGTCGACCCCTGCCGGCAACCCGCTCGACTCGTTCGGCCGGAACCTGTACCTCGACACGTTCAACTCGGCTTACGGATCGGGTTGGAAGCGTGAGAACAGCTTCCTGATGCACAAGGGAACCGGAGTCTTCTGCTACGGCCTCTACCCCCACGGCAACCGTCCCTCCGGGCACGGTGAGAAGTACCGCGCCACGATCATCGGGCCAGGTGTGACTCCCGACGTGATGTGGCAGGGATCGTCGCCCGGCGCCTACGACGAGGCGCTCGACCGGCAGCTCGCCGACGTCCAGCGCGCGACGTACGCGACCGACAGTCTCTGCAAGCCCGTCTGAGCTCGGGCCCCGCCACGGCCCGCCGGTAAGATCGGCGTCCGGATGGGCGGCAGGATCGGGCTGGTGCGGGGTACTCGGCATGCCGAAGCTATCGCAGTCGGGTTGCTGATCGCACTCGCCTGGGTCGGATACGTCGCGATCGGCACGCGCGTCAAGGCACCGGCGGTCTTCATCGACGAGCTCCTCCACGCCGAGCTGGCCCGGAACCTCCTCGACGGGAGGTGGCTGGAGATGCGCGACGCCCGCGTCCTCGTCAGCTTCACGTACCCGCTCCTCACCGCTCCTGCCTGGCTGCTCGGCTCGACGTCCCAGGCCTACGCTGCTGCCAAGGCGATCGGCGCCCTCGCGATGGTCTCCGCGGCAGTGCCGGTCTACCTCTGGAGCCGGCGGCTGATGCCGACCCCGTTCAGGCTGACCGCGGTGGCGTTGTCGCTGCTCCCCCCCGCCTTCGCCCTGACGAGCTCGTTGATGCTCGAGACGCTCTTCCTGCCGGCCTTCGTCCTCGCGCTCTTCTGCCTGGCGCTGATGCTCGAGAGACCGTCGCTCGCGAACCAGGGCTACGTGGTGCTGGCGGTCGCCTTCGCCGCGGCGACGCGCTTCCAGGGGTTGATCCTGGTGCCGGTCGTCCTGACGGCGATCGCGGTCTACTGGTGGTGCACGGGATGCGAGTGGCGGCGCTTCGCTCCGATCCTGCTCACGATCGGGGTGGCTTCCGTCGCGTATCTCACGTTGCGGCTCGCGCAGGGGGAACCGGTGATCCCGTCCTCCGGGGTCTACGAGGGGCACCTCCAGGTCAGCTACACGGTCGGCAGCTTCCTGTCCTGGTTTCACGCCAACGCTGCGGCCCTCGTGTTCGCCACGGCTCTCGTTCCGGCCTACGCCCTCGTCGTCCTCTCGGCAGGCGCCCTACGTCGAAACAACCCGGACCGGGCAGTGAACGCCTATGTCGCGGTCGTGCTGGCGGCGCTGCTCTGGCTCCTGATCCTTGCCGCGCTCGCTGCGAGGTGGGAGCCGCTCGGCCTGAAGGAGCGGTACACGTTCTACATCGAGCCCGTGCTGCTGATGGCGCTGCCGCTGTGGCTCTCACGCAAGGGCGACCAGGGTCGGGTGCTCAACTCGGTTGCTGCCCTGGCCGTCACCGCTCTCGTCGTGACATTGCCGCTCGAGCGGATCATCTCGTCGCCTGCCGCGTTGCAGAGCTACAGCTTCCTCGGGATCAGCTCCCTCGCCGACAGGCTCGGCTCGATATCGTCGGCGCTGACGGTTGCCTCGCTCGCCGCGGCACTGCTCGCGGCCGCCGCCATCGTCGTGCCCCGTCGCTACCTCACCTGGTCGCTGCCGGCGGTCGTCGCGGTCGTGCTGGTCGCGAACTCCTGGTTCTCGACCACCTCGCTCATCGACCGCGCCTCCGGCACGGACGCCCTCTCGGGAATCCAGTCCGATCGCACCTTCGTCGACGACGCGGTCCCCCGCGGGGCGTCCGTCTACTACCTCAACACGACGACCTATCAGGTCGAGAGCAACAGAGGCCGGTACTGGGAGACCTGGTTTCCCGTCTGGGAGGCCGAGTTCTGGAACCGGACGATCCGCGGCACCCTCAGCTTCGGCCTTCCCGAGGCTGCTCCGGTGAGCCAGGGAGTGGCATCGCTGGACTGGGGCTCCGGACTGATCGCCGTCGCATCGCCTCGCTGGCAGCCGGGCTTCTTCGCGCTCACCGATCCGCGATTTCGTGTCGCCGGAACCGACCTCGGTCACCAGGGCCCGTTCCTCCTCACGCGACCGGAGCTCCCGCTCCGGCTGCGCTCGGCGGCCGAGGGAGTCGACCCGTCCGGCTTCATGTTCTCCTCGTCGGCCTTCGACGGCTACGCGCGAGGGACGACTCACGTCGACGCGACCCTCACGAGCCGCGATCCGCTGGACGTACGGGTCGTCTCCGGCACGCTGACATCAGCAGGCAACGCACCCTCCCTCGGCGAGGCATTGCACGAGACGACCGTCCACCTTCCGCCGGGCAAGGCCAGGCGCATCTCGATTCGGGTTCCGGAGGCCCCGTACCGGGTCGAGGTGCACGAGCCGTCCGGGGCGCCGATCTCGGTGAGCTTCGAGCCGCGGTGACTCCGACGAGCCCCGCGGCGGTCGTGTTCGACCTGGACGGCGTCATCGTCGACACCGAGCAGGTGTGGGACGAGGTGCGGGAGAAGCTCGTCGCCGACTGGGGCGGCCGCTACTCACCCGGCGCGCAGCGGGCGATGATGGGCATGAGCTCGGCCGAGTGGTCGCGCTACCTGCACGACGAGGTCGGACTGCCGCAGGCCCCGGAGGAGATCAGCGACGAGGTCGTGCGGCGGATGCTCGCCCGCTACCGGGCCGACCTGCCGCTGATCGACGGGGCCGTGACTGCTGTCCGCGATCTCTCGAGATCGTTCCCGCTCGCGGTCGCCTCGTCGTCGAACCGGCCCCTGATCGACGCCGTGCTCGACACGGCGGGGATCATCGGATGCTTCGCGGCCACGGTCTCGTCGGAGGAGGTGGCGCGCGGGAAGCCGAGCCCCGACGTCTATCTCGAGGCCGCCCGGCGGCTCGGACGTGGCGCCCGCACAGTGCGTGGCCGTGGAGGACTCGGCGAACGGCATCCGCGCGGCAGCGGCGGCCGGGATGTCACGTGATCGCGTTCCCGAACCGGCACTACCCCCCGGATGCCGAGGGCGCTCGCGCTCGCGGACGCCGTCATCGAGTCGCTCGACGACCTCGTTGCGGCCGTCGGCGAAGCGGGTACGGACTCGATCTAGGGGCCCAGGTGGAGGACACCGTCCTGCTCGCCAGAACATGGTGGCTCATGAGCAGCGCTCCCGTCGAGACTGCCATCGAAGAACCGCGCGTCGTCCCCGACCACCGTTGGAACTGGGGTCTGATCGTCGTACTCGCTGCGTGCCTCGTGTTCTGGTTAGCGGTGATCGTCGGCGTCACCGTTCTCGTGTAGCAGCGCACACATTCGTGGAAGCCGCCAGGCTGCTGTGATCGTTCACGGCTGCGAGAGCTACGTGTCGTTCGCCGCTGTCGGGTCCTGCAAACGAGAGGAGAGATCGGCCACGAGCCCCTCCGGCGGGGTCTTTCCCTCCGCGTCGAGCGACTCGAGTGCTCCCGCCAGAAGCTTCCGCACGCGGTGGCGCTCATCCTCGACCGAGGTGACGAGGCGATCGGCCTCACCCCGGGCGTCGGCCAGGATCTCGTTCGCCTCGCGCTCGGCCTGGTGCGACGCGTCTCCGCCTCGGCGAGTATCTCACTCGCCTTGCGCTCCGCCTGCTCGGCCTGTTCGCGACGCTCCTCCAACCCCGCGACGAATCTCGTTCGCCTCACGTTCGGCCTGCTCGCGGCGCTCGAGCATTTCGGCCACAGCCGCACGCTCGCGCTCGGCCTCGTCGCGTAACTGCGCGGCGCGTTCGCGTGCCCTGATCAACGTGCGCAGCGCCCGGGCGCGGGACGCCTCACGCACATCCTCGGCGGCGCGCGCGGCTGCGACGAGCAACGTCGCAGCCTCGCGATCCACGCCGGCAGCCTCACCGGGACGTTCTGCCTCTCCCCCCTGCCGTTGGCGGACGTTGCCATACGCGTTGAGGCGCCTCTCGAGATCCGACGCTCGCTCCGACACCTCGCGCAGCTCCGTCACCGCCCGTTTCCGATCTCGCTCGGCGGCATCGAGCTTCGCCGCGAGCTCGTCGCGGCTCTGCCGCGTCTGCGCCAGCTGATCCCCGGCCGTCGAGCAGCGTTGGATCAACTCCGCTACCGACTTCGAGCTCGCCTCCGCCTCACCCTGCACCGCAGCGAGCTCCTCCTCCAGCGCCCCCAGCCGCTCCCGCAACGCGGCGCCGTCCCGCCAGGTCCGGAGGTACGCCTCGGAGATGCGCTCGAGCAGCCGATCCGTTCGCCCTCGGTCGTAGCCGCGCATCACCACCGGCAGCGCATGCTTCGTCACGTCTTCGGGGCGCAGCGCGCCCGCCCCGGTTCGGAAGGCGAGGCCGCCGGGTGTGCTTCGGATGAGGACATGGCCAAACCGTACTGACAATCGTTGGGTACGCCAGTCGAGGAAGGTGCCCGGAATCCCACGCCGACACGATCGGCACGGCGCGGGTCCCGTTCGCCCAGCGGTCATGCCACCGTCTCAATCCCTGATCTCGACCGGCGTGCCCTCCTCCGCCAGGCGCAGCAACCGCTGGATGTCGACGTTGTGAATCCGAAGGCACCCGTGCGAGACGGCGGAGCCGATCATGCCGGGGGCATTCGTGCCGTGGATTGCGATAGGGCCGCCCTGAGGCCAGTTCAGGAGCACCGGGGAGAACGCCGAGATCCCGACTGCTCCCGGCCCGTAGTCGCCCAGTGGATTCGTTGTGAGCAGGCGCTGGTTGACGTAGAACCGCCCGGTCGGCGTCGGCGTCGACGGGGCGCCGATCACGGCCGCCGTCACGAGCACCGGTCGACCGTCGCGGAACAACGTGATCCGACGCTGCGACAGGTCGACCGCGATCCGGGTGCGCACCGCGCGCAGGCGGACGTCGACGGCGCGCACCCAGCCGGTGGAGCCGTTCGGCCGGATCGGCAGTTGCACCTTGTAGTGGGTCGCGCGGCACGACCGGTCGACACGCGCCGCGAGGACGCCGAACACCGTCGCGACGCCGTTGACGTTTCGCATCTCGAACCGGGTCCTGGCGCGTGCGGCAAGCGCCCGGTGCGCGTCGAGCGGCCTGACGGCAGTGACGGCGTAGGAGAGCCGATCGGTCCGCATCCCGTGGATCGAGCCCGGCACGCACGCGGCGATCGCTCCGAGGGGGCGATCGGGCCCGGCTCCCTGGGCATCTACGCACAGCACGGCGGTCAGCGCGAGAGCCGCGGCGAAGTACCGGATCCTCACGAGCCGGAACATCTCGACGTCCCTTCGTGGGCGAGGGTCATTGATGATCTCGTCCCCAACTCAGGCGCCGGAATCCCCGAGCACGTTCACCCACACGACGACATGCGATGATTCGCCGGACGGGGGGAGAGAGACGACCGCGAGCCCCTGCTCCCGCCAGTCGGCCCGAAACAGGTTCTCCCGGTGCGGCGCACTGTTGAGCCACGCGTCCACGGCGGGGCGTGGAGCGCCGAACGGCCCGCTGGCCAGATACAGGTTCTCGCCGAAAGCGCCGGTATACCCGGTCGACCTGATCGAGGCAGTCCAGTCGCCGCCGCAGGGATTGTGCGCGAAGTGACCGCAACGGAGAATCCGCTGCCCTTTCCTGGCGGAAGCACCGTTGAGGATCGAGGCTACCGCGAGCCGCCGCAGCCCTCGCCTGTCGCGCGCGAAGTTCAGGAGACAGGCCACGGTGGCTTCCTGACGCTTCGGGGGGAGATCCGTCCGCTCACCGCCGGGACACACGCGTTCGCTCGCGAGGTACCGCTTCCACGGGTCGTCCTTGGCGTAGAGCCCTCTCGTGCTCACGCCCCGGGCAGGCGAGGCAGGAGCCGACGAAGCGAGAACGAGGCGGAACGGCTCCGCGCCCGAGCCCGGGCGGGCACCGACGCCCAGCACCAACGCGAGCAGGACAGCCGCCGACAGGCCCGCAAGCGCGAGCCGAAGGAACCGTGAGTGAACCGACCGCGAACCCTCAAGCGTACGTCTCCCCAAACGCATCCGGGGAGGCTAACAGCGAAT
>CAWGLG010000007.1:0-1344924 GCA_963823355.1 uncultured Thermoleophilia bacterium
CGCGAGCGGCGAGAGGCTTCGGCCTGTCCTCCGGGCTCGGAGCTTGCGCGCGTGGCCGCTGAGCGCGTCACGCCCGGCGACAGGCCGAAGCCTGTCGCCGACTCCTGGGTCGGTAGGTCGGTCGTGCGTGTCGAGGACGACGCGCTGCTCCGGGGAGAAGGCCGGTTCCTCGACGACCTCGCCCCGGTCGCCCGCAGCTTTCACGCGGCGGTCGTGCGCTCCCAGCTCGCACACGCCCGGATCGAGGTCGACGCCACCGCTGCGCTCGCAGCCCCCGGGGTCGTCGGCGTGCTCACGGGCGCCGATGTCGCTGCGCTTTCGCAGCCCTTCCCGGCCGGGATCGAGACCGGCACCCCACAGTATGCGGCCGCGATCGACACGGTGCGCTACGTCGGCGAGCCGATCGCCGTCGTCGTCGCCCGTGACCGCTACCTCGCCGAGGACGCGGCCGAGCTCGTCGAGGTCGACTACGACCCGCTCGACGCGGTGCTCGACGCGGTCGCTGCAGCGGAGAGCGCCGTTCACGACCGGACGTTCTCGTACGGCGACGTCGACGCTGCGATGGCCGAGGCCGACCTCGTCCTCCGCCAGAGCTTCCACTTCCCCCGCTTCACCTGCACACCCGTCGAGTGCTACGCGGTCGTCGCAGACTGGGACGCGACTGCCGGGCGCCTGACCGCCTGGGCCAACTTCCAGGGGCCGTTCACGCTCCACGGCGTCGCCGCGTCGGCGCTCGGGCTGCGGGGCGACCGCCTCCGCCTGCTCACCCCGCCCGACTCGGGCGGCTCGTTCGGGATCAAGTCGTCGGTCTTCGCATACGTCGTGCTGATCGGCCTTGCCGCACGCCACCTCGGCGTGCCCGTGACCTGGACCGAGGACCGGCTCGAGCATCTGGCGGCGAGCGCGGCCTCGACAGGGCGGACGACGGAGGTCGAGGCGGGCTTCGCGTCTGACGGCCGACTGCTGGCGCTCCGCTACGACGCGATCGAGGACGTCGGCGCCTACGTCCGCGCGCCGGAGCCGGCGACGCTCTACCGCATGCACGGATCGCTCTCCGGCGCCTACACCGTTGCCAATGTCGCCGTCCGCAACCGTGTCGTGCTCACGAACACGATCCCGTCGGGGCTCAACCGCGGCTTCGGCGGGCCGCAGCTCTACCTCGGCCTCGAACGGACGATGGCGATCGCGGCCCGCCGGCTCGGCCTCGATCCGGCCGAGCTCGCGCGCCGCAACCTGATTCCGGCCGACGCGATGCCCTACCGCACTCCCTCCGGGGCGCTGTACGACTCGGGGGAGTATGCGGCCGTCCTCGACCGGGCGCTCGAGCTCGCCGACTACGAGGCCCTGCGCGCCCGGGTCACCGCCGCGCGTGCCGGGGGCCGGCCCGCCGGGATCGGCCTCGCCTGCGTCGTCGAGCCCTCGATCTCCAACATGGGCTACATCACGCTCGCCCAGACCGCGGACGAGCGGGCCCGGTCGCTGCCGAAGTCGGGCAACGCCGAAGGTGCGTCGATCGCGATCGACCCTCTAGGAGGGATCACCGTCAGGCTCGCGTCGACGCCTCAGGGCCAGGGCCACCGGACGGTCTGCGCGCAGGTGGTCGCCGACGCCCTCGGCTGCGCCCCCGACGACGTGACCGTGATGTCGGAGATGGACACCGCGAGCGTGCCGTGGAGCGTCGCTTCGGGCAACTACTCGTCGCGCTTCTCCGGCGTCGCGGTCGGCGCCGTCCACGCCGCCGCGCTCAAGCTCCGCGCGAAGATCGACGCGATCCGCGCCCATGCCGGCGACGAGAGCCTCTCGCTGCGCCGAGTGGCCGGCATGGCGCACTGGAATCCCGAGGGGCTCCCGGGCGGCGAGGAGCCGGGCCTCGCGGCAGTCGCCTTCTGGGCGCCTCCGACCCTCGATCCACCCGACGCGGAGGATCGCGTCGCCTCGTCGGCGTCACACGGCTTCATCGTCGACATCTGCGCCGTCGAGGTCGAGCGCGAGACGGGCATCGTGAGCGTGCTCGACTACGTGACGGTGCACGATGCAGGGCGGCTCCTCAACCCGCTCCTCGCCGACGGACAGGTGCTCGGCGGCTTCGCCCACGGGGTCGCCGCCGCGCTCTACGAGCGGCACGTCTACGACGAGTGGGGCAACCTGATGACCGCGTCGCTCGTCGACTACCTCGCCCCCACCGCGCCCGACATCCCGGCGCTCCGCATCGGCCACCTGTCGTCGCCGTCGCCCGTGACGGCCCTCGGGGCCAAGGGGATCGGCGAGGGAAACACGATGAGTGCACCCGTCTGCATCGCGAACGCAGTCGCCGACGCGATCGGCCGAGACGACCTCGAGCTGCCGCTGACCCCACCCCGCGTGTGGGAGCTCCTGCACGGCAGCACAAGCGGCCCAGCGCCACAAAGTCCGGAGGGCGGCGGGTGAAGCCGGTCGCGTTCGAGTACGTCGCGGCCCACTCGGTCGAAGAGGCCCTCGCCGCACTGTCGCGGGACGAGGACGCGAAACCGATCGCGGGCGGACAGAGCCTCGTCCCGGCGCTCAACATGCGCCTCGTGCGCCCGACCCTGCTCGTCGACCTCAACCGGGCGGGCCTCGACCGCATCGACGGGAACGGCGCCGTCCGGGTCGGCGCCACGGTGCGCCAGGCGACGCTGGAGCGAGACCCGCGCACCCACCCGTTGCTGCGCCAGGCTCTCCCCTTCGTCGGCCACTTCGTCACCCGCAACCGCGGCACCGTCGGGGGCAGCGTCGCACACGCCGACGGGTCGGCCGAGATCCCGCTCTGCCTCGCGGCGCTCGGAGGGACGATCGTGGCCGAGGGGCCGGCCGGTCGCCGGGAGATCGAGCCCGACGCCTTCTTCGTCACGCACTACCTGACGACGCTCGCACCGGGCGAGCTCGTTGTCGAGACGCTGTGGCCCCAGCCGGCCGACAACGAGGGGTCGGCGTTCGAGGAGCTCGCACTCCGGGCCGGCGACTACGGGCTGGCCATGGTGGCGGTCGTCCTGCGACGCGTCGACGGGGTCGCACGAGACGTCCGGATTCGCGTGGGTGCGGTGACCGACCGGCCGACGGCTCTCGCCGAGTCCGAGCAGGCGGTCGAGGGTGCCCCGGTGACGGCGACATCGGCACGCGAGGCAGGTGCTCTGGCAGGCCCGGCTGTCGACCCGCCGGGCTCGATCCACGCTTCTCGGGCGTACCTCCGGCACCTGACCGGCACGCTGGTCGAGCGCGCCGTGCTCGACGCCTGGGAGCGCACCACATGACCAGGATCACGTTTACGGTGAACGGGCGGGTCGTCGTCGAGGAGGTCGAGCCGCGGCTCCTCCTGAGCGACTTCCTCCGCCATCGCCTGGGCCTCACAGGCACCCATGTCGGCTGCGAGCACGGCGTCTGCGGCGCGTGTACCGTCCGGCTCGACGGGGTCTCGGTGCGCGCCTGCTGCCTGCTCGCCGTACAGGTTGACGGGTCGACGGTGGAGACGGTCGAATCGCTCGCCGGCGACGCGCTGCTCTCCCCCCTCCAGGAGGCCTTCAAGCGGCATCACGCGCTCCAGTGCGGCTTCTGCACCCCGGGCATCCTGATCGCCGCCGACGACCTGCTCTCCCGCGGGCACGCCTCACGCGAGGAGATCGTGGAGATGCTCTCCGGGCACCTCTGCCGCTGCACCGGCTACGCCCCGATCGTCGCTGCTATCGAGGATGCCCGCGACACGTTGTCAGAGGGAGGGGGCGCCTCGTGAATCTCGCCCAGTCGCTGCTCGCAGCCTGCGAGCGCCACCCCGAGCGCGAAGCGTTTCCGGGCGTCCCGTACGGCGAGCTCCTCCCCCGCGTGTGCAGGATCGCAGGCGGCCTCGGCGTCGGGGAGGGCGAACGGGTCGCGGTCGTGCTCGACAACCGACTCGACACCGCGCTCCTCTACTGGGCGGCCCAATGGGCCGGCGCCGTGATCGTGCCACTCTCCTGGCGTCTCTCCGAGGAGGAGCTCGACTATTGCGTCCGCGACTGCGGCGCCGCACTTGTGCTTCGCGACGGCGACGCGCTGCCCGACGGCCAGGAGCATCCCGGCGCGCTCGACCGCGACGAGCGTGAGTCCTCTCTCATGCTCTACACCTCGGGCACGACCGGCCGGCCGAAGGGCGTGCCGCGCTCGCACCGGGCCGATCGCGCCGGCGGCTGGTCGCAGGCGCTGCAGCACGGCTACGCGCTCGGCGACCGCACGCTCGGAGTCATGCCGCTCTACCACACGATGGGCATCCACTCGCTCGTCGCCATGCACCTGGTCGGCGGCTGCTTCGTCCCGCAGGCCCGGTGGGACGCCGGCGAGGCTCTCCACCTGATCGAGGAGCAGCGGATCACGTCCCTCTATCTCGCCCCGACCCTCTTTCACGACCTCGTCCACCACGAGCGCTTCGGCGACCATGACGTCTCGTCGGTGAGGGCACTCGGCTACGCCGGCGCCGCGATGACCTCGACGATGGTTTCCCGCTGCGTCGAGGCGTTCGCACCCGAGGTGTTCGTGAACCACTACGGCTCGACCGAGGTGTACACCTTCTCGATCGGCCCCGACCAGGTGCGCAAGCCTGGCTGCGCGGGACGACCGGCGGTCAACACGCGGATGAAGATCGAGGCGGGCGGCGAGATCTGTGTGCACCTCAGCTCGGACGAGTCGTTCGCCGGCTACTGGCAGAGGCCGGACGCCGACGCGACGACGATCCGAAACGGCTGGTACCACACCGGCGACACCGGGCACCTCGACGAGGAGGGCGACCTCTGGGTCGACGGGCGGGTCGACGACATGATCATCTCCGGCGGCGAGAACATCCATCCCCTGGAGGTGGAGGACGTCCTCGCGAGCCATCCGGGGGTCAGGGAAGTGGCCGTGATCGGCACCCCCGACGACCGGCTCGGCAGTCGGGTCGTGGCGATCGTCGTCGGAGAGGCGACGGCCGAGGAGCTCGACGCGCATTGCCTCGCCTCGCCGCTCGCCCGGTTCAAGCGCCCGCGCGAGTATCGTCTCGTGGCTTCGCTCCCGAAGAGCGCATCGGGGAAGATCCTGCGCAGGGTCCTGCGCGACGAATCGAAGGAGAGCGTGTGAGCGAGTACGACGGGTTCCGGGTCGACCACGACGCCGACCGCGGCGTGGCGACGATCACGCTGGACGTGCCCGGCAAGTTCAACCGGGTCTCGATGCTCGCGCGCGACCAGCTGGCGGAGCTCTTTGCCGAGCTCGACCGGGACGAGACAGTGCGCTTCGTCGTGCTCACGGGAGCCGGAGGGCAGTTCACGGCCGGAGGCGACATCGCGGGGTTCCTGACGAAGTCTCCCTGGGTGGTCTCGCAGCTCGCGAAGAACGTCGCCGCACCCGAGCGCTGCTCCAAGCCGGTGATCGCCAAGCTGCAGGGGTACGCCTTCGGTGTCGGCCTCGAGCTCGCGCTCGCGTGCGACTTCCGGATCGCCGCGGAGGACATGCAGATGGCGCTTCCCGAGGCGACGATCGGGATGATCCCCGGCTCCGGCGGCACGCAGCGTCTTGCCCGGCTCGTCGGGCTCGGCCGAGCGAAGGACATCATCATGCGAGGCCGCAGGATCGGGGCCGAGGAGGCGCTCCGGATCGGGCTCGTGACGGAGGTCGTCGCCGTCGAGGCGCTCGACGGCTCGGTCGATGAGCTGGTCACCGAGCTCTCGCGGCACTCACCGCTCTCGCTGGCGATGGCGAAGCGCGTGCTCAACACGGCGTACGACGGGCCGCTCCACGTCGGGCTCGAGCTCGAAGGGCTCGCCTACGGGCTGCTCCAGCAGACGCACGACTTCCACGAGGGCGTGGAGGCGTTCGTGGAGAAGCGGAAGCCCGAGTTCGACGGGAGCTAGCTCCCGCGCTCCCAGGCGAGCCCGGCCGCGAGCACGATCTCGTCGTGCGGTGCGACGAACTGCATGTTCCCGACGGCGAGCCCCGCCCAGCCGATCAGGTTGACCCAGCGCAGAAACGACGAGAGCGGCAGCCGCACCTCGAGCTCGTCGGCGTCCTCGGCGGGCAGCTCGACTGCGAAACAGGGACTGACGTAGAGGTCGACGTCGGGCTCGTACGCGCGCCACGCCTCGAGGGCGCCGTAGGCCGACGCGACCTCCTCGGCCGAGACGTGCTGTGCGGCCTCGAGCTTGGGACGGATCGTGCCCGCGTATTCGTCGGCCCGGGACGGGAACGTCGCCTTGTGGCTCTGCAGGGCCTCGTGCAGGAACAACGGCCACATGTCCGCGCGGGCGCCGGGAACCGTTCCCGGGACGACCCGTGCGCCGAGGCGCTCGAGGTCGGCGACCCAGGCGAAGGCGGCCTCGCTTGCCTCGGTCGTGCGGCCGTCGCCGAGATCGGGCGCGCGGCTCATCGCACCTACCCGGAGGCCGGCGAGCCTCGGCTCCGGCACCGGACGCCCCGACAGCACCGACCACAGGCGCGCGACGTCCTCGACGGTCCGACCCATCGGGCCGACGGTGTCGAGAGAGGGGCAGAGCGGAAAGATGCCGTCCATCGGCAGGAGGCCCCAGCGCGACTTCAGCCCCACGGTGCCGCAGGCAGCCGACGGCAGCCTGATCGAGCAGCCGGTGTCGGTGCCGATGCCGAGGTCGACGAGGCCGGCCGCCAGCGCGGCGGCGTTGCCGGACGACGACCCGCCGGTGGTCTTGCCGGGGTGAATGGGGTTGTGCACCGTCCCGTACCACGGATTCGCTCCGAGCACACCCCACGCGAACTCCGGGAGGTTGCCCTTGCCCACGACGACGGCGCCGGCGTCGAGGGCGCGCTGCACGACCGGCGCGTGACGCTCGGGCACGTGATCGCCGTAGATGCGCGAGCCGTAGGTCGTGCGAATGCCGGCCGTGTCGATCAGGTCCTTGACGAGGAGCGTGCGCCCGGCAAGCGGCCCGGCCGGCGCCTCGCGGAGCGGCTCGTCGAGCCAGGTGATCGCGGCGTTGTAGGAGTCCGCGGCGGTGACGGGCTTGAGCCGGTCACCCGGGTCTCCGACGCTCATGCCGGAACGAGCGCTACGCACTCGACCTCGATCTTCGCCCCCGGGATCACGAGCGCCGAGATCTCGACGAGCGTCGAGGCGGGCCGCGTCTCGCCGAACACCTCCTCGCGCACCGGGTTGACGAGCGGGCGGTCGTTCACGTCGGTGAGGTAGACGGTCACCTTGACGACGTCCGCGAACGTACAGCCGCCCGCAGCGAGCACGGAGCGCATGTTCTCGAACACGCATCGCGCCTGGGCGACGACGTCGTCCCCGCCGACGAGCTCGCGCCGCGCGTCGACGGGGACGATGCCCGAGACGAACAGGAACCCGTTCGCCTCGACGGCATCCGTGAAGTGCGAGATCGGCTCGGCCTGGCCGGCGACGCGGATCTCACGGCGCCTCGCCATGCTCAGGCGAAGTGAGCCTTGAGGGCGTCGAACCCGCCCTGGAAGACCTCGGAGGCGAAGAACCCCGTCCAGTGCTCCTGCTGGTCGCGGTCGCAGTCGAACGTCGTCCACCACTCGACGAAGCTGCCGCCACCGTCCGTGACGGGCGTGACCCGGATCGTGGCGCAGTAGTTGTCGACGTCGAACGGCGTCTTCTGGAAGTCATAGGTGTACGAGCGTTCGAGATCCGAGTGCGCGAGCAGCTGCTCGCGGATGTGGGTGCCGTCTCCGAGCGTGAAGCTGCGGATCGCGCCAACCTGGTCTCCGGCCTTGCCGCCCTCGATCTCGCTCTGCGCGACGAGGCCGCTGTGCCAGGTGGCGAGGCCGTTGAAGTCGCGAATCCGCGCCCAGACCTCGTCGGGCGAGGCTCCGATCACCGTGCTTGCGTAGGACTTGGCCATGTCGGGCTCCTTCGGGGTTCGTTGGGGTACCTACGCGATCCTACGACGAGGCGAGCCGCGCCTGCGCCGCTTCGCGGATCTCCGTCAGCGTCGCGCGCGGCGTCAGCGCCTCCGGGTCGACCCGCAGCTCGAGAAGCGCGGGGCGCCCGCAGGCGAGCGCCTCGTCGAACGCCGCAGCGAAGTCCTCGGTCCGATCGACCGCCACGCCGTGGGCGCCGAAGGCGCGTGCGACGGCGGCGAAGTCGGGGTTGACGAGATCGGTCCCCGAGACGCGGCCCGGGAAGTGCCGTTCCTGGTGCATCCGGATCGTCCCGAACATGCCGTTGTTGACGACGAGCACGACGATTGCCGCGTCGTGCTGCACCGCGGTCGCGAGCTCCTGCCCGGTCATCAGGAAGTCGCCGTCACCCGCCATTGCAACGACATCGCGCTCCGGGTACAGCAGCTTGGCGGCGACCGCCGCCGGCACGCCGTAGCCCATGGCGCCACTCGTCGGCGCGAGCTGGGTCGGGTACTGCCTGAACTCGTAGAAGCGGTGCGTCCAGACGGAGAAGTTGCCCGCCCCGTTCGTGAGGATCGCGTCGGCCGGAAGGCGATCGCGCACCGTCACCATCACCTCACCCATGTCGAGGTCGCCGGGCAGCGGCTGGTGGCGGAGGTTGTCGAGGTACTCCGCCCGCGCCTGCGCGGTACGGGTCTGTCGCGGAGCCGGGTCGAGCGGCGGCAGGCCCGAGAGCGCAACCGCGAATGTGTCCGGGGAGGCCGCGAGCGGTAGCGCCGGCCTGTAGACGCGGCCGAGCTCGTCGGGATCGGCGCTGACGTGCACGAGCGCCTGGTCCGGATTCGGCACCCGCAGGAGCGTGTAGCCGGCGGTGGTGATCTCGCTCAGCCGGTCGCCGATCACGAGCAGGACGTCGGCCTCGCGGACCCGCTCAGCCAGGCGTGGATCGGCGCCGAGCGCCAGATGCCCGACGTAGGCGACGGACGTGTTGTCGACGTAATCCTGGCGTCGCCAGCCCGAGGCGACGGGGAGCCCGCCCGCGTCGCACCAGGCGGTCAACGCCGCGTGCGCCTCGGCGCTCCACGGCGCCCCGCCGACGACGACGAGCGGCCGCTCGGCCCCGGCGAGCAGCGCACGGGTGCGCTCGATGTCCGCCGCGGCGGGATGCACACGGGTGACCGTGAACGGCAGCGCGTCGGCCGCGCTCGACTCCTCGACGAGCATGTCCTCGGGCAGCGCGAGCACGACCGGGCCCGGGCGGCCCGATGTCGCGACGTGAAACGCCCGCGAGACGAGCTCGGGGATCCGGTCGGCGCTCTCGACCTGCTCGACCCACTTCGCCATCGGCCCGAACATGTGGCGGTAGTCGATCTCCTGGAACGCCTCGCGACCCATCATCCCGCGGCCGACCTGCCCGATCAGGAGGATCAGCGGCGTCGAGTCCTGATAGGCGGTGTGGATCCCACCCGCGGCGTGCGTCGCGCCCGGGCCGCGCGTGACCATGCAGATCCCCGGGCGGCCGGTGAGCTTGCCGTAGGCATCGGCCATGTTCGCGGCGCCGACCTCGTGACGGCACGAGACGAACCGCAGCGGGGCGTCGTAGAGCGCGTCGAGCACGGCCAGGTAGCTCTCGCCGGGGACGCCGAAGGCCAGCTCGGCCCCGTGGACGACGAGCTGATCGACGAGGAGCCCGCCGCCCGTCCTCACGTCAGGGCGAGGCGGTGCTCGAGGTACACCGTGGACTGCTGGAGCTTCGGCAGGTCCTCGTCGGCCGGGTCGACGTAGCGAATCGTGCGCTTGCCTGCCCACTCGGCGGGCAGGATCAGCACACGGACGAACGCGGTCGGCTGATGCCTCGCCGCCTCCGCCAGGACCGGGTCGGGGCCCGCCTCGAACCAGGCACCTCCCGGTCCGTACGAGGCCGTGTGGCCCTCCGTGTGGATGTCGATCTCGCCGTGCAGGAGGTAGCGGATCCCGGGCCCGGGGTGCGTGTGCCGGTAGGCGACGCCGCCCGGTGGGAAGTCAATCCGGTCGCACCGTACGATCCACTCCGCGAACGGGTCGATCTGGATGCGCCGCGAGACGAGCGCGCCCTCTGCCTCCTCGGGCGTGTCGTCGAGCTGCCAGACGAGCGCATGCCCCTGGACGTGCGCCTCACCGAAGAACGCGACGTCGTTCGCGACGTCGTAGACGACGCGGTGGGGGCCGAACGTCTCGGCGCCCGTCTGGAACTCGTAGAGCGAGAGCCTCATAGGCCAACCCTATCGCGCGGCGGCGACAGGCTTCAGCCTGTCGTCCGGGCTCCCGGTCAATGGAAGTACTGGCCGCCGTCGATGACGATCGTCTGCCCCGTCACGAAGCTCGAGCCGGGGCTCGCGAGGTAGACCGCGGCCCCGACCACGTCCTCCGGCACCTGGTCACGCTGGATCGTGCGCGCTGCAACCGACACGTCGCGCAGCTTCTCGACCACCTCGGGATGCGCCTCGACGCCGGCCGACATCGTGAAGCCGGGCGCGACGCAGTTCACGAGCACACCGTCCTTGCCGACCTCCTTCGCGAGCGCCCGCGTGAAGGCGACGATAGCGCCCTTGCTCGTGACGTAGTGGAGCAGGAAGGGCACACCGCGAAAAGGAGTACCGGACGAGATGTTGACGATCCTGCCGCCCCCCTGCTCGCGCATCACCGGCACCACGGCGCGGCACATGAGGAACATCGAGGCGACGTTCACGTCCATCACCTGCCGCCACTCGGCGAGCGGGATCTCCGTGAACGCCCGCATCTCGAGCGACGCGTAGAGGCCTGCGTTGTTGACGAGGATGTCGATCGAGCCGCACCGCTCCACGACCTCGTCGGCAAGCAGACCAACGGCGGCCTCGTCGGCGACGTCAACGGTCAGGCCGACCCCGTTCGGGAAGAGCTCGGCCGCGGCTTCGGCTCCCCGCAGGTCGGCCACGACGATGCGCGCGCCCTCGGCCGCGAGCCCGTGGGCGATCGCGAACCCGATGCCCTGGGCTGCACCCGTGACGATTGCGACCCTGCCGTCGAACTGGCCCATGCTGAAGTCCCCCCTTTAGCGGAGTGCCGAGAACGACGTCGGCGTCAGGATGCGGTTCTGTTGCGTGTGGATCAGCGGCTGGATCTTCCCCATGAACGCCTTCCAGTCGTCCCGCGCCATGAGGGCGGCACGCCGCTCCTCGCGCTGCGCGAAGGTGTCGTAGCGCCACATGCTCGTGTAGGTCGAGAGCGCCCCGATATCGGTCGTGAAGGCACCGACGAAACCGCCGAGTACCTCCTGCTGGATCGCGATGCCCTCCTCCTCGTACAGCCTCACAAGCTCGGGCAGCCTGCCCGTGTGGACGTGGTAGTCGCGCTGCTCGACGATGACCATCAGATCGCCTCCCCGATACCGCTCATCGCGAGGTACTTGAGCTCGACCCAGTCGTCGACGCCGTAGCTCGAGCCCTCGCGTCCGATGCCCGACTCCTTGACGCCGCCGAAGGGCGCCACCTCGGAGGAGATGAAACCGGTGTTGATGCCAACGATGCCGTACTCGAGCGCCTCCGCGACCCGCCACGTGCGGTCGAGGCTCTGGGTGTAGAAGTACGCGGAGAGGCCGTAGGGCGTGTCGTTCGCGATCGCAACCGCCTCCGCGTCGGTTGAGAAGCGGTTGATGCCCGCCACGGGGCCGAACGTCTCCTCGCAGCTCATCGCCATGTCCATCGTGACTCCCGTGAGCACGGACGGCTGGAAGAACTGCCCTTCGATCCGGCTGCCGCCGTGGACGAGCTCGGCTCCCTGCGCCAGCGCGTCGGCGACGTGGCGCTCGACCTTGGCGACGGCGGGCTCGTCGATCAGCGGTCCGACCTGGACGCCCACGGTGAAGCCGTCTGCGACCTTCAGCGCCGCGACGGCGTTCGTGAACGCGCCGACGAAGTCGTCGTAGATCGCATCCTGGACGAGGAACCGGTTCGCCGAGATGCAGGTCTGCCCGGAGTTCCTGAACTTGCACATCATCGCGCCCGCCACGGCCGCGGAGAGGTCGGCATCGTCGAAGACGATGAACGGCGCGTTCCCGCCGAGCTCGAGCGAGACCTTCTTGACCTGGCGCGCGCACTGGGCCATCAGCAGCTTGCCGACCTCGGTCGAGCCCGTGAAGCCGAGCTTGCGGACGATCGCGTTCGACGTCATCTCGCCACCGATCAGGGGTGCATCCGCTGCGTCGCCCGTGACGATCGAGAAGACTCCGGCGGGCACCCCCGCCTCCTCCGCCAGGGCGGCGATCGCCAGAGCTGTCAGCGGCGTCTGCTCGGCGGGCTTCAGCACCATCGTGCAGCCGACGGCGAGGGCCGGTGCCGATTTTCGCGTCGGCATCGCTGCCGGGAAGTTCCAGGGCGTGATGCCCGCGGTGACGCCGATCGGCTCGCGCAGCGCGATGATGCGGCGATCGGGGAGCGGCTGCGGGATTACACGGCCGTCGAGCCGCTTCGCCTCCTCGGCGAACCACTCGTAGAAGGAGGCCGCGTACGCGATCTCGAGCTTCGCCTCGACGAGCGGCTTCCCCTGCTCGCGCACGAGGAGCTCCGCGAGGTCGTCGGCGCGATCCATCATCAGGTCGGCCAGGCGACGCAGGATCCGCGCCCGGTCCCGGGCCGTTCTGTGCTTCCAGGCGGGCAGCGCCCGCTGGGCCGCCTCGATCGCACGCCGTGTCTCGCCGGCGCCCATGCGAGGGACCTCGGCGAGGGTCTCGCCAGTCGCGGGATCGATCACGGGGAAGGTGGCGCCGGAGTCGGCGCCGACCCAGGCGCCGTCGACGTATGCCCGGTCGCGCAGGAGGTCGGTCTCGAGAGCAGTCATACGGGTGACGATAGCGATCGGCCTTGCACGGCCGGACGGGTGCCGGTGCGATACTTTCACATGATGGAACCGCAGTTCATCCACTTCGACGACGTCTCCCCGTTCACCCTGATCGAGGGCGTCGAGGGCCGGCCTCTGTTCGGAGAGGGCGTGATGATCAACCTGATCGAGTTCGGCGCCGGCGCCGTCGTGCCGGCTCACAGCCACCCGCACGAGCAGCTCGGGATCGTGCTTCGCGGCATGCAGGCGCTCGTGATCGACGGCGTCGCACGAGAGCTCGGCCCGATGGAGGGCTACGTCCTGCCCGGCGGCGTCGAGCACTCGGCCTACTGCGGGCCGGAAGGCGCGACCGTGATCGACATCTTCTGCCCCGTCCGGGAGGACTACCGCGAGCGGTGGGGTGCGAGCGGCGGCGATTCGCCGCCACAATGAGTGCGTGAGCCAGACGATCGAAGCGCCCGTCGAGGTACGCCTCCCGGAGGGAGACGAGGACTACGACCACGATCAGCCGTGGATCGTGATCGTGTGGAACGACCCGATCAATCTGATGAGCTACGTCACGTTCGTGCTCCGCAAGCTCTTCGGCTATTCGAAAGAGGAGGCGACGCGGCTGATGCTGCAGGTGCACAACGACGGCAAGGCCGTCGTCTCCTCGGGTGAGAAGGAGAAGGCCGAGTTCGACGTCGCGCGCCTGCACGCGCACGGGCTCTGGGCCACCCTGAGGCAGGACCGCTGAACGGCCGCCGCATCCAGCGCGACCGCAAGGGCGGCTACCGGCTGCGGCTACCGCCTGAGGAGCGCGCGCTGCTCGTCTCGCTCCCGGCCCAGCTCCGCGAGGTGCTGCAGACCGACGACCCCGGCCTGCGCCGCCTGTTCCCGCCCGCCTACGCCGACGATGCGGAAGCCGACGACGAGTACCGCCGCCTCATGCGCGAGGAGCTACTCGACGGCAAGCTCGCGGCGCTCCGGGTCGTCGAGGAGAGCGCATACGCGGAGCACCTCACGGAGGAGGATCTCGAGAGCTGGCTCGGCGCGCTCGAGAGCCTGCGCCTCTACCTCGGCACGCAGCTCGACGTCAGCGAGGCGACCTACGCCGAGGAGCTCGAGCCCGACGATCCGAGCGCCCCGGCCCTCGCACTCTACGGCTATCTCAGCTGGCTCCAGGAACAGGCGGTGGAAGCCCTGTCGGCCGGGCTCTGACGTCCGGCGTAGCCGGATCTCCGGGTGTTACCCGTACCAGCCCGCCGTCCGGCTGAAGCCGGACACCGCCCGGTTACGGCTCGACGAGGACGCGGCCCGCCGGCAGCTCCAGGCTCGCCCGCACCGCCTCGTCGATCCGCTCCAGCGGGAACACCTGGCCGAGCAACGATGCCAGCTCGAGTCGGCCCGCTGCCACGTGCTCGAGCAGGATCGGCAGCGCGACCGCCGGGTCCTCGGAGCCGTACATCGTGCCCGTGAGGAACTTCTCGCGACGCAGGAACTGGGCCGGGTCGAGGTCGAGCCGCATCCCGGTGGGCGGGATCCCGACGATGACTGCCGTGCCCCCGCTCCGGGTGAACTGCAATGCGGTCGTGGTCGTGGCGGGGAAGCCGACGGCGTCGAACCCGTAGTCGGCACCCTCGGGAGAGAGCGCCGCCATCAGCTCCTCGAGGTCGTCCGGATGCACTGCGTGTGTGGCACCGAGGCGGAGCGCCTGCTCGCGCCGGGCCTCCATCGGGTCGACGGCGACGATCGCCTCCGAGCCTGCGATCCGCGCGCCCTGGACGACGAACTGGCCCACCCCGCCCGCGCCGATGACGAGCGAGACGCCGCCCGGCCGCACGCGCGCGGCGAACAGCACCGACCCGACGCCCGTCAGCGCGGCGCAGCCGAGGAGCGCCGCGTCCCGGAACGGGACGGCGCCCCCGGTCGGCAACGCGACCTTCGCCGCGACCACGACCCGCTCCGCCCAGGCGCCGGTGGCGGTGCCGCGGTACACGGTCTCCCCCTCCAGCGACATGCCGGTGGTTCCGTCTACGAGGGTGCCGGCCCCGATCGCCTGGTGCAACGGCGTGCATGCGGCCGGCCGGCCGCGGGCGCAGTCACCGCAGTGACCGCAGGAAGGCGCCCACGAGAGCACTACCTCGTCACCCACCTGCACCGACTCGACCGCGGCGCCGACGTGCTCCACGACGCCCGCGCCCTCGTGCCCGAGCACCATCGGCGTCGGCCGCTGGAACTCTCCCTTGACCTGGTGCAGATCGGTACCGCAGATCCCGACCGCGGCCACACGGACGACGACGTCATCGGGGCCGGGCTCCGCCAGATCGATCTCGACGACCTCGAGAGGCTCGCCGACCGCCCGGAAGAGCCCGGCCCTCGTCCTCATCCGTTACGCGCCAATCGCGGCCTTCACCGAAGCGCAGTCCGTCACGACCGAGACGTTCTGGAGCGCGAAGTTGATCGCCGCGTTGTGCCACTCGGCGTTCATCGTCGAACAGCCGTCCTCGGGGACGACCATGTTGAAGCCCATGTCGGCGCCCGTGCGGGCCGTGTGCTCGATCGACATGTTCGTCCAGGCGCCCGTGACGATGACGGTGTCGCGGCCGAGGCCGTCGAGCAGGTTCTGGAGCCTCGTACCCTGCCACCCGCTCATCCGCATCTTCTCGACCACATGGTCACCGTCCTTCGGCTCGAGACCGTCCGCCGGGGCGGCGCCCCACGTGCCGCGGACGAGCGCCCCGGTGTCCCGAACGCCTTCGAAGAGCGGCGCGTTGAGCTTCAGCCCCGGAGCCCCCGCCTCGACGATGTACCAGACGTGGATCACGGGGATGCCCTTCGCACGGCAGGCGTCGGCGAGGCCGGCGACGTTCGCGACGACGTTCTGCTCCTTGGCGTGCCCGGGCGAGCCGGACTCGGCGAAGGCGCCGCCGTCGATGATCACGTCGTTCTGCATGTCTTGGATGAGAAGGGCACAGCGGCCCGGATCGAGAGTCAGTTCATCGGTCATCGCATCCTCCTGGAGGCTTCACGTGGATTGGGAGTGCGCCTGGGGCTGGTCTGCACCAAGGAGCGCGTTCGACGGGGACGGCGGCATGGCTGGTTGCCCTGGGTCGTCCTCGGCGGACGCGATCCGCGGAGTGGAGGGCAGCATCCAGACGTGCTTCTGATTCGTAGCAAGCCTCTACCTCATGTACGGCTCGCGCCGCGGGCCGACTTTCGTGCGGATCGTGTAGACGGACGACGACGAAGGGATAAAGAGCGTGTGCCAGTCGGGCCCGCCCCAGGTGTGGTTGCCGACGCTCTCCGGCACCTCGATCGTGCCGAGGTGCTCGCCTGCCGGCGAGATCACCCAGACGCCCTGCGGCCCCGTCACCCAGACGTTGCCGAGCTCGTCGACCTTCATGCCGTCGGGGATGCCCTCCTCGATCACGCCCGTGCCCACGCCCTCGAAGAACATCCGCCCGTTCGAGAGCGTGCCGTCGGCGTCGACGTCGAACACCTTGATGTGCGCGCGCGGCGTGTCGTTGATGTACATCAGTGACTCGTCGGGCGAGAAGCAGAGGCCGTTCGGCATGTCGAACTCGTCCTCCGCGACCGCGAGGTCGAGCTCGTTCTGACCGCCACCCGGCGGGATGCGGAAGACGCCTTGCCAGCCGAGCTCCCGGGCCCGCTCGACGCCGAAGCCGGGAAAACGCCCGTACCACGGGTCGGAGAAGTAGATCGTGCCGTCGGAGCGGACGGTGACGTCGTTCGGGCTGTTCAGGTACTTGCCCTGCCAGTGGTAGGCGAGGATCTCGCGGACGCCGTCGGTGCGCTCACGGACGAGCGAACTCGTCACGTGTTCGCAAACGAGCAGGTTGAGGTCGTGGTCGAGCACCATTCCGTTGCACTTGAAGGACGGATTCCGTACCTCGGTGACGACGCCGTCGAGCGTCACCTTGCGGCGAACGTCTCCCGGCATGTCGGAGAAGTAGAGAACCTGCTCGACCGGGTGCCAGATCGGACCCTCGGTGAACGTGAACCCCGTCGCGAGCTGCTCGACACCGGAGCCCTCCTCGACGAGGTCGTAGATCGCAGATGATTTCGCATCGATTCCCGGCACTGCTGTCTCCTTTCGAGACGGAGGGCTGTCGGCTCGACGCTAACACGGCGAGGGGGTCGTCGCGCTGTACCCTCCACGACATGGAGCCGGGGCCCGACACGGTCGTCTTCGTACCCGCCTGGAACGAAGAGGCGAACCTTCCCGCGGTCCTCGCGGAGCTCGCCGCCGTGCTCCCCGACGCAGACGTGCTGGTGATCGACGACGGATCGACCGATGCAACCGCCGAGGTGGCCCGTGGCCTCGGAGCGATCGTGGTCTCGTTCGACGAAAACCGCGGCCTGCGGGCCGGGATCGCCGCCGGCTACCGGGAGGCGGCCGATCGCGGGTACGCGTTCTGCGGGCGCGTGGACGCTGACGGCCAGCACCCGGCGGAGGAGCTCGCCCGCCTGCTCGAGCTCGTCCGCGCGGACGCGTGCGACGTCGCCGTGGGCTCCCGATTCGCCGAGGGCGAGGGCTACGACGACGACCGCTACGTGCCGTCGGCGAGCCGCCGCTTCGGCATCGGCCTGCTACAGAAGGCGATGCACCTCAGGCTCGGCCGCCGCTTCCACGACCCGACGAGCGGGATGGCCGCCGTGAACGCGAAGGCGATGCCCGTGATGGCCGAGCCGTACGTGTCGGGCGCACCCGAGGTGGAGGCCCTGCTGCGACTGAAGTCCGCGGGGCTCCGGGTCGAGGAGGTCGCCGTGCACATGCGTGAGCGCGCGAGCGGCGAGTCGAAGCTGCAGGGGAAGAAGGCCGTCAAGCTCGTGCTGACCGTCGTCGGCACGCTGATCTTCTTCCGCTGGCTGCGCCGCCGGCGCTCGTGAGCGCCCCTCTGCCGCGGGTCGTCGTGGTACTCGGGTACTCCGACGGCGGCAGGGACGAGCTGCATCCCGTCTGCGCAGCACGCCTCGCGCGGGCTGCCCAGATCGCCACCGAGCACGACGTCGTCGTGCTCTCCGGCTGGGCGCGCGTACCAGGGACGCGCTCGGAGGCCGAACTGATGGCCGCCGCGTGGGAGGGCGCCGCGCTCGAGCTCGTTGTCGACCCGGACGCCCGGACGACGGTCGGCAATGCAGAGAACGCGATCGGCGACATCCGCCGCTTCGGAGCGAGTGAGGTGGTCGTCGTGACCTCGCGGTGGCACGCGCCGCGGGCGAAGGCCGCGTTCCGGCTGCTGCTCCGCGGCAACGGCGTCCGCGTCACGGCCGCCTTCCCGCGGGAGGCACGGGACGCACGAGCGCTCACGCGAGAGCTGGTGCTCTGGGCGCTGTTGCCGGCGCAAATCGCGGCGACGCGGCGGGGCGAACCCCGGACGACAGGCTGAAGCCCGTCGCCACACCGCATCTGGCGACCGGCGCCGGGCCTCAGCCGGTCGCCGGGCGCCTCTAGCTCACCTCGACGTGAATCCTGTTCTTCGACTCGCGGAGCGGCCCGCCACCGCGGCCCGCGCGCACCGCGAGGATCTCCGCAAGGATTGCGAGCGCCGTCTCCTCCTGCGTGTCGGCGCCGATGTCGAGGCCGCACGGGCCCATGATCCGGGCGAGCTGCTCCTCCGGCACGCCCGCCTCGAGGAGGCGCCCGCGGCGGCGCTCGGTCGTGCGGCGCGAGCCAAGCGCTCCGACGTAGAACGCCTCGCTCGCGAGCGCCGCCTTCAACGCCGGCTCGTCGAACTTGTCGTCGTGGGTAAGGACGACGACGGCCGTCTGGTGGTCCGGCTCGAGCTCGGCGATCGCCTCCTCCGGCCACTTCTGGATCAGGACGTCGGCCGAGGGCATTCGCTCCGGCGTCAGGAACATCCCTCGGGCATCGCCGACGATCGCCGTCCAGCCGAGCAGCTTGGCGGCCCGGCACAGCGACTCCGCCGTGTCGACCGCGCCGTAGACGAACAGACGAGGCGGCGGCCCGTACCACTCGGCGAACACCTTCGTCTCGCCGTCGAGCGTGAGCAGCTTGTTGCGGCCACGCCGCACGAGCTCCTCGAACTGGCCGGTCGCGCCGACGGGCACCCCGCCGCCGATGCGCTCACCCGTCTCGAGCATGAGCTCCTTGCCCCCGACACCGTCACCCTCCACGACCGTGAACAGGACGCCTCGCCGACCGGAGTCGCGCAGCTCGGAAAGCAGGTGGAGCAGGCTCACTCGACGGCCTCGACGAACACGTCGATCTCGCCGCCGCAGGGCAGGCCCACGCCCCAGGCCATCTCGTCCGTGATCCCGTAGCTCAGCATCTTCGCCTCGCCCGACTGCATGACCTCCATCGCATTCTCGAACACGTCGCTCTCGACGCAGCCGCCCGAGACGGAGCCGCACATCTTCCCCGACTCCGAGATCGCGAGGCTCGTACCGACGGGCCGCGGCGCCGAGCGCCGCGTCGCGACGACGGTCGCGACGACGACCTTCTCGCCGGCCTCGCGCCAGCGCTCCACCTCGTCCAGGATCTCTTTCACGCTGCGTGCCTCCTCTCGATGCCGGCGAGCACTGTCGCCAGCTCTTCCAGACTCCTCAGATTATGGCCGGAGAGGAACCGGTCGACGTACGGCAGCGCTGCGCGCATGCCGCCGGCGAGTGGCTGGTACTCCGGATTGCCCTTCAACGGATTGACCCACACGACGGCGTAGGCGGCCCGGGCGAGCCGCGCCATCTCGCGGCCGACGAGCTCCGGGTCCTGCCGCTCCCAGCCGTCCGAGACGATCACGACGACCGCTCCACGGGAGAGCGCGCGCTTGCCGTAGACGTCGTTGAACTCCTTCAGCGAGGCCCCGATCCGCGTACCGCTGCCCCAGTCGGTCACGGCCTCCGTGCACTTCTCCAGCGCCGATTCGGGATCGCGCGTGCCGAGCTCGGCCGTGAGGCGCGAGAGGCGCGTGCCGAAGGCGAAGGCCTCCACTCCGGGCCCCGAACCGACAGCCGCATGGAGGAACAGCACGAGCGCCCGCGCGTACGCGTCCATCGAGCCGGAGACATCGCAGAGGACGACGAGCTTGCGCGGCACCTCCTTGCGGGCGCGGTACGGCCGGTCGACAGGGTCGCCGCCGGTCCGGAGCGAGTGGCGGATCAGCCGGCGCATGTCGAGCCGATCGCCTCGGGGGTCGGAGCGGCGACGGCGCGAGGCCCGCAGCGGCCGATGGCCCGCGATCGCGGCGATCAGCCGCTTGACGCGCCGGTACTCGTCGGGCGTCATCTCCGCGAAGTCCTTGTCGCGGAGCAGCTCGTGGCCGGAGGCGCCGAGCTCGAGCGGATCGCCCTGCTCGTCGTCGGGCTCGCCGCCTGCGCTGTCGGAGAGCGAGTCGCCGATCTTCTCCTGTGCGAGCGGGCTCTGGGTGGTCCTGACGGGCGGCAGCACCGGCGCTCGCAAGAACCAGGCGTTGAAGGCGCGGTCGAACAGGTCGAGCTCGTCGTGCCGCGAGACGAGCGTTTGCCGCAGCGCAAAGTAGACGTCCTCCTGGCGCGTGAGGTCGACGGCGGCGATGCCCCGCAGCGCATCCGCGACCCGACCCGGGCCGACCTCCAGCCCGACCTCACGCAGCACCCGGCCGAAGGTGACGACATGGCGGACGACCGCGTCGGCCATCGAGGCCTACCGGGCCGCTGTCGTGCGGGCGGTGTCGACGAGCCGTGCGAGCGTCTCGTCCCGTACCGCCTCGATGTCCTCGCGGTACTTGAGCACCGAGCCGAGCGTCTGCTCGACGACGTCGGCGTCGATCTCCTGCCGACCGAGCGCGTTGAGAGCCATCGCCCAGTCGATCGTCTCCGCGACCCCGGGCGGCTTGGCCAGGTCGAGCCCGCGCAACTCACGGACGAAGGCGGCGGCCTCCGCCGCCAGGCGCTCCGAGATACCGGGGATCCGGATCTTGACGATCTCGATCTCGCGGTCGATCGACGGGTGGCCGATCCAGTGGAAGAGGGCGCGGCGCTTCAGCGCGTCGTGGAGCTCGCGCGTCCGGTTGGAGGTGAGGATCACCGCCGGCTTGCGACGGGCGCGAATCGTGCCGAGCTCGGGGATTGTGATCTGGAAGTCGGAGAGGACCTCGAGCAGGAACGCCTCGAACTCCTCGTCGGCCCGGTCGATCTCGTCGATCAGGAGCACGACCGGCTCGTCGGAGTCGATCGCCTCGAGCAGTGGGCGGCGGATCAGGAACTCGGGCCCGAAGAGCTCGTCCTCCGACACGGTGCCCTCCTGCGCGGCGCGGATGTGCAGCAACTGGCGCGGGTAGTTCCACTCGTAGACGGCGTGCGCGACATCGAGGCCCTCGTAGCACTGCAGGCGGATCAGCCTCGAACCGGTGGCGACGGCGAGCGACTTGGCGGCCTCCGTCTTGCCAACGCCGGCCTCGCCCTCGAGCAGCAGCGGCTTCTCGAGCGCGAGCCCGAGGAAGAGTGCCGTCGAGAGGCCCCGGTCGGGCAGGTAGTCGGCAGCCCGAAGCGCCGTCTCGAGGTCGTCGATGGTGCGGAACGCGCTCATGACCGGAGGGTAGTCGACGCAGCGCGCGCCGGGGCTGCGTGACTGCGCGGCTCTAGGACGCGTCTTCGAGCAGATCGACCGCGAGCGCAGCCGACCGCTCCAGGAACCCGAACGTCATGAGGACGTTGAGACAGTCGATCGCCTGCGGCGAGCGTGATCCGAGGGCGGCGCCGTGCTTGGTCACGATGCACTCCGGCAACGAGATGTGACGACCATGCGCGCGCCGGCATCGTTGACACAGTCGACGTCACCGCCTAGCGTGCTCGACCAACTCCCAACCCCAGAGGAGGCTTCAAATGGCCTACGAGATCAAGATGCTCGATCTGATCGACATCGAGCTCGAGTCGAGCTTCCTCGTGCTCGCCCGCAACATGGGCATTCGCACTCGCGTCAAGACGTGGGGCTACCTCATCCTGGGACCCGACACCGAGCCGATCCTCGTCGACACCGGCGCGAGTCATCCGGAGATCATGGAGACGCTCGGGATGACGGGCATCGTGACCAAGGAGATGACACTCCGCCGCCAGCTGATGAAGCACGGAGTCAAGATCAACGACGTCCGCTGGATCCTGCACACCCACCATCACATCGACCACGCGGGTCAGGACAGCCAGTTCTCGATGCGGCAGACCGTCGTCACGAACCGCCGTGAGCTCGAGTACTCGGCCTCGGGGATCATGGGAGGGCAGTATCCGGCGGAGTACGTGAAGCACCACATCGACCGCCTGCACAAGCCCGGCGCGATGCGGTTGCTCGACCTCGAGCTGTCGGGTCCCGACGAGATAGCTCCCGGCATCGTCTGCGAGGCAGCCGGCGGCCACACCGAGGGCTCGATGAACGTCCTCGTCGAGACCGCCGAGGGAACCGCCTGCATCTGCGGCGACGTGATCTACGACATCCAGAACCAGGTAATCGATCCGATCTACCAGGTCCTCGACTACGAGCCGCAGTCGACCGGGAATCAGGGCACCTCGAAACGCCAGGAGCGCGCCGCGATCAAGAAGGCCCTCAACAGCGGCACCTTGCTCCTGCCGATCCACGACTATCCGGCCCGCGTCGAGCACGGCAGGGTCGTCTCGCGGTTCGTGGGTGACTCGGTGCCCGGGCCCGAGCTGGCGGTCGAGCATCGGACGACGGCCGAGACCCGGAAGATGGGCCTCGGCCGCGAGGAGTTTCGCCTCCCACCAGCTCCGTGAGGTCGTCGCGGATCGAATAGGCTCCCGGGCGTGACGAGCACCGGCCACCTGGAAGCACCCGGCGCTCCGATGGGCGATGCGCCCGCCGGAGAGGTCACCTACCTCGAGGCGATCCGCGCCGCGTTGCAGGACGCGATGCGCGAGGACGACCGCGTCTTCCTGCTCGGCGAGGACATCGGTGCCTTCGGCGGAGCGTTCGGGGTCACGGCCGGGCTCCTGGACGAGTTCGGCGAGGCGCGCGTGATGGACACGCCGATCTCCGAGGAGGGGTTCGTCGGCGCGGCGATCGGCGCCGCCTGGATGGGCGAGCGGCCCGTTGTCGAGCTCCAGTTCGCCGACTTCATCACCTGCGCCTTCGACCCGATCGTCACCGTCGCCGCGAAGACGCACTGGCGCTCGGGCCAGGCAATCCCGATCACGATCCGCTGCCCGACGGGCGGCGGCGTGCGCGGCGGGCCGTTCCACGCCGGCTCGCCCGAGGGCTGGTTCGTCGGCACCGCCGGTCTCAAGATCGTCTGTCCCGGCAGCGTCGCGGACGCCTACGGGCTGCTTCGAGCGGCGATCGAGGATCCCGACCCCGTCCTCTACTTCGAGCACAAGCGGCTCTACCGCTCCCTCAGAGCCGCGCAACCTTCCCCGGAACACCGCACTCCGATCGGACCGGCGACGATCGCCTGCACCGGTGCCGACGTGACGATCGTCACCTACGGCTCGGGCGTCACGACGGCACTCGCGGCCGCCGACCGCGTCGACGCGGACGTCGAGGTCGTCGACCTGCGCACGATCTGGCCGCTCGACGAGGGGACGATCCTCGCCTCGGTGGAGAAGACTTCCCGCGTCCTCGTGCTGCAGGAGGCCTCCCGCTCGATCGGTGCTGCAGGAGTGATCCTCTCGCTGCTCGCGCGTCGCTCGTTCGAGCACCTCGACGCGCCTCCTGCGCTGCATGCCCCACCGGACACGCCCGTGCCGTTCGCCCCCGAGCTCGAGGACGCCTACATGCCCTCCGTCGAATCGACGCTCGCCGCCCTCGACAAGCTCCTGGCCTACTGATCCCGGTCGAGGTGGATGGATGCCGATAGAACCGTGTGCCGAAACACCATCCGTCGGCTCGGCCGAGCGCCTGGAGCTGTTCCGGCTCGTCCTGCTGCAGCGCCTGTTCGAGGACCGGGTGATGGCGCTGTACCGGCAGGGCCGCGTTCCCGGGCTCGGTCTACACCGGTCGCGGCCAGGAGGCGGTGGCGGCCGGCGCCGGACTCGCGCTCGGGCCGGACGATGTCGTCGCACCGCTCAACCGTGAGCTCGCGTGCCACTTCGCACGCGGTGCGACCACGGCCGACGTGTTCCGCAACTTCTTCGGCAAGGCGACGAGCCCGACCTTCGGACGCGACGGGAACATGCACTTCGGGGCACCGGAGCGGGGCGTCTTCCCGCTCGTCTCGATGCTCGGCGACCTCGTCCCGGTCGTCACGGGGGCGGCGCTTGCGTTCAAGCGCCGCGGGCAGCGGCGGGTCGCGATGACGTTCCTCGGCGAGGGCGCGTTCTCGGTCGGCGACACGCACGAGGGTCTCAACCTCGCGGCCGTCTGGCAGGTGCCGGTCGTCTTCGTGATCCAGGCGAACCGGTACTCGTACTCCACGCCCGTCGCGCGACAGATGGTGAACACGAACATCGCCCAGCGGATCTACGGCGGCTGGTCGATCCCCGCGGAGCGCGTCGACGGCACCGACGCCCTCGCCGTCTTCGACACGGTTCGGGCTGCGGTGGAGCGGGCCCGCAACGGCAACGGCCCGCAGGCTGTCGAGGCGCTCTCGGTGAGAATGCACGGTCATGCCGCGCACGACGACTCGCGCTACGTCCCTGCCGGGATGCGCGAGGAGTTCGCCGAGCGCTTCGACCCCGTCGACCGACTGGCTGCGAGGCTCGCGCTCGACGGCCTCGACAGCGGGGCGATCGACGAGTTGCGCGCGTCGGCCGCGGCCGAGATCGCGACGGGCCTGGCCGAGGCCGAGCAGGCCCAGGCGCCGGACCCGGCGACGATCGAGCACGGCGTCTACGCGGCGCCGCCGTTCTCCTGAGCGAAGGCTAGCCCGGCAACAGGCCGCGGAGGACGAGGTCGATCAGGGCCTCGCGCGAGCGCTTCTCCTCCCAGTCGTGCGCGCGGCGGAGATGGCGGTAGGTGCGGTCGACCGCGTTGACGAGGACGGTCGCCGTCTCCTCGACGTCGACCTGCCGGATCGAGCCGTCCGCGATGCCGTCTGCGAGCAGGCGCTCGATCGGGTTGGTGTACCCCTCGCGCGAGCGCACCTCGTCGTCCGACTCGTGGAAGAACCGCCGGTCGGATTCCTCGTCGAGCGCCGCGAGAAAGGACAGGTGGTTCTCGGTGACCTCGCAGACCGCCACGAGCATCGCCTCGAGGCGCTCTGCGCCGCTTCCGCGACCCGTGACGGACGGCCAGAGGGCGGCACGGAACGCCTCCTCGTAGTCACGGGCAAGGAGCGCGAAGATCTCCTCGCGGCCGAGACCACGTCGGTGGAGGGTCATGCGCGAGATGCCTGCCTCCTCGGCGATCCGGGTCAGTGTGGCCGACTGCCAACCGCCCGACGCGATCGCGCGGCGCGTCCCCTCGATCACGCGCTGCTCGGTGCTCTCGACCTGTGCCATCGCGTGTGGGACGATAGCGTTGCGCGAACGGTACGACAATGTCACACTCCACTGACACCCCGAGGGCCGAGCCCACACCTGGGCAGGCCGAGCCGAAGGAGGCCGCACCGTGCCGATGATCGAGGTCAAGCTGTACGACCGCCGCGTCACCGAGGAGTCCGTGCCGAAGATGATCGAGGCCCTCACGAACGCGCTCGCGGAAACGAGCGGCGCCGCGCCCGAGCACATCCAGGTCGTGATCCAGGGTGTCCAGCCCAGCCACTGGGGTATCGGCGGCAAGCAGCAGTCGTGACCGGACGAGGATCGAGAAAGGATCGACATGGCTTCTGAAGTACTTGTCCCGTCGTCCCCGGCCGAGGCCGTTGCGCTCTACGGCGACGGGGCCGGGACCACGGTCATCGGCGGCGGCACCGTCGTCGTCCCGGACATGACATACGGCAGGTTGAGCCCGGCCCGGGTGCTGCTGCTCTCGCAGGCAGGCCTCGACGGCGTCACGGTCGACGGTGACTCGATCACGATCGGTGCCACCACGCCGATCAACGATCTGCTCGAGCTCGAGGTCGCCGCGCTTGCCGCGTGCGCCCGCAACGTGGCCGATTACGAGATCCGCGGCCAGGGCACGGTGGGCGGCAACCTCTGCGGCTACGGCGACCTCCAGGGCTGCCTGGTCGCGCTCGACGCGACGGCCCGCTCCGCGGGCCCGGACGGCGAGCAGACGGAGTCGCTGGAGGACTTCCTCGCTCACCGGCACGACCGCCTGCTGCTCGACGTCGGCTTCCGGCGGCCGGCTGCATCGGCGTTCGCCGTGCTCGAGTATCCGCACACCCACGAGTACACCGTGCTGGCCGTAACCGGCGTGCGCGACGCCGACGGGTCGACGAGGCTCGCTGCAACCGGCGTTGCCGGCCCCGGCGCCCGCCTGCGCTCCGCCGAGGCGCTCGCCTCGGATCCCGAGGCCGCGGGGGCGGCCGCCGTCGGCGACGTCACCTTCGCCGACGACGCGCTCGCCTCGGCCTGGTATCGCGAGCAGACGCTGCCGGTGCTCGTCCGCCGCGTTCTCACTCAACTCGAGGAGTCCTCATGAACCTCACGGTCAACGGCGTCGGCACCACGATCGAGAGCGCCCCCCTGACGAGCCTGCTGGACGTGCTCCGCGAGGAGCTCGGGGTGACGAGCCCGAAGGCCGGTTGCGAACAGGGCGGCTGTGGCGCCTGCACCGTGCTCGTCGACGGCGAGCCCCGCCGCTCCTGTCTTACCCCCGTGGCGTCGGTCGACGGCGCCTCGATCACGACCGTCGAAGGGCTCGGCTCGCCCGAGAGCATGTCGCCGGTGCAACAGGCGTTCACGCATCACTACGCCGCGCAGTGCGGCTTCTGCACGTCGGGGATGATGATGGCCGCGCAGGCCTACATCGACCGCGGCGGCAGCGACGACCACGACGCGATCCAGGAGGCGCTCGGCGGACACGTCTGCAGGTGCACCGGCTACGTGAAGATCATCGACGCGGTCGCTGCTGCGGCGCGCGGCGAGTCGTTCGACCTCACCGTCACGGCACCCGGTGCCGCGATGACGAACCTCGGAGGTGTGGCATGAAAGCGGTCGGCGCGCGCGTCCCCCGCTACGACGGTGTCGCCCATGTGACCGGGCGCACCGTGTTCGTGGACGACGTCCGGATCCCCGGCACGCTCTGGGTGAAGGCCTTCCGCTCGCCCGTCCACAACGCCGCGATGACGAACCTCGACACGAGCAGGGCCGAGGCGATGAAGGGCGTCCACGTGATCACGTGGGAGGACGTGCCGTTGCTCGAGTACGGCCATCTCTCGGCGCTCGGGATACCCGCCGACGAGCCGCTGCTCGCGAAGGACGAGGTACGCTACCTCGGCCAGCCGATCGCGGTCGTCGCGGCGCCGACCGAGGAGGCGGCGATGGCAGCGGTCGAGGCGATCACGCGCCGACTTCGAGGAGTCGCCCGCGCTCTTCGACGTCCGTCAGGCGTTCGACGCGGGCGCACCGCAGATCCACGCGGAGGGCAACTGGTACACGCACTTCGAGGACGAGATGGACCGGCGCCAGATCCGCAAGGGCAACATCGAGGAGGCGTTCGACAGCGGCCGATCTGATCGTGCAGGGCGTCTACCGCCCGGCCGCGATCGAGCACGCGCCGATCGAGACGCAGGTGTGCCAGGTCGTGCCCGAGGCGAACGGCCGGCTCACGATCTACTCCTGCACCCAGGCGCTCTACTTCTCGATGGGCGTCGTGGCGGCTCACCTGCAGGTGCCGCTGAACAAGCTGAAGGTCGTCGGCGGCACCGTCGGCGGCGGCTTCGGCGGCAAGGTCGACACCGCGACCGAGACGATGTGCGCGTTGCTGGCGCAGAAGTCGGGCAAGCCGGTGAAATGGCGCTGGACGCGCGAGGAGGAGTTCCTCTGCTCGTCGACGCGCGCTCCGTGGCACATGGAGATCGCCGACGCCGTCACGAAGGACGGCTGGATCCTCGGCCGCAAGATGCTGACGCTGCACGACGCGGGCGCGTATTCGCGGTTCTCGCCGTACGGCCTGACGAAGCACAGCTTCCACCACACGGGCGCGTACTCGATCCCGAATCTCGAGTTCGACGGCTACGTCGTCTACACGAACCGCACCCCGACGACCGCCATGCGCGGCTTCGGCGTCACCTCGGTGTCGTTCGCGACCGAGACGCACATGAGCCGGATCGCGCTCGAGCTCGGGATCGACCCGTACGAGCTGCGGCTCAAGAACGCGAACCGGATCGGCGACACCTCGCCGAACCAGATCGCGTACACCGATCCCTCGACGGTGCCGACGATCCTCGCGATCGCAGACGCCGTCGGCCACGAGCTCACGCCCGAGTACCGGGCGATGACCCCCGACCAGCGATCCGGCGACCTGCTCCCCGAGCACCTCGTCGGCCAGCTCGGAAACCCGGAGGCCCACTGATGGCAATCAAGACCGGCCGCGGCTTCGCGGCGATCGAGTATCCCACGGGGATGAACCAGAACGGCGACCCGTCGCAGGCCTGGATCAAGGTCAAGCCGGACGGCCGGATCGACGTGTTCGCGGGCACCTCCGACATCGGCAACGGCTCGAAGACGATCCAGTCCCAGATCGTCGCGGAGACGATCGGCGTCCCGTACGAGTGGATCACGTACGACAACTCGAACACCGACTCCTCGCCCGTCTGCACGGGCACGTTCGCCTCGCGGGCGACGTTCGTCGCAGGCAAGGCGGTCGAGAAGGCGGCCGAGAACGTCCGCCAGAAGATCCTCGAGATCGCCGGCAAGGAGCTCGAGATCGACCCGGCCGACCTCGAGATCGTCGACGGCGAGGTGATCGCGAAGGGCGCACCACAGAAGAAGATCGGTGTTCCCGACGTGGCAGCCGCCGCGACGTGGACGTACGGCGAGCTGCTCACCGGGACGGGCGCACAGCTGAAGCCGTACGCGACGATCGTCGAGCCCGCAACCGGCAAGGTCGACCTTCCGCCCCATTCAGCGATCTCGTACGCAACGTGTGCCGCCGAGGTCGAGGTCGACGACGAGACGGGAGTCGTCACCGTGACCCGGCTGTGGCAGTGCTACGACGTCGGCAAGTCGATCAACCCGACGCTCGTCGAGGGCCAGATCGAGGGCGGGGCGATGCAAGGCCTAGGGCTCGGAGTGCTCGAGAACTGCTACCCGTACTACCCGTCGGTCGAGCACCGTGGCGGCAGGTTCGGGGCATACCTCGTCCCGGGCATGGAGGACCTGCCGCAGATCGACACGATCATCATCGAGAACCCCTCCAGCGACGGGCCCTACGGCGCCAAGGGGATCGGCGAGATGGCGAACAACGCCCAGCCGCCGGCGATCGCGACCGCCGTCTTCGACGCGGTCGGCGTGTGGGTGACCGAGCTCCCGATCACGCCCGAGCGGGTGCTGCGGGCCCTGCAGGCGAAGGCCGCGGGCACCGGCGAGCCGAAGCGCGACGGCAAGACGGTCGTCTTCGACGGCGAGCTGTCGGTGAATGCCGTCGGCAGCGGGCTCACGTTCGGAGCCGCCGCCTGATGGCGGAGTCGCCCTTTCGTTCGTTCAACGGTGTGGAGCCCTTCGCCATCTTTCCAGGGGTGGGGCTCCACCCGATTGCCGGCGACCAGGTGTTCCTCGGCCGGGTCACGTACGCGCCGGGGACGACGGTACAGCGGCACAGCCACGAGCACACCGAGCAGGCGATGCTCGTGCTCGAGGGATCTCTGCAGATGACGATCGGCGACGAGACCCGTGAGATCGGCCCCGGTGACGTGTGCGTCGTCAACCGCGGCGTCGAGCACCAGCTCTTCTCGGAGGGCGGAGTCACCTTCATCGAAGCACTCGCGCCGGTTCCACTCGACCACATCGGCGACCGCAAGCGCGATCTCGTCCTCGGCGACCTGAACGGGTCGCTGCACGTCGAGCGCTGACGGCGGCCGCCTCCGGCCTCGAGCACGAGCCGCACGGACAACAGGCGGCCCCGTCGCCCCACGGCGGCTCGCCGCCTAGGAGGTGAGCCGCCGCAAGGCCGCGACGTACTTGCTCGCCTGCGCGGGTGTGAGAACGTGCGAGAGCCTCAGAAAGAGGTTGCGCACCACATAGTCGTGCTCACTCGGGACGGCCGGAGAGGAAGAGCCGAAGATCGCAGAGACGTAGGCGGCTCGACGTCTCGCGGCAGCTCTCGTCGCGAAGACCTCGAGTGACCCGCCCGACGAGACGGCGAATCCGCCACCCCCGTCCCGGATCCGCCGGTCGCGGAAGCTGACCTTCGCGGTGTACTGGCCGGGAAGTCCGAGTAGGTGATTCCCGTCGCTCGACCTGGTGTAGACCTTGATCTTCCCGATCGGCAGGCCTGCCGCCCTCAGCCCGGCGACGAGCTGCTGGGCGCTGCGCGGGCTCGCCGTCGTGCTGGATGCACTGCCGGCCGCGGTGGACACCGCCACAAGGACCACGGTGAGGACGGAGCCGCACGTTCGCAGCGTCATGCTCCCGCACGACCCCGAGGGCAACGGCGGGCGGCGAGGTCGCCGACCCGGACGGGTCCCAGCTCTTCCCGACTGCCGCGAGCTCCTCTCAGTGACGAGCCTCCCAGGCGCGCAGGAAGCCGGCCTTGCCGCGGCTCACCATCTCGGCCGGATCGAGCTTCAGCAGCGAGTCCGGATACGTCTCCGTCGAGAAGATCTCGAGCTCGTACCAGCCGTCGAACCCGCCGGCCTCGAGCGCTCCGAGCATGGCCGGGAGATCCATGATCCCCTCGCCCGGAAGTGCCCTGTCATCCCAGCCGCGCGTCGGGTCGCGCCAGTCGTTGATGTGCACCGCCGGGAACCGGTGCGCGTGCTCGCGGATGTGATCGAGCACGTTCGGCGTATCCCAGAGGTGCCAGGTGTCGAAGATGATGCCCATCGGCTCTCCCACCTCGTCGAGCAGGTCGACCACGTCGGGGATGTTATCGACCATCGTGAAGTCGTCCCGCGCCGAGGCGTGGATCGGCTCGAGCGCGACCAGCACACCGGCTTGCTGCGCGGTGCGCGAGATTTCACGAAGACCTTCGACCACGATCCTCCGCGCCTCCTGCGGGTCGCGGTCGCCGACGGGGCCGGTGAGACACAGCACCGTCTCCGGCTCGAACGCCGCGAGGCGCCTGACCGAGGCGCAGAGCGACGCAATCCGCTCCTGCGGGTCGTCCGGGCCGGGGAATGGGGGAAGCGGAAGCACGGAGAGACCGGCCGGCAGGCAGATCGTCGCCTTCAGGCCAGACTCCCTCAGCTTCGCGAGCGACTCGGTGTCCTGCCCCTCCGGCAACTTTGCCTCGGCGAGACCGATCCCGGCTGCACCTCCTGCGACGTAGGCGGCGAGATCCTCGTCGAAGGAAAGCGGCATCGTGCTGAACTCGGAGACGGCGAATCGTGGGTCGGTCATGTCTACAACTCCTCTCGAGGAAGCGTGCGATGGACGAACGGCAGGGGGTGAAGGCGTCCGGCGCCTTCGAATCTCCCGGGGACGCCCCCGGACTGCGCAGCGGCGCTCAGGTGCCCGCACGGGCCGCAGGGCGGGCATCGATGCGTTCATGCGGTGAGACCTCCGTCGACCCGCAGCACCACGCCGGTCACGAACGCTGCAGCCGAGGACGCGAGCCAGACGGCGGCGCTCGCCGCGTCCTCGGGGCGTCCTGCCCGACCGAGCGGCGTTGCCGCTGCCGCGGCCTCGCGCTCCTCGTCCGACCACCCTCGGCTGGTGGGGGTATCGAGATACCCCAACGCGACGGCGTTGGCCCGGAGGCCGTGCCGGCCGCCCGCGCGCGCGAGCGCACGAGTGAGCCCGTGTACGCCGGATGTCGCCGCCGCGAGCGCTTCGGCTCCCGGGAGCGCGCTCGAGGCTCCTGCGAGCGGCGTCACGAGCACGATCGCCCCGCTGCCGTAGGCGCTCATCGTCCGCATCGCCACGTGGGCAAAGGCGAAGGCCCCGCGGAAGTTGACGGCCATGATCGAGTCCCACTCCTGCATGTCGGTGTCCTCGAGTGCCAACCGCCTCTGCACCATGTCGCAGTGGATCAAGATGTCCAGCCTGCCCGTGCGGATCGTGGCCCCTGCCACGGCCTGCTCGGCGGTCTCCGCCGCTGCCGGGTCGCCTACCACGGCGGTGCCGCCGATCTTCGCGGCCGCCTCCTGGACGCGCTCCGCGTCGTCGTCGACGAGCACGAGAGCCACGTCTTGCTCGACCAGGAGGCGAGCACAGGCGAGCCCCACGGCGCTCGTCGCACCCGTCAGAACGCAGGCGGCGCCGGCAAGGCCGAAGGAGTCGTTCGAGCTCACGCCCGCAGTGTCGTCGCGACAGATCGCATGGTCAGGCCGCCGGCACGAACGCCGCCACCCCGTCGGCGGCGTAGACGGACCGGCCTCTCTCCTCGAAGAGGTGGATGCGCGAAAGGTCAAACCCGACGGGAACGATCTCGTCCGGGCGAAACTCCACGTCCGGCGGCGTCATCGCCTTGATGATCTTCCCCTCGAGCTCGAGGTCGACGATCACCTCGCCGCCGAGCGGCTCGACGGCGATCACGCGACAGCCGGGCGACCCGTCAGGGGCGTCGGCGCCGAGGCGGATGTCCTCGGGACGGACGCCGACCTGGAGCTGCTCCCCGTTGTGCGCGGCCACCGCTCCAGTCGCGAGTCGAGCTGCGCGCTGAGCGAGAAGGTCTGCGCGCGCAAGCTCAGGCTGCCGTTGTCGGCTTGCAGGCCTACGGAGACGAGGTTCATCGGCGGCATGCCGACCGTAGTTGCCACGAACGTGTTGACCGGGCGATTGTAGACGTCGTCCGGGATCCCGACCTGCTGCACGTGGCCGCTGTCGAGCACGCAGATGCGATCCGCCATGCTCATCGCCTCGACCTGGTCGTGCGTCACGTAGACGAGCGTGCGGCCGAGGTCACGCTGCAGATACTTGAGCTCAGCGCGCATCTGGAGGCGCAGCAGCGCGTCGAGCGCGGACAGGGGCTCGTCGAGGAGGTACGACGAGCGGCGCGCGCACGAGGCAGCGACCGATCGCGACGCGCTGGCGCTCGCCACCGGAGAGGTGCGCAGGACGCCGCTTGAGGAGCGGGATGATCTGCAGGACCTCCGCCGTCTCCTTGACACGGCGATCGATCTCCGACGAGGACACCTTCTCCTTGCCCTGCCGCAGCGGGAAGGCGAGGTTGTCATACACGGTCTTGTCGGGATAGAGGGCCAGGTTCTGGAAGACGATCGACACGTTCCGTTCGCTCGGGACGAGATCCGTCACGTCGGTGCCCCCGATCAGCACTCTCCCGGCCTCGGGCCGCTCGAGGCCGACGATCGTGCGTAGCAGCGTCGTCTTGCCGGCGCCTGGCGGGCCGAGCACACAGAAGAACTCGCCGTCCGCGATATCGAGATCGATGTTGTCGAGCGCTGTGACATCGCCGAAGCGCTTCGTCACGCCGTTGACCTGGATCCCGCTCATCAGACGAGCGCCTTTCCAGTCGCGTCGGAGAACACGTGGACGCGCCGGGGATCGAGTTCGAGCCCCACCGCCTCCCCGACCCGCGGCCGCACGGTCGGCGTGACGACGACGCGGAGCACGTACCTGTCGCTGCTCAGATGGACGATGTTGCGCGGACCGAGGGCCTCGAGGAGCGTGACCGTCCCGCGCAGCCAGGCCGAGTCCGAGCCGGGATCGACGAGATCGATGTGCTCCGGGCGGATACCCATCGTGAACGAGTCGTCGCCGTTCTCCGAACTGCGCGGCTGCACGGTCACGGGCCGAGAGTCCTCGACGGGCATCGTGAGCACGAGGTCGTCGCCCGAGTGGTCGAGCGTCGTGGGCAGGAAGTTCATCATGGTGGAGCCGACGAAGCCGGCCACGAAGCGGTTCGCCGGATGGTTGTAGACCTCGTCGGGCGTGCCGTACTGCTGGAGGCGGCCGCGATCCATGATCGCGATCCGCTCGGCCATCGACATTGCCTCGACCTGGTCGTGCGTGACGTAGATCATCGTCTGCTCCAGCTCGCGCTGGAGTTTCTTCAGCTCGGCGCGCATGTAGCTGCGGAAGCCGGCGTCGAGATTCGAGAACGGCTCGTCGAGAAGGAAGATCCCCGGCTTCGTGATCATGCTCCGGCCGATGGCGACCTTCTGCAGGTCGTTGACGGAGAGGTCCTTCGTGCGGCGGCCCAGCATCTCCTCGATGCCGAGGAGTTGCGCAACCTCCCGGACCTCCTGCTCGATCTCCGCCGCCGGTCGCTTCCGGACCTTGAGGCCGAAGGCGATGTTGTCGAACGCCGACATGTGCGTGAAGATCGCGTAGTTCTGGAAGACGAAGCCGATGTTGCGGTCACCGGGCTTCAGCTTGTTGACGACCTTGCCGTCGAAGAGGATCTCGCCGCGCGTCGGCTCGAGCAGGCCGGAGAGCATGTTCATCGTCGTCGACTTGCCACAGCCGGAGGGGCCGAGCAGGGCGACGAAGGTACCGTCCTCGATCTCGAGCTCGAGATCCTGCACAGCGTCGAACTTGCCGAAGGTCTTCGTTACGTCTTGGATCTGGATCTGTGCCACGGCGTCAGCGCTTGATCGCGCCGAAGGTCAGACCTCGGACGAGGTGCTTCTGGATCAGGATCGAGAGCAGCAACGGCGGTGTGATCAGGATCACGCCGAGCGCCGCCCGGGAGCCGAACTCCTGACCGGTCGCGGCCGGAGTTGATCTGACTCAGGAAGACGGGCGCGGTGACGATCGTTGTTGCCGGCGAGCACGAGCGCGATCAGGAAGTCCGACCAGTTGAGGATGAAGACGAACAGGGCCGTGGTCGCGAGGCCACCCTTGACCAGAGGGAGCACGGACTTTCGGAATGCTCCGAACTGCGTGCAGCCGTCCACGATCGCAGCCTCGCTGATCTCTCGCGGCACCTCGTCGAAGAAGCTCTTCATCAGCCAGACGACGAACGGGAAGGTGACGGCGCCGTAGATCAGGATCAGGCCCGAGGCGCGTGTCGAAGAGATGGAGGTACGTCCAGAGGAAGAGCACCGGGATGATCACCGCGATGGGCGGGAACATCCGCAGCTGCAGGATCGAGAAGCCGAGCATGTTTCCACCGGCGCGGTACCGCGAGATGCCGTACGCCGTGAACGTGCCCACGATGAGCGCGAGTAGCGACCCGAAGCTTGCCGTGACGAGGCTGTTGACGATGGAGTCGGTCGCGTTGATCGGGGTCGAGACGAGGAAGCTGGCCGAGCCACCGGGCGTGCCGCCGAAGATCCGCCTGAAGTTGTCGAACGTCGGCTGGTCGGGAATCCAGTAGATCTGACCGCTCGTCGGCGTCCACTCGTCGGCCGGCTTGAACGCCATCGTCACGGTCCAGTAGACCGGGAAGAGGAAGATGACGAGGATCAGCGAGATCAGCGCGACCCTGGCGGTCGTCACGAGCGCCCTCACGACGCCCCTCCCTGCCGCTGCTCGAGCGGCTTGATCGCCTGCGACGCCGCGACGCTGACGAAGATCATCACGACGATCGCGAGCGCCGCCACATAGCTCCACTGCGAGTTCTGGAACGCCTCACGATAGAGCTTCACGGAGATCGTCGACGAAACCTCACCTGGCCCGCCCTGCGTGAGCAGCCAGGCGGCGTCGAAGATCTTGAACGCCTCCATGCCGCGGATGATCAGCGCGATCAGGATGATCGGCTTGACGATCGGAAGCACGACGTGACGAAGCTTCTGGTACCACGAGGCACCGAGGATGTCGGCTGCCTGGATCTGGTCCTCCGGCACGGCCATCAGCCCGGCGAGCAGGATGAGGAACATCAGCGGCGTCCACTGCCAGATATCGACGATCATCGACCGAGATCGGTGTGATCGACGGATCCGTGAGCCAACGGGGCTCAACTGTTCCGGGCAGGATCGCCGTGAGGATGGTGTTGATCGGTCCGGTCGTCTGCAAGAGGCAGGTAGAAGACGAAGCCGGAGACCGCCGGGACGATCATCATCGGGACGAGGAAGAGGACGGTGAGAACTCCTCGGCCCAGGAACTTGTCGAGAAAGAGGAGCGCGAGGCCGAACCCGAGTGCGAATTCGACGCCCGTGGCGGCGACAGTGATGATGATCGTCCGCACGACCGCCGAGAGGAAGCTCGGAGACGTGAGGCCGTCCCTGTAGTTCGAGAACCACGTCCAGTTCTCGTAGGCCGAGATACCACGGTGTCCCGGTCGTCGGCGTCCAACTGGTCAGACTGACGTAGATCTCCATCACGACCGGAAACAGGACGAGCAGGAGCAGCAACGCCACTCCCGGCAGGATGAGCAGCCGCGAGATGTGCCGGTGTTCGTGACCTCCGGGCCGTGCCTTCGGAACAGGCGGCACGCCGACAACCGGCGTCGTGGTCTGGTGACGATGTCTCCATGGCAGATGAAGAGGCTCCCCCCGGCCGGGGGCCGGGGGGAGCCTGATGGTGCTTTCGGCTAGACCTTGCCCTTCGCCGAGTCGGGGATCTGCGGCCAGCCCGCCTTGGAGGCACGCCACGCCTTGATCTGCTTCGCGCGACCCACCTTGTTCGTGATCCTGCTCCCACGACGCGGCGACCTCGTTCAGGGCCGCCTGCGGCGACGACCTGGCCGGAGAGCGCCTTCTGCAGGTTGATGTCGAGCGCCGAGATGTACTGGTTCGCTCCCTTCAGCGAGCCGTGATCGACGGCGTCGCCCCGGGGATCGTCATCGCCGAGCACGTCGACGGTGCGCGGCGTGTAGCTCGCCCGCACGAGTGGATCGGTGAGGCACGGCGACCTTGCACGGATCCTGGTAGCCGCCCGGATTGGCGGTCAGCCACGTGTAGATCGGGCCGGAGGCCACCCACTGCAGGAAGAGGTACGCGGCCTCGTGGTACTTGGACGGCGAGAACTTGTTCACGCCGTTCGAGGCGTTGAAGTACAGGCTCGTGTGACGCACGAGCTTGCCGTTGACGTTCCAGCCGGGCATCGGGATGGCGTGCGTCTTCGATCCGACGTCGAAGCCGCTCTTGTCGAACGGGCCACCCTTCTTCGAGAACTTGGTGAGGTTGTTGAACGCGATCGTCATCGCGGCTCCGCCGTCACCCCAGTTCTGGTACTGCTCGGGCCAGCTCCAGCTGAGCGCGTCCTTCGACCCGTACTTGGTCGTCTTGATCAGGTGGTTGAGCGCCTTGACGCCGCCGGGGCCATTGATCAGTGGCCTCATGTTACCGTCGAAGTAGTACGCGACCGGGTTACTCGTCGAGGTGTAGCGCATGAGGAAGTTGAGCCAGCCCCACACCGGCGAGCGAAGGTCGGTGGCGCCCAGCAGGCCCTGGTCCGGCCGGTGGAAGAACTCGGCCATGTCGGCCTGCTGATCCCAGGTCTTCGGCGGCACCAGGGCGTAGCCGTACTTCGCCTTGAACGCTGCCTTCTCCTTCGGGTCGTTCCAGAGGTCCTTTCGGATCACGAAGATCTGGTAATCGCCATCCGAGGTGACCGCGTAGGGCTTACCGTTGTAGTAGTTGACGGCCTGGGTGGTCGTCTTGCCACCGATGTAGCCCCACTTCTTGTCGTTCCAGTCGGGCCGGTGCGCCGCGACGTACTCGCTGAGGTCGAGGAGCAGGCCGGCCTCGGCGAGGTCGCCGGTGGAGTGCATGTCGAGCTGGACGATGTTCAACGAGCCGTCGCGGGTAGCGCGCTCGCTGGGCGTTCTTGGCGTACGTCGTTTCGTTGGGGATCGGGACGAACTTGATCTTGATGCCCGTCAGCTGCTCCCACAGCTTGCTCGGCGGCGTCGCGCCCTTCGGGTACGGCGTCGAGTAGTTGCCGATCGAGCCCGGCCAGAGACCGACGACGAGCTCGCTCGGCTTTCGCGCCGCCGGCAGGGCCTTCGCAGCGGCAATGGCGCGGCCGGCGCCCGAATTCGCGGGGTACTGATAACGCCGGGAGCCGTCCAGCCCGACGGGCCGCCCATCGAGCTTGCAACGCGCGTGCGCCGAGCGGTCTTCGCCGTCCCGGCGGCCGCAGGACCTGCGATCGCAAGCCCGAGACCTGCGGCGGCACCCGCTGCCACGACCTGCCGGCGCGTTGCCCGCGGCCCGCCCGGCGTCCCGTCAGAGTGCTCCTGAGGGTGATTCGATTGCTGCTCCACTACGCCCTCCTGTCGTTTGACCGGTTGCACGTTACGTGAACCGGTGAGAGATTCGCGACCTGCCGTGTCTGACTCTCAGTGACCGGGACAACCCGGCGTCCTCGTTGCTACGCGACGTCATCCTGTCCTTCGCGACCCCCTTCGAGCTGTGCCACGGCCACACATTTACTGACGCCGGAGAAGGTTGGAAGTTGGGCTGCGGCTTCTCGACTGTTGACCGAGTGTTCGGAACACTCCACCCTGTCCCACTCCTTACCCGTTCGAACGCGCCAGACCCGTTCTTCTCCGAAGTGTCCGAGACTCTACGGGATGCACCGAACCTTGTCCAGCCACATCGAGAGGCGCCGGCCGGGAATGCTCCATCTCGCCTGATCCTTTTTTGACGAACCTGATGGCAGTTGTTACGTTCCCCCTCGAAGCTGCACTGTTCGGAACGCAATCGGGCCGGGCGGCTCGGAACGCGGGAAAGGGAAGCTCTGTGTCTCTCACGAGTGGACGAGAGCGCGTCACGTTGCCGGGAATGATCGCCGGGGACCTGCGCCTGCAGATCCAGACGAGCGTGCTCCAGCCGGGCGACCAGCTCCCCGGGCACCGCGACCTTGCCGCGAACTATGAGGTCAGCCTCGGCTCGGCGCGCGAGGCGATCAGCATCCTGATCGGCGACGGGCTCGTCGAGACCCGACACGGCCGTGGCACGTTCGTGGCAGAGCAGGGCCGGCTGCCCGTCCGCTCGGCACCCCCGGTGACGCGTCAGGAGGTCCAGGAGCTGATCGAGGCGCGCGAGCTCCTCGGACTGCAGATCGTCGCGATGGCCGCCGAGCGGGCCTCGGCCGAGCACATCGGACATCTGCGCGAGGTCGTTGCCCGAATGCAGGAGGTGGTCTCCGACGCCGACGTATACCCCGACGTGGAGGTCGACTTCTACCTCCACGTCGCCGAAGCGGCGCGGAACCGCTACCTCCGGCAGGCGATGGAGCGCCTCAGCGCGATGATCCGGGAGGACGTCGCGCTCGCCGCCAGCTCGGGGATCCGGCGCTTCGGAAACCTGCAGTACACGGTCGACGCCCACGTGGAGCTCGTCGACGCGATCGAGGGCGCGGATCCGGAGGAGGCACAGCGGGTCCTGCTCGAGATCCTGAGCCGCACCCACGAGTTCGTGATTGCCCTTTACACCATCGGCACCGCCTCCCCCGGGAGGCCGGGCGAATGATCCCGAGGAGGAACGAGCGATGGAGGTAGCGCCCGGCATCTACCGGATCGAGAGCGTACTGGGGCCACGCCCGTTCTCCCAGTACCTCGTGCGCGACGAGCGCTCGCTCCTCGTCGACACCGGCGTGAAGGAGACGCCGGCCGAGGTCATCCTGCCGTTCCTCGACGGGCTGCAGCCGGACTTCGTGCTCAACTCGCACGCGGACGTCGACCACTTCGGCGGCAACGCCGCGATCCGCGAGGCGGCACCGAACGCCCTCTTCCTCGCCCACGAGCTCGATGTGCCATGGATCGAGAGTGCCGACACGATCATGCGCGAGCGCTACGGGTGGTACGAGGAGTACGGCCTCGCCTACGAGCCGGACGTCTTCGACTGGCTGCGGAACGCGATGGGGCCCGACGTGCCCGTCGACGTCCAGGTGAAAGGCGGCGAGCGCATCCGCCTCGGGCCGCAACTCACCGTCGAGATCATCAACCTGCCGGGCCACACCCCCGGCCACGTCGGCGTCTGGGAGAGCTCGTCCCGCACGGCGATCGTGATCGACGCCGTCATGGCGCGCGGCCTGCTCGACATGGAGGGCAACGTGATCCATCCTCCCCCCTACTTCGACGTCGCCGACTACCTGGGCGCGGCACGGACGCTCCAGGGACTCCGGCCCGAGCGCCTCCTGACGGCGCACTACGACGTGCTCGAGGGGGATGCGGTCGACCGCTTCCTCGCCGAGACGGTCGCGTTCGTCGAGGAGGCCGGCCTGCTCGTCGAGCAGGCGCTCGGAGAGGCCGGCGAGCTGACACTGCCGCAGGCACTCGCGATCGGAGACGAGAGGCTCGGCCCGTTCACGTCGATGCCGAACGAGCTCGCGGGCTCGCTCAGGGCGCACCTCCGCGAACTCGTACGGCAAGGGCGCGCACGCGAAGATCGTCCCGGTCTACGCTGGACATCTGCAATCGACAATGGAGGCATCTGATGGAACTCGGAATCATCAGCTCGATCTGGTTCGACACACCAGTGAGCCGACTCGAGGGCATTCGCAAGGCGAAGGAGATCGGCTTCGACACCTACGACATCTTCGAGGACCCGCTCGATATCACGGACGACGAGCGCGCGGAGATCAAGGCGGCGTGTGAGGAGGCCGACCTGCCGATCCGCTCCGTCGTCTGCGTGGCGTTCGGAATCGTCGACTTCAACCCGGCGGTGCGCAGATTCACGCTCGATCGCATCAAGGCGTACGTCGACCAGGGCGCGTACTTCGGCGCCCGCAACGTGCTGCTCGTGGTGGGCGAGTACTACTGGGACGGCGAGGTGTTCCCACGCCCGGCGATCTGGGACATGGCGAAGGAGATGGTCAAGGAAGCCGGCGAATACGCGCACTCCAAGGGGCTCGAGATCGTCCTCGAGCTCGAGCCGTTCAACGAGGCGCTGCTGAAGGACGTGCACGAGCTGGTGCGCTTCGTCAAGGAGATCGACCACTCGGCCGTGCGCGCGAACGCCGACATCTCCCATCTGCACCTGTCCGACTGCACGTTCGACGAGGTGGCTGAGATGACCGGCCTGATCGGCCATATCCACCTCTCCGACTGCGACGGAAAGGTGCACGGCGACATGCCCGCGGGCATGGGCGTGACGCCGATCAAGGAGTACCTGGCGGCGATCCGCGACACCGGCTACGACGGGACCGTCTCGATCGAGCTCGAGTACGCACCGAACCCCGACGAGATCGTGGCGTGGGCCCAGAAGGCGTACGACGGGACGGCAGCGATCATGGCCGACCTCGGCGTGCGCGGCTGAGGCACGACGATGACCGAACTCGATCTGCACACCGGCCCTGACCTGCCGCCGAAGACGGACTACGGCATCGGCTGCATCGGCGCCGGCTTCATCATGAAGGACATCCACCTCGTCTCCTACGCGGAGGCAGGGTTCAACGTCCTCGCACTCGCGTCGCGCACCCCGGCGAACGCGAAGGCCGCCGCCGCCGAGCGGGGCGTGGGGACCGCGTACGACACGTGGCAGGAGCTCCTCGACGACGAGCGCATCGAAATCGTCGACATCGCGTTCCCGCCCGACCAGCAGCTCGGGATCATCCGCGAAGCGGTCAAGCGGCCGCACATCAAGGGGATCCTCGCGCAGAAGCCCGTCGCGTTCACGCTCGGCGAGGCGGTCGAGATGGTACGGCTGTGCGACGAGGCCGGCGTGAAGCTGGGCGTGAACCACAACATGCGGTACGACCAGTCGATGCGGGCGCTCAAGACGCTCCTCGACGCGGGCGAGCTGGGCGAGCCCATCGTGGCGGAGATCGTCATGAACGCACGGCCGCACTGGCAGGAGTTCCTGAAGCAGTACGGTCGCATCGCGCTACTGAACATGTCGATCCACCACCTGGACGCGTTCCGCTTCCAGTTCGGCGACCCCGAGCGGATCTTCGTCTCGGTGCGGGACGACCCGAGCCTCGACTACCCGACCAAGGACGGAAGCGCGTTCTACATCCTCGAGTACGCAGACGGACTGCGGGCGATCGGCCTCGACAACTGTTACACGTGGGCCGACCACGGCATCCAGTGGCGCGTCGAGGGCACCGAGGGGATCGCGAAGGGAACGATCGGCTGGCCGGACTACCCCGACGGCAGCCCGTCCACGATCACCTGGACGACCCGCGCGATGGACGGTGCCTGGGAGAGCCCGAGCTGGGACGAGATGTGGTTCCCGCAGGCGTTCAAGGGCACCATGGGCCAGCTCATGCGGGCGATCCAGGAGGACACCGAGCCGGCGATCTCCGGGCGCACGACGATCGGCACGATGGTGCTGGTCGAGGCGGCCTACAGGTCGGCCGACGAAGGCCGGGCGGTGCCGCTGAGCGAGATCGCGGCAGAGGCAGGTCTGTGAGCGGCGGGCCGTTCTCGCTGGACGGCCGCGTCGCGCTCGTGACCGGCGCCGGCGGCGGGTTGGGCGAGGGCATCTGCGCCTCGCTCGCCGCCGCCGGCGCGGCAGTCGCCTGCGTCGACCGCAACGCGGAGTCCGCCGAGACGCGAGCCGCCGGAGTCAGGGCCGCCGGAGGCACGGCAATCGCTCTCGCGGCGGACGTCTCGAACGCCGCGTCCGTGTCGGAGCTGTTCGAGCAGGCTGCCGCGGAGCTCGGCAGGATCGACGTCCTCGTCAACAACGCGGCGATCTATCCGCGGCGTGCGTGGACGGAGATCACGGAGCAGGAGTGGGACAGCGTGCTCGCCGTCAACCTCAAGGGCTACTTCCTCTGCGCACGTGCCGCGTTCGAGCAGCTGAAGGCCGGAGGCCACGGACGGATCGTCAACGTCGCCTCGATCACCGCATTCATCGGAATGACCCACCTGCTCGACTACGTCTCGTCCAAGGGTGCCGTGATGTCGTTCACGCGGGCCCTGGCGCGAGAGATCGGCCCCGACGGCGTCACGGTGAATGCGATCTCGCCCGGCGCCTTCCCGACCGATGCCGAGAAGATCCATCCGAACCCCGAGGAGTACAACCAGTGGATCCTCGATCAGCAGAGCCTGAAGCGCCGGGGCGCCCCGGATGACATCGGCAACCTCGTCGTCTTCCTCGCGAGCGACGCGTCCTCGTTTCTCACCGGTCAGGTGATCGAGATCGACGGCGGCTGGTACATGCACTGACGGACCGCAGGCAGCTACGCGACCGGCGCCGACTCACGCGCAGCCCGCACCATCGCCCTCACGTTCTCGATCGGCGTGATGCGGGGCACGACGCACCCGGAGCCGAGAACGTAGCCGCCGCCGCGTCCGGCTTCGAGGCATACCCGCGAAGCGGCAAGGACGCGTTCGGGTGTCCCCTGCAGCATCACCGTCACCGGATCGACGTTGCCGATCACGCATGCCCGGTCACCGACGATGCTTCGCGCCACGGCGAGATCGACCTTGTGGTCGACCTCGATGATGTCGGCACCGGTCTGCGCGTACAGGTTGAGCACCTTGGTCGAGTCTCCGCAGATGTGCAGGAGCGTCTTCGCCCCGTACTCCTTCCACGCCTGCAGCACCTTCCGCTCGTACGGGAACGCCCACTCCTCGTAGTCGGCCGGAGAGATGACGTCGCATGAGGCGAGCGAGTCGCCGCAGTGCAGCAGATCGGATCCGGCGTCGAAACACGCCTTCCCGAAGGCGATCAGGGCATCCGCGGCGAGGTCGAGTGCACGGTGGATCGCCTCGGGCTCGCTCTCCGGCATCCCGGCCTTCGCCATCCCGACCTCGATCAGGAACTCCTGGGTGCCGATGAAGTACGAGGCAAGTGCGAAGGGCCCGGTACCCGGCGTCCGGATCGCGACGTCGTCGCCCACTGCCTTGCGCACGATCCGGGTGGCCTCGAGCACCACCGGCATGCGGCCGTCCTCGAGCGGGTCCGGCACCCGGAGGTCTCCGACGTCCCCGATCCTCTCGAGCGGCGGCTTCACGAGGTGCGGCGTCTCGTCCGGGGGGAGCTCTGCCACGCAGCCGAAGCCCTCGGCGATGTAGTAGTTGTCGCACCCGATGAAGATGATGTCCTGGCCGACCTGTTCGTGGAGGGCCAGCTGCCCACGTGACATCACGTCCGGGTCGCTACAGAAGCTGCCGATCGGGGCACCGATCACCGTGGCGCCGATGTCCATCATCATCGGCCCCACCGGCACCCGCTCCGTCGGCAGGCGCTCGAGCGTGCGGAGGACGAGCTCGCGCGAGTTCACGAGGGGCCGTCCGGCTCGAACCCGAGCGTACGGGCGGCGCGGGCCGCTCCGCGCAGGACGAGCGCAACGGTTGTCGCCTCGTCGTCCAGGATCGACGGGCGCAGGCCGCCGACCGACAGCGCAGCGACCACCGCACCCGTGTGATCTCTGATCGGGGCGCCGACGGACGCGATCCCGAGCCGGATGTCGCCGTCGCTCACGGCATAGCCATGTTTCACGACGGCCCGGAGCTCACGCTGCACCGCTGCCCTGGTAGCCGGCGTCCGGGCGGTGAGGCGCGTCAGCGTCGCGCGAGCAAGGTATCCCCGGCGGAACTCCTCGCTCTCGAAGGCGAGAAGCGCCCGGCTCGCAGCACCCAGGTGGAGCGGCAGGGTCTCGCCGGGACGCAGCGTCAGTGACTGCACCCAGAGCCCGTCGATGCGATCGACGCAGAGAGCGTCATCACCGCGGCGGACGCAGAGGTACGCGGTCTCCTCGGTCGCCGCACGCAGCTCCTCGAGCGCGGGTCGGGCCGCCCGGCCCACGTCGAGCCGACGGGCCACGGCCGCTCCGAGACTGAAGAGACGCATCCCCAACCTGAACGACCCCCCTTCGTCGCGCTCGGCGAGCCCGACCTCGCACAGCCGCTCGAGCGCCGCGGCAGCGTCACGCCGGCGGACTCCGGTGACGGTCGCAACGCGCGCCAGGCCGGCTTCGCCCTCGGCCGCGAGCGCCTCGAGCACCGCAACGTCCCCCACGAGGCTCACCGTCGCGGCATCGTCGCCTGCGCCCGCCGTCACCGCGCGCGCGGCCACGAACGTGCCTCGACCCGGGATGCGGCGCAGAAGTCCGTCCGCGGCGATTCTGCCGAGCGCGGATCTCACGGTCATGCGGCTGACGCCGAACTCGTCGCAGAGGGCCGCCTCGGTTGCGAGCGGTGCACCCGGGGGCAGTGGCGCGATACGGTCACGGAGGACCTTCTCGATCTCGGTCGCGCGCGAGGGCCGGAGGGGTGCAGCAGACGGTGGAAGGCTCGCGAATATACAAATATTGTATAGGCAATTCAGCGAATGGAGGCATGGTGGCAAAGCTCGAGCTCGGAATGATCAGCTCCACGTGGCTGGGCACGAACGTCGGGCGGATCGACGGAATCCGCAAGGCGAAGGAGATCGGCTTCGACACGTATGACGTGTTCGAAGACGCCCTCGATCTCACCGACGACGAGCGGGACGAGATGAGGGATGCGTGCGTGCAGGCGGACCTCCCGATCCGCTCCCAGCTCTGCGTCGCGTTCGGCCTCGTCGACTTCAACCCGGCCGTGCAGCGCTTCACCCAGGAGCGCCTGCGGGCAAACATCGACCAGGGCGCGATGCTCGGGGCACGGAACCTGGTCGTCGTCGTCGGTGAGTACTACTGGGACGGCGAGGTCTTCCCGAACGAGGCGATCTGGGAGATGGCTGTGGCCGGAGTGCGCCAGGCGGGCGAATACGCAGCCGCCAAGGGCCTCGAGGTAGTCGTCGAGCTCGAGCCGTTCGCGACGTCACTCGCGAAGGACGTGCACGAGCTCGTGCGGTTCGTCCGCGACGTCGACCACCCCGCGGTGCGCGCGAACGCCGACATCTCGCACCTCCATCTCTCCGGCGCGTCGTTCGACGACGTCGCCGAGCTCACCGGCCTGATCGGCCACATCCATCTCTCCGACTGCGACGGCAAGGTGCACGGCGACCTGCCGGCGGGCAGAGGCGTGACGCCGATCAGGGAGTACCTGCAGGCGATCGTCGACACCGGCTACGAGGGCACCGTCTCGATCGAGCTGGAGTACTCACCCGATCCCGACGAGATCGTCGCCTGGGTCGAGGAGGCGTACTCGGGCACGGCGGCGATCATGCGCGAGGTCGGTGTGCGCCCGTGAGCGGCGCCGCGGCGAGAACGCTCGAGGGAGAGGTAGCGGTGGTCACCGGCGCGACGATGGGCATCGGCGAGGCGATCGCGCGCGCGCTCGCGGAGGCGGGCGCGCGCGTCGCGGTAACCTCGCGGAACCCGGAGGCAACCGCCGCGGTGGCGTCCTCGCTCGGCAAGGAGCATCTCGGCCTGTCGCTGGACGTTCGCTCGACAGCCTCGGTGGAGGAGGCGGCCGCCGCCATCACAGCCCGGCTGGGGACGCCGACGATCCTCGTCAACAACGCCGGGGTGAGCCGCATCGGTGCCGCGGAGCTGCTCTCGGACGACGACTGGGACTCTGTCATCGACGTCAACCTGAATGGCGTGTACCGCTGCTGCAGGGCGTTCGGCACGCGGATGCTCGATGCGAGGCGCGGCACGATCGTCAACGTGGCTTCGATCGTGGGCACGCTTGTCGGCATGCCGGGACGTGTCTCCTACGGAGCCGCGAAGGCGGGAGTCGTGGGCCTCACCCGCGTTCTCGCCGTCGAGTGGGCAGACCGGGGCGTTCGGGTCAACGCGCTCCTGCCGGGGCCTGTCCGGACGCCGATGGTCCTGGATGCGATCGAGAGAGGGATCATCGACGAGGGCGAGGTGATCGCGCGCTCGCCCTCCGGCCGCCTCGCCGAGCCGGAAGACGTGGCAGGAGCGGTCGTCGTTCTCTGCGATCCCCGAGCTGCCTTCGTCACGGGCCAGGTGGTGGCGGCGGACGGTGGCTACGCGATCTACGGGGCTGCGCACCACGCCTCACGACGCTACGGCCCTCCTCCTCGCTGATGACAGACCGCCGAACGGGATAGGATCTCGCGATGCCGGACCTCTTCGGTCGCACCTACACACGCCACGAGCTCACTCGCCGCGTCGGGCGACTGGATCAGGTCGCCGGCGTGCGGCTCGTCACGCTCGGCGACGGCGGAGAGCGCGGCGTCCGTGTGCTCGAGTTCCGTACCGGCAGCGGGTTCGTCTTCGACGTCCTCGTCGACCGTGCCTTCGACATCGGACGCTGCGAGCTACGTGGCATCCCGCTCGCCTGGCTGTCGGGCGTCGGTGTCGAGGGCCCCTGGTACTACGAGCCCGACGGGCTCGGGTTCTTCCGGACGTTCGGTGGCGGGCTGCTCGTCACGTGCGGGATCGAGCACAGCCTGTTCATGGCGGAGGACTCGGCGACGCAGTACCACTACCCGCCCAAGCAGACGGAGACGTTCGGCCTGCACGGCCGCATCTCGAACCGGCCCGCGCGCCTCGTCGGCTACGGCGAGCGCTGGGACGGTGACGAGTGCACGCTGTTCGCCGAGGGCGAGACGCAGGTCGCAACGGTATTCGGCGAGCAGCTCGTCCTGCGCCGCCGGATCGAGGCGAGGGTCGGCGAGTCCCACCTCCGCGTCCACGACGTCGTCGAGAACACGGGCCACGACCTCACGCCACATATGCTCCTCTACCACGTCAATGCCGGCTTCCCCGTCGTCGACGAGGGATCGGAGATCCTCGTGGCCGCGACGGACGTTGCGGCCCGCGGCGATCACACGGTGGAGGGCTACCGACGGCTCGCCGCCCCCGAGGCAGGGTGGGTGGAGCAGGTCTTCGAGCACGAGCTGGGCGGCGAGCCGGGGGGAACCGTTCCGGCTGCCGTCGTGAACCGCGGGCTCGGGGTCGGTCTCTACCAGGTCTTCGACCGCACCCAGCTCCCCCATCACTTCGTCTGGCGCACACTGGGCGAAGGCACCTACGTCGTCGGGATCGAGCCCTGCACGAACCGAACCGGCGGCCGTCTCGACGCGCGAGAGCGCGGTGAGCTGATCGAGCTGGCTGCAGGTGAGAGCCGCAACTACGACCTCGAGCTCGGGGCGCTCGACGGCGGCGACGAGATTGACCGCTTCGCCGCACGCGTGGCGGGCGCCGGCGGTGCGATCGCGGATTGACTGGTAGTCCCGGCGGACGGACGCACTCGACTGCGCCCGCCCGCCGGAGGAGTGGGACTACCGGGCCGCGGCGTCCTCGTCCGAGAACGGACTGCCGCCGCCGGCCTTGGTGACGGCGTAGCCCCCGTCGACCGGGATCACCGCACCACTCACGAAGCCGGCCTGGGGGGAGGCCAGCATCGCGCACGCTGCGCCGATGTCGGATGGGCGAGCGAGACGACCGATAGGGACCGAGTCGGCCGTTCGACCGTCGACCTCTCCCTCGAGCGGGCCGACAGCCAGGACGTTCACCCGGACGCCCTCGGATCCCAGCTCGACGGCAGCGACCTGCGCCGCCGTCGTGAGGAAGGAGCCGACGATGGCCTCGACGCCGCAGCCACGCGACGTGCGCAGGCTGTGCACGGGAACGAGGACGAGCAGGCATCCGCCTCCCTGCTCGACAAGCGACCGCGCCGCCTGTTGCATGGCGAAGAACGCGTCGCGGGCGGCGCCGATCGCGCCGTCCCAGGACGCCGGCTGCAGCCGGAGGAGGTCCGGGCCGTTCGAGAGGTCGACGCCGACGACCGCCACGTTCCCCGCACCCGCGACGCCGTCCAACGCGTCCTCGACCGCGGCGGCGAGCGTCGCCGAGAGACCATGGATGGAGGCGGCCATCAGTACTTCCCCACGACGAAGCCGCCGTCCACTCGTAGGTACTCGCCCGTCACGTAGTCGCCGTCGGAGGAGCAGAGGTAGACGACGGCGTGACCGAGCTCCTGCGGGTCGGCAGGCCGCCCCGCAGGGATCAGCTTCAGCGTCGCTGCCACCTCGTCGTCGGTCTGCAGCGACGGCGACGAGTCGTTGATGAACGACCGCACCCAGCCGGGGCCGACGTGGTTGACCGTGATCTCGTACGGGGCGAGCTCGATCGCCATCGTCTCGACCATGCCCTTCAGCCCGGCCTTGGTCGCACCGTAGACGGACATCTCACCGAAGGGCATCTGCACGTGCACCGACGAGGTGACGACGATCTTCCCGGGCCTGCCGTCGTCTGCCATCGAGCGCGCCGCCGCCTGGCACACGTTGAAGGCACCGGTGAGGTTCACGGAGACGAGACGGTCGAAGCTCTCCTCCGTCACGTCGAGGAATCCCTGCCAATCGGCGACGCCCGCGTTCGAACACACGATGTCGATCGGACCGAGGTCCGCCTCGACCGCCTCGACCATGGCATCGACGGCCGCCCGGTCCGAGACATCCGCCGGGTAGAACGCCGCGCCGCAGCCGAGCGCCTGGATCTCGGCGACCAGCGTGGCGGCCTCATCGGCTGCCCCGACGTCGTTGACCGCAACGGCGCAACCCTCGGCCGCCAGGCACTGGGCGATGCCGCGACCGATGCCGCGCTCACGCGCGGCACCGGTCACGAGCGCCACCTTGCCGAGGAGCCGACTCAGGGCGTGATCACCGTCTTCAGGACACCGTCTTCACGACCGACGACGCGGTCGATCGCCGCTCCGATGCCGTCGAGAGGCGCCGAGTGCGTGATGATCGGGCCCGTGTCGACCTCTGCGTGCGCCAGCATGCTGATCGTCCGCGGCCACTGGAACGGGTACCAGAGCGAGAACCTGATCGTCTTGTCCTGGATCAGGCTCGTCAGCATCGGCAGGCTGCACCGCATCCTCGGGGCCGGTGACGCCCATGATAGATCACGGTCGAGCCCGGGCCGGAGATCTCGAGCGCCTGCTGGTTCGCGCCCATCGAGCCGGTGGCCACGATCACGCGGTCGGCGAGGTTGCCGCCGTTCGCCTCGCGGATCTTGTCGGCGAGGTCGTCGCCGCCCTCGAAGACGAAGTCCGCGCCGAGCTGCTTGGCGACGTCGAGCCGGTAGCCGCTATGGCCGACGACGGCGACGCGCGCGCCTTCGTTCCTGAGCAGCTGCACCATCGAGAGCCCGACGGGGCCGGGGCCGTAGACGACCGTGAAGTCGTCCGGCTGGACGTCCGCCTTGTGCACGGCGTTGACGGCCGCGGCGAGCATCTCGACGAACGCTCCCTGCTCGTCCGTGAGGTTGTCCGGCAGCTTGTAGGCGTGAGCGGCCTTCGTCTTCGCGAACTGTGCGAAGCCACCGTCGGTGGTGACACCCAGCACGGAGAGGTTGGCGCAGAACTGCGGCTTCCCTGCCCGGCAGGAGTTGCACGCCCCGCAGCTCTGGATCGGGCAGACCGCGACCCGGTCGCCTTCCTGCAGACCGTACGTGCCGGCGATCTTGCCGAGGCCGACGACCTTGCCGGAGAACTCGTGCCCGAGCACGAGCGGCCCCTTACCCGTGGCCGTCCCGACCGGGCTCTTGCCGTAGTAGTACTCGACGTCGGAGCCGCAGAAGCCGCAGGCCGACACCTCGACGAGGACCTCGTCCTCGGCGATCGTCGGCTCGGGAACCTCTTCGACGCGGATGTCCTTGGGCTCGTAGAAGACTGCTGCTTTCATGTCGCTACTCCTCTCAGCGGTTGCGGACGTGCTTGTCGAGCAGGGCGTTGAGGCTGATGCGGTCGCTCCACGTATCGGCCCACGAGTCCGCGTTCATCGGGATCGCGTCGACCGACCACCACTTGCTCGTGTAGCCCGCGTCGACGACGGCCGGGATCAGGGCGTCGAAATCGACGTTCCCCTTGCCGATACCGAGGTGCGTGCCGAAGGCGTTCATCCACGTGTTCGAGTCCGTGTCGCACACGTGCATGTGGCCGATCTTGCCCTTCATCATTTCGACGAACTCGAGCTGGCCGCCTGCAAGGCGCTCTTGCGGCTGGACCTGGTTGTGGGCCAGGACCGCACACGCCTCGACATGACCGACGTCGTACATGAGCTTGAGGTTGTCGTCGCCGACGTCGTTCGAGGAGCTTCACGGCCTCAGACGGCTTGACGAAGATCTGACCGCTCTCGAGCTCCCACAGCATCAGGACGCCTTCGTCGCGTCCGCGCTGGGCGTGCTTCTGGAACATCGTCACGACGCGATCCCACGCCTTGTCGTAGTCGGCATCGCGCTCGAGCGGCCCGAAGTTGCCGGGGTCGACGCGCATCGACGGAATCCCGGTGTCGACGCAGAACTGCAGCGAGTCCTCGAAGAGCTTCTCGTACTCGGCCACGACCTCGTCGGAGCCGGTCGCCCACGGCAGCCGACCGAAGTCGCCGTACGGGCCGGGGGCATAGCCGACGAGCTCGAGGTTATGCTCATCGGTGATCCACTGGGCAAGCTTCTTGCGACTCGCCTCATCCGGGTACCTCTCGATCGTCGCGTGGTCGAAGAACCCCGCGAGCTCGATCCCGTCGTACTCGAATGCGGACAGAACCTTCACCACCTGGTCGAGCGTCGGGATCGGGTCGAACCCGAACCCGAGGCACCAGCTTCCTCGACAAACCTTCGCTTCCATGACCGTCCTCCTTCTCTGCGGGCGTGGCGCCACACGGCGTCAGCCCATTAGCAGGCCGCCGTTGACATCGAGCTGAGCTCCGGTGACGAAGCTCGAGGCGTCGGAGACGAGCCATGCGACAGCCTCCGCCACCTCCTCCGCCGTGCCGGGCCGTCCGAGCGGGGTCGCCGCGATCGTGCGCTCGCGATCCTCGGGAGCCATCCCGAGCCCCATCCCCGACTCGATGAAGCCGGGGTTGACACAATTCACCCTCACGCCGTGAGGGCCCGCCCAGCGCGCGAGCGCCTTCGTCATCCCGATCACCGCCGCCTTCGAGGTGGCGTAGCCGGCACCGGACTGGACGCCACCGACCTGGCCCGCGATCGAGCCGAGCGTGACGACGGAGCCGTGCGCGCGGACGATCATCTCGCGGAGGACCGCCCGGGCGGTGACGAACGTCCCACGGACGTTCACGTGCTGGATTTTGTCCCAGTCGTCGAGGTCGATCTCGTCGACCGCTGTCCCCTGATACAGGCCCGCCGCCGAGACGAATCCGTCGAGGCCGCCCAGCGTCTCGGCCGTGCGCTGTACGAGCATCGTGGCGTCGGCCTCGCTCGTGACATCGGCCACGATCGAGAGCGAGCCCCCCACCTCGGCACTCGCACGTTCGAGCCGGCCTGAGTCCAGGTCGGAGAGCGCGACGAGCGCACCCTCGGCGACGAACAGCCGGCAGCACGTGAGACCGAGGCCTCCGGCCGCGCCGGAGACGAGGATGGCCTTTCCTTGAAGGCGGCCACTCATGAGAACGCCGCCTGTGGAGACAGTTGCACGACCTCGACAGCGTTTCCGTCCGGATCCTCGACGTAGATCCCGCGACCACCCTTGTTCGGGCCGCTCGTCGTCGTGACGGGGCCCGCCGAGCGGAAGACGACATCCGCTGCCCGCAGCCGCGTCACCTCCGCGTCGAGGTCGTCGGTGAGGAAGCAGACGTGGGCGCTGCCGGCGTCGGGAAGCGGGCGGGCGCGCGGCTCGCCGCGCGGGTTCTTGTACTCGATCAGCTCCAGGCGCTTGCCGTAGCCGGAGAGATGGACGAGGCGCTGGTGAGCCCCCGGCACCGCGGTGATCTGCTCGACGTAGTCGCGCACCACCTCACGATCGGAGACGACCTCGAGCCCGAACAGCTTCGTGTAGAAGGCGAGCGAGCGCTCCATGTCGGAGACCGCCAGACCGAAGTGATGAATGCCGGTAATCATGGTCACACCAGGAGGCGGTAGGGGTGTCTGAGCAAGCGTACAAGGGTTGCGAAGAACGCGCGTGCGGCATCGGCCCCGATGCCCGAGTCGTCGACGGCGAGCGAAAGCGTGACGATCCCGGAGCCGGACCGGGGCCCGCTCACCGCGAGGACGCAACCGCTCGCATCGGCCGCGATAGCGCCGGCCAACGGGAGGGAGTCGCACACGGTGACGGCCGCGCCGCCTACGTCGGAGGGCGCCAGCCTGCCCGAGCGGGCTGCGTAGACGAGGCGCGACACCTCGTCGCGGACGGCCGGTAGCAGGCCGTCGACCGCGTTCCTGACCACGGGGACGAGGGTTCCGGCGGTCGTTTCGACCGCGAACCCGACGCCCGCGCCGGCGGCGCCGAGCGAGCTCCCGCCGCGCGACTGCACGGAGAGCGCGCGGCCCGTAGCGGCAACCGCAGCGTCGATCAGGGTCCCACGGAGGTCGCGGCAGAAGAGAAGCAACTCCGCCGCCCCGATCGTGGCGCTGAGCTCGTCCAGGGGAACGAAGTTGGCCCTGGCCCGGGTTCCGGTGTTCATCTGCGCACCTTCCTCGTTCGCAATGCGGGGGACGCGGAGCTCGCCCGGGCCTCGAAGACCGTCGGTAGGACCACGTGACGCGGTCGCCGTCGCGGCGCGTCGAGGCGCTCGAGCAGGAGCTCGGCAGCTGTCCGACCGAGGTCGTCCATATCCCGGCGGACGACGTCCAACGGCGGGTTGTGCAGCACCGTGAGCTCGGTCTCCTCGCAGGCCACGATCGAGAGGTCGTCGGGGATCGTCAGGCCGAGATCGCGGATGGCGGCGAAGAGCCCTGCGAAGAGAAGGTTGTTACCGCCGATGATGGCCGTGGGCGGATCCGGGAGCGCGATGACCTCTCCCACGGCGCGGTATCCGTCTTCGACGGTCATCTCGTCGCGACGGCAGAGCGCCGGATCCAGCGCGATGCCGAGCTGGGAGAACTCCTCCTCGTACGTCTGGATGCGAACCCGGCTCCCGCGCTGGCCCGGAGTCCCGGCGATCAGCGCAATGCGGCGGTGGCCGAGCCGCACCAGATGGCGGATCGCCTCGCGCAGGCCCGCGCCGTGATCGGAGAGGACGGCGTCGGAGCGGGAGCCCGGCACCTCGCGATCGAGAAGGACTGAGGCCCCGAAAGACGCGACGCGACCGCCGAGGCCGGGAGCCTCCTCGTTCGCGGTGGCGATGATCAATCCGTCCAGCCGGCGCTGCCGGAACGTGGAGATGAGCTCCGCCTCGTGCTCGGGATCGTTGGCCGAGTTCGCGAGCATGAGGGCGTATCCCCGCGGGCTGAGAGCCTCGTCCGCCGCCTTGGCGATCGAGGCGAAGAGGGGGTTCGAGATGTCACTGACGATCAGACCGACGGCGCCGGTCGTGCCCGTGCGCATGCTTCGCGCAGCGACGTTCGGGTGGTAGCCGAGGGCCGCGCTCGCGACGAGCACCCGGTCGCGTACCTCCGGCCGCACGAACGGCTGACCGTTGAGCGCACGCGAGACGGTGGAGATGGACACGCCTGCCTCGCGGGCGACATCGTGGAGGGTGGCTGTCTTCAGCGTCTGTGGCAACGTCGGAGGTGCCGAGATTGGGAACGTTCCCGGGAAACGTTTGCAACGCTACGGCACAGCCACCCGGAATGTCAAGCGTGCAGCCGGAACCGCCCTACCCGTGCGTCGGGATCGTGCGCCCGGCCGCGGCGTCGAGCAGCTCGACGATCGCCTCAACGTCGTAGACGCAGCCGCCCCAGAGGCCGCCGCTCGCCGACTGCAGCCGGGCCCAGAGCGCCGTGTCGGCCGGTAGGAAGGGGTCGGGCGCGATGTCCTCCCGCACGGGGCGCCGCTCCAGCTCGGCCGCGGCCTCCTCGGGCGTCCACGTCTCGTCACCGTGCCCGACGAGGTCGACCGAGGCGACGAGGCCCGTCCCGTCGACGATCACACGGATCACGTCACCGTCGCGAAGCCGGCCGATCGGACCGCCCTCGAGCGCCTCTGGGCTGACGTGTCCGATGCACGCCCCCGTCGAGACGCCCGAGAACCGCGCGTCGGTGACGAGCGCGACACGGCGGCCGAACGGGAGGAACTTGAGGGCAGAGGTGAGCTGGTAGGTCTCCTCCATGCCAGACCCGAGCGGGCCGCGGCCGGCGAGCACGATCACGTCTCCGGACTGGATCGGCTCGCCCGCGAGCCCCTTGATCGCCGCGATCACGTCACGCTCGCTGGTAAACACGCGTGCGGGCCCGGTGAGCCGATAGACGCCGTCGTCGTCGAGCACGCGCGGGTCGATGGCCGTGCTCTTGATCACGCTGCCGCCGGGCGCGAGGTTGCCCTCGGGGAAGCAGACGGTCGACGTCATGCCCTTCTCACGCGCGCGGGCGGGTGGGCAGATGACGTCGTCGGGGTCTATCCCGTCGGCTTCCAGGAGGCGGGCACGCAGCCGCGCGCGGCGCTCGCTGTCCTGCCATTCGTCCAGCATCTCGTCCCACGACCGGCCGCTCACCGTCAACTCGTTCTGGTTCAGCAGGCCGAGCCTCCGGAGATGGAGCATCACCTCGGGCACGCCGCCGGCGAGGAAGACGCGCACGGTGACATGGTTGTGGGGGCCGTTGGGCAAGGCGTCGACGAGCCGAGGAACCGCCCGGTTGACGCCGCGCCAGTCCTCGACCGTCGGGCGACGGAGTCCAGCCGCGTGGGCGATTGCCGGGATGTGGAGAAGGAGGTTCGTCGACCCGCCGAAGGCGGCGTGAAGGAGCATCGCGTTCTCGATCGCCCGGTTGGTGAGCACGCCGCCGAGCGTCCGGCCGGCCTGCCACTGGTCGTGCACGGCAGCGGCGGTGCGTCGCGCCACGTCGAGCCAGATCGGCTGCCCCGAGGGGGCGAGCGCCGCGTGCGGGACCGTCAACCCGAGCCCTTCCGCCACCACCTGCGCGGTGGCGGCAGTACCCAGGAACTGGCAGCCGCCGCCGGGTGAGGCGCAGGCTCGGCAACCGAGGTCGGCAGCCTCCTCCAGCGTGACGAGCTCGTGCGCGAACCGGGCGCCCAGGGTCTGCACCGCGCCGGCGTCCTCACCCCGCCGCGGCGGCAGCGTGACGCCGCCCGGGACGATGGCCCCTGCGAGATCCCGGAACGAGGCGACGGCCATCAGCATCGCCGGCAGGCCCTTGTCGCAGGTCGCGACGCCGATCACGCCGCGACGGTTGGGCAGGCTGCGGACGAGCCTGCGCAGGACGAGGGCCGCGTCGTTCCGGTACGGCAGCGAGTCGAACATCCCGGTCGTGCCCTGGGTGCGGCCGTCGCACGGATCCGACACGTGCCCCGCGAACGGTAGGCCGCCGAGGCGGTCGAGCTCTTCCGCAGCCTCGCGGACGAGCAGCCCCACCTCCCAGTGGCCGGTGTGATAGCCGAGCGCCACCGGGGTCCCGTCGTCGGCCCGTATGCCGCCGAGCGTCGAGAGGATGAGGAACTGGTCGCGCCCTACCTTGGACGCCTCCCAGCCCATGCCTGCGTTCTGCGAGAGCCCGAAGACATCGCCCGACGGGCGCTCCTTCAGGAACGAGTCCGTCAGCGGCAGGGCCCCCTGGGGCCCTGCCGCCGCCGTCTCTACCTCGTAGAGGTGGTGGTCGTGCACGCTCGCTCTACCTGCCGCTCAGTTGTAGCGGCCGTACTCGCGGACGGTGTCGCACATGACCTCGATCAGTCCCGGCTTGGCGTCGAAGATCTGGCCCGTCGAGCGGAGGACGTAGCCGCCGCCCGCCATCGCCGCGTCGAGGCAGCGACGAACCTCGGCCTTGACGGCCTCGGCGTCGGCCTCGTGCAGGAGATGCTCGTTGAAGCCGCCGAACAGGCAAACGCGGTCACCGATGCGCCGCTTCGCGTCGGCGAGATCGACGTCGCCGGAGGAGCGGCTGGAGGTGAGTGTCTCGAGGGCGTCCGGCCCCGTGTCGGCGATGTCCTCGAGCAGTAGCGTCGCGCGACCGCAGTTGTGGAACGAGACGAGGTAGCCGGCGTCGTGGGCCGCCTGCACACACTCCGCCTCGTATGGCTTCATGAACTCGACGAAGTGATTCTTCGCGACGCCGACGCCCGTCCACGTCTCGTTCATCGAGATCGAGTGGATGCCGGTCTCGCCGAGCCGCCTGTAGAACCCCTTGAGCCAGTCGGTGCAGACGCGCATCAGCTCGTGCACGAATTCCGGACGGTCGTAGATGTCCATCGAGAGATCGACGAGGCCCCGCACCTCGGCGGCCATGTCCCACGGGCCGATCACATGGTGCAGCCACCAGGCCTCGTCACCGACCTTCTTCACCATGCCTGTGAGCACCGACATGTCGTAGAGATCGGCCGACGGGAAGTGGCGCAGCGCGGGCAGTTTCTTCTCCGGCTCGTCGCCCTTGAGGAGGAAGTCGTGACACGAGGTGCCGAACCCGTCCTCGGTGCGATACGAGTAGTCGAGGTCGCCGTCGGGCGTGTGGATGCGGTGTGAGTGCTCGCGCCAGCCGTCGCCGCGGCCCGTGATCTCGAACGTCTCCACCCAGGTGTCGGTCTCCATCGGGCGGGGGAACAGCATGCGCGGCCAGATCTCGTGCTCGCCGATGTGCTGGCTGTATGTCGTGATCATCGGGTCGAGCCCGAGATCCTGCTGCATCTTCACGATCGAGCTCATCGGGTCGTCGATCCACAACTCGAACAGGTCGAGGAACGACTGGCCCGGCTGCCGGAGCTGCTTGATCAGCGGCAGTCCGAGCCAGCAGTGGACGGGAACGCGATCTGGAGTACCTCGCTCGAAGGCGATGCGTGTGCGCTCGGCGGTCTTCACGGTCGATCTCCTTTACTCGGGGCTGACGCGGGGCGCGCTCTCCGACTGCGCGCCGGCGGCTGCTGACATTTCCCACCAACACGATCCCACACCTGGGCCCGACGCGGTCGCCCATCGGCGCGATGTGTATTCACCCTGTCCGGGATCAACCGGGCTCCGCCTGCCCCACGACGCTCGACCGCCGCGACCGTGTTCGGCCGTGCCCGCTGGTCGCCGAGAGCGAGGATCATCTGAGTCCCATAATCCGGCACTTGGACAGGATCATAGCTCAACGAAGCCTCTATGTCACTTGATATCTAGAGAAGCTTGGTACCATAATACGGAACCAATGCCCAAAGTTGAAGATGGAGCCCAGGCAATCGACCGTGCTGCGCGGATCCTCGTCCAGCTCGTGGAGAGCGACGAGGTCGTCACCCTGACCGGCGTCATGGAGGACACACGACTTCCGAAGTCGACCGCCGCGCGCCTGCTCCGGGCGCTCGAGCGGAACGGCCTCGCGCAGCGCCGCCGCGGCGGCGGCTTCCGGCCCGGGCCGGTGCTCGTCGAGTACGCCCGACGCGACACGAGCGTGGGGGATCTCGCCACCCTGGCCTGGCCGTTCCTCGAGCGGCTCGAGCAGACGACGGGCGAGACGACCAACGTCGGGATTCCGACGCCCGGAGGTGTCGCCCGCGTCGCACAGATCAACAGCGGCCATCCACTCGGCGCGGGGAACTGGGTCGGGAGCAGGATCCCGACCCACGCGTCGTCGATGGGGAAGGTCTTCATGGCCTACGGCGCGGCGCAGCCCCCGTTCGGCAGGCTCGCCAGACTCGGGCCCGGCACTATCGTCGACCTCGGAGAGCTGCTCGCAGAGCTCGACCGGGTGAGGAGCGCAGGGTTCGCCACCACGTGGGAGGAGCTCGACGCCGGCCTCTGCTCCACCGCGGCCCCCGTCCGCGGGTCGCGCGGCACCGTGATCGCGGCGATCTCGGTCTCGGCCCCCACCGTCCGCACGTCACGAGAGCGCCTCGCCGCTCTCTCCGAGCAGGTCGTCCTCGAGGCAGACGCCCTCTCCAATGCAATCAGCCTCTACCCAGGAGACGAGGAAGCATGACGAATGAAGAGATCCTGCAGCAGATCTACGATGAGACGCTGGTCGGGAACAAGCCGGCAGTCGTCGAGCTGACCGCGGCGGGCATCGAAGCCGAGATCCCGCCGAACACGCTCCTGTTCGAGGCGCTGATCCCGGCGCTCGAGGAGGTAGGCGCACGGTTCGAGCGCGGCGACTTCTTCGTGCCGGAGATGCTGATCTCGGGACGCGCCATGTCGGGCGCGCTCGAGCTGCTGCGCCCTCTGCTCGCCGACTCGGGAGCGGAGAAGGTCGGCACCTTCCTGATGGGAACGGTCAAGGGCGACGTGCACGACATCGGCAAGAACCTCGTCGACATCATGCTCGAGGGTGCGGGCTTCGACGTGATCGACATCGGCGTGCAGGTGCAACCGGAGACCTTCATCGAGGCGATCAAGGAGCACCAGCCTGACGTGGTCGGGTTCTCCGCCTTCCTGACGACGACGATGCCGATGTTCAAGGTCAACATCGAGGCGATCGAGAAGGCCGGCCTGCGGGACGACGTCATCATCATGGTCGGCGGCGCTCCCGTCACCCAGGAGTACGCGGACGTCGTGGGGGCCGACGGCTACGCGGCCGACGCGGCAAGCGCGACGAAGCGCGCCAAGGAGCTGCTCGAGCAGAAGCGGGCGCTCGCGAGAGTCTGACCGGTACAGGAACATGGGCGTCGTCACCTTCTTCGAGCACGCGATCAAGAAGCCGATCTTCGGCTGTCAGATGTGCGGCCAATGCGTGCTGCACGACACGGGCATGACCTGTCCCATGACGTGCCCGAAGACGCTGCGCAACGGACCCTGCGGCGGCGTGCGCGAGAACGGCCGTTGCGAGGTGAAGCCCGAGATGCGCTGCGTCTGGGTCAAGGCGGAGGAACGGTCGCGCAAGCTGCCGCTCCTGCCGGCCACCTGGCGCGGGCACCTAGACGAGCTCAGACCGCCGGTCGACAATCGGCTCTCGGGAACGTCGTCGTGGGCAAACCTGCTCAGCGGGCGGGACAAGGAGTCTCCGGAGGGATGGAAGCAGGCGCCCACGGGAGATGACAGCGAGTGACGGCGCTTCGCGACCTCGTCGAAGCGGGCGATCGGCCGATCTTCACCGGCGAGGCGCCGGCGATCGACGCCGGCACGCTCGAGTCCTTCACAGAGCGGATCTCCGAGATGGCCAGGTGGGTCGACGCGATGAATGCGACCGACAACACCGCGGCCCACGCCCATGCCTCAAACGTCGCCTGCGCGATCGCGATCGCGCAGGCGGGGATCGAGCCGATCCTCCAGGTCGTGTGCAGGGACAAGAACCGCATCGCCTGCCAGGCAGACATGATGGGAGCGGCGCTGCACGGCGTGCACAACATCTGCTGCCTCACGGGCGACGACGTCACGGCAGGCGACGAGCCGGAAGCTCGCCGTGTCTTCGACCTCGACGGACCGCAGCTGATCAGGGTGGCGAGGTCTCTCGCATCCGGCCGCTACCTCTCGGGACGGAAGATCGACCCCGCTCCCCCGCTGTTCGTGGGCGCCGTCGAGAACCCGGGTGCGCCGCCGCTCGAGTACCGCTCCCGCCGGGCCGCGAAGAAGATCGCAGCAGGAGCGCAGTTCCTCCAGCTCCAGATCTGTTACCACCCCGAACGCCTCGAGGCGTTCGTGGGCGCGTTACACGAGAGAGGCCTGACCCGGCGCGCGGCGATCCTGCCCACGATCGTGCTCGTGCGCGGTGCCCGCGCACTCTCCTTCATGGATCGCGAGGTTCCCGGCATCGACGTGCCTGCCGAGACGATCGCGCGCATCGAACAGGCCGACGACCCGGCGGAGGCGGCCTACCAGCTCGGCCTCGAGCAGGCACTGCAGGCGCTGTCCCTCCCGGGCGTGCGCGGCCTCCACCTGACCGATTTCCGACACGACGGTTCCCTTTCCCGACTCTGTCACGACCTCGACATCTCACCCAAGGAGGAACGACGCTCCGATGCACACCGTTCTCAGATCACCATCTAGAGAGGTCCTGATCGGCCCCGATCAGCCCTTCTGCATCATCGGGGAGCGGATCAACCCCACAGGACGGAAGGCGTTCGCCGCAGCATTGCGCGAGGGCGACCTCTCGGAGATCGTGAAGGACGTCGAAGACCAGGTTGCGATGGGCGCGCACGTGCTCGACGTCAACATGGGCGTCCCCCTGACCGACGAGGCCGACCTGCTCGCCCGGGCCGTCAGGCTCGTACAGGAGCACACCGACCTCCCGCTCTGCATCGACTCCTCGGTCGTCGAGGCGCTCGAGGCAGGCCTCGCGGCCTACGAAGGCAAGGCCCTCGTGAACTCCGTCACGTGTGAGGAGGACAGGCTCGAGCGGGTGCTGCCGATGGTCAAGGAGCACGGCGCCGCGATCATCTGCCTCGTCAACGACGAGACGGGAATCCCCCAGACGGCCGACGAGCGACTCGAGGTCTGCGCGCGGCTCGTCGACATCGTCCACGGCCGCTTCGAGATCCCCCTCGAGGACATCGTGATCGACCCGCTCGCGATGACCGTGGGCGCCGACCCGCAGGCCGTCCTGATCACGCTCGAGACGATCAGCCGCATCCGCGACACCTACGGGCTGAACATGACGCTCGGCGCCTCGAACACGTCGTTCGGCCTCCCGGGGCGCCACACGCTGAACGCGGCCTTCCTCGTCACCGCCTCGTATGCCGGGCTCACGAGCGCGATCATGGATGCGCGCACGGCACAGACCGTGGATGCCTGCCGTGCGGCAGACCTCCTGCTCGGCAGGGACGAGTGGGGCGGGAACTGGATCGCTGCGCACCGCCGGGCCGAGGCCGCAAAGGCGTGACCCTGACGGAGCGCCTGGAACCGGAGGACGTCGGAGCGGCAGAGCCGCCCGCAAGGGTCGCCCTGCGCTTCGAGCCGTCGGGCACGGCGGTGCGCGTCCCACCGGGCGTGACGCTGTTCGATGCCGCTTCCTGGAACGGCATCGCGATCGATTCCACCTGCGGCGGCCACGGCACGTGCAAGAAGTGCAAGGTCCGGCTCGTCGAGGGCGAGATACCGATCTCCCCTCTCGATGTGCGCGCGTTCGACGAGGGCGACCTGCAGGACGGCTGGCGGCTCGCGTGCCGGGCCGAAGCGCAGCACGACCTCGTCGTCGACGTGCCGCCTCTCGTGACGAGACCGAAAGCCGCGACCGTCGGGGTCGGCCGCCAGGTGATCCTGCATCCGGCCGTGCAGAAACGTTACGTGGAGCTGGAGGAGCCAACGCTCCGCGACCAGCGCACGGACCTCCAGCGAGTGCGCGACGCGCTCGACGACCTGGAGTTGCGCGTCGAAGTGGGCGCGCTCCGGCGCCTCCCCAAGACCCTCCGGGACTCGCGCTATCGCGTCACCTGCGTCGTCGTCGACGACCTCCTGATCGACGTCGAAGCGGGCGACACCAGCGAGCGGTTGCACGGGATCGCCTTCGACCTCGGCACCACCACGGTCGTCGCGACGCTGCTCGATATCGCCACCGGAACCCCGGTCGCCGTACGGTCGATGTTGAACAAGCAGCAGCCGTTCGGCGCCGACGTGATCTCGCGGATCTCCGCGACGATGCTCGATCCCGAGGCGCTCGAGCGCCTGCGCGGGCTCGCCTGCGACACGTTGCAGGAGCTCGCAGACGAGGTGTGCGAGCAGGGTGGCGTGAGCCCCGAAGAGGTCTACGAGGTCGCTCTCGCCGGCAACGCCACGATGACCCAGCTCGCCCTGGGCGTCGACCCCGAGCCGATCGGAGTCGCCCCGTTCATCATGGCCGCCGCGTCGTATCCGGACATGCCGGCCTCGGAGCTCGGCCTCCAGCTCCACCCTCGGGCACGTGCGACCGTCTTCCCGGCCCTCGGCGCCTACGTCGGAGGCGACATCGTCGCCGGCCTCCTTGCCTCCGGAATGACCCGCGACAAGCGCCTGCGGCTGTTCATCGACGTCGGCACAAACTGCGAGATCGCCCTGGGCTCGTCGGAGCGGCTCGTCTGCACGGCCGCGCCGGCCGGACCGGCGTTCGAGGCCGCGCAGATCAGGTGCGGCATGCGCGCGGCAGACGGCGCGATCGAGGTCGTCCGCATCAGGGACGATGCGATCCAGCTCGAGGTGATCGGAGACACGGAGCCCGTCGGCATCTGCGGATCGGGCCTCGTCGACGCGGTCGCCGAGCTCGTCGACGCCGGCCTGCTCGACCTCTCGGGCCGCTTCGTGCCGAACGATCGCGCAGCCGAGATCGCCCCCTCCCTGTCACGCCGCCTCCTCGAACGCCCCGACACGGAGCGCATCTTCGTCCTGCACTGGCTCGGCGAGGAGGGCGACATCGAGAACGCCGTCTACCTGTCACAGCGCGACGTGCGCGAGCTCCAGTTCGCGAAGGCGTCGATCGCGACCGGATGGCGGATCCTCGTCGAGGAGCTCGGCATCGACGTTGCCGACATCCAGCAGGTGCTGCTCGCGGGCTCATTCGGCTCGTACCTCTCGCCCGCCAGCGCGATCCGCATCGGGCTCGTCCCGAAGCTCGTGCTTCCGCGCATCGTGTCGGCCGGCAACGTCGCCGGCGAAGGCGCCAAGATGGCTCTGCTGTCGATGCAGGAGAGGCACGCGGCAACGGCGATGTTCGACGCTGTCGAGTACGTGGAGCTCTCCGACCGGGAGGACTTCAACGACCGCTTCATCGAGCAGCTCGCGTTCCCGGAGACGAGATGAGCTCGATGCTGACGGTGATCTCCTGGCGCGACATCCCGGCCCAGGTGACCGCGAAGAGCGAGGCGGGAAGCGCGAGGGCCGAGCTCTCCGACCGGTTCCAGAAGGCCATCGACGCCGCCGCGATGAAAGCCGGTCTGGTCGACATGGATCTCTACCTCGAGGAGTGGAGGCAGGAGACGCGTGCCTGTGGAGACGACCTCGAGGCCGAGGTGGCAGCCGAAGTGACGCGCCTGGAGACGGCGTTCACCCGAGATGTCCTCCTCCAGCTGACCCGATCGGGTGGTCTGCTGGGCGAGCAGTAGCGGGCGAGGTGGCGAAGCCGCACCCCCCGGCGTGGCAGGATCTAGGATCAAGGCGCCCCTTCCCGACGAGGAGACGCCACGATGCTCACGGCCACGAAGGACCTGATGCTTCCCGCAACCGTCACCGGCTCGTGGCCGAGGCCACGCTGGTACGACGGGGGCCTCTGGGGTCGGCCACTCGACACCGCACTCCTCGACGTCCGCTTCCGCGAGCAGTTCCTCGACGCGCACGCAACGGTGCTCGCCGACCAGGAGCGCGCCGGCCTCGACATCCTCACGAACGGCGACTACCACCTCGACGAGGACTTCGCGGGCCGCTCCTGGCATCACTACCCACTACAGCGATGGAAGGGCCTGGAGCACGAGGAGTTGCAGTACGAGCGCTCGCGCGACCGTTTGCTCGAGTTCCCGGCAGGGACCCTGATGAACGAGATCGAGACGACATGGCGCTGGCCGCGCGTGGTCGGCAAGGTCGAGCACGACCCACGGAACCCGCTCGAGTACGCGAAGCTCTGGCGGATCGCCCAGGCGAGAGCAGGATCGGGCAAGCCGGTGAAGTTCGGGACCTGCTCGTCGCAGGTGCTCTCGATCTTCCTCGACAGCCATACGGCGGACTACGACCTCGACGACAAGAAGCAGCTGATCTGGGACATGGCCGCCGCGATGAACACCGAGCTCCGCCAGCTCGCCGCCGCCGGAGCGAAGGTGATCCAGATCGAGGAGCCGACGATCCACTTCGTCGCCGCCTTCTATCCCGATCAGACAGAGCTCCTCGACTTCCTCGTCGACGCCTTCAACCGTGAGGTCGACGGGCTCGACGACGTGGAGCTGTGGATCCACACCTGCTGGGGCAATCCCAACATGCAGAAGGTGTACTCGGGCGAGACGTACGCTCCCTCGATCGAGATCTACCTGGAGCGGCTGAAGGGCGACGTCTGGACGGTCGAGGCAACCGAGAACGAGCTCGCCGAGATCGGCCTCTTCAAGCCGTACGCGGCATCGCTGAAGAAGAAGATCGCCGTCGGTGTCGTCAACCACAGAACGCTCCAGGCCGACATGGCACCCGTGGTCGCAGACAGGGTGCGCCGGGCGCTCGAGGTGATCCCCGCCGACAAACTCGTCCTCTCGACGGACTGCGGCTTCGGGCGCCAGGGCTTCAACCGCACCGTCGCCTTCTACAAGACGACGGCGATCGCCCAGGCCCGGAACATCGTGCTCGAGGAGCTCGGGCTCGAAGAACGCTACGTTCCCGCCTCCGACCCGGCCCTGCAGACGGACGTTCTGCCGGATCACGAGCCGTTGACGCACCTCCCCTCGCCCTGGGGCTAGCGATCGAGCGACCTCGTGCGCTCGGATGCATTCACCGGGATACCGGAGTCGATCTCGTGGCATCGCGCGTCGAGGGCGGCGGATCGTAGGATCGGGGCTCACCCACGAACGAAGGAGTGCGCCATGCCGCTGATCCGCGTCGAGCTGTTCGACTACCGCGTCACGCCGGAGGTGAGTGAGAAGCTCATCGCCGGGATGACCGACGCGCTCTGCGAGGCAGTCCATCCCGACCTCCGCGACCACACCTGGGTGATCGTGGAGGGCCACAACCCGAAGAACTGGGGCGTCGGCGGCAAGCCGTGGCCCGTCGCCGAGATGCCGCCCGGGCCGTCGTGATCTGACAGGATTGCCTGACCTGATGATCAGGAAGCAGGAAGCAGACGTCGTGGTCGTTGGCGCCGGCCTCGCCGGGCTCGTCGCCGCGACCGATCTCGTTGCAGCAGGCCACGACGTCGTCGTGCTGGAGGCGCGCGACCGGGTCGGCGGGCGCCTGCTCAACATCGAGATCGGCGGCGAGCCGAACGAGCTCGGGGGCGAGTGGATCGCGCCGTACCAGAGCGAGATGCACGCGCTCCTCGCCGAGCTCGGGATCGAGCTCTTCCACGCCTACCGCGAAGGCGACCACCTCTACCTCGACGCCGACGGCTCGCTGCACCGCTACCACGGCGATGACGACCCGCTACCCGAGGTATCGGCCCAGGCGTACGGGGCCGCCGTCGCGAAGCTCGACGCCGTCGTCGCCGAGCTCGACCCGGAGGAACCGTGGCGGCATCCGCGCGCCGCCGAGCTCGACGCGATCACCTTCGAGCAGTGGCTCGCCGCCGAGGTCGACGACACGCTCGCGCGCGACCTTCTGCGCGCCTTCATGGCCGGCGGCTACATGACGAAACCCGCGGACACCTTCTCCTTGCTGAGCGCGCTCGGCACGGTCGCGGGTGCCGGCAGTGTCGCGAACCTGTTCGAGCCCGATCTCTGCCTCCACTCGCGCGTCGTCGGCGGCACGCAGCTGATCCCGATCCGGCTCGCGGAACGGCTCGGCGACCGCGTCGTGCTCGACGCGCCCGTCCGGGCGCTGCGCTGGGCCGAAGACGGCGTCGAGGCGGACGCGGGCTCCGTCGTCGTGCGCGCCCGGACTGCGATCGTCGCCGTGCCGCCAAACGTCGCCGGGCTGATCCGCTTCGAGCCGTCGCTGCCCGCCTGGCGGATGCGCCTCCACCAGGCGATGACCCAGGGTGACGTGATCAAGGTGCTCGTGGTCTACGACGAGCCGTTCTGGCGTGCCGACGGGCTCGCCGGCGAAGGCTTCGCGCCCTATCAGCTCGTCCGCGAGGTATACGACAACACGCCGCCCGCCGGGCGACCGGGCGTGCTGTGCACGTTCCTCGCCGGGGAGAAGGCACGGGCGGCCGAGCGCCTCGACGAGGGCGAGCGGCAGCGCCTCGTGCTCGAAGGGCTCGCGCGGTTCTTCGGCCCGCGGGCCCTCGAGGCTACCGAGGTGATCGAGCGCGACTGGTCGCAGGAGGAGTGGACGCGCGGTGCCTACGCCGCGACGTTCGGGATCGGCGGGCTGTCGCGCCACGGCCCCGACCTGACCCGCCCCGTCGGTCCCGTCCACTGGGCGTGCACCGACCTCGCCGGCGTCGGCCACATGCACATGGAGGGCGCAATCCGCTCCGGCCGCGCGGCGGCGCGAGACATTCTCGCCCGCGGCTGACAGACGCTAGCCTGCCTCCGTGGGTGCCGTGCTCGCAAGCGAGAACCTGTGGCGGGCCTGGTCGTTCCAGCCGCTCGTGCTCGGGAGCGCCCTCGTCGCGATCGGGTTCTTCCTCCACGGCTGGCTGCGGCTGCACCGGCGTCGCGCCGACCTCGCACCCTGGACGCGGATCCTGCTCTTCGTCGGCGGCGTAGCCGTGACGGTGCTCGCGATCGTCTCCCCGATCGACGCGATCGGCGAGAGCTACCTGCAGAGCGTCCACATGCTTCAGCACGTCCTGATCGCCGACCTCGGTATCGCGCTCACCGTCGTCGCGGTCCGTGGCCCCCTGACCGTGTTCTTCCTGCCACGGGACCTGCTCGTGCCGCTCGCGCGGGTCGTCTGGCTACGCCGGCTGCTGCGCTTCCTGCTCCGCCCCGGCGTCAGCTATGGCGTCTGGGTCGTCGTCCTCTTCTCCTGGCACGTTCCGCGCTTCTACGAGGCCGCTCTGCACCACCGCCTCTGGCACGACCTCATGCACGTGAGCTTCGTCCTCGGCGGCCTGCTCGTCTGGACCCAGATCATCGACCCTTCGCGGCACCACCGGCTCAGCCTCAGCGAGCGACTCGCCTATACCGCCCTCGTCTTCTGGACCGGCCAGATCATGGCTTACGTGATCCTGTTCGACCCCACCCCGCTCTTCTCGAGCTACGTCGACCAGCCGGTGCGGCTGCTCGGCCTCTCGCCCCTGACCGACCAGAAGCTCGCCGGCGTCGTGATGATGGTCGAGCAGGTTGCCACGGTCGGGCTCGCCTTCGTCCTGCTGCTGCGCGCGGGTCAGCGCCGCCGCAGTGAGACCCTCGCGATGATCGACGGGCAGCCGACGTGAGCTCGCCCTGGGCGCCCACCTTCGAACCGCTCTTCGTCCTCCTCGGCAGCGGCGCCCTGTGGGTGTACGCACGGGCCGCCCGGACCGACCCGCCTGGAACAGGGCGCGCGCTCGCCTTCTCGGGCGGCGTCGTCATGATCGTCTTCGCGCTCAACTCGCCGCTCGAGAGGATCGCAGTGGAGTATCTGGTGCTGTTCCACCTGCTCCAGAACGTGATCATCTCGGACTGGGCCCCGCCGCTCCTGCTCCTGGGGCTGACGCCCGCGATGCGCTCCTCGATCGCCGGGCGTGGCGGGCGGCCGTTCGCGGCGGTCACGCGCCCGGCCGTCGCGCTCCCGGTGTGGCTCGTCGGGTGGTACGTTGTCCACTTCGGCAGCATCTACGATGCAGCCCTTCGACAGCCGGTGCTGCTGAATCTCGAGCACCTGTTCATGATCGGGATCGGCCTGCTCTTCTGGTGGCCGGTGCTCAGCGACACTCCTCGCTCCGTGCCGACGCTCGGCAGGATCGCGTACATCTTCGCCGCCTTCGTCGGCTCGGCGTTCCTCGGCCTGGCGCTCACCTTCGCGCCGCCGATCTACGGATACTACGAGAGCCGTCCCGAGCGGCTCTGGGGTATCTCGGCGGCCCAGGATCAGAACCTCGGCGGCATTCTGATGACGACCGAACAGGCGCTCGTTTTCTTCGGCGTCATCGTCTGGCTGCTCGTGCGGCTGTTTCGTGAGGAGGACGAGGCCGAGCGCGCGCTCCAGGAGCGCCAGCGGCTGGCGGGCCTACTGGAGCGCTAGAGGCGAACGAGGCGCCACGAGCTCGAGCTCGAGCGGCGCTGCACCTCGCACGACCGCGCGCGTCTCGCGCGCGTGCAGCAGCGTCGTCCTCACGATCAGCTTGGCGCGGGCGAAGTTGTCGAGCTCGGTCGGCACGGGGCCGACGCGATTGCCGAGCGCATAGCCGGCTGCGTTTCGACCCATCGCCCGGTAGCTCTCGAGCGAGTACAGCGGCGACATCCCGAACAGCTCGAGGTTGTCGAGCGGCTGCAGATCCGCCCGGTGGATGACGGCCGTCCCTTTCGACTGGATCCCGAGCGCGATGCCCGAGCCGGAGAGCCGCGCGCCGTCGTGTGCGATGAATGCGACGTCGGCCACCCTCCTCACCCGGACGACGCGCGGCACGGCACCTGCCTCCGTTGCACCTTCCAGGATCGCCGCGAGCACGTCACCGTGGTCGAGACCGTTGATCGTCTCGCGGATCGTGCCCGCGAAGGCAGGCCCGACGGCGATCACGACCTCGGCCGGGTCGGTGCCGGCAACCGCCTCCCCGCGCACCTCGACGATCGCGCCCGGATCACCCGCTGCCGTTCCCAACGACGCTGGGTCGACTGCGTGCGGGAGAGCCTGCAGCGTCTCCCAGCGTGCGCCTTCGAGCCGGTACCCGGTGCCGGGCCCCGTATAGAGGTTCGGATCGTTGACGGCAGAGTGAACGACCCCCTCGGCGTCGATCACCGCAGAAGTCTGGAGGTAGTCGGCCGACACACGCTGGCGCTGCATGTCGACCACGGCGCGCGCAATGTCGCCGAAGCCGCGCCGGTCGAGCGCGAGCGCGACGTCGAGCCCCGACACCTTCCGCCGAAGCGCCTCGTCGGCGGCCTCGACGTCGGCGGCCCGGTCGCGGTCGGGCATGTCGGCCGAGTCGTATCCGGTCGTGGCCGCCGCGACTTCTGCGTCCGTGACGGGCGGCAGGCCGAGCTCGGCGAAGACCGCCTGCACCGCCCGGGCCGCACGCTCGCGCACGCGCGTCACCTCCGCCTCGTCGACCGGCTCGATCCCGCCGTCGACCTGCCAGTCGCGCTGAACCGTCAGCCACTCGTCGAGATCGTCGGCGTCGTAGTTGCCGCCGCCGAAGGTGTTGTCGTGTCGTGGCATCACCGAGTAGCCGGAGGTGACGAAGTCGGTGCCGGGGAGGAACTGCCCCATCAGCTTCGCGGTCTTGCGAATCGCCGAGTGCGAGGCGATTGCATCGTTGCCGGACGCGACCTCGAGGTCGAGCCAGGCCGCGATCACGTTCTCGGCGAGGATCGCGCGGGTGCCGCCGGGCAGCGACAGCACGAGCGCCACGCACGAGATCGAGCCGTTCTGGACGCCCTGCGACCCGGCCGCGCGCACGACGGAGATGCACCTCGCCTCGAGGTAGAGCATCGACATCCCCTGCGCGTGACCCATCAGCGCCTCGGAGCCGGTGCCCGAGGTGAAACGCACCTTCACGCCGCGGGAGGCATAGGCGGCACCGAGGAACGACTTCGACCAGGGCGTGTCGTCCCCGTCCACGAAGACCTGCTCGGTGCCGTACACCGACAGCGTCTCCGCGTAGGTGACGAGGCCGTTGATCGCGAGCTCGAGGTTGCGCCGCTCCTCCACCGCGCACTGGGTCATCACGCCGGGCCGGGCCGTCTGCGAGCCGACGAGCAGGGAGATCGCGTTCAGCGGCGCGTACCGCGCCACGCCGACGGTCGTCTCGAGCTCGGCAAACCCCCGGGCCGACGCCTCGGCTGCGTCCGCCGCGAGCAGCGCCGGGCTCTCCTTCAGGTTCGTCACATGCGCCTGATTCGCCGGAGCCCGTCGGGCGCGCAGCTTCTTCAGCGCGAACATCAGCTCGACCGGGTCGAGCAGCCCCGCAACGCGTGCGAGCTTCGCGGGCGTCAGGCCTCGGGCCAGCCGAACGACCTCCGACCTCGGAACGTCGACGTCGACCAGCATCCGGGCGATCTCGAGATCCGAGAGCGACATCGCCTCCGCCGCGATCTCGAGATCGAGGCCGTGCTCGACGAGGAAGCGGTCGATCACGTCGAACTCGGCTGCGGCGCGACCGTCCATGCGCGCGACGGCGCCGCTCTCGATCACGAGCTCCGGGGTCGGATCGTTGGGCCCGTTCGCCGCCACGAGGCCGAGCTCGGGCAACGGCGTCACGAGCAGCTCGCGTCGCAGCTCCTTCGCGGCACGCGAGGCGAACCGGGCGGACGCGTCAGCCACCGACGAGGCCCCTCGCCGCATACGCGATCGCTGCCTCGCGCACGAAGGCCGCGGTCTGCGGCGCGAACCACTCGTCGAGGCGCCGCGCCCACTCCTCGAGCTCCGCCGCCGTGGAACGCCCGGGGCGGAGCGAGGTGTAGATCGCGAGCAGCTGATCGTCGGGTACGCCGACGAGCTCGGCCGCCCGCTCGAGGTTGTCTGCCAGCTGGCCTCTGCCGGCCGCGCGGGCCACCGCCGCCTGCCGGGCGAGCGTCGCAGCCGTCGCGCGAACGTCGGCGGCGACCAGGGTGCCCGCCTGCGCGGCCTCGAGGGTCACCTCGTCGAGCGCAAGCCCGGAGGGCGTCTCGACGAGATCCGGCCGTCGCGAGCCGAGTGGATAGTCGACGGTTGGATCGAAGGTCATCCGTCCGGACTTTATAGGCTTGGCCCATGACAAACGATCATCGATTCTTTGGCCGCGTCGCGTTGGTGACGGGGGCCTCCAGCGGCATCGGCGCAGCGACGGCCGCGCGCCTCCTGGCGGAGGGGGCAAAGGTTGCGATGTTCGACCTGGCTCCGTCCGGGCTGGGGGGCGCCCTGGCCCTCACCGGGGACGTCTCGCTCTCGGCGGACGTGGACGCGGCGGTTGCCGCCACGACCGCGGAGCTCGGGCCGATCGACGTGCTCGTCTGCTCGGCCGGCATCCCCGGCGCGTCCCTGCGCACCCAGGATGTGAGCGACGCGGAGTGGCAGCGCGTGATGCAGATCAACGCCGACGGCGTCTTCTGGTGCAACCGGGCGGTCGCTCCCGGGATGGCGGATCGCGGCTACGGCCGCATCGTCAACGTCGCCTCGATCGCCGGCAAGGAGGGCAACCCGATGGCGGCCGCCTACTCGGCCTCGAAGGCCGCCGTGATCGCCCTCACGAAGGCGGTCGGCAAGGACTTCGCCGGCACGGGCGTGTCCGTCAACTGCATCGCGCCGGCGGTGATCGAGACGCCGATCCTCGAGGGTCTCTCGCAGCAGCATGTCGACTACATGATCGAGCGCATCCCGATGGGCCGCATGGGCAAGGCCGAAGAGGTGGCGGCGCTGATCTGTTGGCTCTCGAGCGAGGAGTGCTCCTTCTCGACCGGGGCCACATTCGACATCTCCGGCGGACGCGCGGTCTTCTGATGCGCCGGGTCCGCTTCCACTGCGGCGACGGGGTGATCCACGACGGTGTCGTGGCGACGCACGAAGGGCGACTCTGCGTCGAATCGAAGGAGGGCATCCGCTCCTTCGTTGCCGACGAGGCGACGCTCGGGCTCGAGGCGCCCGCGGAGCTCGTACGGCCGGTCGATCCGCCGGAGGTGTGGTGCGCCGGCGTCACCTACGAGCGGAGCCGTGACGCACGGATCGAGGAGTCGGGCAGCGACGTCTACGCACGCGTCTACGACGCCGACCGGCCGGAGCTCTTTCTCAAGGATGCCCAGTGCCGCCGTACCGTCGGGCCGGGAAACCCGGTCGCGATCCGGACGGATGCGACGTGGAACGTCCCCGAGCCCGAGATCGGCGTCGTTCTCGGAGACGACCTCGAGATCGTGGGCTACACGATCGGCAACGACGTCTCGTCACGTGACATCGAGGGGGCGAACCCGCTCTATCTCCCGCAGGCGAAGGTGTTCGCGGCCGCGTGCGCCCTCGGGCCGGCCGTGTACGTGCCAGAGGACTGGGAGGCTCCGCTCTCGATCGAGCTGACGATCCGCGGCGAGCAGGGAGCCGTGTTGTTCGAGGGCTCGACCTCGACGGCGCGGATGAAGCGGACCTTTCCCGACCTCGTCAGCTGGCTCGTCCGCGACAACCCCGTCCCCGCAGGGAGCGTGCTGCTGACCGGCACGGGGCTCGTGCCGCCCGACGAGTTCACACTCCTCCCGGGGCACGTCGTCGCGATCCACGTGCCCGAGATCGGCACGCTGACGAACCCCGTCGTCCGTGCCACCGACCTTCCCCAAAGGAGCGCACCATGACCGAGACCGTATCCGCGACGGCCGCCCGCAACTTCATCGGCGGAGAGTGGAGCGAAAGCGCGTCAGGTGAGACGTACGAGAAGCACAACCCCTGGCACCCCTCCGAGGTGACCGGGGTGTTCGCCGCCTCCACCGCGGCTGACGCAGGGGCCGCGGTCGTGGCCGCCCGCGACGCGTTCCCGGCCTGGGCAGCCCTACCCGCGCCTGCGCGCGCAGCCTTCTTCTTCAAGGCCGCCGATGCAATCGAGGCACGCGTCGAGCAGATCGCCCAGGACATGACGGCCGAGATGGGCAAGCCGCTGCGCGAGGCGCGGGTGGAGTCCGCACGGGCCGCAGCGATCGTGCGTTACGCGGCAGGTGAGGCCTACCGGCCCGCCGGCGAGCTCTACGAGCCGTCGGTCGGGAACCAGACACTCTACACGCGACGCCGCCCGATCGGGGTCGTCGGCCTCATCACGCCGTGGAACTTCCCTGTCGCGATCCCCGTCTGGAAGCTCGCCCCCGCGCTGATCTACGGCAACACGGTCGTGCTCAAGCTCGGCTACGAGGCGCCGCGCACAGGGCTTCACATCGCAGAGTGCTTCGCGGAGGCGGGCCTCCCCGCCGGAGTGCTCAACGTGCTCACCGGCGCCGGCTCGAAGGTCGGTGCGGAGCTCGTCTCGAACCGCGACGTGCGTGCCCTCTCCTTCACCGGCTCGGTGGCCGTCGGCCACGCGGTACGGAACGAGGCGACGACGCGCAACTGCCGCGTCCAGCTCGAGCTCGGCGGCCACAACCCGTTCATCGTGATGGCCGACGCGGAGCTCGACCGTGCCGCCGAGGCGGCCTTCGCAGGCGCCTTCTGGTCGGCCGGCCAGAAGTGCACCGCAACCCGCAGGATCCTCGTGCAGGACGCCGTCTACGAGGCGTTCCGCGAGAAGCTCCTCGAGCGCATCTCGACCGCGAAGGTCGGCGACCCCTCCGATCCCGCCACCGAGGTAGGGCCGGTCGTCGCCGCCGGGCCGCTCGAGGAGATCCTGGCGGCGATCGAGCGCGGCAAGGCAGAGGGTGGGACCGTCGCTGCCGGAGGTATCCGCGCGAGCGACGAGGGCTACCTGATCGCCCCGACCGTGTTCGAGAACGTCGCCGACGATGCCTTCCTCTCCTGCGAGGAGGTGTTCGGCCCCGTCACCTCGCTCTACCGCTTCGCGACCCTCGACGAGGCGCTCGGGCGGGCCAACGCTGTCGAGTTCGGGCTCTCCGCCGCGATCTTCACCCGTGACCTCTACGCGACCCAGCGCTTTGCGAACGAGCTCCAGGCCGGGATCCTGCACGTCAACTCCCAGACGGCCGGCGCCGATGTCCACGTGCCCTTCGGCGGGCTCAAGAGCTCCGCGTGGGGCCCGCACGAGCAGGGCCGGGCGGCGATGGAGTTCTACACCGAGACCGTGACCGTCTACCAGGACGCACCTCTTGGCTGAGCGAGTCCTCGTCACCGGAGCGCTCGGCTGCCTTGGCGCCTGGGTGGCGCGCTGCGTGCTCGACGACGGGGATGCGGTCGTCGGCTACGACCTGGGCGACGAGCGGGCGCGGCTCGAGCTCGTGCTCGGCGACGATGCCGACAGGGTGGAGGTGGTCAAGGGAGACATCACGGAGCTTCCCACGCTCGAACGGGTCCTCGACGAGCATGCGATCACCCGTGTCATCCACCTCGCGGCACTGCAGGTGCCGTTCGTCCGCGCGAACCCTCCGCTCGGGATGCACGTCAACGTCGCCGGCACCGTCAACGTCTTCGACGCCGTCTCCCGCAGGCTCGACCGGATCCCGGGCGTCGTGTACGCGAGCTCCGCGGCCGTCTACAACGCCTCCGACCCGTCCCCCGCGCCGGAGTCCGGCGGAACGAGCCCGGGCACGCTCTACGGTGTCTCGAAGCTGGCGGACGAAGGCATTGCGCGCGTCTACCGCGCCGACCTCGGCGTCCCCTCGATCGGGCTCCGGCCCTACGTCGTCTACGGCCCCGGCCGCGACCAGGGGATGACGTCCGGGCCGACGATGGCGATGCTCGCCGCCCTTCGCGGCGAGCCGTTCCAGATCGCCTTTTCGGGGACGGCCCAGTACGACTTCGCTCCCGACGTGGCACGGGGCGCCGTCATCGCGGCGCATGCGACGACCGCGAGCGCGGCGGTCTACAACGTCCCCGGCGCTTTCGCCGACGTCGCGGACGTCGTCGCATGCATCGTGGCCGAGGTCCCGGGAGCCGAGATCACGTGGACCGGCGACCGCCTGCCCTTTCCGCCGGCGTTCGAGTCTGTCGGCTTCGACCGCGACATCGGCCCGTTCCCGCGGACGTCGCTCGCCGACGGAGTGGCGGCGACAATCGCGCATTTCCGGCGCACCCGGGCGATCGGCTGAAACCGGCCACCAGCACGGCGCAGCAGCCATGCCGACCCGGGAGTGTTGACAGAGCAAGTAGTCATTCCTACACTCGAGGTATGAGTGAACGGGCTATCGTCTCGGAGAAGGGTCAGGTAACGATCCCCAAGAGGCTTCGCGATCGCCTCGGGATCCGTCCCGGCCAGGTGCTCGACTTCCACGAGGAGCGAGGAAGGCTTGTCGCGAGCAAGGCCGGCGTCACGGGCCCCGCCGCTGAGGTCTTCGGAATCCTCGAGCTCGACCGGTCCACCGACGACCTGATGGAAGAGCTGCGCGGCGCTCCCGACGGATGATCACCGCCGTCGATACGAACGTCCTGATCGACGTCTTCTCTGCCGACGCCACGTTCGGCCGCCGGTCGCTCGAGGCTATCTCGGAGTGCACCCTCGAGGGCAGACTCGTTGCCACCGACGTCGTGTGGGCAGAACTCGGTGCCGTCTTCCCCTCTGTCGAGGACGCCTCGACAGCTCTTGACGCGCTCGCGGTCGACTTCAGCCCCGTGGAGAGAGCCACCGCCGAGGCGGCCGGGAGCGCCTGGCGCGCCTACCGCGCCAGAGGCGGTAGCCGCACGAGGCTCGTGGCGGACTTCCTCATCGGCGCGCACGCGTCGCACCAGGCCGACAGGCTGCTCACGCGCGATCGCGGCTTCTACCGTACGTACTTCTCCGACCTCGAAATCGTCGATCCGACGCAATAGCCGTGGCGGCACTGCGCCGCCTTCGAGTCATCGTCGTGCCCCGGTCAGACCATCGACGGGTGGCGGCGGACGAGCGTCAGCAATACGAAGAACTGCGCGACCAGGAATGTCACCGCAACCCAGAGCACGGCGTCGAAGGAGCCCGTCGCGTCGCGGATCGCGCCGAGGAAGAACGGAGAGGTCGACCCGATCGTGTAGCCGAGGCCGAGCATCATCCCCACGAGCGCGCCGACCTTCTTCGGCGTCCGCTCGAAGTCGAGCGGCAGGGTCATCACGAGCGAGAACAGGCCACCCTGGGCAATCCCGGCGAGCAGCGCGCCGAGGTAGGCGAAGTCGGGAGCCGCCACGAGAACGACCGAGCCGGTGATGAAGAACCCACTCAGGCCGAGCAGAAACGGGCTGCGGCGGCCCGCCCTGTCCGAGAGCCAGGGAACGACGAACGAGGCCGGGATGGCCGTCAGGTTCATCATCGCAAGCAGGACGCCGGCCTCCGTGTCCGTCCACCCCCTCTCGTGGTAGGCGTCTGGCAGCCAGGCGTTGAGCCCGTAGTACGCGCAGGCCATCAACGCGAAGATCGCGACGAGGAGCCAGGCCGTCTTGCTGCCCCAGGGCAGCCGGGGAACGGTCGAGGACGGCGCCGCGTGCGGATGATCGCCCCAGGTGAGAACGACCCATGCGATGAGCGAGAGCAGCGCCACGCACGAGATTGCGATCAGAGCACCCCGCCAGCCGCCGAACCACCCGGCGAGTGGCACAGCCAGGAAGGCTGCGCTCGTCGAGCCGATCTGGATGCCGGTCGTGTAGACGCCCGTCCCGGCGGCGGGCCGACGTTCGAAGTGCTCCTTGACGGAGATCGGCGCAAGCGCGTTGCCGAGCCCCATGCCGATCCCGACCGGCCACGTGAGAAGGACGACGAGCCAGACGGACGGCATCACGGCGCGGAGGAGGCCGAACGTGCCGATCAGCGCCAGGCCGATCGTCATCGCCCTGCGGGTGCCGATCTTCGCGGCAAGGTAGGCGGCGACCGGCGCGAAGAGGCCCATGCACAGCACCGGGATCGTGCCGAGGAGGCCGACGACCGCGTGGGACGTCCCGAACGCGTCCTGGATCGAAGGGATCAGCGGCCCGACACCGACGATCTGGGGGCGCAGCGTCAGCGCGGCGAGGAAGAGCGCGACGAGGGTCGCCGTCGGGCGGCTCGTCATGTTCAGACGAGCGGAGCGAGCACACGGCGTTGCCGCGACGCGAGCCGCGGCAGGGCTGCTCCGACCACGAGCTCCTGAAAGTGGGCGCTCGCGGCGTGCGCATCGAGCGCCGCCTGGTCGAGGTAGCGCTCGAAGATGAAGAAGCTGCGCTCGTCGTCCGGGTCGCGGTGCGCGTCGTACTGGAGGCAGCCGGGCTCGGCGCGAGAGAGCGGCATCAGCAGCCGCAGCAGCTCCGCCACCGCGTCGCCCTCGCCCTCGTTCGCCACCCAGCTCACTGCGAGGACGACGGTCACGCGTCGGCGCTCTTCAGGTGCGCCCGCATCAGCCGGGCGGATACCTCGACGTGCTTGCGCGCCTCGCGGCCTGCCGCGCTGACGTTGCCCGAGCGGATCGCGTCGATCAGCTTCACGTGGCGCTCTGCGGCCTGCTCGGGATCCATGTAGGTGCCGTAGAGGGAAATCGTGATCCGGCTCTCGACGCCGAGCGACTTCCAGCACTGCTCGAGCACGGAGTTGCCGGCGGCCTCGACGATCAGCCGGTGGAAGGCGATGTCGTGCCGCACAAGCGCGTTCGTGTCGCCTCGCTTGACGGCGTCGCGCATCGCCTCGAACTCGACCTCCAGGGCAGACACGTCGCCCTGAAGCCTCTGCGTCGCAAGCCGGGCCGCGAGCTCTTCCAGCGACGCGCGCACCGGGTAGACGTCGATCATCTCCTCCTCGTCGAACACCCGCACGCGCGACCCGCGGAACGGCTCCGACTCGACGAGCCGCAGGAGCTCGAGGTCGCGCAGTGCCTCTCGCACGGGCGCCTGGCTCGTGCCGAGCTCCTGGGCGATCCGCGTCTCGACGAGCCGCTCGCCGGGCTGGAGCTCGCCGCTCACGATCCGTTGCAGCAGGACGTCCTTGACCTGCTCACGGAGGACGGTGCGGGAGATCGTCGCCACTGGTGCGGCCTCAGCCGGCGACGACCGGATTGGTGATCTCGCCGACGCCGTCGATCTGGATCGTGACGGTATCGCCCGGCTGAAGGAGGCGCTTCGGGTTCCGGAAGACGCCGACGCCCGCCGGAGTGCCGGTCAGGATCAGGTCACCGGCCTCGAGCGTCGAGGTGCGCGAGGCGTAGCTGATGATCTCGTCGATCCCGAAGATCAGGTTCGCGGTCGTCGAGTCCTGGAGCGTCTCACCGGAGACGATGGCGCGGATCCGGAGCGCGTGTGGATCGGGTACCTCCGACCGCGGTACCAGGGGGCCGACGGGGCAGAAGGTGTCGGGCGACTTGCCGCGCGTCCACTGGCCGTCGGCGAACTGGAGGTCGCGGGCCGAGACGTCGTTTGCGACGACGTAGCCCTTCACGGCCTCGAACGCGTTCTCCTTCGAGACGTTCTTGACGGTCTGGCCGATGACGACGCCGAGCTCGGCCTCGTAATCGCATTGCTCGACGACCGACGGGATCACGATGGCATCGCCGGGGCCGATCAGGGAGGTCGTGTACTTCGCGAAGAACAGGGGAGCCTTGGGGAGATCGACTCCCTGCTCCTCGGCGTGGTCCCTGTAGTTGAGACCGACGCAGACGATCTTTCCGGGACGATCGATGGGCACCATGGCTCCGATCCTACGCGACGGCCTCCCGCTGCGCGAGTCGAACCCGCGATAATCGATCATCGATCCGAGCCGGCGGCAGGGCTCCGGGTAAACTGGCACCGATGCCGCTCTCCCCCGCCGTCCGCGCCGAGATCGGGGCCGTCGTCGGCGTTCCTCACGTGATCGCGGAGCCCGAGCAGCTGCGGGTCTACGACTGCGACGGGCTGACGGGCTGGCGTGCCACGCCGGAGCTCGTCGTCCTTCCCGGCTCGACCGCCGAGGTGCAGGGCATCGTCCGCATCTGCGCCCGCGAGGGCATTCCCTTCGTCGCCCGCGGCGCCGGCACCGGGCTCTCCGGTGGGGCGCTGCCCGTCGTCGAGGGCATCGTGATCTCGCTCACCCGGATGAAGCGAATCCTCGAGATCGACCTCGCCTCGCAGCGGGTCGTGGTCGAGGCCGGCGTCACGAATCTCGACATCACGCGTGCCGTCGCGTCCGACGGGTTCTTCTACGCACCCGACCCGTCGAGCCAGCAGGTGTGCACGATCGGCGGGAACGTGGCGGAGAACTCGGGTGGTGCCCACTGCCTCAAGAACGGCTTCACGGTCAACCACGTGACGGGCCTGACGGTCGTGCTCCCGGACGGGGGGGTCGTCGAGCTCGGCGGCAAGGCGCTCGACCCCGACGGAATGGACCTGCTCGGAGCGTTCATCGGCTCGGAGGGAACCCTCGGCATCGCGACCGAGGTCACCCTGCGCGTGCTGCGCAAGCCCGAGGCCGTGACGACCCAGCTCGCGGCATTCGAGTCGACCGACGCGGCCGGCGAGGCCGTCTCGGCGATCATCTCCGCCGGGATCCTGCCGGCGGCGATCGAGATGATGGACCGCCTCACGATCGTCGCCGCAGAGCAGGCGTACCACCCGGGCTACCCGGAAGGCGCCGAGGCACTCCTGCTCGTCGAGCTCGACGGCATCGCGGTGCAGGTCGAGGAGGATACCGCTGCGGTCGACCGGATCTGCCGCGTCTGTGGCGCCTTCGAGGTTCACGTGGCGCGCGACGACGCCGAGCGCGCACTCCTCTGGCTCGGCCGCAAGGGCGCCTTCCCCGCGATGGGCCGGATGTCACCCGACTACTACGTGCAGGACGGCGTCGTCCCGCGCACGAAGCTGCCCGAGGTGCTGCGCCGAATCGGCGACCTCTCGCGGGAGCACGGGCTCCAGGTCGGGAACGTCTTCCACGCCGGGGACGGCAACCTCCACCCGCTCGTGCTCTACGACGCCGCGAAGGGCGAGACGGAGGCGGCAAAGACGCTGGCCGAGGCGATCCTCGGTGCCTGTCTCGACGCAGGCGGCTCGCTCACGGGCGAGCACGGCGTCGGTGTCGACAAGGCGTGCTCGATGCCGAAGATGTTCTCGGAGCGCGATCTCGAGGCGTTCGAGCGGCTGCGCCGCGCGTTCGACCCGGAGGGGATCGCGAACCCGGGCAAGGTGATCCCGACGCCGCGCCTCTGCGGCGAGGTTCCCGGCCCCTACCGACGACACCCTCTGGAGCTGATCGGGCTTGCCGAGCGTTTCTAGCCTCGACGAGGCGGCCGCCGTCCTGCAGGCGGCGTCGGCCGGGGGCGGAAAGGTGCAGACTCGGCACCGACCTCGACGCCGGCGGGATGAGCCGCGTCCTCGAGCACGAGGCGGGCGACCTGACGTGCACCGTCGAGTCCGGCGTTCGCCTGTCGACGCTCGCGGCTGCGCTCGCCCCCGCCGGCCAGCGCCTCTCGCTCGACCCTCCCGGCGACCCGACGATCGCCGCCTGCCTGGCCGGCAATCTCTCCGGCCCGCTGCGCCACCGCTTCGGTGCGCCCCGCGACCTCGTCCTCGGCGTCACGCTCGTCCTCGCCGACGGCACGATCGTGAACGCGGGCGGCAAGGTCGTGAAGAACGTCGCCGGCTACGACCTCGGCAAGCTCGTATGCGGCTCCGAGGGGCGGCTGGCCTTCATCGGGCGGGTCAGCCTGCGTCTCCATCCAACTCCGGCCGCTGCTGCCACGGTCGTCGTCGAGACCGGCGATCCCGCCTCCGTCGCGGCGGCGATTCTCGCCTCGCAACTCGTGCCGAGCGGCCTCGACGTCCTGTACCCGGGCCGGGTCGCCGTGCTGTTCGAGGGCGGTGCGGCCGCGGTCGCCGCCCAGGTGGCCGCCACGAAAGCTCTCGTCGGCGGCGCCGAGGCCGACGACGCGGTGTGGGACGAGTCGCGCTCTCGCCAGGCTTCCTCCGCAGGGCGGACGTCGTTCGCTCCGGGCGCGCTGCGGGAGCTCCTCGAGGGCGTCTCCACCGCGGTCGTCAGACCGGCCGCGGGCATTGCCTACCTCCCGGAAGCGGCCCCGGACGAGACACCGGAGGCCGTGCGGCTCCTCCAGGAGCGGGTGCGCGCGCGCTTCGACCCGCAAGGGGTGCTGTCCTGACCTCGCAACCAGGCCCGGGCGACGGGCTGAAGCCTGTCGCCGCCGCGCCCGACGTGCTCCGCTCGTTGACGAGCGACTGCGTCCACTGCGGCTTCTGCCTGCCGACGTGCCCGACCTACCTGCTCTGGAGCGAGGAGATGGACTCACCCCGGGGCCGAATCCAGCTGATGGAGTCGCACCTCGACGGCACGATCTCGCTCAACCCGACGGTCGTCGGGCACTTCGACCTCTGCCTCGGCTGCATGGCCTGCGTCACCGCCTGCCCCTCGGGTGTGCAGTACGAGAAGCTGATCGAGGCGACACGCGAGACGATCGAGACGACGACGCGGCGCTCGTTCGGCGACCGCTTCGTGCGTGGCGCGCTGTTCAAGCTCCTCCCCTATCCGAAGCGGATGGGGCCTGCGCTCCGCCTCGCCCCGCTGGGCCGCAAGCTGCCGCTGCCGGGGAGGCTCGGCGCGATGACGGAGATCGCGCCACCGTGGCGCTCGACCGAGAAGCCGGAGATGAGTACGCCCGCGCGTGGCGAGACGCGCGGGCGTGTCGGCATTCTCACAGGTTGCGTGCAGTCCGTGGTGTTCGGGAGCGTCAACGCGGCGACCGCGAGGGTGCTCGCCGCCGACGGCTACGAGGTGGTGGCGCCGCCGCAGGGCTGCTGCGGGGCTCTCTCGATGCACGCGGGTCGGGGCGACGAGGGGCGCGCATTCGCCCGTCGGATCATCGAGTCGTTCGACGGCGTCGAGACGGTGATCGTCAACACCTCGGGCTGCGGCTCGCACCTGAAGGAGCTCGGGCACGTGCTCGGCGACGATCCCGGCTGGGCCGACCGCGCGGCGGAGTTCTCGTCACGCGTCCGCGATCTCGGCGAGTTCCTCGCCGGTGTCGAGCCGCGGGCGCCACGGCATCCGTTGAACCTGAGCGTGGCGATGCAGGACTCCTGCCACCTCCGCCATGCCCAACGGCTACCCGTCTCGTCCGCGGTATCGCTCCGGCGAATCCCGGGGCTCAGGATGGTCGAGCCGGCGGAGCAGGACATCTGCTGCGGCAGCGCCGGCATCTACAACATCACCCAGGCGGACGCGGCGCGTGAGCTCGGCGACCGCAAGGCCGGTCTCGTGCTGGCGACACGAGCCCAGGTGTACGCGAGTGCGAATCCCGGTTGCCTCGTGCAGGTCGCGACGGCGCTGCGCCGGGCCGGCAGCCCGCTGCCGGCGCTGCACCCGATCGAGATCGTCGACGCCTCGATCCGCAACCTCGGCGCGGCAGGCCTGCTGCGCAGCTCTCGCCGCTGAGCAGGGCCACCGCTGATCGTCGTCGCCCACGAGTGGGGGCTCGTCCGGACGGGCGACGCTACCCTCCAGGAGTGAGCCCGCCACCGGACAGCCCACTTCTGCAGCGCATCCGGGAGTCGGTGATCGGCGACGACCAGGTGATGTGGGGCCCGTTCGGCGCCCGCAGGGTCACCTACGCGGACTACACGGCGAGCGGGCGCGCACTCGAGTTCATCGAGGACGTGATCCGCGACGAGGTGCTGCCGCGCTACGCGAACACGCACACCGAGTCGTCGGGTACCGGCCTGCAGACGAGCCGCCTGCGTGATGACGCACGGCAGATCGTTCACGACGCCGTGGGCGGCACCGACGAGACGTGCGTGATCTTCTGCGGCTCCGGTGCGACCGGTGCGGTCGACAGGCTGATCGGCATCCTCGGGCTGCGGCTTCCGTCGGCGCTCGACGATCGCTACGCACTGTCGGCGCAGATTCCGACGGAGGAGCGGCCGGTGGTCTTCGTCGGCCCATTCGAGCACCATTCGAACGAGCTGCCGTGGCGCGAGTCGATCGCCGATGTCATCGTCATCCCCGAGGACGAGGACGGCCACGTCGACCTCGCCGCCCTCGAGACCGAGCTCGTGCGCCACGAAGCGCGCCCGCTCAAGATCGGGTCGTTCTCCGCGGCGTCGAACGTGACCGGCATCCTCTCGAACACCTGCGCGATCGCCGATCTACTTCACCGCCACGGCGCGCTCTCGTTCTGGGACTTCGCCGCCGCTGCGCCCTACGTGAAGATCGAGATGAACCCCGTGTGCTCGGAGCACCCGCTCGCACAGAAGGACGCTGTCGTCCTCAGCCCGCACAAGCTCGTCGGCGGCCCCGGCACACCCGGCGTGCTCGCGGTGCGGCGTGAGCTGCTCACGAATCGCGTGCCGGACGTCGTCGGCGGCGGGACCGTCGCCTACGTCGGGCCGACCGACCACCGCTATCTCGACGACCCCGTCGTGCGCGAGGAGGGAGGCACTCCGGCGATCGTCGAGGCGATCCGCGCGGGACTTGTCTTCCAGCTCAAGGAGGCCGTCGGGGTCGACGTGATCCACGCGCACGAGGAGGACTTCTGGCGCCGCGCCGTCGAGCGTTGGACGCAGAACGAGAACATCCGCATCCTCGGCAACCTCGAGGCCGACCGGCTCTCGATCGTGTCGTTCGTCGTCCACGGGCGATCCGGGCGCTATCTGCACCACAACTACGTCGTGGCCCTCCTCAACGACCTGTTCGGGATCCAGTCCCGCGGCGGCTGCTCGTGCGCCGGCCCCTACGGCCACCGGCTCCTCGGCATCGGGCTGGAGCGGTCGCTCGAGTACCGGCAGGTCGTGAGCCGCGGCTGCGAGGGGATCAAGCCCGGCTGGACGCGCGTCTCGTTCAACTACTTCATCTCCGAGGCCGTCTTCGAGTACATCGTCGAGGCGGTCGATCTCGTGGCAACGCACGGCTGGCGCCTCCTGCAGGCCTACCGCTTCGACCCGCTCTCCGGGCTCTGGCGCCACCGTGCCGGCCACGTCGAGCCTCCACTGCGCCTGACCGACCTCTCGTACGACGCGGAGACCGGCAAGCTCGTCGTCCCCGACCTCCCGCACGACCGGGCGCCAGAGTCGGCGCTGGCCGGGTACCTCGACGAGGCGCGGCGCATTCTCGAGGAGGCGACCGAGCCGGTTCCGCCCGACGCCTGGGTGAGCGAGACCTTCGAGCAGCTGCGCTGGTTCGAGCTGCCCGAGCGCTGCCTGGCCTGACGGCCCTATCCGGTAGGCCGCAACTCGTCCAGGCGATCGACCCGCGCAAGCGCGGGGAAGAAGCGGTTCCAGCCGACCGCGATCGCCACGGTGAGCACCCCACCGATCACGACGGCGGGCACCGCACCGACGAGCGCCGCGGCGACGCCCGACTCGAACGCTCCGAGCTCGTTCGAGGCGCTGATGAACACCATCTCGACCGCGTTCACCCGACCACGTAGCTCGTCCGGGGTGGTCAGCGGCAGGATCGTCTGCCGCAGGACGACGCTCACCATATCGAGGCCGCCGCCGACGGCGAGCGCGATCAGCGACAGCCACATCATCCGGGAGAGGCCGAAGACGATGATCGAGCAGCCGTAGAGCGCGACAACGGTGAGCAGCGTTCGGCCGGCATGGCGTCGAACCGGCCAGCGGGTCAGGACGATCGCCGAGCACAGGGCGCCGACGGCCGGCGCGGCACGGAGCACACCCAGCCCGGCCGGCCCGACCTCGAGGATGTCCTTCGCGAACACGGGCAGCAGCGCAACCGCCCCACCGAAGAGGACGGCGAACAGATCGAGCGAGATGGCGCCGAGCAAGACGGGCGTCCGTCGGACGAGACGAACGCCGCCGAGCACGCTCGCGAGGTCGGGTGACGAGCCGCCGGCAGGCTCGTGCCCGGCGCGCAGCAGCAGGATCCCGGCGAGGGAGACGAGCGACAGCGCGGCCGCGACGCCGTACACGAGCTCGGAGTGCAACGCGAACAGGAGACCTCCGATCGCCGGGCCTACGATCACAGAGGCCTGAAAGACGACGGACCTGAAGGCCAGCGCCCGCACGAGGATCTCCCGCGGCACGAGCGACGGCGTCAGGGCCCGCGCGGCGGGAGCCCCGAGCGCCGATGCGACGCCCGTCCCGAAGGCGAGCAGGAAGAAGGGCCATGTCGCAGCGGCTCCCGCGCGCGTGACCGCCAACAGCCCGATCATGATCGCCGTGTCGAAGCCGGTCGCGATCGCGAGCAGCGTGCGGCGCGGGAACCGGTCGGCCAGGTGGCCGGCCGGCAGCGCCAGAAGCGGCAGCGGGATGAACATCGCCAGCCCGACCAGCCCGAGATCGAGGGGGTTGCTCCTGACGGCGTACACCTGCCAGCCCATGGCGACGAACGACATCTCGACCGCGAGCCCCGTCGCCAGCATGACGCCGAGGTAGAGGACGAAGTCGCGGTGCCGGAGCGGCGAGTCGCCGTCTGCCGGGGTCGAGCGGTTGCGGTCTACGCCGCCTCGCCTTCCTCGTCGGAGGACGGCGGCGCGGGGAGGAACTCCACCTCGAGCCGGAGGATGCGCGAGCCTTCGACGTCCAGCACGGTGAAGCGCAGGCCGTCCGAGCGCACCTCGTCGCCGGGCGCCGCGGCTCGGCCGATCAGGTCGAAGACGTATCCGGCGACCGTGTGGTAGTCCTCGTGCTCGAGCGTCGTCCCGAGCTCCTCGTTGAAATCGTCGATCGGGAAGGTGCCGTCGATCCGCACCGTCGTCTCGTTGACGCGCTCGACGGACTCGTCGGGCAGGTCGAACTCGTCCTCGATCTCACCGACGATCTGCTCGAGCAGATCCTCGAGCGTGACAACGCCGACCGTCGAACCGTACTCGTCGACGACCACCGACATGTGCTGGTTCGTGCGCCGGAACTCCGCCAGCAGCGCGGCGAGATCCTTCGTCTCCGGCACGACGTATGCCGGGCGCAGGAGCGCTGCAAGCTCGACCTCGGCGATGGCGCTGTCGTGCAGCGCCGAGATGAGGTCGCGCACGTGCAGGATCCCGAGGATCTCGTCGAGCGATTCACGGTAGACCGGGTAGCGCGTGTACGGCGACTCGAGCACGGCACGAAGCGCCTCCTCCGGTGCCAGCTCGATCGAGATGCCGACGACGTCGGGCCGCGGAACCATCACGTCCGAGGCCTCCTTGTCGGCGAAGTCGAACACCTTGTAGAGCATCTCGCGCTCGCCCTGCTCGATCTCGCCGCGCTCCGTCGACATCTCGAGCAGCATCTTCAGCTCCGCCTCCGAGTGCACCTCGCCCTCGATCTTGCGCGGGTCGATCCCGATCAGCCGCAGCCCCGCCTCGCTCGAGCGCTGCAGGACCCAGATGAGTGGCGCGAACACGAAGAAGAACGCCCGCACGGGTACCGAGACACCGAGCGCAATTCGGTCGGTGTAGCTGAGCGCGACCCCTTTCGGCACGAGCTCGCCGACGACGACGTGCATGAACGTGATCACGAAGAACGCGAGCAGGACCGCCGCGAACGTTCCGAGGTAGACCCCTAACAGCTCCGAGAGGACCGCCTCGCCGATGGCGCCGATTGCGAGTGACGTCAGGGTGACCCCGAGCTGCATGGCGGCGATGAAGTGCGGGGGGTCGCTCGTGATCGTGATCACCGAGCGTGCCGAGCGGCGCCCCGCGTCGGCGAGCTCCTGCAGCCGGGTCCGTCGTACCGTCACGAGCGAGTACTCGGCCGCGACGAAGAAGCCGTTCAACAGGATCAGAGCGGCCACGGCCAGAAGCTCGAGTGAAACCGTCATGCCCCGGTCTCCGGGGCCGCGGTACTGGAGGGAAGTTCGCCCACTACTGCGCGGCAGTATAGGAGAGGACGACGACGTCCCCGCCGAGCACCGGTTCGTGTCGCAGGGCCCGACCGTCGCGGACGAGCCGCTCGAGGTGGGAGAGCGTCTCCGCGACCGCAAACCTGCGGCCGGCGGGCCGGAGGTCGTCGCCGAAGAGCGGGAACGACACCTCGTAGCCGGTACGCGGCTCGGGCCCGAGCGCGGCCACGGTCTGGCGCAGCCGATCGTCGTGATGGGCGATCAATTGGCGCGCTCGCACGACGGGATCGACGATCGTGTCACCGTGGCCGCCGTGGGCGATCTCGGGCGCGAGGGCGATCGTTCGCTCGAGAGCGTCGAGGTAGTCCCCGAGCGGGTCGGGACTGCTCGCCGGCCAGAGGCCGACGGTCGGTGTGATCCGCGCGAGGAGATGGTCGGCGGCGATCAGGACGCCGTCCCTGAGCAGCGTCAACTGTCCGTCGGCGTGACCCGGGGCGGCCACGACCTCCCAGCCGTGGAGGTGGTCGCCGTCGTCGACGAGCTCGGGATCCGTCACCGTCCTCAGGAAGGGCCGGAACAGCAGCCCCTGCCCGATCAGCTCCGCGGTCACCGCTTCCGGGACCCCGTTCAGATGGAACCAGTCCGCGAGGACATCCGACCAGCCATCGTCCTGCCACACGATCTCGGCCTGCGCCGCGTCGATTCGACCCTGACAGACCCTGGCTCCCGTCAGCTCGTGGAGGTCGGCAGCCGCTCCCAGGTGGTCGGGGTGGAAGTGCGTCAGGAAGATCGTGACGACAGGCCCATCGAGCTGGGCCAGCTCTGCCGCCCACGCATCCCTGGCGTCGGGCAGCCCGAGGCCCGTGTCGACGAGCATGTAGCCGCCGTCGACGGGAAGCAGGTAGCAGTGGACATGGCCGGGCCTCGTGGGCAACGGCATCGTCACGCGCAGCACTCCGGGAAGCTCATCCACGAGACGACTCTAGACGACTCTCGACAACTTCCCGAGAAGCGATATTCACTTATGCAACGCATAACCAGTCCTCATCAACTGGTATCGTCTTGACGATGGAGACGGACATCCGTACCCTCGTCGGCGACGCCGATCCCGAGACGCTCACGGCGCCCGAGGTGCTCGGCGTCATGGTCGAGCACTTCCACCCGAAGCTCTCGCTCGCATGCTCCTTCCAGAAGGAAGAGGCGGTTCTGCTCGACATGCTGCTCGCAATCGCTCCGGACGCCCGCGTCTTCGCACTCGACACCCACGTTCTCTTCCCCGAGACCTACGACGTCTGGCGTCAGGTGGAGCAGCGCTACGGGATCCGGGTCGAGGTGTACGAGGGACCGTCGCTCGGCCGCCAGGCGGCGATCCACGGCGACGCCCTGTGGGCCTCCAACCCCTCGCTCTGCTGCGCGATCCGCAAGGTCGGCCCCCTCGGGCAGGCCCTGGCGGGGCTCGACGGCTGGATCACGGGTGTGCGACGCGAGCAGTCCCCCACCCGCGCGAACGCCAGGAAGGTCGGCTGGGACGAGCGTCACGAGCTCTGGCAGGCAAACCCGCTCGCCGACTGGAGTGAGGACGCCGTCGACGCGTACATCGAGGAGCGCGAGCTGCCCGTCAACGCCCTCCACGCAAGGGGCTACTCCTCGATCGGGTGTACCCATTGCACCACACCCGGAACCGGTCGCGAAGGTCGCTGGAACGGCACCGACAAGACCGAGTGCGGACTGCACGTCGACGCATGACTTCACGCCTTCACCGCTCCCACCTCGACGAGCTCGAGGCCGAGGCCGTTCACATCATGCGGGAGGTTGCGGCCGAGCTCGAGCGGCCCGTGCTGCTCTTCTCCGGTGGCAAGGACTCGATCGTGCTGCTCCGGCTGGCCGAGAAGGCGTTCCGCCCGGGCCGCTTCCCGTTTCCCCTGATGCACGTCGACACGGGGCACAACTTTCCCGAGGTGATCGAGTACCGCGACCGGCGCGTGGCCGAGCTCGGCGAGCGGCTCGTCGTCGCCTCGGTGCAGGAGTCGATCGACACGGGCCGCGTCGTCGAGCAGACGGGGCCCCGCGCCTCGAGGAACCAGCTGCAAACAACGACGCTGCTCGACGCGATGGAGTCGAACCAGTTCGACGCCGCGATCGGCGGCGCCCGGCGCGACGAGGAGCGTTCCCGGGCGAAGGAGCGCATCTTCTCCTTCCGCGACGACTTCGGCCAGTGGGACCCGCGTGCCCAGCGGCCGGAGCTCTGGAACCTCTACAACGGGAAGATCCGCAAGGGCGAGCAGGTGCGGGTGTTTCCGATCTCGAACTGGACCGAGCTGGATGTCTGGCAGTACGTGGCCCGCGAGGGCCTCGAGTTGCCGTCGATCTACTACGCCCACGAGCGCGAGGTGTTCGAGCGCGACGGGATGTTGTACGCGACCTCGGACGTGATCGAGCGCGCCGACGACGAGGTGCCGTTCACCGACTGGGTTCGCTTCCGCACCGTCGGGGACATGAGCTGTACGGGCGCCGTGCGCTCGCGCGCGACGTCGTTCGACGCGGTCGTAGCCGAGATTGCCGCGACCCGCGTCACCGAGCGTGGCGAGACGCGTGCCGACGACCGGGCGTCCGAGGCCGCGATGGAGGACCGGAAACGTGTCGGGTATTTCTAGCGACGTGGCGGCGGCGTCCGACCTGCTCCGCCTCGTCACCTGCGGTTCGGTCGACGACGGCAAGTCGACGTTGATCGGCCGGCTGCTGTTCGACACGAAGCAGGTGTTCGTCGACCAGATGGAGGCCGTCGAGGAGACGAGCGAGCGCCGCGGCGACGGCTACGTCAACCTCGCGCTCCTCACCGACGGCCTGCGCGCGGAGCGCGAGCAGGGGATCACGATCGACGTCGCCTACCGCGGCTTCGTGACCCCGAAGCGCCGCTTCCAGCTCGCCGACGCACCCGGTCACGTGCAGTACACGCGAAACATGGTCACGGGCGCCTCGACCGCAGACGTCGCGGTCGTCCTCGTCGACGCGCGCAAGGGCGTGATCGAGCAGACCCGCCGGCACACGCTGATCGCGTCGCTCCTCGCCGTCCCCCACCTCGTCTTCGCGGTCAACAAGATGGATCTCGTCGACTTCGACGAGGCCCGGTTCAACGAGATCGAGCAGGAGCTCGACGAGCTGACGGCCGCGCTCGGCGTCAAGGACGAGGTGGCGATCCCGATCGCCGCGCTGCACGGCGACAACGTCGTCGAGCCCTCCGGCCGGTTCCCGTGGTGGCACGGCGCGACCCTTCTGCAGCATCTGGAGGCGATCGAGCTCGCGGGCGACCGTAACCTCACCGACCGACGCTTCCCGGTGCAGTGGGTGATCAGGCCGATGTCCGACGAGTTCCACGACTACCGCGGTTACGCGGGGCAGGTCGCCGGCGGAATCTGGCGCGCGGGCGACGACGTGCTCGTTCTCCCGTCGGGGCTGCGCACCCGCGTGGCGTCGGTCGAGACGTCCGACGGCCCGATCGGAGAGGCGACGCCCGGGATGTCGGTGACGATCCGGCTCGAGGACGAGATCGACGTGCCGCGGGGAGACATGCTGGTCGACCCTGAGGATCAGCCCGTGACGGCGCGGGCGCTCGAGGCGACCGTCTGCTGGATGAGTGAGCGTCCACTCCGGGCCGGGACCCGGCTGGGTGTCAAGCACACCACCAGAACCGTGCGTGCCGTCGTCGATGCCATCGAGGGGGTCGTCGACATGGACACGCTCGAACAGCACGACGCCGACGAGATGCGGCTGAACGACATCGGTACGGTGCGGCTGCGTCTCTCGGCGCCGCTGCTCGTCGATCCGTACACCGAGAACCGGGCGACCGGCGCGTTCATCCTGGTCGACGAGGCGACGAACGACACGGTCGCCGCCGGCATGGTGCGCACCGCAACCGCATAGACGCGTCACGGCGACAGGCTTCAGCCTGTCGTCCGGGCTCTCGTCGCGGTGCTCGCATCCGGTTCTCGGCCCCGGCTCGTCTGACGCCACCCGTACAATCGCCCCGTGGCAAAGACTCCCGAGATCACCGTCCTGCTCGCAGACGACCACGAGGTCGTTCGTGAAGGCCTCCGCCTCGCACTGCTGCGCTCGCCGCACATTCGCGTCGTCGGCGAGGCCGCCGACGGTGAGACGGCGGTCGCTCTCGCCGAACGCCGCCTGCCCGACGTGATCGTGATGGACCTGCGCATGCCGGGGATGGACGGGATCGAGGCAACCGAGGAGATCATCCGCATCATCCCCGATGCGAGGGTGTTGATCTTCACCGCCTACTCCGAGCGGGCGCTCCTCCAACGCGGCCTCGAGTCCGGGGCCCGCGGTTACATTCTCAAGGAGGCTCCCCACGAGACGCTCCTGCGCGCGATCGAGAAGGTCGCCGCGGGCGAGACGTTCGTGGACCCCTCGTTGATGTCGGCTCTGACCAAGGGTCGCGACGGCAGCGATGTCCTCACGGCCCGCGAGCGCGAGATCCTGCAACTCCTCGCCGACGGCATGTCCAACGCCGATGTGGCCGCCCAGCTGTTCATCTCGCAGGAGACGGTCAAGAGCCACGTCCGTCACATCCTCACGAAGCTCGAGGCCGACACGCGCACCCAGGCGGTTGCAATCGCCCTGCGGGACGCGATGATCGATTGACGCAGGACGCCGACGGAAGAGCGCTCAGGGAGCGGCTGCGGGCCGAGCGTGATGAACGCCGGCGCCTTGCCGAGTTGATCCACGACGGGCCCGTCCAGCTCGTCGCCGCGATCGCCCAGATGCTCGACGCCGCCCAGCATGCGCTTACCGCGGGGGACGCCGCAAGCGGGGCGCCGATCATCGAGCGGGCCCTCGCGGTGGCACGCGATGCGAGCGCAGACCTGCGCGAGATCGTGAGCGGGATCGAGCCGGACGCGCTCCGGGAGCTCGGTCTCGCGGCGGCGATCGGCGAGCTCACAGAGCGCCACACGGCCCGGCGTGGCGTGGTGTTCGAGCTCGATGTCGTCGCAGGCGACGAGCTCGGCGACGGAGCCCAGTCGGGGATCTACCAGATCGTACGGGACGCGCTCGACCAGGCCGTGCGCCGGGGGCCGCCGACGATGGTGGGCATCTCGATCACCTCGACTGCCGGAGGCGGCGTCGAGCTGCGGATCGCCGACAACGGGGCGCAGGAGCGGCGCGAGGCCGTGCTCGACGCTCTCGCGGGGAGGGCGGCCGAGCTCAACGGGACGTTCTCGAGCGAGACGGCCGCGACCGGCACCTGGATTGCGGTGCGGCTACCGCCGGTTGCAGCGCAGCTGTAGACGCGGGAGACGGCCTGAAGCCTGTCACCCGGACGCCTAGGCGTCGGGCGGTTCGTTCTGGACGTTGTGCTCGGTGGCGTACGCGTCGACGAGAGCGTCGATCACGCTCGCGCCCTCGGGGAACGCATAGTTGATCTTCACGAACGGCTCCCACTTGTCGGGCAGCGCGTCCTCCGGGAAGATCGCCTCGACCGGGCACTCCGGCTCGCAGGCGCCGCAGTCGATGCACTCCTCCGGGTCGATCACGAGGACGCGGCCGAACTCGTGGATGCAATCGACCGGGCAGACGTCGACGCAGGACTTGTCCTGGATGTCGATACAGGGCTCGGCAATGATGTAGGTCATCGTTCGCCAATCCTACCCGGAGCGATTGGACGGACTCCGGGGTAACCGTTGCCTGCACGGCTCGGCCGGGGAGGCCCGCCGGGTGGCGGGCCTCCCCTTGCAGTCGGCTAGGCCGCCCGCTTGACCGTGATCGTGAACTGCGCCCGGGCGGTGTTCGCGCTCGAGTCGGTGGCGGTGCAGAGAACCCGCGTGCGTCCGAGCGGCACGAGGCTGCCCGACTTCGGGTAGCAGCGGGTTGCGACCGGGCCGTCGACTGCATCCTGCGCGGTGATCTTGGTGACGACACGCACCCGTTTCACGCCCTTGCGGGCAACCACGATCTTCGGCGAGGCTCCCCTGATCGTGGGCGCTGCCACGTCGAAGGTGAAGCCGGGCACCGTGAACGTGCCGGTGATCGCATCCTCCCCCTTCGGAAGGTTCGAGCCCCACGTCTTCTCGAGCGTTCCGCTGCCCGACGCACCGGCGAACTTGCCCGTACCGCCGGTCACCGTGAACAACAGCGGGAAGGTGTTGGGGCCGCCCGACGGCGCCGAGCATCCGGACGAGTCCACGGCGGCTGCGTTGTTCAGGGTCAGGTAGATCTCGCCCTTCCCCGCGACCGTCAAGACGTTCGTGGTGGTGGTGAACGGCCAGGACTTCCCTACCGAATCGCACTTCTCACCCGGCGGAGCGAACACGGTGTAGACGTACTCCGCAGTGACGCTGCCGAGACCGGGAACGAGCGCAGCACCGGTCGTCGGGACGCAGTGATGTGCGGTGGGCACTCCAACGCAGGGGACGGAGGAGTACTCGGTTGCAAAGGCGGCCTTCAGGGTCGCCGTATCCGAGCCGCGCAGCTGTGCGGCCGACGCGGCGCCGACCAGCGTGACGAGGGCGGCCACGATCACGAGCAGAATCAATCGACGGTGCATGGGGCGTTCCTCCGATTCGACATTGCAGTGGGCACAGCGAGGCGCTGCGACCGCAAGGGAACGCGCTGGCGGCAAAGGATCGGTAAATCGTCCGGCGGCGCCGGGCTTCGGATCGCCCCTCCCGGGTGGTACGTTCGCCCCGTGGAGTTCGGGATTCTCGGTCCGCTCGCCGCCTGGAACAAGGGTCGCGAGCTTCCACTCGGCGGGGCGAAGCAGCGGGCGCTGCTCGCGATCCTGCTCTTGCGGGCGAACGAGGTGGTGGCGACGGCACGCCTCGTCGACGAACTCTGGGAGGAGCGGCCGCCTGCGACGGCCGTGAAGGCGGTGCAGGTGTACGTCTCGCAGCTGCGGAAGGTGCTCGGGGACGGTGTCGTGGAGACGCAGCCGGCGGGGTATCGGCTACGTCTCGATCCGGGCGCTCTCGACCTGGCTCGCTTCGAAGCGCTGTTCGAGCGGGGCCGAGAGCTTCTCGCGGGGGGAGAGCCGGGTGAGGCGGGTGAAGTGCTGCGAGCGGCGCTCGGCTTGTGGCGAGGGCCGCCGCTTGCGGGGCTCGAATTCGAGGCGTTCGCCGCGAGCGAGATCTCGCGACTGGAGGAAATGCGGCTGGCCACGGTCGAGTCCCGGCTGGAGGCCGACCTGGCGCTCGGCCGCCATGCCGGGATGGTCGGTGAGCTCGAGGGACTGGTGCTCGACCATCCGCTGCGGGAGTCTCTGCGCGGCCTGTTGATGGTCGCGCTGTACCGGGCCGGCCGCCAGGCCGACGCGCTGTCCGTGTACCGGGAAGGACGTGCTGCGCTCGTCGACGAGCTGGGGCTCGACCCGAGCGAGGCGCTGCAGCAGCTCGAGGTGCAGATCCTGCGCCACGACGCCGCGCTCGACCTGCCACCCGCGCCCCCGGCCGCCGAGCCGCGAACCCCCGAGCGGACGCGCAAGATCGTGACAGTGCTGTTCTGCGACATCGTGGCGGACGAGCGGCTCGACCCGGAGGCGCTGCAAGGGCTGCTGTCACGCTCGTTCGAGCTGACCCGGGTGGCGGCACGGCGCCACGGGGGCACGGCCGAGGCGCTCGTCGGGGGCGAGGTGATGGCGGTGTTCGGGATCCCTCTGGTGCACGAGGACGATGCCCTGCGCGCGGTGCGCGCTGCCATCGAGATCCGGGACGCGCTCGCCGAGATCGGCGCCCAGTCACGGATTGGTGTCTCGAGCGGCGAGGTGATCACCGACCGTTTGGCCGTCGGCCTCGGCTCGGTGACCGGTTCCGCAGTGGCCGCCGCGAAGGCACTCGAGCGGGACGCGGCCGTCCGCGAGGTGGTGATCGGGGAGCTGACACGGGCTCTCGTGGGTGACGGGGCCGAGGTCGAGCCGGTTGAGCTGTCGGCCGCGACCAATGGCGCGCCGCCGGCTGCTTCCTACCGGGTTCTCGCTGTCAACGAGGCTCCCCAGCGGGCCCACGGGATGCAGTTCGTCGGCCGCCGGTCGGAGCTCGAGCTCATCGCGGACGCTTGGAGGCGCGTGCAGGACGGGCAGCGCTGCGAACGGGTCACCATCGTCGGTGACGCCGGGGTCGGCAAGTCACGGCTGACGGCCAAGGCACTGGCGTCGCTCGAGGTCCCGGTCGTCCGTGGCCGCTGCCTCTCGTACGGCGCGGGTATCACCTACTGGCCCGTCCTCGAGATCGTGAGGCAATTGGGGGCGCTCCCGTCCGATCCCGCTGCAGCGACGGCGATCCGCTCGCTGCTAGGGGAGTCGGACGCCGGTACGTCTGCGGATGAGATCGCCTGGTCGTTTCGCAAGCTGCTCGAGGAGCAGGCCCCACTCGTGGTCGTATTCGACGACATCCAGTGGGGTGAGGAGACGCTCCTCGACCTGATCGAGCACGTGGCATTGCTCTCCAGCGCTGCTCCGCTCCTGCTGCTGTGCCTGGCGCGGCCCGAGCTCCTCGAGACCCGGCCGTCCTGGCCCGTGTCGACTCGGCTCCAGCCGCTGACGAGCGCCGAGGCCGCCATCCTGATCGGAACGACCGTGACGAAGGAGCTGGGCGCGAAGATCGCCCATTCGGCCGCCGGCAACCCGCTCTTCATCGGCGAGATGCTCGCGATGGCCAGCGAGAACGGAAGCGAGACGGTGGTTCCCGCGACCTTGACCGCGTTGCTCGCTGCGCGCCTCGACCGGCTCGACCCCGGCGAGCGGCGGGTGCTCGAGCGAGGCTCCGTCGAGGGTGAGATCTTCCACCGCGGCGCCGTACAGGCGCTCATACCCGAGGAGCCACAGCTGGAGTCGCGCCTGACGGCGCTCGTGCGCCGCGAGCTGATCCGGCCCTACGTGGCACAACTCGAGGGTGAGGACGCCTTCCGCTTCCGCCACCTGCTGCTCCGCGATGCCGCCTACGGCGCGCTTCCCAAGTCGTCCAGGGCCGAGTTGCACGAGCGCCACGCGAGGTGGCTCGACGAGCAGGGGGACGAGCTGGACGAGTTCCTCGGCTACCACCTCGAGCAGGCTGCCCGCTACAAGCTGGAGCTCGGACACCCCGACCCCGCCCTCGCCGAGGGCGCGAGCGAGAGGCTCGCAGCCGCGGGCCGCCGCGCTCTCTGGCGCGGAGACGTGCGAGCCGCCGAAGGGCTGCTCGAGCGGGCTCTCGAGCTGACCCGTCCGATTCGCGTGGATGTCATGCTCGAGCTCGACCTCGGCAGCGCGCTCAGCGCCCTCGACGGTGTGCAGGCGGCGTCGGCGATCGCCGACGCTGCCGCCGAACGGGCGCGGGCAGCCGGAGACCGCAAGGGCGAGCTGCTCGCCCGCGTCGGTGCTGCCGACTATCGCCTCCAGTTCGACGTCGACCCGGCCGTCGACGAGCTCGACGCGCTCGCACGCGAGGCGCTGCCGCTGCTCGAGCAGGCACAGGATCACGCCGGACTCGCGCACGTCTGGCGCTTGCTCGGGTACTCGGTCGCGAACTTCCGCGGCCGGTACGACGACTGGGCACACGCGGCGGAGCGGGCGCTCCGCCACACACGTCTCGCAGGGCAGCGCCACTCGAGCCTCCTTGGCCTGGATGAGGCTCTCGTCTACGGGCCACGGCCGGCGGATGAGGCGCTTCTCACGCTCGACCGCCTCTTGCCCGAGAACCCGCATCCGTTTGCGCTGCTGTGCCGAGCCTGGCTGCTGGCAATGCTTAGCCGTTTCGACGAGGCGGCACGGGCCGCGCAGGAGGGCAGTGACCGGTTTCGCGATCTGACCGGCGGTCGCGACCTGGGGCATGTCTTTCTCGGCCCGATCGCCGCGACGAGCGGCGACCACGAGCTCGCGGCCCTGCATTTCCGCCGTTACTGCGATCTGCTCGAGGAACGCAACCAACGCGGCCATCTGTCGACCTATGCGCCGCTGCTCGGCGGTTCGCTCTGTGCGCTCGGCCTCTACGATGAGGCCGAGGCGCTCGCCCAGCTCGGGCGCGAGCTCGGCGACGAATGGGACACCCGCACGCAGGCGCGGTGGCGCCAGGTGCAGGCCCTCGTCGACGCGTCCCGCGGGCACTACGCCCGGGCCGAGCAGCTCGCCCGGGAAGCCGTCGCGATCACGGAACGCACCAACGGCCTGAACGAGCAGGCCTCCGCGCTCTGCGACCTTGCAGAAGTCCTCCACGGCGCCGGCCGCGTGGACGAGGCCGAAGCCTCGCTCGCCCGGGCGCTCGAGCGCTACGAGCGCAAGCTGAACCTCGCCGAGGCTGCGCAGACGCGCGAACGCATGGCCCAGTTAGGTGGCTAGCCGGTCAGCTCCGCCACGAGCTCGGGCGCCCGCTCGACGAGCGCCGACTTGACGATCACCTGGTCGAACCCGGCCGCGTGGCCGGCGCGGAGGCCCGCCGTGTCGGTGTGGTTCGTGTAGCCGAGGATCGGGATGTCGGGCCAGTTGTCGGCGACGTCCAGTGGATCGATGCGGGCGATGTCGCAGATCACGAGATCGGGCGGGGCGGCCGAGTCCTTCGTCACGAGCTGGTGACCGGGAAGGAGCCCGTCCAGCTTGCCGCGGAAGAAGAGATCGACCCCCACCAGCAGGATCGTCGCCATGCCGGGACGCTAGCACCGCGTCAGGACGGTTCCGTCAGGACGGCTAGAAGAAGCCGTCGATCCCGAGGCGTTCGAGACCGCGGTTGAGGTAGATCCGGAGCACGTAGAAGCGTCCGAAGAAGAGCAGCAGGCCCAGCGCCACCATGATCGCTCCGCTCACGAACTGGATCGCCACGAAGTGGTTCCGCAGCCAGCGGAAGGCCCCCATCGCGCGCGTGAAGATCGCGCCCGCGAGGACGAACGGGATCGCGAGGCCGAGCGAGTAGCAGGCCAGCAGGAACGCGCCCTGGAACACGGTGTCGGACGTGCCGGCGAGCACGAGGATCGCCGCGAGCACGGGCCCGATGCACGGCGCGGCACAGATCGCGAACGCGCCACCGAGCAGCACGCGCGAGCCGCGACTGCGCGCACCCTGCACGAGCCCGGCGCCGACGAGCCGCTCGGGCCACGGCAGCAAGCCCATGAACGCCAGCCCGAACACGACGAGCACGAAGCCTGCGACCTGCTCGAGCAGGAACTGGTCACGGAAGAGGCCGGCCCCGAGCAGCTGGGCGCCGATGCCGAACGAGACGAAGACGGCCGTGAAGCCGAGCACGAAGGGGATGCTCGCAAGCACCACGCGCCGCGCGGAGCCCCTGTCTCCGAGCCTGTCCGCCTCCACCGCCGACACGGCCGACAGGTAGCCCGGCACGAGCGGCAACACGCAGGGCGCGAGGAACGAGACGAATCCCGCGAGCAACGCGACGAGGGGCTCGGTGGGACGCACGGGTCAGGCGTCGAACCGGGCGAGCTCCTCGTCCACCCGTCGCTCGAGGTCGGGGTCGAGCGCGCGTTCGACAGCGCCGTCGCCGTCCCGTCGCCGGCTCCACGTCCACGCGAGAGCTGCAACCACCACCACGCCGACGGCGAGCGCCCCGAGCGGCAGGAGCCAGGCGAGCAGGTCGAAGCCCCGTTTCGGCGGCTCGGCGAGCACCGCGGGGCCGAACTGCTCGACGAGTTGGGATTTGATCTCGGCCGCGCTGTCGCCGGCGGCGATCCGCGCCCGGATGTACGCCTTCATCCGTGTCGCGATCGGCGAGCTCGACTGGTCGAGCGTCGTCTTGCACGTCGGGCAGACGATCTCTGCTTCCAGATCGGCCTGGACGGGCCGCCCTGCCGCCGCTGCCGAGCCGACGAGCGCCAGGGCGGCGAGCGCGGCCGCGAGGCACCGGGTCACGGCGCTTCGCCGAGTGCGAGGCGCACGCCTTCGGCGTACGCCTCCCGGTTGCGCTCGGTGTCGATGCCTCCCTGGATCCGCTCGCCGACGAGTCGCCCCCGGCGGTCGACGAAGAACGTCTCCGGGAACCCCGTCACACCCCACTTGCCGAGCGTCGAGCCGGAGCCGTCGTAGACGATCGGGTACGTGATTCCGAACCGCTTCGCGAACCGCTTCGCATCCTGACGAAAGTCCTGGGCGTCCACGCCGAGCACGACGAGTCCCCGCTTCCTGTACTGCTCGTAGGTCATTTGCAGCGCCGGCGCCTCGTCCTTGCACGGAATGCACCACGAGGCCCAGAAGTTGACGACGACAGCCTTGCCCTCGAGGTCGGCAAGCGACAGCGTGCCGTCGGCGGCGTCGAGGCGACTCAGCGTGAAGGCCGGCGCGACGGGATTCTCACCCCTGGCGAGCGAGCCCGCGGCACCCTGGCCGTCGCCGAACGCGAGCTTCCAGACGAGCAGCGCGAGCATGCCGACGACGGCTGCGATTGCGATCCCCTGACCGAGTGTCTTCGCCCTCCCGGTCATGCAGCGACGATGAAGACGGGCGTTCCCACGTCGACCTGCGTGAACAGCCACTCGACCTGGGGAATCAGCATCCGCACGCACCCGTGGGAGGCCGAGTATCCGATCGAGGCGGCGTCGGGCGTGCCGTGGATGCCCACGTACGGCGCCGAGAGCCCCATCCACCGCGTGCCGAGCGGGTTCCCGGACCCGGGCGGGATCGGCTTTGCGTCCTTCGCCCAGTCGGAGCCGGCAGGCGGGTACCACCACGGGTTGAGCTGCTTGTTGACGACCTCGTACTTCCCCAGCGGAGTCGGGTACTGGGAGCGGCCCGTCGCGACCCTGAACTCGCGGATCAGCTTCGGCTTCGCGCCGACCTTGTACAGGTAGAGCTGGTTCGTGCCGCGCCGGATCACGATCGCTCGGCCGAGCTCGTCGTTCTTCACCGTGGCGTCGACCTTCTCGAACGGGAGCTTCATGGGGCCACGCTGCTGGGTCTTCAGCGCGAGCACGATCTCGCGTGCGGCGACGACCTCCTTGAGCCGGCGTCCCGGGACATCCTTCGTTGCAAAGGGCGCCAGGTTGCGAAGCTTGAGCGTCGCATCGACAGGGTCACGGTGGAAGCGCTTGGCGAGAGATGCGACCAGGCGTTCCACTTTCGGCCGGGAAATGACGACGGAGAGCGGTACGACGTAGCCGGGACGTCTGACCCGGACGGCGAGTGCCACCGCCCGCTCCACATCCGGTGTCGCACCGAGCTTCTTCGGCGTCACGACGATCCGCGCGCCGGGGCCGCCCCAGAGGGTGAGCGGCCGGGCGAATCGCGTCTTGACGACCTCCCGAGCCTCCGCCGCGGTCAGGCCGCCGACGAGCGTACGCCCGATCGTCACACCCGCTGCGATCAGCTTCGGTTGCGGCGGCAGGGCCGTCTTCGTCGTGGTCGTCGGGGTGGTGGGCGCGGTCGTCGTCGGGGTGGTCGTCGTCGGGGCCGTCGTCGTCGGGGCCGTGGTGGTCGGCGTAGTCGTGGTGCCGTCGTCGGCGCCCGCGCTCGGCGCGGCTGCGAGCAGAACGGCCGCAAGGAGCCCGGCGGCGGCGCAGGCCGAAAAAGCTGCGATCGTCAGCCCGCGCTTCACGCCGTCAGTGTAGCCACGAAGATCCGGGGATCGTTGGTGATCACGCCGTCGACGCCCGCCGCCACGACGCGGGCGAGGTCGGCCGGCTCGTCGACGGTCCACGTCAGGACGGGCAGGCCGGCGGCATGCACCCGCTCCACCGCGGACGCCGTCACGAGGCGGTGCTGCAGCATCACCGCGCCGGCACCGGCCCGGCGTGCGAGCCGGGGAAGGCGAATCGGCACCGAAGCACGCATCGACGCAAGCCCAAGCGAGACCATCGGCCACAGGTACGGCTTGCGCGAGATCGAGAGCCTGTCCTCCGGATAGGTGATCCCGACCCGCACGTGCGGGGCGCCGCTCCCGATCGCCCGCAGGCTCGGAACGTGCACCCCGCTGACCACGGTGCGGCGCTCGAGCCCGTGGCGTCTGATGGCCGCGGCCAGCTCGTCGAGCCGGGCGCGCAGCTTGAGGTCGATGTGCAACCCGACCTCCGGGGCCTCGTCGACGAAGAAGGCCAGGGCCTCGTCGAGGGTGGGCAGCTCCGGCGCGACCTCGCGCAGCGCTTCGAGAGAAAGAGCACGGACCCGGCCCCTCGCCGCCCCATGGCTCACCTCGTCGAGGTGATCCGAATGCGCGAGCACGAGCGGGCCACGTGGGAGATCGAGCACGTCGAACTCGATCAGGTCGACGCCAACCTCGACCGCCGCCCTGAACGAGCGCAGGGTGTTCTCGGGAGCGAGGGCAGCCGCACCGCGATGGCCGATGCGCAGCACGCCGGCAGAAGGACGCTCGAGCACGATCACAGGGGCCTCCGTGATGGCGTTCGGAGCCTGCGCAGCCACCACCAGGCTACGCCGGCTACCGCGAACGCCTGGATGACGACGATCCCGGCCGCGAGCTGCGCCGTGTGCCGCCAGAAGACCTCCGGGTAGATTCGCAGCAGCGTGTCGGTGTCCGAGAAGCGCCACGTCTCGCCGCTGAAGAAGACCTCGTGGAACCGGAGGAAGAACCCGTCGAATCCGAGCAGGATGACCGGCACGGCGAGCGCCGCAATCCCGAGCGTGGCGAGAGAGCCGATCAGCAGCCCACGTGGGACGACCGTGCGCCACCGCGGTGACCGGAAGAAGGCGAGCGCGGCGACGACGAGGAGCAGGAGCACGACGAGCTGAGCCGTGAATGCCGCCCCGAGACGACTCCGCACGTCGGCCATGTGCCGCAGCTCCCGGCCGTCGAACGCGGCCGACCCATCGGGCAACGTCGCCCGCTCGAGTAGCACGATCCCCTCGCTCTCCGGCCGGATCGAGCGGAGCCCCGTCAACGCGAGCTCGAGGCGCTGCGGGCGGCTCAAACCGTAACGATCCGCCGGGAAGCCCCCACGCTCGAGCTCGTGACGGACGAACCAGTCATTGGCGAGCACGCGAAACGCGTTCACGACGAAGAGCGGAGTCATCGAGACCGCGATCAGGGTGATCACGATCGCGATCGCCACCGAGACTCGTCGGGCCGAACGTTCTTCAGAGGCCGAAGAGGCGTTGGATCTCATGCCAGATGGTGACCGACAGCACCACGCTCGCCACGATGAGAAGGAGGAGAACGAGCCAGAACCGGATTCCGGCGCGGCGCGTGCGCTTGCGATGCTCGACCCTTGCCTTTCGGCGCGCCCGGTGCAGGCGCACCGTGTCGCGGACCGCCTCGTGGTCGACGACCGGGACGTCCTCTGACCTCACCTCACGCATCTGTCGTGCCACGCCTGAAGTGTAGGGGCGCAACTCCCTCCGCGCGATGCTCCATACTATGCAGCCGATGGGCTTTCCAGATCGAGATATCCGGGGCGATTCGCTCCTCGAACGGGGACTGCTCGGCATCGGCGACCGCCTCGGGCTGCTCGCGGGCGTCGTTCTCGCCGTCTCGGCCTTCACCGGCTGGTACGCGGGCACGGGTGAGGGCGTCCAGGTCTCGGTCACGGGCTGGGACACGGGGATCGGCGGCAAGGTCGTGTTCTTCCTCGGCATCGCGGTCGTCATCGTCGTGGTCCTGCGCGAGGTGGGCGTCCAGCAACCCGCGGCCGTCCCGGAAAGCCTGCTGACGATCGCCCTCGGGTCGGTGGCGACCATCATCGTCCTCGTGCGCGCGATCTCGATTCCGGAGGACTTCTTCTTCGCCGGCCGAGGAGTCGGTATCTGGATCAGTCTCGTAGCCGCGATCGGCGTGATCGTGGCGGGCCTGCTGCAGGCGTCCGAAGAGCTCTGAGCCCCGGGCGCGATCAGGGCGTGGTGGTGGCCGGCTGCTGCGGGAGCGGCTCGAGGGTGCGAACGTAGGTCACCGTCGCGGGCGATGGTGGGCCGTCGTCGAGAGCCTGGCCGAGGGCGATCCCGAGGGCGAAGACCGCGACCGCGAGCGCTACGACGAGAGCGCGGCGCGGCCAGGGGTTGCGGCGGGGCCTGGGCCGGCGTGAGGTCGGCTCACTCATGGGGTGTAGTCAACAGCTCCGCGCGCGTAGATGTGGAAGGCAGCGTCGCCGACCATCACGACCGAGCGGGCCCACCCCGGTGTCGCCGCATGCTCCTCGACCGCCTGCCGCGTCCACGTGTCCGCACCGGAGTAGGCATCTGCGAGCATCGCGAGCGTGAACGTGCTGCCGACGCGACGGCGCAGCTCGGCCGAGATGAGGTCGAACTGGAGGCGAAGGCGTTCGGCCTGGAGGTCGTCCCGAGAGGCCTGCTCGAGCCGGCGATAGCCATCCTCCCAGTCGCGGCGGGCACTGTCGAGGTCGCCCATCAGTCCCCATCCTCCTCGGGCTCGGAGCAGCAACGTCGCGCTGGCCACCGCTCGGGGACCTCCGCGAGGATGCGCTCGCCGATGCGGTAGCCGGGCTGCGCGAGCGCGAAGGCGACGTGCGCATGGAGGCACTTGAGCTGGGCGGGGTTCCGTGAGCCGCCGATGCCGGAATCGAGCGAGGCGCCTCCGTCGGCACCGGTGCGGCCTGCCGCGAGAGCACGCCGAATCCGCCGCTGCGCCGCGGTCGCTTGCGCCAGGTCATCGGTCAGCTCCGGGCTCGACGCGACGGCGGCGCTCCAGCGCTCCACACCCCCGCTCGCCTCGACGCGAGAGACCGCGGCGATCAGGTGGCGGCACGTGAGGTAGTACGTCGTGGGGAAAGGGGCGCCGGTGTCGTCGTACGGCTCCTGTTCGGTGACGGCCGGAAGGCCGAACGGGCAGCGGGCCGCGACACGGCGGAACGCCCTGGGGCGTCGGCCGATCTGGCGCTCGACGACGTCGCGATCATCCACGGCTAGCAGCCTAGAGGCGCCGGGTCGTCTACGGCGCGGCGGCGTGATGCTGACGCTGCCAGGCGGCGACGCCCTTGACGATGAAGAGGCGCTCGCCCGGCTTGACGTACCCGATCCGTCGCGCCTCGCGGGCAAGCGCGGCGTCGCTCGTGTTCCGAGCCAGCCTCCGCTCGAGGCGTACCTTCTCTGCCCGCAGCGCCACGACCTGCGCCCGGCGCGTTCCGAGCTCGCTCCGTGTCTCGAGGTAGGTCGCGAGGGGGCGGTAGTAGAGGAACGCCATCACGGTCAGGACGACGACGGGCAGGAGCAGGCGCAACCGGCGCCTGCGCGGCCGTGCTTTCGACGCCGTGCGTTCCACCGTTCCTCGTTCGCGGTCGGGTGGGCGGTTTCCTTCGAGGGAAGCGGACGGAGCGGAAACCCGGGAGACAGGCTGGAGCCGGTCGCCGGCCGCAGGTTCTCGCGCCGCCGTGCCGGCCTCTTCAGGATCGCGCGAAGCGCGCAGAGAACATGAGCCGGGGAGATTCCGCGACACGCTCTTCCATCGCGGAATCTCCCCGGCTACGCGATATCGACCTTGATCACGTTCGTGGAGCCGGGGATGTTGACGGCGGTGCCCGCGGTGATCACGACACGCTCGCCGGCTTTGACGATCCCGCTGGAGCGGGCGACGCCGAGCGCACGCGTCCAGAGGTCCTCGACGTCGTCGGTGGCGGCGATCTCGAGTGGGGTGACACCCCACTCGAGCGCCATGTGGCGCAGCGAATGTGACCGGTGGGTGACCGCGATGATCGGGCGGCGCGGACGGAGACGGGCGACGGCCGACGCTGTGCGGCCCGTGAAGGTCGGTACGAGGATCGCCCGGGCCTCGAGCGCCTCGGCGATGTCGCAGGCGGCGTTCGACATTGCCTGCCCGATCGTCGGGGCGTCGTCGGCGTGGGGGATCTCATGCCGATAGTTGAGGCTCGGCTCGACGGCACACGCGATCCGGTTCATCACCTCGACAGCCTCGACCGGGAACTCGCCCACGGCTGTCTCGCCGGAGAGCATGATCGCGGAGGTGCCGTCGAGGATCGCGTTGGCGACGTCGGAGGCCTCGGCCCGGGTGGGCTCGGTCTGGTGGATCATCGACTCCAGCATCTGGGTTGCGGTGATGACAGGGCGACCACGCTCGAGCGCCCGGCTGATGATGCGCTTCTGGAGCAGCGGGACGTCGGCCGTCCCGATCTCGACGCCGAGGTCGCCGCGCGCGACCATGACGGCGTCGGACTCGGCCAGGATCTCGTCGAGCGCCGTGATCGCCTCGGCCTTCTCGATCTTGGCGATCACGTGCGCCGTCGAGCCGCGGGCCTCGATCAGAGTGCGGAGGGCCCGCACGTCCGAGGCGGAACGGACGAACGAGAGAGCGACGAAGTCGACCCCGAGCTCCATCGCAAACTCGAGGTCGTCGAGGTCCTTGCGGGTGATGGACGGGATCGGGAGAGGGACACCCGGGAGGTTGACGCCCTTGTGGGAGGAGACGACGCCGCCGACGATCACCTCGCAACGCGCCCGCCCTCGCTCGACCGCCTCGACCCGTAGCTTGACGTGGCCGTCGTCGATCAGGACGTCGTTGCCGAGCTGGAGGACGGAGCCGAGGACAGCGGGGCTGATCGGCAGATCGTCGTCATGCGCCACGTCTTCACCGGCGATCACGACGGTCGTGCCGCGCTCGAGCGTGATCGGCGCCTCGAGATTGCCGAGGCGGAGTTTCGGCCCCTGCAGGTCGGCGATCAGCGCAATCGGCCGGCCCGCGGCCGCCTCGGCCTCACGAACCCGTGTACCCCGGGTTCGGTGATCGTCGTGGCTGCCGTGCGACATGTTGAGTCGCGCGCCGTCGATGCCGGCGGCGATCAGTGCGGCAATCGCCTCCGGCGACGAGGAGGCAGGGCCAATCGTGGCGACGATCTTCGTGCGGCGCACGCGTGCCTCAGGCGACCGAGGCGGTTCGGGGGAACGCGCTCCAGCCCGGGTAGACGGCCTGGTCGCCCAGTTGATCCTCGATGCGGAGCAACTGGTTGTACTTCGCGGTGCGGTCCGAGCGGGCCGGGGCACCGGTCTTGATCTGGCCGCTGTTCGTCGCCACGGCGATGTCGGCGATCGTCGCGTCCTCGGTCTCGCCGGAGCGATGCGAGACGATCGTCGCGTACCCGTTCGACTGCGCGAGCTCGATCGCGTCGAGCGTCTCCGTGAGCGTGCCGATCTGGTTGACCTTGACGAGGATCGCGTTGGCGACCTTCTCGGCGATGCCGCGCCGGAGGAAGTCCACGTTCGTGACGAACAGGTCGTCGCCGATGAGCTGGATCCGGCTGCCGAGACGCTCGGTCAGCGTCTGCCACGTGGCCCAGTCGTTCTCGGCGAGGCCGTCCTCGATCGAGACGACCGGGAAGCGACCGACGAGGTCGGCCCAGAGATCGATCATCCCGCTCCCGTCGAGCGTGTCGCCCTGTCGCTCCAGAACGTAGGTGCCGTCCCGATAGAGCTCGCTCGTGGCTGGATCGAGCGCGATCGCGACCTTATCGCGGTGTCCCGCGCGCTCGGCAGCCTCCAGGATGGCCTCGCAGACGTCGGAAGCCGACCCGAGATCGGGCGCGAAGCCCCCCTCGTCGCCGACGCTCGTCGAGAGCCCGCGCTCCTTGAGGAGCGTCTTGAGGGAGTGGTAGCACTCCACGCCGACGCGGATGGCGTCGGAGAACGACGTCGCACCCGCGGGCACGAGCATGAACTCCTGGAAGTCGAGCGAATTCTGCGCATGAGCGCCGCCGTTGACGACATTCAGCAACGGAACGGGCAGGACATGGGCGTTGGTGCCCCCGATCCAACGGTAGAGCGGCAGGTCGGCGTCGGCGGCAGCCGCCTTCGCGACCGCCAGCGAGACCCCGAGAATCGCATTCGCGCCAAGGCGCGCCTTGGTGGGCGTTCCGTCGAGCTCGATCATCGCGCCGTCGATCTCGCGCTGCTCGCGCGCGTCCATGCCGCCGACCCGGTCGGCGAGCTCTCCGTTGACATGCGCGACGGCGCGAGTGACGCCCTTGCCGAGCCAGTCGTCGCCGCCGTCGCGAAGCTCCATGGCCTCGTGCTCCCCGGTCGACGCGCCAGAGGGTACGGCGGCCGCCCCGAACGCACCCGATTCGAGACCGACCTCGACCTCGACGGTCGGGTTGCCACGTGAGTCGAGAACCTGCCGGGCGTGGACGTGGACGATCGCGCTCATGACGACACCCTAGCCGGTGGAGCTCGCAGTGAAGAGCACACTACGAGCTCCACCGGCCCACGCTCGACTGCAGATTCGGGCCGTACTTTCCGGCAAGATTCTCGGGTCCACCGGCGCGAATTCCCTGATCGCCCGCAGGATCCATCAAGGGTCGACAAGCCGGCCGCTTCCCAGGTCGAGCACCGTCGAGGGTCGGCAACAGGCGCGCGGATCAGGGACGCCCACGGGCATGCTCGTCGGCCAGCTGTGCCTTGGCGCGCGCATACCAGCTCTCCTGCGCATCGAGGTCGAGGCCGACCCAGGTCTTCCCGGCCTCCGCCGCAAGCCGCTCCGCGAGCTCGATCCGGGCCACGAAGCGCGTGCTCGTGGCGCGCAGGGCGAGCTCGGGGTCGACGTTGACGACCCGCGCCACGTTGACGACGGTGAACAGGAGATCTCCGAGCTCGGCGAACACCTCGGGGTCGGCTTCCGTCTCCGGTGCTGGACGGCCGGCACGGGCGAGCTCGACCTCGATCTCCGCAATCTCCTCCCGCAGCTTGGCAAGCGGTCCTGCGAGGTCGGGCCAGTCGAACCCCGCCGTGGCCGCCCGCCGTTGCACCTTGCGGGCCTGAAGCAGCCCGGGGAGCGCCTCCGGCACGTCGTGGAAGATCCCCGAACGTCCTTCCTGCTCGGTCTTGATCGCCTCCCACCGCTCGCGCACCCGTCCCGCCGAGTCCGCCTCGGCCTCCCCGAAGACGTGAGGGTGGCGACGGACGAGCTTGGCGTGTACGGCCCGGGCGACGGCCTCCAGGTCACCGTGGCCCTGCTCCTCGAGCAACAGCGCCAGGAAGTAGGTTTGAAACAGGAGATCCCCGAGCTCGTCGAGCAGCTTGGCGGGGTCGCCGGCGTTGGCGGCGTCTGCGACCTCGTAGGCCTCTTCGACCGTGTGCGGCACGATCGTGCGAGCGGTCTGCTCTCGGTCCCAGGGGCAGTCCCGGCGCAGGCGCTTCGTCAGCTCTTGCAGCTCGACGAGCGCCTGCGCGAGGGGCACTCGCGATCAGCCGGTGGTCGTGGCCGACGACTGGGTCGCAGCCTCGGGCGGAGCGAACCCGGTCGCGTACGCGACCTTCTTGGCGAAGAAGTCCTTCGTGTCGGCCGTCCACTTCGTGATCAGATCGGTCTTCTTCTTGTCGAGGAGCTGGGCCTCGATCTGCGCCTTGGCGTCCTTCAGCGGAGTCGTGGTGCTCGGCTTGACGGCTGAGACCGGCGTGATCACGTGATAGCCGAAGTCGGTCTTCACGGGCGCCGAGACGGCGTTCGTCTTGAGCAGGAACGCGGTCTTGTCGAACGGCGCCACGGTCTGCCCACGAACGATTGTCAGCTGCCCGCCGTTGGCCGCCGAGCCCGGATCCGCCGAGTACTTCTTCGCCAGCGCCGCGAAGTCGGCGCCTGCCTTGATCTGGCTGTAGAGCTTGTCGGCGAGCGCCTTCGACTTCGCGTAGTCGACCTTGTCGCCGGTCGCGGTGTTCGCCTTCTTGCCGTCCTTGTTGAGGGCGATGAGAATGTGGCGGACGTCACGGCTCTCCGCGACGACGTACTGCGCCTTGTTCTCGTTGTAGTACTTCGTGATCTCCGAGTCGGGCACCTTGGCGTCCTTCGTGATCGCGTCGTAGATCTTCTCGGAGAGGAGCTGTGCCCTGACGTCTGCCCGGAGCGTCTCCGTCGTGTAGCCCTGTGACTTCAGCTGCTTGTCGAGCTTCGCCTGGCTCCCGCCGAACGCCTGCTTCTTGTACTGCTCGATCCGGGCGTCGATCTCCTTGTCGGTGACCGCGAGCTTGAGTTCGTTGGCCCTGCTGTCGTACTCCGTGCGCTGAACCAGGAATGCGACCGCCTGCGTCTGCAGCGACTGGTACTCGGCCGTTCCTGCCTTCGGGAAGGCGCGCTTCTGGGACTTGTACGTCGCCTTCGCCCGTGCCAGCAACCCCTCGAGCTCGGCTTTCGTCACGGGTGTCCCGTCGACGACGGCAACGGCATTTTCGGGGACGCTCTGCGTGTCGCTCCCCCCGCAGGCGGCTGCGACGAGCACGGCGAGCGCGATGAGGACGGCAAGGACGATGCGGGTGGGCTTCATGTGAAAAGGCTCTCTTGTTGGCGTGGCTGGAACGTGTCTTTCAAGGTATAGACGAGGACGTGTTAATGCACCGTTGCGACGTGTTCGGACTTCGCCCTACGCCCTTGCAGAGGGAGATGCTCAGGCCGCCGAGCGGGCCGCGACTATAGCATCGGCAAGTCCGAGCGCCCCCTTGAGATCGTCCGTGCGGAGGCTCACCTCACGCTTCGCCTGCGTGTAGACCAGCGTATCGGCGAGGGCCCTCAGAGACCGGAGCTCGTCCGAGCCGAGCGCCAGGGGGCCGACGGTCGCGCGACCGCCACGATAGACGAGGTAGTCCGCTCCGATCAGTGCGAGCTTCAGCTTGGCCTCCTGGATCGAGAAGAGGTTCTCGACGGGCCCGGGCAGAGGCCCGTAGCGGTCTTCGACTCCGGCGCGAAGCTCGCGGAGCTCGTCGTCGTGCTCGACGAGCGCGAGCCGCCGGTGCATGTCGATCTTGAGCGCCTCGGATGCGACGTACGACGCTGGGATGAATGCGTCGACGCGCGCATCCACGCGAACCGGGCGGACGGCGGCGCGGGCCTGGCCGGAAAGCTCCGCCACGGCCTCGTTGAGCATCTCGACGTAGAGCTCGAACCCCAGGGCGGCGACATGGCCGGACTGCTCGGCTCCGAGCAGGTCGCCGGCACCCCTGATCTCGAGGTCGCGCATCGCGATCTGGAAGCCGGCTCCGAGCTCCGTGTGGTCGGCGAGCGTCGCAAGGCGTGCGCGCGCCTCGGGTGTCAACTCCATCGCGTCCGGATAGAAGAGGTACGCGTGGGCCGTGACGTCGGAGCGGCCGACGCGTCCGCGGATCTGGTAGAGCTGGCTGAGCCCGAGGACGTCGGCGCGCTCCACGATGAGGGTGTTGGCCTGCGGGATGTCGATGCCCGACTCGATGATCGTGGTGGAGACGAGCACGTCCGCGTCGCCGGCAAGAAACGCATGCATCCTCTCCTCCAGGTCGCGCTCGTTCATCTGCCCGTGCGCGACCAGGAAGCGGAGCCCGGGGCAGAGCTGGCGGAGCTTCTCGCCCATCTCCTCGATCGTGTCGACCCGGTTGTGGAGGTAGAACGCCTGGCCACCGCGGGCGTGCTCCCGCTCGAGCGCGACCCTGATCAGCTCCTCGTCGTACTCCCCCACGCTCGTCCTGATCGGACGTCGCCCCTCGGGCGGTGTCTCGATGATCGAGATGTCACGCAGGCCGGACAGGGACATGTGCAGCGTCCGCGGGATCGGTGTCGCCGACAGCGCCAGGACGTCGACCTCGAGCCGGAGGGATCGGAGCAGCTCCTTCTGGGCCACGCCGAACCGCTGCTCCTCGTCGAGGATGACGAGCCCGAGCTCGTTGGGGATCACGTCGCGCGAGAGCACGCGATGGGTGCCGACGAGCACGTCGACCTTGCCGACGGCGAAATCGGCCAGCACCTGCTTGGTCTCGGCGGGCTTCCGGAACCGCGACACCATCTCGACGTTGAGCGGGAAGTCGCGAAAGCGCTCACGGAAGGTGTTCCAGTGCTGCTCGGCGAGGATCGTGGTGGGGCAGAGCACGAGGACCTGCCTGCCGTTGACGGCGACTGCGAAGGCGGCCCGCACTGCGACCTCCGTCTTGCCGAAGCCGACGTCGCCGCACACGAGCCGGTCCATCGGTCGAGGCGACTCGAGATCCTCCTTGACGGCCTCGATCGCCCGCGCCTGGTCGTCGGTCTCGCGGTAGGGGAACGATGCCTCCAACCGCTCGAGCCACTCGTTCGAGAGGTCGAAGCTGGAGCCCTCAGCGCGTTGTCGCTGGGCGTACAGCGCGAGCAGCTCGCCTGCGAGCTCGCGAACCGACTCGCGCGCGCGGGTCTTGAGGTTCTGCCAGGCTTTGCCTCCCAGCTTCGAGAGCGCGGGCGCCTTGGCGTCGGCCCCGATGTAGCGGGAGAGCTTGCCGAGTTGCTCGTGAGGGACGTAGAGCCTGTCCTCGCCGCGGAAGGCGAGGAAGAGGTAGTCCCGGGTGACGCCGGCGACCGTCTTGGTCTCGAACCCGAGCAGCTTGCCGACGCCGTGATCCTCGTGGACGACGAAATCACCGACCCGGAGATCGGCGAACGAGGCGAGCGCCCGGCCAAGGCGCGCGTCTGCCCGGGGGGGCCGCTTGCGGAACACCTGGGTGTCCGGCAGGAGCACGAGCTGGAGCTCCCGCCAGACGAACCCCCGGCGCGCCGGCGAGATCGCGAAGCGGACGGCAGGCTCGCGTGGGAGCGCAGCGCCGTCAGGGTGGATCGTGCTCTCGACCTTGCGCAGCAGCCCACCCTGCCGCAGCGCCTCGCCGCGATGGGGGAAGGTCACGACGACGCGGTTCCCGGAGCGGACGAACCCGGCGAGCTCGTTCTCGGCCTCGGCCAGGCCGCGGGCCGCGATCGCCGGACGTTGGGCCTCGAACTGAAAGGCCTGTCCGCGAGGGAACGGGTCGAGCTCGGTGGCGCCGTCGAGCACGATCGGGGTGAGCCCTTCCTCGTTCCACACCGCGCGCACCTCGTCCGGCTGCCAGACGAAGTCGGGGGCGCGGTCGACCGGTGGGACGAGGTCGGCGGGCACGGTCCCCAACCCTGCGTCGGGAACGCCGTCGCTCTCCCAGCCGTGGGGCGACACCTCCAACTCAATGCTCTCGCGGCGGCGCTCGGCGGCGGGATACACGCTCGCCTCGGTGACGGCGTGCAACGCGCGCTGCGTGAAGGGCGAGAACGAGCGCACCTGCTCGATCTCGTCACCGAACAGCTCCACGCGGAGGGGCTCGCGGCCGGTCGACGGGAAGACGTCCACGATGCCGCCGCGAACGGCGAACTGGCCGCGCTCGTCGACCCTTTCTACGCGCTCGTAGCCGGCGCTCGCGAGAGCCCGGGCGAGGCCGTCGAGACCGGGCTCGTCGCCGAGCACGAGCCGCACCGGCTGCGGCCTTGCCGCGTCAGGAGGCATGCCCTCCGCGAGCGCTGCGGCCGAGGCGCACACGAGCCCGCCGGCGGCGAGCACGTCGAGCGCACGGGCGCGCTCGCCGACGAGGTGCGGCGGCGGCTCGAGGCCCGACGCGTGCGAGACGCCGCGACTCGGGAGCAGTGCCACCCGTTCGGGGCCGAGGAACCACGATGCGCCTTCGGCCGCATCCCGCGCGTCGGCGTCCTCCGGCAGGAGGATCAGCAGGCCTCGGCCGAGCTCCTCGTAGAGCGCGGCGAGCACGAGCGGAAGGGCTGGTTCGGACACGCGCGCCCGGGCCGGCAGCGCCTTGGTGAATGCCTGGAATCGATCGCTGGCTGCGAGCTCGGCGATGAAGGCGTGAAGGGGCGTCTGGTCCATGCAACTGGCGGGAAACGAGCCCCGCCGGGCCATCTTACCGCCCTCCGAAAACGCGGCCCCAACGTCCCCCAAGGGCACCCCCGTGCCCCTACAGGCACGGTAGCGAGCGAACAGTGACGGGCGCGTGCCGGCTCCGGGCCGGCTTCGTGCCGGAATCTCCACAGGTGACGCTCACTCGCCTTCCCCGTCCCAGTAGTCGGCCGCAGCATCGAGCGGAAACCAGCCGCGCTCGTCGGGCCCGGTCCCCCGGATCATGATCTCGTTGCTGCCGACCCGTACCGCGGCGCGAGGCATCGCGAAGTTCGATTCCAGCAGCAACCGAACCGGCCCGTCCGACCGGTTCCCGAGCTGGTGCGCACCGTCCGGCCCGCTCGGGAGGAGCATGCAGTCGCCAGGTTGCAGCTCCGTTCGCCGTCGGACGCGCGCAGCGTCGGATTGCCTTCGACGACCACGAGCAGCTCGTCGTTCCCCAGCTCGTAGTGATAGGGAAAGCCGCTCTCTCCCGGCATGAGCTCGTACAGGCTCGCGCCGAGATGGTCTCCGGCCAGTCGCTTACGACGCCACAGAAAGCCCGGCTTCTCGGGCGGCCAGGTTCGCTCCAGCCAACCGTCGTCGTCGAACAGGTTCATCTGCACGAGGTCCGACTCTGGCGGCGGCGCGTCAACCTCAATTGAAGGAGCTCTGCGTCTCGTCGAGACCGACCGTGACAAGCGACTCGACCGCGTCGGCGGCACGTGTGACGATCGACTCTGCATCGTCCTCGGGGGCGAACGGGGCGAGCACGAAGTCGGCGATGTCGCGAGGATCGCCTCGCCCCGGACGGCCGACGCCCACACGCAACCGCAGGAACTCGGGGCTGCCGAGCCGCCCTGCGATCGAGCGGAGGCCGTTGTGGCCGGCAAGCCCGCCGCCCAACCGGGCCTGCAGGCGGCCGAGATCGAGATCCACCTCGTCGTGGACGACCAGCAGGCTCGCGAGGGGTGTCTTGTAGAACGCAATCGCCGGTTGCACCGAGCGGCCGGAGTCGTTCATGTACGTGTCCGGCTTCAGGAGCACGAGGCGGCATCCGTCCACGCGGACGTCTGCCAGGTGGCCGCTGAACTTGCTCTTGAACGTGCCGCCGTGGCGACGCGCGAGCTCGTCGACGACCATGAAGCCGAGGTTGTGCCGATCACGCTCATGGCGCCGGCCCGGGTTGCCGAGCCCGACGACGAGAAGATCGAGCGTCGAGGCCGCGTCGCCCCGACGGAAGAGCGGCAAGGGCTACTCCTCGTCTGGTGCGGGTGCAGCAGCCTCCGCCGCAGCGGCGGACTCAGCCGAGGCCTCGGCGGCGAGCGCCTCCTCGGCTGCCTCTTCGGCCTCGGTGAGGCCGCGCGGCGCCGAGCAGTTGGCGATCACGGTCTCAGCAGGGTCGTCGAGGAACGTGACGCCCTTGACCGTCGCGACATCCTGCAGCCGCAGCGTCTCTCCGAGCTCCAGGCCGCTGACGTCCACGTCGATGTACTCCGGGACGTCCGACGGCAGCGCCTCGACGTTGAGCTCGCGCGCGACCTGCTGAACGACGCCGCCGACCTTCGCTCCTGGCGACTCGCCGATGAGGTGCACGAGAACGGTGGCCTGGATCGGCTGGTCGAGTCGCACCTCGTGAAAGTCGACATGCGTGATCGTGCCCCGGACCGGATGCTGCTGGTAGTCCTTGAGCACGGCATGGTGGGGTGTCTTCTGGCCGTCGATCAGGACATCGACGATCCCGTTGAGGCCGGACGGCCCGGTCAGGGCGATCCGGAGCTCCCGCTCACCCACGACGAATGGCTTGTTCGCCTTCCCGTAGAGCACGCCGGGGATCAGGCCCTGACGCCGCAGGCGCTTGACGTTGCGGGTGCCGAGCTGGTCGGCTCCGCGCTCCTTGACCTCGAGAATGATTCTGTCCCCGGACACGGCGGCGAAGTGTAGCAATGCCCTCGAAACGGCACGGAGGACACTCGCGTGCCTCATGCTCCGGACGCCCGATCCGGTACGCCCGGTCATGGGTGGTCGCGAATCGGGTGGGTCGAGCGACAGTGGCCGGACCGGCGGACGCACTCCGCACCCCTCAGGGGAGGATGGGTGCGGACGCCATGGGCCGGTCCGGCCTGCGTAACGGTTCGCCAGCCGGTCGGCACCCCCTCCCCCGGCGACAACGGAATTTCAGGAGCGCGCCCTGGTTGCCGACAACAACTCTGGCGCCGGCGGCACTCTCAGGGGGTGCCGTCGGAGGGCCACCCGCCGGGCTTCTCCTCGGCGTGCGGACGCAAGGTGGCCCTCAGAACAGCTGGTTCTCGCCGGCGAAGATCGCAGACACGGAGTCGTCCGCGAACACGTTCGAGATCGTCTCGGCGAGGATGCCCGCGATCGAGAGCACCTGGATGTTGTCCGGCTGCGCGAGAGGGTCGAGCGGGACCGTGTCGGTGACGACGAGCTTGTGGATCTCGCTCTCGGCGATCCGCTCCAGCGCCTGCCCGTTGAACAGGCCGTGGGTGGCGCACGCGTAGACCTTCGTCGCGCCGGCGTCCTTGAGGGCCTGCGCGCCGGCGACGAGCGTGCCGGCGGTATCGATGATGTCGTCAATGATGACGGCGACCCTGCCCTCGACGTCGCCGATCACGGTCGTGATCTTGGCCTGGTTGTGCGCGGGCCGCACCTTGTTGAGAATGACGAGGTCACCCGCGACCATCTCCGCGAACTTGCCGGCGATCTTGGCATGGCCGGTGTCGGGCGAGACGACGGCGAGGCCGTCACCGAGGTTGAGGTCGCGGACGTACTGCGCGAACATCGGCACGGCCGTCATGTGGTCGACGGGGATCTCGAAGAAGCCCTGAACCTGGCCGGCATGGAGATCCATCGTCAGGACTCGGTCGGCCCCGGCAGTCTGGAGGAGGTCGGCAACGAGCTTCGCGGTGATGGGCTCGCGCGGGCGAGACTTCTTGTCCTGGCGGACGTAGAAGTACCAGGGAATCACGGCCGTGATGCGCTTCGCCGAGGCGAGTTTCGCGGCATTGATCATGATCAGGAGCTCCATCAGATGCTGGTCGACCGGCATCGACGCGGTCTGCACGATGAAGATGTCCGCGCCCCGAATGGAGTCCTCGTACCGGCAGTAGGTCTCGCCGCTGGCGAAGGTCTTGAGCGTCATCTCGCCCAGGTCGCAGCCGATCTGGAGGCCGATCTTCTCCGCCAGAGCAAGGTTCGACCGGCCCGAGACGATCATGAGCCGCTTGCTCGGCGCCAGGCCGATCGCGCGCCCCATCACCGGGCCGGCGGCCGGCAAGTCGGGTGCACCGAGCCCCGGCAGCGTCTGCTCAACCGTCCCGCTTTCCACCTCGACCCTCCTTGATCGTCTGCCTCGGCGGAAACCCGACGAGAGCGTTGTCCGGTACATCCTCGGTGACGACAGTCCCTGCCGCAGTCCAGGCGTCGTCCCCCACGGTGACCGGGGCGACGAACATCGTGTCGACGGCAACCCTCGCGTTCCGCCCGATCACCGTGCGCTTCTTGGGGACCCCGGGGTGGTGATCGAGGTTCGCCGTGATCGACCCCGCACCGACGTTCGTGCCTGCTCCCACCTCCGCGTCGCCGAAATAGCTCAGATGTGGCACCTTCGCACCCTCGTCCAACCGCGTGTTCTTGAGCTCTACGAACGTGCCCGCCTTCGCCCGCGCGCCCAGAACGGTTCCTGGGCGAACGTAACAGAACGGCCCGACGATCGCAGCCGGTCCGATCTCGGCATCGACGACAACAGCGTGAGGGCCGATCTCGGCGCCCGCGGCGACCACGGTCTCACCCCGAAGCAGGGTGAACGGATGCACCACACTGTCGGCCGCGAGCGTCACCGTCGGCTCGATCCAGGTAGACGCCGGATCGACGATGGTGACGCCGGCGAGCATGTGCTCCACGTTGATCCGGTCGCGGAGGGCAGCAGCTGCCGCGGCGAGCTCGACCCGGGTGTTCACGCCCTCCGTCTCGTCGGGATCGGGTGCGACGTGTACGGCGACGCGGTGCCCGGCCTCCACGAGGTCGCGGACGGCATCGGTCAGGTACAGCTCACCCTGGGCGTTGACGGGGCGCAGCCGATCGAGCGCGGGCCAAAGCAGCTCCGCCCGAAAGACGTAGATCGAGGAGTTCGCCTCGCCGATCGCGAGCTGCTCGGCGGACGCATCCGCGGCCTCGACGATCGCCTCCAGGTCACCGCCGGCGCCACGCACGATCCGTCCGTAGCTGCGGATATCGGAGGGGACGAACGAGAGGACGGTGGCGCCTGCGCCCTGCGACCTGTGCCTCGAGACCAGAGCTTCCAGGAGCCCCGTCGTGAGGAGCGGGGTGTCGCCCGAGAGGATCAGCACCTCGTCCGCGACGGCGAGCGACTCCTGGGCGCTCCGAACCGCGTCCCCCGTTCCCAGCGGCTGCTCCTGCACGGCGACGGTCGACCCCTCGAACTGGTCGGCCGTGTCGGGGGAGACGACGACGACCAGCTGCTCGGCGTGAAGCGGCCGGGCCGCCTCGACGACCCAGTCGACCATCCGCCGCCCCAGGATCGGGTGGAGGTGCTTCGGCGTGGCAGAGCGCATGCGGGTCCCACGGCCACCGGCCATGACGACGGCTGCGAGCTTGGGGCGGGATTCGGTCACGGTCGGCACGTTGGCTGGGGCGCCAGGATTCGAACCTGGGATCACGGGACCAAAGCCCGTTGCCTTACCACTTGGCCACGCCCCAGTGAATCGGGACGCGGAGTGTACCCGGACACCCGGTCGCTGCGGTCGGAAGGCTCACCGCCGATCATGCAGGATCACGGTCAGCGCCACTCCGGCGAAAACGACCAGCACGGCGAGCGCAAGCAGGCCGACGAGGGCGATCGCGACGGGAACGAGGACCACGACGAGCTGGGAAACGGCTGCGAGCCACGTGGCCGTGCGCAACCCAGGAGACGGTTGCCGCCGGCCGGCTCCTGCGTAGGCGGCGAGGGAGACGGCCGCCGCGGCGATCACCGCCCACCAGGGGACGATGCCGACCAGGACGAGCACCGCCTCCACCGCGGCGATCCCGAGGGCGATCTCCACCCTCCGGCGACGCAGTCGGCGCGAGAAGAGGCTCGCGCGATGCTCGACGACGAGACCGGTCACGACCGCACCGTAGATGCTTCCGCCTGTCTCAGGGAGCACCGATCACGCCGACCACAGTGGCGCCGTGACCCACGTCCGACACTCTGGACGGAGGCTGCGAGCCGCTGCGTCGGCCTCGTCGCGATCGGCGAACAGGCCGTAGACGCACGGGCCTGCCCCGCTGACGTCGGCCCGGAATGCACCGGCCTCGAGCAGCCTCTCGGCGAGAGGCGACGACGCGAGGTCGTTCAACGGCAGCCGGCCCAGGTCGCCTGCATTCCGGACTGCAGCGAGCGCCTCGAGCAACTCCGTGCGTCGGGCCTCGAATCCGACGGCCCCCTCGCGTGCATCGAACGCGCTGTACACGTCCCGGGTCGACGTCTTCAGACGACCGGATGGAAGGATCAGTACGACCTGGAAGTCCTGCGGCAGGTCGAGAGGCTCGAGGACGCTACCGTCGCCGGTCCCGAGCTGCGGTCCGTCAGCGAGGAAGAAGGGGACGTCGGCCCCGATCGTCGCGGCGAGCGCGGCGAGCCCGTGCGGTGCGAGCGGCTCGGGGAGCAGCTCGTTCGCGAGCCGGAGCGCGGAGGCTGCATCGGAACTGCCGCCCCCGAGCCCGGCGGCCAAGGGGACGGACTTCACGATGTCGACGTGCCAGGCCGGCTCGACACCTGCGGCGGCTGCAAGTGACGCAAGTGCCTCCGTCACGATCGTGTCTCCCTCGAAGCCGGAGACGGTGAGGCGCTCGCCGGCCCCGAGCGCGATCTCGTCCGCGAGGGCGAGGCGCTGGAGGACGGTCGCAACCTCGTGCTTGCCGCCCTCGGCGGGCGGCCCCACGACGAGCGCGAGGTTGATCTTCGCCGGTGCCCGAAGGCGCCTCATGCGAGCTTCCGCGCCAGCTCGACGAACACGGGTGGAGCGAGCGCCTCGGCGCGCACCGACGGATCATGGCCGAGGACGGTGAGCGCCGTCACCGCCTCCTCTCGTGTTGACACGCCGGCGAGCTGGAGCGAGTTGGCGAGCGTCTTGCGGCGGTGCGCGAAGGCGCCCTCGACGACGCGACGGATACCCGCGAAGTCGCCCGGTAAGGCGGTGCGCCGGAACGCGACGAGCGCCGAGTCGACATTCGGAGGCGGCCGGAAGACGCTGCGCGAGACCGGGTGGAACCCTGTCCGCGTTGCAGAGAGCTGGATCAGCACGGAGACGGCTCCGTACGCCTTCGTCGACGGAACCGCGAAGAAGCGGTCGGCAACCTCGCGTTGCACCATCACGCACCACTGATCCACCGTCGGCAGGCCGGCGAGGCTCTCCGCGACGATCGGGGTCGCGACGTTGTAGGGCAGGTTCGCGACGAGCTTCGTCGGGGCAGGGTCGAGGCTCGCGAGGTCGAGCCGCAGGGCGTCGCCCCAGTGAATGGACACGTTCGGACGGGCGGCAATGCCGACGAGATGCTGCTCGAGGCGCCGGTCGAGCTCGACGGCGTGGACGTGGGCGCAGCGGTCGGCGAGCACCTGTGTGAGGGCGCCGAGCCCCGGGCCGACCTCGAGGGCGACGTCGTCGGGGCCGAGGTCTGCAAGGCGCGCGATGACGGCGAGGATGTTGTCGTCGGCCAGGAAGTGCTGGCCGAGTGACTTCTTCGGCGCCGGGCCACTCACGGTCGCGAGAGGCCGAACGCCGCGGTTGCGTTCCGGTCCATCTGGCGCTCGAGCGCCGCGACCTCTTCCCCCCGCGCTTCGGCGAGAACGGCCAGGGTGTGGAGCACGTTGGCCGGCTCGTTGCGCTTCCCGCGCAGCAGTTGTGGGGAAAGGTAGGGGCTGTCCGTCTCGGCGAGAATCCTGTCGCCTGGCACCGCAACGGCGGCATCGCGCAGGGCAGTCGCCTTCGGGTACGTGACGTTGCCCGCGAACGAGACGTAGTAGCCCCGCTCGATCGCCGTCTCGAGCAGCCCCGGAGCGGAGAAGCAGTGGAGGATCACCGTGCCGGGGAACGCGGCGAGCGCAGCGGCCGTGTCCTTGTCCGCATCGCGGGTGTGGATCACGACCGGCAAGCCCGCGGTAGCCGCCGTCTCGAGCTGACGGTCGAACAGCGCCCGCTGCGCAGCCCGGGGAGCGAGGTCGTGGAAGTAGTCGAGCCCGGTCTCACCGACCGCCACCACGCACGGATGGGCGAGAAGGCCGACGAGCTCGCCGACCCGGGTCGCTTCGGCGCCTCCCGCCTGGTGCGGGTCGATTCCGAGCGCTGCCGAGACCCCCTTTTCGGCCTCGGCGATCGCGAGTGCCGCACGGCACGACGCAATGCCGGTACCGATCGTGACGATTCGCGAGACGCCGACCGCCCGAGCACGCTCGACGAGGAAGGCGGCGGGCTCGTCGCAGCCGTCGAGGTGGGCGTGGGTGTCGATCATCGCCGGGGGCTCATGCCGACGGCGCTTCGAGCCGGGGGAACAGCGGCGGAGCCGCCTCGATCCCCTTCGTCTCGTCCGTGACACCGTAGGCCACAAGCGACCAGTCGACGGTCGTGGGCTGGCGCAGGGCCGCCAGGATCGCATTGGCGGTCTCCGGAACGTACGCCGCGAGGGCAATCGCGACCGCACGGAGGCCGTCGACAAGGTCGTACAGCACACGGTCGAGATCGTCGGCACGTGCGTCGTCCTTTGCCAGCCGCCAAGGCGCCGTTGTCTCGACCTCGCGGTTGAGCACCCGGACGAACTCCCAGATGCGCTCGAGCGCGCCCGTGACGTCGAAGCCGTCGAGCCGGCACGCGACGTCGTCCGCGAGTGGCGTGAGAGCAGCCGCGACGGCACCCTCCGGCGAAGGCAGCGCTCGCAGCCTGCCGCCTCGGTATCTGGCCACCATCGCGGTCGAGCGGGAGAGCAGGTTGCCGAGATCGTTGCCGAGCTCGCGCTCGTAGCGCTCGTGAATGCCGACGATCGAGGCTACCCCGTCCTGGCCGAACGAGACCGCCCGCGCACACCAGAACCGCACCGGGTCGACGCCGTAGACGTCGATCAGGTCGAGCGGATCGACGACGTTCCCGAGCGACTTCGAGATCTTCTTGTCGTCGAGCAGCAGATACCCGTGCACGAACAGCTGCGCGGGTGGCTCGTACCCCGCCGCGAGCAACATTGCCGGCCAGTACACGCAGTGAAAACGCAGGATGTCCTTCGCCAGCAGGTGGCGAACCGACGGCCAAAACGTTGCGACCAGATCCTCGCCGGGACGGGCGTAGGTGAGCGCACTCAGATAGTTGACGAGGGCGTCAGCCCAGACGTAGGCGATCGAATCCGGATCCCACGGAATCGGAATCCCCCAGGTCTGGCCGGCCCGGCTGATCGAGAAGTCCTCGAGACCGCCTTCGATGAAACTCCTGGCCTCGTTGGCCCGGAACCCAGGCTGGACGAAATCGGCACGGTCGAAGAGATCGAGCAGCTGCTGCTGGAACGACGACAGCCGGAAGAACCAGTTGCGCTCCTCGATCCACTCGGGCGCGCGATCGTGCTCCGGGCACTTACCGTCCACGAGGTCTGCCTCGGTCTTGAATGCCTCGCACCCGACGCAGTAGAGCCCGGAGTAGACGTCCTGGTAGACGTGCCCGTTGTCGTAGAGCCGTTGCAGAAACCCCTGGACAAAGCGCTTGTGCTCCTCGTCGCTCGTGCGGATGAAGAAGTCGTTCGACGCGTTGAGGCGCGCAGGGAGCTCACGCCAAACGACCGCGATCCGGTCGGCGTACTCCTGCGGCGACAGGCCCTGCTCCGCGGCGACGCGGGCGACCTTGGCTGCGTGCTCGTCGACTCCGGTCAGGAAGAAAGTCTCGGAGCCACGCTGCCGCCGATTGCGGGCGAGGATGTCCGCTGCAATCGTCGTGTACGCGTGCCCGATGTGCGGGGTCGAGTTCACGTAGTAGATCGGTGTCGTGACGTAGTAGCGCTCCATTGCGATTGATTCTACGGCGACGCGCCAGCAGCCACTCCGCGCGTCCGAGCGCCGCGAGGCAAAGCACAAGCCCGAGAGCCCCCAGACCAGGTTCGACGAGCCGCTGCCAGCGCGCCGCTACGGCAGCGGGGCGCGCGTCCGCGATCGATGCCACGGGAGTAGCCTCGCTGTGCCCCGGCCGAGGTGCCGGGCCGGCGTGCGTGGGCGCGGGCCGGCCCCGTGCGCCAGCGGCGCCAGACACGCTGACGCGAGGCGCTGGAGCGGCGTTTCTGCGGGGCGGCACCACCGTCGCCGCGGGAAGGCCGGACACCACGGCGGGAACCGATGAGGCGTGCGCAGCAGCCGCTGTGGCTTCTACCGCCGGGGTGGTGCCTCCCGCCGGAACGACCGGCGCTGCCGTAGTGCCAGGGGTTGCATGGAGAGGTACGGCGTGTGGTGGCGCGGTTGCAGCCCGGTCAGCGCCGGGATGCGGCAGCGCGACGAAATCCGCGGGCGCCCGTACCTCTGCCGCAGCTTTGGCTGCCGCTCCGGGATTGCGCGTCGCAGCCGGTGCATCCGCGGCCGCGACGCGCGCAACGGGCGGAAGAACAGTCGCAGGCGCCGGGAGCGTGGCTGCCGTGTCTGCGGCCGTTCCAGCGGCAGGGGCGCTCACGATCGGCGCGGGCGAAGCCGTCACGATGGGAGCAGGCGGTGCCGGCGCAGGCGCGTTGACCGGGGCCACCACTAGCCCCGGAGCGGGCACGGGTACGGCGTCCGGAGGCGGAGGAACGACGGCCCGTGGCGGCAGGAGCGTGAGCGGATCGACGTAGCCGTCGGCCGCCGCCGACACCCGGATTCCCAGGTGGAGGTAGGGCACGGGCCACTCGGCCTCACCACTCGGCCCGGCGACGCCCACCGTGTCACCCTCGGCGACCGTCGCCCCCTTCACGACCGAGACCTCACCGAGGTGCGTGAGAGTGACCGCGTAGCCGTCGTGCTGGATCGTCACGGCGCGGCCGGAGGTCGGGACGATACCCGCGAAGGAGACGATGCCTGATGTGGGAGCGCGCACGGGCTCGCCGCTCGATCCGGCGACGTCGACACCGCGATGCTGACCGGCGGCATACGCATCGGGGCCGAGGGAATACGGGCGGAGGACGTCTCCGCCGAGCGGCCAGCTCCAAGCAGCCGCGGAAGGAGCCAGGCTGAGTATTGCGACGATTGCGAGACCGAGCGTGATCCGGCGCACGTTCCACCTCCTGTTGTTCTCATTATTGGCAACGACATGAGCAGAACGATAGCCGTCCGGTCAGACGTTGTCAAATCGGCCTACAGCGAGGCGCCGTACAGCGTGTTCCGCGCTACGCCCGTGAGCCCGGAGACGACGCTGGCGGCGACGCCACGCGGCGCCCCGGCGGCAACGAGCTCGGCGACAGCCGAGACGGCCTTCGCAGCATCGGCGACGCGAGTCGACGGCCCGATCACGAGCGTCACCTCGCCCTTCGGAGGCACGTCGTAACGGGCAGCGAGCTCTGCGGCCGTTCCGCAGGCGACCTCCTCGAAGGCTTTCGTCAGCTCTCGGCAGACGGCCACCTGCCGCTCCGGCTCGGCGGCGGCGAGGCTCGCGAGCGCCGACGGCAGGCGCTTCGGCGACTCGAACGCGACGGTGGGATGAGCCCAGAGGCTCAGCTCCTGCCACAGAGCTCCGCGCTCCCGCTCGCCGCGCGGCAGATAGCCGACGAACCGGTATTGCTGTCCTGCGAGACCGCTCGCGACGAGCGCCGTCTCGACGGCCGACGGCCCGGGCAGCACCGTCACGGCGACGCCGGCGGAAAGTGCAGCCGCGAGGAGCCTGGCACCAGGGTCGTTCACCCCGGGCAGGCCGGCGTCGGAGACGAGCGCGATCCGCTCACCGGCGACGAGCCGTGGCACGAGCTCGGCGGTTCGCGACGCCTCGTTGTGGCGATGGTACGAGAGGAGCCGGGCCTCGATCCCGTGGCGCTGCAGGAGCACACGCGTGTGGCGGGTGTCCTCGCAGAGGACCGTGTCTGCCGCGGCGAGCTCGTCGAGCACGCGCAGCGTGACGTCGGCGAGGTTCCCGATCGGCGTGGCGCAGACTGCGAGGGGCACCTCACCGCACTCCGTCGAGCGCCTCGAACCCCACGAGCGCCGCCCCGATCAGGCCTGCCTCGTCACCGAGCTCTGCCTCGACGATCCGCAGCGTCTCGTCGGCCGGCTGGATCGCATCAGCTCGTGCCGCGACCCGCGCCGGCTCGAGGAGGAGGTCGGCGGCGGCCGCGCCGAATCCACCGCCGACGATGACGACGTCCGGGTCGAAGATGTTGACGAGTGACCCGATCGCGGCCCCGAGCAGCCTGCCGATCCCCTCCAGGGCTCCGAGCGCCGCCGCATCTCCGGCCCGTGCGCGCGCGACCAGAACCGGTGCGTCGGCACCTGGCCCGTAGAGCGCGGCCGCCGCTCGATCGGCGGCGACACCCGAAGCGTGAGCCTCGAGGTGGCCGTGCCCGTGACAGTTCCCCTGGCAGGGCTGGCCCCCCGCGACGACGACGATGTGCCCGAGCTCGGCCCAGCCCCGGTAAAGGTGGTCGTCGATCACCAGACCGCCACCGACCCCGGTGCCCAGCGTCAGCATGATCAGGTCCGACGTCCCCTTCCCAGCACCGAGCCGCCACTCGGCGAGCGCCGCGGCGTTCCCGTCGTTCTCGACGCCGGCCGGCAGCCCGTAGAGGGTTCGGGCTCGGTCAGGGAAGTGCACCTGGTGCAGCGGGAGGTTGACTGCACGCAACGCGACACCCGTGCGGCGATCGATGTTGAGCGGGACGCCGTACCCGATCGCGGCCGCCCCGTCTCCGAGCAGGTCCTGGACGACTCCGTCGATCGCGGCCAGCACCTCCTCCTGGGCTCCGTCCGGGGTCGGGATCTCTACCGTGCGGCCGATCGTGCCGTCGCGCCCGACGAGACCGGCGAGGATTTTCGTCCCGCCGAGATCGACTCCGATAACACGCTCTTCATGCACGCCGCGGCTACGATAACGGCCCGAATGCCCGAACAAGAGAAGCCCTACCGGGTCTACAGGGGTGGTCGGGCAAAAGGCAGGGTCCCCTTGCAGCGTCCGCAGGCCAATCGCCGCGCGGACTCCGGGGCCCCAGCACCTCCCAGGAAGAACCGTAAACGGCGCGTGGGGCGGAGCATTACGATCGCGCTGGCCGTCGTGCTCCTTCTCGGGCTCGTCTGGCTCGTGGCGAGCTACATATCGGTCTCGGGCGGCATCTCGGACGCGAACGCCCGCGTACCCGCCGCAGTGAAGAGCGAGCTGAAGAGCCAGAACGGACTGCTCTCCTCGACGCCGACGACGATCCTCGTCCTGGGTACGGACGGCGGCACCCAGCCCGGGCGCGCGGGCGCGCGCCGCTCCGACTCGGTCATGCTGATTCGCACCGACCCCGGAAAGCACCGGCTCGCGTACCTCTCGATCCCGCGCGACCTGAGGGTCGAGATCCCCGGCCACGGCGCGGCCAAGATCAACGCGGCGTACCAGCTCGGCGGTCCGGCGCTCGCGCTGAAGACGGTGAAGGACTTGACCGGGCTCGAGGTCAATCACGTCGCGTTCGTCGACTTCGACCGCTTCCGGGATCTGATCGACTCGGTCGGTGGCGTCGACATCGACGTGCCCCGGCCGATCCTGGCCAATGCGTTCGACTGCCCGTACTCGCCGGAGCGCTGCCGGACCTGGGACGGGTGGAAGTTCGGCACGGGGCGCCAGCACATGAACGGGCAGCGGGCTCTCGTCTACGCGCGCATCCGCGAGAACCGGCTCGACCCCTCGGAAACCGACCTCGAACGGGCCAGACGCCAGCAACAGGTGATCCAGGCCACGGCCGACAAGGTGACGTCGCTTGGGACGGCGTTGAAGCTCCCGTTTCGCGCGGGCAGCATCGTGAAGCCCCTCGCAACCGACCTCAGCGCCGGTCAGATCATGCAGCTCGGCTGGGCCTACTTCCGGGCAGACACGAAGAGCGCACTGCACTGCCGCCTCGGCGGCGACCCGGGGAGCGCCGACGGCCAGTCGGTCATCTTCGGCTCCGAGGACAACGTCGCCACACTCGCCATGTTCACGGGCCGGTCGGCGCCGTTGGCGCCACCGAAGGGCCTGCCGTACGCCCCCGGATGCGTCGTCGGAGACCGTAGGCTGTGAGCGGGGCTCAGTCGGCTGCAGCGGGCTTCTTGTCGGCCGAGCCGGAGTCCTTCGTGGGCTCCTTCTTGTCGCTCGTGTCGCTCTTCTCGTTCGAGCCGCCGCCGTCGCCGTCCTTGGCCACTCCCTTGCGCGACCCGCGGCCATAGTCGGTCGAGTAGAAACCCGAGCCCTTGTAATGCACCGCCACGGGAAACAGCACCTTCTCGACAGGGCTGGCGCCGCACGCCTGGCAGCTCTCTGCCGGAGCATCGCTCATCTTCTGGAAGAGCTCGAAGGTGTGGCCGTTCGGGCACCGGTACTCGTAGATCGGCATCAGGGGGCCAATCTACCAGCGAAGATGCGGGCCGAAGCCCGATGACCCAGACTGCCGAGACTTCGCCCCGCCACCGTCCGCTGACGCACTCGGTTCGTGCATTCGTGGCCGACCACGACCTCTGGATCGGGGTCGGCGCGATCGCCGTCGCCGCCACGGCATTCCTGTTGCACCAGCTGATGGCCTGGGCACCGCACGAGGACGAGACGCTCGCGCTCTTCGTCGGCCGCGACAGCCTGGCCGGGGTCGTCGAGCACGTGACCCGTGAGCGCGGCGGTGCGCCGCTCCACTTCCTCTTCGCCTACGCCGTGGCGCATCTCGGGCTGGGGCTTGGGAGCCTCCGGCTGGTTTCTGCCGCGTTCGCGGTGGGGAGCCTGCCGCTGGTTGCCCTGCTCGGTCGCCGGCTCGCGGACCGCCGGACGGCGCTGATCGCGACCACGCTCGTGGCGGGCAGCTGGGTCTTCCTCTTCCACGGTGTCTACGGGCGGATGTACAGCCTCTTCCTCTTCCTGACGCTGCTCGCGTTCCTCCTCCTCCTCGGCGCGCTCGACCGCGGAATATGGCGGTCGTGGGGCCTGTGGGGTGCCGCGATCCTGCTCGCCGTCGCGGCGCACCCGTACGGAGCGCTCGTACTGGCCGCGCAGGGAGCCTTCGTGCTCGTGGCGCGCCGTGACCGACTGCGGCAGGCTGCGATCGCCTTCGCGGCGGTGCTCGTCGCCGGCACGCCGTTCTGGCTCACCGACCTGGTCCTCGCCGGGCGCTTCGACGTCGGCGTCGGTGGCCGCGGCGCGAAGCTGGGCGGCCCCTGGGCGATCGTCACGTATCTCTGGCAGACGGCGGGGGACTTCAGCACCGGGCGCTCGCCCGCACTGGTCGTCGTGCTCGCATTCGCGCTCGTCGGGCTCGTGACCGTGCGATCCGAGGCACGCGCGCTCGCGTTGTGTGCGATCGGAGTACCCGTGGCGGCGTTCCTCGCAGCACGGCTCGGCGGCTCGACGTCGCCCGAGTCGCGCCATCTCATCTTCGTGCTCCCGTTCTTCGCGATCCTCGTCGGCGCGGGGATCCTCCGCAGTACGCGCCGGGGCCTCTGGGCGGCCGTCGTGCTGACCGGCATCCTGGTCGTGCTGGAGGTGAGCTGGGCCTCGCAGCGCACCCCGCAGCTGTTCAACTGGGAGCCCAACAAGCGGCAGGCGACGCGCGCTCAGGCCGAGCGCTTCCTCGCGGAGACGAGCCGGCCCGACGACATCCTGTTCGGCTACGAGCCGCTGTACCTCGGCGCGTGGGAGCGCAACCGCTCCTTCTCCGACATCGTCCTCCCTCGCGCAGATGCGACGCTCGCGCTCCGTACGCTCGAGCGTCAACCGAAGCCCCTCGGCCGCGGCGTCTGGATTCTCGACGCGAGCGAGCGCAACAACCTCCACCCCCGCCTCGAGATAGAGAACCGCGACCCCGGGCCGCCGGGCCTCTTCGAGACGCGCGTCTTCGGCCCGTTCCTCGTGATTCGCACCCGCGAGCCGGTGAAGACGGAGGCCGCCTACCTGGCGGCCGCTGCACGAACGGTGCTCGCCGGGCGGTCGCTCGGCATCGGCGACTCCGACGTCAACATGCAGACGATCGAGCGGGCCGACCGCACCCTGCGCGGCTACGGGCCCTGGTCGCGCCTCCGCTCGGCGACCTCGCGGTAGCACGGAGCGCTCTCGAACGCTCCCAGCCCGGCGGGCGTCTCGCGCCGGGGTCGGCGAGGTCGCAGCCGCCGGACGGCAGCGGCCGTCGACGCACCGACGAGTCCTCCGATCACGAAGGTGCGCATTTTCCCGCGGCCGGTTCCCTCGCCCCGGGGCACTGTCATCCTCCCCCGCGGGCCGGCGAAACGACGGCAGGCCGCACCCATTCCATGCGAGGATCCTAGGCGATGACGATCTGCTGCCTCGGGGACCTCGTGCTCGACGTGATCGTCCGGCTCGAGCAGCCTCTTGCGACCGGCGCCGATGCGACCTCGCGGATCGTGCTCCGCCCGGGGGGCCAGGCGGCCAACGTCGCTGCCTGGATCGCGGCACTCGAGGGCAGGGCGCGGTTCATCGGCAAGCGAGGGGCCGACGACGCGGGCCTCCTTGCCGCGTCGCGCCTGCTCGCCCTCGGGGTCGAGCTCGTCGGCCCGGTCGAGCCCACGGGGAACGGCGTCGTCGTCTCGCTCGTGGATCCGTCGGGCGAGCGGAGCATGTGCTCCGACCGCGGCGTCGCGACCGACCTCGAGCCAGACGAGATCGATGAGGCCTGGTTCGTGGACTGCGAGCATCTCCACGTGTCGGGGTACGCGCTGCTCCGCGAACCTGTTCGCTTCGCAGCGACCCGCGCGATCGAGCATGCCAGGGCCCACGGTGCCCGTGTCAGCGTCGATCTCTCTTCGTGGAGCGCGATCAGGGACTTCGGCGCAGAGCGGTTTCGCGCGCAACTCGAGCAGCTCGCGCCCGACGTCGTCTTTGGAAACGAGGCCGAGGATCGCATCGTCGGCGGCCCGATCGCGGGCAGTACCTGGATCGTCAAGCGTGGTTCGGAGGGCGCATCGTTCGACGGCGACGAGAGCGCGGCGGTGGCGGTCGACACTGTTGTCGACTCGACCGGCGCGGGCGACGCCTTCGCCGCAGGGTGGCTCGTCGGCGGATCCGGCCTCGCCCTCGCTGCCGGAGCACGATGCGTTCAGCACGCCGGGTCGATGCCGCTAGATTCGATTCATGATGCGTGACCTGATCCATGTCAGCGACGAGGTGCAGACGGCGCTCGAGGAGGAGCGCGCCGTCGTCGCCCTCGAGACGACGCTCGTGGCGCACGGCTTCCCCGCGCCTGACGGCGTCGAGACCGGGCTCGCCAGCGAGGCGGCCGTGCGGGCTGCGGGTGCGGTGCCGGCCACCGTCGGGGTGCTCGACGGGAAGGTCCGGATCGGGCTGAACCGGTCGGAGCTCGAGCGGTTCACTCCCGCCGCGCGGAAGCTCGGGCCGCGCGACCTCGCCGTCTGCGCGGTGCAGGGGGCGGTCGGCGCTACCACGGTCGGCGGCACGCTGACCGCAGCGGCCGCGGTGGGGATCCGGTTCATGGGCACGGGCGGTCTCGGCGGCGTCCACCGGGGCTTTCCGACGCCCCCCGACGTCTCTGCCGATCTCGCCGCCGCCGCTCGGATCCCGGCCCTCGTCGCCTCGTCGGGCGTCAAGTCCCTCCTCGACGTCCCGGCCACGGTCGAGCTGCTCGAGACGCTCGGCGTGCCCGTGATCGGCTATCGCACCGACACGCTGCCTCTCTTCTACGACGCCGCCGGAGGCCCGCCCGTGTCCGCGCGGGCCGACGACGTGAATGAGATCGCACGCATCGCGCAGGCGCATTGGAGCCTTGGCGGCAACGCGATCCTGGTCGGGCGCCCGCCCACGGAGAGCCTCGACGTGGCGCCGCTGATCGAGGAGGCCGTCGCTGCCGCCGAGCGCGCCGGCGCCAGTGGCCAGGAGGTCACCCCGTTCGTCCTCGCCTATCTCCACGAGCACTCCGGCGGCGAGACGCGCAGAGTCAACCGCGACCTCATCGTCGCGAACGCCGCCCTCGCGGGCGCAATCGCCGCCGCCCACGCAACCCTCTGACAAGGAGCTACCTGTGAGCCTCTACGCCAGCGTCCGCGACCTCCCTCTGCTGATCGATGGCTACGCCCTCGACGGACTCGAGCTGCAGGTCTCGAGCGGCTTTCTGCGCAAGACGACCGTGATCCGCCTCGCCGGCGCCCGCGAGGAAGGGCTCGGGGAGGACGTCACCTACGACGCCGCCGAGCACGATCTCCTCCAGAGCCGGGGCGCGGATCTCCCGCTCGCCGGAGCCTGGACGCTCGGCACGTTCTCGGAGCACCTCGCCACGCTGCCGCTCTTCGAGCACGAGCCAGAGCAGCACGCCTACCTCGACTACCGGCGCTGGGCCTTCGAGAGCGCGGCGCTCGACCTGGCGCTGCGCCAGGCGGGGCTCTCGCTCGGTGAGGCCGTCGGCCGGACGCCGCAGCCGCTGACGTTCGTGGTCTCGATGCGGCTCGGTGAGCCTGCCACGACCGAGCGCCTACGCGCGTGGCTCGACCTCTACCCCACGCTGCGCTTCAAGCTCGACGCGACGCCCGACTGGACCGGCGAGCTGATAGCCGAGCTCGAGGCCACCGGAGCGGTCGACTCGGTCGACTTCAAGGGCCAGTACCACGGCACGAGCGTCGACACCGTGCCCGACGCCGCTCTCTACCAGCGGATCGTCGACGGGCTCCCGGACGCGTGGCTCGAGGATCCCGCCCTCACCCCCGAGACCGAGGCGGTGCTCGAACCACACCACGACCGGGTCACCTGGGATGCCGTGATCCACTCGGTGGCGGACATCGAGGCCCTCCGCTGGCCGCCGCGGACTGTCAACGTGAAGCCGTCTCGGTTCGGCTCCGTCGAGCGGCTGTTCGCCGCCTACGAGCACTGCGCCGCGCGCGGGATCGGCGCCTACGGCGGCGGTCAGTTCGAGCTCGGCGTCGGGCGCGACCAGATCCAGCTGCTTGCCTCGCTCTTCCACCCGGGGACGCCGAACGACGTCGCGCCCGGAGGGTTCAACGTCGATCCCCAGTCGGGGCTGCCGACGAGCCCGCTCACGGTCGTCGCGCGTGCGACCGGCTTCGCGACGGCGTAGAGGCCGCCTTTACGGCTCGAGCGACGAGAGCAGGTCGTCGACCGAGACGAGCGGCAGCGACTCGATCTTGGAGCTGCCCCGCGCGCCGAGCGCAACCGAGACCTTCGCGATCGTCAGGTCGTCGGGCGCCTCCACGACGTTGACGAAGTCGTAGGCGCCGAGCGAGGCCCATTGGTGCAGGATCTTCGCACCGAGCTCCTCGACGTCGTGGTTCACCTCACGGACCCTGGCCGGATTCGAGTTCAGCGTCTGGACGCCCTTCTCGGTCAGGGTGGTCAGCATCAGGTACAGCGCCATGGTCTCCTCCTCGGGTTCGGTTCGCGCCCGAGAGCCTACTTCGCCGCGCCGTGCTCGGCGGCACGAGCCGCAAGCCGGTCGGCCCGGGTCGTCCCGACCCGGGCGGCGAGATCGAGGAAGAGGAGGGCGCCGCCGATGAAGAGAATCGGGCCGAGCACGGTGTCGGCCAGGAAGATCGCCACCCGCAGGGTGTTGTCGGCCTGCTGGCGGAGCAGGAATCCCATCGCGAGCCGACAGAGCCCGAACATGATGACCAGGGTCGCGAGGCCACCGAGCGCATGCGCCAGATCGGCCCGGGCGACCTCGACGGAGCGCCTGAACGACGCGAGCGGCCGACAGCCCTCGATCACGGATGCGGGCACGGCGTTGCCGAAGAGTGCCAGCACGACGATCGCCGCGAGGGCGAACCAGGGGAACAGGAAGGCGGCGGGCAGGAAGACGACGGTGCCCACGCCGATTGCCGACACCCAGGTTGACAAGCCGGGGCGGCGCGCGACCGCGAGTGCGGCCGCGGCGGCGTAGGCGGCACTCAGGAAGGGGGCCGCTGCGACGAGCACGATGATCCGCCCGGCGAGGTCGAGCCCGAGCGACGCCTGGTCGGCGGCGGCGATCACGAGACCGAGCGGCAGCGCCAGGAAAAAGCGGTCGCCGTAGAGCCGCAGCGTCTCGGCGACGAGCTGCCCGACCGTGCGGGTCGCGGGAGAGAGCGGAGGCGGCAGAGGGCCGCTCGATTTCGGGTACCTGGGACGCGCCATGGGCGAGACGGTAGCGGTGGAATCCGGTTACGCTGTCGCCTCTGCAGCGACCGGCACGTCACGCGAAAGGAGAAGGGTGGACGCACATCGCCCTGTGATCGGAGCCGATGTCGCGGCCGGGGCCGACGGCGGCCTGACCGCCGGCTACGACCTCGGAGCGTTCTTCGACGAGATGTTCGAAGGCCGGGACCAGCCTCGGCCGCACTACCGGCTGCTCGCTGAACGCCTGGCGGCGATGAGCGCCGGGCAGCTCGAGGAGCGGATCGGGGTCGCGAACGCGTTCTTTCTCACGCAGGGCATCGGGTTCACGGTCTACGGCGACGACGCGGGCACCGATCGGATCTTCCCGTTCGACCTGATTCCGCGCATCGTCCCGGCGGAGGAGTGGGCCGTGATCGAGCGCGGTCTCGTGCAACGGTTGCGCGCCCTCAACCACTTTCTCGCGGACATCTACCACCGCCAGCAGATCCTCGAGGCCGGGATCGTCCCGGCCGACCTCGTGTTCGGCTCACGCAACTTCAGTCGCGAGATGATCGGCCTCGATGTTCCCGGCGGCATCTACGCCCATGTCGGCGGAGTCGACCTCGTCCGTGACGGCGACGGGCGCTACCTCGTGCTGGAGGACAACCTGCGCACCCCTTCGGGCGTCAGCTACATGCTGGAGAGCCGCGAAGCCCTGAAGCGCATCTTCGCCGCGCTGTTCGACCGCTACGGCGTGCGACCGGTCGATCAGTACCCGCGTCAGCTCTTCGAGACGCTTCGCTCGGTTGCCCCACGCGCAGCAGGGAGCGAGCCGAGCATGGTTCTCCTTACCCCCGGCGCCTATAACTCGGCGTACTTCGAGCACTCGTTCCTGGGACGGCAGATGGGCATCGAGATCGTCGAGGCGCGGGACCTCGTCGTCCATCGCAACCGGGTCTTCAACCGCACCACCCGGGGCATGCAGCGCGTCGACGTCGTCTACCGGCGGATCGACGACGAATTCCTCGACCCACTCGCCTTCCGCCAGGACAGCCTCCTGGGCGTCCCGGGCCTCCTGAACGCAGTCCGGGCAGGGAACGTGACCCTGGCGAACGCGATCGGCACCGGCGTGGCCGACGACAAGGCGATCTATCCGTACGTCCCGGAGATGATCCGGTTCTATCTCGGCGAGGACGCGATCCTCGAGAACGTGCCGACCTACCAGGCGACCGACGAGGCCGATCTCGCGTACATCCTGGACCATCTCGAGGAGCTCGTCGTCAAGGCCGTCGACCAGTCGGGCGGGTACGGCATGCTGATCGGCCCGGCCTCGACGGCGGTCGAGCGCGAGGAGTTCCGGCGCCTTATCGTCTCCGACCCGCGCAACTACGTCGCGCAGCCGACGATCGCGCTCTCGCGTCACCCCACCTTCGTCGACGGCGAGCTGCGCGGCTGCCATGTCGACCTGCGCCCGTTCGTCCTCTCCGGCGCCGACGCGACACGCATCGTTCCCGGCGGTCTGACCCGCACCGCACTGCGGCCCGGATCCCTCGTCGTCAACTCGTCGCAGGGCGGCGGCAGCAAGGACACCTGGGTGCTCGCCTGATGCTGAGCCGGGTCGCCGAGTCGCTGTACTGGACGGCGCGCTACATCGAGCGCGCCGAGGACGTGACGCGGATCCTCGACGTCAACTTCCATGCCCTGCTCGACACGCAGGTCGAGGATCGCGGGCAGGCCTGGCTGCAGATCGTGCAGCTGCTCGGAGACGGGGAGCGCTACGCCGAGCACTACGACGAGGCCACGGCCGTGAACGTGAGCGACTGGGTGCTGTGGCACGACGCCAACCCGAATGCGGTCGCCAACTGCATCACCCTCGCCCGGGAGAACGCCCGCTCCGTGCGAGAGCAGATCTCGGGCGAGATGTGGGAGGCGATCAACACGCTGTTCCTCCTCGTGCGGAGAGCGAACCGCCGCTCGGTCTCGCGTGGCCCGCACGCGTTCTTCGAGGAGCTTCGCAACGGAGCCCACCTCTTCCAGGGAACCGCGGACGCGACGATGACGCACGGCGACCCCTACGAGTTCATCCGGCTCGGCCTCCAGCTGGAGCGCGCGGCGAAGACGGTCCGAATCGTCGGGTCGCGGTACCCCGCGGCCGTCGCACTGGACGAGGACGATCCCGCCCGGGCGCGACAGCTGATCGCGATCCTCGAGTCGTGCAGCGCCTTCGAGGCGTTCGTCAAGCGCTACGGCACCCTCTTCGAGCCTGCCGCGATCGCGGAGCAGCTGATCCGCTCCGCCGATTTTCCCCGAGCCGTCCGCTACTGCCTCGCGAGCAGCCTCGACGCGGTGTCGCGCATCTCGAGCGACCAGGGCGCGCCCCACCGGATCCTGGGCCGGCTCGTGGCGGGGCTCGAGTACGGCGAGGCCGGCGACATCTCCGGCCCGGCGATGACCGAGACCCTGCGGGAGCTGCTGACCGGGATCCACGCCGCCGGCGAGGCCGTCACGAAGGCGTACTTCTCGAGCAGGGCCCTCCCGGCGGGCGCGCTCGCGATGCAGGAGGCACAGCAGCAGCAATGTGGCTGACGGTCGAGCACGTGACCCGCTTCTCCTACGACGGCTCGATCAACGAGGCGTACACGGAGATACGCCTCAAGCCCGCGCACCGCGACGGGCAGCGGTGCTCGTCGTTCACGCTCGCGACGGAGCCGCGGGGCGTGTCCGTCGCGGAGTACCGCGACCGGTTCCGCAATGCCGTGCACCATTTCGACATCCTCGAGTCGCATCAGACGCTGGGTGTCACGGCCCGCAGCGAGGTGTGGACGCCCGAGCAGTTCGTCGACGACGAGGTCGCGCCGTCGCTGCTCGATCGCTGGGATCTGCTGCGCCCGAGCAGGTACGTCCCGCTCGACGGCTCGATCGCGGAGCTCGCCGGCGCGATCGACGCCGCAGGGCCGACGCTCGAGACGGCGCATCTCCTGATGACCGCTGTCCGGGGCCGGATGAAGTACGAGACCGGAGCGACGCACGTGCGCACGCTGGCCGACGAGGCGCTCGCGGCGGGGCACGGCGTCTGCCAGGACTTCGCCCACGTGCTCATCGGCGTCTGCCGGCTGCACGGGATCCCGGCGCGGTACGTCAGCGGCTACCTCTTCGACCCGAAGGCATCCGGCAACGGCAACTCGGCCTCGCACGCCTGGGTCGACATCTGGGATCCCGACCGGGGCTGGGTCTCGCTCGACCCGACCCACGACCGGGAGCAGACCGCCCGCTACGTGCGCGTCGGCGTGGGACGCGACTACGCGGACGTACCTCCGACGCGCGGGGTCTACAAGGGGAACGCGAACGAGGAGCTCGAGGTCGCCGTTCGCATCCGCGAGCTCTGACGCGCACGCAGGGGCTTGATGCGTAGTAGGAGTGTGGCTGGAGCGGTTCTGCACCAAGGAGCGTGTTCGACGAGGACGGCGGCAAGGCTGGTTGCCTTGGGGTCGTCCTCGGCGGACACGATCCGCAGCGTGCAGGGCCGCGTCCAGACGTGCTTCGACTGCGCATCAAGCCTCTAAGCTGTCGCAGATGACGACGCGCCGCTCGCTGGGCACGATCTCCGAGCCCGCGCGGGAGATCGACGTCGTCCACGACACCGACCTCCTCGTCGTCGGGTCGGGCCCGGCGGGTTTGGCGGCGGCGCTGGCGGGAGCCCGTGCCGGAGTCGAGGTGACCCTGGTCGAGCGCTTCGGCTGCTTCGGCGGCAACATCACGGCGGTCGGGGTCGAGGGGATGGCCTGGTACCGGCACGAGGCCACCGTCGAGGCCGGCGGCATCGCCCTCGAGTTCGAGACGCGCGCGCACGACATGGGAGCGGCGGTACCGGAGAGTCAATCGCTCTCGTTGGAGCTCGATGCAGAAGGCTTCAAGCTCGTCGCCGACACGCTCGTCGGGGAGGGGGGCATACACCCCATGCTGCATCGCACATTCGTCGCCCCCGTGCTGGACGGCGACACGCTGATCGGCATCGTGACCGAGTCGAAGGCCGGCCGCGAGGCGATCCTCGCCCGCCGCATCGTTGACGCCACGGGCGACGCCGACGTCGCCCACCGGACCGGCGCCCCGACGCATCTCACGCCGCGCGAGCAGATGCTGGCAGCGTCGGTGATGTTCCACGTCGCGGGGGTGGACAAGGCCGCCTTCCTCGCCGGGATCGCCGCCGATCCGCAGACCTACGGGGACTGGGCGGGCAACGGAGAGTGGGACGTCGAGACCTCCGGCAAGGAGGACGCGATGTTCTCGCCGTTTCTCCGCAAGCCCTTCGCGAAGGCGATCGAGGACGGAGTGATCCCACCCGGCCTGACCACGATCGGCGGCACGTGGGGGGCCGTCCACGACACCGGCGAGCTCACGTACATGAACCTCGTCCACCTCGCAGGGATCGACGGCACCGACCCCGACGACCTCACCCGCGGAGAGATCGAGGGCCGGCGGCAGGCAATGCACGCGATCGAAGCGCTCCGCCGGTACACCCCCGGCTGCAAGGGCATCCGCCTCAGGAACTTCGGCATGACACTCGGCATCCGCGATACGCGAAAGATCGACGCGGTCTACAACATGTCCGAGCAGGACGTGCGGGGGCAAGGACGGTTCGAAGACGCGATCGGGATCTACCCCGAGTTCATCGACGGCTACGGGATCCTGATTCTCCCCACGACGGGCCGCTACTTCCAGCTTCCGTACCGCAACCTGCTCCCCAAAGGCGTCCGCAACCTCCTCGTGGCGGGACGCTCGTCCGGGGGCGACCGGGTCTCACACGCCTCGACCCGCAACATGTCGTGCTGTGCCGTGCTCGGGCAGGGCGCCGGTATCGCCGCAGCGCGATCGATCAAGGACGGCCGCGCCCTCGACGAGGTGCGGATCGACGCCATCCAGCGCGAGCTCGACCGCCAGGGCGTGCGCTACCGCTGACCGGCCGCATCGCGCGACTCGGCCGCGAGCACGGTGAGCAGGAGCGGGAGAGCGGCATGGAGCGCCTCGACCGCGCCGGCGACGTCCCAGCGCGAGCGGTCCTCCTCGCCGATCTCGTTGGAGACGGCGCGGACCTCGAGGGCCGGCACTCCGGCGAGCGCTGCAGCCCTCAGGACGCCGAAGCCCTCCATCGCCTCGACCTCGATACCGGTGCCTTCGATCGCGGCCCGTCCACGGCCGACGGTCGCGCTCGTCGTGATCGGGAGGGCAGGCGCCTCGGGGAGAGCAGCGCGTGCAGCAGCGAGGAGCCCCGGACTTGGGAGGGCCGACGACAGAACGGGGATGGCTGCGGCGATATCCGCGTAGACCGCCTCGGTGCCGACGACGACGGTGCGCAGCGGCAGTCCGCGGCCGCCGGCGACGCCGATGTGGAGGACGACGCCAACCGATCGCAGCGCGAGCGTGCGGGCCGTGGCTGCCGCCGCCTCGACCGGCCCGACGCCGCAGACGAAGCCGTCGCGACCGGCGAGCTCACGCTCCGTCGCAGCGACGAGGAGAACGTCGAGCACCGCTCGATCCTACGGGATCAGCGCACCGCCGCGAGCACGACCCTTTCGAACCTGACGGCCTCGCCGTCCACCACTGCCCGCACGGTGTCACCCTCGACGAAGCGGCCCTCGAGCAACTCGAGCGCGAGCGGATTCTCGACCAGGCGCTGGATCGCCCGCTTCAGCGGCCGGGCGCCGAATGCAGGATCCCAGCCTGCCTCCGCGATCACCGCCACGGCCTCGTCGGACAGCTCGAGCGCGATCTTCCGGTCGGCGAGCCGGCCGCGCAGTCGCTGCAGCTGCAGCTCGACGATCGCCCCGATCTGTTCGCGCGTCAGCGGCTCGAAGACGACGATCTCGTCCACCCGGTTCACGAACTCGGGGCGGAAGTGGTCGAGCAGCTGGGCCTGCGAGCGGATGTTCGAGGTCATGATCACGACCGTGTTGCGGAAGTCGACGGTGCGGCCCTGGCCGTCGGTCAGCCGTCCGTCGTCGAGCAGCTGCAACAGCACGTTGAAGACGTCGCTGTGCGCCTTCTCGATCTCGTCGAGCAGGATCACGCAATACGGGCGGCGCCGGACAGCCTCGGTCAGCTGCCCGCCCTCGTCGTAGCCGACGTATCCGGGCGGCGCGCCGACGAGGCGCGACACCGTGTGCTTCTCCATGTACTCCGACATGTCCAGGCGCACGATCGCGCGCTCGTCGTCGAACATGAACTCCGCCAGTGCCTTCGCGAGCTCGGTCTTCCCCACGCCCGTCGGCCCGAGGAAGACGAACGACCCGATCGGGCGATTCGGGTCCTGCAGGCCGGAGCGGGCGCGCCGGAGCGCGTTCGAGACCGCGTCGATTGCGGCCTCCTGGCCGACCACGCGCTGGTGCAGTCGCGACTCCATCTGCACGAGCTTCTGCACCTCGCCCTCGAGCAGCCGATCGACCGGGATCTTCGTCCACGCCGCCACGACAGCCGCGATGTCGTCCTCGTCGACCTCCTCCTTCACCATCGGCTCCACGGCCCCCACTGCCTCCCCGCGATCGGCGAGCTCGCGCTCGAGCGCGGGCAGCAGGCCGTAGCGGATCTCGGCCACCCGCTGGAGGTCACCGAGGCGCTCGCCCCGCTCGGCCTCCATCCGCAGCTCGTCGATCTGCCGCGTGATCTCCTTGACACGATCGAGGACGTCCTTCTCCCCCGCCCAGCGGACGGCCAGCTCGTCGCGCCGCGACTTGGCCTCGGCGAGCTCCCGCTCGACCGGCTCGCGCACGGAGGGCGTCTCCTTCGCCATCGCTGTCAGCTCTATCTCCAGCTGGGTGACGCGGCGCTCGGCCTCGTCGAGCTCGACGGGCGAGCTGTCGATCTCCATCCGCAGGCGCGACGCCGCCTCGTCGACGAGGTCGATCGCCTTGTCCGGCAGGAAACGGTCGGTGATGTAACGCTCCGAGAGGGCGGCCGCCGCGGTCAGCGCCGCGTCACGGATGCGAACGCCGTGATGGGCCTCATAGCGCTCCTTCAGCCCGCGCAGGATCGCGATCGTGTCCGGGACCGACGGCTCGCCGACCAGCACGGGCTGGAAACGCCGCTCGAGGGCCGCGTCCTTCTCGATGTGCTTGCGGTACTCATCGAGCGTCGTCGCCCCGACGGCACGCAACTCACCACGTGCGAGCATAGGCTTGAGCAGGTTGCCGGCGGAGACGGCACCTTCGGCCGCGCCCGCTCCAACGATCGTGTGCAGCTCGTCGATGAAGAGGACGATCTCGCCCTCCGCCGCGGTAATCTCGGCCAGGACCGCCTTGAGGCGCTCCTCGAACTCGCCGCGATACTTGGCCCCCGCGATCAGCGCGCCCACGTCGAGCGCCCAGACCCGCTTCCCCTTCAGGCCCTCCGGCACGTCGCCCGCAACGATGCGCTGGGCGAGCCCCTCGGCGATCGCGGTCTTGCCGACGCCTGGCTCGCCGATCAGGACGGGGTTGTTCTTCGTGCGGCGGGACAGCACCTGGATCGTGCGCCGGATCTCCTCGTCGCGTCCGATGACCGGGTCGAGCTTGCCCGCCTCGGCGGCCGCGGTCAGGTCACGGCCGAACTTCGCCAGAGCCTCGTATGTTCCCTCCGGATCCTGCGTCGTCACCCGCTGGCCGCCGCGCACTTCCTTCAGCGCCCCGAGCAGCGCCTCGCGCGGCACGAGGTCGAGGCCGAGCACGAGGTGCTCGACCGAGACGAACTCGTCGTCGAGCTTCCGCGCCTCGTCGAACGCGTCGTCGAGCACCTTCCGAAACGCACCCCCCGCCTGGGGCGCGGCGTTCGAGCCGGTGACGGCGGGCAGCGCCCGCAGGCGCGCCTCGGCCTCGGCCAGGATCGAGCTCGGATCGGCTCCCGCCCGCTGCAACAGCGTTCGCGGGAGGTGCTGCTCGAGCAGCGCCACGGTGAGGTGGTCACGGCTCAGCTCCGGGTTGCCGGCGCGGCGGGCCAGCTCCTGGGCGCCGGCGACGGCCTCTCCGGACTTGATCGTCAGCTTGTTGAAATCCATGCCTGCTCCTTCGCGGTCGCTCAGTGCTGCCTGGCCGGCGGCTGCGGCCGGTAGAGGACGATCTCGCGCCGATACTGCCGGTGGGTCTCGCGGATCTCGGTCCGCAGTGCCGCCTCCAGGTGCTCCATGCGGGTACGGAGCCGCCGGAGCTCGTCCTCGAGTCGCAGGACGTGCTCGACGCCCGCCAGGTTGAGCCCCAGCTTGGTCGTCAGCTGCTGGATCAGCCGCAGCCGCTCGACGTCCTCCTCGGAGTAGAGTCGCGTTCCCCCGGGCGTCCGCGCGGGCGCGACGAGGCCCTTCGCCTCGTACGCACGCAGGGTCTGGGGGTGCATGCCGGCGAGCTCGGCGGCAACGGAGATCATGTAACGCGGACGGTCGCTCATCGGTTGAACGCCCTGTCGCGGGGACGATCGCGCAGCACCTTGTCGTATCCCTCGAGTGCCTCCTTCTCGGCCTTCGTCAGCTTGTGCGGCACGGTCACCTTGACGCGCGCGAGCAGGTCGCCCTTGCCGCCGCCCTTCAGCTTCGGTGCCCCCCGCCCCTTGACCCGCAAGAGCTTGCCGGTCTCCGTTCCGGCCGGCACCTTGAGATTGACCGGCCCTTCGGGGGTCGGGATCTCGATCGTGGCACCGAGCGCCGCCTCGGGATAGGTGACCGGCACCTCGAGCACGAGGTCGGCGTCGCGGCGTTCGTAGAGCGGGGACGGGTCGACAGAGGCGACGACGAAGAGGTCGCCGGCAGGGCCGCCGTGTGCGCCCGCCTCACCCTTACCCCGCAACCGCACCCGGGTACCGTCCTTGGCCCCGGCCGGGATCTTCACCGCATACCGCCTGGTCACGCGCTCGCGACCGACGCCGCGGCAGGTCTTGCACGGCTTCTCGACGATAACCCCGTTGCCGCGGCAGCGCGGGCACGGCTGCGAGAGGGCGAAGAGGCCGTGCGAGTCGGACACCGTCCCGGAGCCACCACATTGCGGGCAGGCGACCGGCGATGTCCCGGGCTCGGCACCGGTGCCGTGGCAGGTGCCGCAGGCGGCGTCGACCTCGACGGGGACTCGTACCTGGGCGCCCGCCAGCGCATCCTCGAACGAGAGCCGCACGCGCGACTCGAGGTCGGCGCCGCGCTCCGGCTGCGGCCTCCCTCTGCGCCCGCCACCACGACCAAAGATGCCGCCGAACTGGCCCAGGAGGTCGGAGAGATCGACGTTCTCGTAGGTGAACCCGCCGGCGCCGGGGCCGCCGCTGCCGCGCGGCCCGTTGGAACCGAACATGTCGTACTGCTTGCGCTTCTCCGGGTCGGACAGCGCGTCGTAGGCGCCCTGGATCTCCTTGAACCGCTCCTCGGCCGCCACATCGCCCTGGTTCGCGTCGGGATGGCTCTCGCGCGCGAGCTTGCGGTACGCCTTCTTGATCTCGTCGTCGGCCGCCGTCTTCGGCACACCGAGCACCTCGTACGCATTGCGGGCCATGACTACTCCGCGACGATCACGCGGGCCGGCCTGAGCACGGCATCGCCGAGCCGGTAGCCCCGTTGGACGACCTGCACGATCGAGCCGGGCTCGGCTCCCTCGACAGGCTGGGTCAGGAGCGCCTCGTGGACGTGCGGGTCGAAGGCCCCTTCCGCGACGATCTCCTGCAGCCCTTCCGAGGCGAGCGCCGCGGCAAGCGCCGACTTCGTCATCTGGACGCCCTCGAGCACCTTCGCCTCCTCGTGATGCTCGCCCGCCTCGAGCGCACGCTCGAGGTCGTCGAGCACGGGCAGGAGCTTGGCCACGAGCCTCTCGGCGGCGCGAGAGGCGAAGGCCTGCTGGTCGCGGAGCGCCCGCTTGCGGTAGTTGTCGAAGTCCGCGGCAAGGCGCTGAAGGTCGGCGAGGTACTCGTCCCGCTGTGCCTCCATCTCGGCCAGGGGATCGGAAGCGGCTGCGGCCGGAGCCTCACGCTCCTCGCCCTCGGCGATCCCGCCCTGGGGTGAGGCCTCAGCCTCACCCCAGGGCTCGTGAACCTCGACGTGCAGCTCGTCGTTCACGCCTTCGTCGCCGTCTCGTCGTCTTCGATCACCTCGAAGTCGGCGTCCTCGACGACCTCGTCATCGGCGGCGGCACCGTTTCCGGCCGCGCCGTCACCCGACGGCTGGGTCGGGCCGGGCTGCGTGTCGGCGTACAACGCCTGGGCGAGCGGCTGGGCCGCCTCGTTCAGCGCCTGCGTCTTGTCGCGGATCGTCTCCAGGTCGCCGCTCTCGAGCACCTGCTTGAGCTCCATGATGCGCCCCTCGAGGGTCGCGGCGTCGGCCGGGTCGAGCTTGTCGCGGTGCTCCGCGAGCGACTTCTCGGTCTGGTAGGCGAGCGTCTCCGCCATGTTTCTCGCATCGGCGAGCTCACGCAGCCTGTGCGCCTCCTCGGCGTGCAGCTCGGCGTCCTTCACCAGCCTCTGCACCTCGTCCTCGGACAGGCCCGAGCCGCCCTCGATCTTGATCTGCTGCTCGTTGCCGGTGCCCGTGTCCTTGGCCGCGACGTGGATGATCCCGTTCGCGTCGATGTCGAACGACACCTCGATCTGCGGCATCCCACGCATCGCAGGAGCGATTCCGACGAGCTGGAACTTGCCGAGCGTCTTGTTGAAGCCGGCCATCTCGGACTCGCCCTGGAGGACGTGGATCTCGACCGACGGCTGGTTGTCCTCGGCCGTCGTGAACGTCTCCGACTTGCGGGTGGGGATGGTCGTGTTGCGCTCGATCAGCTTCGTCATCACGCCGCCCTTGGTCTCGATCCCGAGCGACAGCGGGGTGACGTCGAGCAGGAGCACGTCCTTGACCTCGCCCTTGAGCACGCCGCCCTGGATCGCGGCGCCGATCGCGACGACCTCGTCCGGGTTGACGCCCTTGTGCGGTTCCTTGCCGAGCAGCTCGGTGACCTCGTCCTGGACGGCGGGCATACGGGTCATGCCGCCGACGAGGATGACGTGGTCGATGCCCGAGGCATCGAGGCCGGCGTCGGCGAGCGCCTGCTTGGTCGGGCCGACCGTGCGCGCGAGCAGCGCGCCGGTCAGCTCGGTCAGCTTCGCCCGCGTCAGCTGCAGGTCCAGGTGCTTCGGCCCCTCGGCCGTCGCGGTGACGAAGGGCAGGTTGATCTGGGTCGTCATCGTCGACGAGAGCTCGATCTTCGCCTTCTCCGCCGCCTCGTAGAGCCGCTGCAGGGCCATCTTGTCGGCGGCCAGATCGATGCCCTGGTCCTTCTTGAACTCGGCCGTCATCCAGTCGACGATCGCCTTGTCGAAGTTGTCGCCGCCGAGGTGGTTGTCGCCGTTCGTCGACTTGACCTCGAAGACGCCGTCACCGAGCTCGAGCACCGACACGTCGAACGTGCCGCCGCCGAGGTCGAAGACGAGGATCGTCTGGTCCGCACCCTCCTTGTCGAGGCCGTACGCCAGAGCGGCCGCTGTCGGCTCGTTGATGATCCGGACGACGTTGAGACCGGCGACCTTGCCGGCATCCTTGGTCGCCTCGCGCTGGGCGTTGTTGAAGTACGCGGGGACCGTGACGACGACGTCGGTGACCGGCTCGCCGAGGAACGCCTCGGCGTCGGTCTTCAGCTTCTGCAGGATCATGGCGCTGATCTCCGGCGGGGCGAACTGACGCTCGTCGGCGACCACGCGCGCGTCGCCGTTGTCGCCCTGGACGACCTCGTAGGGGACGATCGTCATCTCGTCCGAGACCTCCTCCCACTTGCGCCCCATGAAGCGCTTGATCGAGGAGACCGTGTTCTGCGGGTTCGTCACCTGCTGGCGCCGCGCGGGCGCTCCGACGAGCCGCTGGCCGTCCTTCGCGAACGCGACGACGGACGGCGTCGTGCGGCCGCCCTCGGCGTTCGGGATCACGGTCGGCTCGCCGCCCTCGAGCACCGCCATGCAACTGTTCGTGGTGCCGAGATCGATTCCGATTGTCTTGCCCATGTGGTGGTGTTCCTTCCTGTTCGAGCTCACGTCGACATAACCTTGAGCCTGAGTGACTCATATAAATCTTAGCGGGATCGTATCAGATTGCCCGGGCCTGTGCTCAGCGGGAGAGGCCGATCAGGATCCCGCCCACGACGATGAAGAGCGCCCCGAGCACGAGCCGGCGGCCGACACCCTCGATGTGCCGCAGGAACACCGCCGACAGCCCGACCCCCCACAACGACTCGGTCGCCACGAGCGGTGCGACGACGCTGAGGCGCCCACGGAAGAACGCCTCGTAGAGCGAGACGTAGGAGAGCCCGAACAGCAGCCCGGCGGGCAGGAAGGACGGTAGGGCCCGGGTGCTCAGGCGCCGGCGGCCGACGAGCACGGCGAGGAGGATCGTCAGCGTGCCGGCGAGCAACGTGGCGCTGATCGCGAGCTCGGGGCTCACGTCCGTGTCGACAGCGACCCAGCGGACGAGCGTGTCACGGAGCGCGAAGACGAGCGCGGCAGCGAGCGCGAGGACGAGACCGACCGTCTTCACGTGGTCGGGGCGGCCGCTCTCGCTCGCCAGCACGACCCCGCCGCCGACGATCAGAACGGAGCCGAGGGCAATCCCTGCGACGAGCGGCTCGCCGAGCAGGAGGACCGCGAACGTGACCGCGAAGAGCGGCGCCATCCCGACCGTCGCCGACGTCCGCGACGGGCCGGCGTCACGGATCGCGACCGTGAAGAGGATCTGAGAGACACCGGGGGCGAGGATCCCCGCAACGGCGAACGGCCATACAGCAGCCACGTTCCAGTCGCCGACGACCGCGGCCGCCACGAGCGCGACGCAGAGCGCGGGGACGATCGTGAAGAGGGCGCCGACGAACGGGTCGTCGCCACGGGCAAGGGCGGGCCGCAGCGCGACCGTCATCCCCCCGAAGAGCGCGGCCGAGAGGAGGGCGAGGGCGACGGCGTCCATCAGGCGGCGCCGGGACGCCGTCCGAGCCGGCGCAGCGTCGCCGCCGCAGCCGGCTCCGCCAGCACGATCCCGGCGAGCATCACGCCGCAGCCCAGCCAGCCGACCATGCCGAGCCGCTCTGACAGGAGCAGCACGCCGAACAGCGCGGCAAACGGCGCCTCGAGCGTGAACACGAGCGCCGCCCGCGCAGCCGTTGTGCGGGACTGGACCCACGTCGCGACGAGGTAGCCGAGCGCCCCTGCGAACACCCCGGTGACGACGAGCGCGAACCAGACCGTGGTGCCGTGCGGCACCGTGAGCTCACCGCGGGCAAGCGCGATCACGGTGAAGCCGACGCAGGAGACGCCCATCTGCAGGAAGGTAAGCGCGCGCGCGTCGTAGCGGGGCGCAAACCGCTCCACGGCGACGATCTGGAACGACTGAGCCACGGCATTCCCGAGCACGAGCGCGTTGCCGAGAGCCGACCCGCCCGGAACGCCGTTCAGCAACAGGAGCCCCGCGACGGCGAGCGCCACGCCAGCCCACGCGGCCGCCGCGACCGGAGTGCGAAACAGCAGCAACGCGATCACCGGCGTCAGGACGACGTACAGCCCGGTGATGAAGCCGGTGCTCGTCACCGTTGTCAGCTCGAGCCCCGCCGTCTGCAGGCCATAGGCGGCCGCCAGGAGCACGCCGGCGCCGGCGCCGGCCGCGAGGCCCCGCCGCGGCAGCACCCCGAGCGAACGCCACGCGAACGGTGCCAGCACGACCGTCGAGATCCCGAATCGCACGGCGAGGAACGCGAACAGCGGATACACCGCAATCGCCTTCTGCACCGGGACGAACGTGTAGCCCCAGATCGCAGTGACGCAGACGAGCGCGAGCATCGGCGGTAGACGCGGCCGGACCATCCGCGCAGGCTACTGGCGGATACGCTGGGAGGCGAGATGACCACGACCGACACCCTGGGCAGGCCTGTCCGCGACCTGCGAATCTCGGTCACCGACCGCTGCAACTTCCGCTGCGTCTACTGCATGCCGAAGGAGGTGTTCGGGCGCGGCTACCGGTTCATGGACCGCAAGGAACTGCTCACGTTCGAGGAGATCGAGCGGCTGGCTCGCATCTTCGTCACCCACGGCGTCGAGAAGCTCCGGATCACCGGCGGCGAGCCGCTCCTGCGACGCGACCTCGAGGTGCTCGTCGGACGACTGACCGCGATCGGCGACCTCGACGTAGCGCTGACGACGAACGGCGCCCTGTTGCCCCAGAAGGCCGAGGCGCTCGCCGCGGCGGGGCTGACGCGGGTCACGGTGAGCCTCGACTCGCTCGACGACGAGACGTTCAGGACGATGAACGACGTCGGGTTCCCCGTCGGCCGCGTCCTCGACGGGATCGACGCTGCCGCGGCGGCCGGCCTGAAGGTGAAGGTCAATGCGGTCGTGAAGCGCGGGGCCAACGACGACCAGGTCGTCGCGCTCGCCCGCCACTTCCGGGGGAGCGGCCACATCCTCCGGTTCATCGAGTACATGGACGTCGGCGCCACGAACGGGTGGCGCCTGGACGACGTCGTCCCGGCCGCCGAGATCGTCGCCCTTGTCGATGCCGCGCTTCCGCTCGAGCCCGCCGAGGAGAACTACCGAGGCGAGGTCGCCCGCCGCTGGCGCTACCGCGACGGGAGCGGCGAGATCGGCGTCATCTCGTCCGTCACCCAGCCGTTCTGCGGCGACTGCACCCGCTCGCGCATCTCGGCCGAGGGCCGCCTCTACACCTGCCTCTTCGCGACGAAGGGACACGACCTCCGCGCGCTCGTCCGCGGGGACGCGGACGACGCGGCCCTGAACGACACGATCGGCCGGATCTGGGGCCGCCGCACCGACCGCTACTCGGAGGAGCGCGCGTCGCAGACGGCCGCGCTGCCGCGCGTCGAGATGTCCTACATCGGCGGGTAGTCGCCGCCCGGCAGTTGCGGAAACACCGAAACGGTCTCCGCGGCGCCCCCGATGCAGGCCCTTCCCCGGGCCGTGAGTCTGGGGGCATGGCCGCCCGCACCACGATCGACGGCAACGAGGCGGCCGCCTGGGTCGCGTACCGCGCCAGCGAGGTGATCGCGATCTATCCGATCACGCCTGCGTCTCCGATGGGCGAGCTCTCGGACGCGTGGTCGGCCGCGGGCGTCCCGAACGCCTGGGGTGCGGTGCCGCAGGTGATCGAGATGCAGAGTGAGGGTGGCGCGGCCGGCGCCGTCCACGGCGCCCTCCAGGCCGGAGCGCTCGCCACGACGTTCACGTCGTCGCAGGGCCTGCTGCTGATGCTGCCCAACATGTTCAAGATCGCGGGCGAGCTGACGCCGGCCGTGATCCACGTCGCCGCGCGCGCGATCGCCACCCACGCGCTCTCGATCTTCGGCGACCATTCCGATGTGATGGCAGCCCGATCGACGGGTTTTGCGCTGCTCTGCTCGTCCTCGGTCCAGGAGTCCCAGGATCTCGCTCTCGTCGCGCACGCGGCGACCCTCGAGGCGCGCGTGCCGTTCCTCCACTTCTTCGACGGCTTCCGCACGTCGCACGAGCTCAACACCGTCGAACGGCTGCACGAGGACGACTTGAGGGCGTTACTCGACGAGGCGCGTGTGACGGCCCATCGCTCCCGCTCGTTGTCCCCGGACCACCCGGTGCTCCGGGGCACGGCCCAGAACCCCGACGTGTTCTTCCAGGCCCGCGAGGCGGCCAACCCCTACTACGACGCTCTGCCGGGGATCGTCCAGCGGCACATGGACGCTCTCGGTGAGCGCACCGGGCGCCACTATCGGCTCTTCGAGTACATGGGGGCCTCCGACGCCGAGCGCGTGATCGTGATGATGGGATCCGGCAGCACCGCCGCCACCGAAGCCGTCGAGGCGCTCGCCGCCCGGGGCGAGAAGGTCGGGCTGCTCACGGTGCGGCTCTACCGGCCGTTCGCCGCCGACGCCTTCGTCGCGGCGCTCCCGGCGACGGTGGAGCGGGTAGCGGTGCTCGATCGCTGCAAGGAGCCGGGCTCGCTCGGCGAGCCGCTCTTCCAGGACGTCCTCACCGCGCTCGCCGAGCGGGGCGGCACGCCGCCGCTCGTCGTCGGCGGCCGCTACGGCCTCGCCTCGAAGGAGTTCACCCCCGCGATGGCCCAGACCGTGCTCGGCCACCTGGCCGAGCCCGCGCCGCAGCGGCGCTTCACGGTGGGGATCGTGGACGACGTCTCGCGGCTCTCGCTGCCGGTCGACGACTCGTTCACGACGGAGCCGGACGACGTCGTCCGGGCGGTCTTCTACGGCCTCGGAGCGGACGGCACCGTGGGGGCGAACAAGAACTCGATTGCGATCATCGGCGAGCACACCGACGGCCACGCCCAGGGCTACTTCGTCTACGACTCGAAGAAGTCCGGCTCGGTGACGGTGTCGCATCTCCGCTTCGGCCCGCGTCCGATCGGCTCGTCGTACCTCGTCACGAGTGCCGGGTTCGTCGCCTGCCACCAGTTCGGCCTCCTGGAGAAGATCGACGTCCTCGACGTCGCGGCAGAGGGCGCAACGTTCCTCCTCAACGCACCCTTCGAGGCAGATGAGGTCTGGGAGCACCTGACCCCACGGGTGCAGGAGCAGATCGTGGCGAAGCGGCTCCGGTTCTACGTCGTCGATGCGACCCGCGTGGCGCAGGAGGCGGGCATGGGCCGCCGCGTCAACACCGTCCTGCAGACGTGCTTCTTCGCCCTCTCGGGGGTGCTTCCGCTCGATCAGGCGATCCTCGCGATCAAGCAGGCGATCGGGCGGACGTACGGCAAGCGCGGCCAGGCGGTGCTCGATCGCAACGAGGCTGCGGTCGACTCGGCCCTGGACGGGCTCCGGGAGGTCACGGTTCCGGCTGCGGCGACCCCGCTCGCGACCGGCGTACCCGCCGGAGCAGAGGCGCTCGACCTCGTCGCCCGCACGACGGCGACGATGCTCGCGGGGCGTGGCGACACCCTCCCGGTCAGCGCCCTTCCGGTCGACGGGACGTTTCCAGTCGGCACCACCCGTCTCGAGAAGCGCTCGATCGCGGACGAGATCCCGATCTGGGATCCGTCGATCTGCATCGACTGCGCCAAGTGCGCGATCGTCTGCCCACACGCTGCGATCCGCATGAAGGTGTTCCCGCCCGAGGAGCTCGAAGGGGCCCCCGAGGGCTTCCTCGTGAAGGACTGGCGGGACCGTCACCTGCCCGGGATGAAGATGACGATCCAGGTCGCGCCTGACGACTGCACCGGTTGCGGGATCTGCGTCGACACCTGCCCCGCCCACGCCAAGGAGGCCGTCGGGCACCGCTCGATCAACCTCGAGCCGAAGCGCGACCATCTCGACGTCGAGCGCGAACGGTTCGACTTCTTCCTCTCGATCCCGGAGATCGACCGGACGCTCATCGAGCCGGCGACGGTGAAGGGCTCACAGATGCTCGAGCCGCTGTTCGAGTTCTCCGGAGCCTGCGAGGGCTGCGGCGAGACGCCGTACCTGAAGCTGCTCACCCAGCTGCTCGGAGACCGGATGATCGTTGCCAACGCGACGGGCTGCTCGTCGATCTACGGCGGTAACCTGCCGACGACGCCGTGGAGCGCGAACGGCGACGGACGGGGCCCGGCCTGGTCGAACTCCCTGTTCGAGGACAACGCCGAGTTCGGGCTCGGCATGCGACTCGCGCTCGACGCCCAGTCACGGCAGGCACGCGCCCTCACGGCCGAACTCGCGCCCGACCTGGGCGATGCCCTGGCCGGCACCGACCCCCACACCGAGGCCGGCGTCGCGGAGCAGCGGCGACTCGTCGCCGAGTTGCTCGACCGCCTCGCGGGCATCGACCGGCAGGAGGCACGCCGGCTGGAAGCGCTCGCCGGGACGCTCGTCCGCAAGAGCGTCTGGATCGTGGGCGGCGACGGCTGGGCCTACGACATCGGCTTCGGCGGCCTCGACCACGTGCTCGCGTCGGGCCGTGACGTCAACATCCTCGTGCTGGACACCGAGGTCTACTCGAACACCGGCGGCCAGGCGTCGAAGGCGACGCCGCGCGGCGCGGTCGCGAAGTTCGCTGCAGGCGGCAAGCAGACCGGCAAGAAGGACCTCGGCATGCTCGCAACCGCGTACGGCAACGTCTACGTTGCCCATATCGCGCTCGGCGCCGACAACCCGCAGACCGTGAAGGCCCTGGCCGAGGCCGACGCGTGGAACGGGCCGTCGCTCGTGATTGCGTACAGCCACTGCATCGCGCACGGCATCGACATGGTGAAGGGGATGCGCCAGCAGAAGCTCGCAGTCGACACGGGCTACTGGCCGCTGTGGCGCTACGACCCGAGGCACGCCGGGCCGGGCCAGCACCCGTTCCACCTCGACTCCGGCCGGGCCAAGCTGCCGCTGACCGAGTTCACGGCGAACGAGGCACGCTTCTCGATGCTCCGCCGCTCGCGGCCCGAGGAGGCCGAGCGGCTCGGCGCCCTCGCCCAGCACGACGTCGACGAGCGCCGCCTCGTCTACGAGCAGATGGCCGAAATCGAGCACGAGCCGGACGAGCCCGACGTCCCCGCGACCAAGGAGGAGGAGGAGGCATGAGCCCTGACCTGCGCAGCACGTACCTCGGGCTGCAGCTGAAGAGCCCGCTGATCGCGTCGGCGTCGCCGCTGACCGGCAACCTCGACTCGCTCCGCGCCCTCGAGGCTGCAGGCGCCGCCGCCGTCGTGCTGCCGTCGCTCTTCGAGGAGCAGATCGAGCACGAGGGAACGACCGTCGACATCGTGCTCGAACGAGGCGCCCAGAGCTTCGGCGAGGCACTCACGTACTTCCCCGAGATGGACGACTACAACACAGGCCCCGAGGCATACGTCGAGCACGTCGCCGCGGCCAAGGAGGCGCTTTCGATCCCCGTCATAGCGTCGATCAACGGCGTCTCCCCCGGCGGCTGGATCCGCTACGCCGAGCTGCTGCAGCAGGCGGGTGCCGATGCGATCGAGCTCAATGTCTACGCCGTCGAGACGGATGCCTATGCGTCGTCCGCGAGCGTCGAGGACCGGACGCTCAGGCTCGTCAGCAAGGTGCACGGCGCACTCACCGTGCCGCTCGCGGTCAAGGTCGGGCCGTACTACACCGCCTTCGCCAACACCGCGTCGCGCCTCGCCGACGCCGGCGCTGCCGGCCTGGTCATGTTCAACCGCTTCATGCAGCCGGACATCGACCTCGAGACGATGACGGTGAAACCCGAGCTCCATCTCTCCCGGAACGAGGAGATGCAACTCCCGCTGCGGTGGATCGCGATCCTCCGCGGGCGCGTCCCCGTGAGTCTCGCCGCGACGAGCGGCGTCCAGTCGACCGAGGACGTGGTCAAGCTGCTGCTCGCCGGTGCCGACGCCGTGATGCTCGCCTCTGCGCTGTTGCGGCAGGGGCCCGAGCTGCTCGGCGAGCTGACCGACGGGCTGTCGGCGTGGTTGACGGAGCGCGAGTACAGCTCGGTCGAGCAGCTGAAGGGCAGCATGAGCCAGGAGTCGTGCGGCGACGCGCGCGCCTTCGAGCGCGCACAGTACGTCCGCGCGATCGTCGACTATCAGCTGCGCGGCCGCACTGTCGAGTAGTCGTCCGAGGCGGTTACACTTAAGGTGAGGTGACGAGCTACGCTCAATCGGTGAGCCGGCGGCTGCCGCGTGGTTGGCGGCATCTCGTGCTCCAGATCGCGTTCTGGCTCGGGTTCTACGTCGTCTATCAGGTCGCGCGCGGATTGGCCGACCGGGACGTGACGACGGCGTTCTGGAACGGGCTCCACGTGATCCGGATCGAGGAGTGGTCGGGGACGTTGTTCGAGCCGACGGTTCAGGGCTTCGTCTCCTCCTCCAGAGTCCTGATCACGGCGACGACGTATACCTACTGGCTCTCTCAGTTCGTCGTCGTCGGCGTCACACTGCTCTGGGTCTACTTCAGACATCACGAGCGCTTCGCGGGCTTCCGCAACTGGCTGATCGTGGCGAACGTCGTCGGGCTCGTCTGTTACGTCCTCGTTCCGACTGCACCCCCGCGGATGTTCCCGGCCTGGGGCTTCGTCGACACCCTCGCGCAGTATTCCGGCGTCAACCATTCGAGCGGGCTGATCGCACTCACCGCCAACCCCTATGCGGCGATGCCGTCCCTGCACTCCATGGATGCGTTCATCGTCGGCATCGTCATGTTCGGCGTCTGCCGCGCCCTGTGGGTCCGCGTGCTCTGGCTGATCTGGCCCGCCTGGGTCTGGTTCTCGGTGATGGGAACGGGCAACCACTACTGGCTCGACGTCGTCGCCGGCGTCGCGATCGCAGTCGCCACGGGGCTCGTCCTGTTCCGCCGGCGCCTATTCCGGCGCTGGCGAGAGCCACTGGTCACGTGAGCGACCCCTCGGCGCAGGGGCCCCGCGTCAGCGAGCTCGACCGCATCAAGCAGGAGTACACGCAGGCCGCCCGGCAGATCCTGCAGCGCTCGATGAAGGGCGTCGCCAAGACGAAGCTGACGCCCGACATGCTGACCCTGGCGGGCGTCACGCTCTGCCTCGTCGGAGCGGCTCTCGTCGGCTTCGAGGAGCGGAACCCGAAGCTCTACTTCTGGGTCGGAGGCATCCTCTTCATCGTCGGCTCCGTCGCGGACATCCTCGACGGCGCGCTGGCCCGTGCCGCGAGCAAGGGCACGGTATTCGGTGCCTTCCTCGATTCGACTTTCGACCGGCTCGGCGAAGCCGCCATGTTGGCGGCGATCGGGCTGGTCTTCGCACGCGAGGGGAACGACATCGCCCTCGTCGCCTCGTTCGCCGCGGTGATCGGGTCGTTCCTCGTCTCCTACACGCGAGCGAAGGCCGAGGCCCTCGGCCTGCGTGGCGACGTCGGCTTCGGCTCCCGCGTCGAGCGCGTCGTGCTGATCTCCGTCGGCCTCGCCCTCGCCCCGTGGGGCTGGCTGCAGTGGCCGATCTACCTCCTCGCCGCGATGGCGTGGATCACGGTGATCCAGCGGATCCTGTTCGTGCGGCGACAGCTGCGCGAAATCGCTGCTTCGTAGCGGCCCGCGTGGCCGATGTCAGGCCTCAGCCTGACACCCGAGGGATACGAGCTCGGGTCTTTCCGCTCCGCTTGGGCACGCGACGCGCTATACTGATAGCACTTTGGCTGCTAGCACATCGTCACGCAAGGGTGTCCTCGTCCGAGCCCCTTCCTCCCTGAAGGAAGCGCTCGTCCGCGAGACTGCCCGGCGCGGAGTCAGCCTGAACGACGTCGCGGTCGGCATCCTCGCCGGCATCTTCGACGTCGGCTATGTGCCGGCGAATCGCAAGAGCCCGCTGCCGGGCTCGAGCCCGGTGATCCTCCTGCGCATGCCGGAGGAGCTGAAAGACGCGATCCAGGCCGAGGCGTTCCGCCGCGGCTCCAATACGAACGACGTCATTCTCGCCTCGCTCTCCGACGAGCTCGGCGTCCCATTCGAATCGAACCGTCGACGGACCGTGCCCTTCGGGGGCGGCCGCGGAAAGGACACACCCATGGCCGCATCCAACGGCTCAACGAACGGCAAGGCCCGGTCCAAAGACAAGGTGCGCGTCGCCATCATCGGCGCAGGCAACTGCGCCAACTCCCTGCTCCAGGGCGTCGAGTACTACAAGGAGGCCGACCGCGACGCCTTCGTCCCGGGCCTGATGCACGTCGACCTCGGCGGCTACCACATCTCGGACATCGAGTTCACGGCCGCCTTCGACGTCGTCAAGGGCAAGGTCGGCGTCGATCTGGCCGACGCCATCTGGGCGTATCCCAACGACACGATCAAGTTCGCGGAGGTGCCGAAGACCGGCATCACCGTCTCGCGCGGCATGACGCACGACGGCATCGGCAAGTACCTCTCCGAGATCGTCGAGAAGGCGCCGGGCGAGACCGCCGACATCGTCAGGATCCTGAAGGAGACGGGCACCGACGTCGTCGTCAACTACCTCCCCGTCGGCTCCGAGATGGCGGCGAAGTGGTACGCAGAGCAGATCCTCGACGCCGGCTGCGCGATGGTGAACTGCATGCCCGTGTTCATCGCCCGTGAGCACTACTGGCAGAAGCGCTTCCAGGCAGCGGGTGTGCCGATCATCGGTGACGACATCAAGTCGCAGGTCGGCGCCACGATCTCGCACCGCGTGCTGACGAGCCTTTTCCGCGAGCGCGGTGTCCACCTCGATCGCACCATGCAGCTGAACGTCGGTGGCAACTCCGACTTCCGCAACATGCTCGAGCGCGAGCGCCTCGAGTCGAAGAAGATCTCGAAGACGAACGCGGTCACCTCGATGCTCGACTACGACCTCGGCGAGGGCAACGTGCACGTTGGCCCGTCGGACTTCGTGCCGTGGCTGACCGACCGCAAGTGGGCCTACATCCGCATGGAGGGCACCGCCTTCGGCGACGTGCCGCTGAACCTGGAGCTGAAGCTCGAGGTCTGGGACTCCCCGAACTCGGCCGGCATCGTGATCGACGCCGTCCGGATGGCGAAGCTCGCCCTCAACAACGGCATCTCGGGCGCGCTGGAGGCGCCGTCGAGCTACCTGATGAAGTCGCCGCCCGTTCAGATCGTGGACGACGAGGCGCACAGGAACACCGAGGCGTTCATCAAGCAGTACGGTCTCAAGGCGGAGAAGAAGGCGAAGACCGCCGCGAAGTAGGTTTCGCTCGAACAGCCGTGGTTCGTCGTGAAGGGCTCACTCCGGTGGGCCCTTCACCGCTCCTCTAGCTCGCGCGGGGCGCGGTCTCGTCTGCGACGAACCCGAGCTCGCGGTGGCTCGTGTCGCAGAACGGCTTGTTCTTCGAGTGGCCACAGCGGCAGAGCACGATCGAGCTTCCTGCCGGAAGCTCGAACGGCACACCCTCGGCGTCCATGACGGTGATGGGGCCGGTGACCTTGAGAGGCCCGTTCGCGCGAACCTGGATCGTCACCTCGGCCATCGGCAACACTCTAGCGGTCGCCCGGCCGGAGCTAGAATCCCCGGCACGATGAGCCTCCGGATCTGCTTCGTGACGCCGTTCTCGTGGTCACAACCGAACGACGTCAACGAGCACGTGCGCGGTGCGGCAGAGGCGCTGCGCCGGCGCGGCCACTTCGTCACGGTCGTTGCCCCCTCGTCGCGTGCCTCCGACCTCCTCGAGGGCCGCCGCGCCCTCCTGCGAGGCGCGGTCGGCGACGTCGTTGCGATCGGCGCCGCCGTGCCCACCTCGCTGTCGGAGCGCGTGGCTCTGCCGATGGGCGTCCGGGCCAGCCTCGCAGCCACGCTCGCGATCGGCGCGTTCGATGTCGTGCACGGATTCGAGCCCGGCCTCTCGAGCCTCTCCTCTGCAGCGCTGCTCGAGGCCGAGACGACGACGGTCGCCACGTTCTTCGCCACCGAACGGATCACCGTGCCGCCTCGCAAGAACCAGCGCGCGAAACTCCTCGCCCGCGTCGACGCGCTCCTCGGTACATCCGGCGGCGCGATCGAGCGCGCGTCCGAGCGGTTCCCCGGCGACTACGAGACGATTCCCCTCGGAGTTGACACCTCGGCCTTCGCCCCGGCGGCAAAGCGGAAGCTGATCGTCGTGGAGCTCGCACCCGGCCAGAGCGCCGTCGCCCGCGCAGTCCTGCGGCTGCTGCCCTCGCTGCCCGACTGGGAGGTCGTGCTCGCGCGCACGGCGCCCTTGACGCGGCGACCGACGATCCCGGCAGCGATTCGCGACCGGGCACGGACGCGGTCGCTCGTGAAACCGGGCGCACGCAGGGCGGCGCTCGCCGAGGCGTCGATCTTCGTGCCGGCGCCGGGCGGCAGCGCCCGGCTGGTGCTCGAGGCGAGAGCCAGCGGCTGTGCGGTCGCAGAGCCCGCGAGCCTCCCCGACCAGCCCGAGCTCGCGGCGGCCTCGGTGGCGCGACTGGCCGAGGACGACGCCCTTCGTGCGCGCTCCGGGACGGAGTCCCGCGCCCACGCCGAAGCCGCGGATTTCGATCGGCTCGCGGACCGGCTCGAGCACGTCTACGGGAGGGTCGCCGGACGGCGACGGCCTGCAGTGCCCGCGGCCCATCCCGGCAGTGACCCCCTCGGCGACCGAGACTGGATCGTCGTCGATCTCCATATGCACACGCACTGGTCGCACGACTGCTCGATCGAGCCGCAGGCGCTCGTCGACCATGCCGAGGCAGAAGGGCTCGGAGCCATCGCCGTCACGGATCACAACGTCTTCGGCGGCGCGCTCGAGACGGTCGAGCTCGCACGCAGGCGGAAGCTGACCGTGATCCCGGGCGAGGAGGTCAAGACCGACGATCAGGGCGAGGTGATCGGGCTCTTCCTGCGCGAGGAGATCCCGCGGGGAATGACGTTCACCGAGACGATCGCCGCGATCCGGGAGCAGGAGGGGATCGTCTACGTCCCGCACCCGTTCGACCGGATGCACGCGATTCCCGCGCCCGCCACACTGCTTCGCCATCTGCCCGAGATCGACCTGCTCGAGGTGTACAACGCACGCCTGATGTTCGACGCCTACAACGCCGAGGCGCTTCGGTTCCAGCGCAAGTACGGCCTCCTGGCCGGCGCCGGCTCCGACGCGCACGTGCTGCAGGGTGTGGGAACGGGCGCGCTGCGGATGCGCCGCTTCGACGGCCCCGAAGAGTTCCTGATCTCCCTCAGGAGCGCGGAGGTGCTGCGGCGACCGAAGTCGCTGGCCTACCTGCAGTCGCTGAAATGGGTCGCCCAGGTCAAGGAGAAGGTCCGCTAGAGCAGAAGTTGACGGTGTCCCGTGTCTGCTGCCGTGCCCACCGACGAGCTCTACGAACGCTATCTCCAGAAGGCGATCAGCGAGATCAACGAGCTGCAGCACGAGCTTCTCGCGCTCGCCGACGAGACGCACGTGCCGGTGCTCGGCTCGGGTCACCCGTTGGGCGACGTGTTCCTCCTCAAGCACGCTCCGCTCCCGGCCGAGATTGCCGAAGGCGTCGCGTTCTTCGGCCGCTCCGGCAACGCGATCCTCAAGTCGCTGCAGCGCCTCAAGGTCGACCCGCTCGCCGTCTACGGCACCAACTGCCTCAAGTTCGGAACCGAGGACGCCGACCAGGCGGCACCGTGGCTCACACGCGAGCTCCACATCGTGCAGCCGAAGCTCCTGATGGTGATGGGTGACGAGGCCGCAGGGTTCCTCGATGCGCTGGCGTTCCCGCTCGCCGAACGGCTGGAAGGCGCCGAAACGGGGGTCGTGCGTCACTTCACGCCGACGATCGAGGCAATCGTGACACCGGACATCGACTCCGCGCTCGACGAGCAGGCCGCGAAGACGGCGTTCTGGAACGCGTTCAAGGCGCTGGGGCCGTGGTGGGCACAGCTGCCGCCGTACTGACGCACCGGCGGGCTGCGGCGCTCGCCGCCGTGCTCGTGGCTCTGGCCGCCTGGGACGCCGGGGCCGGAGCGCTCCCCGAGCTCGGCCACCGGCCGGATGTCCTGGTCGTCGCGCTCGTGTTACTACCGCTCACGTTCGCTGTACCGTGGCTCGCACTGCCCGTCGCGACGACGCGCCGGCTCATTCCGATCGCAGTCGCGGCGGCGCTGCTCGCGATCCTCTTCGAACTGGCGGGGATGGGATCGCTGTTCAACGTCGCGAAGCTGGTGGCGCTGACCGCGATCGGCTTCCTCTTCATGCAACTCTTCGAGGCCCTCTCCTGGGTGGTCCTGGTGGCCGTCGTCATCCCCTGGGTCGACGCGATCTCGGTCTGGCGCGGGCCGACCGAGTACGTCGTGTCCGAGCAACCGGGCCTGTTCGACCGGATCTCGATCGCATTTCGGCTCCCGGGTGAGGAGGGATCGGCGAATATCGGCCCTCCCGACATCCTCTTCTTCGCGCTCTTCCTCGCCACGGCAGACCGGTTCGAGCTGAGAGTGCGCTGGACCTGGCTCTCCATGGTCGGCCTGCTCTCGCTGACGCTGACGCTAACGTCCGTGTTCGAGATCAACGGCCTCCCCGCTCTGCCTGCGATCGCGATCGGATTCCTGCTCCCGAACGTCGATCTGCTCTGGCGGGCGTGGCGGGAGCGAGGCCTCGAGACGAAAAGCAGCTGAGCGCGGGGCTCAGTCGCCGTCGGACGGTGCGGCGGGCGCGGCAGTTGCGTCGGGCTCGACCAGCTCCAGCAGGTTGACGCTCTCGATGTGTGGCGTGTGCGGGAACATGTCCACCGGCCGGCAGCGGCGCAGCTCGTAGCCGAAGTCCTCCCGCAGCGCCTTCAGGTCTGAGGCCAGCGTCGTCGGGTTGCACGACACGTAGACGATTCGCGGCGCCCGCAACCGGGCCATCCGGCGCAGTGCCTTCCCGGCGAGACCGGCGCGCGGCGGATCGACCACCACGACGTCGGGCGCGCCGGCCCGCTCGAGTAGCTCCTCGAGCGCCAGCGACACGTTGCCGGCAAAGAACGCCGCGTTCGTGATCCCGTTCAGCTCGGCGTTCTCGATCGCGCAGGCGACCGATTCCTCCGAGATCTCGACACCCCACACCGTCAGCGCCCGAGGGGCCAGCGCGAGCCCGATCGTCCCGGTGCCGCAGTAGAGGTCGTACACCGTCTCGCCGCCGGTCAACCCGGCGAACTCACGCGCAATGGAGTACAGCGTCTCCGCCATCTCGGTGTTCGTCTGCAGGAAGGCATTCGGCCGTACGCGGAACCGGAGCCCGAGGATCTCCTCCTCGATTGCCTCCTCCCCCCACAGCAGTACGGTCGGCAGGTTCGTCACCTCGGCCTGCGTGTCGTTGACCGCCCAGTGGATCGAACGCACCTCGGGGAAGCGCCGCAGCACCTCGATCAGATACTCCTCCTCGAACCTCCGCCCTTTTGCGGTGACGAGCTGCACGAGCACCTGGCCCGTATTGCGGCCCTCGCGCATCACGAGGTGGCGGAGATAGCCGCTTCCCGTCGCCTGGTCGTACGCCTCGAGCTTCTCCTCTCGCGCCCACGCCTGCACCGCATTCCGGATCGCGTTACCGAGGTCGGTGGTCAGCAGGCAGACGTCGAGCGCGAGCACCTCGTCCCAGCGTCCCGCGCGATGGAAACCGAGCGCCGGCCCGTTCGGGGTCTGCGTGAACGAGTACTCGAGCTTGTTGCGGTAACCGTACTGGGACGTCGCGGGGACGATCGGCTCGACGGGCGGCCCCTCGATCCGCCCGAGGCGCACGAGCGCTTCGCGTACCTGCGCCTGTTTCGCCTCGAGCTGGCGGTCGTAGGCGTAATCCTGGAAGCGGCAGCCACCGCAGGAGCCGAAATGGGGGCACGGCGCGACGACCCTGCCGGGGCCCGGCGAGAGGACCTCCAGCATGGTCGCCTCGGCGAAGCCGCGCTTCACCTTCGTGACGCGGGCCCGCACCGTGTCACCGGGCAGCCCACGGCGGACGAAGACGACGAATCCATTCAGGCGCGCGACCCCGTTACCGCCGTAGGCGAGCGAGTCGACATGGAGCTCGAGCTCCTCACCATTCGAGACTGGGGCGGCCATGAGCGGCGGAGCGTAGCGGCGGCGGTGCAGGACGCCGCGCTACTGCAGGACGCTGACGTGCACCGATCGCTCGCGCGGACCGTCGAACTCGCAAAAAAAGACGCCCTGCCAGGTGCCGAGCGCGAGCTCTCCGTCGTCGAGCAGCGGCACCACCACGCTCGGCCCCATGAAGGCGGCGCGGATGTGCGTTGGCGCGTTCTCCTCCCCCTCCTCGACGTGCTGCCAGGACCAGTTCGCGGGCACGATGCGCTCGAGCGCCGCTTCGAAATCGCGCGCGACGGCCGGGTCGGCGTGCTCGTTGACTGTCACGCCGGCAGTCGTGTGTGGGACGTATACGAGCACCGCGGCGCCGCTCCGGCCGGCGACGGCGTCCTGCACGAGCCGGGTGATGTCGACGAGCTGGCTCTGCCGCTCGGTCCGGAGCCTCAGTTCGACCACGGAAGGGCTAGAGCGCTCCACCGGCGGCGGGCGGCGCACCCGCCTCGAGCGCTACCTCGCCGCCGGACTCACGGGCGAGGTAGTCCTCGACGAGCATTACGTTGTCCCTGAGCCGCTCCACGACCTGCAACAGCGCCGACATCGATGAAACCTCTTCGCGCTGCTCCTGGAGGAACCAATGCATGAACTGTTCGGCAACGAGGTCTCGGGCCTCCCTCGCGGTCACGGCGAGCTCGGAGATCTGCGCGGTCACGCGCTTCTCCTGGTCGAGCGCGAGCGCGACCGGAGCGATGTCGTCCGCGAACGTCACCTGCGGAGCGGCGACCGCCGGGATGATCACGTCGTCACCCGCGTCGAGAAGGTACTGCACCATCATCATTGCGTGGTTGCGCTCCTCGACCGCCTGGCGATAGAAGTGCGCAGCCAGCTGGGGGAGGGTCTGGGCGTCGTAGTGGACAGCGATCGCGACGTACTGCTGCGACGCCGCGAACTCGTACGCAATCTGCTCGTTGAGTCTCTCCTGAAAGGTGGACATGAGCGGAATCTAGCTGACCCCGCGGTGATGGGCTGCAACCCGGCGCCAGGTCGAATCCCGGCGCCGGGTGCGGTGCCGATCCGCTAGTTGGCAGAGGCGTCGATCACGGCGGGTGCTGATCCGAGCGGGATCCGCCGCGGCTTCTGCTCCTCGGGCTTGGGGACGTGGATCTCGACGACGCCACCCTTGTAGACGGCAGCGATCTTCGCCTCGTCGACTCCCTGCGGGAGCCCCACGGCTCTGCTGAACGAGCCGTATCGGCGCTCGAAGCGATAGAAGCGATCCGTCGCTTCCTCTCCCTCGCGCTTGCGCTCGGCGGTGATCGTCAGCGTGTCGTCTGCGACCTCGATCTGGATCGCTTCCTCGGGCACGCCCGGCAGATCGAACGCGTACACGAGCTCGGCATCGGTCTCCCACACGTCGAGCGCAGGAGCCCAGACCGACGCAGCGGCCCGACCCTGACTCTCGACGATGCCGTTCATCATCCTGCTCATCTCGCTCTGCAGCGAGGCAAGCTCACGGAAAGGCTCCCAACGAACAAGGGTTGCCATCGACGTACCCCCTTTGTGGAGAAGAACATGTGCGTGTCAGCATCATAAAATCTAAGCCTAATGTTGTCAAGTAGTGGGAGGTTGCTCGACTCCGCCCATGACGCCTGTCGCCCGGATCGCGCGTACGATTCTCCCATGGCAGGGATCCCCGCCAGCCTCAAGGGCCGCAACTACACGCGCGTGTCGGATTGGTCGCGTGACGAGCTCGCGCTCGCGCTCGACCTGGCGGACGAACTGAAGCAGGAGCGGCTCCGCCGCAGGGAGCTGCGGGTGCTGCCGGGCCGAACGATCGGGATGATCTTTCACAAGCCGTCGACCCGCACCCGCGTCGCGTTCGAGGTCGGGATCGCCGAGCTCGGCGGCATGGCGCTGTATCTTCCGGCCGCCGACCTCCAGCTCGCGCGTGGTGAGAGCTACCGTGACACGGCCCTCGTCCTCTCGCGCTTCGTCAGCGCCCTCCTCATCCGCACGTTCGACCAGGCGGAGGTCGACACGTTCGCCGAGCACGCGTCGATCCCGGTGCTCAACGGGCTCACCGACCTCGCTCATCCGTTGCAGGCGCTCGCAGACGCGATGACGATTCGCGAGCGGCTCGGCGGCCTCGAGGGTGTCCGGATCACGTACCTCGGTGACGGAAACAACGTCTGTCACTCGCTGATGCGGCTCGCGGGCCGGTTCGGCATGCACTTCACCGCCGCGTGCCCGGTCGGGTACGAGCCGTCGCCGGCGGTCGTGGCAGCCGCACAGGCGGATGCCGCGGCGAGCGGCGGCTCGGTCAGGCAGACGACGGATCCGCTCGAGGGGTCGGACGCTGCCGACGTGCTCTACACCGACGTGTGGACGAGCATGGGCCAGGACGAGCAGCGTGCGCAGAGGTTGCGCGACCTGGAGCGCTTCAGCCTCGACGGCGAGCTGCTGTCGGTCGCGAGCCGTGAGGCAGTCGCCATGCACTGCCTCCCTGCCCATGTCGGCGAGGAGATCAGCGAAGACGTCCTCTACGGACCGCGGTCGCTCGTGTGGGATCAGGCCGAGAACCGCCTCCACACCCAGAAGGCGATCATGGCGCTCGTGATCCGGTAGGCGGGCCGCGCGGTGACGTTCGACGACCATGTGAAGGCCGCCCTCGACTCGCTGCCGCCCCACCTCGCCGCAGCGCTCGACAACGTCGCCGTCGTCGTCGAGGACCAGCACCCCGACGATCCCGACCTCTACGGCCTCTACGAAGGCATCCCGCTACCCGAGCGCGGCGACATGGCGGGCGCTTTTCCCGACCGGATCACCATCTACCGCCTGCCGCTCGAGGACGAGTTCGGCGACCCGGGAGAGCTCGAACGCGAGATCAGGATCACGGTCCTGCACGAGCTCGGTCACTACTTCGGCCTCGACGAGAAGCGCCTCGCCGAGCTCGGGTACGAGTGACACACCTGCTGACGGCAGTCCTCTGGCTCTCCTTCGCGGCAGGCGTATTCGCGATCGTTGCGTTCTTGTTGCGTCGCCGGGACTGACGGGAATGCCGGACTCCGGACTGGCGTTGGACAAAGCATGAACATCATCACGAGCATCCACGAAGAGATCAACGAGCTCAGCGAACGACGGGCCGAGCTCTGGCACGGACTCTCGAACGGCCGTAACCCGGAGCTGGCCCGGCAGATCAAGGAGCTCGACGCAAAGCTCGAGGCACTCTGGAACGAGCACCGCGCAGTCCGCAGCCTCATACGCTTCGGCGAGCGAGAGCAGATCGTGAAGCGGGCCCGGGCAGAGGAACGCCTGGAGCGCGCGGCCTGACGCGACTTCCGGCGGGGGTGTGGCAGGGTTGCCGGCGCCCCCGCCGTACAATCGGGCAATGCCGTTCAAACGCCGCGAGGAGCCGACGACGATCGAGGACGAGCGCCTCGCCCTGCGAGACCAGCATGCAGCCCTGGAAGACCTGAAGCGCCAACTCGCCGAGCGGGTCGACGCCGTCCGGGCGCGGGAGCTCGAATTGCGCGACGCCCTCGCGGAAGCCGCCGGCTCCCGGCCGGAAGCACCCGCCCCGCTACCACCGGTTCCACGCGTGCCTGAGTCGGCGCTTGGCGACGCCGAAGCCGCTACCGGCGAGAACGCACTCGAGGCCGAACGCCGCGACCGCGTACTCCAGGAGCGCGAGCAAGCGATCGCGCGGCGGGAGTCCCTTCTCGCTGAACGAGAGCGCGAGCTCGAGTTGCGTGTGGCGCAGATCACGGCACCCTCGCAACTTCACGAGCCGGTGCCCGAGTCCGACGCCGCGCGACTGTCCCAGATCGACGCGCGTCTCGCGGAGTTGCGCGACGCCGAGAAGCTCTTCCTCCGCACACGCGACGAGCTCGCCGCCCGCAGCGAGGCAGTCGCGGCCCGCGAACGGCTCGTCGCGCAGAAGGAGCGCGAGCTCGACGACCGCGAGGACGAGAAGGGCCAATGGGCACGCCCCGAGCTCTCGGAGATGGAGACACGGCTGCGCCGGCTCGAGCAGCAGCAGCAGCCGGGCGAGCAGACGCTCGGCTTCTCCGGCGGGCTGCGGAAGCTCGAGCAGGGAACGCGCCCGCAGCAGGGGCGCGGCTGACCGAACAAGGGCGCTACCCTGTAGTGCGCCCGGGGCGTTAGCTCAGCTGGGAGAGCGCCGCCTTTGCAAGGCGGAGGTCATCGGTTCGATCCCGATACGCTCCATACCCTGGTCTCCAGGGACGACGGGGTGGAAAGGCGCCTACTGAGCCAACCTCTGCCGGCCGGCAGGACAGCCGGGGAGGCCGCGACGATGCCCGGTCAGAACCACTTCGTGTACACGCGCTCGGGCCGCGGTGGCAGCTCGTCGGCGGCGGTGCCCGCGAACAGTGACGTGATCCCGGCGGCCCAGCGCTTCGCCCGCTCGGTCAGCTCGCGGTCGTCGGTCTGCATCCGGCCTCTTGCGACGACGACGCCCATGTCGGCGCCCTTGTAGCGGTACTCGCCCGCGCCGTAGACACGCAGGTAGAACGCCTCATCCTCGTTGCCGACCGTATGCCACGTCGTCACCTGGCGGACGAACTCGACCGTGCCGTCCGGGCGCATGCGCCACAGCCCGCTCGGCGGCGCCGAGGTGATCAGCTCAACGCAATCCTCGGTCTGCTTGAGCACGAGCTGGCTCCAGTCGTCGTACACCTCCCAGCGCTTCTGCACCTTCTTCACGTCGATCTCCCAGTCGACGTCCATGAACTCGAGCAGGTGGAAGAGGAACAGCGGCACGCCGCCGTACTTGGAGGTGATCAGGTTGGTGAGCGGACTCGCGCCCGAGATGCGCGGGTTGATCTCGCCGAGATACACCTCACCCGTCTCGTTCTCGACGAGGAAGTCCAGGCAGAACACGCCGCGGTAGCCGTTGGCGTACAGGGTGTCGCCGAGCCTGCACGCCATCGCCCTGATCGCCTTGCGCGTCCGTGCGTCGAAGACGCTCGGGAAGATGTCGTTGCCGCACCAGCCTCCCCGGTAGGGCGTCAGGGTCTCGAACCCGGTGATGTCCGTCTGGATCGGGCCGACGAGGGTGCCATGCCGCGTCGCGCACGCTTCTACCGTCCCGGGGAGATGCTCGAGCCGGCGCATGATCTTGAGATCCTCGTCGACGAGCTTCTCGGCGAACTCCTCCCAGTGCTCCTCCGAGGAGATGAAGAACGTCGTCCGACCCGAGTCGCCGTAGGGCATCTGCACGACGAGGTCGCTGCCGAGCTGCGCCTTGCGCGCCCGCCGCATCAGCTCGTCGTAGCTCGCAGCGCGTGCGAGCACGTTCGGCGCCGAAGCGATCCCCGCTTCGTTCGCGAGCTCGGTCGTTGTGATCTTGGAGTCGATGTGCTCCCGCAGCGCCCGCGGCGGCAGCGCGATCTCGAGCCCGAGCTCGTCGGCGAGCTCCTCCGTCTCGGCCTCGAACATCACGAACAGGGCCTTGCCGCCACCTCGGGTATGGATACGGTCGGCGACATCCTTGTGGCCGAGCAGGTACGTGTTGACCGCCTCGAACGAGGCGAAGTCACGCGGCTCCTCGCGGCGCGGGGCGAATACGTGCGGGTGGTGGCCGTCGAAGGTGTCGAAGTAGGTGATGTACTCGAACGCGCCGATCCACTGGTCGATACCGAGGATGTTGTAGGGGGTCGGCGAGACGAAGTAGATCGGAGTCTCGCTCGTGCGCATGAAGCGGTAGATGTCAGAGAGCCCACGCAGACGCGGCCGCCCGGACCGGCTCGCCGACGAGCGCTGCCGTTTGTCAGACCCCCCCTTGCCCATGCACCCACGATAGAGCGGGCCGCCGCGCGCTTCAACAGCGAAGCGTCAGGCGAAGATGACCTCGGGCGTGCGCGACACGTGCCTCGGGCGCTCGAGCAGCGGCGGCAGGGTGACCATGGCCCGCCGCGTGACCTCACCCGGAGCCGCCGTGTCGAGGTGAACCTCCCACGGCTCGTCGGACGGCCAGAGCAGCCGCACGCTGCGTGCGACGACGTCGTAGCTCGTCGTGTAGACCGTGCCCCACGTATGGCGCTCGAGCGGCCGATGCACGGGCTCGGTGAGGAAGACCCGCTCGAGGCCGTCGCGCGTGAGTGTCGGGTCGGCGAGTGCGGCGGCCATCGCTGCCTCACGCACCACCGTCTCGCTCATGACCGCGTGCTCGTGCCACTCGGTGCGGCCCTGTCGGTTCGCGGCGCACACCTCTCCGTGGATCACCGCGGGCTCGTGGTCGGGCGCGAGCACGACGAGCATCGCCGTCCCGGAGCGGTCGACGAGGGCCACGTTGTAGGCGAGGCTGACCGGGACGGCGTGTATCGCGGCGAGCGCCTCGGCGACGTCGGCGCAGTGGTCGAGGAGGTAGCGAACGAGCAACGTGACCGCGAAGCCGCGGCCCACCACGCGGCGACCACCGAACGAGACGGCTACGGCGAGACCGTCCTCGTTCATGCCGTCGAGCGCGCCCCAGAGGCAGTCGGCCATCGCTATCGTGCGCCGGCCGTTGAAGGCGGACGTGAGCAGCGTCGTCTCACACAGCGCGGGCACGTAGTCGTAGGTGCGCACGAGGCCGGGCCGCCCGTCCCGCGTCCACGTGGCGACCGAGCAGGCGGCGAAGAACGGTGGGGGCTCCCAGAGGGAGAGGAAGCGAGCCTCGAGGTCGCCGCCGCCCACGAGCCCGACGAGCCGCTCCCAGGTCGGCACGAGCTCCGGCACGTGGGCGAGAAGCGCTCGCCGACAGTGCGCGTACGACGGCCGCGCCTCCTCGCCGTCCCGCAGGAACCAGCTCCGGTAGGAGGGCCAGGCGGCCTGGAACAGCGACCCCAGCGCCGGCCCCGGCTGCAGCTCCACGACGGAGCGGAACGTCACCTCGGCGAGATGCCGGGCGGGGGTCTCCTCGCGGAGATGGTGCGGAGTCATTCGCTCAGCGTAGCCAGCGGGGCGAACGGCAGGGCCCGACGGCACGGTTTCCCGGACGAACAATAGGATGAGCCCGTGCGCCTCGACGAGTACGCCGGCCACGACGCGATCGGGCTCGCCGGGCTCGTCCGCGCGGGCGAGGTGACGCCCGTCGATCTCGCCGAGCTCGTCGTCTCGGCGGTTGCGAAGGTCGACCCCGAGCTCAACGCCGTCGTCGGCCTCTACCCCGACGTCGTCGAGTGCGCCGAGGCGGCCCGCGCCGGCCCGTTCCACGGAGTGCCGACGCTGCTCAAAGACCTGTTCCACGGCGACCCCGGACGTCCGACCGGGGCGGGCAGCAGGCTGGCCGAAGGGTGGATCTCGCAGACGCCCTCGGAGCTGGTGCGGCGCCTGAAGGAGGGCGGCTTCGTCCCGCTCGGCCGCACGACGACGTCCGAGTTCGGCGTGATGGGCACGACCGAGACGATCGCCGAGGGCCGCACGTGCTCACCGTGGAGCAGTGAGCACATGGCGGGCGGGTCGAGTGGCGGCGCAGGCGCAGTCGTCGGAGCGGGCATCGTCCCGGTCGCGACCGGCTCCGACGGCGGCGGGTCGATCCGCATCCCTGCAGCAGCCTGCGGCGTCGTGGGGCTGAAGCCGACCCGCGGGCGCGTCACCTGGGGCCCCCTCGCGCACGAGCCGCTCCTCGGTTGGGGTGCTCACTTCGCGCTCTCGCGCACCGTGCGCGACACGGCCGCGTGCCTCGACCTGCTCTCCGGCCCCTACCCCGGCGACCCGTGGATCGCCCCGGAGCCGCCACGGCCGTTCCTGGACGAGGTCGACCTGCCGCCTGGGCGCCTCCGTGTCGCGTACTGCTGGGAGCCCTGGTCCGGCCGGGCCGCGATCGACGAGATGCGGCTCGCGTGCGAGGCGACGGCGCAGCTCCTCGAGGAGCTCGGACACGAGCTCGTCGAGGCGCGGCCCGTCTTCTCCTGGGAGGCGTTTCTCGATGCGATGACGGTCGTGTGGTCGACGACGACCGCGCATGACGTCGACGGGTTCGCACACGCGGTCGGCCGGATTCCCGGGCCGGACACGCTCGAGCTGCCGACGCTGCGCATGGTCGAGCTCGGACGTTCCGTCTCCGCTCAACAGCTGCTCTCGGCGCTCGACGCGACAGGGTACGTCGCGCGCCAGGTGGGCTCGTTCTTCGAGGACTACGACGTGCTACTGACGCCGACGCTCGGAGCACCGCCTGCCCGCCTCGGCACCTACGAGCCCGATGCCGAGCTGGAGCCCCGGGAGCTGTTCGACTCGTGGTCACAGCTCGAGTCGTTCCTGCCGGTGTTCAACGCGACCGGTCAGCCGGCCGTCAGCCTTCCCCTCCACCAGGGCGGAACCGGGCTCCCGATCGGCATGCAGCTCGTCGGCCGATTCGGCGGCGAAGCCACCTTGCTACGGCTCTCCGCCCAGCTCGAGCAGGCGCTGCCGTGGGCCGGGCGCGTGCCACCGCTGCACCTCGCGTCTCGCTGAGCTCGCAGCGGGGCCTCACCGCCCGGTCTCGGGCCCCGCGCGGACCTGCCCTGGCTCGGCGGGGGCTGCTCGTGGCCGAGGGCGAAGCCTCGTCCACCCTCCGAGCGGCCGGCCGTGCCGACCCCCGCCTATGCCGGCTTGCCCAGCTCCTCGAGCAGGCGCTGCATCGTCTCTGCGAGGGCGTTGAGACCGCTGAGGGGGCGAATGTAGACCGCCATCTCGCGGATCCTGCCTTCGCCGTCGAACCGGAGCAGGTCGATGCCGTCGAGCTCGCGGTCGCCGACCCTGGCACTGAACGCGAGCATCGCAGTGTCGCCCGTCTCGACCTGGTCGGTGTAGCGGAAGCTCTCGAAGACCTCGCCCACGGTCGCCAGCAGCAGCGCAACCGCCCCGCGCCCCTCGTACGGCTTGAAGACCGCAGGGCTGCGGAAGACGACGTCCTCGGCGAGGATCTCCTCGAAGGCGGAGAAGTCCTTGCTCTCGGCAGCCCTGCGGAACTTGTCACTCTGCATCCCCGCACAGTAGTCCACCCGTGGAAGAACGACGGTCGGTTGCGGCCCGCGGGCAGCGTGCGTGCGGCTAGGCTCGACCCGTGAGCCAGACCGCGCTCAAGGCGCCCGCCGACGGCTTCGCCTCCACGTTCCCCGACACCCGTTTCGACGCGATCCTCGTCGTCTCGTTCGGCGGGCCGGAGGGGATGGACGACGTGATCCCGTTCCTCGAGAACGTGACCCGCGGACGCAACGTGCCGCGCGAGCGGCTCGAGAAGGTAGCCCACCACTATGAGCTGTTCGGCGGCGTCAGCCCGATCAACGCCCAGAATCGAGCCGTGATCGCCGCCCTGCGGGTAGAGCTCGACGCGCACGGCGTGGCGCTGCCGATCTACTTCGGCAACCGCAACTGGGATCCGTTCCTCGCTGACGCGCTGCAGGAGATGGCCGACGACGGCGTCGAGCGGGCCCTCGCGTACTTCACGTCCGCCTATTCCTCGTATTCGGGCTGCCGCCAGTACCGCGAGGACATCTTCACCGCACAGCAGGCCGTCGGGCCTCGAGCGCCCGAGGTCTTCCGGACACGCGCGTTCTACAACCACCCGGGCTGGATCGAGACGAACGCCGACCACGTTCGGACGGCGCTCGAGCAGGTGCCACCGGCCCGTGACGCGCACCTGGCGTTCACGGCGCATTCGATCCCGTTGGCGATGGCGCAGGCGTGTCGTTACGAGGATCAGCTGCGCGAGTCGTGCCGGCTCGTGGCCGGGGCGGTCGGCGTGACGGACTGGGAGCTCGTCTGGCAGAGCCGTAGCGGGCCTCCCCAGGTGCCGTGGCTCGAACCGGACATCCTCGACCATCTGGGCGAGGTGGCCGGACGCGGGATGACCGACGTCGTGCTCTCGCCGATCGGGTTCGTGTCCGACCACCTTGAGGTGTTGTACGACCTCGACGTCGAGGCGCGTGACACCGCGGACGGGCTCGGCCTGCACCTGGTGCGCGCAGCCAGCGCCGGGACGCATCCCCGGTTCGTCGCGATGATCCGCGAGTTGATCGAAGAGCGCCTCGTCCGCTCGCAGGATCGACCCGCCCTCGGCCGCTTCGCCGCAAGCCACGACGTGTGCCCGGTCGACTGCTGCCTGCCGGGCACGGGCCGCCCGAGCCCGTGGGCAGGTGCGACGCCACGCTGACCGGCAGCGCGCAGAGCCTACGCCGCCTCTTCCTCCCCCCGAACGCTGAAAGCGAGGCGCCAGTCCTCGTCGCTCTCACGGTCGATAGTCAGCCGCCATTCGTAGCGGCAACCCGGCACGAGTGGCAGCGGGCCGGAGTTGACCGCAAGCGGCAACTCCAGCGGTGTCCCCGGCTTGATGCCGGCGGGACGGCCGACCTCGAACTCGAGATCGTCGAGGAAGACGATCGGTCGCTCCTCCCCCCCGTCATCACCGGGGGTCGTCACCGGCAGCCCATCTGCATCGACGAGCTCGAGACGAAGGGTATGACGCCGGTTGGCTTGATCCCAGGGCACGTGCACGAGAATCGCAATCCCGAACGGCGTCGGCTCGGGGCCCGTCAGCGACCAGCCGCCTCCGACCACCGTGAGCTTGCCGTCCGCGACCTGCGCAAAGTCGGCGAGGAGCATTGTCACTTTCACGGCGTGCACTCTTGCACACGCCGGCGGTCGCATGCGCGAGGCACGCTCGGCCCCGCGAACAGCGCAAGAGGAGTAGGTTGTGGGGGGTGATGGAAGTATTCGTGAACCCGAAGACCGGCGACGAGGTCAGGCCGGGCAAGTCGCCTCGATTCCCGCGGGGGCTCGTCCGCCTCACGTCGAAGGGCCCCGGGCAGCGCTGGCGCGATTCCGACGGAGCGATCTGGGTCGGCGGGGACTTCTGGTACCGGAAGGACGTCAAGCGCGGCTCCGCGCCCGTCCCCCTCGAGCGCTCAGCGGCCTCTGGCCGGCAGAACCCGAAAACCTAGCCTCGTAACTGCTGTCCCTCAATGATATAAGGGTCAGTGGGTGGACATCAGGGTCAGTGGGTGGCGATAGGCCGCGGACGCCTCGGGGGGGGAGCGCAGGTGAGACGACGAACGCTACGGTGGGCAGTCTCGACGGCTCTGGCTGCCGTATGTCTGGTCGGTATCATCGCTTCGCCGGCAAACGCGGCCGACCGCGATCCGTCCTCGATCCTCGTCAGGTTCTCGATCCCCTCGCAGGCGAGCGGCATCGCGCAGGCGTTCGGCGACCGACTCGGCGCGCAACTCGGTGACGGCGTTCTCATGGTGAGGCTTCCCGCCGGCACCTCCGTCGACGCGGCCGTCGCACGGTACGCGGGCATGTTCGGTGTCGACTATGCCGAACCGAACTTCATCGCGACCATCGCCGGGCTCTCAACCCCGAACGATCCGGCGTTCTCGAGCCAGTGGAGCCTGACGAAGATCTCGGCCGTCAACGGCTGGTCGACGATGTTCACGGGCTACCCGACGACGACCGCGGGCGCCACCATCGCGGTCGTCGACACCGGCGTTCAGGCGACCCACCCCGATCTGAGTGGCAAGGTGCTGGCGGGCGCGAACTGTCTCACGGGCTACTGCACGGCCGGCGGCTCCGACGACGACAACTCGCACGGCACCCACGTCTCCGGCATCGCCGCAGCGCGGACGAATGACGGAATCGGCATCGCCGGCCTCGCCCTCACGTCGCCCGTGCTTCCGGTCAAGGTGCTCAACTCGAGCGGATCGGGATCGTACGCCAGCATCACCGCGGGCATCAACTGGGCCGTCAGCCACGGCGCACAGGTGATCAACATGAGCCTCTCGGGCTCCTCGTACTCGCCGACGCTCTGTACGGCGGTCTCGAACGCCATCGCCGCCGGCGTCGTCGTCGTGGCGGCAGCCGGTAACAGTGCGTACTCGTTCGCCGCCTACCCGGCAGCGTGCCCCGGCTCGATCGGCGTCGCCGCGACCGACTCGAACGATGCCGCCGCGAGCTACTCCAACTACGGGTCGCCGGACGTCTTCCTGGCTGCGCCCGGCTCGTCGATCTACTCGTCGGTCGCGGGCAGCAGTTACGCGACGTACAACGGTACGTCCATGGCCGCGCCGCACGTCGCCGGACTGGTGGCACTGCTCCAGACACGGACCCCCGGGATCTCCGTCTCGAGCGTGAAGACGATCCTTGCCACGACGTCCGACAAGGTCGGCGGCGGCGGCTACGGATCTGACCCGTACAGCACGTGCACGGGATGCACCTGGTCGTCGTCCTTCGGCTATGGCCGCATCAACGTGAGTCGGGCCCTCAACGCGGGCGGAACGCCACCGCCGCCACCGCCAACCGCTTCCCCCACCGTCGTCACCGGAGCCGCCAGTGGGATCGGCCCGACGCAGGCGACCGTCGGCGGCAGCGTCAACCCCAACGGCACCGCCACCACCTGGTGGGTGGAGTACGGCACGGGCGTTCCGTACTCCTTCCAGACCGACCCGCAGTCGGCAGGTTCGGGCACCTCGAGCCAGCCGGTCTCGACGCTCCTCACCGGCCTCGGCGCAAACCTGACGTATCACTACCGCGTCGTGGCGAAGAACGCGACCGGCACGACCTACGGAGGCGACGCGAACTTCGTCACCTCTTCCGGGCCGCCGCCTCCCCCACCAGCTTCGCTGACACTCACGTTCCCGGCCGGCGTGACCGTCATCAGCGGCTCCTCCCCGACCGGCAACGCGGCGAGCCTCGACAGCATCGACGGAAGCTACTACGCGCTGCAGTCGCGGTTCTTCAGTGCCCCGAGCTGGTACGGCACGTTCAGCGTTGCCTCGAATGCGTCCGACTTGAAGGTGACCTACAGCGGCAAGTCGAGCCGGTCGTGCACGCTGTCACTTGCTCTCTATCGGTGGACGACCGGCACCTGGGTGTCAGCGGGATCGTCGGTCATCGTGGGCCCCTCGCCCGTCACGCTGGACGATGCCGCGCCGTCGTCAACGATCCCCGCGGCGGAGCTCCAGAGCTCCGGCCAGGTGCGCGTTCGTGCCTCCTGCTCGAGCATCGCATTCTCCTTCTCGAGTTTCACCCTCAGCAGCGACCTGCTGCAGCTCTCCTACCGCTCGTAGCGTCGCTCGCACGAGGTTACGGCACGTCCCGCTCGTGCGAGCGACGCAAAGCGCTCGCGGTCGGTCAGGTCGACCGGGAACAGCGGCGAGAAGAGCAGCACCGACATGTCGCCACCCGAGGCTGCTGCAACTCCGGTCGCGGCGGCTGCGAGCTCGAACGCCTCGTCGAGCGTCGCGGCCGTGCGGAGCCGCACGCCTCGGGCCGAGAGCGCTTCCTCGAGACGCGCAGCTGCGGGCCCGAACACGACCGCGAGGCGTACGGCGCGCGCTATCTCGTCGCATGCCTGTTCGAACAGCGGCTGCTCCTCGGGTGCGGCGTGGACGGCACCTGCTCCGAGGCTGCCCACGCCCCCGGCGAGCAGCACGACGCTCTGTCGCGGATAGGCAGCGAGCGTCGCCGACGTCTTCGCGGGCGTCGCGGCGAGGCCGTCGTCGACGACCGGGACGCCGCCGATTGTCGCGACCTGGACGGCGCGGTACGGCAGGGGGCGCGCAGCGCGTAGGCCGTCTGCGAGCGTCGACGGCGGTGCTCCTGCTGCGAGCGCGATCGTGACGGCGGCGAGCACGCTCGTCAGGTGTGCCTGCGGGAGCGGGAGGTCGGCGAGCCTTGCGACCGCGGTCTCGGCGTCGTCCCAGCGGACGGTGAGCACGCCGGAGCGCACGAACGCGCCTCGCTCGACCGTCCCGGTCGCTGAGAACGCGACGACCTCCCCGGGGGCGAGCGCCGCGAAGGACGCGACGGCCTCGTCGGTCGTGTCGAGCACCAGCGTGTCGGTGGGGCGCTGGTGGCGTACGATCGTCTCCTTCGCCGCGCGGTAGGCGGCGAAGGAGCCGTGGAGCTCGAGATGGTCGGGCCAGAAGCAGGTGACAGCGGCGACCGTGGGGCTCGTGGCCATGAAGGCGAGGTGGGAGCTCGTCAGCTCGAGCAGGAGCGGCGTCTCCACCGGGCCGGCTCTGTCGAGGAGGTCGGCCGTGGGCCACAGGTTGCCGGCTCTCGCGCCGGTGGAGACGGCAGGATCGATGCCGGCGGCTCGCAGGAGCGCCGCAGTGAGCGCGGTGGCGGTCGTCTTGCCGGCGGTGCCGGTGATCGCGATCGTCGGCCCCGGCCAACGCTCGAGTAGCAGGTCGCCGAGGCAGGAGACCCGCGTGCCCTGTGCGCGGAGGCGTTGCGTGCGAGGCGCGACGTCGGGTGTCCAGACGTCGAGGTAGGCGATCTCGGCCGGCCCAGGGTCTGCGTCGAGATCGGCTTCGGGCTCCACGTGGATTCCGACTTCGCCGAGGGCGGCTGCGTTCTCCGGGGCGGCAGCGGCGCCTGCGAGGCGCACCTGGTGCCCCTCCTCGGTGAACCACCGCGCGAGGGCGAGCGCATCGGCGTCGAACCCCTCGATGAGAATTGCCACCCCGTGATCATCGCGGTTTCGTCCGCGGGCACACGGACGTAGGCACGCACGGTGGCAAGCCCCTCGATGCCGGCAGCAAGCTCCGTCATCCGCTCGAGCGGCTCGCGGTTCAGGTGCGCAGAGGCGGAGGATCAAAGCGGGCGGCCGCGACAACCGGCGACCTCAGGGCCGTAGTCACCGCACCACCCGCCCCTCGAGGCAGGGACGCCACGGCTGTGGTGGACCTACCGCGTCTGCGGGAACCCCAGATCGACCTTGCTCGTGGCGGGGTCGGGCCAGCGACTCGTGATCACCTTGCCACGCGTGTAGAAGTGGATCCCTTCGGGGCCGTAGATGTGGCTGTCGCCGAACAGGGACGCGTTCCAACCGCCAAACGAGTAGTAGGCCACAGGCACCGGGATGGGCACGTTGATCCCGACCATGCCCGCCTCGACGTCGAACTGGAACTGGCGGGCGACCCCGCCGTCGCGCGTGAAGATCGCCGTGCCGTTCCCGTACGGGTTGTCGTTGATCAGCTTCAGCGCCTCGTCGTAGGTGCCGACGCGCATCACGCCAAGCACAGGCCCGAAGATCTCGTCGCGGTAGGCGTCCATCTCGGTCGTAACGTCGTCGAGCAGCGAGACGCCGAGGTAGAACCCGTCCCCGTCCGGCGCTGTCTCGCGCCCGTCGGCGAGGACCTTGGCGCCCTGAGCTGCGCCGGAGTCGAGGTATCCGGCGACCTTGTCTCGGTGCTCACGCGTGACGAGGGGGCCCATCTCCGACGCGGGATCCATGCCGTCGCCAACCGTGATCTCGGGGAGTCGCTCCCGGATCGCAGCGACGAGTGGGTCGGCTGCGTCGCCGACCGCGACGATCACGGACACCGCCATGCAACGCTCACCGGCCGAGCCGTACGCCGCGCTGACGGCGGCGTCCGCCGCCATCTCGATGTCGGCATCGGGTAGCACGATCATGTGGTTCTTGGCGCCGCCGAGCGCCTGCACCCGCTTGCCGTGCCTGGTGCCCGTCTCGTAGACGTAGCGCGCAATCGGGGTCGAGCCGACGAAGCTCAGGGCAGCCACGTCGGGATGCTCGAGGAGCGCATCGACCGCGACCTTGTCGCCATGGATGACGTTGAAGACGCCGTCGGGAAGACCTGCCTCCTTGAGCAACTCGGCCGTGAAGACCGACGCCGACGGGTCCTTTTCCGACGGCTTCAGCACGAATGTGTTGCCGCAGGCGATCGCCGGCGCCCACATCCACATCGGAACCATGGCGGGGAAATTGAACGGCGTGATACCTGCCACGACCCCGACGGGCTGCCGGATCGAGTAGACGTCGACACCCGTGGAGGCCTGCTCCGAGAACTCACCCTTGAGCAGCGTGGGGATCCCGCAGGCGAACTCGATCACCTCGAGACCGCGCGTCACTTCACCCATGGCGTCGGAGAGCACCTTGCCGTGCTCGGCGACCAGGAGCTTCGCGATCTCCTGCTTGTTCTGATGCACGAGCTCGCGGATCCGGAACAGCAGCTCTGCCCGCCGCGCCAGCGACACCAACCGCCACGACGCGAATGCCCGCTTCGCACTCTGCACCGCCTGATCGATCTCCTCGACCGACGCCAGATCGACTGCGCCGCTCTGGCGGCCGGTCGCGGGGTTGAACACGGGGCTCGTGCGACCCGACGTCCCTGCAACAGTGGCCCCGTCGATCCAGTGATGGATCAGTGCGATTCCCGTGTCGTCCATGCCTGGTGTGCGCTCACCGTGCGCCGGTGCCAGTTCCGTCATGTCAGCCTCCTGAAGATGTGCTCGGAGCGTAGCGAGCGTGCGCAGCGGGCGCTTCTCTATCCGTAGGCCCGCTTCAGCGTCATGATCCGGTGGTAACTCGCCTCGAGCGCCGCGCGGGAGATGAGGCCCCGCTCGGCCGTGCCCGCAACGCGCTCGAAGGCCGCCGCACTCGAGGCCTCGCTTCCCGTCAGGAGCAGAAGGTCGACACCCGCCTCGGCAGCGAGGGTTGCGACGGAGGCCAGCGCGCGCCCTCTCGTCGCGGCCGCGCCGTCGAGCGCATCGCTGATCGTGACGCCCCGAAAGCCGAGATCATCCCGCAGCAGCGACTGCACCTTCGTCGACCACGGTGCGGGCTTGGAGTCGAGAGCCGCATAGGTCGCGTTGGAGATCATCACGATCGGGACGCCACCGGCAATCGCGGCCCGGAAGGGCACGAGGTCGGAGCGGCCGAGCTCCTGTCGGCCGACGGTGAGCTCGACGGCCGTGCGGTCGGTGTTGCGCGTGGCCCGTCCGATCCCCGGGAAGTGCTTCACGGCGGCAGCGACCCGCGCCACGGCGAGCCCGCTCGCGAACTCGACCGTCGCCCGCGCGACGGCTGTCGGGCTCCCCGCGAAGGTTCGCCTCTCGAGCGCCAGGAACGACCCAGACCGTGACACGTCGGCGACCGGAGCGAGATCCACGTTCACGCCCGCGCGCCGGAGCGCCTTCCCGGACGCCAGCGCCTCCGACCGGATCGCCCTCGGCTCCAGCCGGCCGAGCGCTGTCGCACTCGGAAGCGGCCCGGCCCAGGGGAGGCGGCGCACCTTTCCACCCTCCTGATCGGTGGCGATCAGCAGTGGCGGGCGTCGCGCATCACGCGCGGCGTTCTGCAGAGTCGTGGCGAGACGGCGGAGCTGGGCCAGGCCGACGACGTTCGACCCGAAGAGAATCACGCCGCCGATCTCTCCCCGGCGAACCCGGCGGAGCAGAGCGGGCGAGGGCGTCGTTCCGCTCAGCGCGACGACGAACCGTTGGCCAACGAGCTCGCGCACGGTCGGCACACTCGCCGCGTGCGCTCTGGGAAGCAGTCCCGCGGGCGCGAGCGCCTCGATGCCGTTCGACGCGTACCCCGGGAGCAGTGCCGGCCGAGTCGGCGAAGATACGGGTCGGGACGCCGGAGCTGCACCGTCCCTCCCGCCCCCGTGAACGGAGTCGACGACGAGGCTGAGGGCGAGGACGAGCCCCAGGGGCAGTCCAACGCGCAGAACGGCAAGCAACGCGACGCTCCGCCACCCCACGACTGCCAGCCCTCCCGGCGGAAGGGCCCCGTGGGGGAGAAGGCTCCCTGAGCGAACCGTACCCCGGATCATGTGACCTGACTGTGCCGGACCTGGGCCCGAAGTGGGTCGAAAGCGAGTCGAGAGTGGGTCGGCACACACGACCGGCGAGGGCCGCACGATCGCGCTATCGGGCCGGAGGACGCACTACCCGGGGGCTCTCTGGCACCGACCGCACTCCGACGATCACCATGCCGCCCGGGCCGTTAGGCCGCGAGCCCGGCCTCCCGCAGCGGACGTCGGGCCCACGCGAACGTCGACGTGTACCAGCCCTCCAGCGGCTGCAGCGTGACACCGGCGCTCGACGAGTGGACGAACCAGCCGTTCCCGACGTAAATGCCGGTGTGACCGATTTCGGCCGGTTTGGAGCGAGTCCCGCGGCTGCCGAAGAAGAGCACGTCGCCGGGAACCAGGTCGGCGCTGCCGATCCGGGCGGGCTTCTTCACCTCGGCACTCATCGCGTACGACGTCCGACCTTTCAGGATCTCACCGAGCAGCGGCGCTCCCGCGAAGGGCTCCGTCTTGTAGACGCGCCACACGAACCCCGAGCAGTCGAAGCCACCGGGAGCCGTCACCGGGCCGCTCGGCGCTGTAGCGCTCCACAGCTTCTGGGTCGTCTCGGAGGTGCCCCCCCACACGTACGGGTATCCGACGAAGCGGAGCGCCCGCCCGAGCACGGCGCGCTGCCAGTCGTCGAGCTCCGGCAGCGAGAACGTCCGGCTCAGCTGGTCGAGCCAGGAGACCTGTCCGGCGGTGAGCTGCATCGCCCTCGCCAGCGAGTAGGCGGCCTCGGCCCGGAAGGCCGGCTGGGACGGCAGCAGCTCGAGGTCGTCGGAGCCCTGCGGATGATCGAGCCTGAGGCCGAGCAGGCGCGCGACGGTCTCCGTGCCGAGCATCGACGTCGGAACAAGGCCCGCATTGCGCGCGGCGACGCGGATTCGCTTCGCCGCGGGCAGCAGGCCGAGAGCGCGCACGATCTGGGCATCGAGCTCGCGCATGGTGACGGGACGCGTCGGGTCGGCGGGTGCGGCCGCCGACTTCCCCCAGGCGGCGAGCGCATCGGCCAGCTCGCCTCGGGTCAACGGGTCGGAAGGCCTGAACGTCGCCGGGTCGTCTCCGAGGATCGCCGCGGCCGTGACGGCCCGGATCTGCGGATCGGCCCACGAGGGCGCGACCTTCTTCGCCGGGACGACGGTGGACGGCGTCGGCGGCTGAATCGCCCGCGCGGCACCTGCCGTGAGGCCGAGGGCAAGGAGAATCGTCGAGGCCAGGGCGAGTGCACGCCTCATACCCTCTGTATCGGCCATCCACCAGAGGGCTTGAGCACCCGAACGCGGCAGGCGGGGTCGCGTGGCTACAGTTCGGCGCATGATTCGCGTCGTCAGCCTCACGTGCCTCGTCGGCGCGCTCGCCATCGCAGGCACCGCCCTCGCGGCGGCGCCGAAGAAGGCACCGGCGACAGCCGGCCCGACGGTGACGGGCGGCAAAGCGTCGCTCGCACCCCTCCGCGGCAAGCCTGTGTTCATCAACGTCTGGTCGTCCTGGTGAAGCACGTGTCAGGGCGAGGCGGGTGCCTACGCGCGTTGGGTGAAGCGGCAGGGCTCTGCCTACCACTTCCTCGGCCTGAACGCGGCTGACACGAACGCGAGGGCACGCTCCTTCCTGAAGCGGTACAAGTGGACGTGGCCGTCGATCTCCGATCCAAAGCGGACGCTGGCCCGACGCTTCGGAGCCACGTATCAGCCCGCCGTCATCCTGATCGACGCCAAGGGCAGATTCGTCGCAGGCTTCCAGGGCGCCGGCACCCCGGCCCTCTGGAATGCGCTGAAGCGCAAGCTCCGTACGCAGTCACCCTGATCGCGGGCCGGGCAATCACCAGGTCGCGCCTCGTCCTCGACGGTGGGGTGCTCGAAACGGCGATCGACGAGTTCACCGGCACGGTCATGGCCATCTCGCACGACGGCGACTTCCTCGACCGCGTCGCCGATTGCAGCGGCGAGGCCGACGGCAGCGTCCGCGCCACCGGCGGCGGCTACTCCGCCGGGCTCGAGCCCAAGACGACTGCGACGGGCTGACGAGACGATGGCGGAGGACTGGCTCCGAGTCGCGATCCGTGCTGCCGAGGATGCCGAGCCACCCGAGCAATGGGCGCTGCTCTGTTTCCTCGCCGGCCGCAGCGTCACGCTCGACGAGCGTGAGTTGCGCTCTGCCGTGCGGCGCTCGGAGCTATTGCTCGCGGCCGGCGGTGATCCGCGCCGCCGGCTCCAGCTCTACGGCCGGGCGGTGACGGCGCTCGCCGAGGATCTCGATCACCCGATCCTCCGGGAGCAGTTCGCTGCCGGTCTCGTCGCGCTCAGATCGGAGGCCGAAGCGATGCAAGGCGCCGCCGAGGCGCTGCGACTCCTCGCCCGGGATCCCGATCTCGCGTGGCAGAGCTACGCCATGGCGCTGCTCGCCGAGGCACTCGCCGGCGAGGACTGAGCCAGGGCGTCAGGCCCCGACGACCACGGCGCGCGCGATCTGCACGTCGCCGCTCACGGTGCTGACGGAGAGCTCGTGGAAATGCGATGCCGGGTTGGGCGGCGCGTCCTCGACGCCCAGCTCCGAACTCATTGTCCCGCTCACCGACCGCGCGTCGATGTACAGGTGCTCGCCTGGCTTGATCGCGAGGTGAACGTCTCCCGAGACCGCCTGGATCCGCATCGAGCCACCGCCAGCAGCGTGGACGCGCACGTCACCCGAAACCGTCGCCACCGACAGCCCCGCAGCGGCCTCGCCGACGGAGAGATCGCCCGAGACGAGGTTGGCAGACAGCAGCCCGCCGCTGCGGCGCACCGTCGCGTCGCCTGAGGCGGTGCGAAGGCTCAGCTCCTGCTCGACGTCCCGCGCGCGGACGTCGCCGCTGGCCGTCGAGACCTCCAGCGTGACCGCGTCCTCGAGCAAGACGTCACCGTGCGTGGTCTTGACCGTCACGACGCCGAGCGGCCCGACCGCACCGAGATCCGCCGAGCTGGCGCGGAGATCGAGGTCGGAGCCACGAGGGCAGCGCACGCGTACCCCGACCTTCGAGCCCCGCCCGATCGCTGTCCCGAACCCGGCCCCCCTCCCAAGGCTCACGATGATCTCGTGCCCGGCTCCACGCTCGATCATCTCGACGCGAGCTCCAGCGATCGCGTTCCTCGTGGCCTCGTTGTCGCGCAGCGGCACGAGCTCGATCTCGACGCGGGGTTGCTCGGTCGTCTCGATCTCGACCGCGCCGCCGACGAGCGACACCCTGAGCGCGACGTGACCCGTCGTCTCGAAGACGGTCACGGCCGCACCTCCGGGCGGGTCTGCGGTCGCCGGACGACGCGAACGCCGTCCGGGCGGTGGCGCGGCGGGCGCGACCGGTCGAGGTCAGGAAGGTCGACGCTGCCGAACAACGACGGGTAAAGGGCCATGGTGGTTCTCCTTTCTCAGCTGTGGGCGAAGCCCTGAAGACGCTTACCGCTCCGCGCCGGGCCCCAGCGCGGCTCGAGGGCGCGGGAGAGCGCCCGCACGATCCACGCGTTGGCCGAGACGCCCTCGCTGCTCGCCACCGCCTCTATCTGCGATTTGAGGGCCTCGGGCAGCCGGAGCGTGATGCGGGCACTGAGGTCGTCGCCCGGTGCGGGCGGCGCGTCGCCCTCCCCCGCTCGATCGTCGACGAGGACGAGCTCCGGGTCGCGCCCGGCGAGGCGTACCTCGACATGCCCGGAGGCGAGCTGGGCGTTGAGCGCCAGCGTCACCTCGGTGAGAACGTCGAGGAGTCGGAGCTGGAGCGACGATCCGACCGCAGCCGCGAGCCGCTCGCCCGCCGCGGCGGCGGTCTCGTCGCCGAGCGCAGCTGCGGTCGCAAGATCGGACTGAATTGCCTGCACGTGTCGTTCGATGTCCATGTGGCCAGTCTATGACATTATAATGATGTCTGTCAAGTGCCAATTCGAAGTCACTCCGATGTCGCAACCGGACAGCGTGATAAAGTGCGCTGCCCAGCCGCTTCGGAGCCCCGCCTCCGGGCGCTTCGCCGCTCGCCGTCGGGCCGACGCGACCGCTGGTGTCCCATCGATCGCATGCCGACCCGGCATGCAGCCAGGAGCCCCATTCCGCGCGTGCAAGACGTCGATCCAACCGATCTGAAGCTCTGGCCGACCCTGCGCCACCTGTACCCGCTCTGGCGGGCCCAGTGGCGCCTGGTCCTGATCGGCCTCTCCTGCGCGCTCGTCTTCACCGGGCTCTCGCTCGCGATCCCGATCCTGATCCAGCGAACGATCGACAACGCGATCGACGGCGGCGACACGTCGCTCCTCCTCCCCTACCTCGGCCTGATCACGCTGATCGCGGCGGCCCGCTTCGGCGTCAACTTCACCCGCCGCTACGCAACCGCCCGGATCGGGATCGCCGTCGAGGCGCGGCTGCGCGGGATGATGTACGACGCCTATCTCCGGTTTCCCCGTGCGTTCTACGACCGCCACGCCACCGGAGAGGTGATCTCGCGGGCCACGAACGACATCTACCCCGTGCGCTACTTCATCGGCTGGGGCGTCGTCCAGGCGCTCCAGAGCACGATGATGCTGATCGGCGCCGCCATCGTGCTCGTGTCGGTGAACGCTCGGCTGACACTCTACGCCGCGCTCGTGATGCCGGCAATCGCAGTCCTGACCTACGCGTTCGCGCACAGGGTGTTCCCGATCTCGCGGGTCGTGCAGGCGAAGAAGGGACACCTGACGGAGGCCACCGACGAGGCCGTGGTGGGGATCGAGATGGTGCAGGCGTTCGGCCGCGAGGACGACGTTCGCGAGCGCTTCGGCGGTCGTGCCGAGGCCGTGCGTGACGAAACGATGCGACAGGCCGGGATCGAGGCGCGCTTCCTGCCCGGGTTGATCTTCCTGCCGTCGCTCGCGATCGCCGCCGTCCTCTACTTCGGAGGCCAGGACGCGATCGACGGCACGATGACGATCGGGCAGTTCACGCTCTTCATCACGCTGCTGCTGCAGCTCGTCTGGCCGCTCGAGGCGCTCGGCTGGATCATCAACCTGGGCCAGAGGGCGACGGCGGCCGCATCTCGCTCCTTCGCCTGGCTCGACTCGATCGAGTCGCTCCCCGAACCCGCGCAGCCGGCGCCCCTTCCGGACGGGCCCTTGACGATCCGGATGGAAGACGTCCACTTCAGCTACGGCGTCGGCAGTGAGGTACTCTCGGGCGTCGACCTCGAGCTGTCGCCCGGCGAGATCGTGGCCATCTGCGGCGCCACGGGCGCCGGGAAGACATCGCTCCTCAACCTCCTGCCGCGCTTTTACGACCCGACGTCGGGCCGCGTGCTGATCGGAGGCGTCGACAGCCGCGAACTGGCGCTCGCCGACCTGCGGCAGTCGGTCGCTCTCGTGACCCAGAAGCCCGTCCTGTTCTCGGTGCCGCTGCGCGACAACCTGCTCGCCGCCCGCCCGGACGCCGACTGGGTGGACGTGCTGGCAGCCTGTGAGGCAGCCGGCGTGGCGACCTTCGTCGACGGCCTGCCCGACGGCTACGACACCCTGATCGGCGAGCGCGGCGTCAACCTCTCGGGCGGGCAGCGTCAGCGCGTCGCACTTGCCCGCGCCCTCATCGCCGAGGCGCGCGTGATCGTGCTGGACGACCCGATGTCGGCCGTCGACACGGAGACCGAGCGCCACCTGGTCTCGACGCTCCGTCCTGCTGTCGCCGGACGTACCGTGCTGATCGCCGGCCAGCGCCTCTCGACGATCCTCGTCGCCGACCGCGCGATCGTCCTCCAGGACGGCCGCGTGGTCGAGAACGGGTTTCCGAGCGACCTGATCCGCCTCGGCGGGCCGTTTGCGGCGCTCTTCGGAGACGAGGCTCTTGCCGCATAGGCACCGCACCGGTCTCTCCCGGCTCGGGCGCTACACCGTCGGCCGCCGCAGCCGGATCGGCTTCGTCATGTTCCTCGCCGCGATCTTCGCAGCGGCTCCGGTGCTCGGCTGGATGATCGTCGGCGATGCGATCGACAACGGCATCAAGGCGTCCGATCCGGCCCGGCTGACGCTGGACGTCGTGCTCTATGTCGCCGTCGGTCTGACGGCATGGCTCCTCGGCACGACAACATGGCTGATGTTGGCCGGCATCGGGCAGCAGATCGTGCTCGACCTTCGCCGCGACCTCTTCGAGCACCTCACGTCGCTGTCGCTCCGCTACTTCTCGCAGCAGAAGGCCGGCTGGATCATCGCCCGGTTGACGAGTGACGTCGACGCCCTCTCGGATGTCCTGAACCAGGGCCTGACGACGCTCGTCGTCAACTCGATGACGCTCGTGGCCGCCGTCGGTGGGCTGTTCCTGCTCGACTGGCGCCTGGGTGTCGTGGCGCTCGTCGTCCTGCCGCCGGGGATCGTCGTGACGCGGTGGTTCCAGACGACCTCGCACGTGGCGTTCGCAGACGTTCGCACGCGGATCGCTGCCGTCACCGCACAACTGGCGGAGTCCGTCTCGGGCATGGCCGTCGTCCAGGCGTTTGGTCGCGAACGCGCCTTCCAGCGCGAGTTCGGCGACCTCAACGAGGCGAACCGGGTCTCGAACGTCTACGCCCAGAAGCTGTCGTCGTTCTTCTTCCCCGCGATCGAGCTCCTCGGTGTCATCGCGGTCGTCATGGTGCTCTTCGCCGGCGCGAAGCTGATCGACGGCGGCTCGCTCGAGATCGGCACCCTCGTCGCGGCGATCGGGATGCTCCAGCTCGTCTTTCAGCCCCTGCAGGAGTTGTCGGAGCTCTACGGCCAGGTGCAGGCGGCAAGCGCCGCGATGACCAAGATCTCGACGGTGCTCGACGCCGAGCACGACATCACGGACAAGCAGGGCGCCCCCGAGATCGGCCGGATCGCGGGCCGCCTGCAGCTCGACGGTGTCGTCTTCGCCTACGGCGACGAGCCGGTTCTCCACGGGATCTCGCTCGATGTGCCCGAAGGGGGCTGCATTGCCCTCGTTGGAGAGTCGGGTGGCGGAAAGTCGACGACGGCGAAGTTGATCGCCCGCTTCTACGACCCGCTCGAGGGCGCGGTTCGCATCGACGGGACCGATCTGCGTGACGTGCAGCTGAGGTCGATCCGCCGCCAGCTCGGCGTCGTGCTCCAGGATCCGTTCCTGTTCAGCGGCACGATCGCCGACAACATCCGGTTCGGGCGCCCCGAGGCAACTGATGAAGAGGTAGCCGCAGCGGCGCACGCGATCGGCGTCGACCGGATCACGGCCCGGTTCGCGGGCGGGCTCGACCACGTCGTCCGTGAGGGCGGCTCCGGGCTCTCCGCGGGCGAACGACAGCTGATCTCGATTGCCCGCGCGTTGCTCGCAGACCCGCGCATCCTGATCCTCGACGAGGCGACCTCCAACATCGATCGCCCGAGCGAGATCCTGATCGAGCAGGCATTCGACACGCTGCTCCGGGGACGAACCTCCGTGATCATCGCGCACCGGCTGGCGACCGTGCGCCGCGCGGACGAGATCCTCGTGATCGAGAAGGGCCGCGTCACGCAACGCGGCAGCGAGGCGGAGCTGCTCGCCGAGGACGGACCGTTCCGCAGGCTGGCCGAGACGATGCACGGCCTCCCCGTCCGCGACGTCGCCTGAGCGACCGTGCCGGCGCGCGCCCCGGGGATCAGGGAGGCGTCGGAAGCCGACCCTCGACTCAGAGCACGAAGACGTCGTCGCGCATGATCGGCGTGGCGCGGCCGTCGCGGTCGAGTCCGTCGACCTCGACTTCGCGACCGCCGATCATGAAGTCCGTGTGCATCCGCGAGACGTTGAGACCCATCGCGAGCAGCTCGTCGCGCGTGAGCCCGTCGGTTTCGTCGACGGCCATGGGCAGGCCGTTGCCATAGGCGATGTGGCACGTCGCGTTCTCGTCGAAGAGGGTGTTCGAGAACACAAGCCCGGTTCTCTTCACCGCGGAACTGCCGTCGACGAGGGCGACCTCGCCGAGGAACGCGGCCTGCTCGTCGGCCTCGAGTTGCCCGCGGATGACGTCGGCGCCCTGTGAGGCTCGAACGTCGACGACCCGGCCATGCTCGAAGCGCAGCTCGAGATCGCGGACGGTCGTGCCGCCGACCGCCAGCGGATACGTCGACCGCACGGTGCCCTCGCTGCGGCGCAGATCCGGTGAGGTGAACACCTCTTCGGTCGGCAGGTTGGGGATGTGCTCGATCCCATCCGCGGTGGTGAATGACGCGCACATCCAACGCGATGCGGAAAGGAGCCCGACCGTCAAGTCGGTGCCGGGTCCGCGGAACCGGACGGCATCGAAACCGTGGCCGTTCAACGTCGCCGCTCGCCTCTTGAGGTTCGCGTCGTGCTCCCTCCAGGCGGCCACTGGATCTTCGGTATCGAGACGCGTGGCCGTCGCGACGGCTCCCCATAGCCGTTCGAGGTCCGGCTCACCGTAGACTGTCCGTGCCCAGCCCTCGTTCGGCGCCGCCACGATGACCCAGTTGATCAGGCGCTCGGAGACCAACGGAATGTAGACGGCGCGGAGGTCGGTCGGCTCGGATCGTGCCACGAGCTGCGGGTCGAGATCGCTGAGGAGCTCGGCCTCGGCGTCTCCCGTGAGATGGATCACGGCGGGCCGCTCGTCGCGCCAGCGCGCTGTCGCATCGAGCAGGAACTGCGGGCTCTGGCCGAGCATCGCCTCGGGGCCGAGCTCGATCGCGGCGCGACGAACGTGCTGATCCCCGTAGCGAACGGTGACACGCTTCGCGCCCGCGCGGTAGGCCTCGCGCGTCACGGCGCGCACGATCGCTGCGTGCTCGACGAGGCCGGTGACGACGACCTCCTGCCCGGGCTGGACGTTCGCCCCGACCCTGACGGCCAGCTCCGCGTAACGGCGCAGCCGCTCGTCGGCATCCAGGTGCAGCTGGGCGGCGCTCATCACCGACGGGACCGGGAGGGTGCGGCGCGCCGCGACGGCGACGGCTCGTCCCCGGCGCTCGTGCTATTCGCCCCAGTCGAAGTCGCGCGAGCGGCCCCAGAGATCGCCGTCGAGTGCCGGGCCCTCGCGGCTCACGGCCTCCTCGACGGTGTCCTCGCCGGGCCACGGCAGCGCAAGGGAATGCAGCTCGACGGCGGGCTCGCCGTCAAGGGTCTCCTCGATGCGTGCCTGCTCCTCGGACTTGAAGAGCGGATGGTTCTCGAACGGATCCTCGATCTGGTAGCGGTCGAGCGGCATGTCGCCGTCGAGCTCTGCGTTCTGCTTCTTCAGCTCGAGATGATCCTGAATGACGCTGGCAAAGGGGGATGCGACGGGTTCCGATGCGGTGTCAACCGGCATAGAGCCTCCTGGCTCGGGGACGGGATCTGGCGCCATTGGTTCTCGCGCCACGTGAGATCTTAGCCGATGGGGACTTCCTGGCAAGCCGTGACGCTCTCGGCGCGATACGGCCGGTATGTGTCACCATGCACGGAGATGCCCCGCCTGATTCCGGCGAACCCCCTGGCTGTTGGACTCTTCGCGTACACGATGTGGAGCAAGCTTCCGCTTGCACAGCGCCGTTTGCTGCTCCAGGCGGCGCGAACCCACGGTCCCCGGGTGGCTGCGGCAGCTGCGGCTGCTGCGAAGGCCCGCAAGAAGCCCTGACAGGTCGCTCTAGCCGACCGAGACGCCGAGCGCGACGCGCACGATGCGGTCCTGCTCGAGCTGGTGCGCGGTCGGGTACCCCTCGCTCGGCGAAGCCCGCCACGAGCGTCCAACGTACGTGACGCCCGCCACGGACGAGCTCGAGCGGGCCGCGTCGTCGAGCCGATGCCGAATCGACCGCCAGGCCCCCATGTTCTGCGGCTCCTCCTGCGCCCAGACGATCTCCTCGACGTGCGGCAGGGCCGAGACCAGCGCGGCGACGGCATCGACCGGGAACGGATAGAGCTGCTCCAGCCGGGCCACCGCGACGTCCGTCGCTCCGGGACGCGCGCCGTGGCCGACGATGTCGTAGTAGAGCTTGCCGCTGCAGAGGACGAGCCGGCGCGCATGTGCTCCGGCGCTCGGGTCGGGGATCACCGGATGGAACGAACCGGTCGCGAGATCCTCCAGCGTCGACGAGGCGTGCTTGAGGCGGAGCAGGCCCTTCGGTGTCATCACGACGAGCGGGCGGGCCGTCGCATCGAGGGCCTGGCGACGGACGAGGTGGAAGAACTGCCCCGCCGTCGTGCAGTTCGCGATCCGGATGTTGTCCTGGGCACCTTGCTGGAGGAACCGCTCGAGCCGGGCACTCGAGTGCTCCGGGCCGTTTCCCTCGTACCCGTGGGGGAGCAGTAGGGTGAGCCGTGAGGTCTGACCCCACTTCGACCGGCCGGCGACGAGAAACTGGTCGATCACGATCTGGGCGCCGTTGACGAAATCGCCGAACTGCGCTTCCCAGAGCACGAGTGCATCCGGTGCTGCCACCGAGTAGCCGTACTCGAAACCGAGCGCCGCATACTCGGAGAGCGGCGAGTTGTAGACCTCGAAGGAGGCACCGGCCTCCGGCAGGTGCTGGATCGGCGCGTACGTCTCTCCGGTGAGCGGGTCGTGAAACATGAGGTGCCGGTGGGCGAAGGTCCCGCGCTCGGCGTCCTGACCCGAGAGGCGCACGGGGATGCCGTCCTCGAGCAGGGAGGCGTAGGCGAGCGCCTCCGCCTGACCCCAGTCGATGCCGCCGCTCTCGATCGTCTCCCGACGCCGCTCGAGCTGCTTCGCAAGCTTCGTGTTGATCGTGAATCCGCCCGGAACCGACAGCAGCTGCTCGTTCAGCGAGCGCAGGCGATCGGCTGCCACCGCGGTGACGACCGCTTCACCCGTCGTCGCCACCGACATAGGCTCTCGGCCCGCGGGGGATGACGGGGAGGAATGGCCGATCGCCGTCCGCAGCTGCTCGTGCGCCGCGCGAAGCGTCGACGTCACCTCGGCAACGAATTCCTCGGCTCCCTCGGCCGTGATCACGCCCTCCTCGACGAGTCGCGAGGCGTACACCTCCCGAACGGTCGGTTGCCTCTGGATTCGCTCGACCATCAGTGGTTGCGTGAACGACGCGTCGTCCTGCTCGTTGTGGCCGAAACGGCGGTACCCGACGAGGTCGATCACGAAGTCGTGGCCGAACTCCATCCGGTACGCAAGCGCCAGTCTGACGGCCGACAGGGCCGCTTCGGGATCGTCCGCATTCACATGCACGATCGGCACATCGAAGCCCTTGGCGAGGTCGCTCGAGTACCGCGTCGACCGGCTTTCGGTGGGATCCGTCGTGTACCCGACCTGGTTGTTCGTGATCACGTGCAAGGTCCCGCCCGTCGAGTACCCCTCGAGCGACTGGAGGTTGAGGGTCTCGGCGACGACGCCCTGCCCGGGGAACGCGGCATCTCCGTGGATCAGCACGGGCAACGCGACCGAGGGGTCGTGGATGCCCGCACCGGCCGAGCGGTCGGTTTGCTCCGCCCGCGCACGTCCCTCGACGACGGGGTCGGCTGCCTCGAGGTGGCTCGGGTTCGGGACGATCGTGACGTCGATCTCGCCTACCGGCGTGACTCTCGTTCCCGAGGCCGGCAGGTGGTACTTGACGTCTCCGGTTCCTCCTTCGGGATCGACGACGAGCGCGTCGATCGAGCGCTCGCCCTCGAACTCGCGCAGGATTGACTGGTACGACCGGCCGACCGTGTGGGCGAGAGCGTTGAGCCGACCACGGTGTGCCATCCCGATCACGACCTCGTGTCCGCCCCCGGCGGCCGCCAGGGAGATCGTCTCGTCGAGCATCGGCACAAGCGACTCGAGACCCTCGAGCGAGAACTGCTTCTGCCCGAGGAACGACCGGCGCAGGTACTGCTCGAACCCTTCCGCCTGCGCGAGGCGATGAAGCAGCGACCGGCGCTCCTCGTCGTCGAGGGGTTTCCGGAACCGACCCGACTCGATCGCCTGGCGGAGCCACACGCGCTCGGCGTGGTCGGAGATGTGCTCGATCTCGTATGCGATCGAGCCCGTATAGACGGCCCGGAGAAGCGGCAGAGCCTCGAGCAGCGTTTCACCACCGACGTAGAGGCGGAGCAACGATGCCGGGATACGCGCCTGGAGCTCGGGCGTGAGCGACGGCACGAGGCGCGACTCGTCAAGGGCCGGGTCGCCCATGGGCTGGGAACCCAGGGGGTCGAGCCGGGCGGCGAGGTGGCCGTGCATCCGGTATGCCTTGACGAGTGCCATCGCCGCCGCGACGCCCCCGAGGAGCGTCTCGTCGACGGGCGTGGCGGAAACCGGAGCCACGTCACCTCCGCGCGGCGCAGGGGGCTCGACGGGGGCAGCCGCCGGCTCCTCGGTCGCACTCGGTCCCGCACCCGCGGCGGCCACCGCGGGTGCGGTGACGGGCGCAGCGCTCGCCGGCACCGCTGCCGGGGCACGGTCCGGCCGCTCCTGGAAAGGGCTTGCAGGCCCGGGCTGCGAGCCCGCGAAGGCGTCGGGATCGCGTTCGAACAGCTCGCGCCATTCGTTCGGCACGCTCGCGGGGGCGTCGAGATACGCCTCGAGCATCTGGGCCACATACCCGGCGTTGAGGCCGCTCGGATCGACTCCGTTCATGCGAGGTGTTGTACCGGTCCCCGACGGAAGCGACACGCTAGGGGCTTGGTCTGGATTGGACGTTAGGAGGGGGCGGTTCTACGCCAAGAAACGTGTTCGACGAGGGCGGCGGTAAGGCCGGTTGCCGTGGTGACGTGCTGGGTGGACCCGATCCGCAGCGTCCAGGGCCGGATCCAGGCATGCTCACGATTCGCATCAAACGTCTAGATCAGCGGGTTGTCAGTCAGCACGACGATCGTCATACCGACCACCCAGGCGAACATCGCGAAGAGGGCTGCCTTGAGGGCGAGAGACTGGTAGCGACCGCTCAGCCGTGCCGCCACGAGAGCGAGGATGATCGCGACGAACGCCGTCCGAGCGGGTCTCGCGTCGAGCTCCAGGATCAGGCCGAGCCCCATGGCGAGGGCCGAGAGCACGATGGATCCGACGGCGAGGAAGCCGGCGACGACATCGGCCGGAGAGTGGTGATCGGAACGGGTCTCAAGGGAGCTCACGCGCGCATTCCTTCTCTCTGGGGCTGCGGCGTGGCGCCGCCACGGCCGGGGACGTGCGGTCGGGTCGGCCGTCGCCGTCCCGCTCGCCGACGCCTCGGAGGCCCGCCCGCCGGCGGCGTGTCCGCCACCACTGACACCCCCGCGAGCTCGGGAGGTGAAGGCTCGGCCTTGATCGCCCACCAGACGACGACGCAGAGGTAGACGATCGGAATCTTGAGAACCAGCAGCATGAAGACGATCTCCCAGGCCATGGGAAGTCAGTCTACGCGATCGGCCCGACCGGCGGCGCGGCGCCGGACGAGGCACGCTGCGGCGAGGTTGGCCAAGCCGCCGACGAGCGCCAGAACGACGACCCCGGGGCCGAGTGTCGTGACGATCGCATCTCTCTCCTCGCCGACAGCGACGAACACGAGCGGCCCGAGGGTGACGTCGAACGTGCGACCTCCGGCCTGAGCAACGAGCGCGAGCGTGGTCAAGAGTGCGTATGCGGGGGCACCGACTGCTAGCGCTCCGAGGAGGAGCGCCTTCAGAGCCCGCATACGACCCTCCCGTCGCCGCCTACAACGGTGAGCGCCAGGGCGTGTGCAACCAGCGGGCAGCCTGCGATCGCAAGAGCCGGCGCAACGACGAACGATCCGGCAATGACGAGTCCGACGCCCAGCCCCGTTGTCGCCAACGGACCGGCCAGAGCGACGATCGAGCGGCGCGATGGACTGACAGCTGCGTGAAGGACGTACGTCCGGCGACCACGCGTTACGAGCGCGGTCGGAACGCCGCGAAGCGATGCCGCGTGTGCCGCCTCGTGGAAGCCGAGCCCGACACCGGCACCGAGCCCGAGCATGAGAGGGACGATGAGCCCCGAGGATCCGGCGAGCAACGAGAGCTGGGCGGCAACCGCCGTCCCGACGCCTGCGACCACGCTCACACGGGCGCTGACGGCCGCGAGGCAGCTGCCGAACGCCCGCCGGACGGTACGGGTGTCGATCGCGCGTCGGCGCGTGGCGGCCGCCGGTACCGCACCAGCCGGCGCGAGCCGTGCCGCCAGGCGAATCCAGTCGGCCAGGCGCCCGGAGCGCGACGCGCCGCTGTCGACGTTGACGAGAGCGAGTGCGTTCAGGTCCCAGGCGAACCGGAGCACGTCCGCACGCGCGGCCTCGTCCGGGAGTGAGAAGACGTCGGCGAGCTCCCGCACGATCAGACCGACTGGATCACCCGTGCGGGCGAGAACGAATGCCCCGCTCGCGTTGAGCGGCCACGAGTCACCGCGTACAGCATCGGTCAGCCGACCGTGCTCGACGGTGACACCAGGAGCGAGGGACAGCGTGTCACGTGCGGCGATCATGCTGTCGTCCCCCCGAGTCGGCGAGCAAGCGCATGGAACGCAACTCCGGTGGAGGCACAGCAGACCAGCGCGACAGCCGCGATGTCGGGCAGGCCGAGGGAGACGAGTCGCGGAGCAACGAGCCCGACGAGAAGCGATGTTGCGATTGCGATTCCGGCGAAAACAGCGAACGTCGCCAGCTGGTCTCCGACCCCCTCGCCTCTCCACGGCACGATGCAACCGGCCAGGAGTGCGGCGGCGGATCCAACGACGACGAAAGCGCTCACGATCCCAAGCGCGCTCCAGGAGACGCCCGAGACGACGGCTGCGACGCAACCGACGAGGGCCACCGGAAGCGCCGACCCGACCAGGCCGGCGAGTCCGGCCGCAGCCACGATCAGGCGTCGGTCGTGCGGTCCTGCACTCCAGAGCCAGCTGCCATCGAGGAGGAGCCCCCCGAGGGCGAGCGGGCACAGGATCGCACCGAGGAGCGCCGTCGTCGTCGCGAGCAGAAAGGCGCTCGGCGATGGCGCGTCCTCCACTATCGCGATTGCGATCCCGACGGCGCCGAAGCCGACCGCTCCGGCCGCGGCGAGGCGCACGTCGCTCCTCCGCGCCAGGAGCGCGGCCAGCGCCGTCGGAACGGGCATCTGTCCGGCTGGAACGACCCTCCCGACCCGCCTGCGCCTCCTAGCCCGCGGCTCCACCCGGGTGGCCGCAAGCTCGATCCACGAGAACGCGAGGGCAACGGCCACGCCACCCGCAACAGCAAGCGCGAGCAACGACGACCCCGATCCGCGAAGCCCTGTCGCGACAGGAGCGAGCGGCCCGAGCGGGCCCGCACCCAGGCGTGCGCCGATCGCAGCCCATGCGAGCGCTCCAGTCGCGATCACGAGCGGGCGCCGGCGCTGTCGGCGGGCGACGGCAACTGCCCCTTCGGCCACCACGGCCCCCGCCGGAACCGCGGCGACGATTGCCGTCGCGAGGGCAACTCCGGCCATCGACCCGCCGGCCAGCTCATGCGCGACGGCGACGCAGGCGGCGAGGAGCGACGGGAGCACCGCGACGGCGCCGACCGCCCCAGGGACGATGAGGCCCGCCACGACGGCTGCGCGTCGGCTGCACGGGCCCGCCGCGACCTGACGTCCGAGAGCGGAGTGACCGGGGAGCGAGACAGCCAACGCCGCGCCGGCCACGGCCGCCGCCAGCGCGGGGCCGACCACGATGGCAGCCGAAACGCCGTCCGCGCCGGTAATGCCTGCGAGTTCGGCTCCGAGAGCCCTGCCAACGCGGATCAGTGCGAAAGGCGCCAGCAGGACGACGAGCCCGGCAATTGCCGACGGTAACGGCGCCTCGGAAGCCATCGTCCGCAACCGCCGCAGGTGGCATCGCGCAACGGCCTCAGAGAGCGTCGAACGCATTTCTGACCCTTTCGCGAAGCCCCCTGTCCCCCAGTGCGGCGAGGAAGACGCCCTCCAGCGTGGAGGCGGAATGACGCGCGCGCAGTGCACCGGGCTCGCCTCGGTCGATCACGACGCCCCGATCGAGCAGCACGATCTCGTCGCAGACAGACCCTGCGAAGTGGAGATCCTGGGTAGCGAGCAGCACGCCGCACCCGCGGCTCGCGAGCATCGCCACCGCCTCGCTGAGGACGACGACCGCCTCGGGGTCGAGTGTTGCGGTGGCCTCGTCGACGAGGACGAGGGGCGTAGCGAGCGAGAGGGCCGCAACCGCACTCGCCTGGCGGCGAAGGCCCCGGGAGAGGCTCCCGAGTTGCTGGTCTCCGCGGCCGCCAAGGCTGAACGCGGCTGTGAGCACCCGGGCCCGGTCGGCCGCGCTCTCGTCTGCGCCCCAGAGGGCGTGCACGAGAGCGACCAGCTCCGCGACCGTCAGCTCGTCGAAACCCGTGGGCTCGTCCGGGATGAGGGCGGTGGCGGCGCGGGCCGCACGGGAGCCCGCCGGGAGCCCGGCGACCCGAATCGAGCCTTCGTCGACCGAGAGCAGGCCCGCCGCGGCGTGGAGCAGCGTCGTCTTGCCGGATCCGTTCGGCCCCACGAGCCCGACGACCGTGCCGGCCTCGACGCGGAGGTCGACGCCTACAAGGGCGGTCGCCGCGCCAAACCGCTTGGAGATGCCCTCTGCCGACAGTGCGGCGCGCGCCGGGACGGGAGGGCGGCCTGTGGCCGCCCTCCCGTCGGTGGCGCTCCTAGCTGCTACGGCAGACAACCTTGAACCCCGACCAGCCAAACGAGATCTCGGCACTGCCGCCGCCGTGGCGGCACCACGCCGCCCAGGCAAGCGCGACGGTGTAGGCGAAGCCGACGACCACGATCCACCAGACGACGTCCTCGGTCTCGGCCGGCTCGCCGGCGAAGGCCAGCGCCGGTGGCGCGTACGTTCCCGCGAGCGCGAGTGCTGATTCCATGTTCCCTCCTTCGAATGCGTTGGTTGACGCCACTCACGCTAGGGGGCCAACACGCGCGTGTGTGTGCCGGCTTCGGGTCGAAAGTGTGCCGGGGTGTAGCGTCACTTACAGACCCCTCACAGCCCCTCGGTACCGTTGAGGCCGAAACCAGCACTCTCAAGGAGGAAGCCCGTGCGTCACGTTCCGATCCTCGTCGCGGTTCTCGTCGCGGCCGTTCTCGCTCCCGTCGCCGCATCCGCAGACCGGATGTGGGTCGGCTTTCACGACGACCCCGTTCTGAAGTACAGCGAGGATCGCCAGAGCGAGATGAACCTCGCCACGTTCGAGAACAGAGCATCGATCCTGCGGACGCTCGTGACCTGGGCCGACGTTGCACCGACGCGCCCGGCGAATGCCGCAAACCCGTTCGACCCGGCGTACCGTCTCGATGATCTCGACGAGTTCGTGCGGAACGCGCAGTTGCGCGATGCCGAGGTCATCATCACGCTCTGGGGCACGCCCGGCTGGGCGAACGGAGGCAAGAAGCCGAACTACCTGCCGAAGAACATGAATGACTTCAAGAACTTCGCACAGGCGGTCGCGTCGCGCTACTCGGGCCGGTTCGCAGGTTATCCGTTCGTGCGCTTCTTCGGGATCTGGAACGAGTCCAACCTGGGGACGTTCCTGTCACCGCAGTTCAACGCGAAGGGAGACATCATCGGCCCCGCCGCGTACGCCAAACTCGCCGCCGCGGGCTACGCCGGGGTCAAGGCCGGCAACTCGAAGGCACTCGTCGGGATAGGCGAGACGTCGTCGACCGGGAACGACAAGAAGAGGCCCGGGACGGACAAGGTCTCGCCAGGCAAGTTCGCCGAGCTCGTGGCAAAGGCGAACAAGCGCCTGAAGTTCGATGCCTGGGCGCAGCACCCGTACCCGTTCCCCGTCAGCCAGAAGCCGACCCAGAAGGTGAGATGGCCCAACGTGACGCTCACGTCGCTGCCACGGTTCGAGGCGTCGCTGGACAAGTGGTTCGGGCGCAAGAACATTCCGGTCTGGATCACCGAGTACGGTCACGAGACGAAACCCGGCGAGCCGAAGGGCGTCACCGAGGCGCAACAGGCTGCGTACCTGCGTCAGGCGATCGCGATCGCCAAGAAGGATGCACGCGTGGCGATGTTCGTCTGGTTCGTCATGCGCGACTCCACCGGTAGCCCCTGGGAGAGCGGCATCTATCGCACCGACGGCAGCGCCAAGCCGGCTCGCTCGCGGTTCGCCGCGGCAGCCAGGCCGCTCAGCCCGGTCAACGGGAAGCTCAGTGTCAAGGGAGGCGTCAAGAATCCAGCAGTCACCGTCTACCTGCGCACGCTCTGCGCGAACAATCCGGTGGGAGCAACGGTCGGGCTCACCTCGCGCACGACCCTCGGCGGAAAGCTCGTGGCTGCGTCGCAGCCGCAGCTCACGCTCGGGATCGATTGCACCGTGACGTACCGCGTCGCCGGGCTCACGGTCGCGAAGGGCAAGACCTACACGGTCACAGCCGACGCCAACACCGCGATCGGCGGCCAGCTCAAGCGGACGATCACGATCGTCGGGGTCTGACCGCTCGCGGCGTACACGCGGGGCGAGGCGGGTCACCTCGCCCCGCGTGCGCCGCGCCTGGCGCACGAGAGCCGAGAGCTCGTGTCTCAGCGCCTCGCGCTCGTGCAGTGTCTCGACGACGTGGAGCTTCGGGAGCCCGCGCTACGCCGCCTCGCGCTCCTCCAGGCTCCGCGGGATCACGCTTGTCACCCGGCCCCCGCCCGACCTTGCCGCCGCCGGGCACGAGCCCGATCGACCGGGTCGCGAGCTCGGAACCGAGAGCGCCGGCGCTCGTCGCGTACGCCGTTTCGTCCCCCGTAGACGCGCCGCAGAAGACGTAGCTGCTGCGTATTGGCCCGGCGTGATCGGCGGCTCGGCTACTGGAGTTGCTCGACGCGCACGTTCCAGCTGACGCTGCCTTTCGGACGCACATGCAGCTGATACGAGCCGGCGCCACTGAGGGGTGACACCTCGTTCGACCCCACCTCGTCGAGGCCGATCTGGCCGGCGCCCTTCCCCTCCCACGAGACGGCGGCGGAGCCGGAACCGAAGATCAGGAAGCGCGGGCTCAGGTCGATCACGATGCGCCACTTGCCCTGGGCGGCCGTTACCTCGATCGGTTCGGAATCGTACGAGCCACTGCCGCTCTGCGACCACGTCGTCGACCACTCTGGCGCGCGGGCGACCGTCAGCGTCACGGTCGAGCCGAGCACTGCGCGGGTGGCGGGCTCGGGGTCCTGGCGTAGCACGGAGCCGGCTGCTGCCGTCTCCGATCCTTCCTCGACGACGGCCGTCTCGAAGCTGCCGTCCAACCGCGCAACAGCGTCGTCGACGAGCGCGCCGCGCACATCGGGGACCGAAGCGCGAGGCGGCCCACTCGACACCGCGATACCGATCGGGCCGGGCCGCCGCGCCTCGTCACCGCCGTCGACGTCGCTCGAGACAACCCGCCCTTCCGGCACCTCCCACGACTCCTCGAAGCGGATGCCGGCTGCGAACCCGGTGCTCCTGAGCAACGCCACCGCCTCCGTCCGGGTCGCCCCTATCACGTCGGGCACCGTGGCCACGGCCGTGCCCCGGCTGACCCGGACCACGAGATCGAGGGCCGTCCGCTCGACGCGTTCGGCGGGCGGCGGCGTCTGGGCGATCACGTGGCCCGCTGGGACGGACTCCGAGTAGGCCCTGCTCCCCACGGTCAGGGGCGCGTCTGCCGGGTCGACGTGGGCCGCTGCCGCGAGGCTGACGCGCGCCTGTGACACCGTCAGCCCCGTCACCCGCGGCACCTCGACGACCCGGTCTGCGTTCGCGATCGTGGCGCCCACGAAGGCGAGGCCGGCGGCGGCCACGATGCCGGCCGCGGCGAGAACCATCCGGCGGCTCGCACGTCGCTTACGAGCATGTCGCGTCGGCGCCCCGAGCACGGTCGTCGTGAGCGGCTCGGAGAAGACCACAGTGGATCGCTCCGCGGCCTCGGACGCCTGGGCGGCGGCTTCAGCGAACACCGGCGGAGAGGCGCCGAGCCGCTCGAGCACCTCGACCGCGGTCGGCCGGTCGGCAGGATCCGGTGCGAGTAGGGCGTCGACGAGCGCCGCTGCGTCGTGGGGCACGCCGATCACGCACGACGCAAGGGGCGGCGCCGCCTCGTGGGCACGGCGCAGCCCCACCGCAAGCCGGTCGTCGCCCTCGAAGGGCGTCCGTCCCGAGAGCAGCCAGAAGAGCAGACAGCCGAGCGCGTACATGTCGGTCGCGCGTCTCGCTGTCACACCCGCGAGCCTGCTCGGGCGACCAGTACTCCGGCGTCCCGAGCAGCATCCCCAGTGTCGTCACGCTCGTCGACGACCGGGCCAGCCGCGCGAGCCCGAAGTCGGAGACGACGACGCGGCCTGTCGCGCTCTCGATCAGCACGTTGCCGGGCGTCAGGTCGCGGTGGACGACTCCCGCGCGCATGCGCGTAGGCGAGCGCCGACGCGATCGGCAGCGCGATCTCCTGCGCCTCCTCCCACGTAAATGAGCGATCTCGTGCGACGTCCCCGAGGTTCGCCCCCTCGACGAGCTCCATCACGAGGAACGGCGTCTCGCCGTCCTCGCCGTAGTCGTAGAGCCGGACGATGTGCTCGTGCTCGAGTGGCGCGAGAACGCGCGCCTCACGCGCGAAGCGCCGCCTGAGCTCGAGATCCTCCGCAATCCACGCGTGCAGCAGCTTGACGGCCACGTCCCGCTGCAGCCGCCGGTCGGATGCGCGCCAGACGGCCCCCATGCCCTCCCTTGCTGATGCGAGCACGCAGCTCGTAGCGGCCGGCAATGAGGTCGGTCATACTCGGAGCAGCACGCGTTTCAGGACGGATAGGGCCCGATTCGGGCAAACTGTAGCTGCCGGCGCCCGGTGTACAGTTGTAAGGAGAAGGAAAAGTCCCGCTCACCGGGAATTCCATTCGCCGTCAAACCGTTATACACTGTAACGACATCGTTCCCGCGGGAACGCGTTTGACGGAGCCGCGCGCAGCGGGCTCCGAAGCGAACGATGTAACTGGACTTACGACGATACCACAAGCGCTCCAGGCACGCGCGCGCACGACGACTACAGAGCGAAAGGATTCACCCTGACCACCACGATCGACATCCCTGCAATTGACGCCTTCCTCACCGACGCGCAGGAGCGCGGCCGGGTCGAGACCGTCGAGCTCGAGGCGCTCGCGCTCGAGCTCGATCTCGACGAGCCCGCCCTCGACGAGGTGCGCGCGGCACTCGCCGATCGCGCCATCCCCGTCGACACCGCCGACGACGCCGACGAGACCGACGCGGTCGCCGCGGCGGAGGAGGCCGCCTGGACCGCCGACACCTCCCAGGTCCTGACCGACTCGCTCCAGCTCTTCCTCCAGGACGTGGGCAAGCACAAGCTGCTGACCGCCGCCGAGGAGGTCGCACTCGCGAAGCGCGTCGAGCGCGGCGACAAGACGGCCAAGGAGCGCATGATCAACGCGAACCTGCGCCTCGTCGTCTCGATCGCGAAGAAGTACCGCGGCCACGGCGTGCCGTTCCTCGACCTGATCCAGGACGGCGTGATCGGGCTCAACCGGGCCGTCGAGAAGTTCGACTGGCGCAAGGGCTACAAGTTCTCCACGTACGCCACGTGGTGGATCCGCCAGGCGTGTCAGCGGGCTATCTCGAACCAGGGCGCCACGATCCGCGTGCCGGTGCACGTGCAGGAGCGGCAGCAGAAGCTCGCCCGGGCGCGCCAGCGCCTCGAGGTGAAGCTCGAGCGCGAGCCGACGATCGAGGAGCTCGCCAAGGAGACCGGCCTCAAGGAGTCGCACATCGAGGAGGCGCTCTCGACAGCGGACGCCTCGGTTTCGCTGAACCAGTCCGTCGGCTCCGACGGCGACGGCGAGCTCGGCGACCTCTTCGCCGACCGTAGCGCTGTCGATCCCGCGGACGAGGCCGACGAGACGCTGCAGCGGCTCGAGGTGCGTCGCGCCGTCGAGGCCCTGCAGGAGCCCGACCGCCGCGTGCTCGAGCTCCGGTTCGGCTTCACGGGCGAGCAGTGGACGCTCGAGGCGATCGGCAAGGAGCTCGGCCTCACGCGAGAGCGTGTCCGCCAGATCGAGTCCCGTGCGCTGACGCGCCTCCAGCACCAGCTGAAGGACGTCGTGCGGGCCGACGGAGCGGACGTCGTCCTCGCCGCGTAGCCCCTCGGCCGGGTCGAAGGAAATCGCAAGAAGAAGGGCCCGCTTGCGGGCCCTTCTTCTTGCTTTCTTCCAGCTCTGATCTCGCCCGCGCAGGCCCCCGGGGCACGACATCCCGCGATCGGCATCGGGCTCGGCGGGCTCAAACGATCGACCCTGGCCGCGCGCACAGCTGGAATGCCACCGCGGTCGCAGCGCTCGACGCCGTCGCGAAGCGCTACCGCACGCACTGCGGCAGGCCTGCCGTGAATATCGGCCTCAACCCGCACAGCGAGGCCATCCACCAGCGGCCCTCGGGCCGGCTCGCAGCCGCGCACCGACGCTCGCCGTCGCCGTCCTCTCAGCCGGTGTTCCGGAGAGCCGCCGCGATCCCGGCGATCGACCGCAGCAACGGCCGCCTGGCCGCCTCGTCGCCGCCGCGCCACGCGCGCAGCAGCTCGACCTGGATCGCGTTCATCGGGTCGACGTACGGGTTCCGGAGCCGGATCGACCGCTGCACGACCGGGTGACGGTCGAGCAGCTCGTCGGCCTCGACGATCGCGAGCACGGCGTCTACCGTGCGCCGGTGCTCGGCGGAGAGCGCGCCCCAGAACCGGGCCGGCTCGGCGGCCTCCGGCACGAGCGAGACGTAGGCCTCCGCGATCTCGAAGCTCGACTTCGCGAGGGTCATCTCGAGGTTCTCGACGAGCGCCCGGAAGAACGGCCACTCGGCGTAGAGGCGCCGCAGCCAGGCGAGCCGCTCGCCCTCGAGGCCGTACGCAGCGAAGGCCGCGCCGCAGCCGTACCAGGCGGGGAGCAGGCAGCGGTTCTGCGTCCAGGCGAACACCCACGGGATCGCGCGCAGCGCCTCGAGCTCTCCCGTCGCGGCCGCCTCCGGCCGCGAGGCGGGCCGCGAGCCGATCTCGAGCAGCGCCAGCTCGTCGACCGGCGTGAAGCTGCGGAAGAAGGCCGGAAACGCCGGGTCGTCCCAGACGAGCGACCGATAGGCGGTGTGCGCAGCCGCTGCCAGCTCGTCCATCGTGTCCGCTGGCGCCGGCGTTCGGCGGCTCCAGGCCGACGACGTCCGGGAAGGCGGTGAGCAGGGTCGCCGCCACGGCCGCCTCGAGGTTTCGCTCCGCGAGGCCCGGCAGGCCGTACTTGAAGGCGATCGTCTCGCCCTGCTCGGTGAGCTTCAGCCTGCCGTCGACCGCGCCGCGCGGCTGCGCGAGGATGCCGGCATGCGTGGGGCCGCCGCCCCTTCCCGCCGAGCCGCCACGCCCGTGGAAGATCGTCAGCTCGACGTCCCGGCCCGCCGCGATGCGCGTCAGCTCCTCCTGGGCGCGGTAGATCTCCCACTGGGCCGCCAGATAGCCGCCGTCCTTGCCCGAGTCCGAGTAGCCCACCATCACCTCGAGGCGCGGGCGGGGGCTGCGGTCGAGGATCTCCTCCACGAGCGGCCCGGCAGCGCGCAGGTCGGCGATCGTCTCGAGTAGCGGCACGCCCTGGAGCTCCGCGCCGGCTTCGCGGGCAAGGGCCTCGGCGGCGAGCACGTCGTCCGCCGTCCGCGTCATCGAGACGATCAGCCGGTCGAGGGCGGCCACCCCGTGCCGCGCCTGCGCGGCCGCGGCGGCCGCGAGCGTGCCACGAAGGCGCTCGTCCGGCGCCCGAACGACCGAGGCGTGGACGCGAAGGTCGAGCTTGGCGACGTGGAGGCCGAACGTGCGCACTCGCGCACGGAGGTCTGCGAGCCGACCGTCGGCCATCCGCTCGCCCCGGTGGGCGCGAAGCAACGCGTCGAGCTCGTCGAGATCCGCCAGCAGTGCCGGGCCGTCGGGATACGCAGTCCGCTCCGAGCCGCTCGAAGATCGCGACGAGCCCGGCCCGGAACGGCTCGTCGGCGTTCGCCGAGCTCGGGCACGGGGCCGATCACCGTGGTCGACATCCCCCATGCCGCGCCGAGCGCCGTCAGCTCGGCACGGTAGAGGTCCCGCGCGAGCCGACGGGCGCGGCCGAGGGCATCCGCGATCGTCTCGGGGCCGACGTTCGGGTTGCCGTCCAGGTCGCCGCCGATCCAGCTGCCGAAACGCAGAGGCCGCGCCCGCGTCGGCGAACCGCGCTCCCAGCGCCCGCTCGAGGTCGGGAATCGCGTTCCAGAAGCTCTGCTCGAAGAACCACAGTCCCTGCCGGATCTCGTCGACGACCCGAGGGCGCTTGGAGCGGATCTCGTCCGTCTGCCAGAGAAGCGTGATCTCCTCCGCGAGCCCGTCCTCGACCCGCCGGCGCTCCGAGAGCGGGGTGGCCTCGTCGTCGAGGCGGGCGAGGAGCGCGGCCACCCGGCGATGCGCGTCGAGGACGGTACGACGCGTAGCCTCGGTGGGATGCGCAGTGAGGACGAGCTCCACCCGCAACCGCGCGCCCGCCGCCTGCAACGCCGCGGCGTCGACGCCACCGCTGTCGAGGTGCCCGAACGCATCGGCGAGAGACTCGCGCGGGACCCTGCCCTCGGCCTCGTACTCGCGTCGCCTGCGGATCCGGTGGTGCTGCTCGGCGATGTTGACGAGCTGGAAGAAGAGCGCGAACGCCCGCAGCACGGCCGCCTGGCGCTCGAATCCGAGCGCGGCGACCGCGACGCCGAGCGCCTCGCGCGACCCGCCGGCGCGGGCGTCGCGCGCAAGCGCGCGGATCCGCTCCTCGTCGTCGAGCAGGTCCCGCCCGCCCTGCTCGACCAGCACGCGCCCGAGCAGATCTCCGAGCAGGCGAACATTGGCGCGCAGTGCCGTGTCGGCAGACATGGGCCCAGCCTAGAGAAAGCCAGAGCCCACCCCGGTGTCCGGGGGATGCACCGCCATCACCCGAGTTGCCGCTAGCCTCACTACCATTGAAGCCCGAAAAGGGGTTGGTTCTTGACAGGTGTCCGCGCGAGCAAAGTGATGGTGATCGGCCTCGACTGTTTCGAGCCGTCGTTGGTCGAGCGCTGGTCCGACCAGCTGCCGGTGCTTGACGCCCTGATGAAGAAAGGCGCGTACGGCCACCTAACCTCGGTGATCCCGCCGATCACGGTTCCGGCCTGGTCCTGCATGATGTCGAGCCGGACGCCCGGTGACCTGGGGGTCTACGGCTTTCGTAACCGCTCCGACCACACCTACGACGGTGCCTTCATCGCCGACGGAAACGCGATCAAGGCTCCCCGGCTCTGGGATATCGTCGGCAGGGAGGGCGGCTCGTCGATCGTCCTCGGCGTGCCGGGCACCTACCCACCTCGCCCGCTCCGGGGCGTGCTCGTCAGCTGCTTTCTGACGCCGTCGATCGAAAGCCGTTACACGTTCCCGCCGGGGCTGCGCGACGAGGTTCAGGAGAGTGGTCGGCGAGTATCTCTTCGACTGCACCGAGTTCAGGACCGAGGACAAGGACGATCTCCTGCGCCAGGTCTACGAGATGACCGACCGCAGGTTCGCGCTGGCCGAGCACCTGCTCGACACCAAGCCGTGGCAGCTCTTCGCCATGGTCGAGATGGGGCCGGATCGAATGCACCACGGCTTCTGGAAGTACATGGACACAGAGCATCGGAAGCATGTCCCCGGGAACCCGTACGAACACGTGATCCTCGACTACTACCGTCACGTGGACGGGCTGATCGGGGGCCTCCTCGAGCGGGCGGACAGTGGCACCGCCGTGCTCGTCGTCTCCGACCACGGATCGAAACGGCTCGAAGGCGGGATCCGCATCAACGAATGGCTGCGGGGGGAGGGGCTGCTCGCGACAGTGCGCGAGCCGGACGGCGTCGAGCGGCTGCACGACGTCGGGGTCGACTGGCCGCAGACGACCGCCTGGGGCGACGGTGGCTATTACGCACGCATCTTCCTCAACGTCCGCGACCGCGAGCCGCAGGGCACGATCGCGCCGGACGACTATGAGCGCGTGCGCGACGACCTGATCCGCCGCCTCGAAGCGCTCCCGGATGACCAGGGGCGCCCGCTCGCGACCCGCGTCTACCGGCCCGAGGAGCTCTACCAGGAGGTCAACGGCGTCGCTCCCGACCTGATCGCGATCTTCGGCGACCTGCTCTGGCGGTCGGTCGGGACGATCGGCGGCGACGAGGGCGTGTACACCTTCGAGAACGACACCGGGCCCGACGACGCGAACCACGCCCAGGAAGGCGTCTTCATCGCCGCCGGAGCCGGGATCGGCCCCGCGGGTCGCCTCGATCTCGAGTTGCTCGACATCGCTCCGACCGTGCTCGACCTGCTCGGCCTCGCAATCCCGAGCGAGATGCGCGGCCAGAGCAGGACGGCGGAGCTGTCGGCATGAGCCGGAACGCGACCAACCTCGTCGTCTACGTCGCTGACGCACTCCGCACAGACCACGTCGGCTGCTACGGAGCGCGCTACGTGAGCACACCGACGATCGACGAGTTTTCCCGTCGCGGCGTGCGGTTCGAGCACGCGATGGCCGCGGCCCCGTGGACCTGCCCGTCGACCGCCTCGATGATCACCGGCCTCTCGCCGCACCACCACCGCTACCTGCACTGGGACGCGGTGCTCGACCCGGCGCTGCCGACGCTCTTCAACGTCGCCGCTGCGTACGGGTACGAGACGGCGAGCTTCGTCTTCGACGAGAACTACCTGTTCAAGGGGTTCGCCGACGCGAACGTGACCGGGAGGAGCGAGACCCTCGACGGCGCCGTCGAGTGGCTCAGAGCCCACGGGGACAGGCCCTTCTGCCTCTGGTTCCACAGCTGGGCGACCCATATGCCGTACGACGTCGACCATTCCGATCGCGGGGCCTGGCTCGCGGCCAAGGGAGAGATCGTCGACGGAATCCAGTCGGACAGCGCCTCGGCGCTCGCCGCGCTGCACGAGAGCTACCGGCGTGCCGTCGAACGCCAGTCCGAGGTGCTGTTCGCCTCCTTCCTCGAGGCGCTCGACGACCTCGGGCTCACCGAGCGGACGGCGGTCGCGTTCGTCTCGGATCACGGCGAGTCGTGGGGCGAGCGGTTCGCCGACAAGAACGCCGTCAAGGGCACCTACCACATGCACGGAGCCTCTCTCTACGACGAGATCGTCGAGGTCCCGCTGATCCTGTCCGCGCCGGGGCTCCCCCAGGGAGTCGCCGTCCCTTCCCAGGTCAGCCTGGTCGACCTGATGCCCACCCTGGCCGATCTCGCCGGCGCCCCGATCGACGGGCTCGACGGCACGTCGCTCCTCCCGCTCGTGACCGGCACCGAGGTCGGCGACCGGCCAGCCGTGATCATCGGCACCGACGGCGGCGCCGTCTCCCAGGTCGCGGTCAGGATGCCGCCCTGGAAGCTGATCCACCGGCTCGAATCGGGCGAGAACGAGGTCTACCGGCTCGACCTCGATCCTCGTGAGCTCGCAAGTCGCACCGACCCACCCGACGAGCTCCGCAGGCGCCTGCACGCCGAGCTCGCCGACGTCCCTCGCGAACGCCTGGATGCCGACGACGCAGCGCTCGTCGAGCGGCGCCTGAGCGATCTCGGCTACCTCTGAGCATGCGACCAAGCGGTTCCGAGGTGTCTTCCGGCCGTCATGCGCGCGATGCCCGATAAGCTGGGCGGCGTGCAAGTGGCAGGTGCGAGCCCGGCGCTTACGTCCGCGGCGTCATCCGACGCCGGACGGCTGTATGAGCAGATGTACCTGATCCGCCGCACCGAGGAGTCCCTGCTCGACCTGTTCGCCGAGGGAAAGCTCACCGGTACCACCCACACGTGCATCGGGCAGGAGGCCAACGCCGTCGGCGTCCTGACCCATCTGGAGCACGGGAGCGACGTCGTCGTCAGCAACCACCGGTGTCATGGCCACTACATGGCGTTCACGGACGACCTCCTCGGCCTCCTCTGCGAGGTGATGGGCAAGGAAGGGGGCGTCTGCGGCGGGAAGGGCGGCAGCCAGCACCTCTGCAACGACGGCTTCTACTCGAACGGGATCCTCGGCAGCACGCTCCCGGTCGCCGCCGGGATGGCGCTCGCCGAGCGCGAGCGTGGGACAGGCGCGGTGACCACGGTCTTCCTCGGCGACGGCACGCTCGGGCAGGGCGTCGTCTACGAATCGCTGAACCTCTCCTCCCTCTGGCACCTGCCGCTGCTCGTCGTGGTCGAGAACAACTTCTACGCCCAGACGACGCCGAGTGACCTCCAGATAGCCGGGCAGATACTCGACCGCGGAGCGGCCTTCGGCTTGAAGTCCAGGCAGCTCGCGACGACCGACGTGGCCGAGATCGAGGCCGCCGCCGCCGAGGCGGTCGCCAGTATCCGCGAGACGCGAGAGCCGTACTTCCTCGTTCTCGACACGTACCGCTTCGCCCCACACAGCAAAGGTGACGACTTCCGCGATCCCGCCGAAATCGAGAAAGCGAGGACGCGCGATCCGCTGATCGTTGCAGGCGCGCGACTGCAGGACCGCGAGCGGGACGCGATCGAGTCGGCGTGCGAGTCGCGGCTCGCCCAGGCAATCGACGAGGCCGAGCGCGCGCGGCCCGTCCATCCGGACTGACGCGATGGAGATCCGTTGCGCAGCGGCGCTCAATGAAGGCCTGGTCAAGATCTTCGAGGAGCGAGACGACGTCTACCTGATCGGAGAGGATATCCTCGACCCGTACGGTGGCGCCTTCAAGATCAGCAAGGGGCTGAGCACCCGCTGGCCTGACCGCGTGATCACCACCCCGATCAGCGAAGCATCGCTCTTCGGCGTCGCGGCGGGGATGGCGATCCGAGGCTACCGGCCGATCCTCGAGGTCATGTTCGGCGACTTCGTGACGCTCGGGCTCGACCAGGTCGTGAACGGGATGGGCAAGTTCCGGGAGATGTTCGACGACCAGGTGACGGTTCCGCTCGTCGTACGGACGCCGATGGGCGGCGGGCGAGGCTACGGGCCGACGCACAGCCAGTCGCTCGAGAAGCTGCTCGCCTCCGTCCCAGGCATCACCGTGGTGGCGGCCAACGAGGCCCAGGATCTCCAGGCGCTCGTTCGTGATGCTGTCCTCGACGACGCCCCGGTCTTCTTGATCGAGAACAAGTTGATGTACGGCCGGATGAACAAGCGACCCATCGACGGCCGCTACGGCGACCTGGCCTGCCGGGAGACGCGCGAGCGCTACCCGGCGCTGACCTTCTCTGCCAACGAGTTCCAACGCGCCACCGCGACGATCGTGACCTACGGCGGGATGCTGCCGGTCGCGCTCGATGCGGCGCTCGAGCTCGTTCTCGAGGAGGAGATCTTCACGGAGGTCGTCGCGCTCGGCAGGCTCAGCCCCATCGACACGGCTCCGATCCTCGACTCGGTGGCACGCACCGGGGCACTGATCACCTTCGAGGAGGGGACGCTGACCGGCGGCATCGGCGCCGAGATCGCCGCGCGGATGCAGAGCGAGGCCTGGGGGCTCTTGCGGGCGCCGATCCGTCGCATCGCCGCCCCCGACGGCATCGTCCCAGCCGCCCGATCGCTCGAGGACGAATTCCTGCCGCGGGCGGATCAGATCGTCGAGAGCGTCCTGGCCCTCGGGCGGAGCTGACCCCGGTGCTCGAGATCGTCCTCACCCGGGAAGACGCGAACAGCGAATCGGCGCTTCTCGTCGAGTGGATGGTCGCCGACCGCGAGCAGGTGCGGCGGGGGGAGCCGGTGTGCGTGATCGAGACGTCGAAGTCGACGATCGAGATCGAAGCGCCCGGCGACGGCACGCTCTGCCACCGGGCCAGGGTCGGCGACGAAGTCGAGATCGGCGCCTCGGTCGCTGCGGTCGCGACGAGCCCCGAGGAGATCGCGGAGATCGACGCCGCTCCGAAAGAGACGCCGGCAGCGCGGGCCGACCGGGGTCGGGTCACCCGCAAGGCTGCCGAGCTCGCCGCCGCGCACGGGATCGACATCGACCAGTTCGAGAAGGAGGGCTTCGTCACAGCCGAGGACATCGAAGCGCTGATCGCCGCGCGCGACGCCGGCGAAAGCACCGGCGGCGGCCCACTGGCCGGGATCTCGCTCGACGGCATCACCCTGCCTTCGATCTTCACGCTCGACGACGGCTCTGCCGGAGCGGTCGAGCAGGGCTTCCTCGACGCGATCCGCGCAGATCCCGAAGCGTTCGCGGCGCTGAGCTCGGAGGAAAAGTGCGCTGCCTACCGCGAGCACGGGGCTCTCGTCGGTGAAGGCGTGCAGTTCGGGTCCGGGGCGATCGTCGTCGCGCCGCGGATCGTGCTCGAGGACGGCGTCTCGATCGGCGCCCGCGGCTCGATCGAGTGTGGCGAGGTGTTCGCAGCCGGGGAGCTGACGAGCTTCGGCAACGACCTCGAGGTGCGCTGCCGCCGCGTCTTCGTGGGTCGAGGCGGGTACTTCTCCCGCGAGGTTCGAATCGGCGGCGGCGGGAACCGTGATCCGCAGGCGCTGCTCGTGCTGGGGGATCTCGTCTACGTCGGCGACGAGGCGTTCCTCAACCCGGGCAGACCCGTCGTCGCCGGGGCCGAGGTCTTCATCACGATGCGGTCCGCGATCATCACGCACAACATCGGGCACTCTGTTCTGGAGGGGTTCGAGAACCGGTTCGCCCCGGTCGTCGTCGAGGATCGCGCGCAGATCGGCGTCGGGACGGTGGTCTACGCCGGCTGCCGGATCGGCGCGGAGGCGATCGTCGCATCGAACTCCTACGTCGTCACCGACGTCCGCGCCGGCAAGCTCGCAATCGGCGTCCCCGCCCGTGAGGCGGGCAACGTGCGCAGGGCACTCACGCCGCCTCGTGTCTGGGAGCTCGCCGGGACGATGATCGAGGAGTTCCGCGAGCAGCTGGCACTGAACGGCCACGACACCTCTCGTCTCGAGGGCGGATCCGAGCGGGGTTTCTCGATGGAGGTGAGTGACGGTACCGCCAGGGTCCTTCTCGTCGAGCGGGTCGACGGGTCGTTCAGCCCGTCCGACTTCAGCGGCACGACAGTCGTCTTTACGCTCGGAGTCGAGGGCTCTCCGCCTTCCGACGTCGTGGTCTTCGATCTCCTCGCGCGCCGCATCCACGGAACCGACAAGGGCCTCGTCGTCGAGTCGGCCCGCGAGTTCTGCAGGAAGCGCGGGATCCGGCTCGCGCCCGGTCCCTGGCGCTACCGCGGTGGGCTCATCTGACCATGAGCTCCGTGGACAAACGTCGGTCACGGACATCTCCACAACCCAGGGGGAAGATATGAGCGTGCCTGCTCCGGGATTCACCGTCTGGCTGACCGGGCTGCCGAGCGGTGGCAAGACGACGATCGCAGGGCTGCTCACGGCCGAGCTGGAGCGTCGCGGCCTCGTCGTAGAGTCCCTCGACGGGGACGTCGTGCGGACGCACCTGTCGAAGGACCTGGGCTACTCCCGCGCCGACCGGGACACGAACATCAGCCGTCTCGGTTGGGTCGCATCACGGCTCGTACGGCACGGCGCGCCGGTCGTCGTCGCGGCCATTTCGCCATACCGGGAAGCCCGCGCGCGGGCCCGCGCGCTCGTCGAGGAGCAAGGCACGTTCGTGGAGGTGTGGGTCAACACGCCGGTTGCCGAGTGCGCCAGGCGGGACGTGAAGGGGCTGTACGCGAAGGCGGCGGCCGGCGAGATCACGGGGATGACCGGGGTGGATGACCCATACGAGCCGCCCGAGACGGCGGAGGTGGTCGTGGAAACGCTGGCGCTGCAGCCGCACGAGAGCTGTCAGCTCGTCGTCTCCTATCTGGAGCAGATCGGGGCGATACCGGCGGCGGGAGCCACGTCGTAATTCAAGGCGCAGCGTGAAACGGCCGTCACTGCCGCGCTTGCGAGCCGAGTCGATCCCGACACTGCCGGCGCCGGTGCGGGCGGTGCTCCGGAACACCGTCTGGGCCTACGGGCGGGCGACGGCGGGCGTCAGACCGCTCCCCGACTTCCTCGTGCTCGGCGCGCAGAAGAGCGGTACGACGGCGCTCTACGCGTACCTCCGCTGGCATCCGCAGATCACGGGGCCGGCCTGGAAGGAGGTGAGCTACTTCGACCGGCACTACGGGAGGGGCGACAGCTGGTACCGCGGCCAGTTCCCGAGCAGGCCGTGGCTGTGGCTGGCGGGCGGTCGTTCGGGACGAGCACCGCTCGTCGGAGAGGCAAGTCCGAGCTACCTCTTGCATCCACATGGCCCCGCGCGTGCACGAGCGCTGCTCCCCGACGCCCGTCTGATCGTGCTCCTGCGCGACCCGGTCGACCGTGCCTTCTCGCACTACAACCACGAGGTCGCGCTCGGCCGGGAGCCTCTCTCGTTCGAGGACGCTCTCGACCGCGAGCCGGAACGGACGGACGGCGAGCTCGCGCGGCTCGGCGACACGCAGTACTTCAGCCACGCCTGGTGGGACTTCACCTACCTCGCACGCGGCCGTTACGCAGAGCAGCTCGAGCGCTGGTTCGCCCACTACCCGCGCGCGCAGCTGCTCGTGCTCGCGAGCGAGACGCTGCGGCGGGATCCCGCGGCAGCGTACGCCCGGGTACTCGACCATCTCGGCGCACCCCCATACGAGCTGCCGGACTACCCACCCATCTTCGAGCGCGAGTACGCGCCGATGGCCCCCGAGACCCGGGCCCGGCTGAGCGAGTACTTCGCACCCCACAACGAGCGGCTGTACGCGCTCGTCGGGCAGGACTTCGGTTGGCCCGCGTCCGGGTGACCCGCTCATTCCACGCCTGGAGGACGTTCGCACGAATCGAGCCAAGCGGAGCGCAGAGGGGATTCTCGATCTGCGCGAAATGGCTCTGCGACGCTAGATCCGTCGGCCGCCGCGACCGGGGGGACAGCCGCCGCCACGACCGCCGTCTTCGCCACGGACGAGGGGCCGGGTGAAACGGCCTTCGCCACGACAGCAGTCTTCGCTACCGGGTGGCCGCCGGCGCGCCGCGCGGCCGACGCGAAGGGGGCCGCCCGGAGGCTTTCCCAGTTCAGGACGCCGGCGGGGCTGCCCGGATCCTTTCGGTGTGTCCTCGAGCGCTCGGCTATTGCCGGGCGAGGTGGACACGGAGTTCTGCTTCGTGGTCGTGGATCAGTTCACCGCTGACGTCGAGGGTGACGCTGTGCAACGTTCCGGTGAACGCGAACGGGCCTTCGTAGTCGGGGGTGACAGGGGAGCCCGGGTTGGCTCCGCAGGTCAGCGAGCCGGGGTTGAACATGAACGGTGTCGTGATCGCCGCCTCGGCGTTCCCGACGAGCGTGCCGTCGACGTAGAGCTGCATTCGTCCGGACGCGCCCTTGCCCTGAGCCGGGTCGGGCGGGCCTGTGGGCTCGAACTCGAAGCGGAGAGCGTGCTTGCCGGCCGGGAGGACATCGTCGGATTCGACTTCGAGGAGCCGCCGGCCGACGTAGTTGTGGACGTAGCGCAGCTTGCCGTCCTTGACGTAGAACGAGTAGCCGCCGGCGGCGGTGCCCTGGCTCAGGAGCACACCCTCGGCACCCTGCTCGGGGATCTCCACGTCCGCAGTGATGCTGTGCGGCCGGTTCAGCACCTTCGGCGCAGCGAAGTTCGGGATCGGCTGGGTGTCCGGTCTGTAGATGTAGCGGTCGCGGGGCAGCGCGATCAGCGGCTTCTCGGCCATCATCCGGGCGAGGCCGCTGCCGTCGATCGGCATCACCTGGTACTTGCCCGCCTCGACGTACCAGGTTGCGATCATCGCGATCAGCTTGTCACGGTTGTCCGCAGCCACGTCGTGGTTCTCGGCGAAGTCCTCGGCGACGTGGTAGAGCTCCCAGCCGGTCGCGTCGAGCGTGGAGAGCGTGTCCGCCGAGATCGGGTTGCCGAACCCTGTACCCGCCTCGGCGAACGACGGCCCCGGCCAGGGGCACACGGCCCGCCAGCCGTCGTGGTAGATCGCCCGGTGGCCCAGCATCTCGAAGTACTGCGTGTGACGGCGCGTCTCCGCGTCAGGGTCGTCGAGCGTGTGGGCGAAGCTGACGCCGTGGAAGGGTGCCTGCGTGATGCCGCGGATCGCGGTCGGAGGCTCGATGCCGAGCAGGTCGAGGACGGTCGGGACCATGTCGATGATGTGCGCGTACTGCGGGCGGACGTCGCCCTTGCTCTTGATCCCCTTCGGCCAGGAGACGATGAACGGATCGCAGGCACCGCCGCGGTAGGTCTCCCGCTTCCAGCGGCGGAACGGGGTGTTGCCCGCCCACGTCCAGCCCCACGGGTAATGGTTGAAATGCTTGGGGCCACCGATCTCGTCGATCAGCTTTAGGCTTTCCTCGATCGGCTCCTGCGCGTTGTTGAAGAACTGCGCCTCGTTCGTGGTGCCGGTGGGGCCGCCCTCGGCGGAGGCGCCGTTGTCCGAGATCACCATGATCAGGGTGTTCTCGAGCTCCCCCAGCGTCGTCAGGAACTCGAGCAGCCGGCCGACCTGATGGTCGGTGTGCTCGAGGAAGCCCGCGAACACCTCCATCATCCGCGCATACAGCTTCCGCGCCGCCTCGGGCTGCGCGTCCCAATCGGGCACGTCCGGATCGTGGCGGGAGAGCTCCGCGTCCGCGGGAACGATCCCGAGCTCCTTCTGGCGCGCGAACGTCTTCTCGCGGTATGCGTCCCAACCGTCGTCGAAGACACCCTTGTACCTGTCCGCCCACTCCTTGCCGACGTGGTGCGGCGCGTGGGTGGCGCCGAAGCAGAGATGGAGGTAGAACGGCTTCTGCGGGTCTGCCTGCTTGGTGTCGGCGATGAACGAGACGGCCTTGTCGACCAGGTCCTCGCTCAGGTGGTAGCCCTCCTCCGGCTTCTTCGGCGGCTCGACCGTGTGGTTGTCGTACACGAGGTCCGGATACCACTGGCTCGTGTCACCGCCGAGGAAGCCGTAGAAGCGCTGGAAGCCCCTCCCCAGCGGCCAGCGGTCGTACGGGCCGGCCGCCGTCTCCTGATTGCTCGGCGTCAGGTGCCACTTCCCGACCATGAACGTGCTGTAGCCCTGCTCGACCAGGATCTCCGACAGCATCCCGTTCTCGAACGGCATCACGCCGTCATAGCCCGGATACCCGGACGCCAGCTCCGTGATGCACGCCATCCCGTTGGCGTGATGGTTGCGGCCCGTCACGATGCACGACCGAGACGGCGAGCACAACGCCGTCGTGTGCATGTTGTTGTACCGCAGCCCTTCGGCTGCAATGCCGTCCAGATTCGGAGTCGCGATCGGACTCCCGTAACACCCCAACTGGCCAAAGCCTGTGTCGTCGAGCACGATGAACAGAACGTTGGGCGAGCCTTCCGCAACACGAACCGGCGCAGGCCAGGCAGGGCTCGACTCCTCAGCAGTCCGGCCAATCACACCGGGAAACGCCGCTCCGGACTCATACTCGACGATGGGCATCAGACAGACTCCGATCGGTTGTCGACACAGCGCTCGTACGCAGGCAAGGCGAGAGATCGAGCGTACACCTTGAGAAAGCGGTGCTGCCCGAACACCGTTCAGCCGCACAGGACGGGCTGCGTCCGACAGATGGCCTGGCCGGGAAAGAAACCCGTCACCAGGGTTCGTACGAGGCACATTTCCGCATCGAGCGATCGGGCCTGAAACGACGCTCCTTTGCAGGGGCGCCGTTGTGTTTCTGACAACGGATGGAACTAAACGGAGCACTCTCGAACCCTCAAGTACCCCTTGAGCTTGGAGCGCTTCTTGAACGGAAGGCCGAGCTCCTTCTCAGACGCCGGCGCGCGCTCCACCACTCACGAATAGCGCCGAGGAGGGCGTCTGTCGCCTCAATAGTATACAAGGTCATCTCCGAGGCGGCCAACCCGATGCGGGCCAAAGACATCCACCGCGCCTGCGAAGACGAACTCGGGCGCCCCGTGTCTTGGTCGACGGTCAAGACCTGCCTCTCCGATCACTCGAGAGGCGCTGGCCAACGCTTCCAACGCGTCGGCCATGGCCTCTACGCGCCGTTCGCCGCCGGCTAGATGTTCCCGCAGTCAGGCGGCTGGTTCTTCGGCGGCCGTGTCCGCGTCGACTCGGTGTCGTCGTGCTGCTCGCTCCTCGGCGACCTTCTCCTTCGCGCCCGTGTACGAGTCGGTGACGAGCTTCTTGCCGCCGGTCCAGCCGAAGACCCAGACGACGAGGCCGATCGCGAAGACGATGCTCCAGGCGGTGGTGACGAACTGCTGGCTGATCGAGTAGGCCGTCGCGGTCGAGGCGTCGGTGACCCGCGTCGTCCGGGCTCGGAGCCATGGGTGTCGACGTGCCAGGTCGCGGCGCACTTTCGGATTCTCGACGCGCTGGGTGGAGCTGCGGGTGCGCGAGGGGATGCTTCCCCCACGCGATGCCGGCGTCTGCGGAACCACCGCACCCGCCTTGTGGGATGACACCGATGGCGAGGGGACATCCAGACGCGAAGATCAGGGGTGGTCGGAGCCGGATACGAGCGCGAAAGGCGCTCGCAACGACTCCGGTTGTGGGCTCGCCGGGCGCGGCGCTGGCCTTGATAGAACCTCACCGGCGCGACGCCCGGCGCGTCTACTGAAGGTGGCGTTTGATGTTTGGAGAGGATGCATTATGACCAAGCAGCCAAATATCCTGATCATCGTGACCGATCAGGAATATGCCCATCAGTCTCTGCCGGCGGGATTTGTCCTGTCCAACCGGGATCGTATTCGTTCCCGCGGGGTCACTTTTGAGAATCACCACGCCACCACGACGGTTTGCACCCCTTCCCGCTCGGTGATGATCACCGGCAGGCATGCAGTGCACACGGGCATGTTTGACAATACGAACTTCGCCTGGATCGAAGATATGAAGGCCGATCCGGAAGCGTTGCCCACCATCGGTCATATGCTGCGTGATCTGGGCTACCACACCGTCTACAAAGGCAAGTGGCACCTCTCGGAGATTCCAGCAGAGGGCTCTCGTGAAGCTATGGAACCCTACGGCTTCTCCGAGTACCAGGATTGGGGCGATCCGCAAGGCGGTCCTATGGATGGGTTCATGAAGGATCCGAAGACTGCGGATGAGGCCGTTGACTGGCTGACGGAGCGCGCCCCTCAGGTCGCGGCGACTCAACCCTGGTTCATGACTGTGAACTTCGTCAACCCTCACGACGTCATGTTCTTCGATACCGACGGCGACGAGACGGTCCAGTCCAAGAGCATGTTCCCGATCTTTGACGCGCCCGATGCGCCGCTTTACGACCAGAAATGGCAAACGGCCTTGCCGGGCTCCTTCTTTGACGACCTGGCTGGACAGCCGCCGGCCGTCCGGAGTTACGAGGGCCTGTGTGACGTGTACTACGGCCCGATTCCGATGGATCGCCGGGATATGTGGCACAACCATGTCAACTACTACCTCAACTGCCATCTCGACGTCGACCGGCACATCGGGGCAGTGCTGGATGCTCTGGAAGCGTCCGGCCAGGCCGATGACACGATCATCATTTTCACCTCGGATCACGGCGAGATGGGCGGCGCCCATCACCTGCGCCAGAAAGGCAGCGTGGCTTTCCGGGAAAGCGTCAACGTGCCTTTGGTGATCGTCGATCCGCGCCACCCTGGCGGAAGCAGGACGGATGCGGTGGGTTCCCATCTCGACCTGGTTCCCACCATTCTGGCGTATGCCGGCCTGCCCGAGGCTCAACGGCAACAGCGCTACCCATCGCTGAAGGGACATGACCTCTCAGGGATCGTGGAAGATCCCGCCTCGGTCGGGCCGCGTGGCAGCAGCGGGGAACCCGGCAAGGGCTGTCTGCTGACCTACGACATGATCGCCACCGTCGACGCGGAATGGTTCGCCCGCAACGCGGTCAGGGTGTTCGACGCAGCCGCGGCCAAGGCCGGCGTGGAGTTCCACCGCGGCATGGACTCGTTCAAGGGCATGCTGGATGAGATTGGCGTGCCGGACCTTGAGAAGCGAGAGGTGTTCCGCTGTGTCTTCGATGGTCGATACAAGCTGATCCGTTACTTCGGGCTGGGCAACTACAACCTGCCGGCATCGGTCGAGCAGTTGCTGGCCGACAACGACGTCGCTCTCTACGATCTGTCGCTGGATCCTGAAGAAATGGACAATCTGGCCAACCCATCAAATCCGAAATACAGTGAAGAATTGCTTTCGGCCATGAACCACAAGCTCAATGCGTTGATTGATGAGGAGATTGGGGAAGACAACGCCCAGTTCACCCTGTAGATGGGTTCCTCCCTGGGCACCCGACCGGATAAACGGGCCGTAGGCTCGCACCGTGACCCGCGAGGACGCACTGACGCAGACGCGCACCAAACCCGCGCGAGATGGATAGACAACCCTGAGCGTGTTTGGCGTAGGACGGTGATCGCGTGAGCTGGTCTCTGGCGGCGATCGCGCTGATCCTGCTCGCTTTCGCGTCCCTTTCCGGCCGTCTGCAGGGCACACCGGTAACGGCGCCGATGCTGTTCACGCTTGCCGGGCTCCTGGTCGGCGTGGAGGTGTTCGACCTCTTCAGCCCCGGCGTCTCCAGCGAGCCGGTCAAGCTGCTGGCCGAGATGACGCTCGCCGTCGTCCTCTTCGCCGACGCTTCGCGCATCGACCTTGCCAGCCTCCGAGACGAGATCTCGATGCCGGCGCGCCTGCTGGGGATCGGCCTTCCGTTGACGATCGCTGTCGGATTCGGCTGCGCCATGCTCGTCTTCGGCTCGTTCTCCTGGACGGAGGCGCTTCTCATTGCGATCGTGCTCGCACCGACCGACGCCGCGCTCGGGCAGGCGGTCGTCACCCTCGAGCGGATTCCGTCACGGGTGCGGCAGAGCCTCAACGTCGAGAGCGGCCTCAACGACGGCATCTGTGTGCCGCTGCTCCTGATCGTGCTCGCGATCGAAGACGCCGACACATCGGCGACCAGCTGGTCCGGAGCGCTCAGGATCGTCTTCGAGCAGATCGGCTACGGAGTCCTCAGCGGCCTCGTCGCCGGCGCGCTCGCCGCCGCGATCATCGTGTTCCTCGTGCCGAGGCGGCTCGTGGAGTCGTCCTGGCTCCAGATCGTGCCGCTCGCCGCTGCCGCGCTCGCCTACGGGATCGCAACGCCGCTCGGAGGCTCCGGGTTCATCGCTGCATTCGCAGCAGGCATGACCTTCGGCGTTCTCCGCCGTGACCGTGGCGGCGAGACGGCCTACCTGATCGAGCAGACGGGCGATGTCTTCGCCGCCCTCACCTTCGTCGTCTTCGGCGCGATCCTGCTCGGCCCCGCGCTCCGCGACCTCAGTTGGGCAGTCCTCGCCTACGCGCTCCTGAGCCTCACCGTCGTGCGCATGCTTCCCGTGGCCATAGCCCTACTCGGTACCGGGGCGCGCCGGCCGACGGTTGCGTTCCTCGGCTGGTTCGGGCCCCGAGGCCTCGCCTCGATCGTGTTCGCGATCATCATCGAGGAGGGCAACCCCCTCCCGCACGAACACACTCTCCTGACGACCGTGTACGTCACGATCGGCCTCTCCGTCCTCCTGCACGGCCTCACGGCCGCGCCGTTCGCATCCAGGTACGCGCGCTGGTTCGAGGCGCATCCCCGAGGCAAGGAACCGCAACTCGAGAACCGCTCAGCTACCCACCAGCGCTGGCGGCAATCCGCAGTCCCCTTCGCTCCGTACAGCGCAGAAAAGTGACGGTTGTTCGCCCTCGAATGAGCCTTCCGCAGTCGGGGTCTGCGGATGGACCACCGCGCATGCGGATGTCAGTCAGCGCTCGACGGTATCTTGCTTCGGCCAGGCGGCGACGAGCTCCGCTCCGATAAGGAGCACGAGCACGCCGACGTAGACCACGAGCAGGAAGCCAAGTGTCGCCCCCAAGGGGCCGTCGAGGGAGGTGACGTTGCCCCATCGGGCGAGGTAGTAGGCGTAGCCGGCTGTGGCGACCTGAAAAGCCGCCGCCCCGATCAGCGCCGCGGCCAGAGTGCTGCGAAGCGGGGCGGCTCGGGCGGGACGCTGCCGTAGAGAAGGAGGCCCAGGCCGGACAGCAACCCTAACGTCCCACACCGAGGGTTCGCACGAGACGCATTTCCTCACCCAGCGATCGGACATGAAAAGACGCTCCTTTGCAGGGGCGTCGTTGTGTTTCTGACAACGGATGGAGCCGAGGGGGCTCGAACCCCTGACCTTCTGGCTGCCAGCCAGACGCTCTCCCAGCTGAGCTACGGCCCCAGGAGGCCGGATTGTAGCCCCTACACCGCATAGCCCGTAGCCGGACGTCGTTGCGACCGTGGGACGGCCGGAAAATCAGGCGCTGCGGGCAGCCTCGAGCTTCGGCACATCGTTCCAGAGGTCTTCGAGCCGGTAGAACTCCCGCGTCTCCTCGGTGAAGACGTGCAACACCGAATCGGTGTAGTCGGCGATGACCCACGTGCCCTCGCTCTCCCCTGCGACAGCGCGCGGCAAGAGGCCGTGGTCACGCTTCAGCACGAAGTGCACCTCGTCGCTGATCGCCTTGGTCTGGCGCGTGTTGCCACCCGTTGCGATGACGAAGAAGTCGGTGTAGTCACACACCGTCCGCATGTCGAGGATCGTGACGTCCGTCGCCAGCTTCTCCTCGCAGAGGGCGGCGATGCGGCGAGCTTGCTCGAGCGATGTCAGGTCGGTCAGCTTCCTCGGTCGGGACGGGACGACCCGGAGGTTGCCCCGGATCGGTGGATCGCAGTGTACCGGCGTCTCACGGCCTTCATTCGGCGCGGTACAGCCCGCAGCGACCGATCTCGGCCGCGACGTCAGAGGTGACCAGGCCGTCGATCGGCAGGGAAGCCGCGACCCGGTCGCGAATGTCCGACGACGAGACCGCCAGCGGCGTGATCGGGAACAGCTCGATCCGGTCCGGCCGGGGGAGCGTTGCAACGATGCGCTCCAGCTCCGCGATGTCCGTCCCGGGCCGGGTCGCGGCGCCGATGCGCGCGAGCTCCAGCACGCGGTCCGGCCGGGTCCAGGTGGGGAACGAGACGAGCTCGTCCGCGCCGAGCAGAAAGACGGGGTCGTCAAGGCAGAGCGCCTCGAGCGAATCGACCGTGCGTGCGAACGGGTCAAGAGACACCTCGGCCTCGGCGATCGTCGCAAAGGCGAGCCGGGCGAGCCGGAGCCTGATCTCCGCAGCCGTGTCGACCTTCTTGTGGCCCGGGTCGGCAACGACCCGGATCAGCAGCCGGTCGAGCCGGAAGTGGTCGACCGCCTGACGGGCGAGTGCGATGTGTCCGACATGTGGCGGATCGAAGGCGCCGCCGAGGATCCCGACTCCATCGCTCACTGCCAGATCATGACCTCGTCGCCGATCTCGACCTCCGAGCCGGGCCTGACGCCCGCGTCCCGCAGGGCCGCGTCCAGCTCCTCGCCCTCAGGCGCGGTGCCGACGACGCGGAACCCCTGACCCGTGCGCAGGACCTTGAACCGGCGGCGCGCAGGCGGGCGCGGGCGGTACTCGAGGAAGTCCGGCAGCTCCTCCGCGACGGGCGCAGTCTCCTCGACATGCTGAGGGCACAGCGTGAAGAGCAGCGCCTTGAGCTCGTCGATGCCGGCTCCCGTCGCACACGAGATGCGGTGCACGGCAAGGATGCGCTCGTCCTCCACCGTGAACGGCGCCGGCTCGGGATCGAGGTCGGACTTGTTCAGCACGACGAGTTGCGGGCGCTCGCCGAGACCGGCACCGTAGGCGGCGAGCTCGCGGTCGATCACGCCGTAGCGCTCGTCGGCGTCGCCGTCGGACGCGTCGATCACGTGCAGCAGCAGGTGGGCCCGCTCGAGATGGGCGAGAAACTCGTGCCCCAGGCCGATGCCTTCGCTCGCCCCCTCGATCAGGCCCGGCACGTCCGCAACCGTGAGCTGCCGGCCGTCGGGCCCGTCGACCGTGCCGAGCATCGGCGCGAGAGTCGTGAACGGGTAGTCGGCCACCTTGGGCTTCGCATTCGAGATTCGCCGCAGGAGTGACGACTTGCCGGCGTTCGGAAGCCCGGCGCAGGCGGCGTCGGCCATCAGCTTGAGGTGGAGCTCGAGCTCGTAGCCCTCGCCCGGCATCCCCGTCTCGGCATAGCGCGGCGTCTGCCGGGTCGGTGTCGCAAAGTTGGAGTTCCCGCGCCCGCCGCCGCCACCGCGCGCGACGACGATCCTCGTCCCGTCCTGACGCAGGTCTGCGACGAGGGTCTCGTCCTCCGCATTCGTCACCTGTGTGCCCACGGGGACGGTGAGGACGATGTCGTCGCCATCGGCTCCGTGCTTGCGCGTGCCACGGCCGTTGCCGCCTCGCCCGGCATCGAAGACCGTCTTCGCGCGGAACGCCGAGAGGTCGCGCAGGTCGGCATCAGCGACGAGAACGACGTCGCCGCCGCGCCCGCCGTCGCCGCCGTCGGGCCCGCCCTTCGGCACGAACTTCTCGCGGCGGAAGCTGAGCCCACCGTCACCGCCGCGCCCCGCCCTGACGCGAATGCGCGCACGATCGCGGAACATGCTCACCTGCTCACCCCTCTCACCGAGCCATGCCGTGCCGACGCGCCACCGGGGCGCGAGCGGCTAGCTCGAGAGCTCGTTGACCGAGATGAAGCGCTTGTCGCCCGAGCGACGAAACTCGACGACGCCTTCGCGCTTGGCGAAGATCGTGTGGTCGCGACCGAGTCCGACACCGGCGCCGGGCCGAAACCTGGTTCCGCGCTGGCGGACGATGATCATTCCGGCCTTCACTTCCTGGCCGGCGAAGATCTTCACGCCGAGGCGCTTGCTCTCGGAGTCGCGACCGTTCCTCGAGGAGCCGAGCCCCTTCTTGTGTGCCATCTAGCTCTCCTCTTCCTTGACGGTCTCGGCTACCGCATCCGGCTCCGCCGCAGGCTCTTCCTTCGGCTTCGCGGTCGCCCGGGGCCTGGGCGCAGCCTTCGGCTTCTCCGTGGCCTTGGGCGTCGCCTCGACCTCGACCGCCTCGACGACCTCGGCCTCCGTCTTGGGCGCTGCCGCAGCCTCGGCCTTCGGCTTCGCCGCCGCCTTCTTCTTGCCGCCGATCGACTCGATCTCGATCTGCGTCAGAGCAGAGCGGAAACCCGTGTGGCGCTTGTAGCCGGTGCGCTTCTTGTACTTACCGATCCGGATCTTCGGGCCGCGCTGCTGACCGAGCACCTTGACTGTCACGGTCACGTCCTTCGGTGCGAGCGCAGGCGCGCCGTCACCACCCACGAGCAGGACATCGGGAGTGAAGGTCCTGCCGTCCTCCGTCGCGAGCCGGTCGACGAGCAGCCGCTGGCCCTCGCTGACGCGATACTGCTTGCCGCCGAGGGAGATGATTGCGTAGCTCATACGAAAGTGCTCTCTAGCGCGGAAAATGCGGGCAGGCGCCCGCAAGCGGAGGAAGTGTAGCGAAACGGGCACATCATCTGCGGTCGAAATCGTCGAGCCACTCGGACATCGGCACGTAGCCGGGAACGCCCGGCTCGTCCGCAGCCGCCTCGTCAGGCGCCGGCACCCCGGCCAGGGGCTCGGCGGCGACCGACTCGGGCTCGGCAGCCGGCTCGAGGACGGGGGCAGCGGTAGCGAGCTTCGGCAGATCTTCCTCCGGCCCGTCTTCCGCGGGGCCGTCCACGACAACGGTTGCGACAGCCCCCACGCCGGTATCGTCCTCGACGCCGGCACCCTCGACGGCTGCCGGCTTCTTGCGGCGGTTCCTCCCGCCTCGGCTGCCACGCCGGGTCTTGCGCTTGACGACGACCGTCCCGTCCGCGTCCTCGTCAACGGCCGCTGCGCCATCGAGTCCGGCGTCCCCGTCGAGTCCGGTCACATCGGCCACGTCGACGATCGAGTCCTGGATCACGTCCGGCGGGGCCGGCGGGCTGTCCGGATCGCCGGGCACGTGGATCCGGGGCGACCGGCGACGGGTCGGCGCCTTGGGCTTCTCGCTCACGGAACCGTTCCCGTCCGGGCCGGAGACGGCGGCGCTCGCCGGTGCAGCGAAGTCGTCCGCGAGGTCGGCGGCAGGCTCCCCGTCTGCGGCGCCGTCCGTGTCGACCGCGCCGGCGGTGTCAGCCCCGGCACCGGCAGGCTTGCGCCTGCGGCGGCCGCCGCGTGAGCCGCGGCGCGTCCGCTTCTTCGCAGGCGTCACCCCATCGACCCCCGGCTCGCTCTCGACCTCGGTCACGGCGAGCTCACCGTCCTCGGTCGCGTCGGCGAGGTTGTCTGCCTCGCCGCCCTCCTCGACGTCGATGTCATGGCCCGGATCGAGCTCCTCGATGGAGGCAGCAGCGTCACCCTCGTCGAACGACACCTCCTCGCCGGAAGACACCTCTTCGCCGTCCGCTGGCGCGGTGACCTTGCGCTTGGCGGGAGCGCGGGTCGGCTTCTCGGCCTCGCTCTCGAACGTGATCGGCCCTTCACCCGCCTCGCGGGAGGCCACGAGTGTGGCAAAAGCCTGCCCTTCGAGCACGCGGCCGATCGTGACGTTCGCCTTCTTGCCGACGAGCTTCGCCGCTCCGGCAACGAGGACCTCGACACCGTCGACCTTACCCGCAGCCCACGTGGCGTCGTACCGGCCCACCTCGCCGAGCTTCAGCTCGACGGTGGCGCCCTCGACGAGTTGAGAGGCAGGCTGCAGGTCGAGCAGCTTGCCTTCGGCGACGACGTCGAAGTGGTCCGTGTGAATGTGCCCTTCCGCGGGCACCAGGAAGAAGCGACGGCGTGTCGCGTCCTCGATCGCGGAGAGCCGGGCGCCGCCCGGGCCTGCGACCAGCTCGAGCACACGGGGATGCAGCGCAACGCGGTAGGCCTGGACGCGGTTCCCCGGCGACGCGAGCGCCCGCAGCTTCCGCTCGACCTGCATCGCAACCGTGTGCTCGGAGACGACGATGCCGTCACCGGCACAGGTCGGGCACTTCCGCGTCAGAATCTCGCGCGGCCCGTCGGTGACGTTCTGACGCGTCATCTCCACGAGACCGAGGGGAGAGATCTCGACCACGTACGTCTTCGTCCTGTCGCGCTCGAGCTCACCCCGCAGCGCGTCCTCGACCGACGCCCTGTTCTTCGGGTTCGCCATGTCGATGAAGTCGATCACGATGATCCCGCCGATATCGCGGAGGCGCAGCTGGCGGACGACCTCCTTTACGGCCTCGAGGTTGTTCTTCGTGATCGTGTCCTCGAGCCGCTGGTTCGAGTTCTTCGAGCGGGAACCGACGAAGCGGCCGGTGTTCACGTCGATGACGGTGAACGCCTCCGCGTAGTCGAAGACGAGGTAGCCGCCCGAGGGAAGGTCGACGCGCCGGTCGAGGGTCGAGGCGATCTCCTTCTCGACGCCCGAGCTCTCGAACAGTGACTCCTTCTCCTTGTAGCGGTGAACTCGCTCGATCATGTGCGGCGACGTCTTCTTCAGGTAGCTGACGATCCGCTTGTGCGTCCGCTCGTTGTCGACCTGCGCCGAGACGAAGTCGCCGGCGAACAGGTCGCGCACGATCCGCAGGGGCAACTCCGCCTCCTGGTACACGAGCGAGGGCGCCGTCGCCCCCTTCGCGCGGGCCTGGATCGTCTTCCAGAGCCGCTGCAGGAAGACGAGATCCCGCTCGACGTCCTCGGCCGAGGCTCCCTCGGCGGCGGTGCGGACGATGACGCCGCCCTCCTTCACCTCGAGTCCCTTGATGATGTCCTTCAGCCGCGCGCGCTCGGCGTCCTCGAGCCTGCGTGAGACTCCGAGACCCTCGCCGTTCGGGACGTAGACGAGGAAGCGGCCCGGGAGCGAGATCTCGGTCGTCAGCCTGGCGCCCTTCGTCTTCATCGGGTCCTTGACCGCCTGCACGAGCAGCTTCTCGCCACGCGAGATCAGATCCTGGATCTTCTTGCCGTGCCGCTTGCCCTCGAGCTCGGGAACGACGATCTCGTCGACGTAGAGAAACCCGTTCTTCTCGAGCCCGATCTCGACGAACGCGGCCTCCATGCCCGGAAGCACGTTGTCCACGACCCCGAGGTAGATGTTCCCGGCGATCGAACGGCGCTCGGGCCGTTCGAGGTACACCTCGGCGACCCGGTCGTCCTCGATCACGGCGACGCGCTGCTCGCCGATGTCGACCGAGATCAGCAGCTCGCGCTTCGCGGCGGGCAACGGTGCCCGGCGCGGAGGCTGGCGGCGGCGCTGGGTGCCGCTGCTCGCTCCGGTACGACGCCGGTCGGCGGCCCGTTCGGCCCGCTGGCTCCGCTCCGGCTTGTCCCGCGCGGGCTCCTTGGCGGCTCTCCCGGGCTTCTCGGACTTCTCGGACGTCGGCTCGGTCTCGGCGGCCCCATCGTCGTGGGCCGCTTCCGGCCGCGGCCGCCGCGGCTGCCACGCCGTCGCTTGCTGCGCATCGCATCGGCTTCCGCACCCGATGCGCTCGATTCGGCGGTCGTGCTCTCCGGCGCGGCCTCCGGCTCAGCCGGGGCGGCAGGAGCTTCTGTCGTCGCGCTCAGACGCGCGTTCTGCTCGTTCTTCTTGTTCTTCCATCGAAACCAGGGCAAAGAGTGCCTCTCCTCGTTGTAGCGCGCGCGGGCGTACGGCAGCCCACCGGGATGCCGGCCTCGCGCAGCGGATGTCGAAAACCATGGCCATATTCAGTTGGGCCTCGCGGTGCAGCGTATCAGTGCACGGGCACTCGGGCTCGACGGGGAGGGAACCTCATGCGCAGCGGAGCCCTGCGTCACCGCTCCGGAACCGGGCGCGTGGCGAGCGTGGCGGCGGGAATCGTCGTCTCAGGCAGCTGCGGGGCGAAGTCGCGCCCGCCGGGCCCGCACCGCGCGAAGCCGCTGGTTGAGACGCGCCCAGGCCCATGACTCGACCTCGGCATAGCGCGTCGCCGACTGCGCGCGCGTCGCCTCCAGGTACTCGAACCATGCATCGGCCTCCTCGATCTGCAACAGCTCTTCCGCGAGCTCTGTGTCCGGCACCGGCACTCCCTTCGCCTTTCGGGGTCGCTGCGATCCTAGGACCCGGTCCGGACGGACACCCTCGCGGGAGGGTTACTCAGAGGCGAAGGCGGGTGGCGCCGAGCACCCACGTGCCGGCGTATGCAACGGCGGCCCGGACGACCGGGCCTCCGAGCGGCAACCGGCGGACGAGCTCGCGGGCGCCGAGCCCGACGGCGACGGGCGGTAGCACCGCCGGCCCGGTGGCAAGAGCCAGTGTCTTCGGGTCGCGCGGGAGAACGTCTCCCCGGCTGAGCCCGAGCAGCAGCAGCATCCGGCTCTGCGCGATCGTCAGGAGCGGGAATTGCGCCTGCTTCATCCAGGGCGAGGCGGCGATCGCCGCGTTCGCGAGTGAGGTCGTCCCGATCAGTCGTCGTGCGACTGCGACCCGGAGCGTCGGCAGGCGGGCGGCCAGAGCCGGCCCCGTCTCCGCCGCGACGCGCGCTATCGCGGCCACGACCTCGGCGACCGGCAGCTCCGACCGCACCTCGAGCACATCGCCGGGGAGCACGTACGGGAGGCGCCCCGCTCCACCGCGCCGCACCACGAGCAGCGGTGTTCCCACGGTCGAGATCCGCCGGAGAACCGCCCTCTCGGCGGCCGTAAGCTCGCCGTCGACGAGGCGAATCGCAACGGCGGCCCGGACGGGATCGCCGTCGACGGCAACGGCGCTGCGGTCGCCGCCCGCGGCCAGGGCTGCAGCAAGCTCGTGGGCGCGGGCTCCCGAGACGGCGACATACTCCGACGAGCCCTCGAGCCGGCGCGCCTCCCGGACGAGCCCGACCGCCTGGCCAATGCCGATACCGAGCGGCACTAGCGCCCCCACTCGTCGCGGCCGCGGGCGTGGATTGCCTGCAACACGCCGACGGCAAGGAGATTCGCCACCACCGAGGAGCCGCCGACCGTGACGAAGGGGAGCGGAATCCCCGTCACCGGAGCGATGCCCATCGTCATCCCCACGTTGACGAACACCTGGAACAGGAAGGCGAAGACGATCCCCCCGGCAACGACGGCGCCGTAGAGGTCTCCGGCGAGCGTGGCGACGCGGAGCCCGCGCCAGACGACGAGGAGGTAGAGCAGCAGCAGAATCGAGCTGCCGACGAACCCGCGCTGCTCCGCGAGCGATGCGAAGACGAAGTCGGTGGCGTGCTCGGGAAGATAGTCGAGACGCGTCTGGCTCGCCCCCTCGACGCCGCGGCCCGAGAGCCCGCCGGCACCGACCGCCGTTCTCGACTGGGTCACGTTGTAGGTCAGTCCGCCGGGATCGCTGTCCGGGTTCGTGAAGCCCGTCAGGCGGGCGGTCTGGTACGGCTTCAGTACCTCGACGCCCGCGGCCGGCAGCATCCACAGGACGCTCGTGACGAGAACGATTGCCGCGACTCCGAGCAGGATCAGGTGGAGCCAGCGCACGCCGGAGAGGAAGAGCACGGCGGTGAGCGCAGCTCCGTAGACGAGGGCCGTCCCGAGGTCGGGCTGGAGGAAGACGAGGCCGATCGGCAGCAGGCCGAGACCGATGGCGGTCGCGACGGTCCGGAGCTCATTGACCCGTCGACCGCGCTCGACGAGGAAGCCGGCAATCGCCAGCACGAAGAACAGCTTGCCGAACTCGGACGGCTGGAACTGGAACGGCCCCAGGTCGATCCAGCGCTTCGAGCCACGTACTGCCTCGGCGAAGGCGAAGACGAAGACCATCACCCCGATCGTGCCGACGTAGAGGAACCTCCAGTAGCGCAGGTAGAGGGACGGGGGAATGAAGATCGCCACGAGCATCACGGCGGCTCCCATCGCGGCGGCGGTCGCCTGGCGCATCACGAAGTAGTCCGGATTGCCCGGGACGTCGAACCGGGTGATCCCGCCGATCGCCCAGAGGCCGTACCCGACGAGGGTCGCGACCGCGAGCAGCAGCAGCCAGTCGAGCCGGCGCAGGACCGCACCGACGTCGAAGGCGCCGAGGGAGGAGGAGCGGAGCCCCGCCGGCCGGTGACGCGTGTCGACGATCAATCGACGTTCACCAGAGCCTGAGGTCCGCCCGTGCGGTTGAAGTACTTCTCGAAGACGCGGAGCGCCGCGGGCGCGGCGGCCGACGAACCGTGGCCACCGTTCTCGATCACGGCACAGACGACGAGCTCGGGAGCCTCGGATGGCCCGTAGCCGCACCACCACGACTGATCCTCGAGATGCCCGACCGGATAGCCCGGAAGATTGACGACCTTCTCCGCGGTTCCCGTCTTGCCGGCGATCGAGATCGGATAGGTGCCGAAGACGCCTGACGACGTCCCGTTGGTGGAGTGGGTCGCTGCCCACAAGCCGTCACGAACCGCCTGCAGTGCAGCAGGGTCGACGCCGGCGTCTCGCGGCGGATCGGGCGGGAACTGCTGCAGGGTGACGGGCTGCTGCCCGCTCGGGCCCGGCTGTTCGACACCGGAGACGACGTACGGGGTCACGAGCTTCCCGCCGTTCGCGATCATCGCGTAGAAGCGGGCCATCTGCAGGGGGGTCACGGTGATGTCCTTCTGCCCGATCGCGAGCTGGATCGAGTCACCGGGATTCCAGGCTTTGTCCCAGTCGCTCTTGAACGTCCGCTCGCGCCACGCCGGGGTGGGGACGATCGTCTGCCACGACGGGGCCTCGTTGCCGATGTCGAGCCCCGTGGGCGCGCCGAAGCCGAACTTGCGGGCCCACTGCTGCATCCGGCTGCGCGCGGCCGAGCCGCCCTCGTAGAACCGGTTGCCGACGGTGTAGAAGTACGTGTCGCACGACGTCGCGAGCGCCTCCGGGAGGTTCATCGGCCGGTTGACGTACGGATCCCAGTTCTTGAACTTCTGCTTGTCGCGGCCGTACTCGGCGGTCGGGGTGCACTGGATCGACGAGTAGGGGGAGAGGAGATGCTCCTGCATCGCGGCGAGGGCGGTGACGGGCTTCCACGTCGAGCCCGGCGGGTAGGCGACCTGGGTGACGCGGTTGAGCCCGGGGTAGTTCGCCTCCTTTGCGGCCGCATCGTTGACGAGCGGGGCGAGCTTCTCCGGGTCGATGCGCCCCACGTACACCGACGGCTTGTAGGTCGGGTACGACGCCATGGCCCGTACGGCACCATCGCGTGGGTCGAGCGCGATGATCGCACCGCCGGCGACGTTGTACTGCTTGTTGGCGCGGGCAAGGGCGATACCCTCCCGGATCGCGCGCTCGGCGGCGCGTTGCACGCGCATGTCGATCGTCAGCCTGACCGCCGTGCCCGGCTTGGCGTCCCGCCTGATCTCCAGTGGGCTCTGGGGCCGGCCGAGGGAGTCGACCCTGATCTGGGCAGCTCCCGGGACGCCCCGGAGCCACTCGTCGAACTTCGCCTCGACCCCGGACTTGCCGACTTTGTCACCGCCGCGGTAGTCCGCCCTCTGCTGCAGCTTCCGCTTCAACTCGCTCGGGGAGATCTCACCCACGTACCCGAGGAACTGCGCGCCGAGCGACTGGTAGGGATAGCTCCGCAGGTACGTCTGCTGGATCTGCACGCCAGGGAACTCCGACGCGTGCTCCTGCAGGTAGTAGACCTGATCGTCGTGGACGGCCAGCTTCACCGTGATGGGCGTCAGCGGATCGACGCGCCTGCTCTCGACCTCGTGCGCGAGGCGGGTCACCGGCACGTCGAGAACCGCGGCAAGGCGTTTGATCATGCGGTAGCGGCCCACCTTCGGCATGTCGCCGACCCACAGCTTGACCGCGGTTCCCGGGACGTTACCGACGATCACCTTGCCCTGCCGGTCGAGGATCGGGCCACGTGGCGCCTCGACCCTGATCGAGCGGAGCTGGTTGTTCTGGGCGGCGTCCAGATATCGCGCGCTCGAGAGCACCTGGAGCGACCAGAGCCGGAAGAAGAGGATGGCGAAGATCGCGAGCGCGACGACGCCGAGGATCCCGACCCGCAGCGCGAGCCCCGGGGTGAGGCGGTACGGCGGGCTGACGCCCGGATCCGGCGGCAGGAACCGCGGCGAGGTGTTGCGTCTCTCGCCGTAGGGTGCGTCAGACAAGGATCTCGACCTCCCGCGACCGTTTGCCGCGCTCGCTCGCGCCGACCAGCCTGCGGACGAGCCCGAAGATCGGGTACGTGAGCATGGCGTTCCAGACGATCGCAGCAGGCAGCCCCGCGAGCACGACGTGGGTCTCTACCGGCTCGCCGAGCAACGAGGTGAGGGCGTACCCACCGAGATCGACGAAGAGCGTCGCTGCGACGGTGGCGGCGAGGGGCGCGTGTGCTCGGGCGCGACCGGTGGTCTCGCCGTACCGCCCGGCCCAGTAGCCGGTGAGCGTGAGCAACAGCGCTGTGAGGCCGAGCGTCCCGAGCGTGGCAACGTCGACGACCAGGCCGGCGGCAAACCCGGCGACCGCCCCCGCGATGGCACCACGGAGCAGCGCGATCGAGACGAGGGTGACGAGCAGGACATTCGGCCCACCACCCACCGTCGAGACGGACGAGAACGCCGAGACCTGCAGGATCGCGACGACGAACAGGATCGCCCCAACCCGGATGCCGGTGCCCGGGCTCACGGCTGCCCATCCTTGCGGACGAGCACGAGCACCGTGTCGACGCGGTCGAAGTCGGCGAACGGCTCCACCTGCACCTGCTTCCAGAGGTCGGTATCCGCCTGTCCCACGCTCGTCACCTGGCCGATCGGGATGCCCCGCGGGTAGAGCGAGGCGAGCTTGCTGGAACGCCAGCCGGCGGTGACGATCGTGTCTCCGACGGAGACCTTCAGCTTCTTCGGCACGCGGTCGAAGATGAGCGTCGATGCCGAAGCACGGCCGTGCTTGACGATGCCCGAGGCGCCGGACTTGACGTCCAGGGCGGACACCGCAAGCTGTTCGTCGGTGAGCAGCGTCACCCGCGCCGAACGGGAGTAGACCCGCGTTACGCGGCCGAGGAACCCGTCCTGCGTGACGACCGGAGCGTCGAGCGCGACACCGTCGTTCGATCCGACCGCCACGACGACGTTCTGCGCGAAGCTACCGGTCGGCCGGGCGATCACGGCGGCCGCAAGGCCGGTGTAGTCGTCGGGGAAGCGAGGACCGTCCCGGAATTCGAGCAGCGCCTTCAGCTTGTCGTTCTCGTTCGCTGCGAACTGGTTCTGGATCGCCTGCTGGCGGAGCGCCTCGTTCTCGGCCCGGAGCCGCTTCGCGTCCGAGCGCGCCGTGAGGAGGGAGTCGGCCCACGCGTAGACGTCCCGGAAGGGCTGCGCGACGCGCTCTCCTGCAATCGTGAACGGCCGCAGGACGGTTGCGGCGGCGCTCTCGGCCGACGCGACCGGGCCGTCGTCGGGCTTGCGGAAGGAGAACGTGATCAGCGTCAGGGCGAGCACGACCAGCACACCCACCACGACGCGCCGGCGGAAGGCGGAGGTCGTTCGAGAGGGTGGCTTACCTGTGGCGGGACGCCGGACGCTGACGCCCAACACCGCCGTGCGTGCGGTGCGATGACGGGGCACAGGTATCGATTGTACCGGCCGTCATCGGCCGGGAGGGGCCTCTCCCCGGTGAGGACGGAGATGAGGACGGAGGGGTGTCTCCCCGACGCTCTCCCTCAGCGCCTGCCGCCGCTGCGCCGCTTGCGCGACCGCTCCGAACGATGGATCGCCTCGAACTCCTCCAGGCTGCGTCCGGAGCCGACCGCGACGCATGTGAGCGGGCTCTCGGCGAGATGCACCGGCATCTGCGTCTCGTGGCGCAGGCGCTCGTCGAGCCCCTGCAGGAGCGCGCCCCCGCCGGCAAGCACGATGCCCCGGTCCATGATGTCCGCAGCGAGCTCGGGCGGCGTCTTGTCGAGGGTCGACTTGATCGCGTCGATGATCTGGGAGACCGGCTCGTCGAGTGCGCGGCGTACCTCCTCGGACGAGATGACGACCGTCTTCGGGAGCCCGGTGAGCATGTCGCGGCCGCGCACCTCTGCCTGCACCTCCTCGGCCAACCGGTAGCCGGAGCCGACCTCGAGCTTGATCTCCTCGGCTGTCTGCTGGCCGACGAGAAGCTTGTACTCCTTCTTGATGTGGGTGACGATCGCGTCGTCCATCTCGTCGCCGCCGACGCGAAGCGACTGCGAGACGACGATGCCGCCGAGCGAGATCACCGCCACCTCGGTCGTGCCGCCGCCGATGTCGACGATCATGTTGCCCGTGGGCTCGCCGACCGGGAGGCCGGCGCCGATCGCCGCCGCCATCGGCTCCTCGATCAGGTACGCCTGTCTCGCGCCCGCGGCGAGAGTCGCGTCCTCGACGGCGCGCTTCTCGACTCCCGTCACCCCCGAGGGGACGCAGACGATCACCCTCGGGTGCGCAAAGCGATGCTGGTGCACCTTCTGGATGAAGTGCCGCAGCATCTGTTCGGTCACGTCGAAGTCGGCGATGACACCGTCCTTGAGGGGGCGGATCGCCGAGATCGTGCCCGGAGTACGTCCGAGCATCCGCTTCGCCTCGACGCCGACAGCGTGGACGTCGCCGGTACGCTGGTCGATCGCGACCACGGACGGCTCCGAGAGAACGATGCCACGGCCGCGCACGTAGACGAGCGTGTTGGCGGTGCCGAGGTCGACCGCCATGTCGCGGCCGCCGAAGCCGGTGAGAGCGTTGAGCCAGCTCATGGACGGAGCAGTCTAGCTGCGTATTTGCAGCAGGTTCGGGGCTCGGACGCCGAGGGTGTCGATCAGGAGCGTGGCGGGAAGCCCGACGACGTTGAGGTAGTCGCCCTCGACCCCGGCGACGAGCCGGGCGCCGACCCCCTGGATCGCGTAGCCGCCGGCACGCCCGGACCATTCTCCGGAATCGAGGTAGGCATCGATCTCCGCGCCTGTTAGCCGGCGGAAGGTCACGTGGGTGACCTCGTGCTCGACGACCGCGAGGCCCGCACCCAGGAGGCAGAGACCCGAGACGACGAGGTGGGTGCGGCCCTCGAGCTCGCCCAGCATCTCCCGGGCATCGTCTCGACTCGCGGGCTTGCCGAAGAGGCGGCCGTCGAGGTGGACGGTCGTGTCGACACCGAGCGTGACGGCGCCCTCGACGTGGACGGAGCGAGCCTTGCCTTCTGCATGGTCGCAGACGAGCGAGACGGGGTCGGCGTCCGGCGGGTCGTGCTCGACGTACGACGGAGCGACGACGGCGAAGGGGATCCGGAGTTGCTCGAGGATCGCGCGGCGCTGCGGCGACGTCGACGCGAGCGTGAGCGCCTCGGTCAACGGGGCTTCTTCGCGACCCAGATCTCCTCGCTCGGCCACTTGCGCGCCCATTCGACGGAGAAGGCGTCGTAGTAGGGGTGGTCGACGGCGTCCTCGGGCGGGTAGAGCTCGACGAGGTCGAGGACGTCGAACCCCGTTCGTCTCAGCAGCCGGAACAGCTCACCGTGCGGTAGCTGCCACTCGACGCCGAGCTCGCCCGGCCACTCGAGGCGTCCGAGCCCATGCTGCGGTCGCAGGAGGGTCTCGCTCGGCGCCCCTTCGTCGGGCGCGCAGAGGATCGAGAGTGTGCTGTTGCGGAGGAACCAGAGCCTCCCCCCGGGACGCAGGAGTCGGTATGCCTCCGGGATCCAGAGATTCGGGTCGCACCAGATGCTGGCGCCGTACTCCGAGACCGCGAGATCGAAGCTCCCGGACGGAAGCGGAACCTCCTCGGCGCTCGCCTCGACGAGCGGGAAGTCGATCCCGAACTCGGCCTGGCAGCGGCGCGCGGTCGCGAGCTGCGCGGGCGTGACGTCGATCCCGACGGGTCGCGCCCCCCGCTTCGCCAGCCAGGCGGAGACGTACGCGGTGCCGCAGCCCAGCTCGACCACATCGAGGCCGGCGACGTCTCCGAGGGTGTCGAGTGACGACTCGGGGACGCCGAAGACGCCCCAGGTGATCTGCTCCGCAGCCCAGGTGGCGCTGGCCCTGGCGTCGGTGTAGGCAGCGTTCGCTTCCGTCCAGTCCTCGCGGTTCCGCTTGGCGTCGTCCGAGATCTCGGTCATGGCGTGATCCTAGTTCGTCGCTCTCCGGGGCCTCGGCCGCGGAGAGCGACGAACGAAACGGCTAGAGCAGTCCGTCCGCGAAGAACAGCGAGAGCTCACGCTTTGCGCTCGCTTTCGAGTCGGAGCCGTGGACGATGTTCTCCGAGAGCAGCGTCGCGAAGTCGCCGCGGATCGTGCCCGGCGCCGAGTCGGCCGGATTGGTGGCCCCCATCATGCCGCGCACGCCGAGGATGGCGTTCTCGCCACGAACGGCGAGCGCGAGAACGGGGCCCGAGGTGATGAACGTGACGAGCTCGCCGAAGAACGGCTTGCCCTTGTGCTCGGCGTAGTGCTGCTGCGCAAGCGCACGGGAGACCTTCAGGAGGCGGGCGCCGCGGAGCTCGTAGCCGCGGCGCTCGAAGCGGGAGACGATCTCGCCGCAGAGTGCGCGACGGACGCCGTCCGGCTTGACGAGGACGAGTGTGGTTTCGGTAGCCATAGGCGCGGAAGCGTAGTCGCTGCCTCCGCCCGCCGGTCGGGGGAAGGTGCGCTCTCGCCAGCTGCAGCCTCTAGCTCTTGGGGCGCACGCGCAGGGGCTGCAACGACTCCTCGCCGGCGACCGCTGTCGGGGGCACCGGGGCGGCGCAGTACGGGCACGCCTGCCAGATCGGCTCGAGCGGAGACCCGCAGGAGCCACACGCCTGCTTGAGGCGGGTTGTGCACACCGGACAGACGAGGAACGAGGCGTCGACCTGGCCGCGGCAGACGGGGCAGCGTAGATCGCGCTCGGCGAGACGCTCCTCGAGGGCGCGGTTCTCGAGGTCGCGGTCGCGGCGCTCCTCGATCGAGTCGGGCGGGCGCAGGAACAGATAGACGATCGGACCCAGGAACGGAGGGACGAGCCCCAGCAGGGCCGCCATCGCAACCAGCCATGGGTCGTCGATGCGGCGGCGCGCGTCCTTGAAGACCCAGAAGGCGGTCGCGAGCCAGAAGACGACGACGAAGAACCCGGTCAGGTTGCGCGCGAGCATCCAGGTGCTCGAGTCGAAGAAGGTGTCGGCGATTGGCACGGTGTCAGGTCAGCCTCAGAGAAGGAGCTTGCCGAGGATATACCCGGCGGCGAACGCAACTCCTACGAGACCGGCGAGAACGAACAACGCGAAGGCGAGAACCGTGATCCGCTCGCGAGTCCGGGAGCGCCTCCTCATGCGTGTCCCGTCGCTTCGAGATCGGCCAGCAGGTACAGGGAGCCGACGACGAGCACCGGATCGCCGAGGGCATGCGCACGCCGGACGGCGGCGGCAGGATCGGCGACCGGCTCCACATGCGAAAAGGAGCCCCGGGCCCGCCCGGCGAGGGCAGAGGCGCTGAGCGAGCGGCTGCTGGACGACTCCGTCGCGACGAACCGGCTGCCGAGCGAGGAGAGCCGGCGCAGCATCTCATCGACGTCCTTGTCCGCCAGGATCGAGGCGCAGATGGTGTAGTCGGCCCGGGGCAGGCGCTCGCACAGCCAGGCGATGCCGTCCGGGTTGTGGGCACCGTCCCGCACCTCGCCCGGCCGCCGCTCGAGCCGGCCGGGCAGGGCGACCTCCACCACGGTGTCGAGCGGATGGCCCACGAACGCCTCGGCCGCCTCCCTGGCGCCACCGAGGACGATCCGGCCACACGGGACGAGCGGCGCGAGTGCGTCGTCCGGCAAGACAACTACACTGTCGTCATCATGGACAACAGCAAGCTTCTCGATCGCAATCGCCTCCACCGTCTCGCCGAGCACATCGGTGTGCTCCAGCCCCACATTCGTCAGCAGCACGACCCGGGAACGCAACACGTTCGTCGCATCGTGGCGACCGCCGAGACCCGCCTCCACGACCGCTGCGTCGACCTCCGCGTCGGCGAACGCGGTGAGCGCCGCAGCGGTGATCGTCTCGAACTGCGTGGCGCCGACGCTCTCCGCTGCCCGCCGGACGCGCCGGAGCGAGGCCGGCAGGTCGGCCGGACGGCCGCCGAGCCGGATCCGTTCGTCCCAGGAGCGCACATGGGGGGAGATCGTCGCTCCGACGGAGAGCCCTTCGCCGAGAAGCAGCTGCTCGATGGTCACCGTGGCTGTCGACTTGCCGTTCGTCCCCACGATGTGGACGGCGGGATACCTCAGCTGAGGGTCCTCCAGTGCGGCGAGCAGGGCGAGCATGCGCTCGAGGCCGAAGCCGTCCTCGGGCCAGGGGCTGAGCGCGGCGAGCCAGGCAACGTCGTCAGGCACGGTCTCGGGCCGCCCTTCGCCCAGCGGTCATCGGTAGCCCCTGTCCTGTGCGGCATGCCGGATAGGGATGCCGCACGAACCGGACCCTCGCACCGGTCAGGCTCCGCTGCCGGCCAGAGCTTCGAGCTCGCGCCTGAAGCGCTCGAGCTTGGCGCGCTCCGCCTCGACAACGGCGGGCGGGGCACTCTCGACGAACCGCTCGTTGGCGAGCATCGCCTCCGCCCGGGCGATCTCCTTCTGCAGGCGCGCGATCTCGGGGCCTGCGTCGCCACGTGCTCTCTGCCGCTCCGGTCGGACGACGGCGGCAAAGACCCGCCGCTCGTCGTCCGATTCGAGCGCCACCTGGACGCCGCTGCGCCGAAACGTCACCGCCGCCTCCTGCACGCGCTCGAGCGCTGCTGCGTCCGTGCCGTCGCTGTCGTCCGGCGCCGGCCAGGCCGACACGATCAGGCGCTCCCGGCTGCCGGGCAGATACGACCAGATCTCCTCGGTCACGTGCGGCAGAACGGGGTGCAACAGGGCGAGCAGTCGCTCGAGGGCGGCCAGGGCCGTCGCGCAGGCCGCCGGCTCCTGCTCGTACAGTCGCGGCTTGACCGCCTCCGCGTACCAGTCGCAGAAGTCGTCGAAGGTGAGGTGGTAGAGCACGTTGGTGGCGGTCGCGAAGTCGAAGGCGCCCCAGGCCTCTTCGACCTGCGACCGCGCGTCGTCGATCCGGGCCAGGATCCAGCGCTCCTCGAGCGCCGTCGGCTCGATGCCGGGCTCGGCCCCGACGGCGTTCTGGAGGATCAGGCGCGAGACGTTCCAGAGCTTGTTCGTGAGCTTCCGTCCCTCCTCGATCGCCCCGGGCGAGAAGCGCACGTCCTGGGTCGACGAGATCTTGAGCAGCCCGTAGCGGGTCGCATCGGCGCCGTGCGCATCGATCATCTCGAGCGGGTCGACACCGGTACCGAGGCTCTTCGACATCCGCCGCCCGTCCGCTGCCAGCACCGTCGAGTGGATGATCACGTCCGTGAAGGGAACCTCCCCCATCACCTCGAGGCCCGCCCAGATCATCCGGTTCTCCCACAACCGGATGATCTCGCGCGCCGTCGAGTTGACGTTCCCGGGGTAGTAGGCCGCGAGCTCGGGGGTCTCGTCCGGCCACCCGAGCGTGGCGAACGGCCAGAGGGCGGACGAGAACCAGGTGTCGAGGACATCCGGGTCACGGGTCAGCTGCACCCCGTCGCCGGCGCGCTCCTGCGCCTCCTCCTCGGTGGCCGCACAGATCACCTCGCCGTCCGGCGTCGTCCAGAGCGGAAGCTGGTGCCCCCACCAGAGCTGGCGCGACAGGCACCAGTCGGGGATCTCCTCGAGCGACGAGATCGCGAACCGGTGCTGCGACTCCGGGTGGTAGCGCACGCGCCGCGCGCGCAACGCCTCGATCGCCGGCTGCGCCGGCTCCTCCATCCTGCACCACCACTGCAACGAGATCAGCGGTTCGATCCGCGTGTGGCACCTCTCGCAGGTTCCGACCGCATGCCGGTAGTTCTCCCGCTTGACGAGCCGGCCGCGCTCCCTGATCCAGGCGACGATGGCGGCGTCTGCCTCGGCCTGCGTCAGGCCCGCGAGGTCGCCGGCCTGGTCGCTCATGCGGCCGTCGAGCCCGATCACCATCGGCTCGGGCAGCTCGTGGTCACGGCCGATCTCGAAGTCCAGAGGATCGTGCCCCGGGGTGATCTTGAGAGCACCCGAGCCGAACGCAGGATCGACGCGCTCGTCCGCGATCACGGGCACAGCTCGCTCGACGTAGGGGACGACGACCTCACGGCCGATCGCGCTTCGATACCGCGGATCGTCCGGGTGCACGGCGACGGCGACGTCCCCGAGAATGGTGGCGGGCCGAACGGTCGCGATCACGATGCCGTCGGCTCCCTCTCCGTCTCCGCCCACGAACGGATAGCGAACGTAGGTGAGCACGTCGTCCATGTCGGCGTGCGCCACTTCGAGGTCGGAGATCGCCGTCTGGTGGAACGGGCACCAGTTGACGATCCGGTTCGCGCGGTAGATCCAGCCGCGGTTCCACAGGCGGACGAAGAACTCCGTCACCGCGCGCGAGTACCCCTCGTCGAGGGTGAACCGCTCGCGGCCATAGTCCAACGAGGCGCCGAGCCGGCGGTACTGGCCCATGATCGTACGCCCCGTCTGCTCGAGCCACTCCCACGTGCGCTCGATGAACGCCTCGCGGCCGAGGTCGTGCCGGGTCAGCCCTTCCTGGGCGAGCTGCTTCTCGACGACGTTCTGCGTGGCGATGCCGGCGTGGTCGTACCCCGGCTGCCAGAGCGTCCGGTAGCCCCGCATCCGGTGCCAGCGAACGAGCACGTCCTGGATCGAGCCGTTCAGGGCATGACCCATGTGAAGGTCGCCCGTCACGTTCGGCGGCGGCACGCAGATGGCGTAGCTCTCGTCCCGCGTCGCACCGGCGCCGGCCGCGTAGAGCCCTTCGGCCTCCCAGGTCTCCTGCCAGCGCGACTCGACCCCGGCGGGCTTGTAGAGCGATTCCATCTGGCCTGGCGACTCCATCGGAAGGGGCGACTCTATCGGCACGGGCGCATCCCCGGCGCAGCGTCGAGAGCGTGCACGATCGCCGCGGGAAGACGATCAGGGACGAACGACGAGCAGCGTGCGGGTTCCGTGCGCGTAGAGCTTCCCGGAATCGTTCACGCCACGAGCCTCCGCCGTCGCGATCGTCCGGAAGGCATGAACGACTGCCCCGGTGCAACCGACGAGGCCCGTCGACGCGTCAGTGGACGGACGTCGTCCCGGGAGGACAGTCAGCGTTGTGCCGGGCACCGGCGCCCGCCCCGATCGCGTCCACGAGACCGGCGGGGTCGTCCACGGCGATCCGGAGCCGACGCACGTGCACCGGAACGCCGAGCACGTGCGCCTTCATCGCCGGCTCGAAGCGGAGCTCGACGAGCCCGTCGCCGGCACCGTTCACGAGCCAGTCACCGCGCCAGCCGTGGACACCACGGTTCAGCACCCTGCCGCTGAAGGGCGTAGCGGACGTGACGCTGCCACGAGGCGCCCGGCCGCCGAAGCTGCGACCCATCGCGAAAGCGATGCTCGTGTCGTCTACCGCGATACCCGAGCGCTCGGGGCCAGACGCGAGCAGTCCGAGCATGACCTTCGAGAACGCCCCGAAACGGAGCGGGAACCACCGCAGCGCACCCACTACCGCACTACGACGCAGCGCTACCGGCAGCCGCTTCGAAGTCGTCGGCCGCCTCGGCGGCTCCGCTCGTCACGAGCGTCGGTTTCAGCCCCTTCGAGATCGTCTCCTTCGTGATCACGCACTTGGAGACGTCCTTGCGCGACGGGAGCTCGAACATCACGTCGAGGAGCGCAGCCTCGATGATCGACCGCAGGCCCCGGGCGCCCGTCTCGCGCTGCAGGGCCTTCTCGGCGATCTCCCAGAGCGCATCGTCGGTGAACACGAGCTCGATCGTGTCGTAGCCGAAGAACCGCTGGTACTGGCGGGTGAGCGCATTCTTCGGCTCGGTCAGGATCTGTACGAGATCGTCGCGGCGGAGCTGGTGCACGGCCGAGACCACGGGCAGGCGGCCGATGAACTCGGGGATCAGCCCGAAGTTCACGAGATCCTCGGGCATCACGGCGGAGAGCAGCTCCGCGCCCTCGTCAGAGTGCTTCGACCGGACGTTGGCGCCGAAGCCCACGGAGTTGGTGCCGATCCGGCGCTCGATGATCCGGTCGAGCCCGGCGAATGCGCCGCCGCAGATGAAGAGGATGTTGGTCGTGTCGATCGAGAGGAACTCCTGGTGCGGGTGCTTGCGCCCTCCCTGGGGCGGAACCGAGGCCACGGTGCCCTCGAGGATCTTCAGGAGCGCCTGCTGGACTCCCTCGCCCGAGACGTCACGCGTGATCGACGGGTTGTCGGCCTTCCTGGCGATCTTGTCGACTTCGTCGATATAGATGATCCCGGTCTCCGCCTTCTTGATGTCGAAGTCGGCCGCCTGGATCAGCTTCAGAAGGATGTTCTCGACGTCCTCGCCGACGTACCCGGCCTCGGTCAGGGCGGTGGCGTCGGCGATCGCGAACGGCACGTTCAGGATGCGCGCCAGCGTCTGCGCCAGAAGCGTCTTGCCACAGCCCGTCGGGCCGAGCAGGAGGATGTTCGACTTCTGGAGCTCGACCTCGCCCTCTTCTACCTGGCCCATGCGGACGCGCTTGTAGTGGTTGTAGACCGCGACGGCGAGGGTGCGCTTGGCCTCTTCCTGCGAGACGACGTAGTCGTTGAGGACCGCGTAGATGTCCTTCGGACGCGGCAGGTTGTCGAGATCGAGCGAGACGGGCGTCGTGAGCTCCTCGTCGATGATCTCGTTGCAGAGATCGATGCACTCGTCGCAGATGTACACGCCGGGACCGGCGATGAGCTTCTTCACCTGCCGCTGGCTCTTGCCGCAGAAGCTGCAGAGCAGCTGCTCGTTTCCGTCGCTCGCTCGGGCCACGTCTCTCCTTTTACTCCGAAATCGCCTGTCTGGCTAGAGCACCGGGTTCAGCGGTGTGCGATCACCCGGTCGATGAGGCCGTATTCGACCGCCTCTTCCGAGGTCATGAAGTAGTCACGATCCATGTCTTGCTTGACCTTCTCGACGTCCTGGCCCGTGTGATCGGCCATGATCTCTTCGAGCCTTCGCTTCAGTGCGATCGTCTCCCTCGCATGGATCTCGATGTCGGACGCCTGCCCCTGGTAGCCGCCCCACACCTGGTGGATCAGAATTCTGGAGTTCGGCAGTGCCATCCGCTTCCCTTTCGCGCCGCCGGCGAGAAGCAGCGCGCCCATGCTCATCGCGATCCCGACACAGATCGTCGAGACGTCCGGCTTGATGAACTGCATCGTGTCGTAGATCGAGAGCCCGTCGTAGACGGATCCACCCGGGGAGTTGATGTACAGCGAGATGTCCTTGTCGGGATCCTCCGACTCGAGATGGAGCAACTGGGCATTGATGAGGTTCGCGATCTGCGAGTCGACCTGCGTGCCGAGGAAGATGATCCGCTCGTTCAGCAGGCGTGAGTAGATGTCGAACGAGCGCTCGCCTCGCGAGGTCTGCTCGATCACCATGGGAATCAACGGGCTCATTCGGGCTCCTTGCTGCCGGGTGTCCACAACTTCTTCTCCGGCTCGGTGTTTTCCTTGTCTGGCGTCCAGAGCTTGTCGCGCGCCTCCGCGAGATCGAGCGAGATCGGCTTCACGTCCGCGACGAGCCGGTCGAGCGCGGCCCGAAGGCGCAAGTCCTCCCGGAGCGACTCCTGGTGACCGTGTGACCAGATGTCCGCGATGACCTGATCCGGGTCTTCGTCCGCGGCTTCGGCCTGCTCACGGATCAGCGCCTTGACGTCGTCGTCGGAGATCTCGATCCCGGCCCGGTCTGCGACCGCGTCGAGCGCGAGCTCGCGCGCGACCGACCGGCCCGCCTCTGCGTGCATCTGGGCGACGAGCATGTCGGGCGACTGGCCGGTGACCTCGAAATACGTGTCGGGGTCGATACCTCGCCGGCCCAGGGACCGGACGAAGCCGTCGAGCAGCTCCCGCGCCCTCGTCTCGACGAGTGGGCCTGCGCCCACCACGTTCGATGCCGTCACGAGGGCGTCGACTGCGGCCGTCCGGAACGCGCCGTCGACCTCCTCCTCGACCGCGATGCGAATCCGGCCTTCGATGTCCGCACGCAGGTCGGAGAGGGTGTCGAACTCGCTGGCCGAGCGGGCCAGCTCGTCGTCCACCTCCGGCAACACTTTCTCGTTGATGTGCTTGATCGTGATCCTGACCGCCGCCGCGGATTCGTCCGCGAGGTCGTAGGCGACCTCCTTCGTCTCGCCGACGCTTGCGCCCACGAGAGCGGCCTCGACCTCCTCCACGAGGCGTCCGCCACCGAGCTCGACGACGGTGTCCGACTGGGCCTCCCCCGACGGGCTCTGCAGGTCGACGACGAGAGTGTCGCCTTCACGGGCCGGGCGGTCATCGGCAGGAACGAGCTCCGCGACCGACTGCCGCAGGGCCTCGAGCTCCTGATCGACGAGCTCCTGGGGCACCTCGGTCTCGGCGCGCGGCACCTCGAGCGTCGTCCAGTCGACGATCTCGGGGGTCGGCTGCACCTCGATCGTGGCCGCGAACGACCAGGCTTCCTTGTCGGTCGTCGGCAGCTCGAAGTCGTACTCGGGCGGGGAGACGGGGCGCAACCGCGTCCGCGACGCCGCCGACCAGAACCAACCGCTGATGTGCGACTCGACCGCCTCGACCCAGATCCGGTCCTTGCCGATCTTCGAGACGAGCACGGGCATCGGCACCTTCCCCTTACGGAAGCCGGGGATCTTGACCGACTCCGAAAGGTCGTTCGCCGCGTGCTCCACCGCGTGCTCGAGCTCGTGCGGCGACACGTCCACCGTCAGGCGGACGCGGTTCTCGCCGAGCTCTTCCACCTGAGCGGACATCAGGGAGCCATTCAAGCAGACACCGTAGGCCTTCCAGTCGGGGTGCCGGTCGGTCCGCTCCGTCCGACGGGGGTCCTACCCTCGCCACATGGTGCTTGGGATCATCGTGTTCGGCGGAGTGTTCCTCGTCGGGCTCGCGCTGGGAACCGCGACCCGGAGACCCCTCGCAACGGCGTCGCTCGTCGTCGCCGCGTTCGTCGCGTTGCTCGTCGTGCAGACGCACGAGCCGCTGGCGGGCTTCGCGGTCTTCGCGCTCATCGCCTTCGCCGGGCTCGTCGTCGACTCGGTTCGTGAGACAGTCGGGCTCCTGCTCGGACGCTAGGGGCGGGCGCCTGCCCGTCCCGGTAGATTCCTCCCACACAACGCGGGTGTGGCGGAACTGGTAGACGCGGCGGGTTTAGGTCCCGTTGAGCTTCGGCTCTTGGAGGTTCGAGTCCTCTCGCCCGCATGTCTCTCGTTCGCAGGACAGGATCCCATGGCTGAGATTCTGGACTTGCGGAAGAACATGGCCCCGGGAGGAATCGAACCTCCGCGCGTGGATTCGAAGTCCACCGCTCTATCCACTGAGCTACGGGGCCCTGCCGCAATGCACGGTATCCTGTGCAGGCGCGTGGTGGCGGTAGCTCAGTTGGTAGAGCCCCGGGTTGTGATCCCGGTGGTCGCGGGTTCAAGTCCCGTCCGCCACCCTATCTCGGTGTCCGGCTTCGGCCGGACGCCCGGGTGCGAACGCACGCAGCAGGCAAGGCTCTGCCTCCCCGTGCGCAACAACCCCGAGAGGTAGGAACCGACATCGGCCAGCGCCCGCCGTCGTAGGATCACATCATGCGGCACACGCGCTACGGCTACTGGCTCGAGGAGGCAGGCTCCATCGAGCCGACGCCGCCACTGGGGGGCGACACCACGGCCGACGTCGTCGTCGTCGGCGCCGGTTACCTCGGTCTCTGGACGGCGTGGCAGCTGAAGCAGCTCGAGCCCGGCCTCGACGTCGTCGTGCTGGAGGCGGGTCTCGCGGGCCATGGGCCGAGCGGGCGCAACGGCGGCTTCGTCTCGACGCTCTGGGACGACCTGCCGATCCTGCGGGACAAGGTCGGTGACACACGGGCCGTCGAGGTGTGCCGGGCTTCCGAGCGCGCCGTCCACGGGATCGGTGCCTTCTGCGAGGAACAGGGCGTGGATGCGTGGTATCGCGCCGGCGGCACGCTGCAGGTGGCAACGAGCGATGCGCAGCTCGGCGACTGGGACGAGGTCGTCGAAGCCTGCGAGGCGGTCGGCGCGCCCGCCGAGGCGACGCAGCTGTCACGTGACGAGGTGTCCGCCCGGTGCGCCTCGCCGGCCTTCCTCGGCGGCATGTTGTTGCAGACGGCGGCGAACGTGCAGCCGGCGCGCCTGGCGCTAGGACTGCGCGCGAAGGTGATCGAGGCCGGCGTCCGCCTCCACGAGCGCACACCGGTGCGGGAGCTGTCGCGCGACGCCGTCGCGTCGACGCCGGACGGCACGGTGCGCGCGCAGGCCGCCGTCCTCGCCGTGAACAGCGCCACCGCGGGGTTCGGCGGCTACCGGAACGCGCTGGCCGTCGCCTCCAGCCACATGGTGATCACCGAGCCGGTGCCCGACGTGATCGAGGAGACCGGCTGGAGCGGCGGCGAGAACATCCACGACTGCCGCACGCTGCTCCACTACTTCCGGACGACGAGCGACGACCGGATCGCGCTCGGCTGGGGCGGCGGACGGATGGGCCTCGGTGGGCGGCACCGCGGCCTGCTCGACGTCGACCCTGACGCTGCCCGGCACGCCGTGGCGGCGCTGCACCGGTTCTTCCCGCAGCTCGCCGACCGGCAGATCACCCACGCGTGGGGCGGCCCGATCGACGTCTCCCCCACCCACCTGCCGATCTTCGGGTCGCGCGGCAGCGTGCACCACGGCTTCGGCTTCACCGGCAACGGGGTCGGACCGACCTACCTCGGCGGCGAGATCCTCGCCCGCCTCGCGCTCGACCGCCGCGACGAGATCACCGGGCTCGCGATCGTCGAGCCCGACCGCAAGCTCTTCCCGCCCGAACCGTTTCGCTGGATCGGCGGCACCGCGATCCGGGCCGCTCTCGTCCGGCGGGACGACGCCTACGACCGCGGCGACGAGCCCGACCCGATCACCGGCTTCATTGCGTCGCTGCCCCGCCGCGTCGGGCTCCGCCTCCCCCGCTGAAAGGGCCAACGGCGCTTGTGGCTCAAAGCCACGAGCGTTGATTTCGGTCAGTCGGCTGGAGCCTCGTCGAGTTCGCCGAGGACGTCCTCGGCGCGTGCGTTGGCGTCGAATTCCTCAGGCGCACGCCCGGCCGCCGCAGTTCGGCTGAGCCCGAGGTAAACGGCCGCGAACGCCCTGAACAGATCCGGGGTCAGCCCCGCCTGCTCCTGGGTCGCGGCGATCTCCTCCATCTCGGCGACGTAGCGGGCCGATTTGGCGGCAATGCTCTGGAGCAGGCGCGGGGCGTCGTCGACGAAGTCGGGGTAGTGCCGGTCGATGTCGTCGAGCACGAGCTCGAGGACGCCGTTTGCCCGGGCGGCGCGGAGCGCCTGTGCGAACAGCGCCGTCTGGCCCTTGTAGAACGAGGCGGTCGACATCTTGATCGCCGACGCCATGCCGATCGTCTCGCCGACGACGCGGAGCTCGAGACCCGGCGCCGCGAGGCTTGCGGCCTCCGGGGCGCGCGGCCCGGAGAGGTAGACGATCGTGGTCCCGGCAACCCGCGGCGGCGGGCCGGAGATCGAGCCGTCGACGGCATGGAGCCCTGCTTCACCGAGCCTGGCTGCGACCGCTTCCATCGTCATCGGCGCAACCGCGTTCAGGTCAGCGACGAGCGGCGTGACGGCGGCCCGATCTGCTGCGCGGGCGATCGCAGCGGCGACGTCGAGCGCCGCACCGGGCGGGACGATCGAGAGGATCGTGCCCGACACGGCGACGACGTCGGCGAGCGTCGGCAGAAGCTCGATGCCCTCGGCGAGCTTCGCAGTCCGAGCGCTCCGCCCCTCGACCGTGGCGACGACCCGCGCTCCCCCGGAGGCGAGGACGCGCCCGACCGCAGAGCCCATCGCACCCGGGCTTACGATGCCGACCGTGATCACGCCCCGAGCCTAGTCTGCCCGCCACGGCAACGCCCGCGTCGGCCGATTACCCTAGGGACGACGCGCCCGTAGCTCAGTGGACAGAGCGGCGGACTTCTAATCCGCGGGTCGGAGGTTCGAATCCTCCCGGGCGCACCTAAAAAGCCTGCAAATAAGACTATTCAGTGCAGCTATCGTTGTCTCTTTAGCTTACTGAGCGTACAAGGGGACGTACACGTCGCTCGATCGTCGGTCTTGTTTGGACTTGATGTGGGTATTGCCCGCCCGCCCGACCCAGAGCCGGAGATTGACTATCCCGTGTTCGGGCCGTCGGGGTTTCCCCATTTCGGTCTCACCCGGGTGAAGGACGGGGCGGCTCGGCCGACCCGCGACAGAGCTCCTATGTTGGGAATGGCCTGGACGAGCCCGGTGAGGAGGAATCATGGAGGGGGCGTACGAGTACATCGTCGTAGAGCGGCCCGAGGCCGCATTCGAGGCCCTTCGGCGCTGCGTATGCGACCGGCAGCTCCCGATCGTGGAGGATGATCCGAGGCATCGGAGGCTTGCCTTCAAGGTGGGCGATCCCGACGCACCGCGGGAGATCAAGGCACTGTGCGCAGTTCTCGATGCGGGTCACGGGCTGTCGAAGCTGGTCGTCGTGTGTTTCGACGAGTCGAACGGCAGCCTGGTTGCCCCCGATCTCGCGCTCAGCGGCCTGTTCATGCAGGTGGAGCATGAGCTCCACGCGTTAGTCGCGAGGCACGGCGGGTTCAGTCTGCCGCCGCTCTAGTTGAGCCGGAGATGGCAAATCGCTCGGCGATCAGGCCGTGTCGCAAGCCACGGTCGCTCACGGTGACAGTGGCGGCACCCAGCTTCCGCATCACCGTTCGGACGATGCACGCGCCCGCGAGAATCACCTCGCCGCGCTTTGGCTGCAGACCGGCTATCTGGCGGCGCTCCCCGGCGGTCGTGGTGCGGTAGAGCTCGATCTGCCGGTCGATCTCGCCGGCGTCGATGACGGTTCCCTGGACGATCGCGGGATCGTAGGTCGCCAACGCGTGCCTGACGGCCGCGATGTTCGTCATGGCTCCGCCCATGCCGACGAGCGCGTCAGGCGAAGCCCGACCGTCGAGCCGCCCGAGGTCGACGCCGATCGCCTCGAGCGCATCGGCCAGCACCTGCTCGGAGACGGGGCGGTCGAGCCCGAACTGCGCAGTGAAGCGGGCGGCACCGACGTCGACGCTGAAGCGCTCGTCGACGCGATCGCCGTGGCCGAAGGTGAACTGCGAGCTGCCGCCGCCCGAGTCGAACACCACGAGCGCGCAGTCGGCGAGGCCGAGGGAGCTCTTCACCGCGACGTAGGCGAGCCGGCCTTCCTCCTCGCCGGGGATGATCTCGACCCGGATCCCGGCGCGGTCCTCGACGGCGTCGAGAAAGGCTGCGCTGTTGTCGGCGATCCGGAGCCCGGCCGTGCCGACCGCGGCGATCGCAATCGCCCCGCTCCGCTGCGCCTCGTCGACCATCGCGGCGACCGCGTCCGCCGTCCGTTCCATCGGCTCTTTCTGCAAGCCGCCGGTCTGATCGAGTCCCTCGCCGAGCCGCGTGACCTCGGCACGGTCGACGACAGTGCGCCACGATTCATCCGTCGCGCGCTCCCCGATGTGGAACTTGACCGAGTTCGTGCCGACGTCGATGACGCAGAACCGCGCCTCGACAAATCCGATGAGCATCCGCAGCCACCGTGGATAGCTGACGTTGGGAAGCGGCCCAAGGCCCAGTTCCGCCGCCGCCGCGACGACCCGGGCGGGATCCTCGGACTCGACCGCGATCGTCCATGCCGTCCCGCGGTCGGTGCGCGCCTCGGTGACCTCGGCCATGCAGCCGCCGATCCGGTAGCGGGCGCGCCGCTTGCTCACCTCGACGGGCACGATCTCCCCACTCGCTCGGACGAGCTCGAGCAGTTCCTCGAGCGCGTAATCCGGCCGAGCGAGAGCGATCGACCGGACATGCAGGTAGGACAGAACCCGGCCGACCGACGCAGCCGGGAGCGGGAAAGGCTCCTTCATCACGGGGACCCACTGCTCGAGCCCGGACTCACCGGTGCTGACGAGCCGCTTCACGTCCACGAGCCCGCCCCGAACCTTCACAGCGGTGTCGTCACCATTTCGCGCGACGAGGTAGAGATCGTCGCTCTCTTGCACCTGCTCGGGAGCGACGGCGGCAAGCCGGCCCTCGGCCGTGACCAGGCGCTCACCGAAGGTGCGCCACTCCCAGCGAGGCACGATTCCCGACAGCGCTGTCGACGTCACACCGACAACCTATGACGGAGCGTCGGCGCGGATCGGAACCCGTTCCCGTTCACCCAGGTGAACTCCTCTCGGTCGCTCGGAGCCGCCGGGATGGAGTCCTAGGCTGGTGAGGCGAACCCGAACTCGAAGGGAGTGAGATCATGGCGTCCACCATCCTGACCTCCAAGCTGTCGGACGAGGCGCTCGATGAGCTGCTCTCGACGATCGGCGCCGCCGACAGCGTGGAGCTGAAGCTCACCGTGCCGCTGGGCGATCGAAGCAAGACGGGCGAGAAGCTCGGAGCCGATCCGATCGACGGGCAGATCCGGCAGGTCTACTTCTTCGACACCCCCGACCTGGCGCTCAACAAGCTCGGCCTCGTCGTTCGAGCCCGCCGCGTCCAGAAGCGTGGCGACGACTCCGTCGTGAAGCTCCGGCCTGTCGTACCCGCCGAGCTGCCGAAGGAGATTCGGAACTCGCCGAGCTTCGGTGTCGAGGTCGACGCGATGCCGAGCGGCGCCTACGTCTGCTCCGGGTCGATGAAGCGCGCGATGGGCACGACCGACGTCAAGGACGCGATCGCGGGCCGCAAGCCAGTGCACAAGCTCTTCTCGAAGGAGCAGCAGGCCCTGTACAAGGCACACGCGCCGGAGGGGCTCTCGCTGGACGACCTCTCCGTACTCGGGCCGATCCTCGTGCTAAAGCTGAAGTTCGCTCCCGAGGGCTTCAAGCGCAAGCTCGTCGCCGAGCTGTGGCTCTACCCCGACAACTCGATGCTCCTCGAGCTCTCGACGAAGTGCCTGCCCGACGAGGCGTTCAAGGTGATGGTCGAGCTGAGGACGTTCCTGACGAAGCACGGAGTCGACCTCACCGGCGAGCAGGAGACGAAGACGAAGAAGGCGCTCGAGTTCTTCTCGAAGCGGCTCCAGACGGCCGAGTAGGAGAGCACGCGGACGGGGCCGTGCCGTGAATCTCGTCCTGGGAGCCCTGATCATCGCCGCGGTTGCGGGGGTGGCGATCGGCGCCATGCTGCTCGTGCGTCGTGGGGCACCCGAGGGCAGCTACTTCACGGACGGTGACCGCGCCTCCGGCGTCTTCGGGGTGATCGCGACCGGTTTCTCCGTCCTGCTCGGGTTCATCGTCTTCCTTGCGTTCACGAGCTACGACGACACGCGATCGGGAGCGGAGATCGAGGCAACGATGCTGACCCAGCAGGTCGTCACCGCACAACTCCTACCGGCCCCTGCGTCCTCCGCGCTGACCGGCCAGCTCGTGTGCTACGCGCGCTTCGTCATCCACGACGAGTGGACTCGGATGCGCGACGGCACGATCGGGAACAGCGTCAACCCCTGGGGTGTCGCAATGTTCAAGACGATCAGGACCGTCGTGCCGCAGACCGCTCGTGAGCAGTCGGCCTACGACCAGTGGCTCGAGAAGACGTCGCAGCGTGAGGAGGCACGCCTCGGTCGCGTCCACGGTGCGGACGGCGTCATCCCGACTCCGCTCTGGCTCGTGCTGTTCTTCATCGCAGCGATCGTCTTCGTGTACATGCTGTTCTTCGCCGATCCGGCCGAAGGGGCCGTGACCCAGGCAATGCTGATGGGAGGCGTGATGGCGGTGATCACGTCCCTCCTGATCCTGGTCGGTACCCTCAATCGCCCGTACCACGAGGGCGTAGGCGCCGTTCAGCCGGTAGCGATGAATCGGTCGCTCGACTACGTCGACCAGGCGCTGCGCCTCCTAGGCGACAGCGTCCAGATCCCCTGTGACGAGAATGGAAGGGCGAACGCCAGGTGAGCACCGGCCAGAGCTCCGGGGGCCGGTTCGAGCTGCTGGCTACGATCCTGCTCGCGGCTGCGACCGTCGCGACGGCGTGGAGCGGCTACCAGGCAAGCCGCTGGAACGGTGAGCAGTCGAAGGCATTCAGCCGCGCGGGTGCCGTGCGCGTGGAGTCCGCCAAGGCGGACTCGCTCGCGAACACCCAGACCCAGATCGACATCTCCGTCTTCAGCTCATGGGTCGACGCGGTCGGCCACGACGAGAAGAGCCTCGCAGCGTTCTACGCGAGGAGATTCCGGCCCGAATTCAGGCCCGCCGTCGCCGCGTGGCGGGCAACGAGGCCGTTCACGAACCCGGATGCACCGCTCAGCCCCTTCCGGATGCCGCAGTACAAGCTCGCGGCGCGTGAGCAGGCGAACCGGCTCGAGGCAGAGGCCGATGTGCTCGCAGCGCAAGGCCGAGTCAGTGTCCAGCGTTCGACGAACTACGTGCTCTGCGTGGTTCTCTTCGCATGCGCGCTCTTCCTCGCAGGCATCTCGACGAAGCTGCAGGGGCGAGGGACGCGTCGTGCGCTGCTCGCATTCGGTCTCGTGGTCTTCGTCGCGACGGTGGCGTGGATCGCCACCTTCCCCGTCAGCTTCGCCGTCTGACGGCACAGAAGCGGCGGCGGGGAGGGAGGCCCACGCTACGGCCGGATCCCTGGGCGCTCCATCCCGGCCGCGCGGCGTTCACCCGGGTGAGATCCCGCCGTCAGCCAGGGAGACGAGACACGCGGTGATTGATTGGGTACGACAGCATCTTCCGAGGAGGACGAGACGCCCGAACTGGTACGCACCCGGAGGGCCGCAATCTCGCGGGCGGTCGGATGACCGATCAATGGGCGGTCGTCGTTGCAGCCTCGCTCGCGGTGCCGGCCGGCGCCTGTGGCGCGCTGCCACTGGCATTCCGTCGGCGAGTGAGCCCCGCGGCGCTCGGATCGGGAACGGCGATGGCGGCGGGAGTGATGCTCGCCGTCGCGGGAGGCCTCGTCTTGGAGAGCCCGAATCGGACAGGGCTCATGGTGGCCGGTGGGGCGGCCGGAATGCTCTTCGTCCAGGTTCTGCGTTGGGGACTAGCCCGCCATGGCGACCTTGACGTCACCGCGCTCGCTGCGCCCGATGGCCACAGAGCCTTCTTGATCGTGGCCGTACTGACGGCTCACTCGGCCGCCGACGCGGTTGGGCTCGCCTCGGCATTCGCGGGGAGCCCGACACTCGGGTGGGCCATCGGGCTCGCGCTCGCGGTCCACAAGTTGCCGGTGGGATTCGCCATCAGCGTGGTTCTCGTTCCGCGCGGGGTGAGCGTACGGGGCGCGGCTTGCTTCGCGGCGATTGCTGCCCTCCCGGTGCCCTTGCTCGCCCTGCCCGCCTTCTTTGTCTTTGATGCGTTTAGCGCGCTTCTCCCCGTCGCGCTCGGGTTTGCGGCGGGGGCGCTGATCTATGTCGTCTTGAGCGAGATGCTGCCGGAGGCGCAACGCTCCCGACCTCGACGCTCCGTCGTCTTCTGTTGCTCAGCCGCGTTCACGGCAGTGGCGCTCGTCGAGATCGCCGCCGCCGCCGCCTGACCGTCGGCATCCTTCATATCCGCGAGGATGCTCCGAGGACGTGCGCCGGGAGTGCGGGCGCCGCCGCGCGGCGCCCGCCTCACCGGTCGACAACCCCGTCAGCCGACCTCGGCGGCGGCGACGCCGACCGCGATCAGGTCCTTCGGGTGGATCCACTCGTCGGCGAGCGCGATGCCGCCTGCGTCGATGATCGAGTCGCGGAGCGGGATCGCCCAGAGGTGCTCGATCAGGATGATCGCAGCGGCGGTCCCGTTCGGGATCGCATCCGCCACGTACCACGCCTCCTCGTCGGCGATCAGGTGGCCGTCGGCCATCGCCTCGGCGCCGGCCTCGATGCCGGCGTCGATCGCCTCGTCGGTGCCGTAGCCGTAGCCGATCAGGGCGCCGATCACCTCGCCCATCTCGGTTGCCTCGTCCTGGCTCAGGTCGCTGACCTGCAGCGCCGTGATCGCACCGTTCTCGTCCTTGTTGACGACGAGGGCGTCGACGATCTTGACGAGGTCGTGCTCGCGCAAGCGGTCGAGCTCCGCTGCGATCTTGCCCGTGAAGCTCGGCTCGGCGAACCCGAGGACGAGCATCTGCACAGGGCCAAGTGCCATCGTGTGCTCCTTTCCGCTCACGAGGCCGCGAGCAGCTTTTGCTTTTGCAGGTCGAACTCGGCCTGCGTCAGGATTCCCTGGTCGAGCAGCGACTTCAGGTTCGTCAACTGCTCCACCATGTCGTCGCTTCCCACGGCCGGAGCGGGGGCTTCGGCAGGCGGCGCTGGCGCGTACTGCGGTTGCGCCTGCTGTGCCTGCAGATCGGCGATCTGCTGGTCCTGCGCCGCATCGGCGGCCTTGCTCTCCGTCCTCTTCTTGCCCGCGTAGTACGCGGCGCCGCCGACGACGGCAGCGCGTGCGAGCGGCCTTCTTCTCATACCCATCTTGTGATGCCTCCTCTCACCTTCGTTTGCATTCGTCTTCTCATCTCGTGCTCACGCGCACTGTTGGCCCCCGGTCGCTAGTAGCGGCGTGCTCGGCGTGGCCCCTCTTCGATCCGGTGATGAGCACGTACAGGCTCACGACCAGCACCCAGAGCGGGAAGAGCAGCTCGACCCAGGCGAAGAAGCCGACCGTCAGCAACAGCAGAGCCGCCACCACGTAGCCGGGGACGACGAGCCACTTCGGAGCGAGTCGGCTGCGCATTAGGATCGTCGAGCTGGCGATCATGAAGACGGCCGCCATCCGCATGGCGTAGATGACCATCACCTCGTGTGTGGCGCGCCGGCCGAACTCCCACGTACCGGAGGAGACGAGGCCGTCGGTATGGGCGCCCGCACTCGCCACCAGCCCCGCCGCCACCGCGGCGGCGACGAACAGCATGGCGACAAACAGTAGTCCACTCCCAAGGAAGACGGTGGCAAAGAACCTGTCCTCCGCCTCTCCGATCCGATCGCGCAGGACGCCGACGAACCACAGGAACGCGATCCCGGCGAACGGCACGAGCCCGAGCGCCAACAGCACCGAGTCGCGCCGCGCGCCGTCCGCAAGCCACTCGCCACCGTCCGCGGGATCCGCGGGCACTGCCTGTTTGACAATGACGAGCACGAACGTGAAGAGGACAGCGAAGGCGATACCCGCGATCGCGGCCGAGCGCGGTGTCCTGATCGCCTTCGAGGCGAGCATCGGCTCAGGTGCACCCACTGACGTGCTCATCTCCTCATCCCCTCCTCACACCGCCCCCACGGCGTACTGCGCCGCCGGCACCCGTGGCGTGAAGGGTCGCAGCTCGTCCTGCCCGGCCTGGACGATTCCGACCATCGACTCGGGGACCTCGTTCCAGACACCCGCAAGGTCGCTGAGCGGCTCCGAGACGATGACCCGCGTCTCGTCCGACAGCTGGGCGAAGACCGGGTTGTCGGGGTACTCCGCCTGCAGCGTCTCCACGAGGCTGCTGAAGAACAGCGTCCGTGACGTGCCTTCGCTCGAGTAGCGGAAGGCCCAGATCGTGTCGCCGTCGGTGGTCGCCACGGTCATCTGGATCGGCAACTCGACGCCGTGGCCACGGCCCGTCTCCTCGATGAAGCCGACTGCCTGCTCGACGGCCGAGGGCGGATCGTCCTCGAGGCCGAAGGTCAGCGCCAGGTGGAAGAAGACCTCGGTGTCGGTCGACCCCTCGATTTCGGCGTAGAGGGACGGGTCGACGGCGAACTCGAGATCCCGCTTGACGGTCGAGAAGTCTCGAATCACCCCGTTGTGCATCCACAGCCACTTCCCGTGCCTGAAGGGATGACAGTTCGTCTGCTGGATCGCGCCACCGGTCGAGGCGCGGATGTGGGCAAACACGAGTCGCGACTCCAGGTGCGCAGCCAGGTCCTTCAGGTTCCGGTCGTTCCAGGCGGGCTCGATGCTGTGGAAGACGCCGGGCGTATCGCCGACGCCGTACCACCCGATGCCGAACCCGTCGCCGTTTGTCGTCGTCGCACCCATCCTCGAGTGCAGGCTCTGGTCGATCAGGGAGTGTTCCGGCTTCAGCAGCAGATCCTCCAGCAACACCGGCGAGCCGGAATAGGCGAGCCATCGACACATGATGTGACTCCTTTCTCAGTGGCCCGGAGGCCCCGTCGTTCTGCGCCGAGGCGCACGGCGAGCTTGCTCCATCGGCTCGATCTGGGACCACGCTACGCCGAGGGCTCACCGGGGACGGGCGCCCGCGGCGAGTTCACCCGGGTGAACGCACATGAGACGGAGCCGTCGTCACGCCGGCGGAACCGTTCCCTCCCCGGCGCCCTTCGTGATCGCGGGGGCTCCGGCGATGGCGGCCTCGACGGAGTCGTAGAAGTGCCTCCGGCCGAACGTCTCGAGCAGGCCGTAGTCCTCCAGCAGATGATGCAGGCGGGTGCGCAACTCGACGAACACCATGTCGACGCCTCGACGCTCCAGCTCGGCGTCGAGACGCTCGAGCACGTCGGCAGCCGTGACGTCGATGTCGGTGATCGCATCGCACTGGACAACCACGCATCGGACGCCCGGCTCTGCGATGAGCCGGAGGACCGCCCGCGAAAACCGGCTCGCGTTGGCGAAGAACAGCGGGGCCTCCCAGCGGAACACGACGACGCCCGGAACCTGCGTCGCGTGGGGGTAGACGTCGACCCGATGCCACGCGTCGAGCGAATCCACCCTGCCGAGCACCTCGCCCGTCGGCCACCAGCCTCGCTTGAAGAACAACAGGATCGAGAGCCCGACCGCGATCAGGATGCCCTCGAGCACCCCGAAGAGGACGACGCCCAGCATCGCGGTCATTGCCAGCGCGAACGCGGAAGCGCGAATGCGCAGGAACCGGGCGAGGGTCGAGAAGTCCATCAGCGACAGCGCTGCGCCGATCACGATCGCGGCGAGCGCCGCATTCGGCAGGTTCGCCAGCAGGTCCGGGAGGAAGAGCAGCATGGCCGCCACGGAAGCCGCGCCCACCAGCCCCGTCACCTGGGACTTCGCGCCTGACTGCTCGGCTACCGCCGTGCGTGAAGCGCTCGAGGAGATGGGAAACCCCTGGAGGAGCCCTGCGAGGGCATTGCCGGCTCCGATCCCGATCATCTCCTGGTTCGCGTCCACCTCGTCGCCACGCCGAGCGGCGAAGCTCGTCGAGGTCGCGATCGTGTCGGCGAGCGATACGAGCGCGATCCCGATCGCGGCCGCCAGCAGCGGGCCGATGTCACTCAGGTCGACCGACGGGAACTGGGGCCGGGGCAGCCCCTGCGGCAACGACCCCACGGTCGAGACACCGTGACCTTTCAGGTCGAAGAGCGACACCGCGAGTGTCGAGAGGAGCACGGTGATCAGAACGGCCGGGATGCGCGAGGTGAAGCGGGGAAGGATCAGCATCAGGGCGAGCGATGCCAGGCCGATGGCGGCGGCGTAGGTGTTCCTCGCGTCGAAGCCGGTGACGAACGCTCTCAGCTCGTCGACGAACCCGTCTGCATCGGTGGAGAAGCCGAACAGCTTCGGCAGCTGTCCGACCGCGATCGTGATGCCGAGGCCCACCATGTAGCCGACCTGGACCTCCTTGGAGAGCAGATCGGCGACGAACCCCAGCTTCCCGAGACCCAGCGCGATCTCGATTGCCGCGACGAGGAGTGCCAGCATCCCGGCGAGGGCCACGAGCTCGGCCGGGTCGTCCGTGACCGCGAGCGGCACGATCGCGGCGAAGATCAACGGGCCGAGCGAGGCGTCGGGGCCGAGCACGAGGATTCGCGAGGGGCCGAACAGCGCATAGGCGACGAGGCAGGCCACGGTCGCGTAGAGCCCGTTGACCGGGGGAAGGCCGGCCAGCTCGGCGTACGCCATGCCCTGCGGCACGAGGAGTGCCGCGAGAACGACGCCCGCCACGAGGTCGGAGCGCAGCCACTTGCGCCGGTAGTGCGTCAGGACAGCGGTTCCCGGCACCCAGCGGGCGAGCATCCCGACCGACCGTCTCTGCGGTGCCTGCGCCATCCCCTCCAGGATGCGACGCAACATCCCTCCGCACGCGCCGAGGAACCGTGTTCACCCGGGTGAATCCGGTCGACCGGCGCCGCGAGCGTTGGCACACATTCCGGACGCTCAGAGGCTCGTCAGTCCGTCCTGCAGGAAGACCGCGCCAAGGACGAGCCCGAGCACGGCGAGGATGGTTGCCTCCCGGCGACCGAGCCACGCTCTGAGGCGAGAGAGGGGAGAGGCCGATCGGCCCGGGAAGAGGAGGCAGAGCGCAAGTGGGATCGCGACTCCGACGACCCCGATCGCACAGAAGAGGACGATCGTCCAGAGCTGTGTCCCGGCATCGGCACCCGCTTCCGCCAGAGAAAGCGCCGAGCCGAGCGCGAGCGCGACGACCTTCGGGTTGGCCAGGGCGAAGACGACCCCGAGGGCGGCCGAGCGCGTTCCGGTGAGGTGATCGACGGCATCCAGCCAGGGAACGGCGTGCTCGCGGCGGTGGCGCCGCCGGATCCAGATGACGAAGGCCGCCGCGACGAACGCCGAACCGAGAGCGAGCTCGGGAATCGCGATCCACGACGGGTTCGAGTCGTCAATTCCGGTCTGGTCGACCAACGTGACGAGAGCCGCGAGGACGAACGCGATGCCTAGATGTAGTTCCTAGCCACGTTGTTCATCCGGGTCTCCTTGGAGGCTGTGGTTGTCGAAGACCCAGCCGTCCAAGGAGGGATCCGGATGAGATTGCACGCTAACGCGAGGACCTGTCCGCATAGCCGTCGGTTGATCGCGGTGCGGGTGCTTGAGCAGGGGTGGACGTTGGCGGAGGCGGCTGAGGCTGCCGGCGCCAGCGTCCGTACTGCTTCGAAGTGGGTTGCCCGCTACCGGGCAGAAGGAGCCGAGGGGCTGGCGGATCGTTCTTCGGAGCCGCTGTCGTCGCCGCATCGCACCGGGGAGGAGCGGGTCGAGGCGATCGCGTCGCTGCGCAGGTTGCGGATGACGGCCGCGGAGATCGCCGAGTGCTTGCGGATGCCGTTGTCGACCGTCTCGGCGGTGCTGACCCGGATCGGATTGGGGAAGCTCTCCCGGCTCGAGCCTCTCGAGCCCGCGAACCGCTACGAGAAGCAGCTGCCGGGCGAGCTGATCCACATCGATGTCAAGAAGCTCGTCCGGATCGAGAAGGCCGGCCATCGCGTCACCGGCAACCGCCGGGGCAGCCGCAAAGGGATCGGCTGGGAGTACGTCCACGTCTGTGTCGACGACGCCACCAGGCTCGCCTACGTCGAGGTACTCGACGACGAGAAGGCCGTCACTGCGGTCGGCTTCTTGCGCCGAGCCGTTGCGCACTACGCCGCCCACGGCATCCGGGTGCGGAAACTGATGACCGACAACGGCCCCGCCTACATCTCGATCGCTCACAAGCTCGCCTGCACCGACGCTCGGGATCAAACACAGCCGCACCAGGCCCTACCGGCCCCGAACCAACGGGAAGGCAGAACGCTTCATCCGCACCATGCTCGGAGGCTGGGCCTACGGCGCCATCTACGGCAACTCGGACGAACGCCGACGAGCACTCCCCGGCTGGCTCGACTACTACAATCGCCGACGACCACACGGCAGCCTCAGCCACCAACCACCCCTGACCCGGCTACACGCGATCAGGAACAACGTCCCTGGGTCTTACACCTAGAGCCCATCCCGCGACGAAAGACGCCCCGGTGACGCGAGCACGAGGGCTCGTCAGAATCACGATGATCGACGCGATCGGAACAGGGCTGATGGCGACCCCGACCGCATAGACGAGTGCCTCGTTCACCAGGCAACTATCGCGTCCGACACGCCGAAGTTCAACCACGCTTCGGTCGTTCCCGACATCGAGCGCGCGTGTGCGTTCATCGGCCGGTACATCGGTTGCGACGTTGTCGGGTCACCCGGGTGAAGCCCGCCTGTCGAGCCGGGGTGCACGGCGCGAAACCCTAGGTTTGAGGTGCACGCGCTCGTCTGTAACGGCCGAGGAGGTAGTGACCATGACCACAGATCCCGTGGAGGAGGCGGGTCTCGTCGAGCGGCTTCGCGAGAGGTTCGTCGCCGAGACGGCGAGGGCGAAGGACGCGGGCGACCGTCACGTCTCGATTGCCGTTCCGTTCCGCGCCGCCGAGCGCAACCGGCGTTTCGCCGCGAGCGTGCTCGCGGGCGGGATCGCCTACCGGCTCTTCTCGTGGCTGGCGCCGGCCGTTCTGCTCATCGGCGGGGTTCTGGGGTTGGGGAGCTCCCGGAGCATCGAGGATTCCGCCGCCGAGGGCGGCTTGCCACAGGCCGTCGTGGACGCGATCGGCGCGCTCGTACGAGACGCCAACGGGAACACGTGGTGGTTGCTCCTGATCAGCGCGCCGTGGCTCCTCTGGGAGGGCTACAAGGGCGCGAAGGCACTGCAGCTGATCCACGCGCTCGTGTGGAACGAGCCTCCGCCTCATGCCACGCTGGTCAAGAGCTCGCTCGCCTTCTCCGGCACCGCGTTCGCGTTCCTGGCGGCCGTCTCGGTGACCTGGTGGCTCCGTGATGCCACGCAGGCCGAGCAGCTTCTGGTCTGGGCGATGATGATCGTGCCGCTGGTCGCGATCTGGCTCGTCGCGTCCTTGCACCTTCCCCACGGCAGCGCCTCCTGGAAGGCGCTGTTGCCGGGTGCGCTCGTCGTGGCCCTCTGCTTCCAGGTGATGCACGGGCTCATCGTCGCCTTCCTGAGCCCCCAGCTCGAAGAGCCGAGCTCTCTCTACAGCGCCTTCGGAGTCTTCGCCACCATTCTCTTCTTCATGTGGGTGGTGGGCCGTGTCATTGTCACGGCACCCCTGCTCAACAGCGCACTCTACGACGAGTTGCAGGAAAAGGAAGCAGCAGCGACCGGCGCAGCGGATGCCGCGCGGAGTGGCTCGGATCAGTGAAGGACACCGGTTCGCGGTCACCCGGGTGAAGAGGAGGCCCCGGCTCGTATCCCAGACAACGAGCGCATAGCGTCCTTCGTGTTCCCTCCAGCAGCGGAGGGGAAGCGAGTCAAGCGACGACGACGCATGAGGCGGCGTCTCCAGACCAGGAGGCAGTGATGAACGAGAAGCAATCAATGGCAGGCTGGATCGGCTTCGCCTCGATGATGATGTTCATCATCGGCGGCATCGCCGTCTTCGAGGGACTGATCGCCCTCTTCGAGGACGAGTACTTCGTGGTCACGCGCTCCGGCTTCCTGGTCGTCGACCTGACGACGTGGGGCTGGATCATGCTGATCTGGGGCGTCCTCCTCTGCCTCGCCGCGGCCGGACTGGTCGCCGCACAGGGATGGGCGCGCTGGTTCTCGATCATCCTCGTCTCCCTGAACATCCTTGCGCAGCTCGGCTTCCTCGGGAACGCCCAGTACCCGCTCTGGGCGTTGACGGCGGTGACGCTGAACATCGTCGTGCTCTTCGCCCTGACGGCCCGCTGGAGTGAGAGCAAGAACGACCTGAGCGCCGTCTCGTAGCGCGTCCCTCGCCGGAGCCGTCGAGCCGGGTGTCGGCTCGACGGCTCCGGCATCAGCTGCCGGGCTTGGGCCGCGATCTCATCCGACGTCGTTACCCGCGGCGGGATCGGCGGAGTGTCGGGCACTCCGCCGCAACGCGCATCTGCTGCCCGGGCTCGGGACGAGACCCGGAGAGTCAGACGCCTTCGATCGCTTCGAGCCGTCCCGTTCGGACCGCTTCGGTGAAGGCGGCGTAGTCGCGCTCGTTCTGGTCGGCGTAGCGCCCGGAGAAGTCGGCGATCGCTGCGTCGAAGGCGTCGCCCTCGCCCATGTACGAGCTGATCGCGATCGGGTCTCCCGAGCGCGCGTGCGCGCGGGCGAGCGTCCATGCGCATTGGCGTGCGTAGAACTCGAGCGCGGCCGGCTTCAGCGACTCGACGTCGGCGGAGCCCTTCATGTCGCGGAGCTGGCGCCAGTAGAGGTGGCGGTTCTCCTGCTCTCCTCTCGTCCAGCCCAGGAAGATGTCACTCACGGCCTGCATCATTCGCTGCCCCTTGACGACGCGCTCTCCGGGCTGCTCGTAGCGACTGCGGGGCAGGTGGTCCTCGAGCACCGAGTCCGTTGCCTCCTTGACCTGGAGGAACAGAGGATCGTTCTCGGTGCGGCCCTGGAGCAGGACGATGAACGCGCGGGTGCCGACGCTGCCGACACCGACGACCTTTCGTGCCATGTCGACGATCTGGAACCTCTCGAGGAGGTGACGTCGGTCGTCCTGCAGCGTCGCACGGTAGGCGCGGAACTGGTCGTGAATCGCCTGCTCGAGCTGATCGGCCGAGATCCCGTACCTCCCGTGCAGATCGCGCATCGGGATCACGATCGGCGGCTGGCTGACGATCCGGTAGCGGCCGTCGACGAGCTCGCCGAGCTTCGACAGCGCCTGCATGCTGTCGCGAGTACGCGCCTTCTTTGCAGCCTTCCGCGCCCCCTTCGTCCGCTTCTTCTCGTTCTGCGCCTTCTTCCCGGCCGCCTTCTTCTCCGACTTGCCCTTACCCGCGCCGGCAAAGGTCTCGATCGCCGCCATCAGCGTCGCCTCGGACAGGTGCGCGTACCAGATGTCCATCGTGGACATCTCGGCGAACTCGGCCATCGCGGCCCGATAGGCGCTCACCGAGACGAGCGCGGCATCGCGGGCATCCGCCTCGCTGAAGCCGTTGTTGCGCGCCGCGATCGTGAAGCTCGCAGCCATCCGCTTCAGGTCGTACTCGAACGGGCCGGGCAGCGTCTCGTCGAAGTCGTTGAGGTCGAACAGGAGCTGTCGCTCCGGCGACGCGTAGACGCCGAAGTTCGACAGATGAGCGTCGCCGCAGAGTTGCACGTCCAGGCCGGCCCTGGGCGTGTGCGCCAGGTCGCCGGCCATGATCTTGGCGGCGCCCCGATAGAAGGTGAACGGGGAGACCATCATGCGACCGTGGCGCACCGGCACCAGGTCGGGCTCACGGGTCGCATTCTGTTCCTCGAGGAGCGCTGACCGGGTCGGGGCGGTCTCCCGCCGGATCCCAGCCGGCGTGCGCCGAGGTATCCGTCAGCTCGCTTGCCCTGTGCCCCTTTGCACGACGCTCGTCGATCGTCGGGTGCTCGATCCTGGTCACGTTCATGACGTGCAGCCTCCCTGGTCGCGCCCGGCCCGTCGGCGGCGTCGTGACGCCCGACCGTTCCCCGGCGATGTGAGTAGTGGCGCCTCCATTGCAGGCGGCTACGAAGCCTTGCGTTCGATGACCGTTGCGGCCACGGCGTGGCCCTGCCCCCGACGCATGCGGCCACGCCGCTGCGACGTGTGCGTGCGCGTGAAGCGGTCGTGGAAGTCGTGCCACGGCCGCTCGTCCTGACCGGGCATCTGCGCGAGCGCGATCACGACGTCCCGCATGATCAACCCCACGCGCCGCGGCACCGTTCGGATCCCGACGACGACCCTGGAGACGTCGATCACCCCGAGGGCCTCGAGATCGACCAACGCAGCAAGCCGCTCCATTGCCGTGACGCTCACCCGTGCTCCTCCTGCGACCACGGTGACGACCTTCCTCGGATTCGGCCGGGCCTTCCTCATGACCTGTTCACACCTCCAACGCCTGGTTCGGCGCCGCCTGGACGCCATCTGCGGAAGCGGGGTTGCGTTCGGGTTGAGTGCCCGCCGCACTCACCAGTATCGAGACGGACCGGGCGCCAGCCGCCGCTCTGGCTGGAGTTCACCCGGGTGAACGATCCCTGCGCCACGGCATCGCGATCAGGTTCGCGACGCGGACTCGATCTGCGGCGTCGAAGGCGCTTGGCGTTCACCCGGGTGAAAGCGACCCACCTCGTCCGCGAGGCAGCACGGTGATGCCATGCTCTGTCGTGCACGGGTCTCGCTCGGCCGGCTGCCGAGTCATCAGCCAGGAGGGCCTCATGGAACCACCCCCGAGCACCGATCAGCAGCAGGCTGGGATCCCCGAGCGGGACACCGGGGCCAGGGAGCGCGCCGTGGCCGCGGCGGAGGAGGCGAGCGCGTGGCTCGTCGACGACGATCGCGCAGCCGCAGCCGGATTCGGCGAGGTCTCCATGCCGGGCCGGCACAAGCCGATCCTCGGCCGCCGAAAGGTGCGTGCGCAGTCAACCGTCGCACTCGCCAAACGGATGCCCGACCTGCGGGCGATCTGGATCGGACACCGCCTGGATCCCTCCTTCCGCGAGACGATCATGGTCGCCGTGGCATCCGCCAACTCGAGCCGCCAATGCAGCTTCGCCCACCGGGAGTGGGCGCTCGCCGCCGGCCTACCCAAGGCCGAGCTCGCCGCGCTCGAGGCGATGGATCCGAAGGCGTTCGACGCGCACCGGTGGGCGGCGATCGCCTGGGTTCACGCCGCGGCGAGCAGCGGCTTCAGGCACGTCCCCGAGGCGATCGACGCGAACCTTCCGGCGCGAGTTCACTCCCGCCGAGCAGTCCGACATCGAGCTGGTCGCCCGGACGATGACCTGGATGAACGAGGTCAGCAACACGGTGGACGCCGCCTGGCTCCGCGCGAAGCAGGGACCGGTGCCGGAAAGCCGCCTCGCCAACGAGATCAGGGCACTCGTCCTGTACGGGATCGCCGTGCCCCCATTGCTCGTCCTGATCGGCGTCCTCGAGCACAAGAGCCCGATCAAGCTCCTCCGGGGCATGGCGCCGTTCTTCCGCGAGTTCGAGGCACGCAGCCTGCAGACGATCTCGGACGCCGGGAAGGCCATCGGCGGCCCGTAGCGCGCATACTCGAGTCGGTGGAAGGCGTGACCCATGAGTCGATCTGAGCGGTTCGTGTTGCTGCGACACGCCCAGGCGGGAGAGCGGAGCCCCGACCCCGGGACGGACGTCGACCGCGAGCTCGACGACACGGGTCGCGAGATCGCCGGGCGACTCCACACGACGCTGGCCGATTACCTCTCACCCGCCGCGATCGTTACGAGCCCGCTCAGGCGCTGCGTGCAGACGGTGATCCCGCTCGCGGCTGCTTTCGATCTCCCTGTCCAGGACGGACGAACGCTGGGCTCCGCTCCAACCCTTCGAGGACACGTATCGGGCGTTCGCGGGTACCCGGCCGCACACGGTGGTCTGCACGCACGGCGAGGTGATCACGCTGCTGCTCGATGGTGCCGAGTGTGCGAAGGGAGCGTTCTGGATCATCGAGCGCCGCAACGATCGCCTGATCCCGGTGCTGTACGTGGACGCGTACCTGCCGCCCGCCCGGGGGCGCTCCGAGCGGCTGGTAGCTCGCGGATTCGAGGCAGGCTCGCGCTCCGAGCCCTCCCTCGAGGGTGAGTCCTGAACGGATCCACCGCCTCGAAGGAGAGCTCGGGCCGAACCTCGCCCGCTCACCACCGTGTGGTGGCGGAACGCCTAGCGGCGTCGGGCGGTACGCCGTGCGGTGCGCCTGGCAACTCTGCGAGCCCTCATCGTAATCCTCCATCCATGGTCGACTGACTACGTCCTTGGCAACTGCACTGCTAGGCGACGGGCGCCTCGGTCGGATGCATCGCTGCGTACTCCTCGGCCTCGGCCGCGGTGACGATCCCGATCGCGACGAGGTCGGCCGGGTGGATGAAGCTGTCGCTGATGCCAATGCCGCCCGCCCGCACGATCGCGTCCCGCAGGCCGACGGCCCAATGGTGCTCGATCAGCAGCAGCGCCGCCGCCGAGTCGTTCGGGATGTCCTCGAGGACGTCCCAGGCGAGCTCGTCCGAGAACACCTCGATGCCGTTCTCGGCCGCTGCCTCGGCGCCCAGCTCGGCACCGGCGTAGAGGCCCTCCTCGCCGGCGATGCCGAGGCCGATCAGCGCGGCGACCTTGCTGCCGAACTCGATCGCCTCGTCCTTGCTGAGGTTGCTGAGGTGCATGACCTCGATCTCGCCGGCGGCGTCCTTGTAGACCGCGAGCGAGTCGATCACGCGCACGGTGTCGCTCTCGCGGAGCTTCTCCAGCTCCTCGATGACCTCGCCGTGAAAGTCCGGATGCTCGAATCCGAGCACCAGCAACTGGACAGGACCAACAGCCATGGTCGTACCTCCTTGTCTTGCGTGGTTTCCACACGTACTTCAGCGAGCGTACGACGTCACGGAGGAGGACTCGCGTCGGTCCGGGCGCTTCACCCGGGTGATTGCAGACCGGCCGGTGCCGCGATCAGCTGTCGTCGCGCCGGGCCCGCGCCGCGAGATCCTCGAGCGTCCGCTCCATCTGGTGGAGTTGCGCGGTGATCCGGGCCAGCTGTTCCCGGGTCTCGTCTTCCGCGGCAGTCGTGGCCGTCTGCGTCGCGTCAGCGCCCTTCCGCCGGGCGGCCTCGACGAAGGTGGAGGTGATCGCGGCCGTGACGATCGTGATGAACGCGATCGCGGTCAGCATCACGACCGCACCGACGACGCGGCCGACGACGCTCTCCGGCGTCACGTCGCCGTAGCCGACGGTCGTCACCGTCTGCAGCGTGAACCAGAGGGCGCGGAAGAGGTTCGGGTACTCCTCGTGGTCGAGCACCCACATGAACCAGGCCTCCGACCACGACGGCAGTGACCGTCGCGCTGATCATCAGCCAGGCGGCGTTCCGAACCGAGGCCGGGTTCTCGAGGAACCGGGCGAGATTGTCGTGTAGCCGCTGACGGAGTCTCACGAGCCTCCTACTGGCCGAGGTTGCCCGCCGCCCGAGTCACGGGACAGGCTGGAGATCGTCGGCGACGTCGGTCTCGACTCCGCCGTCGCTCGTGGGTGGGTCCTCGGCTGCTCCCGTGCCGGGCGACAGGCCCTGCGCGTGCAGCGCGTCGCTTCGGCGCCGGTACTCGTCGGGCTCGATCTCCCCGACCGCGAGACGGCGATCGAGCACCTCCTGCGCCGAGGCGTCGCTCGGATGCTGCGTGCGGGTAGGGCGCCCGGCCAGGTCGGGTCGCCCTTCCAGCGGCGGACCAGGAAGACGACGAGGACTGCCACACCGACCCAGAAGAGAATGAAGAGGATCTGATCATCGTGAGCTCCTAGTCTGTCGTCCGGGATGTGATCCACGTCACGGCGCGGTGACGAGGCTCCTGTCGGCCGGCTGGAGCGGCGGCTCCGCCGGCTCCTGTCGCATCCCGTGCCGGCCGCAGCGGCGCGCGCGCGCTCCACGTCCTGCTTGATGTGCACCGCCGCCGAGGTCAGGGGAGCGGCGACGACGAGGCCGAGCATGCCGAACAGGCTGCCGGCTCCGATGGTCACGATCAGCACGATCAGCGGGTTGAGGCCCAGCGTGGCGCCGTAGGCGATCGGCTGCATGATCTGCTGCAGCGACCCGTTCGCGAGCAGGACGATCACGAGCATGATCACCGCAGCCGTCGTCCCCTGCGAGCCGAGAGCGATGAGCACGGCGAACGCGCCGGCGACGAACGCTCCCAGGTACGGGATGAACGCACAGACGAAGGTCACGATCATGATCGTGCCGACGAGGGGAACGCCGAGGAGCAAGGCGCCGACCCCGACGATGACGGCGTTGAACGTGGCGACGATCGTCACGCCGGCGAAGTAGCGCTGGAGGGCGGTGATCACGTCGCTCGTGATCGTCCGGGCGACGGGCTGCGGCACGCCGAGATGGCGTTCCACCCCACGGCGCAGCGACGGGCCGTCCTTGAGCAGGAAGAACAGGCTGAGCATCGTGAAGGACAGGCCGAGGACGAGCGAGGTGATGCCGCTGATCCCCGTCGCGATACCGTTGATGAGGGTCTGAACGGCGTCCGTCGTCGTCGTCTGCGCCGTCTCCGTCGTGCTCGAGGCGCTCGAGGTGGTGATGCCTACATCCTCCAGCCAGGCGGCGATCTTGTCTCCTGCCGACGAGAGAGTCGACGAGATGTCATTCGTCTGTGAGCTGATGCCCGCCGACCACGAGCAGGGTGATCAGCGACTGCGAGCCCGAAGAACCCCAGAACGACGATCGCGGCGCCTCCTGCGCGTCCGACGCGGTGTCGGGCGAGCCAGCGCACGAGCGGGGTCGTGACGCAGGCGAGCAGGAAGGCGATCACGACAGGGCCGGTGATCTCGGCCGTCGCGCCGAGCAGCCAGATGAGGCCGGCGAGGAGCAGGATGGCGCCGACGCAGAGCCAGGATGCGATCCCGAGGTCGCGGAGCCAGCGTGGTGCGGCGAAGACGCCGGAGAGCTGCTCGAGCTGTGCCTGGTCGAGGTCGATCACCTGCACGTCCGGGCTCTCCTGCTCGGGCCGGTCGGTGCCGACTGTCGCGTGGTGTAACGGACTCATGTCTCCACCCTTTCCAGGCGTTCGTGCTCGGATGTGTCCGAGCGTGACGGCGGGGTCTCGGCGGTCGGCGGGCGCCATGGGGAACGACGCCACCGATGCGCTCCTGCCGAGACGCTCTCCATCGCCGGAGCAGCACCCGGCGGATGCGACGAGAACCAGGTCGCGTAGCGATCGGCGAGTGGAGCGGCCGTGATGCCGTGGAGGAGGACCGAGAGACCGACGGTGGCGTACGTCGTGAGCACGATCGTCGACACGTGCGGGAGATCCGACTCCTCGACCACGATCGCTGCGAACACGATCGATGCCAGGCCACGCGGCCCGAACCAGCCGACGAATGCCACCGTCGGCCGTCGCGCTCCGGTGCCCAGCATGGCCAGCGCGACCGGCAGCATGCGGACGAGCGTCAGGCTCAGAACGGCGTAGAGCACGATCGACCAGGAGAGGCCGTCGAGCGCGGGCCACAGGAGCACCGCACCGAAGACGAGCAGGGTGACGCCGTTGAGCAGCTCGCCAACCTCCTCGGAGAAGAACGTCACCTCGGTGCTCTCCGTGGGCCGGTAGAGGAAGCCGAACGTCATGCCCGCAACGAACGCTGCGATGAATCCCGACCCTCCGAGGGGGGCTGCGATCCCGTACGCGAGGCCGGCACCCGCGACCGGCACGATCTGGAGCCAGAGGCCGTCCATCAGGCCGCGCTTCGTGCCGTAGCGTGATCGCAAGCGCTGCGACGCCGCCGGCGATCAGGCCGCCGAGAATGCCGTACCCGATCTGCTCGAAGACGAGGGTGACGGCGTGGGAGCCGCTCATCTCGCCCGAATCCGCCTCCGCGACCGCGAGCACGATGTAGAGCAGCGGGACGCAGATGCCGTCGTTGAGGCCACTCTCGACGTTGAGGCCCTGGCGGATCCTGGACGGGAGCCGCGGCTCCGTCACGACGGCCTGGCCGAGGGCGGCATCGGTGGGGGCGAGGAGGACGGCGAGCACGAGCGCTTCGGGCACCGTCAGCGCGCCGAACAAGCGCGGCCGCGACGATCGCGCCGAGCACGATCGTGAGTGGAAGCCCGATCCCGAGCAGGCGCGCAGGAACGGCGTACTCCTTGCGCAGCGTCCGCAGGTTGATGCGCGACGCGTCGGCGAAGAGCACGACCGTCAGCGTCGCCTCGGCGAGGAGCTTCACCGACTCGCTCGCGGGAGGCGTGTCGACCAGCCCGAGCGCTCGAGCGCCCACCAGGAGACCGACGCCGACGAAGACGATCGCGGGCGTGAGCGACGTGCCGTCGACACGCCGCGAGACGATCGCGAACCCGATCAACGTGAGCGTGACGACCGCGAGTGCCCACTCCATGCCCCGAGGCTACGACGCGAGGACGGTGCGAGGATCGGAGAGGCCGGGCCCGTTCACCCGGGTGAAGGAGGAACGTGGTCGGGGCCGTCCGCCACCTGATCGCGAACGGCCCCGGCGCCGAACTGGTGCCTCGCTAGGAGAGCTGTTCGAGGTCAGCCGTGCTCTCGCCCCAACGTGCAGTCAGCGCGAAGAGGACGACGATGTTGATGGCCATGGCGGTGAGCGCCCAGAGCGGATACGCCGCGTTCCCGAGGAATCCGAGTTGAGCGAAGATGTTCACCGAGATCGCGACGATTCCGAACCAGCGGGCCCACCGTTGCCCCTGGATCAGGGCGAGGCCGGCGAGGAAGAGGATCGTTCCCCAGATCAGCATGACCCAGCCCCATGTCGTGAGGTCGAAGACGACGTAGCCGGAACGGGTGACGACGAAGTACTCGTCCTCGACCAGGCCGATCAGGCCCTGGAAGAAGTCCACTCCCCCAACGATCGCCATCATGCACCCGGCAAATGCGACCCAGCCTGCCATTGAGCTCTTCTCGTTCATTTCTGCCTCCCGATCTCGCGGAACTGCCGACGATGTTGTCTGCACCGACGCTAGAACCTCGCGGCGTCGTGCTCGACCCGGGACGGCGGCTTCACCCGGGTGAACGAGCATCGAAACGCATGCCGCCGGAGGCAATGGCCGATCCGAGGTGCCTGCGGCTCATTCACCGGCGATCCGTAGAAAGGGCGGATGTGGGGCACGTACCCGGGTTGAAGAATGCACCCAATGGTACAGATGAGGCAGGAGAAACGGCGGATGAAGACAAACCGAGAGCGCCGCGGTCGAGTTGCCCCCGCTTGTCGAGGCGAGGCTCCTTGCCCCGAACGTGCGGCGTACCCTCGTCGACCGACCGCGGATCCGGAAGGCGCTCGACGGTGACCGACACGACTCGCTCGCCCTCGTCGTAGCTCCTGCCGGCTACGGCAAGACGACGGCTGTTCGGGGCGTGGTGCGCGGGCATCCGATGCAGCACTTGCCTGGGTCACGCTGGAGGCGGCGGACAACGATGCCTGCGCAGATGTGGAGGTACGTCGCGACGGCGGTCGACCGCGTACGGGAAGGACTCGGGCGCACCGCGTTGCAGCGGCTGAGCAGCTGCGACGCCCTCCGTCGACGAGGCGGTGGACGAGCTCCTGAACGGCGCGGCGGCGCTTCGTCGCCCCGCTCGTGATCGTGCTTGACGACCCCACGTGGTGACGAGCGACTCCTGCCGGCACTCGCTCGAGTACGCGATCGCCCATCTGCCTGCCAACGTCCGACTGATCCTGATCAGCCGGATCGACCCGGCGCTGTCGCTCGGGCGCGCGCGGGCCTCCGGATCGCTCGTCGAGGTGCGCGCCGCGCACCTGGCATTCACGAGCGAGGAGGTGCGCGAGCTTCTCGTCACGCGGGAGCACCTCGACCTCGGACAGGAGGAGGTCGACGTCCTGCTCGAGCGCACCGAGGGCTGGCCCGCCGCGGTCGTTCTGGCGGGCACTGTGGCTCAAGGACGTCGAAGATCCGGCCGAGGCCGTTCGCGAGTTCCGCGGCGATCACCGGTTCGTCGCCGAATATCTGACCGCCGAGGTCGTCGCCGCACTGGAGGGCACTCGGCGCACGTTCTTCCTCACGGCCGCCGTCCTCGGCCGGTTCACGACCGAGCTCTGCGACGCGGTGCTCGACCGCCGCGACTCGGCGCACGATGCTCGCCGAGCTCGAGCAGCGGAACCTGATGGTGCAGGGGTTGGAGCGAAGCGGCTGGTACAGCGTCCATTCGCTGCTCACGGAGTTCGCGCCGCGCCGCAGCTCGAGGTCGATGATCCCGGCCGGGCCGCGGCGATCGACCGGCGTGCCGCGCAGGTGGCTGCGGGATCGAGGGCTCGTCTTCGAAGCGGTCGCCCACGCATCATCGGCGGGTGATCACGACCTCGTCGCAGACCTGCTTCTCGAGCACCACCTGTCGATGATCCGAAGCGGGGCCGGGCGGACGTTTCTTCGCTGGGCGGGCACGCTACCGGACGACGGTCGTCGTGAGCCGACCTGATCTCGCAGCAGCTGCCGCGCTCGCCACCACCGTCATGGACGGAAGCGTGCTGGAGCAGCGGCGCTACCTCCAGCTCATGGACGAGGCAGGCGGAGCCGCTGCGGCTTTCGGGCCTCTGGTCGAGATCGAGGTGCTGCTCGCCCATACCCTGGCGATCGATCACGGAGTCCCAGCAGGCGTTGCGAGAGGGACGGCGAGGCAGTGCGACTCGCGTTGGCGGGTATTGACGAGGCGTCGTCCGGTGCGCTCGCCGGCTACGCCCGCGTCCTCTACTTCGCGGGCAAACTCCCCGAGGCGGCCGCGATGGCTGCCCGCATGCTCGCGGATCCGAGGGGCCGTCGGCGCACGCCGAGTCTCGTGCACGCCCTCGCCACGATGGCGCTCGTCGAGGTCGACCAGGGTCGCATCGCCTCCGCCCGCGAGCACGCCAGACAGGCGAAGGCTGCTGCGGGAAGCATCCGAACGAACCGGAGTTGGCTCGGCGGGAATGCCTGCCTGGCAGAGGGCGTAGCGCTTGCCGCGGAGGGACTGCACGCCGAGGCAGCGCATGAGCTCGTGCGGGCGGAACGCCTCTTCCGCGACGAGATCCCGACGATCCACCACACCCTGGTCCTCGTGCTCCTGGCCCGGGTGCAGATCGCGCGGGGCCATCTCGATGAAGCGCAGGCGGCGCTGAGCGAGGCCGAAGCGGCACTCGAGCTGTTGCCCGACGCCGGTCGGGTGGGCAACATCGCGCACGACGTTGAGCGCGAGCTCCGGGCCGCGCAGGCGAGCGCTCGGATCACCCACGTGGTCGAGCCTCTCAGCGGGGCGGAGCAAGGCGTGCTCGAGCTGCTCACGACCGACCTCTCGGCACGAGAGATCGGCGAGCGCCTCTTCCTCTCCCCCAACACGATCCGAACCCACAGGCGGTCGATCTACGGCAAGCTCGGCGTGCACACGCGCTCGGACGCGATTGCGCGGGCGACCGCACTCGGCTTATTCGAGCAAGGTCGCTCACCCGGGTGAAATCCAGCGCGTGGGCGAGATGGGCCCACGCCCTGGTTCATTCTGAGGGCATGGCTGTTCGGACGTATCACCTAGTCGTCGAAGGAGAGCTCAGCGATCGCATGGCCGTCGTCTTCGAGGGAATGTCGCTCTCATGTCGGGACGGGCAGACGACGTTGACCGGCCCCGTTCGTGATCAGTCGGAGCTGCAGGGGCTGCTCCAGCGCGTGTCCGACCTCGGGCTCACGCTCGTCGAGGTGACCCAGGCCAGGCGTGGGGCGGAGCCCGTACCCATCTGAGGGGCGGAAGCCCGCCGAACCGGCGGGCTCGACGCGGGTGACAGCGGGTATCGACACCCGCTGTCACCTCTGCCGTGGTTCGGCGTCGGCCTGCGGTTTTCAGTCACCCGGGTGAACGGCGGCTTTCCGAGCGGCGTGACGCACCGCCCTGCCCATACTCGACTCACGAGGAGTTCCAGGCGACCGGCCTGGCTTTCAACACATCGGCATCACCGCCGGTCCGGTGATTTGCAAGAAGGAGCGAGTCATGAGAAGCCAGTTGAGGGATATGGACCCGGTTGACGACTTCGTCACCCAACAGACGCCAGGCCTCGAGATCTTCCAGAAAGTGTGGGGCGACACGCAGTGCGCCTACCACAAGTTCGCCCCGGGTACTGACTTCACAGCGCTGCTGGCGCCAATGCCTGACGGTCTGTGCGGGGTTCCGCACCATGCCTACGTCATCAGCGGCTCGATGCAGGTCATCTACAAGGACGGGAGCATTGACGAGTGCAAGGCCGGCGACGTGTGCTACTGGCCAGCTCCGCACAACTTCAAGTCGAAGGAAGGCGCCGAGATCATCCAGTTCAGCGGTAGTGGCGCCCTGGCTGAGCAGGCCGCGGTGATCGAGGGTCTTCTGGCCCAGCAGGCACAGGCGTAGCGGTCGGAGCCGTCAACCGACGGCTGTTGGCGGCCGTGCTCGGGCGGGGCCTGTCTCGATGGCAGGCTCCGCCGCTGTCTGCGCGGCGCGGGGCTCCGCAAGCGGAAGCTGAAGAGGAAGACATGATGGGCACAACGCTCGAGCCGATCGATCCCGATTCGCGGTCACTCGGTGGCGCCGCCACACCGCCCGGCCCGCCGCCCGACGCGAAGCGGATGCTGACGCGGCAGAACCTGCTCAGGACGATCGGTGACGTCGTCGTCTCCGCTCCTGCGCTGCTGCCGGCACTCGTGCGGCCGAAAACGTCCCATGCACTGCGGGAGAAGATCATGCTCGCGGTCAGCTCGGTCAACGAGTGCGGCTACTGCCAGTGGGGCCACAGCCAGCTCGCGAGCGTCCAGGGCGTGTCACTCGAGGAGATCAACGAGATCCTCGGGTTCCAGTCGCTCGAGGCGGCGACCTCGTCGGAGGCTGCCGCGATCCTGTTCGCACAGAGCTATGCGGAAAACGGAGGCCGGGTCGACGCCGAGTGCGATTGCCATACTCCGCACGCACTACAGCGAGGCGGAGGTCGCCGAGATCCTCGCGTACGTGCGTGCGATCACGCTCGGGAACCTGACCGGCAACACGGTCGACGCCGTGGTCGATCGCATCCGCAGCCGTGTCCGCGCGGCGCGCGAACGCCGGTCACCCAGGTGATTCGGCTGCCGGCGGGCATCTGACGTGCCCGTCGATGCCACGATCGGTGGCGTAGCTGACGTGCGCGTCTGAAAGGAGGTGCCCGATGATCTGGGCAATTTTGATCTTCCTCGGAGTGCCGCTGTGGATCTGCGCGGCGGGCATCACCATCACCGTCCTGAAGAACCGCGGCCTGCGGAATCGCCCCGGTGACATTCCGGCTCGTGTGAAGCGGCCCGAAAAGAAGCGCTGGGAACGCGGGCATGCGCTCTGGGTGTCCGATGTGTTCGCGTGGCGGGCGAGCCCCGCCTCGTGGAACGAGAGCCTGGTCCAGGTGACGAATGTCACGCTGCGGAGCCCGAGTGAGGAGGAGCAGCACACGCTGCGCCGACTCGGAGCCGGCGTCCTCATCGCGACGCTCTCGGACGAAACCGGTACGGAGCTCGAAGTGGCCACGGCGGCCCGAACACAAGGCTGCCCTCGTCGGGCCCTTCGTCACGGCCGCAATTGCCAATACGACCGCGGATACGCCGCAAGGGCGTGCCGCGGATCTCTCAACCGAAAGGAGTTGACTATGTCAACCCTCACTGCCCCGGTTATGAAACTGAAGACCGGACTGGATCCGACTAGCCGGGTCAACTTCAAGGACGTTCGCGGTTTCAGCTTCCACGGCATGGGTGCCTTCGTCGGCACCGGGCGGGCGCAGCGGGCGCACGTCTACACGGCGGCGTCGATCCCCGTCGACCCCGAGGCCTACAAGCAGATCGATCCCGAGAGGCTGGCGCACGAGCTCGGCGTCGACATGTGCGCTGTCAACAGGGGCCGCTTCTGGATGATGGACGAGATCGACATCCTGGTCGGCGAAGTTCAGGACTTCCACGGCGTCGAGATGCGGTGGGCCGGCGACATGACCGGCTCCGAGATGATCTCCCAGTTCGAGAGCGCATACGTGCCCTCGCTGATCTACCGCAACACGAACTGGATCTTCTACGCGGGCAAGCCCGTCTACCTGCTCCGCGATCCGGAGGGTGCAACCTGGGTGCTGCAGGAGTTCACGAAGGACGTCGACCCGAGTCTCACGGCCGACAACCTGCAGGTGCTCGGCGAGAACTACAAGGAGCTGCCCGAGGGCTGGACGTTCGAGACGAAGGTGCTCGCCGAGGACCTTTCGCTCGACACGGCCCGCGCGGGCGGCTGGGCCGCGATCATCCGCGACGAGTTCCACTGCACATACCAGGGCTGCGGCTACGGCACAGACAGCAGCGCCAACTACGTGCCCTGATCACCGAACGAGCGCTACCGGAGCCGGCCCCTTCACGGGCGGCCGGCTCCGCGAAGCGAGTGAGGAGACACCATGAGCACCGCGACAGAGGCAGCACCGACCCCCACCCACAACGGCCGTCCGATCATCAAGGAGCGGCAGACGAAGCTCGGGCTCTACGTCACCGCCAAGGAGGCCTACGACATGTGGCAGGCGGACCCGGAGGGCGTCACCGTCCTCGACGTCCGCACGCCCGAGGAGTGGGTCTTCACCGGCCACCCGCCGATGGCGACGCTGATCCCGTTCGCCTTCCTGGCGTACGTCTGGGACGACGAGAAGAACGCCTTCCCGTGGTCGCTGAGCCCCGACTTCGTCGAGCTCGTGAAGGCGCGGTTCGCGCCCGACGACACGCTCCTGATCACCTGCCGCTCCGGCGGACGCGCGGCGATGGCGATCAACATGCTGACCGCGGCGGGGTTCACGAATGCCTACAACATCCTGGACGGCATGGAGGGTGACAAGGTCCACGATCCCGACAGCGTCTTCGACGGGATGCGGCGCAAGAACGGCTGGCAGATGTCCGGCCTGCCGTGGACATATGGCCTCGACCCGACCACGATGGCGCTCCCCGAGCGCGAGGCCGAGAACCTCCACCCGGGCAACGACGCCGACTGACGAGAAGCAAAGGGGCGGTGGGGCCTCTCCCCACCGCCTCTTGCTCGGTCGTCGCGTGCCGAATCGCAGTTGTCGTTCACTCGGGTGAATGCGACGGCGGAGACCGGCATGAGGTCTCGAGAGCCCTACGATCGATGCCAGGTACCTCGATAAAGCGCGAACGAAGGACGGTGGAGCAAATGCTCGAGTGGATCGAGAAATTCTTCGACAAGCACTTCCTGGGATCCGGGACGAAGTCGATCAGCCCCGAGAGCGAGGTCGCCGAAGCCATCAGGAACGGTGCCCTCATCCTCGACGTCCGCCTCGCCCTGGAGGCGAAGAAGGCGATGGTGCCGGGAGCCAAGAACATCGACATGCTGGTTCTCAAGCGCCACCTGGACGAGCTGCCGCGCGACAGGACGATCGTGACCTATTGCAAGACCGGTGGGCGTGCCGGCAAAGCCCGTGACATCCTCGATCGCAACGGCTTCAAGGTGCTCAACGGCGGCGGCTACGAAACGGTCCTGAAGATCGTCGAGAACAACCAGTCTGCTGCTGAAGAGGCTGCAGAAGTAGTCGTCACGGCCTGACCGTCGGCCCTACCAGTTGATCAACCATGACTCGTATCTACTGGATTCTTGCCCTCTTGGCGTGGAGGGTCGGCATGTGGGCGTGGCGGCGGAGGCGGGCGTAGGCGCTGATCGCTAGTGGGGTGCTTCGGTCGATTCGTAGCCGAGGTAGCCGCGGTCCCGGTTCACTCGGGTGAACGCGGCGGCCGAGGCTTGGAGAGGATTCCGAGGGCACTACGATCGGTCCGCAGATCAACTGCGAACGACCATCGGGAATCTCAGCGTGAGGAGGCACCATGTGGTGGGCAATCGGAATCGGCGGCCTGTTCCTCTATCTGCTCGTGGCGGTCACGCTCGGTGCGATGACACTCAGGAACGGGCATGGACTGTTGTTCTTCTTCGGGATCTTCTTCCCGCTGCTCTGGTTCTTCGGAGCGTTCATGCGTCCGTCGGGGACGGCGACGCAGTCGTACTAGGTTCGAACTCCCGCAACGCGCCGGCGCTTCGCTGATGATTGCTCCGGCCGGCACCAGGCGTCACACCGTCGAGTCTCCGCTGTCGTGAGACGGCACCCCGGGATGGGGATGGGCCGGTGGACGCTTGGGCGTGCGGCCCTCGCAGCCTCCAAGAGGTACTCGCGTCACGCCACCTCGCAGCTTGCAGCGGCGATCTCCTACCGCGTGTTGTTCTCGCTCGTGCCGCTCGCCTCGTTCATCGTCGCCATCGCCGACGCCCTACTACCGGACGCGCAGCGCGACGCAGTCGCCCGCTGGCTGGCGAGCGCCGTGCCGGGAGAGGCCCTCGACGCGAGCGTCGAGCAGGCCGTAACCGGCTCCCGCCTTGCCCCCTCGGTCGTGGGGCTCATCTCCCTTGCCGTCCTCCTCTGGGCGGCAAGCGGGATGATGGGCTCCGTCAGAGTGGCGTTCCGGGTCATCTGGGAAAACGACCAGCGGCGGACGTTCGTGGAGAGCAAGCTGCTCGACTTCCTGCTCGTGCTCGGGGTGGGCGTGGTAGCCGTCGCGTCAATGGGTGCCACCCTGATGGTTCAGGTACTCGCAGAGGTTGGCCAGGATCTGAGTGAAGCGATTGGACGCGGCACCGGTGGTCGGGTGGCGGCTGTCGCCCTCGAGACGCTCGCGTCCGCCGCAGTGACGTACGGCATTCTCTTTCTTCTCTACCGTTACGTGCCCCCCGTACGCCCGCCAACCAGGGTCGTGCTGCTCGCCGCGCTTCTCGCCACGATCGGTTTCCACGTAGCGACCGCCGTGTACGGCTTCTACCTCGCCAATTTCGGGGACCTCACAGCGGTCTACGGCCCACTGGGCGCCGTCCTCGGGTTCCTACTCGTCGTCTACGTCGGCGTGATCGTGATCCTGCTGGGCGCCGAGCTCGTCGCGGCGTGGCCGGAGCCGGCCCCGGAGATGGCCGCCACCCGATGCTGATCGCCGGACCTTCTCACGCCGGCATTCACTGCCCGGTCGGGAGAAGGTCCGGCGGGGTTCTCCACCTAGCGGCGCCGCGCGGTGCGCCGTACCCTGCGCCTAGCAACTCTGCGAGCTCTCATCTCGATACCTCCGTCGTAGGTGTCTGCGTGTTCTGAGTGGTGCTGCTAGGCGACGGCCGCCTCGGTCGGGTGCATCGCTGCGTACTCGTCTGCCTCGGCCGCGGTGACAAGCCCGATCTCGACGAGGTCGGCCGGGTGGATGAAGCTGTCGCTGATGCCGATGCCGCCCGCACGCAGTATCGCGTCGCGCAGTCCGACGGCCCAGTGGTGCTCGATCAGCAACAGCGCCGCCGCCGAGTCGTTCGGGATGTCCTCGAGGACGTCCCAGGCGAGCTCGTCCGAGAACACCTCGATCCCGTCGGCCGCAGCCTCGGCGCCGAGCTCGGCGCCTGCGTAGAAGCCTTCCTCGCCGTCGATGCCGAGGCCGATCAACGCGGCCACCTTGCTGCCGACCTCGATCGCCTCGTCTTTGCTGAGGTTGCTCAGGTGCATGACCTCGATCTCGCCCTCGGCGTCCTTGTAGACGGCAAGTGAGTCGATCACGCGCACGGAGTCGCTATCGCGGAGCTTCTCCAGCTCCTCGATGACCTCGCCGTGGAAGTCCGGATGCTCGAATCCGAGCACGAGCAGCTGAATCGGACCAACAGCCATGTCGTACCTCCTTCTTGACGCGGGTTCGCGTTCACCATCGAGCGTACGCCGCTGCCGGCCACGAATGGCCGCTGCCGGGCCGCCTCACCCAGGTGATTGCCACTTTGGCGGCGGCGTGAAAGCCGTGGGCGCAGCGGACTCCGGCAAGGGTGCTCCGGCGGGAACGTCGCATCTCGTACGTCGGGTGGCGCACTACACGGAGCTGATGCGGGGCGAACTCGGGGCAAATACCCGGCAAAACAGCTTGTTTGTGTTGTCATTTCTGAATCGATATACGTACGTATGTACGTACGCTCACTCGTTCAACTTGCAGTACCTCGCAGCCTCTTTCAGTTCGTTGCAGCCTATTGAAGAGGGCTTCACCATCCCGTCGGGTGCCCGACCCTGATGGTCCTCAATAAAAAGCTGAACCGCGGACCCGTCATCGAGTGAGATCTCCCACGGTCACGCGCGGGTAGAGACGCGCTCAATGATCACCGCCAGGCGGTGGCGTACGATTGTGGCTCGGGCGGGGGCGCCGTCGCCGTAGCCGGCGACGGCGCTTTCGATGACGTATTCGAAGTAGGACTCGTCGATCAGTGCGGCGAGCTCTCGCCCGACGTAGGTGCGGAGTTCGTCGGCCTGAGCGGCAAGTTCGTCAGCGAGTTCGGGGCGACCGTTGATGAGGACGATGATGTCGTGCACGTCGAGGCTTCGGATGATGTCGCCGTGGCCGCGGCCACGCCAGGCGGCGAGCTTCGTCGCGATCACGAGTGGTGGCGCGACGGCTCGGATGCGGACCCCCGAGGCGAGTGTGCGCTCGATTGCCGTCTCGATTCCGAGCGGGTACCAGCGGTTCGAGAATCCGAGCACCTTCTCGGCCGCTGGCATGACATCGATGGCTAGGCCTGAGGGCCGGTGGCGCCAGCGGCAGATGATGGGCTCACCGATTGCTTCCTCGAGGTCGCGGTCACGCAGCCTCTCGGCGAGTGCCTGGTATTCGCTGTAGGTCGTGACGTCGCAGATGAGGTCGACGTCGTCGGTTGCTCGCACGGGCGGTGCCGCCTCTTCTGTAATCCAGAGGTGCACGGTTGCGCCGCCGACGAACACGACCTCGTCGAGGAGCGGACCGAGGATCCCAGCGGCCAGCTCGAGCATTGCCTCGCTCATACCCGCGGCGTCATCCGCGAACGGGCTGGGCGCGCATCAGCTGGGTCAGCAGGTTCGCTGCGACCGAGCGAACGCGGATGTCACCGGCGCGGAGACTGTCGACGATCGCCAGCAGCTCGCCGAGCTGCGGCATCTCCTCGGCGGCCCTCACCGCCGCCCTGTGCAGTGGCGGCAGCGCCTGACCGCGCACACGCCCCGCTGCCGCCGGCCAGACAGGAGGGAGATCGCCGGTCTCGCGAATGACACGCGAGACCGGGGGCGCCGCCCAGGCAGCCGGAACGCCGGCCACCACGCCTCCGAGCTTGACAGGAGCGAGGAACCGCAGACCGTGAAGGAGGAACTCCTCCAGATTCGAACGGTGCACTTCACGGCTTCCGCTCGAATAGAGCTCAGCCTCCTCGGCACGCTGGAGCGCCCGCTGGACGAGCGGATGCGGCAGACCAAGCTTGCGGGCGAGCTCACGATAGGTCCAAGCGTCGTCGTCGACAGCGAGTAAGCCGCAAAGAACGTAGATGTCCGAAGGCTGCAACATCACCCAACTGTATCAAGTATCGATACATGATACAAGAGGCTTCGAACGGCGCTCGTGAGAACGGCACCGCGAGCCACCGACACCAACCCCACAAACGCCGACCACCCGACCGTAGTTGCGTCCAGCTGAGCGTACGGTGAGCGTACCGGCCTGTCTCCGCAGGCTGCAGTTCGTTGCAGTTTGTTGCGGTGCTGAAAGCCCGCCAATTGCAGGCAGATTCAGTCAGCTGCAGTTTGTTGCAGGCTATCCGGGTGGACTTCTAATCCGAAGGCCGGAGGTTCGAATCCTCCCGGGCGCACTACTTATCCCTGCAAATAGCGATTTCCTTGCCGTGAGCAAGCCTCTGGACGAGCGTGAGCGTACGTGGCGACGTACGGAACGAGCGAGAGGGTCTCGGCCCGACTCCCAAGCCACACAAACGATGCCGGCTACCGTGCGGGCTTTTTCGGCTTTGGCAGTCTTTATCCGATACCGCTAAAGATCGCGCCTTCTTACTCGTCTTAGCTCTATTTATCCGATTTCGATAAAGCTGGTAAGGTCGGGATATGGACCCGCGCACGAACCCCTACACCCCCAACGCCGGCGCCCCGCCGCCTGCCCTCGTCGGCCGCGACGCCGAGCTCGAGGGCTTCGAGATCCTGCTCGAGCGGCTGCGGCGCGGCTATGCCGAGCAGTCGATGCTGATCACCGGGCTGCGCGGCGTCGGCAAGACCGTCCTGCTTGGCGCCTTCGAGAGCCGTGCCCGCGCCAGCGGCTGGATCACCGTCAGCGCCGAGATCACCAAGAACGAGGACTTCGGCCCCCGCATGGGCAGCATGGTCCGCCGCGCCCTCTTCCAGGTCGCCCCCAAGGCCAGCTGGACCGACAAGCTCCGCCACGCCGCGGGCGCGCTCAAGTCCTTCTCGGTCACCGTCGCCTCCGACGGCTCGATCACCGCCGGCATCGACATCGACCCGCTCGAAGGCACCGCCGACAGCGGCAACCTCTCCGACGACATGACCGACCTTCTCGTCGCCCTCGGCGAAGCCGCCCAGGAACGCGAGACCGGGATCGCCTTCCTCGTCGACGAAGTCCAGTTCCTGCGGGCCAACGAATTCGAAGCACTGATCGCCGGTCTCCACCGCACCGTCCAGCGCCAGCTGCCGATCACGCTCGTCGGCGCCGGCCTCCCCCAACTTCCCCGCCTCGCCGGCGAGGCAAAATCGTACGCCGAGCGGCTGTTCAAATTCCCACGCATCGGCCGACTTTCACCGCCGCAGGCCGAGGCCGCCCTCGCCGAGCCGGCCGCCGAGCTCGGCGTCAGCTATCAGCCGGGCGCGATCGACGTGATCGTCGACTACACCGAGGGCTACCCCTACTTCCTCCAGGAATACGGGAAGATCGTCTGGGACCTCGCACCCGAAGGCGAACCGATCAGCGAGGCCGTCGCGCGGGCAGCACAACACGCCGTCGAGGCCAAACTCGACGAGGACCTCACGGCGGTCTATGGTCCGCTCGGCGCAGTCCTTGGATTCCTGCTGGTTGTCTACGCCGGAGTGATCGTCATCCTGCTCGGGGCGGAACTGGTCGCCGGCTGGCCTTTCCAATAGAGGGCCCGAAGATCACCCCGGCCGATGGCCGGCTGAGCGCAGTCGCCGGGAAACAGGCCCAGCGCCGTGACGACCTCGAGGGGGGAGGGGGTGGGGCCGGGTGGTGACCTCCGATACGCACAGTCGGAGGTCACGCGCCTAGCGGCAACTGGAACTGCTCGCGCGTGCTCGCTCAGGTCGGTGTCAGCGCACGGGAGGGATGCCATTCGATCCCTCGACCAGGAAGCGGGTGCGCGTACGGTGAGCGTACCGGCCTGTCTCCGCAGGCTGCAGTTCGCTGCAGTCTGTTGCAGTGTCGAAAGCGGTCAGTTGCAGGCACATTCAGTCGGTTGCAGTTCGCTGCAGCCTATCCGGCTGGACTTCTAATCCGCGGGTCGGAGGTTCGAATCCTCCCGGGCGCACTCAAGGCCCTGCACGTCGGACGGCTATCGTCGATCGTTACCTGGTGGCCGCCGGAGCGAAGGCGTCGATCGTGGCTGTGACGACCAGCCGGCCCGCGTCCGTCCCTGCCTGGTCGTGTGTTGCACCCTGGATGCTGCCGTCACGCCAGAGGACGCTGAAGCCGTGAACGACCGACCAGGCGGAGAGCGCGAGGGTCTGCACGTCGTGGCCCGCGCCCCAGCCCTCCGCCTGGGCCGAGACGATGGCACCGACGAGCGCCTCGAAGGCCGCACCGGCGGCCGCTTGCAGCCCCTCGTCCTCGGGGTCGCAGATCTCGGGCCGCCACATCACGTCGAAGAGCGCGGGCTCGCGGACGGCGAAGTCGAGATAGGCAACTCCCACCTCGCGAAGGCGTTCGACTGCTGTCCCGTGCGTGCCGTCGCCCCCGCTGAGGGCGGACTCCATCGCCGCCGTGAGTCCGGTGAAGCCTTCGATTGCAAGCGCCGTGAAGAGCCCTGCGCGGTCGCCGAAGTGGTGGTGCGGAGCTGCGTGTGAGACCCCGGCGCGGCGGGCGATCGAACGCAGGCTGACCGCCCCGATCCCCGCCTCGGCGACCTCGGTCTTCGCGGCGTCCAGCAGCGCCTGACGGAGGTCGCCGGGGTAGTAGCTGGGATTGCGCGTTGCTGCCATGAGGCTCCGATCATCCCAGGAAGGAAGGTCGACACGGGGTAGGTTGACAATGTCAATCTACTCATGTAGGTTGTCACTGTCAATCTAATTGATTCAGGAGAACGTCGCCATGCTCACTGCTCTCTCACGTCTCGTCACCCGCCATCCGCGCGGCGTGTTGGTCGGGGCCGTCGTCGTTATCGCTGCCGCGGCAGCCGTCGGTGGGCCGGTGTTCGGGTTGCTGAGCACGTCGGGCACGAGCTTCGAGGATCCCGCCTCTCAGAGCGTCGAGGCCCGCAAGCTCGCCGAGCGCTCGGGCGCGCAGACCAGCCCCGGGGTCGTCGCGCTCGTGCGTGCCGGCGCGCCGGTCACCTCGGAGGCTGCGGTTGCGAAGATCGAGCGGGTGCGGGCAATCCTCGCGGCCGACCCGGGCGTCGCCCGGGTGGTCGGGTTCGCCGAGACGCGCGATCCCGCGTTCGTCTCGAAGGACGGCCGCTCCACGTACCTCGCCGCCTTCCTGAAGCCGGGGGTAGAGAAGGTCGACGCCCTCACGAAGAAGCTCGACGAGGAGCCGGGCGTCCTGGCCGGCGGTGGCGCGGTCGCCGGCGAGCAGACCGGGACGATCGTCTCCGAGAATCTCGCCCGCGCCGAGCTGTTCGCGTTCCCGATCCTGCTCCTGCTCCTGTTCTTCGTCTTCCGCAGCCTGACGGCGGCACTTCTGCCACTCGCGGTCGGGGTCGCGACGATCCTGGTGACGCTGCTCTGGATGCGCTTCGTCAACTCCGGCCTCTCACTCTCGATCTTCGCCGTGAACCTGGTCACCGGACTCGGGCTCGGCCTCGCGATCGACTACAGCCTGCTCATCGTCTCCCGGTTCCGCGAGGAGCTGAGCAAGGGCAAGGACACCACGAGCGCCGTCCGCCGCACGCTCGCGACCGCCGGCCGGACCGTCCTCTTCAGCGCGTTGACCGTTGCCGCTGCACTCGCCTCCCTGACGGTGTTCCCGCAGCGCTTCCTCTACTCCATGGGAATCGGCGGCATCCTCGTGGCGCTCAGCGCCGCGGTGGTGTCGCTCGTCCTGCTGCCCGCGATCCTGGCACTGCTCGGGCCGCGGGTGAACTCGCTCGCCCCGAAGCGCTTCCAGGAGGCCGGCCTGCGCGAGGCGAAAGCCGAGCAGAGCGGCTTCTGGTACCGGCTCTCCCAGGCCGTGATGCGGCGGCCGGCAGCGTTCGCCGCGGGCGCCACGGCGCTGCTGCTCCTCCTCGGAGCCCCGTTCCTGAACGTCCGCTGGACGGGTGTCGACGCATCGGTGCTGCCGACCAGTCAGAGCGCGCGCGTCGTCTCCGACGCGCTGCTGCAGGACTTCCCTTCCGACCGCACGTCACCCGTCACGGTGGTCGTCGAGGCTCCGGCCTCCGCGTCCGCCGACCTCGCCAGGTACGCGGCGAAGCTGCGGACGGTCGCCGGCGCAACGGCCGTCTCGGCCCCGACCCGGATCGCCGACGGCCTCTGGCGGATCGACGCGACGCCTCCAGGCCCGGTCCTGTCCGCCGGGAGCAAGCGCTTCGTGCAGGCCGTGCGCGAGGCCCCGATCGTCGGCTACCCGCGCTTCGTCGGGGGCGAGACCGCAGCCTTCCTCGACAACCAGGCCAGCCTCGCCCACTACCTGCCGATCTCGCTCGGGATTCTCGCAGTGACACTGTTCATCCTACTCTTCCTGCTGACCGGGTCGGTCATCCTGCCGCTGAAGGCCCTGATCATGAACCTCCTCACGGTGACGGCCACGTTCGGCGTTCTCGTGCTCGCGTTCCAGGACGGATGGCTGGAGGGCGTCCTCGGCTTCACGAGCCAGGGAGCGCTCGAGTCGAGCCAGCCGATCCTCTTGCTCGCCCTCATCTTCGGACTCTCGACCGACTACGCGGTCTTCCTGCTCAGCCGGATCAAGGAGATCCGCGACGGTGGCGCCTCGAACGACGAGGCGGTCGCCCTCGGGCTCCAGCGCACCGGCCGGACGGTGACCGCCGCCGCCCTGCTCTTCGCGGTCGCGATCGGCGCCTTCGTCACCTCCGACATCATCTTCATCAAGGAGCTCGGGCTCGGAGCCGCGCTCGCGGTGCTGATCGACGCGACCATCGTGCGCGCGTTCCTCGTGCCCTCGCTGATGAAGCTGCTCGGCGAGTGGAACTGGTGGGCCCCACGGCCACTCCGCCGCGTCCATCGGCGCATCGGCCTCCACGAGGTCCCCGCAGATGCCTGAGCGCGTCCTTCGAACGGACAAAGGAGCACGTCATGAGCGACATTCACGTCGTATTCGGTACCGGTGCGATCGGCCTGGCCCTCGTCGAAGAGCTGGCCGAGATGGGCCTTCCGGTGCGGGCCGTCAACCGCTCCGGTCACGCCGACGTGCCCGCCGGTGTCTCGGTCGTCGCGGCAGACGCGTCGGATCCCGAGCTCGCGGCCAAGGCGGCAGAGGGTGCGGTCTGTGTCTACCAGTGCCTCAACCCTCCGTATCACCGCTGGCCCGAGCTGTTCCCCGGGCTTCAGCGAGGGGTCGTCGGAGCAGCTCGCGCGGCGAGCGCCCGCTACGTCTCGTTCGAGAACCTCTACGCCTACGGCGACACCCACGGTGAGCCGCTGACCGAATCGACACCGTTGCGCGCCGGAACCCGGAAAGGCCGGGTCCGGCTCGAGATGGCCGAGCAGCTTCGCGCGCTCCATGACGCCGGCGATCTCGCGGTCACGACGGCGCGCGCCTCGGACTACTTCGGGCCCAGGGGAACCGCCCAGTCGCCCCTCGGCGACCTCGTGATCGGTGCAGCCCTGGCCGGCAAGCCAGCCCGGGTGATGGGTGATCCCGACCAGCCTCACAGCTACACCTACGTGCGCGACGCGGCACGGACCCTGGCGGCGCTCGGCACGCGCGACGACGTGCTCGGCGAGGTCTTCCACGTCCCCAACGCACCCGCCCGCCCGACACGCGAGCTCATCGGAATGATCTCCACCGACCTCGGCCAGCCGATCAAGGTCAGCGTCGGCCCGCGGATCGTCCTTCGGCTGATCGGGCTATTCAACCCCACCATCCGCGAGCTCGACGAGATGCGCTACGAGTTCACGCAGCCGTTCGTCGTCGACAGCAGCAAGGCCGAGACCCGGCTCGGCATCGAGCCCACTCCGCTCCAGCAGGCGATTGCAGAGACCGTCGCGTGGTTCCGCGACCGGACCGGCTGAACCCGCACGGATACGGATGTGCGAGGAGTCACCTGCCGCCTGCAAAGGCGCTCGCTCTTCGCCTACCTCACCGACGTCCAGGTTTCCCTTGGTTACCGGTTGACGGTGGTCATGTCGGCGTAGCGGTCGCCGACCGGCGGTTCGATGGCTCCGAGGCGCGCAAGTTGGCCCGCGGTCAGCTCGAGGTCGTCGGCAGCTGCGTCTTCCTCGAGCCGTGCGACGCGCTTGGTGCCGGGGATCGCGGCGATGTCGTCTCCCCGGGCGAGGAGCCAGGCGAGCGCGACCTGGGCGGGTGTCGCGCAGGCCTCCTTCGCGACAGCCTCGACCTCGTCGACGATCCGCAGGTTGTGCTCGAAGTTGCCCTCGGTGAAGCGTGGGTTGTCAGCGCGGAAGTCGCTGGGGTCGAGCTGGTCCCGCGAACGGAGGCGGCCGGTCAGAAAGCCCCGGCCGAGCGGCGAATAGGCGACGAATCCGATCCCGAGTTCGCGCACCAGGGGCAAGATCTCCGCCTCCGGATCACGCGTCCACAGGGAGTACTCGGTCTGCAACGCGGTGACGGGGTGGACGGCGTGGGCGCGGCGGACCGTCTCGGGCGCTGCCTCAGACAGTCCGATCCGTCCGATCTTGCCCTCCACGACCAACTCACTCAGGGCGCCGACCGTTTCCTCGATCGGCGTATTCGGATCGACGCGGTGCTGGAAGTAGAGGTCGATGTGATCGGTGCCGAGGCGCTCGAGCGATCCCTCTACGGCGATGCGGATGTTCGCCGGCGTGCTGTCCCCTTGATAGGTACCACCGTGGCGATGGGAGATCACCCCGAACTTGGTCGCGAGTACAACCCGGTCGCGGCGGCCGGCGATCGCGCGCCCGACGAGCTCCTCGTTGACGTAGGGACCGTAGATCTCGGCCGTGTCGATCAAGGTGATGCCAAGGTCGAGGGCGCGGTGGATCGTGCGGATCGACTCCGCGTCATCAACGGCGGCTCCGGTGTAGAAGGCGGACATCCCCATACAGCCCAGGCCGAGCCGGGACACGTCGAGTTCGCCGAGTGCAACATGCTTCATGTCTGGCCTCCCCTCCGCGTCGTCCGCGTGTCCTGGGACGGCCCAAGACTAGCCGTTCCCCCAACGCTCGTCGCAGGGTCGGATTCGCTTACGGCCTGCTGTCGGAACGGCATTGAGGGTGTGTAGAGGCCCGGGTGTGGCCTGGTTGAGCCGCGCGCACAGCGAGAGCTTCGGCGGCCAGCTGATCGAAACGACAGGTGACGGAGCGCTCGCCACGTTCAACGGGCCGGCCCGCGCGATCTACTGCGCATGCGGGATCAGAGACGCAGCCGCATCGCACGGGCTCAGCATCCGTGCCGGCCTACACACCGGTGAGATCGAGCTGATGAACGACGGGATCAGGTCGAACCGCGAATCAGGACGCTCGCGGTCGACGTCGACGATCTCGGGGAATGGATGCTGCTCAAGGGGCATGGCTCTCCTCCAGGCTGACGGTGAACGGTGCGGTTGTGACGGCGGCGACGTCTTCGAGCGTGGCGCCCTCGGCCAACTCGGTCAGGTGCAGCTCGCCGTTCCGCCGGCGGAAGACGGAGAGCTCGGTGACGATCACGTCCACGGCGCCGGAGGCCGTGAGCGGGTACGTGCACTCGGCGACGACCTTCGGCTCGCCGCGGGACGAGGTGGCGGTCATCGTGACGATCACGCGGCGGGCTCCGACGACGAGGTCCATCGCGCCACCGACACCGAGCACGTCCTTGCCGGGTACGGCCCAGTTGGCGATGTCGCCGCCCGCGCTCACCTCGAGCGCCCCGAGGACGGCGACGTCGATGTGACCGCCGCGGATCATCGCGAAGCTCGACGCGCTGTCGAAGTACGACGCACCCGGCAGCGCCGTGATCGGCTGCTTCGCCGCGTCGATCAGATCCGGGTCGAACTCGTCCTCACCCGGGCGCGGGCCGACGCCGAGCAGGCCGTTCTCGGTGTGCAGCACGACGCGCGAGTCGGCGGCGAGGAAGCCGGGGATCAGGTTCGGGATCCCGATCCCCAGGTTCACGATCTCGCCGGGGCGAAGCTCGCGGGCGGCCCGCTCGGCGATCCGCGCCTTGAGGTCGGCGCTCAAGCCCTTTCCACCAGGAAGTCGACGTAGAGGTGCGGCGTCACGACCGACTCCGGCTCGAACGCGCCCACCGGCACGACCTCGCCCGCTTCGGCGACCGTGATCGTCGCTGCCGTCGCCATCAGCGGGTTGAAGTTCCGGGCCGTCCGCCGGTACCAGAGGTTGCCGAGCGAATCCGCACGGGCGGCATAGACGAGCGCGACATCTGCCCGAATCGGCTCCTCCAGGACGTGGAGCACGCCTCCGAGCAGGCGCTCCTCCTTGCCCTCGGCGAGCAGGGTGCCGGCACCGACCGGCGTGTAGAAGCCGCCGATCCCGGCCCCGCCCGCCCGGATCGCCTCGGCGAACGTCCCCTGGGGCACCAGGGTCGCCTCGATCTCGCCGGCGTTCACGGCCGCGACGGCCTCGGGATTCGAGGTGAAGTAGGACGAGATCCCACGCCGGATCCGCCCTTGCCGCAGCAGCTTTCCGAGGCCGCGGCCAGGCTCGCCGATGTTGTTCGACACGATCGTGAGATCGGTCGCGTCCGAGTGATCGACGAGCGCGTCGATCAGGGTCAGGGGCGCCCCGACGAGGCCGAAGCCGCCCACCATCACGGTGTCGCCCGACCTGATGTGGGCAACCGCCTCCTCCGCCGTGATCACCGCACTCGCCGTCACACTCGTCTCCTCGCCGTGGTCCTCCGCGGCCCCGGAACGGGAAGTGCCGGAGTGAGGTCGAGGGTCATCGCGACGTTGACGCCCGCGAGGTCGAGGCGGATCTGGCCGAGCTTCTGCTTGGTGCCGGCGGTCACGACGATGACGTCGGAGTCACGACAGACCTCGATGGCCCCGACGGACCCGGCCCCGACGATCGTCGGCTTGCTCCGGCGACGAGTGTTCTCCATGCAAGGAACGCTAGCGACGCCGGTCGCGCCTGCTCTGTCCAACCTCGATCGAAGCGGATCCACTGGTCGAGTTGTGGGAAGCCCTGCAGGCGCTACGGGCTGCGTGGTGGGAGCGGCACGAGAATGCTCGTCCGTCGCTTGTACTCGCGGTAGGCGGGGTCGTCGCCGTACCGGGCCTCGGCGCTTCGCTCGAGCAGCGGAATCCCGCTCACGAAGAGGAGAAGCAGGGTGATGAAGACGGGCCCGATCACGACGGCGAAGGCTGCTCCGTGCAGGAAGGGCACGGCGAAGATGAACAGCCCCCACCAGACCAGTATCTCGCCGAAGTAGTTGGGGTGGCGGGAGTACCTCCAGAGGCCGCTCTCGATGAAGCGCTCACGGTTCTCGTTCTTCCCCTTGAAGGCCGACTTCTGGGCGTCTGCCGCGGCCTCGATCACCAGCCCTACCAGCCAGACGGCCGCCCCGACGATCGACCAGAGCCCGAAGCCGGGAGCCGCGTCCTGTCCGAGGAGGTAGGAGACCGGCAGCATGATCACGGCGACCGAGATCGCCTGCAAGAGCCAGAACCGGGCGAAGCGAAGCGGGTTCTCCCTCATCTCGTCGAAGCGGTGATCGACCTTGATCCGCAGGATGCGGCCCAGCAGATAGCCGCCCAGCCGCACCGCCCAGACGAGCACGAGAAGCGAGGCAGCGAGCTGAACCGGCTCGCGGGCACCAAGCAAAGGGAGCGCGATCGCGAGCACCGCGAAGGACAGGCTGTAGGAGAGGTCCGTGACGACATCGGTCTTGCGCACCGCTGCGAAGGCGAAGAACGCCGCGTTCACCGCCAGGGAGATGAGGAGTGAGAGGAGAATCGCGTTCATGAGGTGAGCATCGAGGCACCGCTCGCCGGGTCAGCGGCTCCCGACGCGAGCATACGGTACGTGCGTCCGCCGACCCGGCGCCGGGCACGACCTGATCGGTCAGTCCCTGCGATTGATCCGATCGGCCGCCGCCAGTCCCGAGAGGAAGGCACCTTCGATCTTCGGGCCGCCGAAGGCGTCTCCGGCAAGGATGATCCGCCCGTCCTCGGTGGCGAAGGTCCGCTCGGGAAACGACTCGATCGGCGTTGCGTACAGCCATCGCTGGAGTTGGGTCTCGAGAACCGACGCACCGTGCAAGAACGGCCGAGCCGCGTCGAGGAGCTCGTCGGTGATCAAGGGGACGGGGTCCTCGAGCCGTGAAGCGGCGAAGCCGGGGGTCGAGTGAAAGGTGACCACCGAGACCGTCGACGTCCCCTTCGCCTGGTTGTCAGCGACGAACGACCACACCGGATCATCAGCCACCTGAAGCCCCCCGGAAGGAGAGACTTCGACGCCTCGATCGAGAGCCACCATGAGCGACAAGGTCGGGAGGTAGGAGATCGAGGGTACGAAGACGTCGCCGCCGAGCAGCGCAGCCGCCTGCGGGACCGGGACGGTCACGATCACGGCGTCGGCCACGAGCCGGCCCGCCTCATGGCCATGGGCCCCCGGCCAGTCGACCACGACCCTGTTGGCCTCCACGCGAACGTGCTCGACGTGGATCGAGCAGCGAACCTCGAGTCCGGCGGCCATCGCTGCTGCGAGTTGGCTCATGCCTCCCCGAACTGCGTAGCGAGGGTGGCCGTCGCTCGAGGAGAAGCCCCTGCACCACTCGTGGACGAGACCCATGGCCCGCCACGTGGTCACGGCTCGGGCGAACTCGTCCGACCTGACCGTGAAGAACTGCGCACCGGCATCGGCGCGGCCGCCGCCCGCGAACACCCTCGTCGAGAGCCGCCCGCCGACCCGGCGACCCTTGTCGAGCACGGTGACCTTGTGACCGGCATCGGTGAGCGCCCGGGCAGCGGCCAGGCCCGCGACGCCCGCACCGACAACGACTACCTCCACGGCGCCGGCCTCGGGCGTTCGCTCACAAGCGTCCCTCGTCGAGGAGGGTCAGGACCTCTGAGGCGCGGAGCCGAACCGCGCTGCGATCGCTCAGCCGCTCTGCCGCTCGTACCTGGCGCACCATGCGGTGATTGTCTTCGAACCGATCTGCGTGGCGCAGGATGAAGTCCCAGTACAGCGTTGTGAACGGACAGGCATCCTCGCCGACCCGTTTCTTCGGGTCGAAGGAGCACCCCTTGCAGTAGGTGCTCATCCTCGAGATGTAGGCACCACCGGCGGCGTACGGCTTGGTGGCCATCCGTCCACCGTCGGCGTAGAGGCTCATGCCGATCACGTTCGGCACCATGACCCACTCTGCGCCGTCGACGAATCGTTCCCACATCCAGGAGGTGACCTCCTGGGGACGGATCCCCGCCAGGAGGCTCAGGTTGCCGAGCACCATGAGTCGTTGAATGTGGTGGAGCCAGCTGCGCTCGTCGATGCCGTCGAGGCAGGCCGTGACGCATGCCATCCTGGTCTCTGCGGCCCCGGTGAACGCCATCGGGAGCGGCCGATCGGCATCGAGCTCGTTCATCGAGGCGTATGACGGCGGCTCGAACCAGTAGAGACCCCACACGTACTCACGCCAGCCGATCAGCTGCCGGATGAATCCCTCTGCGGACGCGAGCGGCACGGCACCGGCCCGGTAGGCAGCCTCGGCTCTGTCCGCCACCTCTCGGGCAAGCAGCAGGCCGTTGTTGAGGTACGGCGACAGCATCGAGTGGGCGAGGTGGAAGTGGTCGGTGACCATTGCATCTTCGTGGGGGCCAAAGAGCGGCAGCGTCTGGTCGATGAAGTGGTCGAGGCGTCGCAGGGCAGCTGCCCGGCTCGTGGCCCAGAGACCGGTCGGCGGGCTGCCGGTGCAGTTGGGCGGCAGGCCCGCGACGACGTCGTGGTCGAGCGTGTCGAGCGGGTCGGTGAGGGCGCCGGGCCAGGGGTAGGGGCCTCTGCGGGGAGGGGGCCGGCGATTCTCCTCGTCGAGGTTCCAGCGGCCTCCCTCCGGTCCGCCGTCGTCCATGAGGTAGTCGAGCCGGACTCGCTGCAGCCGGTAGAAGTCTTCCAGCCGGAGGTGTTTCCTCGACCTCGCCCAGTTCGCGAAGTCGTCGTAGTGGCAGAGGAACTGGTTCGACCGAACGAGCGCGACGTCCTCGCCCAGGGCGAGGCTACGGGCTCGATGGCTGTTGGGCTCGGTGGCGAGGATCCTGCCCGGGCGGAACTCGGCCCGGTGGTCGGCGAGCCCCTCTGCGAAGGTCGCCGTCTGCCGATAGTCGACCTCGAAGCCCGCTGCCGTCGCCTCCGACGCGAAGCGGCGCATCGAGGCGATGAGGAAGTGGGCGCGCTGCACGTGCCAGGGGGCGGCGGTCAGCTTCGACGCCGATTCGATCATGAGCACGCGCGCAGAGCCCGGGAGGACCGTCGCGAGAGCTCCGATCCGAAAGTTGAGCTGATCCCCGAAGACCCAGACGGTGTCCACTTCAGCTCCTGCCGGACGGGCCGGAAGCACCGAGTGCCGCGGTCGGTGCCGCTGTTCCCCGCGGCCGGATCGGGACGCCGGTGTCTGCCGGGACAGGCGCCGCGCCATGCATGACGTGGAGCATCGTCGATTCCACGGTCGCATGCGGTGCGGTACCGCTCTCGATTGGCCACGGGTGGCGGTCGATCGGCTTCGCGTCGGGTCGTATGGCGCGATCGCCGCTTCGGCCGACGCGACCTGACCGAAGCGACTTCGGGCCGATCTGCGCGAGGCGGGAATACCTGTTGAAGCGCAAGCGTTTTAGGAGATATGTCCATGTTTTGTCCAAGTATAAGGAGACCAGCATGAGCGCCACAGAGATCCAGTCCGAAGCAACCACCTGGCCCGAGTTCGCCGAGGGGCTGTACGGCTTCCTCACCGGTCGCGGCGCCACGATCGAGTACGACCTCGATCAACTCGAGATCCTCGTACCACGCCACGCAGCTGACAACTCGCCGCGGGCGAAGTGGCAGCTGAACGGGAAGATCCGGATCCGCACCTCCGAGCAAGGCAAGTAGCGTCCTCGTGCTCGATGTCGTCGGCAACGTGGAGATCGAGTTCGGCGGCAGTCGAGGCCGACTCGTCGCGGACGGGCAACGGTTCGTCCTCGACGTCGACGATCCCTCCGTTCTGGTCGGCGTGGTCGAGCTCCGGTCGCTCCGCACCCTGGCAGCCGGACTCGCCGTCATGGGCTTCACACTCCACGTGCGAAGCGGCGACCGGCTGCTCCTCCTCGCCGGACGGGATGCCAAGACGGGCATTCTGACCCGGCTGCTCCGCCTGCAAGGCGTTCAGCTCGACCCGCGGTTCGCCCTCCGATCCGTTCTTGGCCGGGGGGGTCCCCCGGCCGTGAGCGGGTGAGCGCGATGTCCAGATTCCAGGCAATCGATTCCCGCGGCGCGTACGACGAGCTCGCCGATGGAACGCCGCTGGCTGCACTCCAGTCCCACGCCACTCTGCTCCGGGCACCCCGCGGGCCGGCTCACCTCGACGGGCTGTGGTCGCTCATCGCCTCGGGCGACCGTCTCGCGCGCGCCCTCGCGATCCGGCCCCTGGCCCGGTTTGCGGGGCGTGACTTCGACGGGGCGTTGTCGGCCCTTACCGCCGACGACGACCTGCTGCTGCGGGAGCAGGCGCTCTGGGCGCTTGCCGACCGTCCCGCCACGCCGACGGGTGTCGCGGCCGCGATCGGCGCCATCGCCGAGGGCGGCCACGCGGCCATGCTCGCGCAGCTCACGATCGAGCGCTGGGCCACCTCCGACCCGGCGGTCCTCGCGGCGATCCCGGCCGCGCTCGCCGACCACGCCGGGGACGACGCCCGCGTGCGTCTCGTCGAGACTGCAACCGTTGCCGACCATCTCGGCCTTGCCCCACTCCTCACCCGGTTGCTCCGCGAGACCGACGAGCCCGAGGTCGCGCGCGCCGCTGCAGCGCGCGGGCTCGCGGCCCACCCCAACCCGACCCTGCTCGACGATCTCTGGCGCGTGGGGGCCGAGGGAGGGCCCGAGCTGCGGTTTGCCTGCGCCCGCGCGCTCCTGGCGATCCGCACCGCCCGGGCGGGCGAGGCCGCTGCCGCGCTCGCCACGGCGGCAAGTAGCTCTAGTGAGCCGTTTGATCGGCTTCTCGCCGCCCTCGTCCGCGGCCGCTCTCAGTCATCCCCAGAACAGCCCGGGATCACTGTCGCTCAGATCTTCGTGCAGGGCCGGCTCGACAGCGGGCTGCAGAGCGCGGGCGCGGGAGACGGTGGCGGGATCTCAACGCTGCTCGTGCATCTCGGCCGAGCGCTCGGCTCGGAGCCCGAGATCGCCCGGGTGGTGACGATTGCACGGGCTCTCGCGGAGCCCGAGACCGGCTGGGGTCACACCCGGTTGAGCGAGGCCCAGAGCCCCGGGGTCTCGATCGAGCGGGTTCCCTTCGGTCCCGCCGGGTACCTGCCGGCTGCGGCGATGTGGGAGCATCGGCTCGAGCTGGAGCGGGCGCTGGAAACCGCGATCTCGGAGCTCGGGGGAGTGGATGTCGCTCACCTGCGGTTCGCCGATGCCGGGGCCTTCGCCGCGGCGCGCGTCTGCCGGAGACTCGGCATCCCGGTGGCGTTCACGGCCGCTCCCGATCCACACGGCGTGATCGATGCCGCAGAGCGGCGAGGCGAGCTGACCCGCGCGACCTTCCCGGCGGCCGAGCTGAGCGAGCACTACCTCTTCCGCGCGCAGCTCGTCGCGGACCTGCTCGACCAGGCCGAGGCGGTGGTCGTACTGCCGCGCCCACGAGCCCGGACAGCCCTTCGTTCGTTGATCGGCGCGCCGTTCACGGGCATCGAGGACGGCCGCCTCCACACGATCGCGGAAGGGATCTCGTTGGCAGAAATCGACGATGCCAGCTCGCAACTGGCAGCTGCCGGGCGTGACTGCGGCCTGCCTTCCGTCGCCAACGTCCTGCTCGACAGGGTCTTCGCGCTACCGGAGCAGCGCCACGGTCTCCCGCTGCTCGTCAGCGTCGGACGCCTGCATCGGGTGAAGGGCTTGCCGCTCCTGCTCGAGGCGTGGGCCGGCGACGACGAGTTGCACCGCTCGCTCAACCTCGTGATCGTCGGCGGTGGCCTCGAGCAGCCGACGCCCGAGGAGAGCGTGGTGCTCGGGCAGCTCGACGGCGTCTGCGCGCGCATCCCCCGTGCTCGAGAAGGGCTCGTGCTGCTGGGCCACCGCGCCAACCGCGAGGTGGCGACTGTACTCCGCATCGCCCGCGCGGGGCTCGGCAGCCTCGTCGCCCCAGACGGGGTCTACGCCTGCACGAGTCAAAAAGAGGAGTTCGGCGTGGCCCTCCTCGAGGCGATGGCAACGGGCCTGGCGGTCGTCGCACCGAATGCCGGCGGGCCTGCAACGTACGTGCAGGAGGGGTTGACGGGCTCACTCGCAGACACCTCGTCGATCGAGGATGTGAGGGCCGCTTTGCGGCGGGCCACAGCGGCCCGTACCGACGAGCCGCGCGCCCGGCGCACGTCGAACCTGGTGCGCTCGAGCTACACGATCGAGACGATGGCCGCCTCGCTCGCCGGCGTCTACGCGGACGCCGTCCGTGAGCCCGCGCAGGTTGCTGCGTGACAGTCCTCGTCGTCGTCCCCGACTACGCGTCACACTGGTACCCGCTGTCGGCCGTCGCCGAGGCTCTCCGCGCCCGCGGGCACCGGGTCGTGGTGGCAACCGGGCGGACGCTTGCTCCCCTGGTCGCCGCCGACGGGCACGACCACGTCGAGCTCACCCTCGGAGCGGGCAGTAACGGCGGGATTCGGCCGGCCGGCGCAGAGGCGGAGTTGAACGCGTTCTTCGCGGCGACCCGCGAGGGGATGGTGGCGACGCTGCGGTACCAGGCCGAGCGACGGCGCCACGATCTCCTCTGGGAGCCACAGGCCGTAGCCGAGCGGCTTCGCCGCATCGTCGAGACGGTCGTCCCCGACACCGTGCTCGTCGACCAGCTCGCGTTCGGCGCCACCGCCGCCCTGCGCGGCCTGCGCGTGCCGTTCCTCTCGTTCCTGCCCGGGCACCCGTGCCAGCTTCCTGCACAGGGAGAGATCTTCGGCTATCCCGAGCTCCGGCCGCCGGGCTTCGAGCAACCTGCTGCGGCGCTCCTCTCGCTGAAAGCTCTGTGCGCCGACGTCGCCTCGGAGTTCACCGCGGCCTACAACGCCGTCACGGCCGACCTCGATTCGACGGCGACATCGCTCGACGATGCGTTCGCGGCCGGCGGAACCCTCGGAACGCTCGTCAACTACCCCTGGCAGATCGGCACGCACGCCGATCGTCTCCCGGACGCCCGGTTCGTCGGCTCATGCATCCGGTCGGAGGCACCCGACAGCACCTTCTCACGCCTCGCCCGCGAGCCGCGAAGGCGGCCCCGGGCGTACGTCTCGCTCGGGAGCTTCCTCTCCGCGCGGACGGACGTCCTGCAACGGATCGTCGACGCGCTGCGGGCACTCGGTTGGGACGCCGTCGTCGCCACGGGTGCCACCGACCCGCAGGCGCTCGGCACCCTGCCGTCCGGCTGGATCGTGAGAGAGCACCTTCCGCAGGTGGCCGCGCTGGCCGCGTGCGACATCGTCGTCTGCCACGGCGGCAACAACACGGTCACGGAGGCGCTCACGGCCGGCCTGCCCGTCCTCACCGCCCCGTTCTCGACCGATCAGTTCGCGGGAGCGGAAGACCTGCGCCGCGCCGGCCTCGGCGACGCGCTCGACCCCGCCGCCACGACGGCGCACGAGATCGCCACGCGGCTCGATTCACTGCTCGGCGGTGATACAGCTCGCCGGGCGCGCGCACTCGGCGCCGAACTGCGCAGCGCTCCCGGCGCCGGGCTCGCAGCCGACGCCGCGGCGGCGGCGGCCGTAGCCGCGGCCGTCGCCGCCTGAGCCGCTTGCGCGCGGCTTGCGCGGGCGGCGCCCGTGCACCTCGTCGCGGCTACTGCTTCGACGTGTCGTCCGGATGCGCCTGTGCGTTGATCCTGTCGTTCTCGCGGCCGTCCGCGATGGCGGCGATGACGAGGCCGACGATCCCGGCGGCGGCGGGGATCGTGATCAGAACGCCGGCGATGAAGAGGCCGACGTCACCCATTCCGGTTGCCGCCCATCTGAAGCGCGACTGCGCCGAACGAGAGGATCGAGGGGACCCAGAGGCCGACGAAGATGCCCTCCTCGTGGCTGCCCGTGAACCACAGCGTCACCGAGAGGACGAACGAGGCGAATGCTGCGATCAGAATCGCAGCGGACGCGCGGAGGCGGATGGTGCTGTGTTGCATCGGTGCATCTCCTTCGGTTTGTCTATCTTTTGTCTATGTTATGTCGAGGAACGGCGATTGGATCACAAGCTGCCCAGCCCCCCGTCAATCGCCCGGGAACAGCACCCAGAGCGCAGGTCTGCCACAGTTGCAGTGAACTGCGCGGGAGAGAAGGCCGAGCGAGGCCCAGGAGAGGAAGAGGGCGGCCCGTGCGGTGTTCCAGGGCTGTGGCAGCTCCGGGCCCTGTCCCGCATCGAGAGCGGCGATCCGCCCCTCCAGCGAGGGCACGGGGTGGAAGATGGTCTCGACGAGGCGGCCGCGTCGCGGCTCGTCCTCCTGTTCCGCATCGAGCCTCCGCAGCACGCGGACGAGGCAACCCAGATCGGTGCCACCCGAGACCGCGGAGCGGTCGGCGGCGATGACGGCACGGCGGGAGAAGGACGGCAGAACGAGCAGCCCGAGAAACGACCACAGGGTCATCCAGAGCGAGATGGTGGCGATGCCGGCGATTGACGTGGCCGAGGCCGAGGTGGCGAACAGCACGACCGCCAGGCCCACGAGGCCGAACAGGGCCGCCACCGCGATGCCGAGCGTGCGAGCACCGCTCCGCCTGACGGCCTCCCGACGCGCCAGCTGCACCCGGGCGGTCTCGTCGTCCCAGGCGGCCGCGAGCATCGTCCGGTCGCGCCCGGGCAGCCCGACGATGCCGCCTACGAAGGACGGATCGGAAGCACCCAGCCGGTCCCCGTCCCGGCGAACGCCGCCGACGAGCCCCGCCAGTCGCACCTGAGCCGCGAGCAGGACGCCCATCAGCACCAGGGCCATCGCGAGCGCTGCACCGTCCCCACCCGCTCGGCCGGCGGCGAGCAGCACGAGTGCGACAGCGAGCAGGCAGAAGCCGTGTACCGCGGCACCGCGCGCCCACATGCGTGCGAACCGTTCGGCGACCACCGGCCGGCCGTAGCGACGGGGCAGCACCAGCCCGCCGAGGAAATCGAACGGCGCCGAGAGCGCGGCGTACAGCGCGACGAGGAGCGCGAGCCAGACGACGTCGGTCAGCGCCCATGAGGTCGAGCTCGGCAGCACGTCATCGGGAACGCCGAGCGCGAGGAGGCCCGTGGAGAGGACCACCAGCGTGCCGACCGAGGCTATGCCAAGACGCAACCGGGCCCGGGCGTAGGTCACACCGGAGGGGAGATCGCGAGGGACGGCCGCGGGGACGTCCAGAGGCGCGTTCGACATGGTGATCAGTCTACGGATTGATGTCCAGGTTATGTCGAGTTTACTGCTATGGTGACGACATGCAGTCGTTCCCCTCCTTCCAGCTTGAGGATGCCGACGGGGAGACCGTCACCGACCGCGACCTCCTCGGACATCCGGCCGTCATGTACCTCGCGCGGCACCCCGGCTGAAACGTCTGCCGCTCCTACCTCCGCCGTGTCGTGGAGGCCGTTCCCGAGATCGAGGCTGCAGGCGCCCGGCTGGTCGTCGTCACACCGCAGAGTGCGGCTCGAGCCGCGGCCTGGCGCGACGAGCTCGCTCTCGGTGACGCCCTCGTCATCGCCGACCCGGAACGGACGCTGTATCAAGCGCTCGGTGCCCGCCGGCCCATGCCGCTCTGGGTGCTGCGCCCCCGCGTCGCGAACGCGGGCCTCCGCGCGCTTCTCGCCGGCGAGCGCGTCAGCGTGACACGCGGCGACGACACCCTGCAGCTCGGCGCCGACCTTGTCGTCGACCATGAGGGTCAGATCGCATTCCTCCACCTAGCGGCTGACGCGGCTGACCGCACTCCGCCGGGAGAGCTGATCACCGTCGTGCGCAGGCTCGACCGTGCCCCGACCGCGGGCGTCATCCGCGAGATCCCGGCCGTAGGCTGAAGGATGCCCGAAGGGCACGTCCTCCACCGGCTTGCACGTGAGCACGAGAAGGCCCTTGCCGACACGGCACTCACCGTCTCCTCGCCGCAGGGCCGAGCTCGAGCTGCAGCAGCCGACCTCGACGGGACGACACTGCTTGCGGTCGAGGCCCTCGGCAAGCATCTCTTCTACCGCTCGGCGGACTCGATCCTCCACGTCCACCTCGGGCTCTTCGGCCGCTTCCGCAGCTACCACGCCGACGTGCCCCCACCACGCCCGACCACCAGGCTCCGGATCCAGGGCCGGAGCACCACGATCGACCTGATCGGCCCCACCGACTGCCGAATCGTCGACCGGGACGAGGAAGAGGCGATTCGTGAACGGCTGGGCCCAGACCCGCTGCGTGCAGACGGCACGGCGGAGGAGTTCGCCCACCGCCTAGCCCGCCGGAGAATCACGATCGGTGCGGCACTGCTCGACCAGCGTGCCGTCGCCGGGGTGGGGAACATCTTTCGCGCGGAGGCGTTGTTCGTGGCGGGGATCGACCCACTGCGGTCGGCAGCCTCGGTTCCGCTCGACCGGGCAACGGCGCTCTGGGAGACGATCCGGACCCTGATGCGCGACGGTGTCCGGCTCGGCCGCATCGTCACCCGCGACCCGGTGGAGTTGGGGCTGCGCTCCCGCGGCTCGATCAGGAACGCCGACGCGCTCTACGTGTACAAGCGCCAGACGTGCCTCCACTGCGGCGGCGCAATCGCCTCGGCGGAGGTCGGTGGGCGCTCGCTCTACTGGTGCCCGAGTTGTCAGTCGTGAGACGCGCGGGCAAACGGAAACGCTCGAGAAGGAACCGGGATGAGCGTCTCTGCTGCAGACGATCGCACTCCGCAGACCGTGGTTCCGCTGTCCCGCTCGGCTAGCCTGGGCGCATGGGTGAACTGATCGCGTTGACCGGGGCCACGGGCTACGTCGGCGGCCGGTTGCTGCACGCGCTCGAGGCCCGCGGGGAGCGCGTTCGCTGTCTCTCGCGCCGGCCGGAGTCGCTTTCGGCCCGGGTTGGGCCCGGAACCGAGGTCGTGGCCGGCGACGTGTTGCGCCCGAGGACGCTACGCCCGGCGCTCGAGGGGGTCGAGACGGCCTACTACCTGATCCATTCGATGGGGTCGGGTGTCTCCTTCGTGGAGGCCGATCGCAAGGGGGCCGCAGCGTTCGGGCGTGCGGCGCGTGCAGTCGGGGTGCGCCGGATCGTCTACCTCGGAGGCCTCGGCGGGAGCGATCTCTCCGAGCACCTCGCCTCGAGGCACGAGGTCGGGCAGATCCTGCGCACCTCGGGGGTGCCGACGATCGAGTTCCGGGCCTCGATCGTGATCGGCTCGGGGAGTGCGTCGTTCGAAATGCTCCGCGCGCTCGTCGAGCGGCTGCCGGTGATGGTCACGCCGCGCTGGGTGGGCACACGAACGCAGCCGATCGCGATCGAGGACGTGCTTGCCTACCTCCTCGCTGCGCTCGACTACGAGCCGGACGGGGGCGAGGTGTTCGAGATCGGCGGCGCCGACGTCTGCTCGTACCTCGACTTGATGCACGAGTACGCCGATCGCCGCGGCCTCCGCCGGCACATGATCCCCGTGCCGGTGCTGACGCCCCGTCTCTCGAGCCTCTGGCTCCATCTCGTCACCCCGGTCTACGCCGACATCGGGCGTGAGCTCGTCGACAGCCTCCGCAACGAGACCGTCGTCAACGACCCGAGGGCGCTCGAGGTCTTCCCCGTCCGGCCGCGAAGCTCGGCCGAGGCGGTCGCCCGCGCGCTCGCCAACGAAGACAACGAGATCGCAGAGACCCGCTGGTCGGACGAGGTGCTCACCCCCAGCCCAGGCTTCGGCGGCGCCCGCCACGGCTCACGACTCGTCGACTCGCGCACTGCATCCGTGCCGCGTCCGCCCGCCGCGGCGTTCGCGCCGATCCAGCGGATCGGAGGCGACACAGGCTGGTACGTCGGCAACGAGCTGTGGGAGGTGCGCGGCGCGCTCGACGTGCTCGTCGGTGGGCCGGGCCTGCGGCGCGGGCGCCGCGACCCGGTCGGCATCCGGATCGGCGACACGATCGACTTCTGGCGCGTCGAGGGATTCGAGCAGGACCGGCTGCTGCGGCTGGCAGCAGAGATGAAGGTGCCCGGCCGCGCCTGGCTGCAGTTCGAGGTCGAGCCCGACGGCAAAGGCGGCTCGACGATCCGGCAAACAGCCGTCTTCGACCCGGCGGGAATCGCCGGCCTTGCCTACTGGTACACGCTGTGGCCGATCCACGACTACATCTTTCGGGGCATGCTGGAAGGAATCGCCACCGCCTCAGCCGCCACCTGAGCCGCGCCCAGCCTTCCCAAAGGTGGTTCTAGATCGTCTTGATCTCGAACCGACTGAGTGCCGGTCGTGGCCGCGATCCGAAGAAGCTGACCGCACCCGCCGGGGGTGCCGACCCGTACGGGGAAGATCACGGCGAGCATGCTGGATTCGATCGTCCGCGTTGCGCGCTACTCAGGACCCAACCCAGATCTCCATTGCGAGGTCGGCAAGGGGCACGCCGCCCGACGGCGTCACGAGCCAGGTGTCCTGCATGTAGAGGCAGTCCTCCCCGTTCGCGGCTATCGCGTGCGGGTGCATCGACAGGATCATGTTCTCCTTCAGCTCGACATCGGAGCCCTCCCCCACCTTCGGGAACTCGATCATCGTCATCCCGATCGAATGCCCGGTGACATGGCCGAGGTGGTAGCCGCGGTCGCTGAATCCCCTCGCCACGGCCGTGTGCACGTCGTGGCAGGTCGCGCCCGCGCGCATCGCCGATTTGGCGGCCTCGTAGTACTCGAGGTACGCCTCCATCATCCGCTTCGTCTCGTCCGAGGGCTCGACACCGGCAGCGCAGACCGCGCGTGAGACCTCGACCCAGTGCATGCCCGGTCCCGCGACCTCGAGCGACGGCAGCACGAATCCGCGGAGAATCTCGTCCGCCCTCGCGATCTTGAACTCGGGCCGTGCATACGTGTCCGTACCCGTCAGCACCATGTTCATCGTCAGGCGCCCGCAGCCCTCGGCGATGAACCACTCCTCGGCAGCGGCCATCACCGCGGCCGCGGTCTTGCCCGGCGCGTATGCGTCGTGCCAGATCTCGAAGCCGCGCTGGTTGATCCGCACCGAGTCGCGGACGGACTCGAGCTCGGCCTCGCTCTTGACTGCGCGTGCGAGATCGAACTCGACGTCGAAGGAGACGAGATCGAGGTCGGCGAGCGCCTGGTAGTCGCGCACGGTCATGATGTAGTCCAGGCCGTAGACACCGATGCGCTTCCAGCCGGCGCCGCGCGCGCGGTCGGCGATCAGCTCGCCCGGGCGCGCGTGGAAGACCTGCTCGAGCGGTGTCGTGCCGTGCTCGCCGACGTACCGCGCCTCCGTCGGGAAGACGATGAACGGGTGGCCGTCGGCCGGGAGGACGACGTAGGCATACCGGTGCACGATCTGGAATCCCGACATGTAGGTGACGGCGCCCTCGAACCCGCTGTATTCGTTGCCGGAGACGATCAGGGCGTCGAGACCGTGGTCTCCCATTGCTTCACGGACGTTTCCGTAGCGTCGCTCGAGCTCGAATCCTAGGTCCACGAGGCTTCCACTCCTTTGATCAGTGCGGTGATGGTTTCGTGTGACGGCGTTGGCACCGCGAGCTCCCGCCCGAAGCGGGCGATGCCGCCGTTGAGAAAGTCGATCTCGGTCTGCCGGCGCGCTTCCACGTCCTGCAGCATCGAGGCCTTGTGGCCGTACGCGACCTCGGGCCTCGCGGCGTGGTCGATCAGGTCTTCCGGGTCGGCGTCGAGGGTGATCCCCTGCGCCGCAGCCACGGCCTTGCCCTCGTCGACGAGCGCCGTGACGAGGGCGCGCAGGTCCGGCCGCTCGCAGACGCGGCCGTGGGTGAGGCCGGTGAGGGCGCCGATCGGGTTCGTGGAGGCGTTGAAGATGACCTTACGCCACTGGGCGGGCCGCGCGTCTGCGACCGCCGCGGTGGGCATCCCGCCGCGCGTGCACGCGTCGGCGAGCTGCTCTACCTGCTCCGTGGAGGCGGGCGCGGGCTCGAAGGGCGAGAACGTCGTGTCGCCCTTGACGTCCCACTGCACGTGGCCCGGCTCGAGCAGTTTCCCGGCGGGGAACGTCGTGCCGCGAATCACGCGGGCGACGTGCCGGGCGAGCGTCTCCTCGTTGCCGACGCCGTTCATCACGGAGGCGACCGCGGCGCCCGCGAAGGCGTGGGCGGTGGCGGCGATCGCGGGCTCGGCGTGCATCGCCTTCGTCGCAACGATGCCGAAGTCGCAGGGAGGCACGGCGGCAGCGTCGCTCGTCGCGTGCAGGCGCGCGCGCACCTCGCCCGCCCCCGAGAGCCGCAGCCCCTCGGCGTTGATCGCATCGACGTGGGCCTGGAAGAGGTCGAAGGCCCAGACCTCGACGTCGTCCAGCGTGGCGAGGTTGGCGGCGAAGAGCGACCCGACCGCTCCACAGCCGACGATGCAGATTCTCATGTGGGTGTCTCTTTCGGGGCAGGTGGACGGGGGCGGCGGAAACGATGGAGGCTGAGCTCGCGACCTCCGGTGATGCCGCTCGGGCGCAGGATCAGCACGAGCGCCATCAGCGCGCCGACGACGACGAGTCGCGTACCGGCGGGGAGGTCGATCTGGATCCCCCCGATGTCGAGGCCGCTCTCGGCCTCTGCGAGGAGCGAGTCGAGGCCGCTGACGGCCAGCGCCCCGACGACCGCCCCCCAGAGGCTCGTCATGCCGCCGATCACGAGCATGGCCAGGGTGATGAACGTGAGATCGAGGTAGACCGTCTCGGTGTTGATCGGCAGGAGGTGCACGTAGAGCCCGCCGCCGAAGCCGGCGAGCGCGCCGGAGAGCGTGAATGCGATCAGCCGCTGCCGGTACACGGACACGCCGACGGCGCGCGCGGCCGCTGCGTCCTCACGCGTGGCGCGTAACAGCCGCCCGTATCGGCTCGACTGGTAGCCGAACGCGACGCCGATCACGAGCAGGGCGCCGATCGTTGCCTGGAGCAGGTCCGTTGTCTCGGGAACGGAGGAGAACGCGTTCGAGCCGGGGCCGATCTTCTCGTAGTAGCGCAGGAGGTTGTGGGTGATCTCGAGCACGCCGAAGGTGGCGATGCCGGCGGCGAGCCCCGAGAGGCGCATCAGGGGAAGACCGACGAGCAGCGCGTAGACACCGCCGATCCCTGCCGCAACGAGGAGCGAGGGAACATTGCCGATCGTGTGATCACGCAGGAACGGAAAGAGGTATTGCATGATGGCGGGCTTCTCGGTCACCGGTACCGAGAGGACACCTGCCGTCCAGGCACCCACGGCGACGAAGCTGATGTGGCCGAAGGACAGCACGCCGGAGTTCCCGACGAACACGTAGATGGCGACGACGATCGTGACGGCGACGAGCGCGTTCACGAAGTAGATCTCGGTCGAGACGGACGCGGTGCTGCCGAGCAGGGCGGCGATCACCACCGCGCCGACAGGGCCTCCGAGCTGGATCAGCGTACGGCTGCTCACACCCGCTCCACCGGTCCCGGGCCTCGTGCGAAAAGCCCGTTCGGGCGGACGAGCAGGACGAGGATGACGAGGCCGAAAACGAAGGACGGAAGGTACTGGTACTGGTCGGACGGGAGGGCCCCGCCGAGCAGACCGAACACAAAGCCGATCGCGAAGCCTCCCAGCGTCGCGGTCGACAGACGGTTCATCCCTCCGACGACGACGCCGGCCAGGACGATGATCGTCGTGGACAACGCAAAGTCGGGCGTCACGAGCGGATTCTGGACCGTGAGGATGACGCTCACCGTCGCGGCGAGCAACGCAGAGATCAGGACGGCGGAGCCGATCACGCGGTTCGCCCGCACGCCGAGGAGCCGGGCGGTGCGAAAGTCCATGGCGGCCGCGCGCATGTGGAGCCCGACCGTCGTGCGCTCGAGCAGCAGCCCGACGAGGAGCAGGCAGACGGCCGCGACGACGATCGCCAGGATCGTGATCTTGCGGATGTCGACCGAGCCGATGCTGACCGGGCGATTGAGGTAACCGAGCGACGAGGCCGACTTGCCGAGCGATCCGAACGCGAGCAGGGCGATGGCCTGAAGGAGGAACGCGACCGCAAAGGTGGCGACCAGCATGACCGCCGGCGACTGGGCTCGAAGCGGCCGGAAGACGACGCGGTCCATCGCCAGCGACAGAGCGATGACGACTGCGAAGCAAAATGCGATCGCCGCCCAGAGGGGCCAGTTCCACTGCGACGCGAAGGCCAGCGCGTATGCACCTGCCATGACCAGCTGTCCGTAGGCGAAGTTGACGAGGCGCAGCACGCCGAAGACGAGCCCGATCCCGACGGCCATCAGCGCGTACACCGCGCCGAGGCCGATCGCGTCCACGAGGATCTGCCAGGTGATGCCGAAGAGCCCTAACGTCATGACAGGTACGCGGCCACCATCTTGTCGGTGTCGTCGGCGTCGGCCGGCGTCAGGATCAGCCTCAGCGAGCCGTTCGCGATCACGTACGTCCGGTCGGCGAGGGCGACCGTCCTTTGCGCTCGCTGCTCGACGAGCAGGACGGTCAGGCCGCGATCCCGGATCTGCGTGAGCGCTTCGAAGACGACGTTCACGACGGTGGGCGAGAGCCCGAGCGACGGCTCGTCGAGAAGCAGGACGTCCGGCCGGGAGACGAGCGCCCGTGCGATCGCAAGCTGCTGCTGCTGCCCGCCGGAGAGCGCGCCGGCCTGCCGCCGGCTGAACTCCTGCACGATCGGGAAGAGCTCGTGGACGGCATCGACGTCTTCCCGCGCGCCTTCCCGGCTCCGCCGGGCGGCGAGGCCAAGGCGGAGGTTCTCCCCGACCGTCAGGTCCGCGAAGATCTGGCGCCCCTCGGGTACGAGGGCGACGCCGCCGCGCGCGACGTCCTCCGGCTTACGGCCGACGACCGAGTTGCCGCCGACCCGGATGTCGCCGCCACGGGGAGCCACGAGCCCCATGATCGCGTTCAGGGTCGTGGACTTGCCCGCCCCGTTCGGGCCGATCAGCCCCACGATCTCGCCGCGGCCGACCTCGAACGAGAGGTCGCGCACCGCCGCCACGCCCCCGTAGGCGACGTCGAGGCCGGCCACCTCGAGCATGACCTCGGTCACGCGTGGTCCTCCTGGACGGCGCTCTCGCCAAGGTAGGCGGAGGCAACGTCGAGATTCGACCGGATCTCGTCCGGTGTGCCCTCGGCGAGCGTCCGCCCCTGGTCGAGCACCTGGATCCTGTCGCACACGTCCATGATCAGGGCCATGTTGTGGTCGATCAGCAGCACGCCGGCGTCGTGGTCGTCGCGGACGCCACGCACGACCTCTGCGAACTCGGGAACCTCCGCCTCCGGCAGCCCCGCAGCGGGCTCGTCCATCAGGACGAACAGCGGCTCCATGGCAAGCGCCCTGGCAACGCCGAGGCGTCGCTCGTCGCCGTGTGGCAGCGATCCTGCGGGTGCGTCTCCGTAGCGCGCCAGCCCGAGCAACCCCAGGATCTCCGAGGTGCGGCGCCTTGCCACGCGCGGCGGGGCCCCGACGCCGAGTGCCGCCACCTCGACGTTCTCGCGCACCGTGAGGTGCCGGAAGGCGTGTGAGTGCTGGAACGTGCGTGCCAGGCCATGGCGACCACGGCGGTGGGCGCTCCACCGGGTGATCGGCCGCCCGTCGAGCTCGACCGTGCCTGCCGTCGGGAAGTCGAACCCGGTCAGCAGGTTCACGAGCGTCGACTTGCCGGCCCCGTTCGGCCCGATCAGGCCGACGACCTCGTGCCGGTGCAGGGAGAGAGAGACGCCCTGCACAGCGTGCACCCCTTCGAACGAACGGGACAGGTCGACGGCCCGGAGCGATTCCCCGGGCCGTCGAGTGCCCTGCACGTGCGGTTCGGCGTCGGCCAAGTCCCTAGATCTTCGGGACGACCTTCGCGGTGACGACGGCGATGCGCTTCGCCGTGTTGTTCTGGATCTTCATCACCCTGTACTGCCGACCGAACACCGTGTGCAGCTTCGGCGAGAAGCTGACGCGGCCCGAGAGCGTTGGCACCTTCTTGAACTTCACCATCTGCGCGGCGAGTGCGCTGCCCTTGGTGGAACCGCCGGCCCGGTTGACTGCGGTCACGAGGCCGTCGATCGCAGCCGACCCCGCGACGAATCCGCCGATCCCGTACGTCGCCTTGCCGAGCTGCTTGGCGAGCTTGTTGACCGCCGGGTTCGGGTCGTCGCCGAAGGCCGACGCGTAGGTGACGTAGTAGTAGTCCGTCACCTGCGGCTCCTTCGTGACCCAGTAGGTGCCGTCACCGGCCCACGAGTTGAGGATCGGCGTGTTGTTCCCGAGCGAGCGCAGGCCCGAGACGATCTGCGGCAGGGCTCCGAAGGAGCCGGCCGTGGCGGTCACGATCACGTCGGCGGACTTGCCGTTGAGGCGGGTGATCAGGTTCTGCTGGCTCGTCGAGCCGAGTGACTGGTAGCTCTCCTCGGTCACGATCTTGCCGCCGAGCTGCGTGAAGCGAGACTTGAACGCCTTGACGACGTCCTTGAAGTACACGATCACCGTATCCGTCGCGAGCGACGCGGTTCGCCAGCCCCTGGCGTAGGCGTACTGCGCCATCGCCGACCCTTCGTCCTGGGCCACGTTCCCGAAGGAGAACGCGAGCTGGCCCTTCGGCCCGAACCGCTTCGGTCCCATCTGGTCGGTGCCGATGCACGGAGCGACGGTGAGCTTGCCGGCGTTGATGGCCGTCTGAACGACCGGTGCCGCAAAGTCGACGTCACAGGTCGTGAAGATCACGTCGGCATTCTTGCCGAGCAGCTTGGCCGCACACGACTTGGCGATCGCAGGCTTGTTCCCCTGCGTGTCGCAGGTGACGATCTTCAGCGGGCGCCCCTTGACGCCGCCCTTCGCGTTCCACTGCTTGACGCGGACCTGGGCGGCCGCGAGGGCAGGGTTGTCGAACGGCGCCATCGCCCCTTTCGAGTCGAACGCCCAGCCGATCACGATCGGGCTGCTTGCGGCCGAAGCGGATGCCGCCATGACGGCGACGGCCGCAAGTGCGGCGAGCAGTGCGACGAGCGCACCGGCCTTCTTCTTTGTCACGATCACTTCGTCCTCCTAGGTACGGGTTGACGGATGGTTCCTGAACACGGGATCACGACCAGGACTCCTCCTTCGCCTTCACGAGCCGGTAGAGCGCCGTATGAAGCGGGACGGAGACCCCGTGCCGCCCTGCCTCATGGACCAGTGCTCCGGTGATCAGGTCGATTTCGGTCGGCCTATGTGCTTCGACGTCCTCCAGCATCGATGGATAGTGCGCCGAACCACGTCGGGTTGCGAGCACGTTCATCTCCCACGGGTCGTCGTGAAGCTCGATCCCCGCGGCAGCGGCGACGGCCTTGCCCTCGTCAACGAGACCGTGGACGAGATGGCCGAGGTCGGTCGGAGCCTCCTCGGCGGCGAAGTGCGCGTCGTGCGGCAGTCCGGTCAGCGCGGCGACGGAGTTGACGGTGGCGTTGAAGATCAGCTTCGACCACTGTGCCGGGCGGAGGTCGGGCAGCGCCTCGACCTTCAGCCCGGCCGCGCGGATCAGCGCCGCCGCCTCCTCGACGGTTTCGTAGGGAGTGTCCTCGTACGGGCCGAGCCAGGTCTCCGTGTCGAGGATGTACTCGACGTGCGTGTCATCGTGTCTCGTGCCGCTCATGAACGTGACAGCGGAGATGATCGGCCAGTCGCCGTGGCTCCGGACGATCTCCTCGGCGCCGAGGCCGTTCAGCGTCGTCATCATCGTCGCAGCCGGGAAATGGCCCTCGAGCGCCGCCGCAGCAGCCTCGAGCCCCGGTGCTTTCGTAGCGATGATGCCGAGGTCGAACGGCGGGATCTTGGCAGGGTCGCTTGCGGCGGTGACGGAAGCGTGGACGTCGATCCGTCCGCTCACGCGCAGACCGGATGCGTTGAGGGCGTCCGCATGTTCCTGCCGCCGGGTCAGAACGCTCACGTCCACCACCTGGGCCAGGTGCCCCGCAAACAGGCTGCCGATCACACCGCCGCCGATGACACAGACACGCTCGATCACGCTGATGCGATCACTCTATGCGACCGCGATCCCGGCACGGTCCCTTGCGGTGAGCCGTGGCATCACCTGCTCCGCGAACAACTCCTGGTTCTTGATCGCCATCCAGTGCGGTGCGCCGCCCGCGTTGACCGTGATGCCGATCTCCTTGATGCCTTCGCACACCTGAAGCGTCTGCTCGATCCGCTCGACGATGTCGGCCGGCGTACCGACCCACACGTAGTCCTGCTCGACGAGTTGCTCGTAGGGAATCTGGGCGAGCCCCTCCATGATCCCGGCGGTGTAGAAGCCGTACCCCGCGGCGTTCATCCGGTCGGCCGGCGGCATCTCGTACTCCGTCAGAGGAGAGCAGTTGCCCTGGATGAAACCCGTGATCCAGTCACGGCCCTCGCGAAGCGCCGTCTCGCGATCCTCGTCGAGGTGGCACGCGTGGATCCAGACGATGTCGGGCTCCGTGCCGAACTCGGCGCATGACGAGCGGTAGAGATCCATCTGCTGCTCGAGCGCGACGTACGGCAGGAGCGGCGGCACCGCGACCCCCCAGCCGTGCTCGGCTGCGAGCGTGTAGGTCCGGTCCGAGGTACCGCCGAGGAAGATGCGGAACTTCCGCTCCGGGAACGGCACGACGTGGGAACCGTCAACGTCGAAGTACTCGCCGTGATGGGAGAACTGCTCGCTCGCGAGCGCCTCGAAGAGCAGGTCGACCGCCTCCTCGTAGCGAGGCCGGGCGGTCTCGTCGAGCCGGACGCCCGCCTTCTCCGGGATCCAGCCGTGGCCGCGGCCGACGCCCCACTCGTAGCGACCCCCGGTGAGGATGTCCGTGACGGCGATTGCAGACGCCAGGACCATCGGGTTGTGGTACGGGAGCGCGTGCAGCATCGTGCGAAACCGGATCGACTTCGTGCGCTGTGCGGCGGCGGCGAAGAAGGCGGTCGGGTTGGCCGAGATCGAGAACTTCGGGAAGAAGAAGTGCTCGATCACGGAGTAGACGTCGTAGCCAAGCCGGTCGGCGTTGACGACCTGCTCGAGCACCTCGGCGTACAACTGCTGAGGCGTCTTGCCCGGATGGTGCTGGATCTCCGAATACAGGCTGAAGCGCATCACTCGTTCACTCCTTCCGGCCGCATCTCAAAAGGGGAGGCGAGTATCCCACCCCCGTCACCTCACGGTCAACTTGCCGGGAGGGCGGCAACGAGCGCAACGAGCTCGTCGTCGGTAACGAGCCTGCGCTTTCTCGCCCCGAGCTCTTTCACCGCTGCGAGCAGCTCCGCGCGCTTCTCCTCGGGCACGTCGAGCCCGAGCCGCTCGGCGGCGATCCGGATCGAGTCGATGCCGCTCTTCTTGCCGAGCACGATCCCGCGCTCGGCACCGACGAGCTCCGAGCTGTAGGGCTCGATCGCCGGCGGGTCGTGGAACTGGGCCGCGACGGCTCCCGACTCGCGCGTGAACAAAGCGTCCCCGGTGACGGCCTTCCAGGAGGGGAGGGGCGTCCCGGCGCGTTCCTGGACGAGGCGCGAGAGCGTCCGGGCCTGCGTCAGGTCGAGCCGCGTGGGGATGCCGTAGAGCGCCTCGAGCGCGAGCGCGACCTCGACCAGATCCGCGTTGCCCGCCCGCTCCCCCATCCCGTTGATCGTCCCCTGCACCCAGGTGGCGCCGGCCTGAACGGCAGCGATCGCCGCCGCGGTTCCGAGCCCGAAGTCGTCGTGGCCGTGCCAGTGCACGGGGATCTCGCCGCCGAGCCAGTCGACGGTCTGGCCGACGAGGTAGGCGGCCGCTTCCGGGGTTGCGATCCCGATCGTGTCGACGACCACGACCTCCTGCGCGCCCGCCTCGACAGCGGTCTCGTAGGCGCGGCGATAGAAGTCCAGGTCGGCGCGCGACGAGTCGACACCGAAGAACGCCACCCTGATCCCGGCGGCGCAGGCAAAGGAGACGGCGCTCTCGATCCGCTCGAGCATCTTCTCGCGGGAGACGCCGAGCGCGGCGAGCTTGGCGTCCGAGATGGGGCTCTCGATCACGGAGGCGGGCACGCCGAGCTCGACGAGCGCCTCGACGTCGGCCTGGACGGCGCGGGAGAACCCCCAGACCTCGGCTTTCAGCCCGGCGGCGCTGACGAGCTCGACCGCGCGCCAGTCCTCGGCCGAGACGCGCGGGAAGCCCGCCTCGATGCGATCGATCCCAGCGGCGTCGAGCGCTCGCGCGATCTCGAGCTTGTCCTCGGGCGAGAGCACGACGCCGACCGACTGCTCGCCGTCGCGGAGCGTCGTGTCGTAGAGACCGACGATCCGGTGTGGCTGGGGGTCGAGAGCCTTCTCGTTGAGGCTGCCGGTCCACACCTTGCTGCGGTCGATCACGACTGCACGATCCCGTCGGGGAAGCTCGACAGCTTCTCGGGCCCGTCGGGCGTGATCAGGAAGTTGTCCTCGACGCGCAGGCCGCCACCTTCCGCCCAGTAGCATCCCGGCTCGATTGCGAGAACCATGCCCTCGCGGATCTCGCCCCCGCCCGCCTGGTGCGCATACGGCGGCTCGTGGGCGCGAGCGCCGACGCCGTGGCAGATCGGATGGGACGGCTGCCCGGGGAACCCGAGCGCCGCAATCCCCGCGCGAACCCTGCGATCGAGCTCGGGCAGGCTCGCACCGGGGACAGAGAACCCGACCGCGTCGTCGTAGACGCTCATCAGCCCCGACTCGAGCTCCCGGTAGCGCTCCGAGAGCTCGCCCGGCACGAGGTTCTTCGTGTGGTCGCACCAGTACCCGTCGGCACAGACCCAGATCTCGAACAGCGTCGGCTCGCCCTCGACGATCTGCCGGTCGGAGGTCGCCGTGAACGTCCTGATGCCGTCGCCCGACCAGACGAGCGAGAAGCCGAGCGCCAGCTCGACCTTGCCGCTCCAACCCGTGCCCTCGCCGTGCACGAAGCCGAGCCACTCGGACGCGGCCTGCGCCTCGGTCATTCCGGGACGGATCACGCCCTGGACGTGCTCCATCGCCGCGGCCGCAATGTCGTTGGCGAGCCGCATCCGCGCGATCTCCTGGGACGTCTTCAGCATGCGCGCCTCGCTGAGCAACGGCGTCGCGTCCTGCGCGTGCGGGAAGGCGTCGAACCAGGCCTTCGGGAAGGTGGTCGGCTCGCCCACCATTCGGTCGGTCGCCTGGGTGCCGAGCGACAGCTCGATCCCGACCGCCTCGTATTGCTCGGCGATGGCCGCGGCCAGGTCGAGCGCACGCAGCGACGGCGGCCGGGGATCGCGCTCGTCGTAGCCGTGAAAGAGCCTGACGTCGGCCGTCCAGGCGGTGCGTTCGGCATCCTCGCGCGACGGCTCGAGGCAGATCAGCGTCGCGTCGCCTTCCGCAGGGAAGACGACGACGTCGTACCCCTTCATCCCCCAGAAGTTCGTCAGATAGACGACGTTGTCGGGCGCGCGCACGACGAGCGCGTCGAGGCCCCTGTGCCGCATGAGCGAGCGGACACGGCCGAGCTTCTCATCGTCGCGTGGCCAGCTCACGGTCTAGGCATCCCTACGCTCAGACACCTTCGCCCCAGGGCCGTACGCGGGCGAGTGGCGGCGTACCGTGCCCTTCCCGCCACGAGACGATCGGGTTCCGCAGCACACCGATGTGCTCGATCTCGGCCTCGACGACGTCGCCGGGCTTGAGATAGAGCAGCGCACGCTCCTCGGGGGACTTGAAGCCGGCCACTCCTGCGACGGTGCCCGTCGACAGCACATCGCCGGCTGAGTACCCGAGCCCGGAGAAGTTGGAGAGGATCTCGGGGATCGTCACCGACATGTTCCCGGAGTGCGATTCCTGGCGCACCTCGCCGTTGACGCGGAGCTCCATCCGCAGGTCGCGTGGATCGGGAACCTCGTCGGGCGTCACGATCCAGGGGCCCAGCGGGCAGAAGGTGTCGATCGCCTTGCAGAACGAGAAGACGCCGGAGCGCATCTCGCCGCGTTGGATGTCCCGGGCGGTGAGGTCGTTGAAGATGACGTAGCCGCCGATGTAGTCGGCTGCGTCCTCGGGCGTGAACCACTTGCCCGCCTTCTTCAGCACGACCGCCAGCTCGAGCTCGTAGTCGAGCTCCTCGGTCAGGTGCTCGGGGTAGATGACGGGCTCGTCCGGGCCGACGATCGCGTCGACGTTCTGGAAGAAGTTGATCCAGGGTGCGATGTCGTGCGACCAGTTCACGTTCTCCGACTCGGTCTTGTGCTCGCGGAAGTTGCCAGCCGTGTGAAAGAACTTCTTCGGGATGATCGGGGCGCGCAGGCGCGTCTCGGCAAGAGCGACGCGCTCGCCCGTCTCGTCGGCGCCACCGCGCTCGAAGTACTCGCGCATCGTCGGCACGTCGAGGACGGCAATCACCTCATCGTCGAGCACCCCCACCCGGCCGTTCCCCTCACCGAATGTGACGAGCTTCACCTCGCCACCGCCTGCGCCGGCGCCTGGCACGCCACCGCGGCCGCAAGGCAACGCTCGTCGCACCGAGCCACGATCTCGCGCTGCCCGCTCATCGCACGCCGCACACGCGCATCGCGACCCGGGCATAGGTCTCAGCCATCCGGACGAGCCCGTCGATCTCCAGGTTCTCGCCCTTCTCCACGTCCATCAGGCCGGTCGAGGTGCCGTAGTTGACCGTCGGGATCCCGTACCGTGTCAGCACGGAGGCATCGGAGAACCAGCGCGTCACGTCTCGCTCCGGCGACGTGCCGAACACCTCCGCGTGCGCAGCGTCGATCGCTGCCACGAGCTCGTGCTCCTCCTCGATCTCGGCGCCCGGCGCGGTGACATACACCTCGCCTTCGATCCCGTACCCGGGGAACTGCTCGGCGACGCCCCGGACCATGTCGAGAACCTCGCGCCGGGCGATCCCCATCGGCTTCGTCGGGGGTACTCGAACGTCGAGGAACAGATCCGCATGGTGCGGGGTGCGCGAGACACGCCAGCCGAACCCGCCCTGGATCGCGCCGACGTTGACGATCGCCTTTGCGCCCCGGTAGGCGTTGGCAGGGTCGTTCTCCCACGTCGGGATCCACTCCCGGACGGCGGTGAGCACCTCGTGCATCCGCAGGATCGCGTTCTGGTCACGCTTGCCCTCGCTGAAGGCGGTGTGGATGAAGTTCCCCTGCACCCGGAGGCGGAGCCAGAGAGCGCCGTAGTGCCCGAGCACGACCTTTCCCTCGGTCGGCTCGCCGAGAAGGCACATGTCGGCGACGCCGCCGTGGGAGACGAGATACCGCGAGCCTGCCGCGTACCCCCGGTACTGGCCGCCGACCGCCTCGCCGTACTGGGTCTTCTCGATCTCGCCGCAGACCGCCGCGAGCATCACATCCCCCTGGAGCCGTACGCCCGCTTCCTGGAGGGAGCGCACGGCCTCGAGGTAGCAGGCGAGTGCCCCTTTCATGTTCGAGATCCCGAGCCCGTACAGGCGGCCGTCGTCGACGAAATGCTGCGGCTGGAAGCCCGGGACGCCACGGAGCCACTCCTCCCGGCCGGAATACGACGTGTCCATGTGCCCGTTGAACATCAACGTCTTGCCGCCGCCGCTCCCGCTCCACGTACCGAGGGCGTTGGCGCGGTTGTCCTCGACCTGCTGCCACTGGACGTGCAGGCCGAGCCCCTCGTAGAGCTCGACCATGAGCTCGGCCATTCCCTGCTCGTCACCCGTGAAGCTCCACGTGTCGATCATCCGGCCGGCCGTCTCGACGAGCCGCTCCGGGTCGACCCTGACGGAGGGAACCGCCATCGTCACGCGTCCCGGAAGTGTGGGAGCACCTTCTCGCCGAAGAGGCGGATCTGCTCGAGCCGGTTCTCACCCCAGAGCTCGAGCATGATGTGGGTGCAGCCGGCGTCGCGGTACTCCTCGATCGCCTCGATGCAGTCGTTCGGCGTCCCGGCGATCGGCTTGCACTTGTCGAGCAGCGCGTCCGTGACCTGGGCCTTCGCCGCAAGCCGGCCGCCGCTCTCCATCGCCTCCGCGACGGGGGTGATCTCATCCTGTTCGATGCCGGCCGACTCGAGCAGCACGTCGGCAGAGCCCTGGATGTTCTGCACCTTGTTCGCGAGGTACATGCCCCCGATCTCGCGCGCACCGTCCCGTCCCGCGTCGCGGTCGGTCGCGTGGATCGAGGCGAGGATCGTGCAGCCGAGGTCGACCTCGTCGGCCGGCCGGCCGGATTTCGCTGCGCCCTCGCGGATGTTCCCGGCCGTGTAGCGCACGTAGTCCGGGGTCGTGATCGAGGGCGTCAGGAGGCCGTCGCCGATCTCACCGCCGATCTGCTGCATCAGCGGCGCCGTTCCGGCCACGTAGACCGGCACCGGCCAGCGCGGGGCGTGCGCCTCCTCGGAGAGGGCCGGGATATCGGCCGAGAACACCTTGCCGTCGTACTCGAACCGCTCTCCACCGAGGATCCCGCGCACGATCTCGACCGAGTCGCGCATGTGCGCGAGCGGCCTGGTCACCTTCGGCGGCCCACCCTGCTTCGTGTTGTTGAGGAAGATCTTCGAGGTTCCGAAGCCGACGATGAAGCGGCCCGGGCCGGCCGCCTCCTGGACGACACGGGCATCCATTGCGACCTGCACGGGGTGGCGGGTGTAGGGGGAGATGATGCCCCAGCCGATCGTGAGATTCGTCGTCTCGCGGGCCATCAGCGCCGACACTACCGTCGAGCCGCGCGCCTCCATCTGGTGCTTGCGCCACCACGGGTATGCCTCGGCGAGCCAGACGGTGTCCATCCCGGCCTCGTCCATCGCGCGCGCCGACGCAAGCATCTCGTCGAGCGGCTCCATCGTGAGCTGCATCACGCCGATGCGAAACGGCACGCCCATCAACGACCTCCTGACGCTGTCTCCCGTGACATGTCACGCGAGACTACACGATCGCCCTCCGCGTGAACAGGCCGCTCCGGCGCTCCCGAGGCCCCTCGTGCGCTCCGGCACGGCGCCTCCTAGACTGAGCGGGTGCCGACCTGCACCCGCTGCGGCTTCGCGTCGGATCGAGCCTTCAGGTTCTGTCCCGAGTGCGGCACCGAGGACGTCTCCGCCACGCCGACGCGGGAGCAGCGTCGTGTCGTGACGGTGCTCTTCTGCGACCTCGCCGGTTCGACGGCGCTCGGGGAGTCCCTCGATCCGGAGCGCCTGAGGGCTCTGCTCGCCCGCTACTTCGAGCGGATGCAGGGGATCGTCGAGCGTCACGGCGGAACGGTCGAGAAGTTCATCGGGGATGCAGTGATGGCGGTGTTCGGCGTCCCGGTGGTGCACGAGGACGACGCGCTGCGTGCGGTGCGGGCCGCCGCCGAGATGCGCGATGCGCTGCCCGAGCTGGGGCTGGCCGGCCGGATCGGGGTGATGACCGGCGAGGTCGTCACCGGCACCGAGGAGCGGCTCGTGACCGGCGATGCGGTCAACGTCGCCGCCCGACTGGAGAGCTCGGCCGCACCCGGCGAGATCCTCGTGGGCGAGCCGACGCTCGCGCTGGTGCGCGATGCGGTCGAGACGGAGGCGCTCGAGCCGCTCGAGTTGAAGGGCAAGACCGATCGGGTCACTGCCTTCCGGCTGCTGCGCGTGCACGAAGCGCCCGAACGCCGCCACGACACGCCGTTCGTCGGCCGCGAACGCGAGCTTGCCGCCCTGTGCGTCGCATACGAGGCGGCGAAGCAGGAAGAACGGTGCGTGCTCGTCACGATCGTCGGGGACCCGGGCGTCGGCAAGTCACGGCTCGCCGCGGAGACGCTCGCGTCGATCGATGCGCGGGTCGTCTCAGCGCGCTGCCTGCCGTATGGCGAAGGGATCACGTACTGGCCCGTGGTCGAGGTGCTGATGCAGCTGGACGTCCGGCCGAGCGACGAGAGGGCCGCCGCGGCGATCGGCTCCCTCCTGGGTGAGACCGAAGCACTCATGTCGGCCGAGGAGATCGCGTGGGCGTTTCGCAAGACGCTCGAGCACGCCGCCGCCCAACGGCCGCTCGTCGTCGTGTTCGACGACATCCAGTGGGGCGAGGAGACCTTCCTCGACCTGATCGAGCACGTCGCGCTTCTCTCGACCGGCGAGCCCATCCTGCTTCTCTGCATGGCGCGCCCCGAGCTCGTCGAACGCCGTCCCGGCTGGCAGGTCACGATCCGACTCGATCGACTCACGGCGCGCGATGTCGACTCGTTGCTCCCGCGCGGGCTTCCCGGCGAGCTCCGCGAGCGAATCGCGCGGGCCGCCGGCGGCAACCCGCTCTTCGTGCACGAGATGATCGGCATGGCACTCACGTCCGAGGGCGAGGTCGTCGTCCCACCGACGCTGCAGGCGTTGCTCGCCGCCCGACTCGACCAGCTGGAGACCGGCGAGCGGACCGTTCTCGAGCGAGCCTCCGTCGAAGGAGAGGTCTTCCATCGTGGCAGCGTGCAGGCACTCGAGGCCGAGGCCGACCGTGTCACGCCCCGCCTCGCAACCCTGGTCCGCAAGCAGCTGATCGAGCCCCACACCCCCGTGTACTCGGGTGAAGACGGGTTCCGCTTCCGGCACCTGCTCATTCGGGACGCCGCGTACGACGCGCTCACCAAGGCGACGCGTGCAGAGCTGCACGAGCGGTTCGCGGCCTGGCTCGAGGAGCACGGCTCCTCTGTCGTCGAGCTCGACGAGCTCCTCGGGTACCACCTCGAGCAGGCCTGCGTGTACCTGCGGGAGCTCGGGAGCGAGGTCGGCGGCGCGCTCTCGGCTCGGGCGAGTCGACACCTCGCAGCCGCCGGGCGCCGTGCAATCGAGCGGCAGGACTACCGCGCGGCGGTCAACCTCCTCGGCCGCGCCGCCGGCGTGCTCCCCGACGGCGCCTGCGATGCGCGGCTGGAGGTCGACCTGGGCTGGTCGCGGTTCCAGGCGGGCGAGGGCCGAGAGCGTGTCCTCTCCGGCTTTCTCGACGCGGCGGAGCGCGCGGCCCGTGCAGGCGACGAGGCGGGTGAGCTCGGCCTCCGGGTGGATCACGCGGCCTACGAGCTCGCGTACGAGGGGTCGACGGCGGCAGCCGACCGTGCCCTCGCGCTCGCGGAAGACGCACGAGCGGTGTTCGAACCCTCCGGCGACGACTGGGGCCTCTCGCTCGTGTACACGGCAATGCTCATGGCCCAGGAGACGCACGCGCAGCCGTGGGCGGACATCCTCGCGACCGGCGAGCGCATCGTCACGCATGCGCGCCGCGCGGGAGCGGAGATGGTCGCCCGCTTCGGCGAGCACAACTGCGTCAACGCACAACAGGAGGGTGCGACCCCGGTGAGCGAGTGCCTCCGGTGGCTCGACGAACACCCACACCTCGAGCGGCAGAGCGCGCTGCCGCTGCGCTCGCGTTTCCTGGCCATGCTCGGCCGATTCGACGAGGCACGCGAGCTCCAGGCCCGCTCGGCCGAACGACTCGCAGAGCTGGGCTCGATCAGGGGTCCCGTGATCCTCGCGCTTCGCCGCTACCACGTGTCGATGCTCGAGGGCGACTACGGGCGCGCCGAGGCCGCGGCCCGTGAGATGTGCGAGGGCGCTCTCGCCACGGGAGAGCTCGGCAACTTCCTCGAGTTCTCCTCCATGCTCGCGCTCGCCTTGCTCGAGCTCGGCCGTGACGAGGAGGCAGACGAGTGGCTGGAGCGAGCACGCTCGGCCACCCCGACCGGTGCCGTCACCCCGCGCGTGCTGTGGCGACGGGCGAAGGCGAAGGCACTCGCGCGGCGTGGTGCGCATGCCGAGGCCGAGCACCTGGCCCGCGAGGCGGTCGCGATCGGCGACGGCGGAGACGCGCTCAACCTCCAGGCAGACGCGTACGTGGACCTCGCGGAGGTGCTGGCGCTCGGCGGCAAGCGCCAAGAGGAGGCCACAGCGCTGGCGGAGGCGCTCGACCGGTACGAGCGCAAGGGCAACGTGGTGATGGCGGAACGCACGCGGAAGCGGCTCGGCGAGGACGGGACTCGACGCTGAGATGACAGCGCGGCGCCATCTTCCGTCGGGGACGGTGACCTGTCTGTTCACCGATGCACGCGACGAGGCGCTCGACGGCGATTAGCAGTGGCTCGCCAGACGCGATCGTGAGCTCGACAACCACCGAGCGGCCTCGATCAGACCTCCTGACGCCCCGCCGTCAGCACACCCTACGCGGCAGCCGCTTTCGCCTCGGCGACCTTCACCTCGAGCGCGGTGAGCACGTTCCCCACCTGCTGCTGGACGATCGGCTGCAGGACCCGCTGCCCCATCGAGCCGACCGGCCCCGCGATCTTCACCTCCGCCGACCACGCCATCGACGTGTGCTCACCCTCACCCGTGAGCGTGAACGACGTCGTCATGTTCATCATCGCACCGACACCCTTCCCCTTCGCGCTCATCGACGCGAACTCCAGCGGACGCTCCTCGACCTTCTCGAAGTCGATCGTCATCTTCAAACCACCGATCCCGAGCGGAACCTTCACCTTCGCCTGCCAGTGGCGCTCGTCCTTGATGTCGAGGCTCTCGACGCCCGGCATCAGCCCCGCCATCTGCACCGGATCGTCGATCACACTCCAGACGACCTCCCTCGAAGCGTCCAACTCCTTCGTCCCGTGCACGTTCACCTGGACGTCACCTCGACCGTTCCTCGCGACCGCTCCGGGTTGGCGAGCATCTCCCAGACGCGCTGGTAGGGGTTGTGGCTGTCGGTCACGATCGCCCCGCCGGCTGCCCGGAGCGCATCCTGGATCCCGGCGCAGATGCAGTGGATGCCGCCGCCGCCGCCCTCCCCCATGCCTTTCGTGCCGAGTGGCGTGAACGGGGATGGTGACTCGAACGCTCCCGTCTTCAACGGCGGCATGTCGAGCGCGTGCGGCACGTGGTAGTCGTAGAAGTTCGGCGTCAGCAGGTTGCCGTCCTCGTCGTAGACGAAGGACTCCCAGAGCGCCGCCCCGATCGCGTGCGCCGTCGCGCCCATCACCTGGCCTTCGACGATCTGCGGGTTGATCCGGACGCCGCAGTCGTCCACCGCAGCGTAGTCGACGACCTCGGTCACGCCTGTCTCCCGATCGATCTCGACCACGCAGGCGTGAATCTGCGTCGCGTAGGTCAGCGTCAGGTTGCCGAACTTCCGCTCCTTGTCGGGGACGTCGAACGGCGGCCGGTAGACGAAGCGGCAGTTCATCGTCGGCGGATCCTCGGGGAAGCCTGCGTTGTTGGCGTTCGGGATTGCGCCGAGCGCCATGAACGGCAACGCCGCTTCGTGATTGTCCTTGATACGGGCGAAGCCGTCGGCGAGCTCGATCGCCTCCTCCGGGCACTGGAACACCATCGAGGCGAGCTTCACCATCTGCCCGGCGAGCAGGTCGGCAGCGCCCTTGACGGCCCCGAGGCCGGTGACGGCGAACTGGCTCGCGTAGGTTCCCGAGAATCCCGCATGCGAGTTCCAGTAGCTGTCGTGGCCCGCCCGCACATGGACGGCGTCGACATCGCAGTGGAGGATGTCCGCGACGACCTGCGCGGCAGTCGTCTCGTGGCTCTGGCCCTGCGGCGTGGTGCCGAGGGTGACGACCACCTCGCCGAAGATGTCGAGCTTGACGGTCGCGACCTCGTTGTTCCCGGAGAACTGCAGGTCGGGGTTGATCAGCTGCGACTGCCCGAAGTTGTTCGTTCCCGAATCAAGGGTGGAGCCGATGCCGAGCCCGAGCAGCTTGCCGCGCGAGGCAGCCTCGGCGCGGCGCTCCTCGATGCTCTCGGCGCCGATCAGCTCGAGCGCCATTTCCATCGCGCGCGGGTAGTCGCCCGAGTCGTAGACGCAGCCGTTCGGCGTCTCGTAGGGCATGTCCTCCGGCTGGACGAAGTTCTTGCGTCGGATCTCGACGGGGTCGAACCCGAGGGTGTGAGCGACGATGTCGATCACCCGCTCCGTGAACCACAGCTGCTGCATCCGCGAGTAGCCGCGGTTCGGCGAGACGGGTGCCTTGTTCGTCATCGCCTGCGTGAACTCGAGGCGGATGTGCCGCCACTTGTAGAGCCCGGCGGCAACCTGCGACCAGATCACGCCGCCGAGCGGCTCGTAGCGGAGGTACGCACCCGCGTCGTCGATCGCCCTGGTGCGGAAGCCGAGCAGCGTGCCGTCGGCCTTCACGGCCACCTCCGTGCCCTCGAACCACCGCTCGTTGCCGTGTGACATCGACTGGTGGAACTCCGTCCGCCACTCGGTCCACTGGATCGGCCGCTTGAGCTTGCGCGCGAGCAAGCAGCAGGCGACGAGCTGCGGATGCGAGGTGATCTTGTTTCCGAAGCCGCCGCCGATGTCCTGGGTGACGATACGCAGCTTGTCGAGGCCGACGCGCAGCGCAGGGCCCATCATGATCGCGGCGAAGCCCGGGAACTGGTTGTTCGTGTACATCGTCCACTGACCCGTGCCGCGGTTGTACTCGACGAGGGCGCCGTCGCATTCGAGCGGCGTCGAGTTGAAGCGGTCGAAGTGGAGCTCGTCGATCGAGACGACGTGGTCGGCCTCGGCGAACGCCGTGTCGACGTCGCCCCACTCCCAGACGCCCGTGTACGAGAGATTTCCACCGCAGTCCTCGTGGAGCACGGGGGCGCCCTCCGCGAGCGCCTTCCGGGCATCGACGACGACCTCGAGCGGCTCGTAGTCGACCATCACGAGCTCTGCCGCGTCACGGGCGAGCTCGCGGGTCTCGGCGACGACGGCGACGACGGGCTCGCCGAGGTAGCGCACCTTGCCGACTGCGAGCGCATAGTCCTTCACGTGCCCGCCGGGCGGAGCCGCGATCTGGAAGAAGGGATCGGTCAGGATCGCCACCTCGTCGCCCGTGAGCGTGCCGTAGACACCGGGGAGCTCGAGTGCCGCCGAGAGATCGATCGACGCGATGGTGGCGTGTGCGTACGGGGAGCGCACGAAATGGAGATAGCCCATGCCCTTCCGCTTGACGTCGTCGAAGAAGACGCCCTGCCCCTGGACGAGCCTCCTGTCCTCCTTGCGGGGCACGCTTTGCCCGACTGCCGACCCCTTGCTCAGGGTTGTGGTGTCGGTCTCGACGGCCGTCATCGCGCACCTCCCTCGCCGACGGCAACGACCGCCTCGACGATGTTCCAGTAGCCGGTGCAGCGGCAGAGGTTCCCCTGGAGGGCCACCTTCACCTCGTGCTCGCTCGGGCTCGGGTTCTGCTCCAACAGAGCGGTGGCGCTCATCAGCATCCCCGGGGTGCAGTAGCCGCACTGCAGGGCGTGATGCTCGTGGAACGACTGCTGCAACGGCGTCAGCTCTCCGTCTTCGCTCGCAAGGCCCTCGACCGTCGTGATCGAGGCCCCGTCAGCCTGCACGGCGAGCATGCAGCAACTCTTGACCGCGTCGCTGCCGAACTGCACGGTGCAGGCACCGCAGCTTCCGGTGTCGCAACCGATGTGGGTGCCGGTCAGGTCGAGGTCGTCCCGCAGGAAGTGCACGAGCAGCAGCGATGCGGGAACGTCGCGCTCGTAGGTCGTCCCGTTGATCTCGACCGAGATCGTCCGGTGCGTGGAGGTCGTGGACACGCTCACCCCTTTGCTCTCGCGGCGGCTTGCAGAACCGCGCGGACGGCCGAGACCTCGGCGAGGTGACGGCGGTAGTCGGCGGTCGCATGGACATCGGACGGCGGATCGAGCGTCGCGCCGAGGCCGGCCGCAGCCGCCCGGACGGCCGCCTCGGAGAAGTCCCCTGCCGTCAGGCGCTCCTCCATGGCCGTCGCCCGCACGGGGACGGATGAGACGCAACCGATCACGATCCTCGTCCCGGCCGGGCCGACGGTTGCTGCCGCGTTGACGAGGTACGTGCCGTGGGCGCCGACGGTGATGCCGGCCATCGCGTCACCCGTGCCCGGCCTTCGCGTCGGCACCGAGATCGTCGTCAGCAGCTCACCCTCTTCGACGGCCGTCAGGTACACGCCGAGGAAGAACTCGTCGGCCGGGAGGGTGCGCTCGCCCGAGAGACCGCGGATCGCGAACGACGCCCCGAGCGCGGTGAGGAGAGGCGGATAGTGGTTGGTGGGGTCGTTGACACAGACGTTGCCGCCGATGGTCCCACGGTTGCGGATCTGAACGTCGGCGATCGTCGCGGCGACCTCGGCCAGGATGGGCCGGGCCACCTCGACCTCGGACGACCCGATCACCTGCGTGTTCGTGACCATGGCGCCGATCTCGAGGGCGCTCTGGTCGGCCGAGAACGAGATCGTTCGCAGCTCGTCGAGGTCGGCGAGATCGACGAGCAGATCGGGCGAGGCTGCCCTGGCCTTCATCACGTTGACGAGCGTCTGGCCCCCTGCGAGGGCACGTGCCCCGTCGTGCTCGGAGAGGAGACCGATGGCCTCCTCGACGGTGGCCGGACGCGCATACTCGACTTCTCGTAGAAGCATGCCTCTATTGGTCGCACACCGGGCAGTGGCGTGTCAAGAAGGATCGGTTCTGTAGCATCGCCGCGATGGCGATCCATGACGCGGTCTTCGTCGGCTCGGGGATCAACTCGCTGGTCGGCGCTGCGCTCCTCGCCCGAGACGGATGGAGCGTCTGCGTGCTCGAGCGCAACACCGTCGCCGGCGGCTGCATCCGAACCTCGACCGATCTGACCCTGCCGGGATTCACGCACGAGGTGCTCGCCTCCTGGCATCCGCTCTTCACCGGCTCGGCCGCCTACGGTGAGCTGAAGGACGAGCTCGACCGACGCGGAGTCGTGTACGTCAACACCGACCTCCCGACCGGCACGGCATTCCCCGACGGCTCGGCGGCGTTCATCGCCGGCTCGCTCGAGGCCAACATCGCGGAGTTCGACCGGCTGCGGCTCGGGGATGGCGCCGCGTGGGAACGCCAGTTCAACGCATTCATGGCCAACGCCGACCTCTCGTTCGGGATCCTCTCGACAGAGCTGTGGTCGACGTCGGGCCTCTCGCTCGGCCGGAAGGCGCTTCGCCGACTCGGTCGCCGCGGACTGCTCGAGTTCGCAGGCAACACGCTCGTGAGCTGCCGCGACTGGGTCTCGGAAACGTTCGAGTCCGAGGCAGCCCATGGCGTCCTCGCCCCCTGGGTGCTGCATACGGGTCTCGGCCCTGACCAGGCGACCTCGGGTTTCATGACGCAGGTGATCGGCGCCGCGCTCCAGCTCGGGGGCATGCCGGTTCCCGTCGGCGGCGGCGTTCGTCTCGTCGACGCGCTCGCGGGGATCGTGACGGACGCCGGCGGCGAGGTGCGTCTCGAGGCCGACGTCGAGCGGATCCTGGTCGCAAACGGACGAGCCACCGGCGTGCGGCTCGCCACGGGGGAGGTCGTGGGCGCAAGCCATGCGGTTGTCGCGAACGTTACGCCCACGCAGCTTTACGGGAGGCTCCTCAGCGGCTCCGAGGTGCCGGCCGCGGTTACCGGGGCGGCGACGCGCTTCCGGTACGGCCGCGCCGAGATGCAGATTCACCTCGCGCTCGACGAGCCACCCCAATGGCAGGGCCCGGACGCCGACCGCCTCGGCCGCTGCCCGATCGTCCACGTGACACCGGGCCTCGACGGCGTCTCGCGCGCTGTCAACGAGGCGGAGCGCGGGCTCCTCCCTGCGGAGGCGACGATCGTCTGTGGCCAGCCGGCGGTTCTCGATCCGTCTCGGGCGCCGGCAGGGAAATCCGTGTTGTGGATCCAGCTGCAGGAGCTCCCGGCGGGCACCGTCAAAGGGGACGCCGCCGGCGAGCTCGACACCGGCAACGGCACCTGGACGGACGAGCTGCGTGAGGCCTACGCCGACCGCATCGTCGCCCGACTCGGTCAGTCGATCGGGAATCTCGCGGCGGCGACGCTGAAGCGCGTGGTCATCTCACCAGTCGATCTCGAAGCCCTCAACCCGAACCTCGTCGGCGGCGACATCTACGGCGGCTCGTGTGCGCTCGACCAGAACCTGCTGTGGCGCCCGCTGGCTGAGGCACCCGGCCACGAAACGGCCGTGGCAGGACTCTGGCACATCGGCGCGAGCACCCATCCCGGCCCGGGCCTCGGCGCCGGCTCCGGGTATCTCGTCGCGAAGGAGCTGACGAGACCGCCCATCACCCAACGCCTCCTCGCGCGGCTTCCGCGGCGCTCGTGATCCTCTCGCTGTCCGAGATCTCCACCGTCGGCGCATCGTTCGCCGAAGACGTCGAGGCGTATGCCGCCGCCGGGTTCGACGCGATCGGCCTCTGGGAGTTCAAGCTGCCCGACGACGACGACGCGAACAGGGCTCTTCTGCGCGAGCACGGCCTCCGCGTTGCCGTGTGTGTCCCGGAGGTTCCGGCGGTGCTCCCGCTCGCAATCCCCGGGATGGAAGGGCCACCCGATGTGGCCGACCGCGTCGAGGCTCTACGGGCGTCGGTCGCACGGCTCGCGGCCTACGAGCCCGACTGTGTCGCATGCCTCGCGGGGCCGCTCGGCGGGCGCTCGGAGCAGGAGGCCACGGAGGTTCTGGTGCAGGGGTTACGGAGCGTCGCAGCGGCCGCCCGTCTCGCCGCTGTTCGCGTCGGGTTCGAGCCGGTGCACGTGACGCAACGCGAGCAGGCGGGATTCGTCAATTCGCTGAGCCATGCCGACGCCGTCCTGGCCAGGGCCGGGACGCCCGAGATCGGGATCCTGTTCGACACCTACCACCTCTGGGACGACCCAGACGTGCTTCCGTGGATCGCGGCGAACGCCGGGCGCGTCGCCGGGGTTCACGTCAGCGACTGGCCGTCGCTCGACCGCGCCGACCGGGTACTCCCGGGCGAAGGCATCTCGCGAACGCGGGAGCTCGTCGAGGCGCTCGCCGCCGCCGGCTGGGACGGCGCGCTCGACGTCGAGATCTTCTCGACGCCCGAGCTCTTCTGGGGCCTGCCCGTGGACGAAGCGGCGCGCCGAGCCTACGCCGCTGCGGCAGCCTTGCTCTGACCCGGCCCGGAGTGCGGCCGGGGCTTGCGGGTGTGGCCTGTGACCAGGCTCCACGCGGTGAACGTTCAGATCGTCCGGCGCTCGTACGAGGCGTTCGCGCGGGGAGACCTCGACGCGGTCGTCGCCGACATGGACGGGGCAGTCGAGTGGCAACAGGCGCAGGGACTGCCCCACGGGGGCACCTACCGCGGCATCGCAGAGGTGCGCGCGCACGTTTTCGACCCACTTGACCGCGACTGGTGGTCGGTGTTCTCGGCCGTGCCGGACGAGTTCCTCGACGCGGGCGACGAGGTCGTCGTGCTCGGGCGCTATCGGGGGACCGCGAAGGAGACCGGGAAGCGCCTCGACGTGCCGTTCGTGCACGTCTGGTCGCTGCGCGAGGGTAAGGCATGGCGGTTCCGGCAGTTCCTCGACACCGCGGGCTGGGTCGAGGCTCTCTCCGCCGGGCCCCGAGAGTGACTCCGGCCGGTTGACTTGGCGCCGAGACACTGCTTCACTCCCGCCACCGCATCGTTGGGGCGGACTGTTAGCGCAACTAAGTCCTGCGGTTCGACGTCACACAACGTGCACACCCATCTAAGGAGGAGTATCCGAATGAACAGACGTGGAGGGATGGCGATCGCGCTCGTGGCCGTGTTGGCCGGCGCGCTCGCATCGACCGCGGGTGCCGGCTCGTCCGCTGCCGCGAAGACGCAGGCTGTCAGCTGCAAAAGCACGCTCAAGCTCGCCCTGGTGACGCCGCTCACCGGTGGCGCCGCCTTCCTCGGCAACGAACAGCTGAGCTGGGCGAAGTACGCGGTCAAGACGCTGGCGCCGAGATACGGCCTCAAGATCCGGCTCGTCACCGGTGATACCCCGGTCGAGCAGGGTCCCGCACCGGCACAGACGCTGGCGCAGAAGTACGTCGCCGACAAGACTGTTGTCGCCGTGATCGGGCCGTCGACCTCGGGAGCCGTTGCTGCGTCGAGCCAAGTGTACCGCGACGCCGGTCTCGCCCACATCTCGGAGTCGGCCACGCGTACGTCACTGACGAAGGGGATTGCCAGGGAAGCGACGTCAGCGTTCTTCCGGGTCGTCCCGGGCGACTACATCCAGGGCCCGACGGATGCCAACTTCATGATCAAGAAGGGTGCCAAGAACGTCGTGGTCATCGACTTCCAGGAGCCGTACTCGCAGGGCCTCGCCGATGCGGTCGAGAACGTCCTGGACAAGAAGGGCGTCACGACGACCCGTCTCTCCATCGCAAACACGGTGACGGACTTCTCGTCCTTCGTGACCAAGGTTCCGAGCAGTGCGGACTTCGTCTTCTTCCCGACCCAGAAGCCCGGCGATGCGCAGAACTTCGCCCAGCAGCTGATCGAGCAAGGCAAGAAGGCGAAGGTGTTCGGCGGTGACGGCGCGAACGGCCCGAAGGAGTTCAACGTGCCCGGCTCCTTCGTGTCGAACTTCGCCCCGGACATCACCGGCGTTCCAACGAGCAAGGCGTTGCTCGCCGGCTGGCAGAAGGACAACCCGGGCACCGCGGTCGGCTCGTTCGGTCCTCCGACCTACCTGGCCGTGCAGGTCGCGCTCAACGCGATCAAGCGGGCGTGCAACGTCGGCAAGGGGCAGATCAAGCAGCGCGCCGACGTCGTCAAGAACGTCAAGCGGGTCGTGATCAAGAACTCGATCCTCGGCGGCACCTTCCGCTTCTCGACGAAGTCGAACGATCCGCTGAATGCGAAGTTCTACATCTTCGAGATCCAGAAGAACGGGTCGTACAAGCTCGTCGGCTAAGTCGAACGATGAGCGACGAAGGGCGGCCCGGCCATCCGGCCGGGCCACCCTTCGGTGATCCGCGATAGACTCGCGACCCGCGTGGACACATTCATCCAACTCACGCTGAACGGCCTGACGCTCGGCAGCGTCTACGCGTTGATCGCCCTCGGCTACTCGCTCGTCTACGGCATTCTCAAGCTCCTCAACTTCGCGCACGGCGACGTGTTCATGGTCGGCACGTTCATCGGGTTCGGTGCCCTCCAGGTGCTCGGAGGCTCGACGAACCCGGTCGTGCCGGTGTGGCTCCTGCTCGTCCTGATCACCCTCGCGGCGATGGCCGGGTGTGCGGTGCTCGGCGTCGCTATCGAGCGATTTGCCTACCGTCCGCTCCGCGACTCGCCCCGCATCGCCCCGTTGATCAGCGCCCTCGGCGTCTCGTTCTTCCTCGCCTACTCGATGCAGCTGATGTTCGGCGCAGACCTGAAGAACTACGACACGTTCTCCCTCAGCAACGGCGCGCTCTACTTCAACGGCTTCGACATCGGCAACGTTCGCGTGCCGCTGCTCAGAATCATCACGATCGTCTCGGCGTTCGCGATGATGATCTTCCTCTGGCTGCTCGTCACGCGGACGCGGATCGGCAAGGCGATGCGTGCGACCTCACACGACCGCGAGGCAGCCGCCATGATGGGTATCGACATCGACCGCGTGATCGTGTTCGCGTTCGTCCTCGGTTCCGCGCTCGCGGGCGCCGCCGGTGTGCTGTTCGCCCTCCGCGTCCCGACCTACGCCACGATCGGTTTCCTGATCGGCCTGAAGGGCTTCACGGCGGCGGTGATCGGTGGAATCGGCTCGATCCCGGGGGCGATGGCCGGGGGGCTCCTGCTCGGATGCGCCGAGTCGTATACGCAGGGGTACGTCTCGACGCGCTGGTCCGACCTGTTCGTGTTCGTGATCCTGATCCTCTTCCTGCTCTTCCGTCCCCAGGGGATCCTCGGTAAAGCGGATATCCGGAAGGTGTGAGATGAGTGGCGGCTACGACGACGAGCTGACACGGCCGCTGGAGGGGGCGCTCGAGGCTTCGACGTCGGAGGGCGCCTCGAGCCCGGCGGTCGGCCGCGACGAGTGGGTATCACGGCACGGCGGCAATCTTGCATCGCGCGGCGGCCGCCTTGGCGCACTCGAGGAGCGCCTCCGCGTCGTTCCGTGGTGGGCCTGGCTCACCACGTTCGTCGCTCTCGCCGCCGTGCTTCCGGTCGTGTACGACAGCGGCTACGTGCGCCGGGTGGCGTTCGACATTGCCCTCTACATGCTCCTTGCGCTCGGACTGAACGTCGTCGTCGGTTGGGGCGGATTGCTCGACCTCGGCTACATCGCGTTCTACGGCATCGGGGCGTATTCCTACGCGCTCCTCAGCTCCGACCAGTACGGAGTCCACCTTCCCACGATCGTCGCGATCCCGCTGGTCGTCGTGATCGGAGCCATCGCCGGGCTGCTCGTGGGGCTGCCGTCGCGGCGGCTCACAGGCGACTACCTCGCGATCGTGACCCTGTTCTTCCTCCAGCTCTTCCTCACCGTCACGACGAACGGCGACTCCATCTTCGGTAGCAACGTCACCGGGGGCGCGAACGGGATCCTCAACGTCGACCCGCTCAGCTTCTTCGGCCACGCGTTGCGGGTCTCGAACGACGGCATCTTCAACGTCGCGTATCTCTACGTCGTGCTGGCAGTCTTCGTGGTGGTCTTCGTCGCGCTGCGCTTCGTGAATCAGTCCCGTACCGGGAGGGCCTGGCGATCGTTGCGGGAGGATCCGCTCGCCGCGGAAGTGATGGGCATGCCCGTCAACTGGCTGAAGCTGATGAGCTTCGCCTTTGGCGCCTCCATCGCTGCACTGTCGGGGACGTTCGTCGCTGCCCTCAACGCGAGCGTGTTCCCGCTCTCCTTCTCGTTCCCACTGCTGATCACGATCTACACGATGGTGATCTTGGGCGGCGCCGGCAGCCAGGCGGGGGTCGTCCTCGGTGCGGTGTTGATCGGCGTGTTGCTCGAGTTGCTCCGCGATCCTGGCGACTCGCGCGTTCTCTTCTACACCGTCATCGTGCTGGGCCTGTTCGCTGCCTTCCGGTTCTCTGTCCGGCTCGCGGCCGTTCTAGCGGGAACGCTTCTGTTCGGGCTGATCGTGCACACTGCGGTCGGGGCGGTCGACGACGCCTGGGTCAGCGGCAGCGGTGGCGCCGGCGGCGGCGTGGCGGACTTCATGGCGAACTGGGTGGTCGTGCCCAGCGCGTCGGCCGCGTGGGTCGCACCGGTCTCGTACATATCGCTCGTCTCACTGGCGCTCGTCCTGACGCTTCTACACGGCTGGGCGCGCCTCGTCTTGCTCGTGCCCGTCCTCTACCTTGCCGCCTTCGTGTGGGAGAACGTGATGCTGTCGAAGCCGGAGCCCACGCGATACATCATCCTCGGCGTCCTGCTGATCGCACTGATGATCCTGCGTCCATCGGGGCTGCTCGGCGAGAAGCGGGTGGAGATCGTCTGATGGCCGAGAAGCTCCTCGAGCTCCAGGGCGTCTCGATGGCGTTCGGCGGCCTGCGCGTGGTCGATCGTCTCGACCTTCACGTCGACGAGGGCGAGATCGTGAGCGTGATCGGCCCGAACGGTGCGGGGAAGACGACGCTCTTCAACCTCGTCACCGGCGTCTACGTGCCCGTCGAAGGCGACATCGTCTTCGCCGGCTCGAGCATCAAGGGCCTCGAGCCCCACCAGATCACGCGGCGCGGCATCGCCCGCACGTTTCAGACCCTGCGCCTGTTCCTGAACATGAGCGTGCGCGAGAACGTGATGGCCGCTGCGTACGGTCACACCAAAGCCGGTGTCTTCCGTTCGATGCTGCGCACCCCGGGCATGCGCCGGGAGGAGCGCGAGATCCGCGAGCTCGCCGAGACGAAGCTCGCCTTCTTCGGCGAGCGGCTGATGGGCTACCGCTGGGATCAGCCCGCCTACAGCCTCTCGTACGCGAATCGCCGCCGGCTCGAGATCGCCCGCGCGACGGCAACGAATCCGCGGCTACTGCTCCTCGACGAGCCCGCCGCCGGGATGAACCCCAAGGAGACCCAGGAGCTCACCGAGCTGATTGCGCAGCTGCGAACCGATGCGGGCTACACGATCCTGACGATCGAGCACGACATGCACGTGGTCGAGGGAATCTCGGATCGTGTTGTCGCCCTCGACCACGGCGTCAAGATCGCGGAGGGGAGCTTCGAGCAGGTCGCGACCGATCCGAAGGTCGTCGAGGCCTATCTCGGTGCCGGTGGGATGGCGCGCAAGTGAGCTCGTCGCCCACACCGCTGCTCGAGCTCGCGGGAGTCAACACCTACTACGGCCAGATCCACATCCTCCAGGACTCGAACATGGTCGTTCGCGAGGGCGAGCTCGTGTGCCTGCTCGGCGGCAACGCGTCAGGGAAGTCGACAACGTTGAAGACGATCCTCGGGCTCGTGCGCCCCCGGACCGGCACGGTGCGCCTCGCGGGCGAGGACGTGACGACGGTGGCCACGGCTCACCGGATCAGGCGCGGCCTCGCGATCGTCCCGGAGAACCGGCGCCTGTTCGGGCCGATGACGGTGGTCGAGAACCTCGAGATGGGGGCCTATCTGCGTCCGAAGGCCGACCTCAGGGAGGAGTTCGAGCGCGTCTACGAGCTGTTCCCGCTGCTCTACGAGCGGCGCGCCCAGCTCGCGGGCACATTGTCGGGAGGCGAGCAGCAGATGGTCGCGATGGGACGGGCGCTGATGTCCAAGCCGAAGCTGCTGCTGATGGACGAGCCGTCGATGGGGCTCGCTCCCGTGCTCGTCGAGCGGAGCTTCGAGATCATCAAGCAGGTCAACGACGCGGGCGTGGCGATGCTCGTGGTCGAGCAGAACGCGAACGTGTCGCTCTCGATCGCGGACCGCGGCTATGTTCTCTCGACCGGCCGCATCGTGCTCGAGGGCAAGGCGGCCGATCTCCTCGAGAACGAGGAGCTCCGCAAGGCCTACCTCGGGAGGTAGCGATGGCGCGCGTCGATCTCACCGACGGAATACCGGCGCAGACCGGCTCTCCGCTCACCATGAAGCGCCTGCAGGTCGGCCCCGGCGACACGGCGGCCGTCGGCGACACCGCTGCGGACACCCTGCTGTTCGTCTCTCACGGCGCCGGCGTCCTCGACACCGATGCGCTCACCGAGGGCACTGCGGCGCTTCTGGCGGCAGGCGAGCACGCGACACTGACGGCGGGGCCGGGCGGCCTCGGCGCAGTTCTGTTCGCGGTCGGCGCGGCCACCGACCTCCACGCACCGATCGGCCCACGGGAGCGCATCGTCACGACCGACCAGGTCGAGCCCGGCCGGGCGACGGGCAGCCGCTCCTTCCAGGTGCTGTTCGGCCCGCACAACGGCTCGACCCGCGCGACGCTGTTCGTCGGCTATATCCCGCCCGGCAAAGCGCCCTGGCACTACCACCTCTACGACGAGATCGTCTGGGTCTGGCAGGGGCGGGGGCGCTTCCACCTCGGCGAGACGGCCGAGGAGCTGCCTGCCGGGGCGGCGTTCCGGTTGACCCCGCGGGAGATCCACATCGTCGAGAACCTCTCGGCCGACCGAGAGCTGGCGGTCCTCGGCCTCTTCACCCCGGCCGGCAGCCCGTCGGCCGCGTACTTGATGCCCGACATCGCGGCTGCCTACGGGGCCCGGCCGACGTGAGCGCCAACCCGCGCGACCGGCTGAAGCCGGTCACCGTCCACGGCGGCGTCGGCGCGGCGATCCGCGACGAGTTCCCGATCCTCGAGCACAAGACGTACCTCAACTCGTGCTCGCAGGGCGCTCTCTCGCATCGCGTCCGCGCCGCCTACGAGGAGTACCTCGCCGGCTGGGACGGGAACGGCGCCGAATGGGAGTTCTGGGTCGAGCGGGCCGAGGCGGCACGCGCGGGCTTCGCGGAGCTCCTCCACGGGCAGCCCGACGAGGTCGCGGTCACGACATCGGTCTCGCAGGGCGTCAGCGGGATCGTCTCGGCACTGCAGTTCGAGCGCGGTGGACGGAACCGGATCGTGATCAGCGAGTACGAGTTCCCGACCGTCGGCCAGATCGCCCACGCACAGGAGCTCCGCGGCGCCGAGGTCGTGCACGTCCGCCCCGAGGCCGACGGATCCATCCCGCCGGAGAGGTTCGCGGCCGCGATCGACGAGCGGACGGCGCTCGTCTGCTGCACGACGATCTCCTACAGGACCGGCCATCGCAACGACGTCGCCGCGATCGCGGAGGCGGCTCATGCAAAGGGAGCCCTCGTCCTCGCCGACAGCTACCAGGCGGCGGGTGCGATCGAGCTCGACGTACGAGCGCTCGGTGCCGACTTCGTCACCGGCGGTACCGTCAAGTATCTGCTCGCATCGGCCGGCCTCGGCTTCCTCTGGGTGCGGGGCGAGGTGCTCGCCGGACTCACACCGACCCAGACGGGGTGGTTCGCCGACGAGGACATCTTCCAGATGGACATCTCCGACTACTCGCCCCATGCGACCGCGCGCCGCTTCGACGCCGGGACACCGCCGGTGCCGAACATCTACGCGGGCGTCGCAGGGCTCGGGCTGCTGCAGGAGACGGGCGTGCCCTCGGTCGAGGCACACGTGTCGGCGCTCAACACGCGCCTGATCGCCGGCCTCGAGGAGCTCGGCGCCGCCGTCGTCACCCCGGCCGACCCGGCGCGTCGCGGGCCGCTCGTCTGTGCACGCTCCACTGACGCGCCCGCACTCGTCGCGTCGCTCGCAAAGGAGGACATCGTCTGCTCGCTCCGCGACACGAACCTGCGGGTGGCAGCGCACTACTACAACACGGATGGCGACATCGACACGCTGCTCGAGGCGCTCGGGCGCCTGAGACACCTGCTGGCGTGAGCTCGTGGCTCTGAGTCACGAAGCCTGTTCCACGGAGGCTCGTGGACACTCGGGTTGGGAGAGGTCGCTGCTCAGGCCGGCTCCGTGGAACGACTTCGAACCGGCTTCGGCCCGATGTGGCTATGGTCATCCCAGGGCTTGCCACGTCCTTCGTGTGGCCGGAGAGATCAAGACGACCGATGCCCTGAGAGTGTCCCTTCCGTAGGAGGTTCGTGCCATGTCACATGAAGTCTGGGAGCCGCCGCTCAACCGCCCGGTCCTGCCGGGGGAGGCCCGCACCGACTACGAGCGCTACCTCAACATGGACGAGCTGCTGGCGCTCCAGAAGGGCCCGGACGAGTGGGTGCACCGCGACGAGCTGTTGTTCCAGGTCGTGCACCAGTCGTCCGAGCTCTGGCTCAAGCTCGCCTGGAACGACACGGCCGCCGCGGCAGATCTCGTCGACGAAGGCGAGGTCGGCGGCGCCCTGCGGCTGCTGCGACGGGCGAGCATGTGCATGCGGTTCATCACGGCTCAGCTCGACATGCTCGAAGAGATGTCGCCATGGGAGTACCAGGAGATCCGCAAGGTCCTCGGCCACGGCTCCGGCTTCGACTCGCCGGGCGTCAAGGAGCTGCGCCCGGCGATGGCGCGGCTCGGCGAGGCGTTCCACGCTGCGCGAGAGCGGGCGGGGCTGACACTCGTCGACCTCTACGTCCACGGGCGGCAGCACGAGCAGCTCTACCAGCTGGCGGAGGCGCTGATGGAGCTCGACGAGTGGATGCAGACCTGGCGCATCCGCCACTACCGGGTCGTCGCACGCGTGATCGGAGAGCACGTGATCGGGACTCAGGGCACTCCCGTCGAGGTGCTGGGCCGGTTGATCCACCGCGTCGAGTACCAGGAGCTCTGGGACGTCCGCAACGAGCTGACGGCGACGTCCGAGGCCGGATGATGATGCGCCGCCGCGACCCACACGTCTCCGGCTCCTGAGAACATGGAGACCCGTACTCTCGGCGGTACCGGCGTCGCAGTGACGCGGCTCATCCTCGGTTGCGGCAATTTCGGCGGGATCGGCTCGTCCCCCGCCTTCTTCGGGAAGGGAACAACGCGGGAGGAGGCGTTCCGGCTGATGGACACCGCCTGGGACCTCGGCATCACGACCTTCGACACCGCCGACGCCTACGGTGGCGGCCGGAGCGAGAGCTTCATCGGCGAGTGGCTCGCCACGAAGAGCGCTGATGTCCGTGACCGCATTCTGATCGCCACGAAGACGTTCAACCCGATGGACGAGGGCCAGGATCACGGCCTCGGCAGCAGACGAATCCACCGCCAGCTCGAGACGAGCCTGAGGCGCCTCGGAGTCGATCGGGTGGCGCTCTACCTCGCACACGACTTCGACCCCGAAACGCCGCCGGAGGAGACGCTGCAGGCATTCGGGGAGCTCAGGCGCGCAGGCAAGATCGGCGGCTTCGGCGCCTCGAACTTCACCGGCGAGCAGCTCGCTGCGGCGCTCGAGCTGTCAGACCTCGAGGGGCTGCCGCGGTACGAGTGGGTACAGAACGCCTTCTCTCTCCTCGAGCAGGGTGACCGCGAATCCGTGTTTCCGGTCTGTCGCGAGCACGGGCTCGGGTACACGCCGTTCAGCCCGCTGGCAGGCGGCTGGCTGACCGGGAAGTACCGCCGCGGCGAGTCGCCGCCGCAGGGGTCACGGATGACGTTACGACCCGAGCCGTACGTCGGCTATGACTCCGATCGCGTCTTCGACGCGCTCGACTCGTTCGCGGCACGAGCGGCGGCCCGCGACGTCTCGATGGCCGGTCTCGCGCTCGCGTGGCTGCTGGCGCTCGACGAGGTGACCGCGATCGTGGTCGGGCCCGGCCGTTCCGAGCATCTTGCGCCGGCCGTCGAGGCGCTGTCGATCTCTCTCACGGCCACGGACCGCGAGTCACTGACGGAGATGTTTCGATGACCGCGGTTCGAGACCTCGCGGCCCCGCGGAGCTGTGCGTGACCCGGGCGCGTGCGGGTGGCAGCGGCACGGGGGTCGGGGTGTGATCCCGCTGGCCGAGATTCGCACGGCACGGGCGCGTATCGCCGACGTGGCGATTCGGACACCGCTCGTGCGCCTGCAGGCGCCGGAGTCGCCTGCCGAGATCTGGCTCAAGCTCGAGTGCCTGCAGCCGATCGGCTCATTCAAGATCCGTGGCGCCGCGAACGCGATCCGGTCGGCGCCGGCGAGTGCACTCGCGCGCGGGGTCCTGACGACGAGCGCAGGCAACATGGCGCAGGGGGTCGCCTGGGTCGCCCGCGAGCATGGCGTGCCCGCCACGATCATCGTGCCCGACCATGCCCCGCAGACGAAGCTCGACGCAATCGAGCGGCTCGGCGGCTCCGTGATCGAGGTGCCGTTCGAGCGTTGGTGGCAAGCGCTCGAAGAAGGTGCGTATCCCGGTGTCGAGGGCCTCTTCGTCCATCCCGTGATGGACGACGCGGTCATGGCCGGCAACGGCACGATCGGGCTCGAGCTCGTGGAGGATCTCGACGAGATCGACACGGTCCTCGTCCCGTGGGGCGGCGGCGGCCTGACGACGGGGATCGCAAGCGCGCTCCACGCCCTGAGCCCCCGAACCAGGGTGTTCGCGTGCGAGCCCGAGACGGGGGCGCCGCTGGCCGCCTCGCTGGCCGCCGGCGAGCCGGTCGCGGTCGACTACACGCCGTCGTTCGTCGACGGCTCGGGCGGCAAGGCGCTGCTGCCGCCGATGTGGGAACGGGCACGGCCGCTGCTCGCCGGCTCGTTCACGCTGACGCTGGACGAGACGGCTGCGGCGGTGCGGCTGCTCGCCGAACGGGCCCGGGTGATCGCAGAGGGAGCAGGAGCTCTCTCGGTCGCCGCTGCGATGTCGGGGCGCGCCGGCGGCGGTCGCATCGTGTGCGTCGTCTCCGGCGGCAACATCGATGCCTCCCGCCTCGCCGCGATCCTCGCGGGGCGCACGCCGACATGACCCGGGAGCAGGGCGCGAGCCGACGAGCGCGCCGTGCAACTCGCGCGCACAGCTGACGGAGCAGTTGGCTCGCCACGAGGACATCTCGACCACGGCGAAAGGCGCCGCGTCTACGTCGGCCGTACCGGCAGGAGCCGCTCGAGCGCTGCGGCCGCTCGCCAGGTGTCGTGGAAGGTGTTGTAGAGCGGCGTCGGCGCGAGCCGGATCACGTTCGGCTCGCGCTCGTCGCAGTCGACGCCCTCCTCCGCGGCCAGCCGGGACGAGAGCTCCTTCGCCCCGCTCGGGACGTGGAGCGACAGCTGGCAGCCTCGCGCGGCGGGGTCGCGAGGGGTAATCAGCTCGACGTCGCGTGATTCCGCCACGCGCTCGAGCAGCGCCTCGAGGTGGCCGGTGAGGCGGATGGAGCGCTCACGCAGCGCCGTCACTCCGACCCGGTCGAACAGGTCGAGCGAGACGCGCACCGGCGCGAGCGACAGGACCGGCGGGCAGGAGACCTGCCAGCTCTCGACGTCTCCGCGCGGCACGAAGTCAGGCGTCATCCGGAAGCGCACGTCGGGGTCGTTGCCCCACCAGCCGGCCAGGCGCGGAACCTCGAGGTTCCGGGCGTGACGTTCGTGGACGAAGCAGCCGGCGATCGCTCCCGGCCCGGAGTTGAGGTACTTGTAGGAGCACCAGGCAGCCCAGTCGACCTCCCAGTCGTGCAGCGAGAGCGGGACGTTCCCGACGGCGTGCGCCAGGTCCCAGCCGGACACGGCGCCCGCGGCGTGGGTCGCGGCGGTGATCGCCTGGATGTCCATGAGCTCCCCGGTCAGGTAGTTGACGCCGCCGAGTAGGACGAGGGCGATCGAGTCCCCCTGCTCCTGGAGGAACGCGACGACGTCCCCCGTCCGCAGCGTATGCTCGCCGTCGCGAGGCTTCAGGCGCACGACCGCCGCTTCGGGATCGAAGCCGTGGTGTCGCGCCTGGCTCACGACCGCATAGGAGTCCGAGGGAAACGCGGAGTCCTCGATCACGATGCGGAACCGCTCCGCCGACGGCCGGTAGAAGGAGGCCATCATCAGGTGGAGGTTGACCGTCAGCGTGTTCATGCAGACGGTCTCGCCGACCCGGGCGCCAACGAGGCGAGCCGATGTCTCGCGCATCGGCTCGTGGTAGCGCAGCCACGGGAACGTACCGCTCCAGTGCCCCTCATGGCCGAGCCTGGCCCACCGCTCGAGCTCGTCCTCCACCGCCCTGCGTGCCGCGGTCGGCATCAGTCCGAGCGAGTTGCCTGCGAAGTACGCACGCTCCGGATAGCTGCCGCCCGGCCAGGCGGGAATCGAGAACTCCGCCCGCAGCGCCGACAGCGGGTCGGCTTTGTCGAGCTCACGAGCGTGGCTCTCGGTTTCGGTCGTGAAGGCGATCTCGCTCGACATCATCGGCTCCTCGCTGGGGACGGCTGTGCTGCGGCACGGCTGTGCCGACGGGAACGAGTCTCTCAGACCCGAGACGGCGGCGGCAACGAGCGCGCCGGCAGAGGAGGGCGGCGACAGGCTCGTTGCAGTTCGTGGCAGCCTCCGGGGCGGACTTCGAATCCGTGGGTCGGAGGTTCGAGTCGCCCTGGCGCGCGAGAACGCCCTGCAGTCAGGCGACGCCCGAGAGCGCCTGCAACAGGCGCGTGCCGTGGGGAGTCCCGAGCCCGGTGCACGGATCCCAGCCGGGCTTCGCCTCGTAGCGGCCGTTCTTGCCGTCGACGACCGATCTGAAGCAGTTCCGGGCCACCGGCTCGTCGTACAGGAGCGGGTTGAGGTACCCGGCTCGTGGGGCGAGGCCCTGGTTTCCGAGGTGCTGGTTGAGCTGGGCGATCAGAGCGGCCCACAGCGGCGCCACGGCGCTCGTTCCTCCCTGGACATGATCCTTGCCACCGTGGTGCGTGCGGTATCCCGTGAACCAGTCGGCGTTGCCGGCGACGTCCGGGACACCACGACCGAAGTCGTCCTCCGTCTTGCCGTCCGAGCCGGCCCGCTCGGGGACCTCAGCCCGGCTCTGCCAGGACGGAACCCGGTAGTGCTGGCTGACGCCGCCGCCGGTCGCCCACTCGCTGCGGCCCCAGACGACCTCGTGGAGCCTCCCGTCGGCCTTCCTCGTCAGGGTGGTGCCTCCGCAGGCGAGCACGTACGGGCTCGAGGCCGGGTAGTCCACTCGCGCGCGCGCTCGCTGATCCTGCACGTCGACCATGTCGTCCAGATCGGCAGAGCCCTTGTCACCGGCTGCGACGCACACGGTGATCCCGAGCGCGGCCGCGGCCATGAACGCCTCGTCCATCGCCTCTCTCGCCCAGCTCGTGAAGAAGTCCTCCTGCTGCCCGAAGCTGATCGAGATCACGGAGGGCGTCTCCTCGGCGAAGACTGCCGTCGTCACCGCGTCGACGATGCCGCGGACGTCGGCCGGAGCAAAGTAGACGTGGAGCTCCGCTTCGGGCACGATCGACCCGATCACCTGGATGTCGAGCGCGACCTCGGCGTCCTTTCCCTCGTCCCCCGGCTGCCCCGGTTCGTTCTTCACGCCGTTGACGGAGTGATCCTCGATCAGGGGCACCTTCGGGAGCCCGAGGCGGCCCATGAAGTACGTCTCCAGATCGTCCTGTCGATACCCGCCGCCGAGAGCGATGATCGCGAGCTTCTGCCCGCTTCCGTCGAGCCACGACGGGAAGTCGTACATCCGTGCGACCTCCAGCGGCCAGTACGGCGTCTGCGGAACCGAGGCATCGTCGGAGGCTGCCTTGCCCTTCGGGCGATTGCGAGCCTTGATCAGCGGCCGCTTGTCGAGACCGATCACGGCTTCGATGATCGGCGCAACCTCGCGCGCGACCCTCAGCGGGCCCTCACGGCCACGGTACTTCTCGCCCTGCGGCGGCTCGAAGATCGCGAGCGTGGTGCCGAATGCGCTGCCGAGGGCGCCGGCCCTGCCCGAGAGCACGACGCTGCGGCGGGCCGCGTCCACCTCATGAACGGTGAGCGCGTTCGCCTCGGCCCACGCTTGCACACGCCCGATCTCCCGCTCGTCGGCGCCGTACAGCTCCCGGAACCGACCGAGGCTCAGGTGCCGCCGCCTGGCCAGCGGCTGCCTGCCGCGATCCTCGGTCTGCCTGTCCGAGATCCGGTCGAGGCCGGCCGCCGACCGTGGGCGGACGATCACGGTCACCCAGTACTCCTTGTCGGGAACCGGGTCGTCGGTTCTGGTGCCCAGCGGATCACGGTGGCTTCCCGCGATCTCGTCCGTGCCCGACCTCCCTGTCAAACCCGTGGCACCGTGCTAGTGGGTACCGCCGACGTTGCGCTCGCCGAGCTCGCCCTCGTCGTCGTCTGCCGTCGTTGCATCTGCCGCCGCAGCGACGGGATCGTCCTCGGCGTCGTCGTCCTTGTAGTCGACGTCGTGCGTCTCGTCGGTCATGGTTCCTCCTCGACTAGGGGAGAGCGATCGTACTCCGCTCAGTACGGCGGTGCAAAGTGCGCCTCGGATGCCGCTGCCTCGGTCAGTGTGAGGGCCGGCGGCAGAGAGCTGCGATCAGCGTGCGGGTCCTCTCTGCGAAGGCGACGCTCCCCTTCGCCTCCCAGAGCGCAAGTGCCCTGCGCATCGCCTCGGCGGCTTCGCCGGTGCGGCCGTCGAGCCCCAGCACCTCCGCGAGCGCGCGCAGCGCGTCACCGCGTAGATCGACGAACTCCGTCTCGAATGCGAGCACGACCGCTTCGCGGGCGAGGGCTTCGGCCTCGTCCCCGTTCCCGCGGCGGGCGAGCAGCATCGCGCGACCCATGCGCAGTCGCACCTGCGTGTAGAGATCGTCCTCGTTGCTCTTCTCGTCGGCCACGTCGAGCATCGCGTCGACCTCGTCGTAGCGCCCCTGGCGGTAGAGGCAGTCCGCGAGGATCGTGGCAACGGTCGAGAGGACACCGCGCCTTCCTGCCCTGTCGAGCACCTCGTATGTCTCGCGGAGCCGTGTCTCCGCGACGCCGGGGTCGTCAGTCAGCGCCCAGATCCAGCAGCCGAGCTCCTGGTAGGCCCAGACTCCTGCTCCGATATCGGAGCAGGCGGACATCCCACGGGCGAAGAGCTCGTTCCCTCCCACCCGATCACCGCGCAACGCGCGCACCACGCCCAGCCTCACCATCGCTCGCGCTTCCACTCCGAGGCTCTCCGTGCGCCGTGCCCAGGCAAGATCGTCCTCGAGCAGCTCCTCTGCCCGATCGAGCGGGGTCAGGCCCCAGTGATCGGCGGCCATCCGGCCCAGCCGGTGCTTCCCCTGCTCCTCGAGGTCCTGCGCGCGCTCGGCGTGGCGGTAGCCGCGCTCCGAGGCCGCCGCGACATCGGAGAGGCGTCCGTAGTAGAGATGCACGAGCGCCACCACCACCAGGGCGCGGGCGATGCCGATGTCGTCGCCAAACCGCTCGAAGACCGGAATGGCCTGCTCCGCACGGGAGAGCACCCCCATCTCGGCCGACCGCTCGGCATTGGCCTGAACGACGAGCCACGCCTTCTCGACGCTCACCCGGGCCGCGAGCCGTTCGTCGCCGAGAAGCGCCGCAGTCTCGGCTGCCTGGTCGAGAAGGACGCCCGCCTCCTCGACCCTGGCGAAGGCCGAAAGCGCTTCGACCAGGTCGAAAGCCACCTCGACCCGTTCGCGACTCTCGACGGGAAGGAGCGTGGCGGCACGACCGAGGAGGTTGGCCACCGCCCCGAGGTCACCCCGGGCATGGGCCCGGTGCCCGGCGGCGGCAAGTCGGTGCGCGGCCCGTTCGCCGAGCGCGCGGGTCTCGGCGTCGACGGGGCCGAGCTCGGCGCGGTAGCGGTAGCTCTGCTCGAGGTGGTGACCGATGATCTCCTCGTACTCGGTGGCCCGGTCGTCGGCCGTTCGCTCGAGCCAGCCGGCGAACTGCTCGTGGAGGGTCGCCCGTAGCTTCTTGGCGGTTGCCTGGTAGGCGGTGTCGCGAACGAGGATGTGCTTGAACCTGAAGGCGGCCTCGTCGACGAAACCCGCCTCGGCGCGGTGGACGAGGTCCTTCTCCTCGAGCGCTGCAAGGCTTGCGGGCACTGTTGTGCGCGAGGCCACCGGAGAGAGCTCGACGACGGCGCCGCGGTGGAAAACCTCGCCCTCGATCGCAGCACGTTCGACGGTGGCCCGCACCTCGGGCTCGAGCCGGTCGAGGCGCGCGCCGAGCAGAGCGTGCAGGGTCGCCGGCAGCGCAAGCTCGCCGAGATCACCGTGCAGCGTGCTGACCCCCGCTTCGTGGCGGAGCACACCCTCGTCGACGAGCATCGACACGAGCTCCTCGGCGAACAACGGGTTCCCGGCAGAGACCTCGGCGAGTCGCTTCCGCACGGCTGCGGGTGCGTCGCCGAGCAGCCCCCTCAACAGCTCGTCGACGTCGTGCGCCCCCAACGGCTTCAGCTGCACGGCCACGTCCCAGTCGGGCCGGTCTTCGAGCAGCTCGGGCCGGGCCAGGCAGAGCAGCATGACCGGAGCGTCGCCGATCCCGGCCGGGAGGCCGCCGAGCATATCCTGCAGGGTCTCCTCGGCCCAGTGGATGTCGTCGACCACGACGACGAGCGGTCGCGTGTCGGCCTGGGCGATCAGAAAGTGGCGAATTGCCCACTCCGTCTCCTGGCCGGTGGCGACGCCGCCGTCGGCGAGCCCGAGCAGCTGGGCCATCTTCGCCGCCAGGGCCGGCCCGTGTGCCACGCCCTCGACGTGCGCCTCGATCAGCGCCCGCGCCTCCTGCGGTGAGTGCTCGTCCTCGATCCCGGCCAGCTCGCGAACGATCTCGCCGACGGCCCAGAACGTGATCCCGTCGCCGTAGGAGAGGCAGGTGCCCCGCACGACCCGGGCCCGCGGGGCGACCCGCGAGACGAACTCGGCCGTCAGGCGTGACTTCCCCACCCCCGGCTCACCCACGACCGTGACGAGGCGGCAACCCTGTCGCGCGACGACGGCCTCGAACTCGCGCTCGAGCAGGCCGAGCTCGCTCTCGCGCCCGGAGAAGCGCGTCCCGGCCCGCCGCGGCACCGGCCCGAAGTCGCTCACCCCGAGCAGTCGGTAGGCCGGGACCGGCTCCGACTTGCCCTTCGCGCTCAGGGGCTCCACCGCCTCGACCCGGACCGCATCCCGCGCGAGCACGTAGGTGCGCTCGCCGAGCAGCACCTCACCCGGCCCCGCCGCCTGCTCCAGCCGGGCCGCGACGTTGACCGGATCGCCCGTCACGAACGTCTCCCGGCTCGAGGGGTCGCCCGCCACGACCTCGCCCGTGTTGACGCCGATCCGAAGCGAGATCCGCGTGCCGAAGCGCCGCTCGAACTCCTCGTTCAGCGACTCCAGCCGCGCCTGCATCTCCAGCGCAGCGCGGCACGCCCGCAACGCGTCGTCCTCGTGCGCCTCCGGGACGCCGAAGACGGCGAGCACCGCATCGCCCACGAACTTCTCGACCGTACCCCCGTGCCGCTCGAGCGCCCCCCGCATCTCGTGGAAGTAGGAGAGCATCAAGCTCCGTACCGTCTCCGCGTCGACGCGCTCACCCATCGCGGTCGACCCCGACAGGTCGCAGAACACGAGCGTGGCCAGCTTCCGCCGGTCGGCAACAGGCGCGGCCAGGGAAACGCCGCAGTACCCACAGTGGAGAAACCCCTCGGGGTTCTCGCGACCGCATGCGACGCAGACCTGCACCCCCCGGAGACTACGACTCGAAGGGCGGCGGGTGTATGCGGAACCCGGAACGCAGGCGGAACCCAGAGGAACCCGCGGCTGGGACGCAGGTACCGGGGAGGCTGCGGCCCTGGACTCTGTGTCGACTTCGGCGTAGGGTCGCGCTACGTGAGCGCCAGGTCATCGTTCCGGTCAGGATTGGCGTTGCTGGCGGTCTCCCTCGCCGTCTGCTTCGTCTCGGGTGCGACGACGCTCACCGCCAACGCGTCGCGCGGGGCCGGTTCGGGCTTCGGCGCGTCGACGATCTCGCTCCGCGCCGAGGGCCGTGGTCTCCTGCGGAGCGACTCGGTTGCATGTGCGAGTTGCACCCGGCGAGTCACGCCCGGCGCCATCGTCGTCGTGCGTGCCGCTCCCGCAGAGCACTTCGAGTTCGTGGGCTGGGTGGGCGGGTGCAAGGGAACGAATCCCGTGTGCGTGGTTTCGGCGGACGCGGACCTCGTCGTTCGAGGCCGCTTCGTACGGAAGCGGACCCGGGTCGCCGCCACGGTCGGCGGCGGCGGGACGATCCGCAGCGATCCTCCGGGGATCGTCTGCGGTGCGGGCGCGAGCCGGTGCGCAGCGCACTTCAAGGAGGGCACGACACTGACCCTGACTGCAGCCGCGAAGCCAGGTTCCCGCTTCAACCGTTGGGATATCGGCTGCGGTACGAGCGTTCGTACCTGCCGTCTGACCGTGCTCGCAGGCACCGAGGTGACGGCGGCCTTCGGGTTGCTCGGATCGGCTCTCCCGGATCCGAGGACTCTCCGCGTGCGCAGTAGATCTCCGCAATCGATCCCCATCGCGATATCGGTCAGGAGCAATCCGCCGGGAGTCCACCGCTGCTCGGCCCGGTCGTCAGGGTGCGTCACGTCGTTCCCCGGCGGCAGCCTGGTTCGGCTCACCGCGGACGGGCCTGGCCTCCCCTGGCGTGGTTCCTGCGTGGGAGAGGTTGCGTCGTGCCCACTCGTTCTGGACCACTCCCAGGAGGTGACGCTCGATCCCCGAGTACTCGCTATGACGGACGGTCCCGTTTCTACCCTGCAACTCACTCCATCTGGACCGGACACCCTCCCCGCCGTTGTCACTGCTCGCTTCTCCACTGGCGAAAAGCTCTTTCGCTGCGGTCTCCTGACCTCGACGCCCACGGGCTGCGTCCGCGACGTCGGTGGAGACGCCACGACGGTGACGTTGTCGGCGAGTCCTCCCGATCAGCTCCGTTTCTGGATCGGGCCTTGCCTGGGCAGGCCCGACGGAAGGATTGACCGTCTCCGCACATTCAAACGGTGCTCGCTGAAACTGACTGGCAGTATTGCCCGCGTACAGGCTGTCTTCAGGGGCAGCTGACGGTTGAGCGAAACACCAAGAGCCACTCGACGCTGGCGGTTCAGCGGCCGCGAGACCTTGGCCGTCGTCAGCGGGATCGTTGCGCTGGCGGCAACCGTCATGGCTTTGCTGCCGCAGCTGACCCCCGGGCTCGCTCCCTGCCTCACGAGCAAGCGGCAGACGCTCACTGCAACCGTCATCCCCGGCCGTACAGCCAAAGAGGTCTACGGAGAAGAACACACGCTGCCCCAACTGAAGGAGTGGAACAAGAACCCCCCGCCGGAGTCGGAATGGCCCGGAGCGGAGGTGAGCTACACGTTGGAGACCGAAGGTCTTCGAGACCACAACCTGAGACTGGCCTGGTCCGTCGTCTCCGTCAGAGAGGACGGCACAGTCCAGACGATCGCCGAGAGCCCGACGCTGTACGACCACCTCGACTACCGCAACTCCCTGGGGGCGACACCGCCCTCCGGCTGCTCATCGACCCAGGGCGGCAACTTCTTCGTACCGGTCAAGAAGCCGAACCGGCAGTACCGCATCCTGCTCGAGCTCTTCGACGGGAGCATCTCCGCGGTCAACCGGATCGCCCTCTTCGAGAGCGAGACGTTCTACATCGCGAAGCAGAAGCCGTCACAGTAGGTTTCGGAATGTTGCCGGGGGCGTCCCCTGGGCATATGCGCGCGCCGGCGGGTCGGGGCGCGCGCCCCGACCCGCCGGCTTGCGTTCAGTCGGTCAGAAGAGCGGTGGCTCCGCTCACGGGTAGCTCACCACGGTGACCGGGACGTCCGGGTTGGCGATGGTCGACGACCCGCCTGTGCCGTTGACCACGTTCAGGATCCCGCCCTTCCCGACACTGGGATCGAGGAAGATCGTGAGCAGGCTGCGGAGGCTCCCCGCCGGGAGGGTGGCGGGAACCTCGAAGGCGTTCGCCGCGAAGATGTCCACGCCCTGGTTGAAGAAGCTGTAGCTGCCCATGCCGGTACCGCTGAAGCTGGTCACGCTGTCGGCGACCTTGAGGGCGGGATAGCCCAGGGCACCCGAAGGCTGGGTCCAGGCCGCCTGGCTCGGCGGGTCGTAGGGCATCTCGTTCTGGAAGAAGACGATCCTGCCGTTGTTCCCGTTCCAGATCGTCTCGGTCTTCTGGTAGTGCTCGACGAACAGGCCGTAGGCGGTCACGTTGTCGCCGTTCACGATCACGCCGGTGTCGGCGGTGTTGACGGTCCAGCCCACCGTGCCGGGGTTGCCGTGGTCGGCCCGCCAGGCCCAGATGTTGTCCAGGATGACGTTGTCGCTGTTCACGATCAGGCTCGTCGTGGCCTTGCCGAGGGTCGCCCCGCCGATCCGGAAGAAGACGTCGCTGAGCGACGTCGGGTTGGCCGGGTCGCTCTTGTGGGCGTTCTTGGTGCCCACCTCGAGCAGCACCGGCGAGTTCACCGGGCCCGCGTCGATCATCAGCCCGGCGAGCTTGACGCCCGGCACGTCGGCGACCGACATCGCCACGTCGCCGTTGTCGGGCACCAGCGTCGGCAAGTCCAAGGCCCAGCACGACGGTGTCGGCCCGCTTCACCTTGATGGTCCTGTCGAGCTGATAGATGCCAGGAGTGAAGATCAGGTTCTGGCCGCGGGCGAGCGCGGAATTGATCTTCGTTGCCGAGTCGGTCGGCTTGGCGACGAAGAACTGGTCGATCGGGATGGACGAGCCTGCGGCCGGCCCGCTGCCCCAGGAGGTGCCCGCTGGAGTTCTGGCGCAGCGCCGGAACGAAGACCTTGTAGGCACCCGAAGCGTCGACGTACAGGAACGGCTTCTCACGAGTCACCGGGCTCGTCGCAAGCGTGGTGTACGGGCCGCCGCACGATGACGTCAGCGGAGAACACTGTGGCAGGCGCACCCACGACACCGGAGAACACCTGGTTCCAGACGCCGTTCGACCAGCCGCCGATGCTGCTGTTGCGCACGAGGAACTGCTGCTGCGACCCGTTGATGACGAAGCCGGTCTGGGAATCGGCGATGAAGCCGCCGCTCGCGAACGACGGGCCGGTGCAGTAGTCCATCAGGGTGAGGTTGCCGCCGGTGACGTTGACCCGCCGCATCGGCGCGGCCTGCGAGACGGCCCAGAAGTTGCCGGCGTAGCACCCGTCACCCGGCGGATCGGACACGTTGATGGTCAGGTTCGACAGCGAGCGCCAGAAGTTGTTCAGCGCGATCATTGAAGCCGGGTGCCAGGGAGCGGTTGAAGACGTCGATATGGCCGTTGATCGTCACGTCGGTGGGCGACGCGCCCAGGCCGGCGACCTCGGTGTAGTAGCCCACCTGGAAGATGAGCGGGGTTGCGGCGCTGCCGTAGGTGCCGGGTTTGAACAACAAGGCGTAACGTTGTGTACCCATCTCGTCGTTGACCTGCTGGCTGGCGATGGCGTCAACCGTTGCCTGGATCTGACTCAGCGGCATGCCGGGGTCGAAGATCTTCACGTTCGGGCCGAAGTCCGGCGGGCCTGCCGGCGGTTTCGCGGCTTCGGCGCCGGCGGCCACCGTCGAGACGATCGCGGCGATGGCGGCAGCGAAGATCAGAAGGCGCCGGCCGAAGCGGCCGTTGCCACGACGGGGACGAGCAGCCGGCAATGGGCTTTCGAGAGAATCGTGCATGAGTTGAGACTCGCTTTCCCCTGGTCCGTCCCACCCGAAGATCGGCGGGTGACGACAGTATTACAACCGCCGGGCGCCCTCTTTCTATCACCCGTCCGGGTTGGATCCCTCCCTCTACCTGCTCCGGGCGTACCCTCCGACGGCCAACCCTGCCAGGACGAGGCCGCCGAGCAGGGCGGCGCGGACGGCGTTCGGCACCGGTGTCGTGCGCAGCGCCAGGGGCGCCAGGACCGGACGCGCTGCGCGTCCGACGAGCATGAGGGCCATCGCGCCGGGGAAGCCGAGCTCCAGGTCGATCAGCGACTGCCGGCCGCCGCGGATCGGGCCGCGTTGCCCCGCCACGATGGCAGCCGCGAGGTGCGGCCGCCGATCGACCGCCTTACCGGCGTTCGAGTGCGGGGTGTCGTCGGCCAGGAGCCCGTCGATCGCCTGCCGGAGCGCCGGTGAGTGACCCCACGTGCCGCAGAAAGCGACGGTGCCGCGGCTGTCGATCAGGTAGACCGCGGCGGCAAGGCCACCGTAGGCTCGCTGCACGGTGCCGGCCAGGTCGTCGATCAGCACCGGCCACGGAAGGCGCTCCTCGTGCCTGAGCAGACGGGCGTCGTCGACCTTGTCCGCATACGAGCGGTAGGCGCCGTGCAGCTCACCGGGGTGGGCCTGGCGGACGAGCACCTCGACGAACTGCACCCGGTCGCCGTAGAGCCGGTACAGCTGCCTCATCGTGTAGACGCCGCCGCGCGTGACGGGGCAGGTGTAGCTGACGAAGTGGAGCACGACGGGCTTCCCGCGCAGCCCGCTCAGCCGCACCCGGGCTCCGTCGGTGGACGGCAGCTCGAAGTCGGGTGCTTCGCCGCCCGGAGGCAGGCCGGTGCGCAGCAACTCGGCCACCATGTGCCGGGCCCGGAAGTGGCCGAAGTTGAGGTCGCGAGCGGGGTCGAGCACGTCGACGGCCCTGGTCCTGAGCTCTTCGGCGCCCCCGAGCCGGCGTGTGAACCGCTCGCGCACGGCATCTGCGGTCGAGGCCGGGGCAGGGCACGCGCACATCTCGAGCACTCTCATCGCTCTCACCTCCGGTGCGGAAGACTCACCACCGATCCTGCGCCACCTCCCGCGGCCACGCATCCGGGCGCCTACGGAACCGGCTGCACCGAACTACGCGACGGGCTCTCCCTGCGACCGTCCTCAGCCCAGCATGCGCCTGACGGCGACGCGGGCGGCGGCGCCGTAGGCGAGACCGAGGCCCACGAGCCAGGCGCCCTCCCGCACGAAGGTGCCCGCGGGCTCCTCGTCGTAGAGCGCCGCGCTCAGCGCTGCCTGGGCATGGCCGAAGGGGAAGAGCGCCCCGATCCACGCGGCTGCTTCGATCGACCCGGCCGGGACGAGCGCGAGCAGCATCAGAGGCAGGGCGACGAGGAAGGCGACGACGGACGCGGTCGCGGCCTCGCGGGCAAGCGCGCCGATCATGACGCCGAAGGCCCCGAACGCCAGCGCTGCGAGCACGAGCCCCGCGAGCAGAAGCGGCAGCCGCAGCCACGGCTCTCCGCCGCTGACGTCGCCGAGCTCCACGATGACCCCGAAGACGACGGCCAGCACGAATCCCATCGCGCTACCCACGAGCGCGACGAAGGTGACCTTCTCCGCGACCAGCTGCCCGAGCCCGGCGAGCCCGCGGGCGAGCCTCCCGAGAACGTTCTCCTCCCGCTCGGCGACGAGCGCCCCGGCGCCGAGCAGCACCGTCACGAACGCGACCGCGAGCGCGAGCGCGTACCCCTGCACCTGGGCCGAGAGCAGCCACGTCCGTCCGCCCCGCTCTTCCTGCCGGAGCTCGATCGGGTTGGCGGTCGCGCGCAGGAACGAGCCGACCTGGCCGACCGCACCCTGCAGCTGCCCCATGAAGGCGTCGAGCTCGCGCGCCCGCGCCACGACTTCCGTGTCGCGCGACCCCTCGAGCGCGCGAAGCTCCTTCCGCGCCCGCTTGATGCCCAGGAGCGTGAACGGGGTACGGCCGATCGTTCCGCTACCCCCACGCAGGAGCAGGTCGACCGCCGCGAGGTTCGCGTCGATGTAGGACTGCTGCAGCTCGAGGTTCGTCGAGTAGACGAGCGAGCGCATCTTCTCGACGACGCGCGTGCCGAGCCCCCCGCGGCTCGTGCGGAGCACGAGCGTCGGGCTCTCGCGCAGCCCGCGCAGCTTCGTGATGAAGTCGGGCGGCACGACCAGCGCCGCAACGACGCGGCCGGTGTCGAGGTCGCGCTCCGCCTGCGCACGCGACATCCGGACGAGGTTCACCTCGGTCGCCTGCTCGAGCCGCTGCGCGACGTCGAAGCGTGACTCGCCCACGACGAGCAGCCCCGAGAGGGCTCCCTGCTCGTCGACGAGCGCGACGCGCGGGCGCTCGCCCGCGTAGCGGACGACGAGGCCCACGACGAGCGCGATCACGAGAGGGTAGGCGACGAGCGCGACCAGCAGCGCCGGCATGCGCCCGAGCGTGCGAACGTCCTTCCGCAGGAGCAGCGTCACCCGTCTCATGCCGCGTCCTCGCGATAGTCGCCGGGCGGCCCGGCGAAGACGACCGCGCCGTCCTGAAGGACGAGCAGGCGATCGGCCGTTCTCCGCGCCTCCTCCAGGTTGTGGGTGGCGAAGAGCACCGCACCGCCCGCTGCTCGGAGACGGTCGACGAGCTGCCACAGCCGCTGCCGATGGGCCACGTCGAGCGACGCGGTCGGCTCGTCGAGAAGCAGGACGCTCGGATCACCCAGCAGTCCGATCGCGAGGTTCAGGCGCTGGACGTTGCCGACGGAGAGCTCGGCGGAACGCCGATCCTCCGCTGCGAGGCCGACGGCCTCGAGGGCCGTCCCCACCGCGGCGCCCGGATCGTCGATCCCGGCAAGGCGGGCGAAGAGCTCGAGGTTCTCGCGCGCCGTGAGCCGGCGGTAGAGGGCAGGCTGCTGCGGCATCCAGCCGATCCGGCGCGACTCGGCGGCCGTTACCTCGCCGCCGCTCGGAGCAAGCGCGCCGGCGAGGATCGCGAGCAGGGTCGACTTGCCCGCGCCGTTCGGCCCGCCGAGCGCGACGACCTCCCCCGCGCTCAGATCGAAATCGAGCGGCTCGAGGACGACCCTTCGCCCGAACCGGCGGGTGACGTGCCGGGCCGAGAGCAGCACATCCTGCATCGGCTACGAGCCGGTCTGCGGGGCCACGATCGGGACGACGACGCCGAAGCGCGAGAGCTCGATCGTGCGCTCGGCGTTCTCGGGATCGCCGTCCTCCACCTCACCGGAGAGCCGCAGCCGGACGAGGCGATCCGTCTCCTTGTCGACCCACAGCTCGAGGTCGACGAGGCGCGTGCCCGGCGGATTACCGAGGAGCGGGGTGATCGAGCCGACCGTCGTCTTCCCCTGCAGGTGGGAGGCGTCCACCCCGTCAACCTCCTCGCTGCCGACGAGCTCGAGCTGCGTTGCGGCCTTGATCACTGCCAGCACGCCCTTCGCAGGATCGAAGAAGGCGACCGGGTTCAGGTCGATGCTCACCTCGCTCCACTTCCCGGTGAACGGATCGGTGATGTAGTACTTCCCGCCGGCAACGACGAGCCGGGTGCGCAACGGCACGCCCGCGAGCGTGCCGGAGACGTCGGCCCTGACCCGGTCCGGGACGGCGATGTCTCCCTCCGCGAAGACGAGGTGGATCCCCGAGGTCGACTTCGGCCCGTTCTTCTCGTCGAAGACGAAGTGGAAGCGCTTCTGCGCCTCCATCGCAGCCGTCGAGCGCGCGACGATGTCCGCGACGGGCGGCTTCGTCTCCCCGTTGCCGCCACCGCAGCCGGAGCCGAGGCCCGCGAGCAGGATCACGAGGAGCGGCAGGACGGCGTGGCGGCGGAACAGCTGCATCGATGGCATCGCGGAACCTCCTGTGGGCGACAGCCTACGTCAACCTGGGAGACAGACCGAAGCCTGTCGCCGCGGTGCTCAGGAGCGCTTGCGCTTCCGGGGCAGGAGCGACGTCACGGGCTCGTTGCCAGCCGCGCACTCGAGGGCGTCCGCCTCGACGGAGAGCCTCCGCGCGCGGCGGCCGAGCGGCTCCGGCTCGATGCTCCGGCGGGCCAGCTCGAATTCCAACGACTCGGCGCCCACCCGGCCGAGTGCCGCGTGGAAAGGGTCGATCGCCGCCTTCTCGACGGTGCGGAAGAACCCCGGCAGCCAGCGGCCCGCGTGCTCACGGAGGAATGCCTCCTCCACCTCGGCGCAGAGGGCGGCCTCGTCGCTCCGACCGGCGTCCTCGGCCGCGAGCCGGCGCGCACCGAGGAACGCGAGGAACTCGAGCTCGCACCCCGCGTGGTCGGGCCGCTCGTGCGCCGGGCCGTGCGCGTCGGCGCCGAAGGCCCGGTAGAACCCCGCCACGTCCGACATCTGGCGGGCCTGGCGAAACGGGTCGTCCTCGTAGCTGCCCTCGTAGGGCGCCACCTCCACCTTGCCGCCGAACAGGCGCGCCTGCGAGGCCGCGACCTCCTCCGGGGTGGACCGGGCAACCGCCTCGCGCAGCGCCACGAGCCCGGCGGGGACGTCCGGGCGCTGCGCCATGACCTCCGCAAGGGCGTCGATCTCCTCGAGGAGGTCGGGCGACGGCGTCGCGAGACCGAGCGACAGCAACCGCCACACGGCCACGGCCTCGAACTCGGCGCCCGGCGTCGCGACACCGACGCTCATGGCCGCGGTGCCAGGGTGAGCTTGACCCAGTTGGCGTAGTGCTTGCGCCCACCGCGGTTCGCCTGGTGACCGAGCCAGACGGCAAAGGCGACACTCCAGGTGGAGCCCGGCTCGAGAGGCGCCCCGATCCCCTCCCGTTTCGCCGGGAACCCCAGCGCCACCGTCCACGTCGAGCCGTCGTTTACACCCCGCCCCTTGGCATCGGTGCGAGGGAGGTGGGTCGTCGTACCGAACCCCTCGGCCACGATCTGCTCGATCGGCGTCGTGCGCTCGGTTTGCGAGAGCGGATTGCCGACGGAGCGGCCGACCCAGTACAGGGCTGCCGTCTCATCCGGCAGGACGTCGTCGGGCATGACGTCGTGGACGACACGCGGGTAGATCTCGTCGACGCCCGTCTTACCGGCGAGATCGCGCTCCCACGTCGCGCGCCACTGGAGGATGTGGGTCGGCGCACCCTTCGCGCCCATCGTAATCGCCGGTGGGGCACCGGGGCTCATCGGCAGCATCACGGCAACCGCGTCGTGGAATCGGTGGACGGCGTCCAGATCGTCGACCACCTTGTCGTCCCACCGGAGGCGGAAGGCCACCGTCTCGCCGTCGTGGAGGGCGCGGGCGCGCAGCCCGAGCAGTCCGGCGTAGGGCAGCACTGGCGGCGCAACCTGTTGCGCCTGCACGGTGATGACGGCCTCGGGCGCATCGTCCCACGCCGCCGCGGCCGGATCGTCCGCCGGGACGCCTCCGGTCGCAAACGCGGCGACGAGCTCCGGGTCGCCCGTCGGCTCGTTCGAGCTCGCGAGGCCGATCACGCCGGCCACACCGATCGCGCCCGCCCCGACGGCTCCGATCGTGCCCGCCGCGAGGAGCGCGTCCCTGCGAGTGATCGTCGTTTCCTCGGACATCGTCACCTCACGTGTTGTGGCGGTAGCCCGTGACCTGCTCACCCTTGAGCTCGGACACGAACTCGAGCGGGCGGACGAACGTCGGCTCGCGCAACGGCACGGCGACTATCTCCTGGCCCTCCTCGTCGTACCCTCGCGCGACACCAGCCTTGACGTCGAACGTGTCGATGATCCGCTCCGTCGAGCCGAACAGCAGCAACAGCCCGAGCAGCTCGGGATCGTCCTTCGCGGCCTTGTAGGTCGCGATCGCCTCCTCGACGCCCGGCCCGAACATCTGGGTCAGGTAGTCGACCGGGACGTGCACCGGCGGCACGTAGTAGACGTTCGGCTCGAGCCCGAGCTGCGGGTAGAGGGGCAGCGCGAGCCTCTTCACGTGCACGAGGTAGTCGGCCGGCTTCCGGGGGTCTACCTCGTCCGGGCGGGAGAGGAAGTTCGTGAGCCGCAGCCGCCCGATGCACGCGGTCGTGCACTGGGTCTGCAGCCCCTGCTCGATCTTCGGGTAGCACCCGATGCACTTCTCGGAGACGCGCGTCTCGAGATTGAACATCGTCTTCTTGTACGGGCAGGCCGTGAGGCACTCCTGGTAGCCGCGGCAGCGCTCCTGGTCGACCAGCACGATGCCGTCCTCCGGCCGCTTGTAGATCGCCTCTCGCGGGCAGGAGGCCACGCAGGCCGGGTACGTGCAGTGGTTGCAGATGCGCTGCAGGTAGTACATCCACATCATCGAGTGAGGCGTGTCGCCGATGTACGGCACCGTGTCCGCGTCTCCCGTCGGCTCGTCCTCGCCGAGGTTCGGGTGGTTCCAGTCCTCCTCGTCGGGCGTCCAGCCGAGCACGCGCTCCCCGTCGGGCGCCGCCTCGTACAGTGTCTGCCCCTCGTACACACCGCCGTTCCAGGACTGGTCCGACAGCCGGTCGAGGACGTTGACATCCCAGCCTGTCGGGTAGAAGCCGAAGGGCTTCGTCTCGATGTTGTTCCAGAGCATGTACTCCTGACCCTTCCCCCAGGTCCAGGTGCTCTTGCAGGCGATCGTGCAGCTCTGGCACGCGATGCACTTGTTTGTGTCCATGATCATGCAGAACTGCTTCGCGGGCCGGGCGCCCTCGTAGGGATACTCCATCTCGCGCCCGAGCTGCCAGTTGCTCACCTTCGGCACGGCTCAACTCACCTGCTTCCGGGTCACGTAGTCGCCCGCGAGGTAGGCGAGGAGCGCGGGGGACGGAGCCTCGGGCCGAAGCCCGAGCGTGACCGGGCGCCACAGCTTCTCGGCGCCCGTACCGCCGTCCTCGGCGCGCTCGATCTTGATGAACGCCTCCTTCGGGGCTCCCGAGGGGGAGTGCACGTCGGCCTCGAAGCCCACGTCGATCACCTGGCCGAAGTAGTTCTTGCGGGTCAGCGTCTCGGTCATCTGCGTCGGGCGCAGCCAGGCGCGCGTCCCCGACTGGTGGCTGCCGTGGCGGAACAGCGCGACGTAGCGCGTCACCGGGTTCTGGGCCGGGTTACCCTCGGCCTCCGCCTGGGCCGCGACCGTGCCCGGCGTGGCGGCGTACATGTTGAACCACGTCCGGATCAGGCCGCGCGTCATCCCGGAGTAGACGCGCGCCCGCATCATCGCCCGAGCGACGTCGTAGTAGGGGTCGTCGTCCTTCCAGTCGCGATAGGGCCGGTCGGCCGGGTCGGCGTCGATCCATGCGTAGTCGCCGTCCCTGAGGCCGAGCTCCGCCGCGTCCCTCGGGTGAATCTCGAAGTAGGCCTCACCGGTCCACGGGCTGCGCGGGTCGCGCCGGTACGGGTCGCCGAACGGGCCGAACAGCATCGCGATCCAGTCCGCGTCGACCGCCGTCGAGTGGGCGCCCCAGCGGTACTTGGGGGTCTGGAAGATGAAGCGGTAGTCCGGGTTCTCCTCGTGCAACGGGTGCTGCGTCTCCTTGAGCTCGGCCCACGTGTGCACGACGTTCCGGTACTGGCGGGTCTCCGCATCGCGTTGCGAGACGGGGATGCCGTAGGCCTCGGGCCCGCGTGGCTTGATCGACGGGTGCTGCTTGTTCGAAAGGATCGAGTTCGGGTCGTAGAAGGTGGCGTCGACCGGCTCACGCCAGACCGGGAGCGCCTCGCCCGCCTCCTGGAACTCGCGCTCGGGTCGGTAGAACTCGAGCCGGCCGGTCGGCGTGTACCACGGCTTGTCCTCGTAGCGTTGCTCCCAGCCGGCTGCACGCGGGTACGTGCGCGGGTTCATCAGGAGCGGGACGCCCTCCTGCGAAGACGCGTGCAGGTCTTCGAACTTCACGCCACGGGTCGCGTTGGAGCCGGCGAGGATGCGCTGCAGGTAGGGCGACGGGTCACCGTCGAGGACGCCCTTCCAGTAGTCGGCCATGCGCGGCTCCTGCACGAGCTCGCCGAGAGCACGCGCCGTGAGCGCGAGGATCTCGTAGTCGGAGCGCGAGTCGTGGATCCGCTCCAGCGGCGTGGTGGGAAAGGCGAGCAGGAAGGGGTTGGTGCAGCTCGCCGTCATGTCGGGGAGCTTGAACTCGGCCCACGAGTCGGCGGGGAAGACCAGGTCGGCGTACTCGCACGAGCTCGTCCAGTGCCATTCGTTGCAGAAGATCGCGTCCTGGCGCGGCAGCGTGTTCTCGACGACGTCGAACGACCACTTGGCGTTCCCGAGCAGCGAGTTCGAGTTGCCGAACCAGATCAGCTTCGTCGGCGTCGGCATGTGGCTCTTGCCGGTGATCGACTCGCCCTTGTGCGGGTCGTCGCCGTTCTTGAAGGCTCGCAGGGGCCGTTCGCCGTAGTTCCAGTAGTGGGCCGACTCGGCCTTGTAGTACTTCTTCACACGCGCGGGCTGCGTCAGGTCGGGCTCGATGTCGAACGGGTTCTCGAGGATCCACTGGGGCATCGCCTGGAAGACCGAGCCCCGGTAGTTGCCGGCATAGCTGCCGACGTTGCCGCCGATGTGTCCGATGTTGTCCGTCAGAGCGGCGACGAGGAACTGCACCCGGCCGAAGAGGTCGTTGTTGAAGTAGTGGTTCGGCCCCATGCCCGCCGCCAGCAGCGCCTTGCCCTTGTTCGAGGCGAGTTGCTTCGCGAGGCTCTGGATCGCGCGCGGCGGCACCCGGCACACCTCGGACGTCGTTTGCAGGTCGAAGCTCTCGTCGAGGTACTGCCTGAGAAGATCGAACGCCGGCCGTACGAGCACCTTGGTGCCGTCGAGGAGCGTGACCTCCTTCTCGCCCAGCAGGCTCGGCCTGCCGTCGAACTGCCCGCCCACCTGGTCGCGCGACACCGGTCTCGGCAGGTCCGCGGCGCCGTCCCAGTAGACGAAGTCGCCCCAGGACTGGCGGAGCTCGTCCGAGACGATCTGCTTGCCCACGGTGAACGGCGGCGGCGGCGGAGACTTCTTGATCTCGTCAGCCGGCTTGAGCGTGACGTAGTTCTCGAGCTTCGCCTGCTCGTAGCCCGGGAAGACGTCTCTCGCGCTCAGCCGCTCGCCGGTGTCGAGCCGGACGAGCAGCGGCAGGTCCGTGCGCTCGACGACCGCCTGCTTGTCGTAGAGGTTCTTCGAGATCAGCTCGCGTGCAACACCGAGCAGGAATGCCGTGTCGGTGCCGGCCCGGAGGATGACGACCTCGTCGGCCTTGTTGGCGGTCGGCATGTAGTCCGCGCTGATCACGACGACGCGCGTTCCCTTCAGCCGTGCGTCGCCGATCCAGTGCGCGTCCGGCATCTTGGTGCAGATCCAGTTCATGCCGATGATCACGAGCAGGTCGGTGTGCTCCGCCGCGAACAGGTCGAAGTCGACCGTCTGGCTGCCCGACACCATCGGGTGTCCCGGCGGTAGATCGGTGTGCCAGGCGTAGTTGTCGAAGCAGCGGCTCCCGAGGAGCTCCTCGGCCGCCGCGTCCGGCCGCACCTTCGCGTCGAGCAGCGCGAGCATGTTGGCGAAGCGGTAGAAGCCGAAGATGCGGCCGACCCCGAGCAGCGGCATTCCACCGCGCATCTTGATCGCCTGCACGCCCGCCCCGTGCATCGCCTCGACCATGTCCTGGTCGTAGCCCTGCTCGAGCAGCTTGCCCGCTCCGTCTTCACCGTTGTAGGTGCGGGCGACGTTCTCGAGCGTCCTGGCCGCGATCGCGGTGGCGTCGTCCCAGGGGATCTTGATCCACTCGTCCCGGCCGCGGAGGCTCGTGTCCGACGTCGGCGAGCCGTCCTCGTTGCGGGGGAATCCAGCCTCGACCCACTTCTTGAAGCCCTTGCGGATCATCGGGGCCTTGACGCGGCGGTCGCCATAGAAACGGCGGCTGAGGATGAGACCCTTCTGGCAGATGCGCGGGTCCCAGCGATGCGACGCCTGGTTCCCGTAGAGGTCGGTCGCCTTGCCGTAGCCGTAGGTCGGGCTGATCCGGACGACGACGTCGTTCTTCACGTGGGCGCGCAGGAGGCAGTTGTGGGTGTCGTTCGGCGCGCACGTGAACACGAAGGACGAGTCCTCGGCGAACTGGTCACGGTAGACCTTCTCCCAGCCGCGATCGGGCATGACCTGGAGCGGGTTGCCAGGGATGTACGCGCTCGGCCTGGGACCGGCCGGAGCGGCGCTCGCCACGGAGAGGAAGCGGGCGGGCCCGAGCAGTTCCGCGAGCGTGGCACCCGAGCCTGCTGCAAGTGCGCGGGCGAGAAGCTGCCGGCGGGAGAGCGACGCCATTTGAGGAGACGGTCGCGGCGGGCAGGCGGGGTTGCATCGGCGAGCTTCCGCAGGCCCGTCAGTAGTTTCTACGAGTTCGAGCGGTTTTACCGGTCCCGCGAAGGGTTTATCACAACGGGCCGGCGCTCAGGCGTGCGTCAGGTACGACCCCTCGGACGCATCCTCGAACCGCGGGTAGGGAGCGAACGGCTCGAAGCGGGCCTGGAAGAAGCGCAGGAACTCGGGCTCGTAGGTCATCTCGAGACCGGGCACGTCCTCACCGCGCGCGAGCACGGCCGCGACGGTGCGGGCGACGTAGTCGAGGTGCTCCTGCGCGTAGACCCGGCGCGGCAGGGTCAGCCGGACGAGCTCGAGGCCGTCGTAGGGGGCGTCGCCGTGCTGGCCCGAGACGATCCCGCGTTCCATCGACCGCACGCCGCCGGCGAGGTACAGGGCCGCCGCGAGGGACTGGGCGGGGAACTGCTCCTGGGGCAGGTGAGGCAGGAACCGCTTGGCGTCGAGGAACACGGCGTGCGCTCCCACCGGCTCGACGATCGGGACGTCCAGCTCCTCCAGCCGGCGGCCCAGGTAGCGCGCCTGCGCCACGTAGGCGGCCACGATCCGCTCGTCCGAGGACTCGCGAATGCCCTGAGCGAGCGCCTCCATGTCGTGCCCGGCCATGCCGCCGTAGTGGAGGAAGCCCTCGTAGACGACGAGCAGCTCACGGGCCCGCTGCGCGACGTCGTCGTCGTTCAGGCAGAGCATGCCGCCGATCGGGACGAAGTGATCCTTCTTGGACGAGAAGACGGCACCGTCGGAGAGGGAGGCGAGCTCACGGATGATCTCCGGGAGCCTCCTCCCCTCGTGCCCCGGCTCGCGCTCCTTGATGAACAGGGCGTTCTCGGAGATGCGTGTCGCATCGAGGATGAAGGGCACGGAGTGGCTCCGGGTCAGCTCGCGCACGGCACGAAGGTTCTCGAGCGAGAAGGGCTGCCCGCCCGCCATGTTCAGGCAAGCCTCCTGGCGGACGAAGGCGACCTCCCCGGGCGCGGCGGCGGAGAGCACCGCATCGAGGCGGTCGAGATCGATGTTGCCCTTGAACGGGTAGGGCGATTCCGGTTCGGAGGCCGCGGCAATCGCCACGTCGACCCACGTGCCCCCCGCGAGCGTCACGTGCTCGCGCGAGGTCGTGAAGTACAGGTTCGAGGGGACGATCCGCCCGGGCTCGACGAGGACGCGGGAGAGCAGGTGCTCGGCGCCGCGACCCTGGTGCACCGGAATCACGTGCCGGTAGCCGTAGAGATCCTGCATGGCCGCCTCGAGCCGGTAGTAGCTGCGCGAGCCGGAATACGACTCGTCGCCGAGCTCCATCGCAGCACGCTGCTCCTGGGAGAGCGCCGACGTGCCGCTGTCGGTGAGCAGGTCGATGAAGACGTCCTCCGCGCGCAGCAGGAACGTGTTGTGGCCCGCCGCGGCGATCGTCTCCGCGCGCCGCTCGGGCGACGGCAGCGTGATCGGCTCGACGACCTTGGCTTTCCAGGGTGGCGGGAGCACACCCGCATTGTCTTCGCCGAGGCGTCGGGCGGCATCGGGGAAAAGCCACAGCCCCGATCCGTAGCAACGGGGCCGAAGATCGACCCGGCTCGGGCGGAACACGGGCTCAACGACCCTCGAACGAGGGATTGCATCCCCCGAACGGGCGCGACCATGCTCTGGTAATGCGTCGCGCGCACCTCTTGCTCGCACTCCTGGCGGCTCTCGTCGCCCTCGTGGTCGCGGTCGCCCCCGCCTCGGGTGCGACGGCATTGACGGCGCCGAAGGTGATCGCCCGCTTCAAGGCGGCGACAGGATCGACACTGCTCGTCGACAGGCGATCGTCCTACCCGGGGCACTACACGGCCCTCTCGCTTTCCCCGTCGATCTCGAACCAGGGCCGCTACGGCCGCTTCACCCTCTATGTGATCGGCCCTTCGACGACCTCCGGCGACGTCACGAAACTCCTCGCCAACGGCCATACGGGCGTGCTCGGCATGCCGGGCGCGTCGAAGATCTACTGGGAAAGCGGCCGTTACCTGACGGGCGGCACCTACTGGCTCGCGAAGAAGCAGTACGGCGCCAACCTCGTGCTCTGGTGGTTCGGCTCCAGGAAGAAGGTCGACGCTGCGTTCTCACGGATCCACAAGCCACTCATGACAAAGGTCGTCGGCGCCTGACGAATGGCCTGCGGCGGTCGGCTCGGAAGACAGAGCCTCGGATTCGCCCTCGATCCTACTCCCGCTCGACGTCGACTCCGACAGGCGGCGGTGCGAGCGTGCCCCACCGGAAGGCCGTGACGACCGCTCCCACGGCGAGGCAGGCAACGCCGAGCACGACTGCTGCCTGCCAGCCCCGGCCGTCGATCAGCCAGCCGCCGGCGACGCTTCCGCCCGCGATCCCGATCGAGACCGAGGTGCCGAACCACGAGAACGCCTCCGCCAGCGACCCGGCTGCGGCGACGCGACCGATCTGACCGTAGAGCGCGGCAACGACGGGGGCGATGGGCAGCCCGGCGAAGAACAGGAGCGCTGCCATCGCGCCGATCGACTGCGCCGCCAGCGGCAGGGCCAGCGAGCCCGCGAGGATGAACGTGCCGACGATGATCCTCCTGCGCTCGTCGCGCGACGGCCGCAGGCCCGCCAGGAGACCGCCGACGAGGGATCCGGCCGAGAAGCCCGCGAGTGCGATGCCGGCGAGGGCCCGGTTGCCCTCGCCCTCGGCGAAGGCGGGGACCGCGATCTCGACGGCCCCGAACCCGAGGCCGAGCCAGACACACAGGAAGGCGATCGTCCTCACGCCGACGGCGGAGAGAGCGCCGAGGCGGGAGCTGTGCCTCTCCTCCGACGGGCCCGCCGCGCGCACCGGTGGCAGCCGCGCGAAGGCGAACGTCCCGATACCGGCGAGGACAGCGGCGCCGGCGACGGCGGCGACCGGGTCGATCGTGACGAGGACGGCGACGATCAGCGGGCCGCCGACGAAGATCACCTCCTGGAGCGCGGCGTCGAGCGCGTACGCCGTCCGGGCGCCGTCCACGCCCGCGACGGCGGGCCAGATCGAGCGCAACACGGACGAGACCGGCGCCATCGTCAGGCCGGCGGCGGCAGCGGCGACGGCGATCGCAGCGATCGGCGCCTCGATCTGGCCGAGCACCGCGACGAGACCGAGCAGCGAGGGGTACAGGATCATCCGGCGCCGGAGCACGAGCCGCGCGCCGCGCCGGTCGACCTGGCGGCCCCCGTACGGGGCTCCGATCGCGATTGCGACCCCGTAGGCGGCTGCGACGAGACCCGCCGCGCCGTAGCTCGCCCCCGCTCCGCGTACGAGCAGGACGAGCGCCAGCGCCGCCATGCCCTGCGGCAGCCGGGCGACGATGCTCGAGGCGAACAGCCCTGCCGCATGCTGATGGGCGAAGAGCTCGCGGTAGCGCGCGACCCCCCGCGTCTCGGGCGGGTGAGACACGCTCAGGAGGGCTGATCGGCTGCCGCCGAGAGCGGCCCGTCGGCATCCGGGGCCCTCTGCCGGCGATGCTCGAGCCAGTCGACGACGAGCACCTGGATCGAGCCGGCGAGGGGGATGGCTCCGAGCGCGCCGATCACACCTGCGAGCTCGGCGCCCATCAGCACGGCGACGAGCACGATCAACGGCGACAGCCGGACGGTGCGGCCGTAGACGAGCGGCTGGAGCACGTGGTTCTCGAGCTGCTGGTAGAGGACGAAGAAGACCACGAGCACGATGCCCGCGGTCGTCGAATGGAGAAAGCCGACGGCGCTGACGATGATCGCCGCCAGTGTCGCCCCTGCGAGCGGGATCAGGTCGAGCAGGGCGACGATCAGCCCGAGCGCGACCGCGTACGGGACGCCGAGCACGAGCAGCACGCCGGTCGACACGACTCCTGCGACGAGGCTGATCGTGAGGTTGCCGGTGACGTAGCCGCCGACCGTGCGGTAGATGTCGCCGCCGACCTTGCGCCACCGCGGCCGGGCCGACTCGGAGACAAGGCTGTAGATCCGCTCGACCCAGGCGGGGCCCTCGAGCAGCATGAAGAGGGTCAGGAAGGCGATGGTGACAACCGCGACGACGGCGTTGAGGATGCTCTTCGTGACGCTCAATGCGGTGTTCGAGAGCCCGAGCACGCCGCCGGCACCGCTCTTCTCGATCGCGTCGCGCGCCTTTTCGACGATCTGGTAGTCGCGTTCGAGGAAGCCGAGCCTGCCGCGCCCGCTCGTCAGGTCGTCGATGTACCCCGGGATCGCGTCGGCGAGGTCGTTGACCTCGCGCACGAGGGTCGGCACGAACGTGGCGGCGATGCCGACGATCACGAGGATCGCCCCGACGAACACGATCCCGACCGCAGGCCCCCGGCGCATGCCCCGCCGGACGAGGATCTCGACCGCGGGGTTGAGCGCCATCGCCAGGAACAAGGCGATGAGAATCCAGATGATCACCGAGCGCGTCACCCAGAGGACCCGGAGCACGATCGCGGCGGCGAGCACGACCCCGATCACCGTCAATATCGCGCGGGGCCGGAAACGGACGACTCTCTCGTCGAGCATCGGTTGGAGGATAGGGGGAGATCTGGACAGCCCCACCCCGGGGCGGCGGCTGCCGCCTACATCTCGCGGCGATTCGCACCCGACCTGCACGCCATCGGCGTGAGCAGGCCGTCGCGGCAGAGCTCCGGCACGGGCGCGTGCACCGCAAACGCACTTCGCAGGTCATGCGTGAACCACAGGTGCAACATCTCGCTTCCCTGCGCCAGCTTCGTTCCGGCCGGGCAGCCGCTCGCGGGCGGGGTCAGCCCGCGCTTGCTGCCGCGCGTGCAGACGAGGTGGGAGTGCCAGCGGGCGATCGGGCCGGCGGGCGTCGGCCCGATCACGCCGCGACGCACGCTGAACATGACGCCGACGAGCACCGGCGTGCGTCCCGGCTCGGTCGCGTAGATCAGGGACTCGGGCCGGCCCGGCGCGAGGTCGCGCCGGTCGGCACTGTTGTGGCGGTGCTCGGCGTGCAGGTAGCCGACGGCGTCGTCGCCCGGAGCGCGCTTCGCACGGTGCGTGTCGAACCCGCTCGCCGAGGCCGCCCGCACGTCGCGCCAGCGCAGGGATGCCTCGCGCGCCCGTGCCAGCAGCCGCTCGGCGGCCCGGCGCTGCCCCGCGGTCGCGAGCGCGAGGTCGGGGTACTGCTGCAGGTGGTGGGCGAGCCCGTGCCGGGTCTCGGGCGGCAACGTCTCCTGCCCGGGTTTCAGCGTGCACAGCACCCCGGGTGGCGACGACGAGCTCGCAACCGGCAGCCAGACGAGGGCACAGACAGCCGCGGCGAGGCCGAGCCAGAGCATTTTCTCTTTCGGCAACACGAGCTCACATCGTAGAGGCAACGGCGGACGATGGCAGGGATTGCTTCAATACCGAGTACGCGGGTGTAGCTCAATGGTAGAGCCCCAGCCTTCCAAGCTGATTACGAGGGTTCGATTCCCGCCACCCGCTTCCACTCTTCAAGCCGCTTGCGCCCCCTCTGGGCGTCCGGCAGCGTGGCCCGGACCTGCAGAGCAAAGGAATGAGGTGGCGTCGTGCCTCTCGAGCCGGCAGGACCGCCATCCGTTGGTACTCCCCGCTCGCGGCCTCTCTCAGCTCCTCGAACGGCCGTCACGGGGGCAGCAGGCCCGAGGCGCCGCGAAGGACGGCGAGGACGATCCCGATCGGGAGCCGGCTCGCGATCCCGCGCAGGACGCCTGCCGTGCCGCCGCCGATCGCGTCGGCCCGCTCGGCGTCAGCGACCGCGCGGACGAGCCCTTTCCGGATCGCGATCTCGGCGTCGTCGCGTGAGAGGCCGTGCTTCTCGGCGAAGCGGTCGAGGTCGGACTCGCCGGCGAGCGCAAGCACGAGCTCCTCGCGGCTGACACCGAGTTCGCAGGCAGCTCCGTCCGCCGTGGAGAGCGCGATCTGCTCGAGCGCCTCCTGCAGTCCCTGGGGCGAGCGCCACTCGCGCGACGCGCAGGCATCCGCGGCAGGGGTGGGCGCGTAGCGGCCGCCGCCGAGGGCGGCGTAGGCGAGTACGAGGGCGGCCGACACGGCGACCGCCGAGGCGATGATCGCTGCCGAGCGGATCACGGGTCGATGTCCCTCGTCAGGGCCACGGCTCCGAGCGCACCGAGCGCGAAGAGCGAAGCGAGCAGGAACGGAGGCCCGAACGCGCTCGTAACGGCACGCTCCAGCTGCTGTTGCAGCTCGTCCCCAACGCGACGCAGCTCGCCCTCATCGGCGTCACCCGCGTCCGCCGCGAACGCGGGACGAACGTCGGGAAGGCGGCCGTCGGCACCGTCGATCGTCCGCAGCACCTCCTGCGCAACGCTGATCTTGCGCAGCGGCTCGATCGAGCTGTCGAGCACGATCGCCGCCCCCGCCCTCGTCGCCTCTTCCTGGTTGCGTGCGAGCTCGTGGGTGAAGACGGGCGTGAGCACGACGAGTCCGAGGACGATGCCGACGTGCCGCGACGCGATCGTCCAGCCGCCGTGCACCGCCTGGTGCACGCGGCCGGCCAGAGCCTGCTCCGTCAGCGCGGCCACGGTGAGACCGAGCCCCGCCCCGACGAGCAGCTGCGGCGCGACCGTCCAGCCCCAGCCGGCGTGTGGGAGCAGCCCGAGGGCGGCGAGACCACCTGCGATCAGGACGAAGCCGGTGACGGCGCGTACGACTCGGCTCTGGACGGCGGCCGCGAGCCGACCGGCGGCGATCGCAGCGAGCGGCATCAGCGTCACGATCAGGCCGGCTGCCGCAGGGTCGATCGACCACCCGTTGACGAGCAGGATCACGAGCAGGAAGAGGGCGGCGCTGAGCGCCGCCGAGCCGAGCAGGAGGGCCAGGTTGGCCCCGGTGTGCGGACGGCCGGCCGTGGCGACGATCGGTGTCGGCCGTACGCGCAGGCGCCAGAGGGCGAGCAGCGGGAGCAGCGCCACCGGCGCCTGGACGAGGAAGATGGCCTCCCAGCCGGCGAGCTGCGTGAGCATGCCGCCGATCGCCGGGCCGAGTGCCGCCCCGAGGATGCCCGCACGGGCCCAGACGTGCGCAGCGCGCTGCTCCGATCCCTCGATCCCGCCGAGCAGGACGAGCGACGCCGCGACGACGAGCGCCGCGCCTCCCGCCTGCACGCAGCGTCCGGCGATGAGCACCGGGAAGGAAGACGCGAGCCCGCACGCGAGCGACGCCGCAGAGAACACCACGAGCCCCGCCGAGCAGCAGAGCCGTGGGCGGCCCCGGGCAAGGTGCGCCGCCGGGACGGCGCCGACGGCCAGCACGAGGTTGTACGAGATCAGCACCCAGGCAACGTCCGTGATGCTCACCGCGAAGCGCGACACGATGTCGGGCAGCGCCAGCGTGACGATGGACGAGTCGGCGAGAGCAAGCGCGACCGCGAGGCCGAGCAGTCCCGAGCGGCCGGCGCGAGGCACGGATGCACTCTACGGCCTCGGGGTCGGTCGAGGCCACCGTCCGCCGGACGGGATCGGGTGCGGCAGCCGGATTCACACGGTAAGCGCTTCGCTCGAGAGCCTCGTCGTCCCGTCCGACGGCGCCCGCTCCCGCAAGCCAGGGCGGCGGCGGGGTGGCCGCGTCAGCGCCCCGAGGCCGAGAAGTGCTGGTAGTCCTTCGCTCCCGACCAGCCCCCGCCCCAGCCCCAGCCCGCCGCGTCGAACGCCCGCACGAGCGCGTGGCCCTCGGCCGCCATCCCGGGCCGGAACGGCGTCCTCCGCACGTACGAGTGGCTCGCCGGATGGGACGTCGTGCCGGAGCTCGTGACGTACGGGTTCTCGATCGGGTTGACGTCGATCGCGCGGCCGTACGCGTGCTCCGAGTAACGCGTCGTTCCGTCGACGAAGCGGCAGTTGAAGGCCGACGTGTTGTCGGCCTCGATCGAGCGGAAGTCGCTGCCGCCGTACGCGTCGATCGGTGTCATCCGGCGGATCGGGAAGCCCTCGGTGTAGAGACGGCGCAGGACGCGCAGCATCTCGGGTGCGACGTCACGGTGCACGATCACCCGGCCGGTGCGGTTCCGCCCGTCGAAGCCGCGGTGAGTGGCGGTGACGACGCGGAGATCGCGGAGTGCAACGGGGCAGCCGGGGCGCCAGGAGACCCCCGTGATCTGACGGGCGAGCGTCGGCGAGATGGTGCTGATGGAGCCGCGGAACGCCGTGGTGGAGCCCGAGGACGTCGACGCGAGGGCGCCTGCGGCAACGCAGGCGGCGAGGAGCAGGATCGTCTTCATCGTTGAATCGGGACGGCGAGATTCGAACTCGCGGCCTCTCGCTCCCAAAGCGAGCGCGCTACCAGGCTGCGCCACGTCCCGTGCGAGGACAGTGTAGGGCGCTCCACCCCGGTGACAGGCTGAAGCCGGTCACCGGCCCGTCATCGTCGCGACGATCACGACGAGCCTGCGCGGTCCATGCACGCCCTCGACCCGCTGCAGCTCGATGTCGCTCGTCGCCGACGGGCCCGAGACGAGGACGATCGGCCGGCCCTCCCTCGCGCTCGGCTCGAGCGCGGCGACCAGCTCCGGCACCGTCTCCACGATCGTCTCGGCTCGGACGATGCAGACGTGCAGGTCGGGCACGAGGCTGAGGGCCCGGCGGCCCTGGCCCGGGCCGCCGTCGAGGGCGATCGTGCCGGTCTCGGCACACGCCGCCGCACACGTCGTCAGCGCCCCGTCGAGCGCGTCGAGCTCACGCGGCGCAAGGGCGTCGTCCTCGACGAGCGTGAGCCCCTCGGGGCGAAGGTCGGGGTCGAGGTCCGGGGCGATTCCCACCCGACCGGCTCCGGCGGCTGCAAGCACGTCGGCAGCAGCCGCCCGCGGATCGGAGGTGACGACGACCGTCGCGCGGTAGTCCCGCACGCGCTCGACGAAGCGAGCGAGGACGGCGTCGGCATCGAGGTCGCCGGCGAGCCGGTACGTGCGAGCAACCTCGGGCACCGCGGGCCGATCGGCGAGGCCGGCTGCGATGCGCGCGAGGATCGCCTCACGCGCCGATGTCACGGCTCTCCCACCATTCGCGGAACGTCTGGGCCGGCAACGCCGGGAGGTCGCGGGAGCGCCCCCAGGCGGCGAGCGGGCCCGGTGGGAAGCGCGTGATCCACCCATGCCGGGCGACGGGCCGCTGCAACGAGCGGCCGAGTCTCTGCGCCCGCTCGTAGCCCGCGCGGGTCGCGAAGGCGCGGCCGAGGAGCTTCAGCGCCCGGCCTTCGGCACCCGGGCGTTCGCCCGCCACGACCTTCCCCCGCTCGTGCACCAGGATCGAAGGGATGTCGATCTTGACCGGGCAGACGTCGTAGCAGGCGCCACACAGCGACGATGCGAACGGCAACGATCCGACGGCGCCGGTCTCGCCTTCGAGCTGGGGCGCCAGGATCGCACCGATCGGGCCTGCGTAGGGCGAATGGTAGGCATGGCCGCCCGTCTGGCGGTAGACCGGGCAGACGTTGATGCACGCGGAGCAGCGGATGCAACGGAGCGCCGGCCGCCCCGCCGGGTCCGCCAGCACCCGGGTGCGCCCCGCGTCGAGCAGCACCAGGTGGAACCGCTGCGGCCCGTCACCGGCGCGAACGCCGGTCCACAACGACGTGTACGGATTCATGCGCTCGCCCGTCGCCGACCGCGGCAGCAGCTGCAGGAAGACCTCGAGGTCGCGGAAGCGCGGGATCGCCTTTTCGATCCCCATCACGGTGATCAGGACCTCGGGCAGCGTCGTGCACATGCGGCCGTTGCCCTCGGACTCGACGACGCAGATCGTGCCCGTGTCCGCGGCGGCGAAGTTCGCGCCCGAGATCGCAACCCGGTTCCGCAGGAACGCCTCACGCAGGTGGAGCCGCGCCGCCTCCGCGAGCTCGGCGGGGTCGTCGCTCAGCCGGGGCAACCCGAGGCGGTCGCGGAACAGATCGCGGATCTCGACCCGGTTCTTGTGGATCGCCGGCACGAGCAGATGCGACGGCCGCTCGTCCGCGAGCTGGACGATCAGCTCCGCCAGGTCGGTCTCGAGCGGCCGGATGCCCGCCCCCTCGAGCGCCTCGTTGAGCCGGATCTCGTCGGTCGCGAGCGATTTCACCTTCACGACCTCGTCGGCCCCCTCGGCCCGGACGAGCGCAATCACGATCTCGTTCGCCTCCGCCGCGTCGCGCGCCCAGTGCACCGTCCCGCCCGCCGCCTGGACGGACGACTCGAGGTCGACGAGCACGGTGTCGAGACGGGTGAGCGCCTCGTCCTTGATCGCGGCGCCCGCGGCCCGCAGGGGCTCCCAGTCGGGCACCTCGGCCACGACCGCCGTCCGCTTGGCCCGGATCGTCGTCGTCGCATGCCGGATGTTGGCGCGCACCTGCGGGTTCGCCAGGGCCGCCGCCGCCGCGTGCGGGAAGCTCTCGGGCCGCGCGTCACGCGCGGCGGCGCCGACAGGCTGAAGCCCGTCGCCAGGGGTGCTCACGCCACACGCTCCAGCCCGGACGACCGGCTGAAGCCGGTCGCCGACGCGGCGTCCGGCTTCAGCCGGTCGTCCGGGCTCATGAGGCGAGGATCTCCGCCAGGTGGAGCGGACGCACGTCCAGTCCGCGCCGCCGCAGGCCCCCGCCGATGTGCATCAGGCACGAGCTGTCGCAGGCACAGATCCCGTCCGCGCCCGATGCGACGATCGCCGCCAGCTTCTCGTCGAGCATCGCCGACGAGACGTCGGCGTTCTTGACGGCGAACGTCCCTCCGAAGCCGCAGCATTCCCCGGCCTGCGGAAGATCGACGAGCTCGAGGCCCGTGACCGCGCGGAGGAGCCGCTCCGGTGCGTCGCCGATCCGGAGCAGCCTCAGCGAGTGGCAGGTGGGGTGGTACGCCACCCTGCCCTCGAATGTCGAGCCGACATCCTCGACGCCCACGACCCCGGTGAGGAACTGCGAGAGCTCCCAGGTTCGCGCCGGGACGCCGCCGTCGTCGTCGCCGAGCAGGCCGGGGTAGTGCTCTCGCACCTGCGCCGCACACGAGCCGGACGGCGTCACCACGGCCTCGTAGGGCGCGAAGACCTCCACGAACCGGCGCGCGAGCAGTTCCGCCTCCCCCGGATACCCGGAGTTCCCGTGCATCTGGCCGCAGCACGTCTGCTCGACCGGGAACACGACCTCGAGCCCGAGCCGCTCGAGCACCGTCACGGTCGCCTTGCCGACCTCCGGGTACAGGGTGTCGGCGAGACACGTGACGAACAGGGCAACCCGGTCGATCATCGTCCGCTGAGCCTACTCGGCGAACCGCCCCTGGGGGTCGACCGGTAGCCTCGCTCGGTGACCGAGCTCGCGCTGCCTCCCGGAATCCCCTCCGAGCGCCGGCGGCCGCGGCTCGGGTATGCGTTGACGATCACGGCCGCGACGCTGTTCGCGCTCAACGGCGCGGTCTCGAAGCTCGCACTGGACGGGAGCGGGATCGGCACGCTGCGGTGGACGGAGCTGCGCGCCACCGGGAGCTTCCTCGGCATCGCCGTCGGTCTCGCGATCCTCGCCCCGAGGCGGCTCCGGATCGGGACACGCCGCGAGCTCGGTCGGCTCGCGATCTACGGCGTCGTCGGCTTCGCGCTCGTCCAGTGGCTCTACTTCGTGGCGATCGACCGGCTGCCGATCGGGATCGGCCTGCTGTTCGAGTTCACGGCACCGGTGCTGATCGCGCTGTGGGCCCGGTTCGTCTGGCACGAGCCCGTCCGCCGTCGCGTCTGGCCCGCGCTCGGGCTCGTGATCGTGGGGCTCTCACTCGTCGCGCAATTCTGGGACGGCCTCACGCTCGACGGCGTCGGCGTGGTGGCGGGCCTGCTGGCGGCGTGTGCGCTGGCGGCGTTCTACCTGATGAGCAAACGGCTCGTCGGCAGCCGCGACCCCATCTCGGTGACCTGCTTCGGGCTCGGCTTCGCCGCGCTCGCGTGGGCGCTCCTCCTGCCCTGGTGGAGCTTCCCCGCAGGAGATCTCCAGACCACGGTAGAGCTACCGCACGGCGTCTTCACGGTGCCGGTTGGCGCTCTGGCGCTGTGGGGAATCGTGCTCGGGACGATCGCGCCCTACCTGCTGACGGTTTCCGCGCTGAGACACCTGCCGGCGACCACGGTGGGGATCGTCGCGACGTTCGAGCCGGTCGCCGCGTCGGTGATCGCCTGGATCTGGCTCGGGGAGGTGCTCGTCGCGGTGCAGATCGTCGGCGGCATCGTCGTGCTCGTGGGCATCCTCCTCGCCGAGACCTCTCGCTGACCCGCGCCGCCGCGACTACCCTGTCTCCATGGTCGAACGCGTTCTCCTGGCATCGCCGCGCGGCTACTGCGCAGGGGTCGAGCGCGCGGTCGAGACGGTCGAGAAGGCGCTCGAGCATTACGGCGCTCCCGTCTACGTCCGCAAGCAGATCGTCCACAACATCCACGTCGTCCGCGACCTCGAGGCCCGCGGCGCGATCTTCGTGGACGAGGAGACGGAGGTACCCCCGGGCGCGACCGTCGTCTACTCGGCGCACGGCGTCGCCCCCACCGTCCACGCGAACTCCGCCGCCCTGCAGCACAACGTGATCGATGCGACCTGCCCGCTCGTCACGAAGGTGCACGTGCAGGCCCGGCGGTATGCGGACGACGGGTACACGGTGATCCTGATCGGCCACGAGGGCCACGAGGAGGTCGTCGGGACGATGGGCGAGGCGCCGGAGGCGACGATCCTGGTGCAGGACGTCGCGGAAGCCGAGGCGCTCGACCTGCCGGCCGGCACCCGCATCGCCTACATCACCCAGACAACGCTCTCGGTCGACGAGACCTCCGAGATCATCGCCGTGCTCCGCCGGCGCTTTCCTCACGTCTACGCGCCGCGCAAGGAAGACATCTGTTACGCGACCTCCAACCGCCAGTGGGCGGTGAAGGAGATGCTGGCCGAGATCGACCTCCTGCTCGTGCTCGGCTCGAAGAACTCTTCGAACTCGAACCGGCTCGTGGACGTCGCGCGAGCATCGGGTGTGTCCGGATACCTGATCGACGACGAGACGGAGATCGACGAGCGCTGGCTCGACGGCGTTCGCACCGTCGGGATCTCGTCCGGGGCGTCCGCCCCCGAGCGCCTCGTCGCCCGCCTCTGCGACTGGTTTCGCGATCGCGGCGTCGAGGACATCGAGCCGTTCCAGATGGTCGCCGAGGACGTCACGTTCAAGCTGCCGGTCGAGCTCCGGCGCGAGTTGATCCTCGCCGAGCAGCAGCGCTGACCCGGGACGCCTGCAGGACGTCAGGCGACCTGGATCTTGAGCGCCTCTGCGTCGCTCACCTCGACCACCACCGCGAGCGTCTCCCGGGCGATCCAGTCCGAATGCACGAGGAGATCGCGGTCGGCCCCGGGGACTGTCAGCGTGATGCGATCGGTCAGCTCGAGCCCTGCGTCCTTGCGCATCGAGTTGACCCGGTGGATCAGCTCGTAGACGCGGCCCTCGAGTGCCAGCCCCTCGTCGACGGCCGTGTCGACCGCAACGGTGATGCCGTCCTCGCCGGCGACGGCCCAGCCGTCCTTGCCGGCCCGCTCGACGAGCACCTCCTCCGGGCCGAGCTCGTGACCGGCGACGCGGAAGCGGCCGCCGCCGAGCTCCTCGAACGCGCCTGCCTGCAGGGCCGCTCGCACGGCGCCGAGCTCCTTGCCGAGCTTGGGCCCGAGCACCGGCAGGTTCGGCTTCACGCGCAGCTCGGCGTCGACATGGCCGAACTCGACCTCCTTGACCCGGAGCTCCTCTGCGATCTCGTCGGCGTGCGCGGCCGCGAGCGGCGCGCCCTCGACCACGATCCGCCGCAGGGGCTGCCGCACCTTCAGGCCCGAGGCCGAGCGCGCCCCGTGACCGAGCGCGACGACCTTCCGCAGCTCCGCGACCTCGGCGAGCAGGAGCACGTCCGCGGGGCGAGCCTCGGGCCAGCCGGCGAGGAACACCGAGCGCGGCGCTCCCTCCACGACGTCCGTGACGAGGGCCTGCCAGAGGTGCTCGGCGAGAAACGGCATCACCGGGGCGATCATCCGCAGCCCCTGAACGAGCCCGAACCAGAGGGTACGGAGCGCCGTCTCGTCGCCCTCCCAGAAGCGTCGCCGGGAGCGGCGGATGTACCAGTTCGAGAGATCGTCGACGTAGGCGTCGAAGGCGCGCGTCACGTCGACCGTGAGCCAGCGCTCGTACCCGGCTTCCGCCTCCGAGACGAGCTGGGCCGTGCGTTCGACGAGCCAGCGGTCGAGCGGCTGCAGGTCGGCATCCGGCCCGCCGCGCTCGAGATCGGCGTAGACGGGTTGGAACGACTCGATCGCACCGTAGTCGCCGAGGAACTTCGCCGAGTTCCACAACGTCAGCAGCCGCCGCTTGATCTCCTGCGCCGGGCCGAAGCCGAACAGGAGGTTGCGATCCGGCGGCTGGGCGCAGTACTGCCAGCGCATCACGTCGGCGCCCATGCGCGCGAACGCATCCTCGGCGTCGATCATGTTGCCCCAGGAGCCGTGCATCTCCTTGCCGTGCTCGTCGAGCATCTTCTCGTAGCCCAGGACCTTCCTGAACGGTGCCCGCCCGGTCAGCGCGACCGACATCAGGAGCTGCGAGTAGAACCAGAGCCGGATCTGCTCGCGCATCTCCGATACCCAGTCGGCCGGGAACCACTGCTCCCAGGTCGCATGATCGGGGAGGTCGGCCGTCGTCAGGCCCCGCGCGGCGCCCGTCGCGTACCCCTCGGGCACATAGTCCGGGTTCTCCCAGCCGAGCGTCGAGAACGGGACGATGCCGGCGTCGAGCCAGACGTCGCCGACCTCCTCGACCCGCTGCACGGCCTCGCCGCACGCCTCGCACCGCACCTGGACGGCGTCGATCCAGGGGCGCCGGAGCTCCTCGAGCTGGTCGAGGCCGCCGAGCGCACGCTCCTCGAGCTCGGCCCGCGAGCCGATCACGTTCAGGTGCCCGCAGGCGCACGGGTAGAACGGCAGCGGCAGGCCGTAGTAGCGTCGGCGCGAGATGTTCCAGTCGCCCATGTTGCGCAGCCAGTCGTCCATGCGCTTTCCCATGTAGGCAGGCGTCCACTCGACCGTCGCGTTGGCGTCGAGCAGCGGCTGGCGCAGCTCGTCGACGGCGATGAACCAGTCGTCCGAGAGGCGGAAGATCAACGGCGTGTGACAGCGCCAGCAGAACGGATAGCTGTGCTCCGACGTTTCTGCGCGCACGAGCAGGCCGCGGTCGCCGAGGTCGCCGACGATCTGCTCCGCCGCCTCGACGGTCGAGAGGCCGTGCAGCCAACCGTAGTCGGGATAGAAGCGTCCCGCCTCGTCGACGGGCGCCAGCACGTCGAGCTCGTGCACCTTCGAGAGCTCGAAGTCCTCGCCGCCGCAGCCGGGCGCGATGTGGACGATGCCGGTGCCGGTGTCCAGGGCGACGTCGTCCCACGGGATCACGCGGTGCTCGACCTTCGCGCCGGGCTGGAGCGTGTCGAACGGCCCGCGGTAGCGCAGGCCCACGAGCTCGGCTCCCTTGACGACGCGCGTGAAGCGCTCATCCGGGAAGAGCGCGCAGGCAACCCACTCCCCGTTCTCGAGCAGGCCGTAGTCGGCGTCCGGGTTGACCGCCGCGGCGACGTTCGCGGGCAACGTCCACGGGGTCGTCGTCCAGACGACGATCCACTCTCCCTCGTGGTCGAGCAGCGGGAAGCGGACGTAGAGTGAGGGGTCGAGGCGGTCCTCGTAGTGGCCGTGCAGCTCGTGGGCGGAGATCGAGGTGCCGCAGCGTGGGCACCACTCGGTCGAGCGATGGCCCATCACGAGCCAGCCGCGGTCGTGGACGATCCGCAGGAAGCGCCAGATGTACTCGATGTTCGCGTCGGAGAACGTGAAGTAGTCGTTGCCCCAGTCCATCCACTGCCCGAGCCGGATCGAGCCCTTCGTCAGCTCCTCCGACGAGCGGACGACGACGTCACGGCACCTGCGGGCGAACTCCGCGAGCCCGTACTCCTCGATCTCGCGCTTGGAGTTGAGCCCGAGCGCCCGCTCGACGCCGACCTCGATCCAGAGGCCCTGGCAGTCGAAGCCGTTCTGGTAGCGCTGGTGGAACCCACGCAGCGCCTTGTACCGCTGGAAGACGTCCTTGAGCGTGCGGCCCCAGGCCGTATGGACGGCCAGGGACTTGTTCGCGGTGACCGGGCCGTCGAAGAAGCTGAACCGCGGGCCGTCTGCATTCTTCGCCCGCAACTGCGCGAAGGTCGACTCGCGCTCCCAGAGCGCGAGGACCTCCCGCTCGAGCGCGTCGTGGTCGGGCTTGTCCGGAAACGATGCGAACATCACCCGATTCTAGGGGCGGGATGCAATCCGCATCACGCCTCCCGGGAACAGCCGGGCGGCCCCCTTCGTTGTAGAGCGAAGGAACCGACATTTTCGCAACATCGAAAGGAATCAATGGCAACCGCAGTCAAGAACGACACGTTCGAACAGGAAGTGCTTCAGAGCGACATTCCGGTGCTCGTCGACTTCTGGGCCGAGTGGTGCGGCCCGTGCCACGCCGTGGCTCCGGTCCTCGACCGCATCGTCGAGGAGCAGGCCGGCGGGCTGAAGCTCGTGAAGGTGAACATCGACGAGGAGCGCGAGCTCGCCGAGCGCTTCGGGATCGCCTCGATCCCCACCATGATCCTGTTCCGCGACGGCGAGCCGTCGGTCTCCGTGATCGGCGCTCAGCCCAAGGGCGCGATCGAGCGCACGCTCGGCCTCACCGCCTGAACCACGCCTCCTCCTTCCCGTCCCCCTCGCGACGAGCCGGCACCCAGCCGGCTCGTTGCGTTTTCGGGCGGCGGCTTCCGCCCCCCTCCGGGCCCCGGCGCTACCGTACGCGGCGTGAGCCCCCGCCATGTACCGGCCTCGGTCACCGAGCTCCAGCGCATCGGCCTGTTCGGCTCGCTTCCCGGCGAGACGATCGCGAAGCTGGCCGAGCGGATGGCGCGCGAGGAGTTCGCGGCCGGTCGGGCGATCGTGACGGAGGGCGAGCGTACCGACCGCTTCTACGTCCTGCTGTCCGGGCTCGCGGGCGTGACCCAGGTGGGTCGCGGTGCCCGCAGCGTGATACGGCCGGGCGAGACGTTCGGGGAGGTGGCGCCGCTGATGGGCATCGAGCGGACGGCCACCGTGACCGCGATGACGACGTGCGTCGTGGCGAGCTGCGACCGCGAGACGTTCGACGAGCTGCTCCGGCCGCTGTACGCCGACGACCGGTGACAGGCTTCGGCCGGTCTCCGGGGTTTCTGTCGTTCAGCTAGGCGAGTTCCTGGAGCACCGCGTCCGACAGCAGCGGCCAGGCGGTCTTTGCCCACTCACCGAACTCCCTCGTCGTCAGGACGGCGCAGGCGACCGACCGGTCCGGGTCGACCCAGAGGAAGGTGCCGCTGCCGCCGAAGTGGCCGAACGTCCGCGGCGAGGTGAGCGCGCCGGTCCAGTGCCCCTGCTTTGTCGTCTTCAGCTCGACGCCGAGGCCCCAGTCCAGCGGGTTGAAGCGGCCGAAGTCCGGCAGGACGCCGTCGAGCCCGGGAAACTGCACGGCCACCATCTCGGTGAGCGTCTCGGGCGCGACGAGGGTTGGCTCGAGCAGCTCACGGCCGAGCGCTAGCACGTCGTCGAGACACGCGTGCATGCCGGCACCCGGGTGGCCCTCGGGGTCGAGGCCGAGAGCGAGCGGCACGGAGACGGCGGCCCGCACGTACTCGGCAAACGGCATCTCTGCCCGCGCGGCGACGTGCTCGCCGAGGATGCCGAAGCCCTCATTGGAGTAGATGCGACGACGGCCGGGCGGCGCGATCGGTACCGCTCCCTCGAAGGGCAGGCCGGACGCATGCGCCAGCAGGTGTCGCACCGTCGAGCCGGGCGGGCCGGCCGGCTCGTCGAGGTCGACCACGCCCTCTTCCGCCGCGACGAGTGTGGCGAGTGCGCTCACGGGCTTCGAGACGGAGGCGAGCCGGACGACACGACGGGGGTCGCCGTGGGTCGCGACAGTGACGTCCGCGCGCGTCACTCCGGCGGCCGCGAACTCGACATTCCAGCCGTCGATCTGGCGCAGGGCATCCACGGCGGGCGATACTACCCATGCCATGGATCGCCGCCTGATCTCGGGACATTCGCCGTTCGAGCCCGTCGCGGGATTCTCCCGCGCCGTCGTCGTCGGGCCGACCGTGCACGTCGCGGGTACGGCGCCGATCCCGCCCGACGGCTCGCCGACGCCGGAGGACGCGTACGAGCAGGCGCGACTGTGCCTCTCGATCATCGCCGAGGCGCTCGGCCGGGCCGGCTCCTCCGTCGAGGACGTCGTCCGGACGCGGATCTTCATCACCGATGCCCGGCACTGGGACGACGTCTCGCGCGCGCACGGTGAGGTGTTCCGCGACATCAGGCCGGCCGCGACCTGCGTCGTCACGTCACTCCTCGACCCGTCGTGGAAGGTCGAGATCGAGGCGGAGGCGGTGATCGGATGAGCGCACAGAAGCAGCCGGCCTCCGGCAAGCAGCTGTTCCCCCCGGAGCTCACGGGGATGGCGACTCGCGCGAGCGTGCTCGACCATGCGTTCGGGCGAAGCGACCCGTACACGCTCGGTGTCGAGGAGGAGTACCAGCTCCTCGACGGCACCTCGTTCGACCTCGTCCAGCACATCGACACGGTGCTCGAGGCGATCGCGGGGCACGAGTTCGCGGCCCAGATCAACCCGGAGCTGATGCAGTCGGTCCTCGAGATCGCGACACCGGTGTGCCACACGCCGGCCGACGTGATGGGCGAGCTGACGAAGCTCCGGAGCTATGTCTGCGGCATCGCCCGCGCGAAGGGGCTGCGCGTCGGCTCGGCCGGCACCCACCCGTTCAGCCTGTTCGAGCGCCAGCGGATCACCGCCAAGGACCGCTACCGGCAGCTCGTCGACCAGCTCCAGTACATCGCGCGTCGCGAGCTCATCTTCGGCATGCACATCCACGTCGCGATCGACGACCCCGAGAAGGCGATCAAGGTCATGAACGGCTTGCTGCCGCAGCTGGCGCCGCTGCTCGCGCTCTCGGCGAGCTCACCCTTCTGGCGCGGAGAGCCCACGGGGCTGATGTCGAGCCGCCAGATGGTGTTCTCGTCCTTCCCGCGCTCGGGCCCGCCGCCGCGCTTTCGGGACTACGCCGACTATGCCGAGGTCGTAGGACAGCTCGAGCGCACGGGCTGCATCGCCGACTACACGCACATCTGGTGGGACATCCGGCCGCATCCCCGCCTCGGGACGATCGAGATCCGCATCTGCGACGCGGTCACGCGCGTGGAGGACGCCGTGGCGATCACCGCGTACTGTCAGGCGCTCGTAAAGCAGCTCTCGGAGCGCTATGACGCAGGTGAGGAGATCCCCACCTACCACCGCATCCTGACGACCGAGAACAAGTGGCTCGCCGCGCGCTACGGGCTCGAGGCGCCGGTGATGGACCTCGCCACCGGGCGGCGGAACCGGATCCCGATCGCGCAACTCGTGCGGCGCACCGTGCGCGAGATCGACCCGCACGCGCGGGAGCTCGGCTCCGAGCGGGAGCTCGAGGGCATCGCCGAGCTGCTCGCACGCGGCAACAGTGCCGACCGGCAGCTGCGGATCTTCAACGCGAACCGCGACATCCGCGAGGTCGTCGAGGAGATCGCGATCGCCACCGAGACACTGCCCGTCGAGATCGGCTGATGCTCCAGCCCGGCGACCGGATCGGCGACGCCCGGGTCTGGACGGCGCCACGGCAGGATCCGGTCTCGATCGGCGACGCTCTCGCGGGCGACGGCCTCACACTCCTCTGCTTCTACTTCTTCGACTGGTCGCCCGGCTGAGCGAACGAGCTTCTGCTCCTGCGTGACAGGAGTGCCGACCTCTCCGCCGCAGGCATCCGGCCGTTCGCGATCTCACGCGACTCGCCCGTGTCGCACGCCGCCTGGGCGATCACACTCGGGGTCGAGAGCGTGCCGATGCTGTCCGACTGGAACGGCGAGGCGACCCGCGGGTTCGGGGTCGCATTCGAGCTGCAGGGGATGGCGGACGTCGCCGCGCGCAGCGCGTTCCTGATCGAGGGCGATACGGTCAGGGCCTCATGGATGCTCGGACTGGACCTGCCGGACATCGACGCCGTGATCGCGGCGTCTTCGTCGCCCTCGCCCTAGCGCTCTACGCCGCCTGCGCGATCTGGGCCACGTGGCCGGCGGTGCGACACGCCGACGACCGCTATCTCGCGCGGCCGGCGGCGGGATTCGGGGAGGCGGCGGCGGGCGATCATCTCCAGCTCGGGTGGGCCTTCTGGCTCCCCGGGCACCAGCTCGAACGCGGTGCGGCCCCCTGGGCCGACCCGTACTCCTTCCGGCCCGAGGCCGAGGCGGCACCCAACCTGCAGGGGTGGTTGCTCGGGATCCCGTTCTGGCCGCTGCGCCATCTGCTCGGGAACATCTGGGCCTACAACCTGATCGTCCTGCTCTCGGCCGCCGCCGCCGGCGGCGTTGCCTGCTGGTGGCTGCGGGCGCTCGGCCTCGCGCGGGCCGCAGCGCTCGCGGGCGGGCTCGTGTTCGCGCTCGCCCCGTACCGGGTCGGCCAGTCGACGGGCCACCTCCTCGGTCTCATCGCCTTCCTTCTGCCGGCGGTGCTGCTCGGGCTCGAGCGCCGCCGCTTTGCCTTGGCCGCGCTCGCCCTCGCCGCGATCCCGCTCTCGGGCCAGATCCACCTGGCGATGGGCGCGGTCGTTCTCGCGCTCGGGTACGCGTGGGCGCGCGTGCCGCGCTGCGAGTGGTGGAAAGCGGGAGCCGGGGCGGCGGCCGCAACCGTAACCGCGGTCGCCGTGCAACAGATCGTCGTCGCGGGCTCGATCGCCGGCGGCGGCCGCTCCTTCGGGCAGGTGCGCCGCTACTCGGCGGAGCTCTCCGACTTCGTGACGCGGGGCGTCGGCGCCGGGATCGAGGAGTACGTCTTCCTCGGCTGGCTGACACCCGTCCTCGCCCTCGCCGGCCTCTGGGCGATCCGACGGAGAGGCGGCCTCGCCTGGTTCCTCGGCCTCTCCGCGCTGATCCCTGCCCTGCTCGCCCTCGGGGCCAACCTGCCGCTGTACGAGCCGCTCTGGCGCATCCTTCCCCCGCTCCGGTTCGCCCGTGTCCCGGAGCGCCTGCTGCCGATCTCCTGCCTCGCGCTCGCAGCCCTGGTCGCGTTCGCACTGGACTTCGTGGCTCAGAGCCACAAAGCCCGCCTGCCTTTGACGCTGGTGACGGCTTCCGCCCTGATCGTGCTGGCGATCGACGTTCACGTGCCGGTGTTCGGCGCAGTCACTCCCGACCGTGCCAGCGGGGCATATTCGGCGATCCACGGTCAGGGGCGGCTCCTGGAGCTGCCGGTGTTCCGGCCGGACATCCACTTCGGCTCCGTGTACCTCGGCTATGCGCGCCAGTCGCCGCGGGAGCGGCCCCAGGGCTACTCGACCACGGCACCACCGGCCGCCGACCGGCTGGCGCGGCAACTGCGAGCCGTCTCCTGCGGTCGCGGGTCGATTCCGGCGGCGCTCGGCGTGCGCTTCGCGGCCGTGCACCGCGGGCTCTACGCGCAGAGCGGGTTCTTTGCGGCCGGCTGTGCCGCCCGGGCGGAGGCTGCCCTGCAGCGAGCCGGCTGGAAGCCGCTCGCACGAGACGGTGCGATCTCGAGCTGGCGACGTCCCTGAGCGACGGTCAGATACCGTCAACCCGCAATGAGCGCACCCGAGACCGACTACCTGGAGGCGATCCTCAACGCGAACGTCTACGACGTCGCGATCGAGACGCCGCTGCAGGAGGCGCCGCTCCTGTCGAAGCGGCTCGGCAACCGGCTGCTCCTGAAGCGGGAAGACCTCCAGCCCGTCTTCTCGTTCAAGCTCCGCGGTGCGTACAACAAGATGTCGCGCCTGCCGAAGGCCACGCTGCGTCGAGGCGTCGTCGCGGCCTCCGCCGGCAATCACGCCCAGGGCGTCGCGCTCGCTGCACAGCGGCTCGGCACAAAGGCCATCATCGTGATGCCGGTGACGACGCCGCAGATCAAGGTCGACTCGGTCACTGCGCTGGGTGCAACCGTCGTGCTCGAGGGCGACTCGTACGACGACGCGTACGCCGAGGCGATGCGCATCGGACGCCGCCGCAGGCTGACGTTCGTGCATCCCTACGACGACGTCGACGTGATCGCCGGCCAGGGCACGATCGCGATGGAGATCCTCCGCCAGCTGCGCGAGCCGATCGACACGATCTTCGTTGCCGTCGGCGGCGGCGGGCTGATCGGGGGGATCGCCGCGTACGTGAAGCGCCTCCGTCCCGAGATCCGCATCGTCGGCGTCGAGCCGACCGACGCAAACGCGATGGAGCGCTCGCTGAAGGCCGGCCGCCGGATCACGCTCCCCCACGTCGGCCTCTTCGCCGACGGCGTCGCGGTGAAGCAGGTCGGCGTCGAGCCGTTCCGCCTCGCCCGCCGCTACGTCGACGACATGATCCTCGTCGACACCGACGAGCTCTGCGCGGCGATGAAGGACGTCTTCGAGGACACGCGCGCCATCGTCGAGCCGTCGGCGGCGCTCGGCGTCGCCGGCGCGAAGCGGTACGTCGAGCGAGAGAAGATCGATGGCCGGAACCTCGTCACGGTGCTGTGCGGGGCGAACATGAACTTCGACCGGCTCCGCTTCGTGGCGGAGCGCGCTGACCTCGGCGAGGCGCGCGAGGCCGTCTTCGCGGCCACGATTCCCGAGCAGCCCGGTAGCTTCAAGGAGTTCTGCCGCCTGCTCGGGCGGAGCAACATCACCGAGTTCAACTACCGCTTCGGCGACCCGAGCGAGGCGCACGTGTTCGTGGGACTCAGCGTGAGCGACCGCACGGAGAAGGACCGGGTGCTGCGGGCGATCGGACGGGCGGGGATCGAGACGCTCGACCTCACCGACAACGAGCTCGCGAAGCTCCACGTCCGCCACCTCGTCGGCGGCCCCGCGACGGCGCCGAACGAGGTGCTCTACCGCTTCGAGTTCCCGGAGCGGCCGGGGGCCCTGATGCGCTTCCTGGACGCGATGAGCCAGGGCTGGAACATCAGCCTCTTCCACTACAGAAACCACGGTGCCGACTACGGGCGGGTGCTCGCCGGGATCCAGGTGCCGCCCGGGGAGCGGCGGGCGTTCAGGGAGTCGCTCCGGAAGCTCGGCTATCCGTACGTGGAGGAGACCGGGAACCCGGCGGCGCGGCTGTTTCTCGGGGCGTGAGCCGGCCGGCGGGCCTCAGCGGGTGAACAAGGCCGCCTGCCCCTGGCCCACGCCCACGCAGAGGGTGGCGAGGCCGAGGTGACCGTTGCGGCGGCGCAGCTCGTGGAGGAGCGAGACGACGAGCCGCGCGCCGCTCATCCCGAGTGGATGGCCCAGCGCGATCGCGCCGCCGTTGACGTTCACACGCTCCTCGTCGAGGCCGAGCTCGCGGCAGACGGCGAGGGATTGTGAGGCGAACGCCTCGTTCAGCTCGACGAGATCGATCTCGTCGACCGAGACGCCGGCGCGGTCGAGCAGCTTGCGAACCGCCGGTACCGGGCCGATGCCCATCAGGGCAGGGTCGACACCGGCCACGGCGGAGCCGGCGAAGACGCCGAACGGCTCGATCCCGAGGGCGCGTGCCTTCTCCTCGCTCGCGACCACGAGTGCGGCCGCGCCGTCGTTGATGCCGCTCGCATTCCCCGCCGTCACCGTGCCGCCCTCGCGGAACGCGGGCCTGAGCGTGCTCAGCTTCTCGAGCGTGGTCTCCGGACGCGGGTGCTCGTCGCGGACGAGGTCGCCGGCGGGGACCAGCTCGTCGTCGAACCGGCCGGCCTCCGAGGCGGCCGCCCACCGCTCCTGCGAACGCAGCGCGAAGGCGTCCTGATCCTCGCGCGAGACCCCCCAACGCTCGGCTACGTTTTCGCCCGTCTCGCCCATCGCCGCCGTGGAGTACGCCTTCTCGTAGCGCGGGTTGACGAACCGCCAGCCGAGCGTCGAGTCGTACAGGGGTCGCTCGCCGCGGGCGAAGGGGGCATCGGGCTTGGCCGTGACGAGCGGCGCGCGTGTCATCGACTCGACGCCGCCGGCGACGAAGAGGTCTCCATCGCCGGCGATCACGGCGTGGCAGGCGCCGACGACCGCGGCGAGCCCCGAAGCGCAGAGCCGGTTGACGGTGACGCCGCCGACCGAGGCGGGCAGCCCTGCCAGCAGCGCCGCAAACCGGGCCACGTTGCGGTTGTCCTCCCCCGCCTGGTTCGCGCAGCCGAGCCAGACGTCCTCGATCTCGCCCGCTTCAACGCCTGCCCGCTCGACGGCAGCGGCCACCACGAGCGCGGCGAGGTCGTCGGGGCGCACCGCTGCGAGCCCGCCGCCGTAGCGCCCGACCGGCGTCCGCACAGCGGAGAGGATCACCGCGTTGGTCACGCTCCTAGCCGCTTCCCCGGATAGCTCCTCGAGAGGGTGCGATGCGCTTCTTCATCCCACTCTCCCCAGGAGCCAGCGGTCGACCTGCTCGGCGCACTGCCGACCCTCGTTGATCGCCCAGACGACGAGCGACTGGCCGCGCCGCGCGTCGCCGGCGACGAAGATCCCGTCCACCGACGTTGCGTAGGCCGGAGCCTCGGCGTTTCCGCGCCCGTCGCGCTCGATGCCGAGCTGCTCCAGCAGGCCCTGCTCGGGATGAAGGAACCCCATCGCGAGGAGGACGAGCTCTGCAGGCCGTGACTCCTCCGTCCCGGGGATCGGCGCGAAGGGCGGGGTGCCGTCGTTGTGCGCCCAGTGGATCTCCTCGACCTTGCCGTCCGAGCCCGAGAGGTGCGTCGTCGAGATTGCGAAGTCGCGCTCGCCTCCCTCCTTGAGCGCGTACGAGGTGCGGAGCTTCATCGGCCAGCGCGGCCACGGCGTGAGGTCGTCCGGGCGCCTTGCGGGCGGCTCGTCGAGGACCTCGATCTGGGTCACCGAGGCGGCGTTCTCGCGGAGGGCGTTCGCGACGCAGTCGGCACCCGTGTCGCCGCCGCCGATCACGATCACGTGCTTCCCGGCAGCGGTCAGCGGCCGTTCCGCCGGAGGTGGAGCGAGCGCACCTCCGGTGCCGACCTCTGCCGCGATCGCCCGTGCCCGGTCGTAGAGGTATTCCATCGCGAAGTGCACGCCGTCGAGCTCGCGGCCCGGGACGAGCAGGTCGCGCGGCACCCTGGACCCGGTTGCGACGACGACGGCATCGTAGGAGGCCCGCAACTCGTCGGTGTCGACGTCGACGCCGACGTCGACGCCGCAGCGGAGCTCGACGCCCTCGGCAGCGAGCTGCGCGAGACGGCGCTCGACGAGCCTCTTCTCGATCTTGAACTCGGGCACGCCGAAGCGCACGAGCCCGCCACCGGCCTCGTCGCGCTCGAGCACGGTGACCGCGTGGCCCGCGCGCGCGAGCTGCTGCGCACAGGCGAGCCCGGCGGGACCGGAGCCGATTACGGCAACCGTGCGGCCCGTCCGCTGCGCCGCCGGGCGCGGTACGACCCAGCCCTCCTCGAACGCGCGGTCGACGATCGCCATCTCGATCTGCTTGATCGAGACGGCATCCCCCTCACGGATCTCGAGCACGCAAGCGGCCTCGCAGGGCGCGGGACAGAGCCGGCCCGTGAACTCGGGGAAGTTGTTGGTGCGGTGCAGCTGGTCGATCGCCTCGCGCCAGCGATCGCGATAGACGAGGTCGTTCCAGTCCGGGATCAGGTTCCCGAGCGGGCAGCCGTGATGGCAGAAGGGCACCCCGCACTCCATGCAGCGGGCACCCTGGCTGCGGAGCTCGAGCAGCGGCAGCGGTCGCACGAACTCGCGCACGTCGTGCACACGCTCCTTCGGGTCGCGCTCGAGCGGCTCTGCCCGCTCGATCTTGAGAAAGCCGCGGAGCTGGCCCATCTAGGCCGCCTCCTCGCTCTCGGTCTCGGCCGTGAAGAAGCCGCCGCCACCGGTCGAGACCGGGTGATCGTGGCGCTCGATCCCGAGGTCGGCGAGCGCACGCTTGTAGTCGTGCGGCATCACCTTGACGAAGCGCTCCGCAATCGCGCCGGCGTCCGCGAGGACTCCGGCCGCGACGGATGACCCCGTTCTCACCAGGTGCTCGCCGACGAGCGCCAGGATCGACGTCACGTCCGCCTCCTCGAGCGGGTCGAAGCCGACGAGCTCGGTGTTGCAGCGCGAGGCAAAGTCGCCCGAGTCGTCCAGCACGTACGCGATCCCGCCGCTCATCCCGGCGGCGAAGTTGCGCCCCGTCGGGCCGAGCACGACCACGACACCGCCCGTCATGTACTCGCAGCCGTGGTCGCCGACCCCCTCCACGACCGCGAGCGCACCCGAGTTGCGCACGGCGAAGCGCTCGCCCGCGAGCCCGCGGAAGAACGCCTTGCCGGCCGTGGCGCCGTACAGCACGGTGTTCCCGATCACGACGTTCTCCTCGGCGACGAAGCCGGCGTCGTCGGGCGGACGGACGCTGAGCGTGCCCCCGGAGAGCCCCTTGCCGACGTAGTCGTTCGCGTCGCCGACGAGGGTGAGCTCGACGCCGGGCGCGAGCCACGCGCCGAACGACTGTCCGGCCGAGCCGGTGAGCGCGACGCGAATCGCCCCCTCCGGCAGACCGGGCCGACCGTGCGCTTTCGTGACGTGGTGGGAGAGGAGCCCGCCTACCGTGCGGTTGACGTTGCGGATCGGGAACGACAGCTCGACCGGCTCGCCCCGCTCGAGCGCGGGCGCCGCGGCCTCGATCAGCTGCCAGTCGAGCGCGTCGTCGAGCGGCGAGTCCTGCGCGCGCACACGCCGCACGGGCGTCCCCTCGGGAACGTCCGGCCTGGCGAGGAGCGCGCTGAGGTCGATTCCGCGCTCCTGCCAGTGGGCGATCGCCTCGTCCGGCTCGAGCAGCTCGACCCGGCCGACGAGATCCTCGTAGCGGCGCACCCCGAGCCGCGCCATGATCTGGCGCGCCTCCTCGGCGACGTAGAAGAAGAAGTTGACGACGTGCTCCGGCTGGCCGCTGAAGCGCTTGCGCAGCTCGGGATCCTGGGTCGCGATGCCGACCGGGCACGTGTTGAGGTGGCAGGCCCGCATCATCACGCACCCGCTCGCGATCAGCGGCGCCGTCGCGAAGCCGACCTCGTCAGCGCCGAGGAGCGCCGCGATGACCACGTCGCGCCCCGTCTTCACCTGGCCGTCCGTCTGCACCCAGATGCGCGAGCGAAGGTCGTTGCGGACGAGCGTCTGCTGGGTCTCGGCGAGGCCGATCTCCCACGGGATCCCCGCGAAGAGGATCGACGAGAGCGGAGAGGCGCCGGTGCCGCCGTTGTGGCCCGAGATCAGGACGTGGTCGGCGTTTGCCTTCGCGACCCCGGCGGCGACGGTGCCGACACCCACCTCCGCCACGAGCTTCACGGAAATGCGCGCGGTCGGGTTCGCGCAGCGGAGGTCGTAGATCAGCTGCTTCAGGTCCTCGATCGAGTAGATGTCGTGATGCGGCGGCGGAGAGATCAGCCCCACGCCCGGGGTCGTCAGCCGTACGCTCGCGATGTAGCGGTCGACCTTGTGCCCCGGCAGCTGGCCTCCCTCCCCGGGCTTCGCACCCTGGGCCATCTTGATCTGGAGCTCGTCCGCGTTCGTCAGGTAGTCGATCGTGACGCCGAAGCGGCCGGAGGCGACCTGCTTGATCGAGGAGCGGCGCAGATCGCCGTTCGGGTCGGGCTCGAACCGGACGGGGTCCTCGCCGCCCTCCCCCGTGTTGGAGCGGCCGCCGATCCGGTTCATCGCGATCGCGAGCGTCTCGTGCGCCTCGCGGGAGATCGATCCGAGCGACATCGCCCCCGTCACGAAGCGCTTCACGATCTCACTCGCGGCCTCGACCTCGTCGATCGGCACGCCGCCATCGGCAGGCTCCCGGAACCGGAGCAGGCCGCGCAGCGTAAGCCGGCGCACGGAGTCGTCGTTGACGGCACGCGAGTACGCCTCGTACGTGTCGGGCTTCCGGTTGCGGACGGCGTCCTGGAGCAGCGCGATCGTCTCCGGGTTCCACTCGTGGTGCTCGCCGTCGCGGCGCCACGCGTAGAGGCCGATGACCGGCAGCAGCGTCTCCTCGTCCCCGGGATAGGCGCGCGCGTGCCGCGCGAGCATCTCGCTCGCGAGCACGTCTGCGCCGATCCCGCCGATGCGCGACGCCGTGCCGGTGAAGTGGCGCTCGACGAGCTCGGGGGCGAGCCCGACCGCCTCGAATATCTGGGCCCCGCAGTAGGACGGAATCGTGGAGATCCCCATCTTCGAGAGCGTCTTGAGCAGGCCCTTGCCGAGCCCCTTGACAGCCCGCAGCTGCGCTTGCTCGACGCTCATTCCCTCCGGCAGCCACCCGAGCTCGACGAGCTCGGCGACGGTCTCGAGCATCAGGTACGGGTTCACGGCGGCGGCGCCGTAGCCGATCAGGGTGGCGACGCTGTGGACGCTGCGCGTCTCGCCCGACTCGACGACGAGGCCGGCCTGGAGGCGCGTGCCCTCGCGCACGAGGTGGTGATGCACGGCCGAGACCGCGAGCAGGGACGGCAACGGCACCCGCTCTGCGGAGACGGCCCGGTCGGAGAGGATCAGGATGTTCGTGCCGTCGGCGAGCGCCGCATCGGCCTCCCGGCAGAGCCGCTCGAGCGCGGCATCCAATCCGGCGGGCCCCTCGGCAACGGGCCACGTGACGTCGAGCGTCCGTGCCTTGAAGATCTCCGACCGCACCTGACGCAGCTGCTCGAGCTGGGAGTCGAGCAGAACCGGGCTCTCCAGGACGAGCTGCCGGGCATGCTCGGGGGTCTCGTCGAAGAGGTTCTTCTCGGAGCCGATGCTCGCCTGGAGGCTCATCACGATCGCCTCCCGGATCGAGTCGATAGGCGGGTTCGTGACCTGCGCGAACATCTGCTTGAAGTACGAGTAGAGCAGCCTGTGGTTGTCCGAGAGAACGGCGAGCGGCGTGTCGTTCCCCATCGAGCTGACCGCCTCCTCGGCGTTCCGCGCGAGCGGCGCGAGGATCACCTTCATGTCCTCGTGCGAGAAGCCGAACGCGATCTGGCGCTGGCGCAGCGACTCCGTCGGCTGGGTCCGCGGCTGCCGCTCGGGCAACTCAGCGAGGCGCACCACCTCCCGGTCGAACCACTCGGCGTACGGCCGCCGCGTGGCGACCGCACGCTTCACCTCGTCGTCGGGCACGATCCGGCCCTGCTCGAGGTCGACCAGGAACAGCTTGCCCGGCTGAAGGCGGCCCTTGCGCAGGATCTTCTCGGCCGGGATGTCGAGCACCCCGGTCTCGGACGCGAGCACGACCCAGCCGTCGACCGTCTCGAGCCACCGCCCCGGGCGAAGGCCGTTGCGGTCGAGCGTGGCCCCGATCACGCGGCCGTCCGTGAACGACACCGCGGCCGGGCCGTCCCAGGCCTCCATCAGGCACTGGTGGTACGCGTAGAACCCGAGCAGCTCGGGCGAGAGACCCGAGCGGCCCTTGGTCGCCTCGGGAATCATCATCATCATCGCGTGCGGCAACGAGCGCCCGCCGAGCACCAGCAGCTCGAGCACGTTGTCGAGCGTCGCAGAGTCCGAGCCGCCGCTCTGGACGACGGGGAGCACCTTCGCGAGGTCGTCGCCGAAGAGCTCCGAGGCGAGCTGCGACTCGCGCGCACGCATCCAGTTGATGTTCCCCCGAACCGTGTTGATCTCACCGTTGTGGGCGATCATCCGGTACGGGTGCGCCAGCTCCCAGCTCGGGAAGGTGTTCGTCGAGAAGCGGGAGTGGACGAGTGCGAGCGCGGACTCGGTTCGCTCGTCCTGCAGATCCGGGAAGTACCCGCGGAGCTGCGTCGCGGTGAGCATGCCCTTGTAGACGATCGTGCGCGACGAGAAGCTCGGGACGACCGCGTCGGCGCCTCCCTCCAGCTCGAAGCGGCGGCGGATCACGTAGAGCTTGCGCTCGAAGGCGTCCTGGTCGGCGGCGGCGACACCCTTGGCGGAGACGACCAGCTGCCGGACGAACGGGGCGGATTCGGCGGCAGTCCGGCCGACGAAGGCCGGGTCGACGGGCACGTCACGCCAGCACACGATCTCCTGGCCCTCTTCCACGACGATCTCCTCGAGCCGGCCCTCGAGCTCACGCCTGCGACCCGGTTCCACGGGAAGGAAGCACATCGCGACGCCGTAGCGGCCCGGGGGCGGAAGCTCGTCCCCGACGGCCGCACGGAAGAACGCATCCGGGATCTGCATCAGGATGCCGGCGCCGTCGCCCGTGCCCGGGTCGGCTCCGGCAGCGCCGCGATGCTCGAGGTTCTCGAGCGCCTCGAGCGCCCTCTGCACGGTCTCGTGCAGCTGCTTCGCGTCGAGGCGGGCCACGAACGCGACCCCGCAGGCGTCGTGCTCGTAGTCGGCCTCGTAGAGGCCCTGCTCTGCCCTCTCCGCCGCCCTCACGGCCGGCGCCCCGAGAGGGGATGGATCGTCGCCGGCACCGAAAGCCGCGGGTTCACGCACACGTGTCTCCTCCGCTAGCGGTGTCGAGCGCGGGCGCGAACGTCAAGCATGCTTCAAAGACTAAAGCAACAGGGCGGGCCGCGACGCACACGATGGTGCCGACCCGGTCGACGCGGCCGGAGGAGTCCTGGAACCGGCCCGTTCCCACGGTACGATGGCCCGCGTGGGAGCATCGATCCTGGCTGACCCGCCCGCGGGGCGGACGCTGACGGTTCGTGGGACGGCGTACCCGGTGCTGCTGCCGAAGGTACGAGACCCTCGCCTCCGCCTCGCAGCCGTGATCACCTCGCTGCAGGTGCTCGGACAGACGGCGTTCGGCTTCCAGCTCTCGATCGCCCAGATCCTCGTCGCGCTGCTGACATGCGCGATCCTCGAGTTCGGGATCACGTTGCGGCAGCAGGGTTTGATCATGTGGCCGGCGAGCGCGCTCCTGACGGGGAACGGCGTGGCATTCGTGCTCCGCGTCCCCGGAACCGAGCACGGGGACTGGTGGAGCATGAACGGATGGTGGATCTTCGCCGGGACGGCAGCCGTGGCGCTGCTCTCCAAGCACCTGATCCGCTTCCGGGGTCACCATTTCCTCAACCCGTCGAACTTCGGGCTCGTCCTCTGCTTCGTCCTGCTCGGATCGACACGGGCCGACCCGCTCGCCCTCTGGTGGGGGCCGATGTCCCCGTGGATGGTGCTCGCGCTCGGGATCATCGTGGTCGGCGCCTTCACGATCCTGCTGCGGCTTCACCTGCTCGAGATCGCCGTCACGTTCTGGATCACGTTCGCGATCGGCATCGGGGTGATCGCCGCCGCCGGTCACGAGATGACGGCCCGCTGGCACCTGGGCCCGATCACCGGGTTCGAGTTCTGGCGGGTGCTCGTCCTCTCGCCGGAGGTGCTGATCTTCCTCTTCTTCATGATCACCGACCCGAAGACGTCACCGGCGGGAAGGCGGCAACGCCGTGTGTACGCCGTTGCGATCGGCCTCCTGGCAGTGCTGCTCATCGCTCCCACGACCACCGAGTTCTGGACGAAGGTCGCCCTCCTCGGTGCGCTCACGCTCGTGTGCGCGTCGCGTCCGGCGATCGCGTTGCTGGTGCCGCGTTTCGGGCCGGATCTCGTCACTCCGAGGCGGCCCGTCCTCGGCGCCCTGGCGGTCGGGGGATGTGCCGCATTCGCCGGTCTACTCGTTCTCGCCGGCCTTCCGGCGCGGCCGGGTACCGCGCTCGCAAGCCCGGCGAGCACAGGGGCCCAGGCGCTCCCGCCCGCACAGATCCTCCCCTCGAAGGACGTGGCGACCCAGATCGACGCCGCTCTCGCACGTCAGATCACGCGCGATCTGATCGCCGACTTCAGGCTCGAGGCCGAGGCCCTTCGCAATCGGGACAAGGGACGTGCCGCCGCGGCAGCCGGCGGCACGCGGCTGCAGGGCCTCTGGCAGCAGATCGGCCTCGCGGGCAGCCGCGCGCTCATCGTTCCGGAGCGCCGCGTCGAGAGCCTGCAGCTCAACCTCGAGGCCGCCGTGCGCCAGGCGCCGCCGCTCGTGATCGCCACCGTCACCGGCACGGAGCGACTGCTCACCGTGGAGGGAACGCCGCCGACGGTGGCCTTCCGCGGCAACAGCAACCCCTTCACGCGCACGCTCGAGCTGCAGCTCGATCGGGGGCGCTACGTCATCGTGGGTATGCGGGGAGGCACCCCCGAGGCTGCGGCCGCGGGAGCCTCGGCGCAACTCGCCTCCTCCGGCCTCGGAGGCATCCGACTCGAGGATGTCGCCGCACGGGTCGGACTCGACTTCCGCCAGAGCGCGTTCCGGGCTCCGGGCACCGCCGACGCGGTCGCGATGATGGGCGGCGGCGTCTGCTGGGTCGACGTCGACGACGACGGCTGGCTCGATCTCTTCGCCGTCAACTCCTACTCCGATCCCGACTACGGCTACTGGCTCGAGCACGGCGGACAGCCGCGAAGCGCGCTGTTCCGGAACCGGAACGGGAGGTTCACGGATGTCAGCCGGACCTCCGGGGCCGGGATCCGGATCCGCGGGAACGGCTGCGTCGCGGGCGACTTCAACGGTGACGGCTTCAGCGACATCTACGTGACGGCGGCCGGAAACGACGCGCTGCTCTGGAACGACGGCAAGGGCAACTTCAGCGAGGGCGCCCGTGCCGCCGGCATCACGGCCTGGGGCTGGCATGCGGGCGCGGCGGTCGGCGATGTGAACGGCGACGGGCGGCCCGATCTCTTCGTGGCGGGCTACACCGACGTGAACGCCCGGATCCCGGGCTCGGAATCCGGGTTCCCCAACGACCACCAGGGGGTCCGCGACCTCCTCTACCTCAACACGGGGAACGACCGGAACGGCCACGCCCGGTTCAGGGAGGTCGGCGAGCAGGCCGGCATCGACACCCGCGTCGAGCACGGCCTCGGGGCGGTGTTCACCGACGTCGACGACGACGGCCGCCTCGACCTCTACGTCGCGAACGACGCGAACCCGAACCGCCTCTACCTGAACCGTGCGGCGGCCGGCGCGACCCGGGCCGATCCGAGCGGGCTCGGCTTCCGGCTCGAAGAGCGAGCGGCTCCGGCGGGGATCGCGGACCCGAACGCCGGGATGGGGATCGCGGCCGCCGACTACAGCGGAGACGGCCGCACCGACCTGCTCGTGACCAACTCCCACAAGCAGCTGCACGCGGTCTTCCGCAGCGACGCAGCCGCCGGAGCAGGGCCGGCGTTCAGCGACGCACGCTCGGACATCGCCGGAGCCTTCGACACCGGCCTTGCCGGGTGGGGTGCGTCGTGGGTCGATCTCGACCTCGACGGCAACCTCGATCTCGTGCTCGCGAACGGCTCGATCCCCGTGACGGGGCTGAAGGCGAGCGCCGAGCCGGTTCAGGTCTTCGAGAACCTGACCGCGCACGACCGGCCGGGGCAGTTCGCAGATGCCACTCGCGAGGTCGGGCTCGCCAAGGCGCCGCGGGTGATCGGCCGTGGCCTCGCGGCCGCCGACTACGACAACGACGGCAGCATGGACGTCGCGGTCGGCTCGATCGGCGGCAAGCTGATGTTGCTGCGCAACACCGGGGCAAAGGGCAACTGGCTGATCGTGAAGCCCGGGGCGTTCGCACCGGGGACGGTCGTCACGGCGGTGCTGCCGAACGGGCGGCGGCTCGTGCAGGAGCTGAAGGCCGGCAGCAGCTACCTCTCGTCGGAGGATCCTCGCGCCCACTTCGGCCTCGGTTCCGTGAAGACGGTGAGCGAGGTGATCGTTCGCTTTCCGGGCGGACGTGAGCGGCGGCTGACCGACGTGGCGGCCAATCAGGTGCTGGCGGTGGAGCGCTAGCCGCCGGCAGGGCGAGGCGGTTGCGCCGCCGGCGCCCGGCTACATGCCCATCGCGTGATAGCCGGCATCGACGTACAGCATCGTCCCGGTCACGTTCGCCGCGTCGTCCGAGAGCAGGTAGGCGGCGGCACCGCCGACGTCGTCCGCGTCGATCTGACGGTGCAGAGGTGCGCGCTGCTCGAACATCTCCTCCATCGTCGTGAAGCCTGCGATCGAGCGGGCGGCCAGAGTTCGCACAGGACCGGCGGAGACGGCGTTGACGCGAATCCCGCTCTGGCCGAGGTCCCAGGCCAGGTAGCGCATGCTCGCGTCGAGCGTCGCCTTGGCGACGCCCATCACGTTGTAGTGCGGCACCGCCCGAACGCCACCGAGGTAGGTCATCGTGACGACCGAGCCGCCGCCGCGCGCCTGCATGAGGGGCTCCGCGGCCTTCGCGCAGGCGACGAGCGAGTAGGCGGAGATGTCGACGGCCATCCAGAAGCGGTCGCGTGGGGTGTCGATGAAGCGGCCCTCGAGATCCTCTGCCGCGGCGAACGCAACCGAGTGCACGAGCAGGTCGAGGCCGCCGCCGAAGGCCTCGCCGGTCTCCGCAAAGACGCGGGCGACGTCGTCGTCGGAGCGGACGTCGCACTCGGTCACGAGCTTCGCGCCGACCGAGTCGGCGAGATCGCGGACGCTCTTCTCGATCCGCTCCCCCTGGTAGGTGAACGCGAGCTCGGCGCCCTCGTCGTGGAGGCGCTTGGCGATTGCCCACGCAATCGACCGCTTGTTGGCGACGCCGAGAACCAGCGCCTGCTTGCCCTCGAACCTCCCGGCCATGCGACGATCCTACTGTGACGCTCCCACCCACGCTGCAGACCGGCATCGACGAGCTCGTCCGGGGGATCGGCCCGCAGAAGCTCGAGCGATCCGCGCGTGCGCTGTCCGACGCGTATCGCGCCGGAGGGTCGCCCGCCTCGCGGGCAGCGAGCACAACTGGGGGCGTCGCGGCCTACCTCGCAACGCGTGCGCCGGCGACGTACGCCGCGGCGGCGGAGGTCTTCGGCCAGATCCGCGTGCTGCGCCCGGACTGGGAGCCCGCCTCGGTTCTCGATCTCGGCGCCGGACCGGGGATCGCCACCTGGGCGGCACTCGAGGCCTGGCGCGAGATCGCCGCCGTAACGCTCGTGGAGGCGGAGGCAGAGATGGCACGCGCCGGCAGGACGCTCGCCGAGCACGGCCGGGACGCGCTCCGGCAGGCGACCTGGACCGTCGGCGATGCGGGTGCCGCCGGCTCGCAGGCCGATCTCGTCGTCGCCTCCTACGTGATCGGCGAGCTGGAGGCAGCGGCAAGCGAGAAGCTCGTCCACCGCGCCTGGGAGCGGGCTGCCGACATGCTGGTGATCATCGAGCCCGGAACGACCGCCGGCTACCGGCGGACGCTGGCGGCGCGGGCTGCGGTGATCGCGGCAGGTGGCTCGACCCTCGCGCCATGCCCCCACGACGTGCCCTGCCCGCTCCCCGCTGGCGACTGGTGCCACTTCTCGGTGCGGTTACCACGGAGCCGAACGCACCGGCTGGCCAAGGACGCGGCGCGAGGCTTCGAGGACGAGAAGTACGCGTACGCCGTCCTCTGCCGGGCGCCCCATGGACCGGCCAAGGGGCGCGTGCTCCGGCGCCCCGACCCGCGGCCCGGCCACGTCGTGCTCGACCTCTGCACGCCCACCGGGCTCGAGCGGCGGACCGTGTCGAAGAAGGAGGGCGACGCGTACCGGCGGGCGCGGAAGCTTCGCTGGGGTGACGCTCTGTGACGGCGGCGACACACGGGAGGCAACCCGGGAGAATCCCGGAGACAGGCTGAAGCCTGTCACCGCGCGGTCGGCCGCCCCTATCTGCGTTACGTTTGACGCATGCAGCGCGTCGCCGTCGTCACGGGAGCATCGTCCGGCATAGGCGAGGCGACCGCCCGTGCGCTTGCAGCGGCTGGCTGGCACTGCGTGCTCGTCGCCCGCCGCGAGGAGCGGCTCCGGGCGCTCGCCGGCGAGATCGGCGCCGAGGTCGAGCTGTGCGACGTCGGCGATCGCGCCGCCGTCGAGACGCTCGCGGTGCGCGTGCTCGAGCGGAATCCCTCGATCCACCTGCTCGTCTCGAATGCCGGCATGCCCGCCCGCGGGACGTACCTCAAGGTCGACCTCGACCTGGTCGAGCGCGTGACACGGGTCAACTACCTCGGCGGCGTCTGGTGCGCCCGAGCGTTCATGCCCGGGCTCGAGGCAGCCGCCTCGAAAGGCGGCGCGCACATCGTCAACGTCGTCTCGGTCGCGGGGACGGTCTCCTTCGCGCCCGCCGGCGCCTACGCGGCGTCCAAGCACGCGCAGCTCGCGTTCTCCCGCTCGCTCTCGGCCGCGCTGCGCGGCTCGGGGATCGCCGTCCACTCCGTCCTGCCGGGCTTCGTCGAGACCGAGGGCTTCCCGCAGAAGAACGTGCTCAAGAGCAGGCTCCTGCGGCAGTTCGTGATCGAGCCCGAGGACGTCGCCACCGCGATTCTCAAGGCGATCGACAAGGGCAAGTCGGAGAGCGTCGTGCCGTGGTTCCCCTACCGGCTCATCGGCATCGCCCAGGCCGTGGCCCCGGGGGTCGTGGCGCGCTTCGTCGGCATGTCGGACTACAAGGGCGACGCGGTCTGACCGAACCGAAGCCCGGAGACAGGCTGAGGCCTGTCACCGGGTGAGCCCGCCGCGCTTGCGCGCGACGTACCAGCCGATCTCGACCTCGTAGGTCGCGCCCGGCGCCATCCCTCGCACGCGCTGCCGCTCCTCGCCCTCGAGCCCGACGAGGTCGAGGTAGCGCTCGAGGTCGCGCTGCTCGTGCGTGATCTCGTTCGTCAGCACGTCGAGGTCGTTGACGTCGAGCAGGAAGCGGATGTCCTGATCGGGCAGGAGCCGTTCGTGCGATGGATCGCGCGCCTTCTCGAAACGGTCGGTCTCGGCCGAGACGACGGGGTCGACGAAGCCGAGCTGGTCGATCAGCAGGATCCGGCCGCCCGGGCGTGTGACGCGCGCAAGCTCGGAGACGATGAGCTCGGGCCGCCGCGCGTGATGGAGGACGCGCATGCAGCCGGCGATGTCGAACGAGCCGTACTCGAACGACAGGTGGGCCGCGTCGCCGACGGTGAGCTCGCAGTTCGCCGGAGCGAGTCCCCTCCCGGCGGCAACGAGATCGGCCGAGAGATCGACGCCGACGACGCTCCCCACGAACGGAGCGAGGGCGAACGCCAGCGCACCCGCGCCGCAACCACTGTCGAGCGCACGCTCGGCGCCGGAGAACGGGGCGAGCAACTGCTGGACGCGGTGCTGCAAAGCCTCTGCTCGCTCCTCCTGGATCGCCACGCGATATCCGACCACGTCACTCATCGACGACCTCACGCTCCGATCTGGTGGCCCGCGAGACGATCCCGCAGGCGATCTCATAGGGGATCGTGCCTGAAACGTGCGCGTGCTCCTCGATCAACACTCCGTCGCCCACGAGCGAGACGGTGTCACCCTCCCCCGCCTCGTCCGGCAGGAGCACGGCGAGGACGTCCATCGAGACCGTCCCGACGACCGGGACGCGCCTCCCCGCCACGACGATCTCGGTGCCTGTCAGATCGCGCCGGAAGCCGTCGGCGTATCCGACCGGAACCAGCCCGATCCGGGTGCGCTCCTCTGCCACGAATCGGCGCCCGTAGCCCGTGCTCTCGCCGGCCTCGAGCGTCTTCACGCGCGCGACGGTCGACTCCCAGCGCAGCGCGGGCTGCAGGCCGTCCACGGCCGGATCGGTGCCGAACGGCGAGATGCCGTACACGGCGATCCCGCAGCGAACTGCGTCGAGGTGCGCGGCGGGGTGACGGAGGGTGCCGGCGCTGTTCGCGATGTGCCGTGTCAGATGCGGATGGGACGCGGTTGCGGCCAGGAATCGTCCGAGCTGCGTCTCCGTGAACTCCGGGTCGGTGTCCGCGGAGGCGAAGTGGCTCATGAGGCCGACAACGCCTGAGCCCGGTCGCACGAGCTCCGACGTCCCCCAGCGCCCCATGCCGGTGTCGAGCTTCAGGTGGACGGGAATCCCCTCGGGGATCTCGGCGGTGGAGACGCACAGCTCGAGCCTCGCAGCGCGCGCCGACGCGACGTCGTCGGCCGCCGTCGGGCCGAGGACGACGATCCGCGCGAAGGGCAGCGCCCGGCGCAGCTCGAGCGCCTCGCCGACGGTGGTGACGCAGAGCGCCGTGCCGCCGGCCTCGAGAGCAGCGCGCCCGACGTCCACCGCGCCGTGTCCATAGCCGTCGGCCTTGACGACCGCCCAGAGCTCGGCGCGGTTCAGCAACGCGCGCAGCGTGCGCACGTTGTGACGGATCGCGGCGAGGTCGAGGGTGACGAGCGAGCGGGGCATCGCACCCATTGTGGCTGCTGGAAGCCACCTCCCCGGCGTCAGACGTCGATCGTCATGCCGTCCCAGGCGAAGCGGATGTTCGTGCCCTCCCCCTGCAAGCGCCTCTCGATGAGGAGCAGCTCGTCGTAGGAGATGCAGTCCATCTCCTCGATATGACTCAGCACGACCTGGCCCGCGTCGAGCCCGGCGACGATGGCGAGCGTCTCCGCGAACGTCGCCTCGTAGACGAGCACCGGGTGATCCTCATGGATCAGCCGCTCGCCGGTGAAGAGGTCGAACTCGCAGATCCCCATCGGCAGCACCGCCAGGTCGCAACCTCTTGCCGCGGCCGGCGGCAACCAGCCGTTGAGCTCGTCCATGGCGACGAGCAATCGGGCGGCTCCGTCGGTGAGCTCGAACGCGTAGACGTAGTCCTCGGCGAGCCGGAACGGACGCACCATGACCCCGCCGATCTCGACGATGTCCCCGTCCTGCAGCTCGTGGATCCGGATCCAGCCGCGGTCGCGCATGAACTCGAGATGCGCCATGCCGCCGAGCCAGGTGCGGAAGTCGGCCGCGACCTGCTGCGGTAGGTAGACGTCCGTGACGAGCGGCCGCTTCGCCTCGCGCGGCCAGGCACGGAAGTCGCCGTTGCGGGTCTCCCAGACGCGCCGCCCCATCGTGTGGTCGGGATGCCAGTGCGAGTAGAAGCAGGCGGCGATCTCGCCGATGCCGGCGCGCTCGAGCTGGAACTTCGACTCCTCGGGTGTGTCGAAGAGGATGTCCGGCCCGTGTACGAAGGTCGACGGCCCGGTGCGCGCCGCACGGCCACCCTGCTCGCGCGCCTCCGCGCAGACGCGACAGCGGCAGCCCGGGCGGGGGATCGTCGCAGCACCGCCGGAGCCCAGGATCTCGACTCTCACCCGTCCGAGGCTACCAATCGCCCGATCGGGCCCCGCGGACGGGTCAGATGCGGGAGAGGACAGCAGGAAGCCCGGCGACGACGTCGCTCGCGACGAGCCCGGCCTGATGTGGCTCTGCCGCTGCCGCCAGACCGTGGGCCGTGGCTGCGGCCGCCGCGGCCGTGACCGGGTCGAGGCCCTTGGCAAGGAACGCCGCGACCACACCGGTCAGTACGTCACCGGTGCCCGCCGTCGCGAGCGACGGCGGCCCGGCGTCACAGACGACCGGCCCGCCTGTCGGCGCCTGGACGATCGAGCCCGCCCCCTTCAGGAGCACGACCGCGCCGTACCTCTCGGCTCCCAGCCTGGCCGCCTCGAGCCGGTGGGCATCGACCCAGGTCGAGTCGCGGTCGAGGAGGCGCGCCAGCTCGCCCGCGTGCGGGGTGAGCACCGTCGGGTGGGCACGCGCGACCGGCTCGAGGCCGAAGAGCGCATCGGCGTCCACGACGACGGGGACCTCGAGGCGCTCGAGCAGCCGTGCCACGAGCGCACGCGCCTCGGAGCTGCGGCCGAGGCCCGGCCCCAGCGCGACGGCGTCCGCCCGCACCGCCTCGGCCATTATCGTCTCTTCTGCGTCGTCCCAGCCGAAGCCGCACTTGACGGGCTCGAGCGCGAGCCCCTCGGCGGCGGCGAGGCACTCGCGTGGGACGGCGAGCGTGACGTAGCCGCCATCGGACCGCAGCGCAGCCATCGCCGTGAGCACGGGCGCACCCGTCGTCCCGGGGGCGCCCCCGACGACGAGCACGGTGCCTGCGGTGAACTTCGAGTCCCGGGGGCCACGTAGAGGCACCCGCTGCAACAGCATCGGCGTGGCACGCCGGGCCAGGGTCTCGACGGGCTCGAGCCCGATGTCGCCGAGCACGATCTCGCCCGCGTGGAAGCGGCCGGGACCGACGTGGAGACCGACCTTGGCCATCTGAAAGGTGACGGTGAGCGCGGCGTTCACGGCAGCGCCGGCGACCTCGCCGGTCGAGGCATCGACACCCGAGGGCAGGTCTACGGCCACGACCGGCAGCCCGCTGCCGTTGATCCGCTGGATCAGCGCCTCGGCCTCGGGGCGCGGCGCACCGTGGAACCCGGTTCCGAAGAGTGCGTCGACCACGACGTCACAGCCCTCGACCGCATCGGTCTCGACCGCCTCGCGGCCCGCCTCGCGCAGCACGCGCGCCGCGATCCTCCCGTCGCCGCCGTTCGAGCCGCTGCCGCACACGACGGCGAAGCGCCTCGCAAAGGGAAACAGCCGCATCGCCTCGTAGGCGACGACGGCGCCGGCCCTCTCCATCAACTCGGGCACGGTCTCCGGGTACCCCGGGTACGCCGCCTCGGCCGCACGCATCTCGGCCGCGGTGCAGAGCGCTTCGAAGCCGGGGCCCGGCATCAAGCCCCTCTAGCCCTCGAGCCGCACGACGCAGGCTGCGCCCGCCATTGTGTGGGAGTGGGTCAGCGAGACGTCGATCTCGCGCATGCCCACCTTCTCGGCGTAGCCCGCGGTGCGTCCCGTCAGAGTGACACCGGGCTTGGGCGGGCCGACGATCTCGATGTCCTTCCAGGTGAAGCGGACACCGCAGCCGAGCGCCTTCCCGACGGCCTCCTTGCCGCAGAACCGGGCCGCATAGCTCTCTGCCGGGTTGCGTCGCGCCTCGCAGTACTCCTGCTCGGCCCTCGTGAAGCAGCGGTCGCGGAACCCGGGTCGTTCGAGCGCCCGCACGACGCGCTCGATCTCGATCAGGTCGGTGCCGATCTTGACGGGCACGGCTACAGCGACCGCTCGAGCCAGTCCGGGAACTGCGCGATCGAGCTGAGGACGATCTCCGGCACGAGCCCGGATTCCTCGAGGGTCTCGGGCCTGAACTTGCCGGTGCGGACGAGTGCGGTTCGCATCCCGAACGACTGGGCGCCACGGACGTCCGCCTCGACGTCGTCGGTCACCATCCACGTCAGCTCCGGCTCCGCGCCGAGCGCATCGAGAGCCGCCGCGAAGTAGGCGGCGCTGGGCTTTCCGAGCACCGTCGCGTCGACTCCCGTCGAGTACTCGAGCCCCGCCACGAACGCGCCGGCGTCCAGCAGCGGCCCACGGCTCGTCTGCCACCACTTGTTCTTGTGCAGGCAGTAGAGCTCGGCGCCCATCTGCAGCTCGGCGAACGCGCGGCCGAGGTTCATCCACGAGAACACCTGGTTCGGCTCGGTCGTCTCGTCGCAGCCGCCGAGCAGCACCGCGTCGGCACGGTCGCCGACGAGCTCGATCCCCTCCAGATCGGGCACGATCGCCCCCATCACGAGCGCGAACACACGCTTGCCCGCGAGCTCCCGAGCGGCCGCCCGCGGCGTCGTCTGGAGCTCGTCGTCGTCCAGCTCGAAGCCGAGCAGCCGCAGCTCCTCCGCGAGCGTGGCACGCGGCCGAGTGGAATTGTTCGTCACGAAACGAAGCGAGTGTCCCTGCCGGCGGAGCCGGGAGACCGCCTCGACGGCGCCGGGAATCGGCTCGCCGGAGACATGGAGGACACCGTCGACATCGAGCAGGATGCAGGCCATCACCGCCATTCTCCCAGACGCGGCTGCAGGCGTGCCGGAGCGGTCGCATCCGTCCGCGCTACCGTCTCCCCATGAGCGCGGATCACGGGCACCACCACGGCCACGGCGGCCTCCATCTCCACGCGCCGGCGCACAGCTCGCTGCGCTCGCTGACGATCGCGCTCGTCCTCAATGCCGCCTACACGCTCGTCGAGGTGGTCGCCGCCGTCCTTGCGGGCAGCCTCTCGCTCCTGGCGGACGCCGGCCACAACCTGTCCGACGTCGTCGCACTCGGTGTCGCGGCCGGCGCGGTCATGCTCGCGCGGCGGCCCTCGACGCCGAACCGGAGCTTCGGTTTCAAGCGAGCCGAGATCCTGGCGGCGCTCTTCAACGCCGTCTCGTTGATCGTGATCGCCGTGATCGTCTTCGGCGGCGCCGCCCGCCGGTTCGCCGATCCGCCCGACGTGCCCGGGGGCTGGCTCATCGCCGTCGCCGGCGTCGGCCTGCTCGTGAACGCGATCGGGGCCGCCGCGGTCTTTCGGCGCGGCGGAGAGGACATCAACCTCCGCGCGGCTTACGTCCACCTCGTCGGTGACGCGCTCGGCTCGATCGCGGTGATCGTCACCGGCGTCGTCATCGTCACGACGGGCTGGCGCTATGCGGATCCGATCATGGGCGTCCTGATCGGGGTCTACCTGATCGTGAGCTCGTGGGGCGTGTTGCGGGAGGCGGTGCTGGTGCTGCTCGAGTCGACGCCGCGAGGGCTCGATGCAGGCGAGATAGGGCGCGCGCTCGTCTCTCAGCCGGGGGTCGTCGAGGTGCACGACCTCCACGTGTGGCAGATCACGAGCGGGTTTCCCTGCCTCTCCGCGCACGTCCTCGTGCGCGAGGGCGATGACTGCCACGGGATTCGCCGCGCCAGCGAGCACATGCTGAAGGAGCGGTTCTCGATCACGCACACGACGCTTCAGGTCGACCACGACCACGTCGACGCGCTGCTCACGATCTCGCCCCCGGTACGGCCGTGACCGAGGGCGGGCAGCGAGCCACACGGCGCGTGACGCGCTCCGTCGTCCTCCCCCTGGCGGAGATCGAGTTGAGGGTCTCGCGATCGAGCGGCCCGGGCGGGCAGCACGCGAACAAGACCGAGTCGCGCGTCGAGGCCGTCTTCGACGTCGAAGGGTCGACCGCACTCAGCGACGGTCAGAAGCGGCGCGTCACGGCGAGGACGGGCCCGGTCATCCGCGCGGTCGCGCAGGACGAGCGCAGCCAGCTCCGCAATCGCGAGCTCGCGATCGACCGGCTCGTGGCCCGGCTCGCCGAGGCGCTGCGGGTCGAGCGCAAGCGCGTGCCGACGCGACCGTCCCGGGCCGCGAAGGAGCAGCGGCTCGAGGCGAAGAAGCGGCGCGGGGCGACGAAGCGCCTGCGCCGGGTCGACGGCGGTGAGTGAGCTCGAGCCCGAGCGGGTGCGCCCGCTCCTGCGCGGCGCGCTCGGGGAGCCGTACCTCCACCTCGCCGCGACCCCCTCGACCCAGGATGTCCTTCGAGACGGGGACTACCCCCACGGCGCCGTCGCAGTGGCCGAGCACCAGACGGCGGGCCGTGGCCGCCTCGGTCGGCGCTGGGACGACGCACCGGGCGCCGCGCTCCTCTTCTCGGTGCTGTTGCGACCACCGGCGGCTGATCCAGGCGACCGGCTTCAGCCGGTCGTCCGGGCTGCCCCGCTGCCGCAGCTCTCGCTCGTGGCAGGTCTCGCGGTCGCCGCCGCGATCGAGCCCGAGGCGGGCGCGCCGGCTCTCCTGAAGTGGCCCAACGACGTGCTCGTGAACGGCCGCAAGGTGGCAGGGATCCTGCTCGAGGCCGCCGGCGGCACCGTGGTCTGCGGAATCGGGATCAACGTCAACCAGCAGGAGCACGAGCTGCCGCCCGGGCCACGGGCGCCGGCGACCTCGCTGCGGATCGCGAGTGGCCGCACGGGCGACCGCGGGCACCTGCTCGCGGCGGTGCTCGAGGAGCTCGAGGTGCGGTACCGGCACTGGCTTGCCGGCGGGCTCGCCGCTCTCGCAGGCGAGCTCGAGACGCGGAACGCCCTTCGCGGCCTCAGGGTGCTCGTGGGCGGCCGCGCGGGCACCGCGGGCGCGATCGCTCCCGACGGCCGGCTCACGATCGCGCTCGACCGGGGTGGCGGCATCCTCGCCGAGAGCGGCGAGGTCGAGCTGGCGGCGGGCGGGGAAGCCCGGACGACAGGCTGAAGCCTGTCGCCGTCCGTCAGAGCAGCGCGGCCCACTCCTCCGGGGTGTTCGCATTGAGAGCCGAGCGGAGCTCCGGGTCGGTCGCTGCCAGGCCGGCGTCGGCGAGCAGCTGTCGCTCCGACAGCTCGCGCACCGCACAGGCACCGGGGATGTCCCTGAGGCCGTCGGCGCCGCGCTCGAGCAGCGCCTCGAGCACCGGCGTGAGCGTGGCCCGGTAGGCCGCGAGCAGAGGCTGCGCCCGACCGGCGATCACCGGCACGGCCGCGTCGTCGCCGTCCTGCAGGGCCCCGAGCACGGCCCGCACGAACGCGGGCGCGAGGAGCGGCGTGTCGACGCCGCAGGCGAACACGACCTCGACGTGGTCGCCGAGGGCCACGAGCCCCGCGTGGAGCGCCGCGAGTGGGCCCGCGTGAGCCACCGTGTCGTCGACGACGATCGCGCCGAGCGGTGGCAGCCGCTGCCCCGGGGCCCGCACGACGCAGACCGGCCCGCCGTCGGTGCCCTCCTGCACGACGCCGACGACGTGCTCGACCGCCGTCGTCCCGTGCCAGTCGAGCAGCGCCTTCGGCCGACCCATCCGGCTCGATCGGCCGCCCGCGAGGACGACGGCACCGGCTCGCATCTCAGCTCGCGTCGCGGGCTTGCACGTGCTGGAAGCCGAAGCGGCCCTTGATGCAGAGGTTGCCCCGGGTGACGTCGTGGTCGTCGGGGCACGTCACCTTGACGATCGTGTTGTCCTGGACGTGGAGCTCGAGGTTGCAGCCGACGCCGCAGTAGGGGCAGACCGTCTGCGTCACCATCTGCTCGTCCTCCCGCCAGTCGCCCTCCTCGCGCAGCTCGTGCTCGGAGCGGAACATCAGCGCGCCGGTCGGACAGACGGCGATGCAGTTGCCGCAGTAGACGCACGCCGACTCCGGCAGCTCGGCGACGTACTCGGTCGAGATGCGCGCGTCGAAGCCTCGGCCGGCGACGTGGATCGCGAAGGTGTTCTGGAATTGCTCCCCGCAGGCGTCGACGCACTTGTAGCAGAGGATGCACTTGGAGTAGTCGCGCACGTACAGGTCGTTGTCGATCTTGATCGGCGCGTACACCGTCGCAGCGGTCTGGCCGTCCGGCTCGATGTGATGAGCCCGTCCGCTTGCGATCGCGGTCGGGGTCGGGCGGAGCCGGCGGGCCGAACCGCTCGGGCCGGGCGTCGTAGCGCTCGAGGTAGTCGGGCACGACGTCCGCCGTCGAGAGGTCGACCGACGAGGCCAGCAGCTCGAGCACGAGCTTGCGGGAGTGACGCACGCGCTCGGAGTCGGTCTGCACCTTCATTCCGGGCTCGACCTTGCGCGAGCAGGCGGGCGCGAGCACGCGCGACCCCTCGACCTCGACGACGCACACGCGACAGGCGTTGGCGGGCTCGAGCGTGTCGCCGTAACAGAGTGTCGGCGTATCGATGCCAAGCCTCCGACAGGCTCCGAGGATCGTCTCGCCCTCGAAGACACGTACGGACTGCCCGTCGATCTCGAGCTCGATCATCCGCTTCGGCGCGAGCAGCAACTCGGTCACGAGAACACCCCCAGTCGTCCGATCGCCGACTCGATCGCGCTCGAGGCCGTCTGCCCGAGGCCGCAGATCGACGCGTCCCGCATGCACTGGCCGACCTCGGCGATCACGGCGAGCTCCTTCTGGACGCCGCCGATCGTCTTGCCGGAGACGAGGCGCGCGAGCGCCTCCTGCTGGCGCACCGTGCCGACGCGGCACGGCACGCACTGGCCGCACGACTCGTTGCGGAAGAACGCGGCGAGACGCATCAGCAACCGTGGCATGTCGACCGTCTCGTCGAGCACGAGGACGACGCCGGAGCCGAGCGTCGTCCTCGCCTCGCGGGCATCCTCGAAGGTGAGCGGCAGGTCGAGCTCGTCGGGTCGGAGGAACCCTCCGGCGGCGCCGCCGATGAGGATGGTCTGGAGCTCCTTGCCACCCGTCACGCCGCCTGCGAGGTCGAACAGCTCACGGAGCGTGGTGCCGAACGGGACCTCGTAGACACCCGGGCGCTCGACGTGACCACAGACGCAGAAGAGCTTCGTCCCGGTCGAGGCGTCCGTGCCCGTCTCGGCGTACAAGGGGCCGGAGCGAACCACGATGTCGAGCACGTTGACGAGCGTCTCGACGTTGTTGACGACCGTCGGCTTGCCGAAGAGGCCCTCGACGACCGGGAACGGCGGCTTGTTGCGCGGCTCGCCGCGGTTGCCCTCGATCGACTCGAAGATCGCGGTCTCCTCGCCGCAGATGTAGGCGCCCGCGCCCTTGCGGATCTCGATCTCGAACGAGAAGCCCTCGCCGAGGATGTCGTCGCCGAGGTAGCCGCGAGCGCGCGCCTCGTCGAGTGCCGTCTCGAGTGCGTGCTGCGGCTCGGGGTACTCGCCTCGGATGTAGACGTAGCCACGCTCGCACCCGGTGGCGAAGCCGCGATCGTCATCGCCTCGATCAGGGCGAACGGATCGCGCTCCATGAGCACTCGGTCCTTGAAGGTGCCGGGCTCGGATTCGTCGGCGTTGCAGACGAGGTAGTGCGGGCGCGCCGGCTGTCGCGCGACGGCGTCCCACTTGACGCCCGTCGGGAAAGCGGCGCCGCCGCGGCCCTGGAGCTTCGAGTCCTTGACCTCGCGGATCACGCCCTCGGGGCCGAGCGCGACGGCGCGCCGCAAGGCGGCGTAGCCGCCCTGGGCGCGGTACTCGTCGAGGCTTACCGGCCTGTCCGATGCGGCACGGCGAAGCAGGCGTAGCGACGGATCGCCGGCCTGCGGCAGCACGGTGACGGGCGCCGGGCCCGGGTCTCCGCCTGCCAACGCATCGAGAACCGCTGCTGCGGTCGTCGACGCGAGCGTTCGCTCGTGCGGCTCGTCGCCGGCATCGCTGACGAGCGCCGCCGGGAGCACGGTCGCACTGGCCGAGGCAGGGGCTGCGGTACCAGGTCGCCGAGCCGTCGTCGGACAGCTCGCCCTCCGCCCCGAACCGCTCCTCGATCTGCGCGATCAGGTCGTCCGAACCGGCGCACGTGCACGCGATGTCCTCGCAGACGTGGACGACGCGCGCCGGCCGCGGCTCGACCGCGAGCATGGCGTAGAAGGTGGCGACGCCGTACACCTCGGCAGGCGGCAGCGTCAGCCTCCGGCAGAGCTCGTTCAGCCCTCCGGGGCTGATCCAGCCGATCCGCTCCTGCAGGGCCCAGAGTGCCGGCAGGAGGAGGTGACGGCGCTCGCGGGCGGCGTGACCCGAGCTCGCGGTATTGCCCTCCGGGCCGTCGAGGCGCTCGCCGCCGTCCCAGCCGTCGACCGCGGGGCCGAGGACGAAGTCGAGGGCTGCGCTCTCGGCGCTCGTCGGCTCGGCGCCGGGGACGAGGTGGATGTCCACTACGGCTGCCCTCCCACGCTCGCGGGCTCGGCGATCCCGGCCCGCTCCTCGACCTCGGCCGGCTCGAGCTTCTCCACCCTGATCGCCGCCGCCTTGAACTCGGCCGTGCCCGACTTCGGGTCGGTGGCGTCGATCGTGAGCTGGTTCGTGTCGACCTGATCGGGGAAGTGGAACGTCATGAAGGCGAGGCCGGGGCGCAGCGCCGGGTCGATCCTGCACCGGGGCCTCGACCGAGCCGCGGCGAGAGGAGACACGCGCGATCTCGCCGTCGGAGAGCTCCAGGCGCTCCGCATCCTCGGGCGAGAGGTCGAGCGACTCTCCGCGATGGAGCGGCGATGTGTAGCGATTGGTCTGCACGCCGGTGTTGTACGACTCGAGCCGGCGGCCCGTCGTGAGCCGGATCGGATAGTCGGCGTCGAGCTCCTCGAACGGGCCGTTCGCGACGACGACGGTGAACGGCGCCGGGGGACCGACCAGGGGGTCGGCCCACAGCCGCTCGTGCAGGATCGGCGAGCCGGGATGCGACTCGTCGGGGCAGGGCCACTGGAGGCCGCCGTGCTCCTCGAGCCGCTCGTAGCTCATGCCGCCGTGCATCGGCGAGAGCGAGCGCAGCTCGTCCCAGACGTCCTCGGCGACCGGGTCCGGCCAGTCGTGGCCGAGACGGCGTGCGAGCTCGGTGATGATCCACATGTCGTCGCGCGCCTCGCCGGGCGGGTCGAGGGCCTTGCGCACGCGCTGCACGCGCCGCTCGCTGTTCGTCACGGTACCGTCGGTCTCGCACCACGAGGCCGCCGAGGGAAAGACGACGTCGGCCATCTCGGCGGTCTTCGTGAGGACGATGTCCTGGACGACGAGGAAGTCGAGCTCGGCGAGGAGCTTGCGCGTGCGGTTGATGTCGGCCTCGGACTGCGCCGGGTTCTCGCCGATCACGTAGAGCGTTCGCAGCTCGCCCCGCTCCATGCCGTCGAACATCTGGGTCAGGTGCCAGCCGTACGTCGGCCGGATCGCCACCCCCCACGCCTCCTCGAACCGGGCACGGGCCTCGTGGTCGCGCTCGATGTCCTGGAAGCCCGCCAGCTTGTTCGGGATCGCGCCCATGTCGCCGCCGCCCTGCACGTTGTTCTGGCCGCGGAGCGGGTTGAGCCCCGAGCCGAAGCGGCCGACGTGGCCGCAGAGGAGCGCCAGGTTGATCAGCGCGAGGACGTTGTCGACGGCGTTGTGGTGCTCGGTGATCCCGAGGGTCCAGCAGATCATGGCGCGGTCGGCGCGCGCGAACGCGTGCGCCGTCTCGCGGATCACGTCGGCCGGGACGCCCGTGAGGCGCTCGCCCTCGGCGAGCGTGAACGGCTCGACCGATGCCGCGTACGCGTCGTAGCCCTCGGTGGCATGATCGACGAAGGCACGGTTCGCGAGGCCCGCGTGGATGATCTCGCGCGCGATCGTGTTCGAGAGCGCGATGTCGGAGCCGACGTCGAGCCCGAGCCAGCGGTCGGCCCACTGCGCCGACGACGTGCGGCGGGGGTCGACGACGAAGAGCTGCGCGCCGTTGTGCACGCCCTTGAGCAGGTGGTGGAAGAAGATCGGGTGCGTCTCGCGGGCGTTCGACCCCCAGAGGAGGATCACGTCGGTCTCCTCGATCTCTGCGTAGGACGACGTGCCGCCGCCCGCTCCGAACACCGTCGCCAGACCGACGACGCTAGGCGCGTGTCAGGTTCTGTTACAGGAGTCGATGTTGTTCGTGCCCATCACCTGACGGGCGAGCTTCCCGGCGAGGAAGTTCATCTCGTTCGACGCCTTCGAGCACGAGAAGATGCCGAACGACGTCGAGGTGTCGGCCTCGCGCGCGCGGGCGAAGCCGGCGGCGGCGCGGTCGAGCGCCTCGTCCCAGGTGGCGGTGCGCAGAACGCCGTCCTCGCGGACGAGCGGAGTGGTCAGGCGGCCCTTCGTCTTGCGCATGCGTCCTCTTCTTTCGTCGTCGGCGGCGGCGATAGGCTTTCAGCCTGTCGTTCGGGCGGGCGGTTCGTCGAACTCCCACAGGATCGCTGTCGCTGCCCCGCGAGTCAAAGTGATCGGATCGACCGTATGATAGACGTGATCTATCATACGGGGATGGATCTGCGCCATCTGGAATACCTCGTGGCGCTCGTCCGGGAGGGGCATTTCGGCCGGGCCGCCCGAGCCTGCAACGTCTCGCAGCCGACCCTCTCGTCGGGGATCCGGCGCCTCGAGAGCGAGGTCGGCTTCCCCGTCGTTCGGCGCTCGCAGCGGTACGAGGGGCTGACGCCGGAGGGCGAGAAGGTGCTCGAGTGGGCCCGGCGGATTCTCGCCGACGTGGGCGGGCTCGACGCGGAGCTCGACGCCCTGCGCGGCGGGCTCTCGGGGCGGCTGCGGATCGGGGCGATCCCGACGGCCCTCCCCTCCGTCTCGCTCCTGACGACGCCGCTCGCACGTACCCACCCCGGGATCACGGTGGCCGTGCACTCGCTCAGCTCGAGGCAGATCGAGCGCGCCCTGCACGGCTTCGAGCTCGAGCTCGGCATCACCTACCTCGACTCGGAGCCGCTCACCGGGGTACGCACCTTCGCTCTCTACGAGGAGCACTACGTCCTCCTCACCGACAGGGACGGGCCACTCGGAGCACGCGGAGAGGTGACCTGGGCCGAAGCCGCGATGCTGCCCCTCTGCCTGCTGAGCGGAGACATGCAGAACCGGCGCATCGTCGACGGCATCTTCCACGAAGCCGGTGCCGAGCCGAGGCCGGCGGTCGAGACGAACTCGATCTCGACCCTCGCTGCCCATGTGCGCGACGGGCCGTGGTCGACCGTGATGGCCCACGCGTGGCTGCACGCCTTCGACGTGCCGCGAGGAATGAAGGCGATCCCGCTCGTGGCGCCCGTGACGACCCGCACGATCGGGCTCGTCTGGCTCGACCGCGACCCTGAGCCGATTCTCGCGCGGGCACTCCTCGAGGTCGCGGCGCACATCGACCTCGAGCGCGCCCTCAGCCGCTGATGCGCTCGGACCGCGAGTAGACGTTCAGGCGGCCGTCGCGCACGAAGCCGCAGAGCGTGACGCCGCGGTCGGCGGCGAGCTCGACGGCGAGCGACGACGGCGCGCCCACTGCGACCACGACCGGGCAGCCCGCGACAGCCGCCTTCTGGACGAGCTCGAACGAGAGGCGCCCGCTGACGCAGAGGACGTGATCGCTGAGCGGTAGGAGCCCGTCGAGGAACGCCCGCCCGATCACCTTGTCCATCGCGTTGTGGCGCCCGACGTCCTCGCGCGCATGGACGAGCGTGCCCCCGGGGGTGAAGAGCCCCGTGGCGTGCAGGCCTCCGGTCGAGGCGAACGCCGCCTGCGACTCCCGCAGTCGCCCCGGTAGTGCCCCGGCGACCGCGGCCGCGAGGGTCAGTGAGCTCTCGACCGGCGGCGACTCGACGGCGATCGCCTCCAACGCCCCCTTGCCGCAGACACCGCAGGAGGAGGTCGTGTAGAAGGACCGCGCCAGCCGGTCGGGATCGAAGCCGGGCGCCTCGAGCTCGATCGTGTTCGCCGTGAGATCGACGGGCACCCGTGCGGCGCGCGGGCGCAGGCCCTCGGAAAGCGCGAACCCGAGCGCCAGCTCCTCGTCGTGCCCGGGCGTCCGCATCGTCACCGCGACCGGCACGCCGCCGATCCGGAGCTCCAGCGGCTCCTCGACCGCGACCCGGTCGTCGAGCTCCTCCCCACCGGGAAGGCGAAGCACCCTCACGGCGGCGGTACTGTAGGGCGGTGGCGCCTCCCGCTTCCGCGTCATCGTCCCGCAACCGTAGCCGCGCCACCGGTGGTCGGTGCACCACGGAGATACTTCGATGAGCCCCCTACACGGCGCCGACGTCGCCGTCTCGCTCGCGGCCTGGCTCGACACGGTGCGCCGGGCGGGCGGTCTGCAGCCGCTCGTGACGGACGTGATTGCGCTCGACCGTGCGCTCGGTCGCATCACGGCGGAGCCGATCCGGGCCAGACGGTCGGCGCCCGCCTTCGACGCCGCCGCCATGGATGGGTACGCCGTGACCGCCGCAGCGACGGCGGGAGCGCCTGTCGTCCTGCCGCGGGGGACGTTTCGGCACCTCGACACGGGCGACCCACTGCCGGCCGATGCCGACGCGGTCGCGAAGCGAGAGGACGTGGTCGTCGACGGCGGCCTCCGGCTCGTGCGGCCCGTTCCCCCGTACGCGAACGTGCGTCAGGTGGGAGAGGACGTCGCCGCCGGCGACCTCGTGTTCGCCACGGGCAGGTGTCTCGGGCCGGCCGATCTCGCAGTCCTGGCGTCCGTCGGCGAGACCACCGTGAGCGTCCGCCGGCGGCCGCGCGTCATCATCGTGCCCTCGGGCGACGAGCTCGTGCCACTCGGCACGCCGCCGCGCGACGACCAGATCGTCGACACCAACTCGCTGATGCTCGCGGCGATGGTCGAGGAGGTCGGCGGTGTCGCGACACAGTTCCCGATCGTCGCCGACGACCCGGACCTGCTCGCAGAGGCGCTCGGGGCCGCAATCGCGGAGGCCGACCTCGTCCTGCTCCTCTCCGGCTCGGCGGGCGGCGCCGGAGACCATGCCGTCTCCGTCATCGAGCGGCTCGGCCACGTTGTCGCGACGGGCGTCGCGGTCAAGCCCGGGCACCCGGTCGTCCTCGCCCACTGTGGCCCCGTTCCCGTGATCGGCGTGCCGGGCTACCCCGTCTCGGCCGTGCTCGCATTCGAGCTGTTCGGCGTCCCGCTGCTGGCAGAGATGAGTGGGCAGATGCTGACGCCACGGCCACGGGTGCGCGCGAGGGCCGCGGTCGAGCTGCACTCCACCCCGGCCAGCGACGAGTGGATGCGGCTCCGCCTGGCCCGGCTGGGAACGGACCTCGTCGCAACGCCGCTGCGGCGCGGCGCGGGCGTGCTCAGCTCGCTCACACGCGCCGACGGCCTCACCTGCGTCCCGCTCGGCTCGGCGCATGTTCGTGAAGGCGAGGAGATCGAGGTCGAGCTCCTGCGTCCGCTCGCTGCGGTCGAGCGGTCGCTCGTCGTGAGCGGCTCCACCGATCCCCTGCTGGACGAGCTCGCGGCCCGGTTCCCCCTGCTCGCAGACTGCAACGGTTCCGCGAACGGCGCGGCCTCCCTCGTCGCCGGGCGTTGTCACCTGGCCCTTGTCACCATGGAGGACATGCCGCCCGCCACAGCGGTCATCTCGACCTGGGAGCGCACCCTCGGTCTCGTCGTGGCACCGGGTGACCCTCTTGCGATCGGCGGCATCGAAGGGCTTCGGCGGCGCGACGTCAGGCTCGTCAACCGCCAGCAGGGCTCGGCATCCAGGCGGCTCCTGGACGAGCTCCTCGCCGTACGCTCCATCGATCCGGCCACCGTCACGGGCTACCGCCGCGAGGCACGCTCCCACACCGCCGCCGTGGCGGCCGTCGCCGCCGGGGTCGCCGACTGCGCGGTCTGCTCCCTCTCGGCCTGCTCCGGTCAGCCGGTCGAGCTCATCCCGCTGGCGACGCAGACGCTCGTGCTCGCGGCCGGCGAAGGCCTCGCGGAAGACGCCCGCCTGGCCGGGCTGCGGGCGGCGCTCGGGAAGGGCTCTCCGGCCGCACCCGTTCTGGAGTAGGCGAGCCCGGAAACGTTCAGTTCGGCCGGCGAAGGCCGAACTGAACGTCGCGATCAGGCGAGGTCGAAGCGATCGAGATTCATGGCCTTGTCCCACGCGGCAACGAAGTCGTGCACGAGCTTCTCCCTCGAGTCGTCGCTCGCGTAGACCTCCGCGAGCGCGCGGAGCTGGGAGTTCGAGCCGAAGACGAGGTCGACGCGGCTGCCGATCCACTCGAGCTCGCCTGTCTCGCGATTGCGGCCCTCGAAGGTCTCCTCCGCGTCGGACGTCGGCTGCCACGTCGTGCCCAGGTCGAGCAGGTTCACGAAGAAGTCGTTGGTCAACGCCTCGGGCTGCTTCGTGAAGACGCCGAGCTCGGAGCCGTCGTAGTTCGCGTTCAGGACACGCATGCCGCCCACGAGGACGGTCAGCTCGGGAGCGGTCAGCGTCAGCAGCTGCGCCCGCTCGACCAGCAGGGCCTCCGCCGGCAGCTCGTGTCCCGTGCCGAGGTAGTTGCGGAACCCGTCAGCGGTCGGCTCGAGCACGGCGAACGATTCCACGTCGGTCTGCTCCTGCGAGGCGTCCGAGCGTCCGGGTGCGAACGGAACCTCGACGTCGTACCCGGCGTTCTTCGCCGCCCTCTCCACGGCGGCGCACCCGCCGAGCACGATGAGGTCTGCGAGCGAGACCTGCTTCGTCCCGCCGGCCTGCGAGTCGTTGAACTCCTGCTGGATCTCCTCCAGAGTCGCGAGCACCTTCGCCAGCTCCGTGGGGCTGTTGACCTCCCAGCCGTTCTGGGGAGCGAGTCGAATGCGGGCCCCGTTGGCTCCACCGCGCTTGTCCGTGCCGCGGAACGTCGACGCCGAGGCCCAGGCCGTCGAGACCAGCCGGGAGACGGACAGCCCCGACGCAAGGATCCGTCCCTTGAGCGCGGCGACATCCTCCGCCCCGATCAGCTCGTGCGTGACCTCGGGCACGGGATCCTGCCACAGCTGCGGCTCCGCAGGAACCAGCGGGCCGAGGTACCGCGAGATCGGCCCCATGTCGCGATGCGTCAGCTTGAACCACGCCTTCGCGAAGGCGGTCGCGAATTCCTCGGGGTTCTGGTGGAAGCGCCGTGAGATCGGCTCGTAGATCGGATCCATCCGCAGCGCGAGGTCCGTCGTCAGCATCACCGGGGTGTGCCGCTGCGACGGATCGTGGGCATCGGGCACGGTGCCGGCCGCAGCGGGATCCGTCGGAACCCACTGCCACGCACCGGCGGGGCTCTTCGTCAACTCCCACTCGTAGCCGAACAGCGTCTCGAAGAAGCTGTTGTCCCACGTCACCGGGGTGGGCGTCCAGGCGCCCTCGAGCCCGCTGGTGATGGTGTCGCCACCCTTCCCCGTGCCGTAGCTGTTCCTCCAGCCCAGACCCATCTCCTCGAGCGGGGCCGCCTCGGGCTCCGGGCCGACGAGCTGGGCGTCGCCCGCACCATGGGTCTTGCCGAAGGTGTGGCCACCGGCGACGAGCGCGACCGTCTCCGCGTCGTTCATGGCCATGCGACGGAACGTCTCCCGAATGTCGACGGCAGCGGCGAGCGGATCCGGGTTCCCGTTCGGCCCTTCCGGGTTCACGTAGATGAGGCCCATCTGGACGGCGGCGAGAGGGTTCTGCAACTCCCGGTCGCCGCTGTAGCGCTCGTCGGCGAGCCACGTGTCCTCGTTCCCCCAGTTGATCTGCTCGGGCTCCCAGACGTCCTCTCGCCCGCCGGCAAAGCCGAACGTCGTGAATCCCATCGACTCCAGGGCGCAGTTGCCGGCAAGGATCATGAGGTCGGCCCAGGAGATCTTCCGGCCGTACTTCTGCTTGACGGGCCAGAGCAGCCGGCGCGCCTTGTCGAGATTCGCGTTGTCCGGCCAGCTGTTGAGGGGCGCGAAGCGCTGCTCGCCGGACCCGGCGCCTCCGCGGCCGTCGCTGATGCGATAGGTACCCGCGCTGTGCCAGGCCATCCGGATGAGAAGGGGCCCGTAGTGGCCGTAGTCGGCCGGCCACCAGTCCTGTGACGTCGTCATCAGGGCCTCGATGTCCTTCTTCAGGGCAGTGAGGTCGAGAGTCTTGAACTCCTCGGCGTAGTCGAACTCCGCGCCCATGGGATCGGCCTTGGGGGGGTTCCGGTGGAGGACGTTCACGTTCAGCTGATTCGGCCACCAGTCCTGGTTCGACCTGCCGGTTCCGCCCGCGACCGGGCACTTGCTCTTGCTGTCCACGTTGCTCTCTCCTTCGGTTGCAGCACGGTTGCCACGCACGGGAACCCTCTCTCGGTCAAGAGTACTGACGGCCCTCGGCCGCCGACGCGGTTACGGCGATGGCCGAATGGCGGCGACGATCGTGGCGATGCGAGCTCCGGGTGAAAGGCGTGGCCCTTCGGCCGGAACGTGGCCTCCGCGCGCCCGGGAAGCCTCGATCGCGAGTGCGGTCACGAGACCGGCGCGGGCATGCCGTCGTAACCGGGCCGGCCGGGCAGCTCCTCGTCGATCCCGACCTGGAGCTCGCGGGCCGCGCCGCGGCTACTCGACGGTAACGGTCTTGGCGAGGTTCCGCGGCTGGTCGACGTTGAGTCCGCGCAGCCGGGCGATCCGGTAGGCGAGGAGCTGCAGCGGCACCACCGCGAGCACGGCCTGGAGAAAGGCGGGCGAATTCGGGATGTAGATCACGTCGTCAGCGTGATGCTGGATGTCCTCGTTCCCGTCGGTCGCGATCGCGATCACATGCGCACCGCGGGCGCGAACCTCCTGGATGTTCGAGACCATCTTGTCGTAGACGTGGCTGCGCGTCGCGATCACGACAACCGGAGTGGACTCGTCGAGCAGGGCGATCGGACCGTGCTTCATCTCGCCGGCCGAGTAGGCCTCGGTCGGGATGTAGGAGATCTCCTTCAGCTTCAGCGCTCCCTCGAGCGCGACCGGCAGGCCGATGTGGCGGCCGAGGTACAGGAAGAACGGCTTGTCGAAGTGGCGGCGCGCGATCTGGTCGATCGGGTGGTCGCCGTCCAGGAAGGCCTGGATCTTCTCCGGGAGCAGGTAGACCTCGTCGAGGATGAAGGTGAGCTCGTCGGTCGGTAGCGTCTGCCGCACCTGCGCCAGCTTCAGCGCGACGAGGAACAGCAGGCTCACCTGGGCGGTGAACGTCTTCGAGGCAGCAACGCTCACCTCGAGGCCGGCGCGTGTGTACAGCACCGAGTCGACTTCGCGCGTGATCTGCGAGCCCATCATGTTCGTGATCGCAACCGTGCGCGCACCCATCTCGCGAGCGAGCTTCATCCCGGCGATCGTGTCGCGCGTCTCACCCGACTGCGAGATCCCGATCACGAGCGTGCTCGCGTCGAGCACGGGGTTACGATAGATCCACTCCGAGGCGATATCGTGCTCGACCGGCACCCGCGCCCACTCCTCGATCGCATAGCGACCTGCGACGGCAGCGTGGTACGACGTGCCTGCCGACAGGATCACGATCCGGCGCAGCACCCTGAGCGCGCCGTCGTCGAGCAGCCCCTCGAGCTCGAGCCGCCCGTGGCGCACCCGGTCGCCGATCGTCTCGGCAACCGCGTCGGGCTGCTCGTAGATCTCCTTCAGCATGAACGTCTCGAAGCCGGCCTTCTCGGCGCTCTCGTCGTCCCAGTCGAGCTCGACCAGCTCCCGCTCGATCGACGTGCCGTCGGAGGCGCGCACGAAGCGGGAGCCGTCCGGGGTGATCGCCACGAGGTCGCCGTCCTCCGGAAAGTGCACCTCGCGGGTCTCGCGCAGGAAGGCGGACGCGTTCGAGGCGAGGAACATCTCCCCGTGGCCGATCCCGACGACGAGCGGGCACTGATGCCGCGCCCCGACGAGCAGGCCCGGATGGTCGCGGTGGATCGCGACGAACGCGAAATGGCCTTCGAGCTCGTTGAACGCGCGGCGGGTCGCCTCGACGAGGTCGCCCTCGTAGTACTCCTCGATCAGGTGCGTGACCGTCTCGGCGTCCGTCTCGGAGGTAAATTCGTGGCCGGCCACGCGCAGGCGCTCGCGCAGCTCACGGTAGTTCTCGACGATCCCGTTGAGCACGATCGCGAGCTCCTCGGGGTCGTCCCCCGAGAGCGGGTGGGCGTTCTCGACGGTTACCCCACCGTGCGTCGCCCAGCGCGTGTGCCCGAGACCGGTGGTCGCCGGTGAATCGTCCCCACCGGCGGCGAGCTTGAGGTTCTGGAGGTTGCCGACGGCGCGCGTGTAGCGCAGCCCGCCGTCCTCCAGCAGCGCGATCCCGGCCGAGTCGTAGCCCCGGTACTCGAGTCGCTCGAGCCCGTAGAGGAGAAGGTGCTTGCACTCCCGGGGCCCCACGTATCCGATGATTCCGCACACTGGCGATTCTCCTTCGTCGTCCCTGCCTACCGTGGGCGTGGGGGTTGACTCCGCCGCATCCCCGGACGTCTCCCGTGCGGGCCGTGCCCGAACCTAATCGTCGCCCTCCGACCGGACGAGAAGGGCGACTTTACCACAGAGATCCGCCGCCTCCTCGTCGCTCTCGGCCTCGACGAGAACGCGCACGACGGGCTCGGTTCCGGACGGGCGCACGAGGATCCGCCCGCGCCCGGCGAGCGCGCCGCCCAGCCGCTCGACCTCCGCGAGGACTGCGGGGGAGAGCCCCGGTCGTGCCACCGGGACGTCTTCCTTCGCCTGGGGCAGGAGCTCGAGCACCGCCGCCGCCGCCGACAGCGAGCCGCCCTCGATCGCCCGGCAGAGAAGCAGCGCTGCGGCGAGCCCGTCGCCGGTCACATGACCGGCGAGAGAGATCACGTGGCCGGACTGCTCGCCCCCGAGCACGGCTCCCTCGGCCCGCATGGCCGCGAGCACGTGCCGGTCGCCGACGTCGGTGGTGAGGACACGGACGCTCCGCTCGGCCATCAGGCGATGGAAGCCGAGGTTCGTCATCGCTGTCACCGCGACCGTGTCGACGCCGAGCGTGAGCGCGAGCACGGCCAGGATCTGATCGCCGTCCAGCCTCGCTCCCGTCTCGTCGACGGCGAGCATCCGGTCGCCGTCGCCGTCGAAGGCCACGCCGAGGTCGTAGTCGCCGCTTCGAACGACGTCCTGCAGCAGTCCGAGATCCGTGGCTCCGCAGCCGACGTTGATGTTCGTTCCGTCGGGCGCTGCGGCAACGGTCGTCACCTGCGCACCGAGCTGCTCGAACACGCCCGGGGCGATGGCGGAGAAGGCGCCGTTCGCGCAGTCGACCGCGATCCGGAGGCCGTCGAGCGGGGAGCCGAAGTGCTCCAGGATGTGCTCGACATAGCCCTCGACGGCGTCCTCGGCCATCTCGACCGACCCTCCTGCGACGGCGGGCGCCTCGAGCAGCGCCTCGATCGCCTCCTCGTCCGCGTCGGACAGCTTGTGCCCCTCGGCGTCGAAGAGCTTGACCCCGTTGTACTCGGGCGGGTTGTGCGAGGCGGAGAGGACGATGCCGAGATCCTGCGCGAGCAGGGCGACGGCCGGTGTCGGTAGGACGCCACCGACGACGGCTGTCCCACCCGCGGAGACGATTCCACGGACGACGGCTTCCTCGAGGTTCGGCCCGGAGCCTCGCGTGTCACGCCCGACGAAGACACGACCACGCCCCGACCACCCGGTGGCGGCCCGGCCGAGCCGCTCGACGAGATCGAGCGTGAGCGTGTCGCCCACGATCCCACGCACGCCGTCGGTTCCGAAATGTGTACGAGCCATAGGTGAGTATCGCCGCAGGCGACGGGGAGCACGCAGCGGTGGAAAGCGTGCGGTCTAGCGCTTGGAGAACTGCGGCGCCTTGCGCGCCTTGTGCAGGCCGGCCTTCTTGCGCTCCACCTGGCGGGCGTCGCGCGTGAGGTAGCCCTCTCGCTTCAGCACCACGCGCAGCTCGGGATCGGCCTCGACGAGCGCGCGGGCGATACCGTGACGAACGGCGCCGGCCTGGCCGCTGATGCCGCCGCCGTGCACGCGAACACGCAGGTCGTAGGTGCCGTCCGCGCCCGCGGTCTTCAGTGGGCCGAGCGCCGAGGTGCGATGCGATGCACGCGGGAAATAGTCCTCAAGCGTGCGGCCGTTGATCCACGTCTTGCCGTCGCCGGGCCGTAGGATGACGCGCGCGACCGACGTCTTGCGCTTGCCGGTACCGAGATACTGAGCGATTTCAGCCATAGGGGTCTGCGTCGCGGTCAGGCCGAGGCCTGGCCGCCACTACCTTTCGTGTCCAGAGTCTTGGGTGCCTGCGCGGCATGAGGATGCTCGGGGCCTGCGTAGACCTTGAGCTTGGTCAGCTGCGCCGCAGCGAGCTTGTTCTTGGGCAGCATGCCCTTGACCGCCTTGCGGATGACCTCGGTGGGCCGTCGGTCGAGCTGCTCGCGCAGCGTCCGCGTCTTCAGGCCGCCCGGGAAGCCGGAGTGGCGGTAGACCATCTTCTGGTCGAGCTTCTGCCCCGTGACGTGAATCTTCTCCGCGTTCACGACGATCACGAAGTCACCGGTGTCGACGTGCGGCGTGTATTGCGGCTTTTGCTTGCCGCGCAGCGTGTCGGCGATCTGGGTCGCGAGCCGGCCCAGGGTCTTCCCCTCGGCGTCGACCACGTACCAGTCGCGCTGGATCTCTCCCGGCTTGGCGGTGTAGGTCTTCATCAGTCAGAAAGAAGCGCGGTCGGGCGACCGCACGACGGCGCAGTGTAGCAGCGGACGGGCCGCGCCGAAGCCCGCAGGCGCGGGCTCCGGCGCGGCACGCGTTCCGGCCGGCGCTCAGCCGGCAGTGACGTCCTCGAGCCGCTCCGCCGGCGCGCCCACGCCGACGAGGGACGCATACGAGAAGCCGGCAATGAGCGCCCCGAGCACGGGGGCGAGAATGAAGAGCCACAGCTGCTCGATCGCGGCCGAGCCCGCGAAGAGGGCCGGGCCGATGGAGCGCGCCGGGTTGACCGACGTGTTCGTGACCGGGATCGACACCAGGTGGATGAGGGTGAGCGCGAGACCGATCGCGAGCGGCGCAAACCCCTTCGGAGCCCGGGTGTCGACAACGCCGAGGATGACGAAGAGGAACACCGCGGTCAGAACGATCTCGATCACGAGGCAGGCGAACAGGTCGTAGCCGCCGGGAGAGCGATCTCCGTAGCCGTTCGTGGCAAAGCCGGAGGCCTTGGCCGAGAACCCGTCCTTGCCCGAGGCGACCACGAAGAGGACCGCGGCGGCCGCGATCGCCGCGACCACCTGCGTGACGATGTAGCCGGCCGTGTCCTTCCAGGCGAACCGGCCGCCCGCTGCGAGCCCGAGCGTCACCGCCGGGTTGAAGTGCCCGCCCGAGACGTGGCCGAACGCGTAGGCCATGGTCAGCACGGTGAGCCCGAAGGCGAGCGCAACGCCGACGAAGCCGATCCCGAGCTGGACACCGCCGGAGAGGAACGTGGCGGCCAGGACGGCCGATCCGCACCCCCCGAAGACGAGTACGAACGTGCCGAGGAACTCCGCGGCCAGGCGCTGGGGTGTGGTCGGGGCCACCTGGGTATCACTCTCCTTTTCTGCAACCGTTGGCGAGACGTCACCACGCTAACGATCCGAGGAGGCTCGTGGTGCAGTCGCGGTGTCGAGCAGCGACCCGAGCCCACGACTGCGAGCGCGTGCCGGGCCCGCGGATCAAGGACCCTGTGACCCCGACTGAGGTAGGCTCGCCGCGTGCCTCTGTGCCCGTCCTGCGGCCAGGAGAGCCCCGATGGGTTCCGTTTCTGTGGCGCCTGCGGCGCGGCGATCGGGCTCGCGCCGGCTCCCAGGGAAGTGCGCAAGACCGTGACCGTGGTCTTCTGCGACGTGACGGGCTCGACCGCGCTCGGGGACCGGCTCGACCCGGAGGCGATGCGGCGCACGATGGGACGGTACTTCGAGGAGATCCGGCTGATCGTGGAGCGGCACGGCGGCACGGTGGAGAAGTTCATCGGCGACGCTGCAATGGCGGTCTTCGGCATTCCGGTCGCACACGAGGACGACGCGCTGCGGGCCGTGCGAGCTGTCGCCGAGATCCGCGAGCGGCTGGCCTTGCTCGGTGACGAGCTCTCCGTGGCGCTCTCGTTCCGGACGGGCGTGAACACGGGCCAGGTCGTGGCGGGCGAGGGCGAGACGCTCGTGACGGGCGACGCCGTCAACGTGGCGGCCCGCCTCGAGCAGGTTGCGCCGACCGGCGAGATCCTGATCGGCGCCGAGACACTCGCCCTCGTACGGGACGCCGTCACGGTGGAGCCCGTCGAGCCGCTCGAGCTGAAGGGGAAGCGCGATCCCGTTCCCGCCTTCCGCCTCGTGGCCGTGGACGCGACGGCCGAGCGTTCGCGCGTCACCTCGACGCGCCTCTCGTCGGCCGGGTGCGCGAGCAGCAGCGCCTCCGGGCCGACTTCGAGGGAGTCGTGTCGGAGCGCAGCTGCCACATGTTCACGCTCCTCGGCCCCGCGGGCGTCGGCAAGTCGCGCCTCGTCGCCGAGTTCCTGGAAGCCACTGGCGAGGGCTCTGACGTGCTGCGCAGCCGCTGCCTGCACTACGGCGTGGACATCACCTACTGGCCCCTCGTCGAGATCCTCGTGGCGATCGGGGTCGACCCCGAGAGCGTGATCGGCAGCTCGCCGGCCGAGACGCAGCTCGCCTTCCGAAAGCTGCTCGAGGCCCGGGCGGGCGGGCGGCCCCAGATCGTGGTCTTCGACGACATCCAGTGGGCCGAGCCCGTCTTCCTCGACCTGATCGAGCATGTCTCGGATTGGTCGCGCGACGCGCCGATCTTCCTGCTCTGCGTTGCCCGCCCCGAGCTGCTCGAGCTCCGGCCGGGCTGGGGCGGCGGCAAGCTGAACGCGACGACGATCCTGCTCGAGGCCCTCTCGGGCGACGACTGCGAGCTGCTGATCTCGCGCCTCGCGGGTGGGGCGAAGCTCACGGACGGCCTGCGCCGGCGGATCCTGGAGGCGGCCGACGGGAACCCGCTCTTCATCGAGGAGATGCTCGCGATGGTGAGCGAGGACGACGGCAACACGGAGGTCGTGGTGCCGCCGACGATCCAGGCGCTGCTGCAGTCGAGGCTCGACCGGCTCGCCGCCGGCGAGCGCGACATGATCGGCCGCGGCGCCGTAGAGGGCCAGGTGTTCCACCGCGGTACCGTGCACCAACTTGCGCCGGAGCCCGAGCGCGGAGACGTGTCGACGCACCTGCTCTCGCTCGTGCGCAAGGAGATGATCCGGCCCGACCGGCCGACGTTCCCCGACGAGGAGGCGTACCGCTTCCGCCACCTCCTGATCCGCGACGCCGCCTACGACTCGCTCCCCAAGGAGACCCGGGCCGAGCTTCACGAGGCCTTCGCCGACTGGTTGGATCAGCACGCGACCCTGGTCGAGCAGGACGAGATCGTCGGCTACCACCTCGAGCGCGCCTATCGCAACCGGGCCGAGCTCGACAGCGCCGACGCCAGGCTCGACGGCCTCGCCCGACAGGCCGTGATCCGGCTCGAGGCGGCTGCGCGAGGCGCAAAGGCGCGGGGCGACTTCGGCGCCGTCTCCGGGCTGCTCGAGCGGGCGGCGGCACTCCTGCCCGAGGGCGACACGCTGCGTCTCGAGCTGCTGATCGAGCTCGCCGACCCCCTCAACACCGGGGTCAAGAGCGACAGGTCACGCTCGATCGCAGCCGAGCTCGCCGCCTCCCCGGAGCCGCGCTTCCGGGCCACAGCCGTGATGGTCGACCTCTGGGCGAACGCCTGGGCGGGCGAGTACGTGGTCGAGGATGCGGTGCCGCGGGTCGAGGCGGCACGAGCTGTCTTCCGGACACTCGACGACGAGCTCGGCATGGCCTGGATCGAGAGGGACGAGTGGTACCGGCACTGGATCGCGTGTCGGGTGGAGGCATCGTGCGCCGCGGCCGCCCGGGGCGAGGTGCATGCGCGTGCGGCCGGCGATGATCTCCTCGCCGACGACCTGCGCCGAAAGGTGCGAGCCGGGCTCGGTTTTGGCCCGGCGCACGTCGACGAGGCAATGCGCGCCGCGAACGCGATGCTGGCCGAGGCGACGGGAAGCGTCGACCGCGCCATGGCCCAGCGACGTATCGGCAAGCTGCTCGCGATGCGCGGGGAGCTCGATGAGGCCCGTGCCAACGTCTACGCCGGGATCGACGGCATCCGCGAGGCCGGCCTCCTCATCGAGGCGGCAGCCGGCGCGCAGGTGAGCTCGTTCATCGAGATCCGCGCCGGTGCGCGCGAGACCGCCGAGCGTCTCCTGCGCGACGGCGTCGAGGAGCTCGAGCGCCTCGGCGCCTTCGGCTACTACACGACGACCGCGCTGCAGCTCGCCGACGTGCTCGCCATCCGGGGAGCGTACGAGGAGGCGGCGCACTGGTGCACGGTCGTCCGGGGGAAGATCGCCGATGACGACGTCGGGGATGTGATCGCGCTGAGCTCCCTCGAAGGGTTCCTGCTGGCGACGGACGGCTCGCACGCGGAAGGAGAGCGGCTGGCCACCCATGCTGTCGAGGTTGCCTCCACGATCGACATGTACGACCACAAGGCGCGGGCGTACGAATGGCAGGCCCGGACGCTCGCAATCGTCGGCAAGCCGGAGGGGGCGCGCGAGGCCGCCGCGACTGCGCTCGCGATCTACGAGGCCAAGGGCGACGTGCCCGCGAGGGCCTGGGCGGGGGAGTTGCTCGATTCGCTCTCCCCCTGAGCCCGGGTCGCGCTAGGATGACCGCAGCGAAACGGGGAGCTCGGGCACGACCGGGCTGAGAGGGTGGCTCGACGCGCCACCGACCCGCAGAACCTGATCTGGGTAATGCCAGCGGAGGTATGCGCGTGAAGCCCGAAACCATCGTCGTCGTCGCCGGAGGGCACCCCCTCGGAGGCACCGTGCCCGTCGCTACCCGCCGACGCGACGGTGATCGCAGCCGACGGCGGCGTCGACCGGGCGCTCGCGCTCGGGCTGCACGTCGACCTCGCGATCGGTGACTTCGACTCGGTCACGCGCCTCCGGGCTCGCCGCAGCCGAGGCGGCGGGAGCGCGGGTCGAGCGGCACCCGACCGCGAAGGATGCGACCGACCTCGAGCTCGCGCTCGACGCTGCGATCGCGCTCGGGCCGACGCGGATCGCCGTCGTAGGCTCCGATGGCGGCCGGCTCGACCACCTGCTCGGCTCCGTGCTGCTCCTCGGTGACGAGCGCTACGCGGCCACCGAGATCGACGCGTACCTCGGTGATGCGTGCGTCTCGGTCATCCGCGGCTCGCGCACGCTCACCGGCGCCCCCGGCGACCTCCTCTCCCTGCTGCCGCTGCACGCCGCAGCGGTGGGGGTCACGACCGAGGGGCTCAGGTACCCGCTGCGGGGCGAGACGCTGCCGCCGGGCACGAGCCGTGGGATCTCGAACGTCTTCAACGCCTCCGAGGCACAGATCACCGTCCAGCGCGGCTGCGTGCTCGCCATCCGTCCGGGCCCCGAGAGCGCGGGATCCTTGTGACAATTCGTCACAAGCCAGGGGCGTTCCTCGTGCTCGTCGCGGCGGCGGTGCTCGCCGGGTGTGGCGGCTCGGGGGACAGCGTCAGGAACGATGAGGTCGTGCTCGTCACCCACGACTCGTTCGCGATCCCGAAACAGGTCAAGGCCCAATTCGAGCGGGAGAGCGGGCTGAAGCTCCGGATCCTCCAGGGCGGCGACGCCGGCGAGACGGTCAACCGAGCGCTGCTCACGAAGGGCAACCCGCAAGGAGATGTCCTCTTCGGGATCGACAACAACCTGCTCTCGAGGGGGCTCGACGAGGGCCTCTTCGAACCGTACGAGGCGACGGATCTCGCTCTCGTCGAGGCCGGGTACCGACTCGATCCCACACATCACGTGACGCCGATCGACCACGGCGACGTCTGCCTCAACATCGATCGCACCTGGTTCGCGTCCCGCGGGATCGCTCCCCCGTCCTCGCTCGCCGACCTCACCGGCTCCCGCTACCGCAAGTTGCTCGTCGTCGAGAACCCCGCCACCTCGACGCCCGGGCTCGCGTTCATGCTCGCGACGATCGCGCGGTTCGGAGAGAGCGGCTGGCAGGACTACTGGCGACGGCTGCGCGCGAACGACGTCCTCGTCGTGGACGGCTGGGAGGAGGCCTACACCGCGCGGTTCTCCGGCGCCGGGGGAAGCAACGGCACACGCCCGATCGTCGTCTCGTACGCGACGAGCCCCGCCGCCGAGGTGATCTTCGCCGCACGTCCCCCGACGACGGCCCCGACCGCGGCCGTCACGAGCACCTGCTTCCGCCAGATCGAGCTCGCCGGCGTGCTCACCGGCGCGAAGAACGTGGACGGCGCCCACGCCCTGATCGACTTCATGCTCTCGGAGCGCTTCCAGGCGGCGATGCCCGAGTCCATGTTCGTTCTCCCGGTGCGCACCGGGACGCCGCTCCCGGCGGCGTTCCGCCGCTACGCCGTCTCCCCGGCACGGCCGCTCGAGCTGCCCGCGGCCGAGATCGGGCGCAACCGCGACCGCTGGATCGACGAGTGGACACGCGCCGTCCTGCGCTGAGCCGCAGTTGGCACGTCGCCGCAGCGCTCGTGCCCGCGGCGTTCGTGGCGCTGTTCTTCGCGTACCCGCTCGTCGCGATCCTCGAGCGCGGCCTCGGCTCGGCGGGCGGGATCTCGCTGCCCGCCGGCACCGCCGGCCTGCTCTGGTTCACGACCTGGCAGGCGGTGGTGTCGACCGTGCTCACGCTGGCGGCCGGGTTGCCTCTCGCGTGGGTGATCGGACGGTTCCGGTTCCGCGGCCGCTCGCTCACGCGGGCGCTCGTGCTGGTGCCGTTCGTGCTGCCGACGGTCGTCGTTGCCACCGCGTTCCTGGAGCTCCTTCCCGGTGGCTACGAGCGCGGGCTGTGGGCGATCTTCGCCGCGCACGTGTTCTTCAACGTCGCCGTCGTCACGCGCATCGTCGGGGGCTCGTGGGCAACGATCGGCCCCGCGAGCGCCGAGGCCGCGGCGGTCCTGGGAGCGGGCCCGTTCCGGAGGGCCCGGGAGGTCACCCTGCCGCAGCTGGCGCCGGCCCTCTCGTCGTCGGCCGCGCTGACGTTCCTCTTCTGTTTCACCTCGTTCGGCGTCATCCTCATCCTCGGCGGCCCCGGGCGGGCCACGGTCGAGACCGAGATCTACAACCGGGCAGCGCGCCAGTTCGACCTCCAGGCGGCGGCCGCTCTCTCGCTGCTGCAGCTCGGCGCCGTCGCCGTCGTGCTGGCCGTCGCGAGCATCCTCGAGGCGCGCACCGCCGGAGCGAGCCCGCTCGCCGAAGAGAGCACCGTCCTCCGCCGCCCGGCCGGGCGGGAGCGCGTTGCGATCGTCGCCACCCTCGCCGTGGCAGCCCTCGTCTTCGTGCTCCCGCTCGCGGTCCTCGTCCGCCGATCGCTCGGGAGCTGGGGGGCGCTGTTCGAGGAGACGCCCGCGCTCCTCGTCGAGCCGTGGCAGGCGGCCGTCTACTCGGTTGCGTTCGCGAGCGTCGCGGCCGCGATCGCGCTCGTCGTAGGCGGACTTGCCGCCGTGACACTCGCGCGGCGGCCGCCGGGAGTCGTCGACGGGCTCGTGCTGCTCCCGCTCGGAGCCTCGGCCGTGATGCTGGGCTTCGGCTTCCTGATCGCGTTTGACACCGCGCCCCTCGACTTCCGCTCGTCCTGGTGGCTCGTGCCGGTCGCGCAGTCGCTCGTGGCAGCGCCGTTCGTCGTCCGGATCGTGGCACCTGCTCTCCGCGCGATCGACCCGCGGCTACGAGAGGTCGCAGCGACGCTCGGTGCCTCGCAGGCGCGCGGCTGGCGCGAGGTCGACGTCCCGCTCGCCGGCCGCGCCTTCGCCGTCGCCGCCGGATTCGCGTTCGCGATCGCGCTCGGCGAGTTCGGCGCCACCGTGTTCGTGGCGCGTGCTGAGCAGCCGACCCTTCCGGTCGCGATCTTCCGGTTCCTCGGCCGTCCGGGAGCCGAGAACCAGGGTCTGGCGGCAGCGCTCGCGGTCGTGCTCGCGGGTGTCACCGTCTGCGCCGCGCTCGCTGCAGAGCGCGTCGCCGGCGGGCGAGAGCAGGCGCTCTGATGCTGCGAATCGACGATGCGCGGGTCGCGCTCGGCGGTCACGATGCGCTCGCAGGCGTCGATCTCGAGGTTGCAGGCGGGTCGATCGTCGCCCTCCTCGGCTCGAGCGGAAGCGGCAAGTCGACGCTGCTGCGGGCGATCGCGGGTCTGCAGCGTCTCGATCGGGGGTCGGTGACGCTCGACGGCCGCTCGCTCGGCGGAGTCCCGCCACACCGGAGGGGGATCGGCCTCATGTTTCAGGACGACGCCCTGTTCCCGCACCGCGACGTCGGCGCGAACGTCGCCTTCGGCCTGCGGATGCAGGGAGCCTCCCGTACCGCCACGGCGGTGCGCGTCGCCGACCTGCTCGACCTCGTGGGGCTCGGCGGCAGGGAGCAGCGGGCGATCGCCTCGCTCTCGGGGGGTGAGCGAAAGCGCGTCGCCCTGGCGCGGGCTTTGGCGCCGGCGCCGCGGGTGCTGCTGCTGGACGAGCCGCTGGGGGCGCTCGACCGCCCGCTGCACGACCGGCTGGTCGTCGAGCTGAGAGATCTCTTCGACGAGATCGGGCAGACGGCTCTCTACGTCACCCACGACGTCGCCGAGGCCTTCGCGATCGGAGCCAGGGTCGCCGTGATGCGGGCGGGTGCGATCGTGCAAGTGGCAACGCCCGAACGGCTCTGGGCGTCTCCGGCCGACGGGTGGGTGGCGCGGTTCATCGGTCTCGCCAACGTCGAGGATCGAGGCACGAGGTCGTTCGTGACCCGCCCCGAGGCAGTCGTCTTCCGGGCCGATCCGCGGGGTGAGGCCGTCGTCGACTCCGCTCACCGCGAGGGGCCGGTCGTGACGCTGCGCGCACGCTACGGCGACGGCCGCGAGATCGTCTCCGCCCACACGGGCCTTGCCCCGCCCATACCCGGGACGAGGGTGACGGTCGAGATCGGCGCCGGGGCCGTGATCGAGGTTCCGACCGCGTCGGGCGCGGCACCGATCCGGCCGGCGGACGCGGCCGTCGACTGACCCGTGCCAGGCGGCTTCGAGGCTCGAATCGGTGCGGGGACCGTCGGGCGCGCAGGCCCCAGGCTCTAGGCTGCGCGCTCCGCCCGGTAGCTCGCAAGGACGTCGTCGAGCACACCCCCGGCGATCGCGCGCCCGAGTGCGTCCGCGCAACTCGGACAGAACTGCGAGCCACGACCCTGGGCCAACTCGTCGAGAGCATGCTCCAGCGGCAGTGCGGGTCGATAGACGCGCGACGAGAGCATCGAGTCGAGAGCGTCCGCGACGTGGAGAATGCGCGCACTGATCGGGATCTCCTCGCCTCGAAGCCCGTCGGGATACCCTGTCCCGTCGAACCGCTCGTGATGATGGCGAATCGCGGGTGTGGATTCGGCAAGAAAGCCGAGATGGGCGATGATCTTCTCTCCCTCTTCGGGATGCTGCCGGATCTCCCACCAGTCGGCTTCGTTGAGCGGCCCCTGCTTCAGCAGGACGCTGTCGGACACGCCGAGCTTGCCGACGTCGTGGAACAGAGCCGCAAACGAGACCGCATCGAGCTCAGGGCCCTCGAGACCGAGCTCGTGCCCGATCTCGAGAGTGATGCGCTGCACCCTGCGCGAGTGGCCCGCGGTGTAGGTGTCCCGCGAGTCGATCGCCGCAGCCAGCGACTCCATCGCGTCCGCCGCGTGACTACGAAGAAGAGCATTCGTTTCGATCAGATCCGCATTCTGGGCCTCGATGATCGCCGCAGCCTCACGCAGCTTCTGGGCGCTCGCTTCCGCGTTCTTGATGTAGTCGGCCTGCGCCTTGCGCACGAGCACGAGTGGCGCGGCGAAGACGACCAGCCCAACGGCGCCTTCGAGCTCGTACGCGAGGGCAAGGATCGACCCGATGACGCCGTAGACCGCGTAGTAGGCCAACAGCCACTCGAATCTCGTGCGGGCGACGAGCAGCCACCGCTCGTGGGTCTCGAGCGCGATCACCGTCGTCAGCAGCCCGATGTTGAAGGCGTAGTAGACGAGGCCGGCCACGGCTCCCAACGCCGTGTACAGCCACGCCGAGCTCGGAAGCTGCCCGTAAACCACGGCGGCGGCCAGACTGCCGATCGTCAGAACCGCCGCGTTGAAGACCATCTTCTGGACGGGCGTGCGATGCACGAGCCACTCGGCAGCGCAGACGGCGACTGCGAGCGGAAGCGCTGCGCGTGGGCCGAACAGCGCCGCACCCGCCAGCGAGCCGACTGCGCTGATCGAGATCGTGCCACGGTCGAGCACGTCGGCGGCCAGAATCTGGCCGGCGGCGATCAGGCCCACGAGCAGGAGCATCCCTGACAGGTCGCTGCTCGACCCGAGCACGAGCCCCGCGATTCCCGCGATCGCGCCGACCAACGCAACAGCCCCCACGAAGACCCCCATCGACGGGGCGGGTGCGAGGCTGTTGGGAGCAGGTGGCGCCGGCTTCGGATGAGACGTCGCCGCGACGAACTCGGGCGGACGTCCCAACGGCGCAGCCGACGGCGATTCGGCTGCAACGCGCGCCGCCTGGTTCTCCAACGGCTGCACTGCCAGCGCTGCACCGTAGACCACAACACGGTTCCGCCCATGGGCCTTGGCGCGATAGGCAGCGACGTCCGCACGATGAAGAAACTGGCGGGCGTCGGACGCGTGCTGGGGGAACGTCGCCACACCGATCGAGACGGTGACTCGGATTGGCTCGGCTGACGTGTCGACCGTGATCCCGGTCTCCTCGACCCCTTTTCGAATTCTCTCTGCGACCTCGAACGCGGCTTCCTCGGGGGTGTCGAGCAGGAGGATGCAGAACTCCTCTCCTCCGAAGCGCGCGGCGACGTCGCCCGGGCGCACGTGATCTCGGAAGACGCGGGCGACACCGACAAGCACAGCGTCTCCCGCGAGATGCCCGTACCTGTTGTTGACGTCACGCAGAAGATCCAGGTCGGCGACGAGCAGCGAGAGGGGCTCGCCGAGGCGGCGGGCACGCTCGAGTGCTTCGTCGAGCGCTTCGGTGAAGTGCCGCGCGTTGTAGAGCTCGGTCTTCGGATCGTGACGGGCCTCGGCCTCGAGCTTCGGGAGAGCGAGCGCTCGGTGGATGAGGAAGAGCGGGCTCAACGCGAGGATCGCCAGCATCGGGGTGTCGGCCCACAGCTGGGCGAAGATGACGCCGACGGTGGCGAGCACGAAGTCCATCGACAGGCTCCGGAAGGTGAACAGGCCGCTCTGGACGAACGAGTGGCCGCGCGCGAAGCGAAGCACGATCGCAAGGAGGGTGTGCTGCACGCCGACGAACACGAAGGCGGCTGCCACCCCTGCAACGAAGAACCTTGCCTCACCCCCGCCGGGGCGGACGAACGGGACCTCCGAGACGCTCTCGAACGTGAGCCAGGCGAGCAGGCCCGCAACCGTGTAGTTGGCGATGTTGAAGGTCTGGATCACCCATGGGTAGCGCGCCTTGATCCACTCCGGCACGTGCTGGCAGACGACGACGAACGCAATCAGGGCGGGAGGCAGCAGGATTGCGGCCGCCACGATCAGGCCAGGTGTCAGATGATACGACTGGTTCGTCTGTGGCGTCTTGACGACGAAGAGCTGCGCAATCGCCGCAGCAACCGCGAGAAGCAATGCGAGCTCCCAGTCCTCCCTCGTGGCCGAGTACCCCAGGCACGCGATGGCGGTACCGAGCACCGCCGCCACGCAGACCAGGGCGATGAAGACCGTGGCCCTGGACATCAGCCCCTTTTCCTCTGGCGCGGTTGTCGTGGTGGCGTCGGTCACAGGTCTCCTCGGGGTCAGCCGTCGCCGGCTCCGAGTGCGCCCCCTGGGCCGAAGGCACACAGAGAATCATCGGTCTTCCGGGTACGCCGAACCTCCCTCGGAAGGGGTACCGCCCGCGCTCGTGCCCGGCGTAGTTCGACCTTTCAGGCCAAAAGCCCGATCGAGCCGACCTACACGGGCGCACATCCCCTCCGCGACGCCTCCAAATCCCTCGTCCGAGGGATTCATGATCCCCCACCCGGTGGAGGTTCCCGCGCGCTGCCTGACTACGGTCAGTGCGGCTCTACTCATCGACAGCGGCGGCCCCGAGAGGGTCATGGAGGCAAGGACATGAGACGGATTCGAGACCTGCGCGAGCGCCCCGACACCGGTGAACGCTCGAACGCGCTCTGGGGTGGAACCGGAAAGAGGATTCTGGCCGCCGCCTCCATGCTGATCGTCGCGGTTGCCGTCCTCGCGGGCACGGCCGTTCCGGCGTCTGCCGGGGGTCCGTCGGCGTATGTGACGCCGTCGCTGCTTGCCGATGCATCTTCCGACCCGAAGGGGATGTTCGACGTGATCGTCCAGGCGAACAAGGACGGTCGCAGCGCGGACGTCGCGAAGGACGTTTCGGACACGCAGAAGAGCGACTCGGCCCCGGGCTCCAAGCTGAAGCGGCAGTTCGTCTCGGTCGCCGGCACTTCGGCGACCCTGAGCGGCCGCCAGATCCTGAAGCTCTCGAAGAAGCGCTGGGTAGCGTCGATCACGCTCGACACGAAGATTTCGCAGGAATCCTACTCGAGCGACCAGCAGTGGCCCGCCGCAGCAGGAGTCGCAGAAAACTGGAACGCGCTCCCGGCAGGCACGAGCTACCCGTCGATCGCGGTCGTGGACTCGGGCATCACCCCCAGCCTGTCGGCATACGGCGGCCGCGTGATCAAGAGTGTCTACATGGTCTCTTCGGCCTCGAGCTGGGGGGCGTACGGACACGGCTCCATGGTTGGCTCGATCGCGGCGGGCGGCGAGGCCGGCTACACCGGGGCCGAGCCGCACGCGAACATCGTCTCGATCAAGGTGCTCGACGGTGCGGGAGTCGGCAGCAAGAGCGACGTGATCGCGGCGTGCGACTGGATCCTGCAGAACAAGGCGGCGTACAACATCCGCGTCGCGAACTTCTCGATCGGAACGGGCGGAGACCGCATCGAGTACGACCCACTCGCGAGGGCGGTCGAGTCGCTGTGGTTGAACGGCGTCACGGTGGTGGTGGCAGCCGGCAACTACGCTGTCAACGGGCAGCGGAGCAACGTCGGCTTCGCCCCGGCGAACGACCCGTTCGTGATCACGGTCGGAGCGTCCGACACGAACGGCACGGCGTCGCGCTCGGACGACTTCGCGGCGCCCTGGTCGGCGTGGGGCTCAACGCAGGACGGCTTCTTCAAGCCCGAGATCTCCGCACCGGGCCGCCACATGGTCGGCGCCGTCCCGACCGGGGCCAACCTGTTGACATGGTTCCCCCAGAGGGTCGTGGCACCCAACTACATGTGGATGTCGGGCACCTCGTTCGCGGCACCCGTCGTGTCCGGCATCGCGGCGACGCTGCTCGCGAAGAATCCGGGCTGGACGCCCGACCAGGTCAAGGGCGCGCTCATGCGGACTGCATCCGTGCCGGCCGGGTACAACTCGGCCGGTGCGCTCGGCATCGGCGTCGTCAACGGTAATGCGGCCCTGAACGCTCCGGGTACGGCCAACCCGAACCTGGCGCTCAACCAGTTCCGTTACGTGAACCCCGCCACCGGACTCTACGCCTTCAATGCCTCCGACTGGCGCGCGGCGGCCGCGGCAAACGCGTCGTGGAGCTCGGCATCCTGGGCGAGCGCCTCGTGGGCGGACGCGTCCTGGAGCTCGGCCTCGTGGTCGAGCGCCTCGTGGAGCTCGGCGTCCTGGGCCGATGCATCCTGGGCCAGCGCATCCTGGAGCTCCGGATCAACGGCGAATGCCTCCTGGTCGGACAGCTTCGACGGCGAGTAGCCACCCATCCAGAAACCCAACCCGAACGGAACGGGGGCCCATCGGGCCCCCGTTCCGTCGCTCCGGTATGGCGCTCGACGCCCGCCGGGCGGGGCCTGGGCTACCACCCGTCGTTGTCGGTCCGGCCGTCGCGCTCAGGGTCGACAGCGCTCCCAGCGGACGAGCTCGTCGATCGGCTTCCGCGCCTGCGTCAGCCGTGAGACGAGCTCACTCCCACTCGATCGTGGCGGGCGGCTTGGAGGAGAGGTCGAGGGCGACGCGGTTGACGCCGGGCACCTCGTTGATGATGCGGTTCGAGATCGCCTCGAGGACGCCATAGGGGAGCCGCGCCCAGTCGGCCGTCATCGCGTCCTCGGAGGTCACGGCCCGAATCACGACCGGGTACGCGTACGTGCGCTCGTCGCCCTGAACGCCGACCGACTTGATCGCCGGGAGCACGGCGAAGCTCTGCCAGAGGTCGCGGTAGAGCCCGGCCTTGCGGATCTCCTCCTGGAGAACCGCGTCGGCGGCGCGGAGGATGTCGAGCCGCTCCTTCGTCACGTCGCCGATGATCCGGATCGAGAGACCCGGTCCGGGAAACGGCTGCCGCCAGACCATCCGCTCGGGCATGCCGAGCTCCTCGCCCACCCGCCGCACCTCGTCCTTGAACAGCAGTCGCAGCGGCTCGACGAGGTCCATCTGCATGTCCTCCGGAAGACCGCCGACGTTGTGGTGCGACTTGATCTTGGCCGCGACGCCGTCGTCGCCCCCGGACTCGATCACGTCCGAGTAGAGCGTGCCCTGGACGAGGAAGCGGACGTCGCCGAGCTTGCCGGCCTCCTCCTCGAAGACGCGGATGAACTCCTCGCCCACGATCTTGCGCTTCGTCTCGGGGTCGCTGACGCCGGCCAGCTTCGTGAGGAACCGCTCCTCCGCGCGCACGTGCACGAGCGGCACGTGGAAGTGGCCGCCGAAGGTCTCGACCACCTGCGCCGCCTCGTTCTCGCGCATGAGGCCGTGGTCGACGAACACGCACGTCAGCTGGTCGCCGACCGCCTTGTAGACGAGCAGCGCGGCGACCGCGGAGTCGACGCCGCCGGAGAGGCCGCAGATGACGCGCTCCGAGCCGACCTGGGCCCGGATCCGCTCGACCTGCTCCTCGATCACCGCGGCCGGCGTCCAGCTCGGCGGCGCCCCGGCGACCTCGTAGAGGAAGTTCTTCAGGATCTCCTGCCCGTCCGGGGTGTGCACGACCTCCGGGTGGAACTGGACGCCGTAGAGGCCGCGCTCGGGATCCTCGAAGGCGGCGATCGGCGTCGACGGCGACGAGGCCGTGACCCGTGCGCCGGGCGGCGGGGCCGTGACCGAGTCGCGGTGGCTCATCCAGACGACCTGCTCCGGCGGCAGGTCGTGGAAGAGCGCCGACTCGCCGAGCTCGGCGTCGGTCTTGCCGTACTCCGAGACGTCGTTCGACTCGACCTCACCGCCGAGGTCGCGCGCCATCAGCTGCATGCCGTAGCAGATGCCGAGCGTCGGGATGCCGAGCTCGAGCACCGCGGTGTCGAGCTCCGGCGCGCCCTCGGCGTACACCGAGGCGGGGCCGCCGGAGAGGATGAGCGCCAGCGGGTTCTTCGCCCTGATCTGATCCGCTGTGAGCCTGTGGCTGACGAGCTCCGAGTAGACACGCGCCTCACGCACGCGCCGCGCGATCAGCTGGCTGTACTGCCCGCCGAAGTCGAGCACGAGGACGGGGCGCTCCTCCGGTGCCGCCGCCGACGCGGGGAACGGGAGGACTTCCGCGCTCTCAGCCACGCCGGTAGTTCGGTGCGTCTTTGGTGATCGTGACGTCGTGCGGGTGACTCTCGCGGAGCCCTGCGCCGGTGATCCGGACGAAGCGGCTCTGCCGTCTTCAGCTGCTCGACCGTGGCGGCGCCGCAGTACCCCATCGCCTGGCGCAGGCCGCCGACGAGCTGGTAGACGATCGGTGCGATCGGCCCCTTGTACGGGACGCGCCCCTCGATCCCCTCGGGCACGAGCTTGTCGACGTCTTCGACGTCGCCCTGGAAGTAGCGGTCCTTCGAGAACGAGCGGGCCTTCATCGCACCGAGCGAGCCCATCCCGCGGTACTCCTTGAACCGCTCGCCCTGCACGAGGATCACGTCGCCGGGCGACTCGTCGGTGCCGGCGAGCATCGAGCCCAGCATCACCGTGTCGGCGCCCGCGGCGATCGCCTTCGCCACGTCGCCGGACGAGGTGATGCCGCCGTCGGCGATCACGGGAATACCGTGGCGGATCGCGACCTCGGCGACGTCGAAGACGGCCGTGACCTGCGGCACGCCGACGCCGGCGACGACGCGGGTAGTGCAGATGGAGTTGTGCACGATGGCGTTGTTGGCGATGAAGCTGTGCGTGGGGCAGTCGACTTCGAGGTCGTAGACCGGGATCCTGACGTCGACGTCGCGGAGCTCGAGCGGCTTCACGACCTGGTGGCTCTCGGAAAGGCGCTTCTCGTGGGTGACGTTGAGCCGCGAGACGAAGGACGGCAGGCATCGGTCGACGGTCGTCCCACGCAACCCACCCGCGTTCGGCACCTCGGTGTGCGCATTCGGGAACGAGCCGTGCAGGAGGAACGTGAGCACGTTGAAGAGCTCGACGAGTGCCAGCGAGGTGTTCTTGAAGCAGATCCGCCCGTCGGCCGCGACGTAGCCGTCACTGGCGACGAGGCCGTCGTGCAGACCCTTGAGGTAGACGGGGTTGCCGCACAGGTACCGCTGTGGCAGGTGCTTCTCGTCGCGCTTCCCGAGCTCTGCGAGCAGTCGGGCCCACTGGAGCGAGTAGAGGTGAATCGTGATCGTCTTGCCGTCCTCGACCACCGAAGGCTCGACGCCCGTCACCTCGTGCACGGCGGCCGTGAGCTTGTCGGCTGTCGCATGCTCTGAGGGCCCGAAGTACCACGAGACTCTTCCGATCTCGGAGCGACCGTTGTTGTTGATGAATGCGTGCCCGTCACCGAGGAACGTCCCCAGTACGAAGCCGAGCTCGTAGGAGTCCTCGATGTGCCTCCGATAGCGCTCCAGCATTACCTCCCGAACGGCGAACTCGCCCAGGTCGATCTCGAGGTGGTCGGGCAGCTCGAACGCGATCTGCCGGGGGAGCAGGAGCACGTCCTGCTCGATCTCGCCGATCTCCTTCCACCGGGTCTTGGCCTCCCCGGTGCGCGTCGGGCGCTCCAGCATCTGGACGTACCCGGCGGCGGCGAGCGTCGCGGCACTCACCGTGTTCAGGTCGCCGACCCAGTACGCGTGATCCGGCGTCACGAGCGTCTCGAGCGGCGACGCGGTGTGCCGGATCGCCACGACCTCGCGCACACCCGTGCACCACGCGTGGAGCACCGTCACGGGCTCACCGTTCATGCTGATCACGCGATCGCCGGGACGGACGTCCTCGATGTTGCAGTAGCTCGCGTCGGCCATCAGCACACGGGTTCCGGCTGCCAGGCAGCCCGGGCCAACCCCTGCCTTGAGGCAGTCAGCGCCAGCGTCGATCAGCGCCTCCGCCGCCTCGCCGGTGGCGATGTTGCCGGCGATCAGCTCGATGTCGAACTCGGACTTGATCCGCCGCACCATCTCGACGACCGCGCGGGAGTGGCCGTGAGCGGTGTCGACGACGAGGACGTCGACCTCGGCGGCGACGAGGGCCGCAGCGCGCTCGAGAGCGTCCGTGCCGACGCCGACCGCGGCTCCGACGCGGAGGCGGCCGCGCTCGTCCTTCGTCGCGAGCGGGTAGCGCTCGCGCTTCTGGATGTCCTTGACCGTGATCAGGCCCTTCAGGTGCCCGGTGGCGTCGACGATCGGCAGCTTCTCGATCTTGTGGCGGCCGAGCAGGAGCTCTGCCTCGGCGAGCGTCGTCCCGACCGGCGCGGTGACGAGGTTCTCGCTCGTCATCAGGTCGCGCGTGCGCTGCTCGGGGCGGGCGCCGAAGCGGAGGTCGCGGTTCGTGAGGATGCCGACGAGGACGCCGTCGGGGCTCGTGATCGGCACGCCCGAGACCCTGTACCGCGCCATCAGGTCGAGCGCGTCGGCAACGAGGTCGTCGGGGCCGAGGGTGACCGGCTCGACGATCATGCCGGCCTCGCTGCGCTTCACCTTGTCGATCTCGGCCACCTGATGCTCGATCGCCAGGTTGCGGTGGATGATCCCGATCCCGCCCTCACGGGCCAGCGCGATCGCGAGAGCCGCCTCGGTGACCGTGTCCATCGCGGAGGAGACGATCGGGATCTCGAGCGCGATCGTCGGCGTCAGCCGGGTGGCCGTCGCGACATCGTTCGGGAGCACGGCGGACTCGGCCGGGAGGAGCAGCACGTCGTCGAAGGCGAGGCCTTCCTTGCCGAACTTGCCGTCGCGATCGAGCTCGAACTCCAAGAGTCAGCCGACTCTACCAAGCAGGCTCGACGACACCCTCGTGGGTCTATCCCACCGGCTGCAGCTCGTCGACCTCGACGAGCGAGACCAGACGTGCGGCCTCCTTGAGATCGAAGCGCCCGGCGCCGACCTGGAGCACCGACGCCGAGCCGGCAGCCACGGCGAGCCTCAGCGACTCCTCCGCCGTGCGCTCCTCGGTCAGCGCCGCGAGCCAGCGGGCGAGGAAGACGTCGCCGGCGCCGAGGATCGAGACGGGCTCGACCTGCGGCGCCCGCACCCGGTAGCGTCGCGCCTGGCGCTCCTCGCGGACGAGCGCAAAGCAGCCCGTCTCGAGGGTGATGTGCACGTTACGGGCGCCCATCTCGGCGATCCGATCGAGTGCCATCAGGAAGTCGTCGTCGCTTTCGAGCTCCTGCCCGACCAGCTGCTCGGCCTCGTGCTGGTTCGGTGAGACGAGCCACGGCTCGGCCTCGATGCCCCTGCGCAGCGGCTCGCCCTCGGCGTCGAGCACGACCCGCGAGCCGAGCCGTGTCATCTCGCGCACGGCATCGGCGTAGAAGCCCTCGTCGACGCCGCGCGGCAACGAGCCGGCAAAGACCACCGTCGACGCCCCCCTGGACAGGTAGCGGAGCTTGTCGAGCAGGATCTCGAGCTCGTCGTCGGAGACCTTCGGCCCCCACTCGTTGATCTCGGTATAGGTGCCAGACGTCGGATCGACCACGGCCGTCGACGTTCGAGACTCGTCCCGGATCCGGACGAAGTCGTTGAGGATCGCCTCCTCGGTCAGCTCCTCGACGATCCGCGTGCCCGTCCGCCCGCCGGCGAGGCCGGTGGCCACGACCGGGACGTCGAGCTGCTTGAGGGCGCGCGCCACGTTGATCCCCTTGCCGCCCGCGAGCACGAGCGCGCTGCTCGCCCGGTGCCGGTGCCCGAGCTTGAAGATCGGGACGGTCAGCGACCGGTCGAGCGCGGCGTTGAGGGTGACGGTGACGATCACGAGAGCTGCCCCTTCCTTGCTTGCGGTGCGTGGAGCTACGAGACGAGCCCGACGAGATGGTGGACGGTGCGGCGGGCGTACCACGCCACCTTCCCCGGGGCTCCGACGGCCGGAACCGACTCGGCGGCGACGAGTGGTGCGTGCGCAATCAGCCTACCGTCCGCGAAGACCTTTACCTCTCCGACCCGCTGGCCGCGGGTGACAGGGAGCGCCAGGGCCGAGCTGACGACGACGCGCTCGACGAGCGGCCGGCCCGACCCGCACGTTGCGAACGATCTCCGCCGGCGCCACGAGCTCGACCGGCGGTCTGCCGTAGCCCGTCTCGGCGTGCGCGTAGACCCGGGTGTCGACCGCCTTCACGGCGCTGGTACTGCGCGAGGCCCCACGTCAGGAGCGCAGTGAGGTCGGCGTCTCGCTGCGCCTCGCTCGGCGAGCCCGAGCACCGATGCCGTGATGCGGACGCCGTGACGCTCGGCCGCCGCCACCTGCGACCAGCCTGCATCGTTCGGTGTGCCCCGTCTTCGCGCCGACGAGCGGCAGCTTCCCGATCAGCCCGTCCGTCGACGTCAGCGTCCTGCCGCCGGCGATGGTCGCCGTCGCTCTGCGTCGACCACGTACGGATGAACGGGTTGCGGAGCGCCGCCGAGAGGAGTGTCGTCACGTCGCGCGCGCTCGACACGTGGCCGGCCTGGTCGAGCCCGTGCGGGTTCTCGAAGTGCGTCGACGTGAGACCGAGCGACCGCGCCTTCGCGTTCATGAACGCCACGAACCGGGGCACCGAGCCCCCACCGACGTGCACCGCCAACGCCACGGCAGCATCGTTTGCGCTCGGCACGAGGGTGGCGATCGCGAGGTCGCGAACGGTGAGTTGCTCTCCTACGCGAAGCCTCGCGCTCGACTCGCCGACACCGGCTGCCAGGGGCGTCACCGTGACGACGTCGCCGAGGCGGGCACGCTCGAGGGCGACGAGCACGGTCATCAGCTTCGTGATGCTGGCCGGGGCCCGCTTCGCGTCGGGCGCCCGGACTGCGAGAACGGCGGAGTCAGGACCCCCGCGCACCAGGTATGCGGGCGCGGCCACCGGCGGAGGCGCGGCGGCCGCGGTGGCACAGCATGCGACCACCGCGGTCGCAGCGAGGGAAACGAGGCCTCCACGCATCACGCCTGAGGGTAGACGACCGCTACCAGCCCGCAGCGGCCCAGATCTCGGCGGCCAGTCGGGCGGCCTCGCTACCCGCGGCGGTTCTCCAGTCGTCCTCGGTGTCGCGGTAGGCGAAGATCACCGACCGCGAGGCGTTGACGAGGGCGCTCGCCGGCCCGCTCGTGAAGGCCCGGGCGACGTCGGCGGGCGTCGCTCCCTGCGCGCCGACCCCGGGGAGCAGGATGATCGCCTGCGGCATCGCGCGCCGGGCATCGCCGATCAGACGTGGCACGGTCGCGCCGACGACCGCGCCGACGCTCGACATGCCGCGCTCGCCGACGAGGTCGGCGCCCCACTCGGCGACCAGGCCGGCGACGTGACGCCAGACCGGGGTCCCGTCCGAGAGCACGGCGTCCTGGAGGTCGCGGCCGCCCGCGTTCGAGGTCCGGACGAGACAGAAGATGCCGGCGCCGTGGTTGCGGCATGCGGAGAGGAAGGGATCCATCGAGTCGGATCCCAGGTACGGATTGACAGTGAGAGCATCGGCGAGCGGTGGCTCGGCGCCGCGGGGCTCGAGGAACGCGGCGGCGTAGGCGCGGGCCGTGGAGCCGATGTCGCCCCGCTTCGCGTCTGCGATGACGAGGAGGCCCGCCTCGGAGGTGTAACGCGCGACCGCCTCCAGCGCACGCCAGCCGTCACTCCCGAGCGCCTCGAAGAAGGCGACCTGCGGCTTCACCGCGACGACGTACGGCGCGACGGCGTCGACGATCCCCTTGCAGAAGCGCTCGATCGCGCCGGCCGCGGCCGCCCGGCCGAGCAGGGCCTCGCCGCGCAGCTCGACGGGCAGGAGGTCGATCCGCGGGTCGAGCCCGACGACGAGCTGGCTGCGCTTGCGCTCGACTGCCTCGGCCACCCGGTCGGGGAACGCAACAACCACAGTCGGTTCGGCGTCCGGGCGGGTGCTCACGCCGCCAAGGCTACCCCGTTCGCCGCCGCGAGGATCGCGTCGCGCTCGAGCGCCACGACGCGAAGCTCGGGCGACGGCCGCCGTAGGAACGCCGCGATCAGCAGGAGCTCGTCGGCGGACGTCGCCTCGAGCGCAGCAGGGAGCGCCCGGCGCGCGTCCGCGAGGCCGGCATCGACCTCGACGCTTCCTCCTCCCCCACGCGGGACGGTGCGGCGCGCAACGACACCTCCCGCGACGAACACGGCCCTCGCCATGCCCGCCTCCAGCGCCGGAACGACGAGACAGGCCCGCAGGTTGCGCAGGCGGCCGAGCTCGTCGATTCGCTCGACCACCTGCTCGAGCGCCGCGATGCGATCGCGCAACCTCGCGGCGTCCTCGAAGCGGAGCTGGGTCGCGAGATGCCGCAGCCGCAGGCGCAAGCCGGGCAGGACGTCGCGGGGATCGTCGCCGTCGAAGCCGTCGAGCGCCTGGGCCGCACGCCGTGCGAGCGAGCGCCCCGCTATCGGGCCGTGAGGGGTCGACTCGGGTCCGCAGACCCAGCGGACGCCACGGCGACGCAGGTAGAGGTGGCGGTCGGGACGTGTCCCGCGCGCGTTCGCAGGCGGGCGGAGCTCACGCAGGAGCCGCAGCTCGTCGAGTGCGGCCTCCAGCTCGCTGCCGCAGCACTGCCACTCGACGCGTGCCAGCGCGCCCAGGGCCGCCTCGACGGCGGGCCGCTGCCGCTCGCCCGAGAAGTACGAGCGGAGCCGGGCCCGGAGGTCTCGGGCGCGGCCGACGTACAGCACCTGTCCCCGGGCATCGCGAAAGAGATAGGTACCGGGCGTCGTCGGCGCAGCGGTGACGAGGGAGCGCTTCGCGTGCAGGCGCCGGGCCCGCGGGGCCGACAGGTCGACGAGGTCGGCGACCGTCGCCGCGCCCCGTTCCTGTGCGAGCCCGATCAGGGCGATCAGGATCTCCGCGGTGGCGGAGGCATCGGCGAGCGCCCGGTGGCACGGCGCGACGGAGGTGCCGAAGAAGTGCGCAAGCGGCTGGAGGCCGAAGCGGCTCGTCCGTCCGCTCAGGAGGCGCCGGGCGAGCCAGACCGTATCGACGACCGGCGCCGCCACGCGCCTGCCCGTGAGACGCTCGACGGCGCGATCGAGGAACCCCATGTCGAACCGCGCGTTGTGCGCGACGAGGACCGCGTCGCCGGCGAAGGCGAGGAATTGCCGGACGGCCAGGTCGGTCCCCGGCGCCCCGCGCACCTCGGCGGCACCGATCCCGGTGAGCGCGGTGATCGCCGTGGGCAGCGGAACGCCTGGGTTGACGAGCGTCTCGAAAGTGGCGCCCACCGCGAGGGCCTCGACCCGCTGCGCACCGATCTCGACGATCCGCGAGCGGGCCGGCGAGAGCCCCGTCGTCTCGAGGTCGAAGACGACGAACGTCGCCGTCTCGAGCGCGGTCGCCGCGCCCGGCTCGTCGGCGAGCGCGACTGCGGAACCACGCCACGCGAGCCGTGCGTCGCCGGAGACCACATCGTCCAGCAGCGAGCGTGCGATCGCGGTCGGTGCCGACGCGAGGGCGAAGAGCAGGCGGGCCGCCTCGCCCGCAGGGACCGGGCCGTGGCTCGCCTCGACGACCTCCACGAGCCGGTCTGCTGCGTCGAAGGAGAGCTGCACGCGCCCATTCTACGCGAACATGTGTTCGTGTCCAGAGGCAAAGAGAGAGGGCCCCTGAGGGCCCTCTCGCCTGCCTCGGAGGAGGGCCCGCCGCTCAGATGAGTGATTCCGGGTCGCCGCACTCGCGGCTGGGGGCCTGAACGCATCGCATCGCGGCCGTCTCGATCGACACCAAGGCAACCAGCCTTGCCGCCGACCGAGCCGACCACGCTGCTCGGTTCATGCCCTCCCCGACGAGCACGCCGACCCGGGATCAATCATCTAGTTGACGGCCTTCTTCAGCACGGAGCCGGCCGAGAACTTCGGCACGGTCGCCGCCTTGATCTGCACCTTCTCGCTCGGGTTGCGCGGGTTGACACCCATGCGAGCCGCACGATGGGTCGTATGGAACTTGCCGAAACCGGTGAAGGTCACGGTATCGCCCGCCTTGAGTGCACCCTCGACGGTGTCGAGGAATGCGTCCACGGCCGCGCCCGCATCGCGCTTGGACAGGCCGGTCTTCCCGGCCACTGCGTCTACGAACTCCTGTTTCGTCACTGCCACTCCTCCTGCTAGATGGTCGTTGTCGGGACCGACGGAAATCCTAACACTCCGGTCGGTCGTTTCGGCTCAACCATGCGGATCCGAGGCTCCTCCCGAGCCGTCCGTCGCGGTCGAGTGCTCCCGCCTGTTCCGGACTACACGTCAGTGGAGCGACCCGCGAGAAGGTCGCTCGCACGATAGAGGGAGCGAAGCCGCACCCCCAACCGGGCGAGGGCGTCGGCCCCACCTTCTTCACGGTCCACGACGGACACCGCGTTGCGGACGACGAGGCCGGCAGCCCGAAGCGCGGACACCGACTCGGCCAGAGCGCCACCGGACGTGACGACGTCCTCCAGAAGGCACACGAGGTCGCCCCCGTCGAACGGGCCTTCGATCCGATTCGCTGTGCCGTATTCCTTGGTCTCACCGCGCACGATGATGAACGGTAGTTCGGACGCCATGGACGCCGAAGCGGCCAGGGCAACGGCTCCGAGAGCCGGTCCGGCGAATCTGACCGTCTCCGGCTCGACCTCGCGCGCGACCTCGGCGAGCCGCTCCCCGAGTGCCCGGAGGAGGTCGGGGCGTGTCTCGAAGCGGTACTTGTCGAGGTACCAGGTGGAGCGCTTGCCGGACCGGAGCAGGAAGTCCCCCTCGAGCAGCGCATGCTCGACGAGGAGACGCCCGAGCTCGTCGGTCACGCGGCTCGCGCCCCGGCGGCGATCTGCAGCAGGCGGTCGAGCTCGGGAGATCCCGCGTCGAGGATCACGGAGGAGCCGTCCGCATACCCGATCGTGGCGCCGGTTCGGATGCCGGTGCGGCGCCGGCCGAGGAGCCACCACACGAGCCCACCGACGACCGCGAGCGCGAGCAGCCTACGCATCGGCCGCGCCCTTCTTCTTCTTGCCGCGTGCTTTGGGGGCAGGCTCCTCGTCGAGCCGGCGGAGAGCCGTTCGCAGGTCGTAGACGACGAGGCCCGCAGTCGGCTCGGCAACGGTGGTCGCCACAGCGAGACGGCCGCCCTCCGCGACGACGAACACGCTCGTCGCGCCGAGCGAGACCTCGATCCGGGAGACGTCGACGGAGGGCCGCACGTCGCCCGCCGCCGCGAGGAGCTCCGTGGCGACGCGGGCGAGCTGCTCTCCGCGCTCGGGCGCACCCGAGGCCGCGAGCACGAATCCCGACCCGCCGACGATCGCAACGTCCTCGATCTGGGACGAGAGGTGCAGCAACTCGGCGAGTGCCTCGCTTGACTCCATGACTCGACTTTACACCTCAGCAACGTCCTGGATCCGCTGGCGGATTCAGGACGTTGCGGGCAGACGAGAGCGCAGCTGCCAGCGCTGCGGCAGCCCTCGCACGGTGTGAGTTCGTGGCCTTCCAGGCGTCGCCGAGCTCGGCGACCGTCCGCTCCTCACCCTCGGGAACGAAGATCGGGTCGTAGCCGAATCCTCCCGTGCCGCGGCGGACGGTCGCGATCGTCCCCTCGAGCGTTCCCTCGACCACGACGTCCTCGCCTTCCGGCCCGATTGCCACGATCACGCAGACGTACCGCGCCCGCCGATCGGGCACCGCCGAAAGCTCCTCGAGCAGGCGGGCGACCCCGTCCTCCGCCCAGCGAGCCGACTCGAGGCCGGGCCGGCCTTCGAGGCCGGCGGCCTCGATGCCGGAGTCCTCGCCGATCACCCACGCGTCGGCGGGGGTGCCGGCGCGTCCGTGCACGGCCTTGCCACGGGCGTTCTCGGCATACGTCGTGCCGTTCTCCGCCGGAAATGCCCGATCGTCGACCAGCTCGATCTCCCAGCCCGGCAGGGCACGGCGCAGCTCGGTGAGCTTGTGCGGGTTGCCGGAGGCGAGTCGCGCTCTCACTCGCGCGGTGCTTCGGCGGCCGCGCGCTGCGCGACCGCGAGCTCGTCGATCCCGCCGGCGGCGAGATCGAGCAGCTCGTCGAGCTCGTCGCGCGTGAACGGCTCCTGCTCGGCGGTCGCCTGCACCTCGACGAGCCGGCCGTCCGCCGTCATCACGACGTTCATGTCCGTTTCGGCCTGCGAGTCCTCGGGGTAGTCGAGGTCGAGCACCGCGACGCCGTCGACGACACCGACCGAGACCGCCGCGACGGAGTGCGGCAGCGCCTTGGACAGTCCCATCTTGTCGAGCGCGCGGTAGGCGGCCACGTAGGCGCCGGTGATCGCGGCGCAGCGCGTGCCGCCGTCGGCCTGGAGCACGTCGCAGTCGAGCCAGAGGGTGCGCTCGCCGAGCGCCTCGAAGTCGCAGACGGCCCGCAGGGCACGACCGATCAGCCGCTGGATCTCGACCGTGCGGCCGTCCGGCCGACCACGGGTGACGCCGCGCTGCGAGCGCTCTCCCGTGGCGGCGGGCAGCATCGAGTACTCCGCCGTCATCCAGCCGCGCCCCTTGCCGCGCAGCCAGCGCGGGATCTCCTCCTCGATCATCGCCGTGCAGAGCACCCGCGTCTTGCCCTGCGACCACAACACCGAGCCGTGGGGCTGCTCCAGGAAGTCGGGCAGGACGTCGAGCGCGCGCAGCTCGTCAGGCCGGCGGCCGTCGTGCCTCATGCGGCGACGCCTTCCAGTTGCGCGACGTGCACGTGCTCTACGTCGGCGATCGGGAGCTGCAGGAAGCGACTGCCCATCTCGCGGAACGCGTCGGGGTCGCCGGTCGTCAGGAACCGGTAGCCGCCTTCGCGCGCGGTGTCGTTCTCGATCGCCTTGCGGGCAAGCGTCTCCGACACCTCGTGCGCCGTCTCGTCGGCGGAAAACACGAGCGTCACGTCGCGACCGAACACACGTTGCAGGATCGGCCGGATCAGTGGGTAGTGCGTGCAGCCGAGGACGACGGTGTCGACGCCTGCCTCCTTCAGCGGGGCGGCGGCCTCACGGACGGCCGCGACCGTGGCCTCGCCGAACGGGTCGTCGCCTTCGATCAGCGGCACGAGCTTCGGGCATGCGACGGGCACGACGGTGACACCGGCGTCGAGCGTCCGGATCAGCGCCTCGTAGCGACCGCTCGCCACCGTGGCCTCGGTCGCGAGCAGGCCGACGCGCCGGTTGCGGGTCGCGCGGACGGCCGCGTGGGCCTCGGGCTGGATGACGCCGAGCACAGGGACCGACAGCGCCCGCTGCAGGTCGGGCAACGCGGCCGCGGTGGCCGAGTTGCAGGCGGCGACGACGAGCTTGACGCCCTGGCCCTCGAGGTAGCGGGCGATCTCGCCGGCGAAGCGGCGGATCTCGTCGAGCGGTCGCGGCCCGTACGGCAGGCGCGCACCGTCGCCGAGGTAGACGAAGTCCTCGTGCGGCATCGTGACGAGGCACTCGTGGAGGACGGTGAGCCCACCGGCACCGGAGTCGAACACGCCGATCGGGCGGACGTCCACGGGCGGCAGTGTAGAGGCCGCGGCCCCCTGGCCGCGGTTCAGCTGCCCGCGACCACCGAGGACGTCGTTCATTCTCGCTCACCAGGCTCTTACCACTCGCTCCCAAGGAGGTCACCGCGCGGGTAGACGCACGCTCCCCGATCGCGATAGGCTGGCGGGGTCAGGTTTGGTCGGAGGGGGAACGGTGTGCTCGCGACGGTATCCGGGACGAAGGTGGCCGCTCGACGCGGCGCCCTGGCATGTCGCCTCTCTGTGCGTCACCGCCCGCCGTCGATCGTCTCGGAGCGCGACCGGCATCAACGAACCCGGGCGCCCTTGACCGTCGTCACTGGATTTCCAACCACCAGGGGGGAACATCATGCGTAGACCCACATCATTGCGCCTGCTCGCACCACTCGTCGTGGTGCTCGCGGCGCTGGCCGTTCTCGTCGCGGCGAGCACGGGCCCGGCGTCCACGAGTCAGGCGTCGAAGTCCGCGACGACCGCGAACAACGAATCCGTCATCTTCTTCGCGGCCGACGGCCTGCGCCAGGATCTGGTCGAGTCGTGGGCCGGCAAGACGTGGGCGGGCAAGAAGAGCCTGCCCACATTCGACGACCTGCTGCAGCGCGGAGTTGCGGCAAGTGACGGGGGCCTGCTGACACAGGCGCCGCCGAACACGGGCGCGGGCTGGTACAGCCTCGCCACCGGAGCGTGGCCGGGAGTCCACGGCTCGACCAACAACACGTTCTCCGTCAACAACCAGTTCACGAGCCGCAAGGGCTCGTTCGACGCGGGCGTGCTGCAGGCGGAGACGATCGCCCAGTCGGCCGAGCGCGGCGGCAAGAAGGTCGTGCAGATCGAATGGGCGGGCGGCCGGGTCGGCACCATCAACGGCCCCACGGTCGACTTCCGCACGTTCTTCTCGGGTCGTGGCGTGACCACGAACTACATCGCGCCCGCCGACAACGCGGCCTTCACGGCCTCGTTCGGGCTCCAGTTCGACCACCCGGCTGGCTTCGCGGGACAGCCGGCCTTCCCGGGCGCCGCTCCGGCGCCGGCAACCGGCTGGACGAACGTGCCGGTGTCGTTCAGCCCTGCGAAGGAGATGCGCATGCGCGTCCTCGACGCGGGCACCGACAAGTACGGCCTGAACGCGTACCTGTACGACACGACGAACAACGGCAGGACGAACTACGACCGCGTGCTCCTGTCGCCGACGAAGAGCGGCGCACGCCAAGGTCGCGACCCTCACGGCCGGGAAGTGGGCCGACGTCAAGGTGAAGATCGTCGGCGGCGCTCTGGACGGGAAGACCGCCGGCCTGCTCGTCAAGGTCGAGACGCTGACGCCGGACCTGAGCAAGGTCCGCCTGTACCACGCGTCCGTGTCGCGGGCGAACGCGACGTGGCCGGGCTGGATCGCGCCCGCGGGCTTCGTGGGTGATTTCGAGGAGTACGTGGCACAGAAGTTCGCGACCTCTCAGGCGGGCGACTTCGCGCCGCTCGAGGCCGGAATCGTCAGCGAGGAGACGTACATGGAGCAGAGCGGGTACTGGGAGGCTCTCTACCACCCGCTGATGAAGTACATCCTGGGGGCCTACAAGCCCGACCTCGCGCTGATCGGATACCCGTCGACCGACGAGGTTCAGCACCAGTTCCTCGGCCTGATCTCTCCGAAGCTGCCGAACGGAGCCGCGAACCCGGCGTACGACGACGTCGAGGTGAACGGCACCCCGGACGGGCGCGTCGCGCAGCGCACCGCCTTCGTCCGCGGCGCCTACGAGGGCGCGGATGCAACGTTGAAGCTCGCCGAGCAGCTGATGCCGCAGGAGACCTCGGTCTTCGTCGCCTCGGACCACGGCTTCGCGCCGCAGTTCGCCGCAATCGACGCGAGCAAGGTGCTCGTCGACCTCGGCCTGCTCTCGAAGCCGCAGACCTCGAACTGCCGGGTCGCCACCGGTGAGACGATCGGCAAGGCGAAGGCCTGCTGGGCCGGCGGCACGGTGCAGGTCTACCTCAACCTCGCGGGCCGCGATGCGGCCGGCGGCGGGCTCCAGCAGGTGCCGGCCACGGCTGAGGCGGCCACGGTCGCCCAGATCAAGGCGGCGTTCCTCGCGCTCACGGATCCGAACGACTGGACCGGCGACGCGACGCCGGAAGGCTGGAAGATGATCGACCGTGCGTTCACGAAGGCCGAGGCGCGGTACATCCCGAACGGTGCCGGCTCCACGTCCGACATGGCGCACCCGACCCGGACCGGCGATCTCGTCGTGTTCTCCTACCCGCCGTACCAGTTCGACGCGGCGACCCCGGGCACGCTCGTCGCCCGGTCGGCCTTCTTCGGCCAGCACGGGTACGTGCCGGACGTCCAGAACCTCGCAGCGAGCGTGAACATGCGCGCCACGTTCATCGCGGGCGGCGGCGTGATCAACCCGTACGGGAAGGTGAGCGGGGTGCGCACGATCGACCTCGCACCCACGATCGCCTACGTGCTGGGCGTGCCGGAACCGCAGCACTCGCAGGGCGTGGTGCGCCTCGACCTGCTCGACGGTGGCTGGGCACGCACCCTCGTGCCGGTGATCGGCCTGACCGACTTCCACGGGCAGCTCGACCCGACCACCACCTCCAGCGACGGCCTCAACGTCTCCGTCGGCGGGGCGGCACAGCTCGCGACCCTGTTCGGCGAGGAGGCAGCGCAGCTGCCCACCGCGTCGTACCTGTTCGCATCGGGTGACAACGTCGGGGCCTCCCCGGCGAACTCCGGCCTGCTGGAGGACATGCCCGCGATCGACGTCGAGAACGCGTGGGGGCTCCACGCCACCTCGTACGGCAACCACGAGTTCGACTACGGCGTCGAGCGGCTGTTGCGGCACCAGGCGCGGGCGAACTTCCCGTTCCTCGGTGCGAACATCGTCGACGCGGCGACGGGTGAGAACCCCGCCTGGGTGAAGGGAACCCACATCTTCAGCCGCGGCAAGCTGAAGATCGGCGTGATCGGAATCGAGCTGGAGAACACGCCCGAGCTCGTCAAGGCTGGCGCGACGGCCGGGCTCAAGTTCCTGCCGGCCGTCAACACGATCAGGACCGAGTCGGCCCTGCTTCGCTCGTTCGGGATTCAGACCCAGATCGTCCTGATCCACGAGGGAAGCGCGAACGGCAGTAACGCCGTCGACGGCGCCGCACCGATCCCGTGGGACGGCCCGATCGTGACGATCGCCGAGGCTCTCCAGGACACGTCGGTGGACGTGATCCTGGCGGGCCACACCCACCGTGTCTCCAACCTGATGGTCGGTGGCATCCTGGTGGCCGAGGGCCTGAACGCGGGGGGCAGCTACTCGGTCGTGCAGATGGTCGTCAACGGCAACGACGTCGAGTGGGCCGGTGCGGCGACACGCATCGCCAAGAACCTCGGCGTCGCCAAGCGCCCCGACGTGCAGGCGATCGTCGACGACGCCAACGCCAAGACGGCCGTGCTGCGCAACAAGGTGATCGGAACCCAGAAGTTCGACATCAAGCGTGACCCGACACGCCTGAGCGAGTCGGCGATGGGGAACATGGTCGCCGATTCGATGCGCTTGAAGTACCCGGGCGTGGATGCGGCGATCACGAACTCGGGCGGCCTGCGGGCCGACGTCAACTGCGCGCCGCCAAGCGCGGGCGAGGCGAACTGCGAGATCACGTGGGGGGAGATGTTCTCCGTGCTCCCGTTCGGGAACCGCACCGTGATCGAGACACTGACGGGCGCGCAGATCGAGCAGGCGTTCCTCAACGGCGTCTCGCCGAAGTGCAATCCGGCGATCGCGACGGGACGGTTCCCGCAGATCTCCGGGCTGAAGCTGACCTTCACGTGCAACGGCACCACGCCGGTGATCACGGGCATGTGGAAGACGCCGAGCGGCGTCTCGGGTCCGTCGACTCCGATCGGCCCGAACGACTCCGTCCGGTTCGTGACGAACGACTTCATGTACACGGGCGGCGACGGCTACACGGTGTTCACGCAGGGGACGAACGTCCTCCAGCCGGGCGATGCCCTGCTGGACGTCTCGATCGACTACGTGACGGCGAACTCGCCGGTCGGCCCGTTGGTCGAGGGTCGGATCGTCAAGCAGCCGTAGCCGACGACGCAGGGAGAGGGGGAGGCCGCTCGCCGGCCTCCCCCTCTCGACCGTCCGCCGTACGCAGCCCGGCGTCCTCTATCGTCCGTCCATGCCTGCAACCGTGCGCCTCGGCACGTGCAGCTGGGCCGACGAGGGCCTCCTCAAGGCCTGGTATCCACGCGGGGTCTCGACGGCGCAGGCACGGCTGCGCTACTACGCCGAGCGGTTCGACGTGGTGGAGGTTGACTCCCCGTACTACGCCCTTCCCGACCCGGACGTGACCCGCCGCTGGGCGGAGCGCACGCCGGATCACTTCACCTTCCACGTCAAGGCGAGCGCGGCGATGACGTTCCACGAGGGCGAGCCGACCGACGCCGCGTTCGCGGCCTTCCGCGGCTCCGTGGAGCCGCTCGAGCTCTCGGGGAAGCTCCGTGGCGTGCTGCTCCAGTACCACCCGCGCTTCGTCAAGTCGGCCGCGGCGAAGCAGGAGCTCGCGAGCGCCCGCGGCCGCCTGGAGCCGCTCGTGCCGCTGATCGAGTTCCGCCACCGCTCCTGGATGGAGCCCGACGAGCGCTCCGACACGCTCGGCTTCCTCGAGGAGCAGGGGCTCGCGTACGTCTCGGTCGACGCTCCGCTGACGCGGGCGACGAACGTGGCGCCACGCGTCGCCGCCGCAACCCATGCCGTCGCGGTGATCCGCTTCCACGGCCGCAACGCGCAGACGTGGAACATCCGCGGCGGCAGCGCTGCCGACCGCTTCGACTGGATGTACTCCAGCGAGGAGCTGGCGGAGTGGGTCGAGCCGGCGCGACTCCTGGCCGAGCAGACGGACGAGGTGTACGCCCTCTTCAACAACAACCGGGACGACTTCGCGCCGCGAAGCGCGGTGATCTTCCGCGGGCTGCTCGACGAGGCGGGGATGCCGGCTACCGGTGGGGTCGACCTGCCATCGGCCGAGATGACGCTGTTCTGATCGGTCGCGCGTCGGAGGGCACCGGGGGAGCCCGGGCGACAGGCTGAAGCCTGTCGCCGCGCGCTAGGCTCGCTGCATGCGCGTCCTCTCGATCGTCCACGAGCCCACCTCGACCGGCGGCGGCGGGCTGTTCGAGGACGTCGTCGAGCAGCGCGGCGACCGGCTGGAGCGGGTCAGCATCGCCCACGACGCCTCCGCCCTGGACGCCTCACGGCACTACGACGCGATCATGGTCTTCGGCGGGGCGATGCACCCCGACCAGGACGGCGAGCACCCGTGGCTCGCCGACGAGGCGGACTTCATCCGCGAGGCGGTCGACCACGAGGTGCCGCTCTTCGGCGTCTGCCTCGGAGCGCAGCTGATCGCCCGCGCCATGGGAGCCCGCGTCGGCCCGGCGACGACGCCGGAGGTCGGCTGGCACGCCGTGGACGTGAACGAGGCCGGCCGGGCCGACCCGGTGCTCGGGGTGCTGCCGGAGCGGATCGACGCGTTCCAGTGGCACTACTACGGCTTCGACCTCCCGGCGGGCGCGGAGCTCCTCGCCGAAAACGACGCCGCCCGCCAGGGCTACCGGCTCGGGGAGCGTACCTGGGGCGTCCAGTTCCATCCCGAGGTGACGCGCCACATGCTCGACTTCTGGTTCGTCGAGGGAGAGGCCGAGCTGCCGGACCCCGTCGTCGTTCGTGCCGAGACGGAGGCATTCCTCGGTGCGTGGAACGAGCACGGCCGGAGGCTGTGTGGCGCGTTCCTGGATTTCGCGGCCGGCTGATCCGGCTACTCGATCGGCAGCTCCGGGCTCGCGGACCACTCGTGCCAGGAGCCGGGGTAGTTGCGCGCCCGGTAGCCGGCGGACGCGAGCAGCCTGATCGCCAGCGACGAGCGGCCGCCGGAGTGGCAGTACGCGACCACTTCCGCCCCCTCGGGCGCGCCGACGTACTCCCTGATCGTCTCTCCGTCGGGGAGCAGCGTGAGCACCTGCAGGTCGATGTGACGTGCCCCGGGAATGTGTCCCTGCCTGGCATCGCACGGGTAGCCGGCGTGTCCCATGAACTCGTCGTGTGACCGCACGTCGACGAGGACGAGGCCCTCCTCGCCGAGCCGCCGTTCGAGCTCGTCGCGCAGCACGTCGGTCACAGCGCGGCCACCACGTCGATCTCGGCCGCGACCGAGGGGCGCTCGGCGAGCCGGGCCAGCCAGGCGTCCACGTGCGGGTACGGCTCGAGCGGGACCCCGAGCAGGTCGCGCGCGCGGATCACCCAGGGAACGTATGCCGCGTCGGCGAGCCCGAACGCCGCGCCTGTCAGGTACGGCCTTCCCGCAAGGGTCGTGTCGAGGGCCACGAGCGCGTCCGCGAACGTGGCCTCCGCGCCCTCCAGCCCACGCCGAAGCGCGTAGTAGGGGAGCGTGAAGTCCTCGTAGCGGAAGATCGCGAGGCGTGCCACCGCCCTCGCGCCGGGATCGGCCGGCAGGAGCGGCGGCTCGGGGTAGCGCTCCTCGAGGAACTCGTTGATCACGGCCGACTCGGGCAGGGCCCGCCCGTCCTCCTCGAGCACCGGCACTCGACCCACCGGGTTCAGCTCGTAGAGCCAGGCGGGGCGGTCGTCGAGGTCGATCACGACCGCCTCGTACGCGACCCCCTTCTCGGCGAGCACGATGCGGACACGGGCGCAGTACGGGCAGCGAGGAGCGTCGATCAGGCGCAGCATCAGCGGTCGACCCTGGCCGCGGCGGCGTCCTCCGGCGCGTCGGCCCAGCCGTGCTCGGCGCCCGAGAGGCCGAGGGCGCCGGCGAGATCGGCCAGCAGGCCGCGCGCGGGCGGCAGATCGGCCGGGACGCCGGCGACCGGAGTCGCGGCACGGATCGACGCCTGTGAGGCGCCGGTGTATCGCTCGATCACGACCGGGTTCGCGTGCAGCGCGACGACCTCGCCCGGAGGAAGGGGACCGTGGAACTCCGGCACCGACGCGTACTCGTCGACGATCCCGCCGCGGTCGAACAGGATCATCCGGGCCAACGCCTCCTCCTCGACCCCGACGGAGATCACGACGAGCCCGGTGCGAGAGGAGATCTCCTTCGCGAGCCGCCTCAGCATCGCAGGATCCCTGTCGCAGACGTCGTCGTAGACCGTGACGTACCCGCCGCGCGGCTGGGTCACGATCGAGCCCGCAGACCGCCCCGGCAGCCGGGGCACGTACATCTCGACTGCCTTGAGGATCACGTCGACGTCGTCCGTCTGGACGTGGATCGAGCCGAAGGAGGCGGCCCCGACCGGTTCGCCGAGGTGCTCGGCCAGCGCCGCCACCGGAGCAGCGAGCACGAGCACCTCGTCGCGGAAGCCCCAGCGGGCGTACGCCGCCCTGGCGGCGGTGTTGGACGCCATCACCTCGAGGTCCACTGTGTCGACCCCGTCTGCGAGGAACCGCGCCGCCACGGCCCGGGTCAGCGCCTCGGCCACACCCGCGCGGCGCGCGGCGGGCCTGACGTAGAGGTCGGTTATGCGCCCTACCCGCGGGCCGCGCCGCCGCGCGAGCGCCATGCCGACGGCGACGCCGTCCCGTTCGGCCAGCCAGCCGAGGCCCGACTCGACGATCGCGCGGATCTCGGCGAGCTCGGTCGCGACGTCGACCTCCTCGTGCGCCGGCGGCGGTACCTCGACCTCGAACGCCCGCCAGAGCTCCTCGAGCACGGCGAGGTCGTCGAGCGTGGCGCTGCGCACGGTCATCCGTGCAGCCTCGCTCCCGCGAGCAGCATGTGACAGGCGACGTTGCGCCACGACCCGAATCGTTCTCCCACTTCGCGTACCTCCGTCTCGTCGAGATCTCTGCCGGAACCGTAGAAGAACGACACCGCCTTGCGCACGCCGAGGTCGCCGGCCGGCCAGCCGTCCGGGCGGCAGAGCGCCCGGGCGAGGAACCAGTCGGCCGTCCAGCGGCCGAGACCGCGCTGCGCCGTGATCGCCTCGATCACCTCCGCATCGGACAGCTGATCGAGCGCATCGAGGTCGAGATCGCCGCGGGCGAGGCCCGTCACGTACTCGGCCTTCCGGGTCGAGAAGCCGACCTCGCGGATCTCGCTCTCGGTCGCCCGCGCGATCCGCTCGCGGGTCGGGAAGGCCCACGCCTCCCCGTGGCGGACGCCGAAGCGCTCGATCAGGCGGGAGCGGACGGCGAAGGCGGAGTGGAGCGAGACCTGTTGCGCGGTGATCGAGGTGACGAGCATCTCCCAGCGGTCAGAGACGAGGGGCGGCCGGTAACCCCCGAGCGGCTCCCGCAAAGCTGCGAGCACGGGCTCGGCGGCGGCCCAGGCCCAGAAGCCCTCGAGGTCGAACGGGGCCCCGAGGAGCCAGGCCACCTGCCGGGCGATCTCCTCGTCGTACGGCTCGACCCGCACGCCGCCGGGCGCGGCCTCGACCCGCACCTCGCGGCCGGCGACGATGCGGTACAGCCCGCCCTCGTGCCACACGTTCGCGCGGTCGGCGCCGTAGGAACGGAAGCGCTCGGTCGAGGCGAGGAAGTCGTAGGGCTGCGGGAGGGCGAGGAGCGCCATGAGGCGATGCTACGGCAACCCCGGCGTCCGGCCGAAGCCGGCACCACGCCAACCCCCGGCGAAGGGCTGAAGCCTGTCGCCGCCGTGCGGAGGACGATCTTGCTCACGAGGGGCTCCTTCTGGCCTGCCGGCTCGAGACGAGAATAGACCACGCCGTCCGAGAAGGCCAACTAGACACGGACGTCGTGGAGATCACGGAACGGTTGGTACGGAATTCCGAGGCCGTCGAGGTACCGTGCGAGCCCGGCCCGGGCGAAGACGCGCACGGCCGCAAGCGATACGCACCGGTCGGAGACGCCGTCGCCGACGTAGGCGAACCGCGGCAGGTGGGCGACCGCGACGCGCTTGCACTCCTCGCCGCAGACAGAGCACGGAACCGCGGGCGGGAAGACGGCACGCCAGCCGGAGGGGTCGGCCTCGAGCGTGTTGGCGACGACACGTGCCTCGACGCCCTCCCGGGCGAGGATCGGAGCGATCAGCTCGTGGAAGCCGGCGGAGACGATCAGCGGGTCGTGAGCGGCGACGAGCTCGGCGAACCCCGGACGCACGCGCACGTGCGCGAGCAGCCAGCCGACGACCTCGTCGAGCGGTGCCGTGATCGTCTCGAGCTCACACGCGATCACCTCGCGGAGCGTCAAGCGGCGTCCGATCTCCGCCTCCATCGCGTGAAAGACGTCGAGGTCGCCGAAGCGCTCGATCGTCATGTGCAGGGTGTCCGTCTCGGTGACCGTGCCGTCCCAGTCGAGGACGAGCGGGACGCTCATGCGGCGGTCTGCGCCAGCACGCCGATCCCGGTCAGGTCGAGCTCGACAGGGCCTGCGACCAGACCGACAGGGGCTGCACACGGGCCGGCGAGGACGTCTCCCGGGCGCAGCGTCGTCCCGGCCGCGGCGAACGTGACCGCCGCCGCCCAGTCGAACGACGGCAGCTCGGCACGGAGCCGATCGACGCCGTCGACACGGACAACGATCACCCCCGCGGTGGGCTCGAGCTCGTCCGGCGTGGAGACGACAGGCCCGAGACCGAGGGCGAAGTCCCGGTCCTTGGGTTGCGACACGCCCTCGGCGCGCCACTCGGCGAGAAGGGTGTAGCCGCCGATCCGCCCGTCGGCGCCGATCACGCAGGCCAGCCGTGGAAGCAGCATGAGTGGCCGTCCGTCCGCAAGCACGTGAGCACCCGGGCCGACGATCGCGGTCGCGTTCGCGAACGCGAAGGACTCCTGGGCGTCGAAGACGCGCACGGTAGGCGGATGCTGTACCGGCACGAGCAGTGTGGCGTCGGCGAGGGCGTACTCGGCGTGCTCACGCGCGCCCCCACCGCCAAGGAAGAACGACTGCAGCGTCTGCGCCGCGAGGTGGACGACGCGGTCGCCGTCGATGCGGCCGACCCACCCGCGCTCCATCGGATGGTCGTTCGGGTGGAACATGCAGAGGCGCATCGGCCCTATTGAACCTGTTCGTTGGTGGCTCAGGGCTCCGTGTGAACGATCACCTCGGCGACGTCGGGCACGCCGAGCCAGATCTGCTCCTCGACCTTCGAGGCCGTCGCGTGGGCGGCCGCCAGGCTCTCGGCAGGGTCGAGCGCAAGCGTGAGAAAGACGACGAGGCCTTCGTCGGTGTGAAGGAAGCGGAGGGCGCGAGGAGGCGCGCCCGTCACGTCGCGGACGAGACGCTCGATCTCGGCGGGATCGTCGTCCGCCTCTCGCCCCTCGGCGGGCTCGGCCAACGGCTCGAGATGGCTCTGCACGTCGACGATCTCGGGCACGCCGGCGACGATCGCCTGCTCGACCTGCTCGGCGATCGCGTGCGCCTCGTCGAGCGCCAGGTCGCCGGGCAGCTTGAGGTGGAGCGAGACGTGGAAGCCGTCCGGGAGCCCGATCACGGAGAGGTTGTGGATCTCGCGAACACGCGAGACCGACATGGCCGCTTCCCTCACGCGCTCGCGCAGAGCGGCCTCGACCCCTGTCGGCTCGACGTGGACGACGACGTCGCTGCCTGGCAGGGCGTCGTGAACAGCGGCTTCGACGCGATCCGCGACGGCATGTCCCTGCCCGACGGCGGCCCCCGGCGAGACACCGATCACGACATCCGTGAACGTACGTCCCGCGGCCTCCCGGAGACGGAGCCGGCGCACCTCGACCGGTGGTTCGAGCGTTTCGATCGCGGCCCGCGCGGCGAGCACCGCATCTGCGTCAGCACGGTCCATGAGCACGTCGACATTCCGCCGGATCAGTCGCGCTGCTGCCGTGACGACGAGGAAGGCGACGAAGAGCGCGGCCAGCGAGTCACCGGCCGGCCAGCCGGCGCGCACGGCGAGGAGGCCCAGGAGGACTGCGAGCGTGCCGGCGAGATCGCTCCCGAAATGAAGCGCGTTCGAGGCGAGCGCCGGGCTCGTGAAGCGCCGCGCCGCCCGTGCCGAGACGACCGTGCGGGAGACGTCGATCGCGATCACGGCAGCCACCGCGGCAAACACCCACCACGCCGTCTCCGTCTCGATCTCGATCCACCCGGCGAGGCGGGCGACCGCCACGGCCCCGACCGCCAGGCTGACGAGCAAGAGCACACCGGCCTCCGCCAGTGCGGCCAGATGCTCCGCCTTGCCGTGGCCGTAGGGGTGCGAGCTGTCGGCCGGCCGGCCCGCGACGCCGATCGCGAAGAAGGTGAGCAGCGCCGCGACGAGGTCGGTGCCCGAGTGCAGGGCCTCCGAGACGAGGCCGAGGCTGTTGCTCGCAAGGCCGGTACCGAGCTTGATGCACATCAGGGCGACGGCCGCGAAGACCGAGACGAGCGCGGTGCGTCGCTGCGTGCTCATCGGGGCAGCGTACTCCGCGGCCACGGGCTCATTCCCCGGGGGTGACGGGCGATCGGCGCCGGGCGGCGAGAATTCCGGCGCCGATCAACAGGCCGCCGACGATCTGCACGGCGTCGATCGTCTCGCCGAGCAGCACGACGGCGAATACCGCCGCGACGAACGGCTGCAGGTTCGTGGCGAGCGTCGCGCGCGACGGGCCGATCCGGTCGAGCGACCTGAACCAGAGCACGTTGGTGATCACAAGGGGGCCGAGCGTCGCGAAGAGCAGCAGCGCCCACACCTCCCAGCCGAGCTGCCAGTCCTGCGAGCTGGTCTGTGGCCAGCCGATCACAGTGATCCCGATCCACGAGAGCGGCAGCACGACCGCGCTGATCCTCGACGGCGAGTACCGCTGCATCAGCGGCGTGATCAGAACCGAGTAGACCGCCCAGGTCGCGGCCGTGAGGATGCCGAGCAGGATCCCGCCGAGATCCCCGCCAAGTTCACCGCCCGAGCCGAGCGCGACGAGCCCCACCCCGGCGAACGACAGCGTCGCTCCGGCCCAGAAGCGCCGGGGCAGCACCTCGGTGCCGAAGGCGAGGCCGATCATCGCCGCGAAGATGGGCGTGGCACCCAGGATGAGGGCGATCACGGACGCCGATGTGGTGTCGAGTGCGTAGACGAAACCGACCTGGTTGAACGAGAGCGTGACGGCGGCGGCCAAGACCGTCACGAGATCGCGTCGCGCGATCCGCAACGAGCGCTCGGCCACGAGCGCGATGCCGATGAAGACGAGCGACGCAAGGCCGTACCGCACCGTTGAGTAGGCGAGCGGCTGGAAGCCGTGGGTGAGGATGTAGCGGCTGACGGTCAGGTTGAGCGCCCAGAGCCCGATCGCCGACAGCAGCATCACCTCGACGGGCGTCGGCCTACGCATGCGTCTGACGGTAGAGGTTAGGCTTGCGCCGCGATGGCTGAGCCGACCTTCGACGACATCGAGGCCCTCGTCGGGCCTGCCACCCCCCACTTCGCGTTCCAGATCAGGGCGCGCGTGCGGGAGCTGATCGCCGACCTGCCGGCCGAGGATCCCGTGCGGCGGTTCGGCGAGGAAAAGATCCGCCTGCTCGGCGATCTCGGCCATGCCTCGTCGAAGGCGGAGGACGATGAGCCGGAGGAGCCGCGCACCCGGATCGGCTGGGACGAGATCCCGTCGTCGGCGCCGGCGACCCGGCCTCTTCCGCGCACGGGTTGAGGAGCACCAGCTGATGGGACGGTCGGTCCTGATCACGGGCGGCTCGCGCGGTATCGGCAAGGCGATCGCGCTCCGGCTCGCGCGCGACGGCGCCACCCGGGTTGCGATCGGCTACCTGCGCTCGGACGCAGCCGCGGAGGAGACGGCGGCGGAGCTGCGCGCTCTCGGGGCCGAGCCCGTCCTCGTCCGCGGCACCGTCACCTCCGACCGCGTGCTCGAGCAGATCGAGGAGCTCGGCCCCCTCGACGTCTTCGTCCACAACGCGGCGACGGGTGTGATCCGGCCGGCGCTCGAGACGGAGGACAAGCACTGGGACTGGACTTTGAACGCGAACGCCCGCGCATTCCTCGCACTGACGCGCGTGATCGCGCCCACGATGCCGCCAGGCTCGTCGGTGGTGGCGATCTCGAGCCTCGGCTCCATCCGCGTGCTCGAGAACTACGCCCTCGTCGGCACCTCGAAGGCGGCGCTCGAGGCGCTTGTCCGCTACCTGGCGGTCGAGCTCGGGCCGGCCGGGATTCGAGTAAATGCGGTCTCGGGCGGCGTCGTCGACACCGGCGCGCTCGACCACTTCCCGAACCGCGAGGAGATGCTCGAGATGGGATCGAGCAACGCGGCCGGGCGGATGGTCACACCCGACGACCTGGCAGGAGCCGTCGCGTTCCTCAGCTCAGCCGACGCCGAGATGGTGCGCGGCCAGACGCTGATCGTCGACGGCGGCTTCAGCCTGACCGCCTGACACGCCCCGCGGCGGGTCGTCACGGCCGACGGCACGGCTACCGTTTGACACGCGTGCAAGAATGGAGACGATGAGTTTCGTGGGTTCCCGGGGGGAGAACCGTGGTGTGCGTTTGGCCGTGGCTGGGTTTGCAGTCGCGGTGGCCGGCGCACTCGTCCTCGCGAGCGGCGCGGGCAGTGTCGGCCCTACCGAGGCGCTGCCGGATCTCGTCTCGGACGCGCCGACGGGAGACTTGCTCCAGACGTACGTCGACGCGACCTCGGGGCAGCGCCGCCTCCTCCTCCGCTTCAACGGCTATGTCCACAACCAGGGTGCGGGCGCGCTCGAGATCGTCGGTCGAAGCCCGGTGAGCGGGACGATGACGGCCACCACGCAGCGGATCTACGACACGAGTGGCGCCTTCGTCCGGGAAGACGCATCGCGTAACCCGGTCACGATCTACGAGACCGCGGACGGCCACAACCACTGGCACCTGCGCGCGGCGATGCGGTACTCGCTCTACGACGCAAACAAGAGCTTCGAGGTGGCGCCCTCCCAGAAGGTCGGCTTCTGCCTGATCGACTCGGAGCGGATCGAGGCCACGGGACCGCAGCAGAAAACGTACGTGCTCGGCTCGTTCTGCGAGAAGAACAACCCCACGGCGGCGTCGGTGACGATGGGCATCTCGTCCGGCTGGCGCGACGTATACGGGTCCGGCGTCGCGTTCCAGTGGGTTGACGTGTCCGACGTGCAGCCGGGCACGTACTGGCTCGCGGCCTCTTCCGACCCGAACAACGCCGTGCTCGAATCGAACGAGTCCAACAACGGTGTCACGTTCGCGGCAACGGCATCGGTCGTCCCGGGCTTTGTCGCGCGCCCGGTGAGCGTCTCGAACGTGACCGCTCTCCCGCAGCAGGTCACGCTCGACGCGCAGGCGTTCGGGCCGGCCGGAGCCCGGAGGTTCAAGATCGTGAATGCGCCGGCGCACGGGACTCTCAACCAGCAAGTCGGCCAGGCATTTGCCGGACCGGAAGTCACCTACACGCCGCTCGACGGCTACGCGGGATCCGACTCGTTCACCTACGTTGCCGTCGATGCGAACAGCGAGTTTCCGCGCACACCCGCTGCGGCAGCAGTCACGCTGACTGTCTCTCCAACGGTACCGACCGTCTCGATCTCCGGCGCACCGGCGAGCATGCTCACCGGGACGAGCGTCCAGCTGACTGCGGCCGTGACGGGAGACCCACCGTCGGTGCAGTGGCGCGTCAACGGCGTGCTGGGGGGCACGACGGAGACGGGGACTGTCACCACCGCCGGGCTCTACTCGGCGCCGGCGACGCCGCCGCCCGGTGGCAACGTCACGATCCGGGCGACGAGCGCCCGCGCCCAGAGCGAGGTCACGATCCGCATCGATCCGCAACCGGCACCGGTGCCTGCACCTTCGCCCACGCCCACGCCCACGCCCGCCCCGGCACCCGCGCCCGCCCCGGCACCCGCGCCCGCCCCGGCACCCGCGCCCGCGCCCGCGCCGGCACCCGCCTCGGCACCCACACCCGCCGAGGCACTGACACCGACGCCCGCCTCGGCGAAGCCGTCGCTCAGCGCCCCGCTGCTGCCGCCGCGCGTCGCCTCGCCCAAGCGGCGCCTTCCCCTCCTCCCAGCCCCGACCCTGGGGCGGCGCGGCAACATCCTCGTGATCGGCGCCTCGAGCCGCAAGGCCGGCACGGTCGAGATCAGCGCCTGGAAGGGATCGAGCCGCATCGGGCGCTGTCGGACCCGGACGCCGGCATCGCGCTCGTTCACCTGCCAGATCCGGATGCGCGCCGGTTCGCAGATCAGCGGGATCCGGGTATCGGTGCGATTGCTCGTCAACGGGAAGGCGATCGCTCTTCGGCGTGCCACCTTCTCGCGCCGGATCGCCTCTCACCGAAGCCTCGCCGTCTACCGGGGAACCGGTCTGCAGTGCTGGCTCTCCGAGCCCGGCCGCTGACCCCGCGCTCCGGATCGTCCTGACCGGACCCGGCCGGGGCTCGCCGAGCCCACGCAGCAGGCCCCGGACGCTGGACGCTAGCTCCGACCGGCCAGGCGCACGAGGGTTGCCTTCGCGATCGTCCCTGCCATACGGGGATTCTCCTGGAGGCGGCGCAGCGAGTACTCGTACCATCGCTTGCCGAAGGGGACGTACACACGCAGGGCGTGGCCGGCGGCGACGAGCTCGCTCGCCCGAGACTCGCGCACCCCGAGCAGCATCTGGAACTCGTAGGCGTCCCGCGGGAGCACCTCCACCCGCGCGAGCGACTCCACGAGCAGCTGCTCGTCGTGGGTCGCGATCGCGACCCGGGAGCCGGCCTCGACCAGCGCTTCGAGGCACGAGACGAACGAGCGGCGCACGACCCCCGCATCCTGGAACGCGATCGCCGCCGGCTCGACGTAGATCCCCTTGCACAGCCGCACGCTCGGCCGTAGGTCGCGCAGCTCCCCGATGTCCGTGAGCGTGCGCTTGAGACACGACTGCAGGACGATGCCCACGTTGTCGAGCCCGGCGCTACGAAGCGTGCGGTAGAGGGCCAGCGTGTCGTCCACGCAGGACGCATCCTCCATGTCGATCCGGACGAATGAGCCGCGCGCCCCTGCATCGCGGACGAGGGCCTCGAGGAGCGCGCGGCACAGGTCGAGATCGAGCTTCAGGCCGAGCCCCGTGAGCTTGACCGAGACGTTGGCGTCGAGACCATCCGCCCCGATCGCGGCGAACACGTCGCCGTAGGTCGCGGCGATGGCCTCTGCCTCCGCGGCGGTGTGGATCTCCTCCCCGAGCACGTCGATCGTCGCACACTTTCCCTCCGCGTTGAGCGACGCGACGGTACGACGGGCGTCGCCGAGCGTGGGGCCCGCGATGTACGGTGCCGAGACGCGCTTGACGACCGAGCGGGGAACGGCAGGGAGGACGGAGGCGACGGCGCGGTCGAAGAGTCCCAAGGCACGCCGATTGTATCGTTGCTCCGACGCACCCGATCCGCCTCGGCAGCGACCGGCACGGGAGCGCGACTGTGCTCAGCCCTCGCGCATGAACCCCTGGCGGGCGGCGCTGACGAGCGCCACCGCCTCGGGGAAGAGGATGCGCATCGCGTCGCGCAGCGCGGCCGCCTGCTCGTCCGGGCCGCCTGTCGGTTGCACCTGCTTCAGCGCGGCTGCAGTCAGCTCGACGGCCGTGCTCAGCGTCAGTGTTGCGAACTGCTCGCGCTGGGCGTCCTTGACGCTCTCCGACTGGGTCTCGGCGAACTCGCGAAGTCCGCGCAGGATCTCCTCGGGATCACCGCCGAACGGAAAGAAGCCGCCACCCTCCATGACCGGAGCGTAGCGGAGCCGACCGGCCCCGAACCTCGTGACCCGGCGTCAGGGGGCCAGCGGCACGCGGTACGTCTGCTCGATCTCCCGCAGGAGCTCGTCGATCGTTCCCTGGGCGCCCTTCAGCGCCGCCGTGAACGGTGATGCGGCTGCGGGATCGAGCGCCTGCTCGAGCCGCCTCGTCGCCGCGCCGATCTCGTCGAGCCGCCCCGGAGAGGCGAGCTGCGGCGGCGTCCCGACCGTCCGCTGGAGCGCACGCAAGGCATCCTCGGCCTCGTCGATCCCTTCCGGGTTCTCGGTCAGGCGCAGGGCGACGAGCTGCGAGAGAAGCTCGTCGAGGTCGCCGCCCACGGCGGACTCCTCGGCGATCTCGCAGAGGGCCGTGATGGCGACGACGTCTCTGAGGTCGCGCCTGCGAGTGATCGGGGCGCCCTCGTCGTCGAGCGCGATCCAGGAGCGCGAGCCGTCCTCGGCCTCGAACGCGCAGAGGTAGGCGCGCAGGCCCGCGGTCACCTCGGCGCCGAGAACCGCCGTGAGGGCTCCGCCCTCCGGGGCGTGGGCGGCCGCGATCGTCGCAATACGCTCGAGATCGGCGAGCAGCGTCACCGCCTCAGGATAGGGAACATGGCAGGGTAGAGCGATGTCCGCACGCCGCACTCATGCCCGCGCGCTCTTCGCGCCCCTCGGCCCGCAGTACGACCGGGTCGGTGCCACGCTGTCGCTCGGCCAGGACCCACGCTGGCGCCGCACGATGGTCTCGCGGGTCCCGCGCGACGGCGGCACCGTGCTCGACGTCGCCACGGGCACCGGTCTCGTCGCGGAGCAGCTGCTCGCCCGGGGCCATACCGTCACCGGGCTCGACCAGAGCCCCGACATGCTCGCCGTCGCGCGGCGCCGGTTCGGCGGCCGGGTCGAGCTCGTCGAGGCGTCGGCGACCGAGATCCCCTTCCCGGACGCCTCGTTCGACCACCTCACCTTCACCTACCTGCTGCGGTACGTCGACGACCCCGGCGCCACCCTTGTGGAGCTCGCCCGCGTCGTCCGCCCCGGCGGCACGATCGCCTCGCTCGAGTTCTGCGTTCCCCGCGGCGTCTGGCGGCCGCTCTGGGATCTCTACGTCGGCGTCGGGCTGCCCGCAGCGGGCCGGGTGATCTCGCGCGGCTGGTACGACGTCGGCCGCTTTCTCGGCCCGTCGATCCGCGGGTTCTACGAGCAGTGGCCACTGGAGCGCCAGCTCGAGTCGTGGCAGCGGGCGGGCATCGCCGAGGTGCGGGCCCGACGGATGAGCCTGGGTGGCGGCGTCGTGATCTGGGGGATTCGCGGTTGAGACCGGCGTTCTACGCCCTGCCGCAGGGAGGCTGGCGCGACTACGTGACGCTGCTCCACCTGCCCTACACCGCCTGGCACCTCGCCTACGTCGTGGTGGGCGGCTGCCTCGCCGCCGAGGTAGCGTGGGGTCGGCTCGGGCTGACCGTGCTGGCGTTCTTCCTCGCGATGGGCATCGGCGCCCACGCGCTCGACGAGCTCGCCGGGCGACCGCTCGGGACGGCGATCCCTTCGCACGTGCTCGCCGGGCTTGCCGTCCTCTCGGTTGCCGCCGCGTGTGCGATCGGGGTCGCCGTGGCGCTGAGCTTCAGCCTCTGGATCCTGCCGCTGATCGCCGTCGGAGCGTTCCTGGTACCCGCCTACAACCTCGAGCTCTTCGGCGGACGCTTTCACTCGGACATCTGGTTCGCCCTCGCCTGGGGGGCGTTCCCGGTCGTGAGCGGCTACGTCGCCTGCACGGGGACGATCCGGGCTGCGGCGGTGATCGCGGCAGCCTGGGCGACGACCCTCTCCCTGGCGCAGCGACGGCTCTCGACTCCGGTGCGCCGGGCCCGGCGGGACGTCGTCGCCGTGACCGGGCAGCTCGAGCTCGCGGACGGCGACCGCGAAGCGGTCACGCGGGAGACGCTCGTCGCGGCCCCGGAAGCCGCCCTGCGGCTCCTTGCCGTGGCGACTGTCCTCCTGGCGGCCGCGCTCGTCGCGCTTCGCCTATAGCGTTCCAGCGTGGCCGTCTGGATCCTTGCCGTCTGCCTCGGCGTCGCGCTCGTGGTCGCGATCGTCCTGTGGCTTTCGCTCTGGCGCACGCGCAACCGTGCCCACGACACCGACGCGGTCGTCGCCGCGGCCCGCGCCGAGATCCACGCCGCATTCGAGGCTGAGACCGCGGCCCAGGTCGACGAGCTCCGTCGCACGGTCGCCCGCGAGCGGGCCGATACGATCTCCCAGCTCGCCTCGGAGGAACGCCGGCTCGGAGAGGAGCGGCTCGCCGCCTTCACCGAGCGCGAGCGGCGGACCCGCGACGCGCTCGCCGACACCCTCGTCGAGGTGGAGCGACGGCTCGACGAGCGCCTGCAGGGGATCGCCGACGACCTCGAGCGCGCGCAGCGCCACGTCGAGACCCAGCTCGCCCGCCTGGTGCAGCGCCAGCAGCAGGCGGTCGCCGACGTCGAGGCCCGGATCGACCGCGAGGCGGCCGAGCTCGGGTCGACGAGTGACGAGCAGCGGCAGGCCGTGATCCGGCTCCGTGAGGAACTCGACCGCGCGGCGGCCTCCGCTGTCACGGAGGCCCTCGACGAGCTCGAGTCGCACACGATCGAGAGGCGCCGCTCGATCGAGGAGATCACCGAGCGGCTGCGGGGCCGCGAGGCGGCGATCGCCGAGGGGATCGAGCAGGCCGAGACCGACGCCCGGGCCCGGCTCGAGCTGACGCTGATCGAGTTCGAGCGGCGCCAGACCGAGCGGCTCGAGCGGGTCACCGAGCGTGAGGTGGAGCGCCACGCCCAGATCGCGGCGACAGCCTACGACGAGCGCATGCGCGAGATCAGAGAGGAGGCCGCGGCGCGGCTCTCCCGCGAGCTCGACCGGGCGGTCGAGGTGATGCTGCGCGAGGAGCTCGGGCGGCGCCTCGACAGCGGCTCGTAGGCGCGGGCCACCGGGCGCTCCGCACGGATTCGCAAACCTATTGCGGCAGGGATCGTCTTAGCGATCACGAATGCCCCGGAACACGTCATGACAGAGATCACCGAGACAACCGGCGAACGCCAGAACGAGCAGGCCAAGGTCGAGAGCTGGCGCCTGCACGTCCTGATCGAGGCCGGCTTCACGCTGCCGCTCGCCGAGCGTCTCGCTGCGAGCGAGGCCGACCTGCACACGTGCGTCGACCTGCTGCGTCAGGGCTGCACGCCGGCCACGGCCGCGGAGATCCTTCTGTAGGACCGAGAGGAAGCCGGGCTGAAGCCCGGCACCCTCGCAGCAGTCAGCGAGAGGCAGCCCGGCTGAAGCCCGGCCCCCTCGCAGCCTTTACCCTGCAGGCGTGAAGGTCGAAGCGACGTTCCACGGCGACCGAAAGGTCTTCAGCGTCTCCGCCTTCAACGAGGGCATCGGGGTCTATCTCAGCAGGCTCCCCGTGCTCTGGGTCGAGGGGGAGGTGACGGAGCTGCGCCGGAACGACGCGTGGGCGTTCGTGTTCTTCACCCTCAAGGATCCGGCCAGCGGAGCGTGCCTGCGGGCGACGATGCCGCGGCGGCGCTTCGACGCCCTCGAGCTCGGGCTGAGCGACGGCGAGCGCGTGCTCGTCGAGGGTAGGGCGGAGATCTACGAGGCACGTGGAGAGCTCAGCTTCCGCGCCGCCACGATCGAGCGGATCGGGCTCGGCGACCACCTCGCCGCGATCGAGCGCCTCAAGCGCGCGCTGGCCGCCGAGGGGCTGTTCGCCGCCGAGCGCAAACGCCACCTGCCGCAGTTCCCGCGCGCCGTCGGCGTGGTCACCGGGGCCGACGCGGCGGCGCGCGGCGACGTCCTGACAGGCATTCGCTCCCGCTTCCCCGCAGCCCACATCGTCGTCGCCGAGACCCGCGTTCAGGGTGCGGCAGCAGGGCCGCGCATCGCCGCCGCGCTCCGGCGTGTCGCGGCCCACCCGCTGGTCGACGTCGTCATCGTGGCGCGCGGCGGTGGGAGCTTCGAGGACCTGTTGCCCTTCAGCGACGAGGCAGTCGTGCGAGCGTTCGCCGCCTGCCCCGTGCCGGTCGTCTCGGCGGTCGGCCACGAACAGGACACGCCGCTGTGCGATCTCGCCGCCGACGTTCGCGCGTCGACTCCCACCGCCGCGGCCCGGTTGGTCGTCCCGGAGCTCGCCGAGCTGCGGCTGGGGCTCGGGCGGCTGCGCGAGGCAATGGACGCCTCCGTGCGCCGGGCGCTGGCCCGCGACCGGGAGCGGCTCGTCCGCGACCGCGAGCGCCTCCGGGCGGCTCCACTGCTCCTCCTCGAACGGCGGCGCGTGGCCCTCGACCATGCTGCCGCCCGTCTCCAGGCCCTCTCGCCGCGCGCGACCCTCGCACGCGGCTACGCGGTCGTCCGGGCCGGCGGCGAGACCCTACGCGAGGCGACCGCGACCGCTGCCGGAGACCGGCTCGAGATCGAGCTCGCAGCAGGCGGGCTCACTGCCCAGGTCGTGGAGGTGCGCCCATGACCGACAGAGAAACGGGCGACGCAAAGAGCTTCGAGGAGCTGCGGCGCGAGCTCGAGGAGATCGTGGGCACGCTCGAACGCGGTGACGTCGCGGTGGACGAGGCGATCGTGCTCTGGCAGCGGGGCGAGGAGCTGCACCGGCTATGCGCGGCCCGGCTCGAGGCCGCCGAGGGCCGAATCGAGGAGCTGGTCGCGGAACCAGGTGACACGGGAGCGCCGGAGCTGTAAGGTCCGCCCCATGTCCCGACCATCAGCCGATCTCATCCGCGGAGTGCCACTCTTCTCCGACCTCGACGACAAGACCGTCGAGAACCTTGCTCTCGAGTTCGTCGAGCGCCGCTTCAACGAGGGAGTCGAAATCGCGACCGAGGGCGTCGACGGCCTCAACTTCTTCATCGTCGAGAGCGGCGAGGCGTCTGTCACGGTTCACGGCGAGGCCGTCGGCACGCTCGGGCCGGGCAGCTCGTTCGGCGAGGTCGCGCTGGTCGACAAGTCGGCCCGCTCTGCAACGGTCACCGCGACGTCGCCGATGGTGGCCTACGCGCTGCCCGTCTGGAGCTTCCGCCCCTTCGTCGAGCACCGTCCCGAGCTCGCCTGGAAGCTCCTCGAGATTCTCGCCGAGCGGCTCCGCGCGGCCCAGTCTCGCTGAGCCGGCCGTGGCCGACACGCTGGACGCCACCCCGTCCGACGCGGAGCTCGTCGCCGGCTGTCGGGCCGGCGATCCGGATGCATGGAACGCGCTCGTCGAGCGATTCTCACGGTACGTCTCGGCGATCGCCACCCAGGCGTTCCGACTGTCACCCCACGACGCCGAGGAGGTGTTTCAGAACGTCTTCCTCCGCGTGTACGAGCGGCTCGGATCGCTCCGCTCCGACGACGCGATCCGGCCGTGGGTGGGCCAGCTGACACGAAACTGCTGCCTCGACCTGATCCGGGCCTCCGGCCGCGTCGTACCGGTCGAGGAGGTCGAGGAGCAGATCGCCGACGACGCGATCTCGAAGCTCGACGAGGCGATGTCCGTACGCGACGGCCTCGCCCACCTTGGCCCCGAATGCCGCGAGATCCTCGACCGCTTCTTCGCCCGGGACGAGAGCTACCGCACGATCGGCGAGGCGCTCTCGATTCCCGCAGGAACGATCGCGAGCAGGATCTCGCGCTGCCTCGGGCGGCTTCGTACGGAGCTCGAACGCTGATGGAAGAATCCACCCCCCTTCCCCGTCGTGTAGACATGGTGAGCGAATGACGACATACGACGAAGAGCGCCTCGGCGAGCTGCTGCGCCTCCTCCCGCCGGCCCCGGCCGGCTGGGTCGAAGCGGCGCAGGAGCTGCCACGGGCTCGCGCGGAGATAGACGCGCTCGTGGAGCGCGCCGAGGAGGACGCCGCGTTCCGCCGGGCTCTCGTCGACGACCTCGAGGACGCCCTGCGCGTCGCCGGAGTCGAGCCACGGCCTGTCGTCGTCGAGCACCTGCGCAGACGCCTCGCCTCGTGACGGACGCAACGACCCGCGCGGAGCCGCTGCCCCCGCTCGCCACGGGAGGCGCGCTCGATCGCTTCCTGGACGAGCTCGAGGCGCCGGCGCCTTCGCCGTGCGGCGGCACGGCCGCTGCGACCACCGCGGCGATGGCGGCTGCGCTCGTCACCATGGTCGCCCGCGGCTCCGCAGGCTGGGCGGACGGCGCGGGAGTGGCGTCGCAGGCGCGGGCGCTCCGGTCGCGCCTGACCGCGCTGGGAGACGACGACGCAGCGGCGTTCGAGCAGGTCCTGGTGGCCATGCGAGACCGCACCGGAAACTCCGAGCAACGCGATTTCGCGCTCGGCACCGCGCTTCTCCGGGCGGCGGAGGTGCCCCTGCGCATCGCCGAGACCGCCGCCGACGTGGCAGAGCTCGCTGCTGCCGCCGCGGCCGAGGGGTCACCGCAGCTCCGTCCCGATGCGACAGCGGCCGCGGCACTTGCCGAGGCCGCGACGCGGGCGGCGGCACACCTCGTCGAGATCAATCTCGCGATCGTCCCCGGCGACCGGCTTTCGGAGCGCGCCGCACTGCTCGTCGCCGGTGCCGCCGAAGCCCGCGAGCGGGCACTGGGTGCCGCGTGAGCGAGCGCCTGCTTCCCGCATGGAGCCTGACCGCCGAGGCGCAGGCCACGATCGGGATCCCGGCCGAATGGCCCGAGCAGGTGACGAAGGACTGGGCGATCGGCGACGCGACGGGCGACGGCGTCGACGTCTGCATCCTCGACAGCGGCGTCGACGGCGACCACCCGCTCGTCGGCGGGCTCACGAGCGCCGTCGCGGTGAGCCTCGACGGTGAGGAGACCGCGATCGGGCAGGACGAGATCGGTGACGTTTGCGGGCACGGCACGGCCTGCGCCGGGATCGTCCGGTCGCTTGCGCCCGAGTGCCGCCTCCACAGCGTGCGCGTGCTCGGAGAGGGGAACACGGGCAGCGCCGACCTGATCCTCGGCGGTCTCCGTTACGCGATCGAGCAGGGCTTCGACGTCGTCAACCTGAGCCTCTCGACCACGAAGCGCAAGTTCGCCGAGGTACTGCACGAGCTCGCCGACAGCGCCTACTTCAGGGGGACCGTGCTCGTCGCCTCCGCGCACAACATGCCGGTCGAGAGCTACCCGTGGCGATTCTCCTCGGTGATCTCGGTGGGGAGCCACGAGGGAGCCGACTCGTGGGAGTGGTATGCGAACCCCAACCCGCCGGTCGAGTTCTTCGCTCGTGGCATCGACATCGACGTGGCGTGGGCCGGCGGCAGCACGCTGCGTTGCACGGGCAACAGCTTCGCCGCCCCGCACATCGCCGGCCTGTCGGCGCTCGTGCTCTCCAAGCACCAGGGGCTGACACCTTTTCAGCTGAAGAGCGTCCTCTACCTGACGGCATCGAACACGGGAGGCACGACATGACGGAAGGCTCGAGCTACCAGGAGGCGGTCGCGGCCGGGATGCTGCCGTCCGAGGAGAGCCATCGGGCGCTGCTGCAGTCGATCGTCGACGTTGCGCGGGCGATCTTCGGTGCCAGGGCCTCGTCGATCTTCCTCCTCGACCGGGAGACGGACGAGCTCGTATTCGAGGCGGTCTCGGGCGAGGGCGAGGGCGACCTGATCGGGATGCGGATCCCCTCGAGCACGGGGATCGCAGGCTGGGTGCTCGTCACCGGCCAACCGATCGTGATCGACGACCTCCAGCAGGACCCGCGCTTCGCCCGCCGGGCGGCGGAGCGCACGGGATACGTCCCGGAGGGCCTGATGGCGGTGCCGCTCGCGAACGGCGAGACGATACTCGGCGTGCTGCAGGTGCTCGACCGCTCCACGGACCGTGCGTTCTCGCTCGGCGAGATCGACCTCCTGATCCTGTTCGCGAACCAGGCGGCGATCGGCCTCGACCTGCTGCAGACGGCGCGTCGCGCCCGGGCCGTGGCGGAGCAGGGCGAGGGCAGCGAGGCCGTCGTGGCCCGGATCGCGGCGCTCCTCGGGCGGGCCGAGGACGACGTGGCAGGGGTCAGGCTGCTCGAGGCGCTCGAGACGGTGCTGGCCCGGCTGGAACGGTAGAGACGAAGCGCCGGGGCTCCCCAACGCACCGGCGCACGGCCCCGGAACGCAGAAGAGGCGCCCGAGGCGCCTCTTCCGAGCTCGAGTACGGTCAGGCCGGGCTCCTAGGCGTGCCGCTCCGGGCCTGCGTGCTTCTCGGGGCCGGCGTGCCGGTGGCCCTCGAAGTCGGCGCCCTCGTCCTCGGTCGCGGCCCTCATGTCGCTGGTGTCGGCGGTCTTCTCCGGGCCGGCGTGGCGCTGGCCCTCGAAATCGGCCTCGGCGTCCTCGGTCTCGCGATGCGCTTCGGGCTCGTGACGCTTCTCCGGCTGATCCGTCATCTCGATCTCCTTTTCGTCGTGTGCCCGATCCGGGCCTGGTACCCACTAGACGGAGGTACCGGGTGCAATCTTCCCGCCAATGTGGTGTTGTTGCAAGTCATGGCTTCGGGCGGTGCAGGATGAGTGGCCTCGGGGCGCGGGTTGCCGAGTCGTTCGGGTCGCTCGCCCGGGTCTTCCGCAACCCCGGCCTGCGCCGGCTCGAGCTCGCGTTCCTCGGGTCGACGATGGGCCACTGGACCTACGTCGTCGGCCTCTCGGTCTATGCCTACCAGCAGGGCGGCACGACCGCGGTGGGCATCATCTCCGTGCTGCGGCTGCTGCCCGCTGCGATTGCTTCGCCGTTCCTCGCGACGCTCGCCGATCGCTATCGACGCGAGCTCGTGATGATGTCGACGGACCTGATCAGGGCCGTCCTGATGGTGGTCGCCGCGGTCGTGATCGCCACCGACGGGCCCGCCCTGATCGTCTACGCCGTCGTCGTCCTGACGAACCTCGTCGGCGTGGCGTTCCGGCCCGCCCAGGCCGCACTCCTCCCCGGCCTCGCCCGCAGCCCCGCCGAGCTGTCGGCTGCCAACGTTGCAGCCAGCACGCTCGAGGCCGTGTCCATGTTCGCCGGCCCGGCGATCGGTGGCCTGATTCTCGCGCTCTCGAACGTCCAGGCGGTCTTCGGGCTCAACGCACTCTGGTTCCTGTCGTCGGCGCTGCTCCTCGTCGGCCTGCGTGCTCCGGCACCGGCGGCATCGCCGCTCGACTCCTCCGGCAAACGCCCGGGCTTTGCGTCCGAGCTCTCGGAGGGCATGAGGGCCGTAGCGAGCGACCGCAACGTTTCGACCGTGACCGCCCTCTACGCCGCGCAGGCGTTCATCGCGGGAACGCTCAACGTGCTCGTCGTGCTCGTCGCCCTCGAGCTCCTCGACGCGGGCGAGGCGGGCGTCGGGTATCTGAGCGCCGCGCTCGGGATCGGCGGCTTCGCCGGCGGCTTCGTCGCGCTCGTGCTCGCAACCCGGGGGCGGCTGGCGGCCGACTTCGGGATCGGCGTTGTGCTGTTCGGCGTCCCGTTCGCCGTCATCGGCGTCCTGGCGAGCTATCCGGTCGCGTTGATCGCTTTCGCCGTGGTGGGGATCGGGAACTCGGTGGCCGACATCGCGGCGTTGACGCTGTTTCAGCGCATCGTTCCGGACCAGGTGCTCGGGCGCGTGCTCGGCGTGCTCGAGGGGATCCTGATCGGCGCCATCGGCCTCGGCGGCCTCGCGGCGCCGCTCTGCATCTCCCTCTTCGGTGCCACGACCTCGCTCCTCGTCGCGGGCATCGTGCTTCCGGTGGCGACGATCCTCGTCGCGGGCAGGCTTTCGGCGATCGACCGCACGACGGCGGCTCCGACGCACACGGCGCTCCTCCGCGGAGTGCCACTGCTCGGCGTCCTGCCCGAGCCGGTGCTCGAGTTCCTCGCCGGCTCTGCGGCGCCGTTTGCGGCGCGCGCGGGCGAGACGATCATCCGTGAGGGCGAGGCGGGCGACCGCTTCTACGTGATCGCGAGCGGCGAGGTCGAGATCCTGGGCCGGATGTTCGGCCCCGGCGAGGCGTTCGGCGAGATCGCCCTGCTTCGCGACGTGCCGCGAACCGCAACCGTGACCGCGGCCACGGACGTCTCGCTCGTCACGCTCGAGCGTGACGTCTTCGTCTCGGCTGTCACCGGGCACGGGCCTGCGCACGCATCCGCCGAGGAGCTCGTGGCGGAACGCCTCGGCTCGTTCAGCCCCCTGCTCGGCTGATCTCCCGCTCGGGGGCGTCCAGCGACTGCCCGGCGATCAGCGCGTTCTCCTCCGACTCCTGCTCCTCCTCCATGGTCTTCAGCGAGGCGAGGGAGATGCCCTCGCGGGCGAGGAAGGTGAGCCCGACGCCGACGCCGACCGACATCTCGACCGCCTGGAGCACGAGCCCGTAGGCGAAGCCCGTACCGTAGGGAACGCCGTACTGCACGAGCGGCAGCGCTACCGCCGCCTGCAGGAGGCCGATGTTGCCCGGCCAGAGCGGGAAGATCGTGGCGACGTTCATCAGCACCAGCACGAGGCCCGCGGCAGGCAGCGGGAGGTCGAGGTTGAAGGCCTCCATCACGGCCCACACGGCGAGCAGCTGCATCAGCCAGCCGAGGCACTGGAAGATCGCAGCTGCGAGCGCAGGCAACGGCCGACGCAGGACTGCGAGGCCCTGCCGGGCCATCGTGATCACCGCGCCGAGGCTCCCCATGCCGTCGTGCACACGCCCGTGGCCGGTTCCCGCCGAGACGAGCCCGACGGTGAGCAACACGAACCCGACGACGCCGAAGATGACGAGGCTCGTCACGGCCCAGTGCGGGATCTTCGCGGTCAGCAGCACCCAGGTCACGAGGATCGCGACCGGAAAGAGATCGAACAACCGGTGCGCGAACACGGTGCCGAGCACCGTCGCACTGGTGCCCTTGCCGTGTGGCAGGTGCCGGCGCAACACGGCGACACGGGCGATCTCGCCCGCTCGTGCGGGGAGCACCGCGTTGCCGAGCAGGCCGATGCCGAAGGCCGAGAACACCTGGCCGAACCTCGGATGTGGCTCGGGGAGCGCCTGGTTGACGGTCAGCCGCCACGACAGGGACCGCGCCAGCACCGAGAACAGATTGAGCAGGACGCCGACGACCACCCAGCGCCACGAGACGAAGTCGAAGGAGTGGTAGACGGTCGGCCAGTCGGGCCCGCGCCACCAGATCGCGAGGAGCGCGGCTGCGAGCATCGCGAGCACCAGGACGCCCCGCGCCCAGGGGTTGCGCGCGAGACCGCGGAAGCGGTTCATGCGACGCGACGCCGGTCGCTCGCCAAGGCCCGCTCGTAGATGCCCTCCAGCCGCCGCGCGATGTCGGCCCATGCATAGCGCTCGATCGCGAGGGCGCGGGCGGCCGTTCCCATCGCCACGCGCCGAGGCTCGTCGGCAAGCAGGGCGGCGACCGCGTCGGCGAGCAGCGTCGGATCGTCGGGCGCCACGGTGACCGACGTCTCGGGTGTCGTCACCTCGCGGTAGCCGGGGATGTCCGACGCCACCACGGGCAGGGCGCACGCGAACGCGCGGGTCAGCACCATGCCAAAGCTCTCGCCGCCGAGCGACGGCGCCACCAGCGCCTTCGTCCGTGCGAGCAGCGCCGTCAGCTCCTCCTGAGGCAGGAAGCCGAGGATGTCGATGCCCTCGTCGGAGACGCGCAGCCGGGTCAGGAGGAGCCTGACCGCGAGGGGGTCCGAGCCGCAGATCTGGAGCCGGGCGCCGCTGCGCCGGTGGATCTCGGGCCACGCCCGCAGAAGAACCTGCAGCCCCTTCCGGGTCTCCTGCCGCCCCGCGAACGTGACCGTGTGCTCGCGCCTCGCCGGATCGACGGCGTCGGGGATGAGAACGCCGTTCGGGACGATCTCGTACTCACCGGGGAGCCAGCGCGCCGCCGAGTCGCGCGCACGTTCGCTGACCGCGAGCCGCTCGTCGATCCGGCCGGCGAGGAAGCCCCAGGCGGGAATGCCGAGCTTCATGTAGCCGAGATCGCCCGATGCGTGGTGCGTCGCGACGATCGGCGCGGTCGCCATCGCGAGCACCGAGATGCAGGTCACGGGCGTCATCGGCTCGTGCAGGTGGAGCACGTCGAAGCGCTCCCGCTCGAGCACCTGCCTGATCCGGAAGATCGCCCGGGGGCTGAGGATGATGTTCGGCAGCGAGCCGTTCGCGGGCACGATCACCGAGCGGCCGATCGCGATCACGTTGGCAGGCGGGTCGCCGTGGCGCCCGACCCTCGGGTGCAGGGCGCGCGTGAACTGACCGGGCGGATCGTTGCCCATCACCAGCCGTACCTCGTGCCCGCGTGCCTCGAGCGCCTCGGCCTGCAGCTCGGCGTGCTCGACGACCGCGCCCCAGAACGACCACGAGAACGGCACCACGATGCCGATCTTCACGCGGGGAGCTTATTCACTCGGCGGTCGCGCCGGGGAGGACACGTTCCCAGAAGCCTGCGAACGTTTGGAGGTCGGCATCGTCGAAGCGGTCGAGAAACCGGCTGCGTACACCCGCGAGATGGGTCGGCCGTGCCTGCTCGAGCCGGGCGCGGCCCGCCGGGGTGAGCTCGGCGTTGAGGCCGCGCCGATCGTTCTCGCAGCGCGTGCGCTCCACCGAGCCGGCGTCCACCAGGCGGTCGACGAGCCGGGTCAACCCGCTCTGGCTGAGCAGGACGGCGATCGCGAGGTCGGACATCCGCATCCGTTGCTCGGGCGCCTCGCCGAGCACGAGCAGCACCTCGTACTCGTGCAGCGAGAGGTCGTGGGCCGCCCGCAGTTCCGCGTCGAGATCGTGCACGAGCGCGCTGTGGGCCCGCAGCAGGCCGCGCCAAGCGGCGAGCTCCACGGGTGCGAGAGGGGTTGCGTTGACTCGAGATTCTTGCATATGCAACTATACTATTTGACGCAGCAAGTATCCCTGATCGAGAGAGTTCCGTCCACCCCGCCGGACGGCGAGAAAGGAAGAAGGAGACCCATGCGCTTCGAAGGCATCCACCACGTGACTTGCATCACCGGCGACGCACCAGGCAACGTCGACTTCTACACGCGCGTGCTCGGCCTGCGCATGGTCAAGAAGACCGTGAACCAGGACGACCCGACCGTCTACCACCTCTTCTACGCGGACGAGCACGGCAGCCCCGGAGCCGACATCACGTTCTTCGAGTACCCGGGCGCCCGCCGCGGCCGGGCCGGCGCGGGCATGGTGCACACGATCTCCTTCCGCGTCGGATCGGACACCGCGCTCGACTTCTGGGAGGCCCGGCTCCGAGCGGAGGGCGCGGCGACGCGTCGCAGCGACGGCCGCCTCGGCTTCGACGATCCCGAAGGGCTCGGGCTCGAGCTCGCGGCAGTCGCCACGACCGACGCTCCGCTCGTCGCACGGCACCCGGAGATCCCGGCCGAGAACGCCCTCCAGGGCTTCGACGCCGTGCGCGCCTTCGCGGGTACCCCGGAGAGAAGCCGGGAGCTCCTCGAGGGGACGCTCGGGCTCACACGGGCCGGGGAGAGCGCGTGGGAGGCGCGTGGAGCAGTGCGCGGCGGTCTCTACGCCTTCGACCCCCCGCCCGCCTCAGGCGCCGGCGTCCCGGGCGCCGGGACGGTGCACCATGTCGCCTGGGCCTCGAACATCGACGAGCAGGACCAATGGCTCGCGACCGTGCGTGGCGCCGGCGTGCATGCGAGCGGCATCATCGACCGGTTCTGGTTCCGCTCCATCTACTTCCGCGAGCCGAGCGGCGTCCTGTTCGAGATCGCGACGATGGGCCCCGGCTTCACCATCGACGAGGACGCCGATCATCTCGGCGAGTCGCTGATCCTGCCGCCCGCGTTCGAGCACCTGCGGGCCGAGATCGAGCCGGTGCTGACGCCGCTGCCCGACCCGCGCGCCTCGTGGGTGGGGTGATGACGGGGGCACTGCGGTACCTCGAGCGACCGGCGGGAGGCGAGCCGGAAGGCGCCCTCGTGCTCTTGCACGGCCGCGGCGCCGACGAGGTCGACCTCTTCCCGCTGCTCGACGCGCTCGATCCCGGGCGGCGCCTGCTCGGGATCACTCCACGCGGCCCGCTCTCGCTGCCGCCCGGCGGTGCCCACTGGTACCGGCTCGGCGGTATTCCCACGCCCGATCCGGGCACCTTCTTCCCCACCTTCGACGCGGCGGCTGCGTTTCTCGACGAGTTGCCGGTGCCGATGGAGCGGGTCGTCCTCGGCGGCTTCTCGCAGGGCGCCGTGATGAGCTGGGCCCTCGGGCTCGGCGCGGGCCGGCCCCGGCCCGCTGCGATCATGGCGCTGTCCGGCTTCATGCCGGAGGTGGAGGGCTTCGCGCTCGACCTGACCGAGCTCGACGGCTATCCCATCGCCATCGCGCACGGCTCGCTCGACCCGGTGATCCCGGTCGAGTTCAGCCGCGCTGCGGCCGAGCGTGTGGCGGCTGCGGGCGCAGCGCTGCTCTGGCGTGAGACCCCGGTGCCGCACACGATCGACCCGCGCGTGCTGCCGGAGCTGCAGGCGTTCGTCGCAGCCGCTCTCGGCTGACGGCGAACCGAGCGCCGCGCACCATCGGGGCGAGAGCAGCGTCGCCTCCGAAGGCTCCGCGTAGAGTGACGGCATGATCGCCCCCGACGAAGGCCTCGCCGAGCTCCACACACACCTCGGCGGCTCGGTTGCGTCGGACATCCTCTGGAGCCTCGCCCACGAGCAGGGGATCGCACTGCCGGTGAAGGACTACTGGGAGTTCGAGCGGCTCGTCACGGTGTCGGATCCCCGCGGCGTCGAGAACCTCGACGCGCTCGACGCTATCTACCACTGGACGGAGCTGATCCAGTCCTCCCCCCTCGCGGTCGAGCGCTCCGTGCACGGCGCGATCGGCGGCGCCTACCGTTCGCAGGGGATCACGACGCTCGAGCTGCGCTTCAACCCGATGAAGCGCAACCGCGGCGGCGAGCGCGACCTCGACCACATCATCCTGGCCGCGATCCGCGGCCTCGACCGGGCGCGGCTCGAGTACCCGCAGGTGCGCGCGGGCCTGATCCTGATGATGGACCGCACCTTCAACGCGCGACAGAACGCGATCATCGTCGAGAAGGCGATCGCGTGGGCCGACCGCGGCGTCGTCGGCGTCGACATCGCCGGCCCGCGCCCGGGTGGCATGCGCTACGACTACACGTCGGCGCAGCCAATGGTCGAGACGGCCCGCGCCGCCGGCCTCGGCGTCACGATCCACGTCGGCGAGGAGGGAGCGACGGGAGCCGAGGAGATCGGCGAGGTCGTCGAGCATCTCCGGCCCGACCGGATCGGGCACGGTATCCTCGCCGCGCGCGACCCGGCCCTGATGAGCCAGCTCCGCGAGGCCGGCACGGTGCTCGAGATCTGCCCCACCTCGAATCTCCTCACGAAGGCGCTGCCGGACGAGGAGGCGATCCGCACGACCTTCCGCACGTTCGTCGACCACGGCGTCGCCTTCACGATCGCGACGGACGGCCCGGAGATGATGCGGACGCACCTGCGGGACGAGCTGGAGCTGCTCGAGCGGATCGGCGCCCTCGACGCGGACGAGCTGCGCGAGGCGAACGCGCGCGGGCACGCCGCGAGCTTCATCGGCCGCTGAGGCGGCTCACGTCTCCGGCGGCTGCTGCGTTGGAGATGGTATGAGCGGGCTGGAGCGTTAGAGAAGGCATGGCACGCGGCTGGAGAGTCTGGACGGCGCTGTGGATCGTCTACGTCGTCTGGGGCTCGACGTACCTCGCGATCAAGATCTCGGTCGAGACGATGCCGCCGCTGCTCTCCGCGGGACTGCGGTTCGCGCTCGCCGGCCTGTTGCTCGGCTCGATCCTCACCGTGCGGCGCACGTCGTTGCGCGTCCCCTGGCGCGAGGCCCGCGCGGCTGCGGGGATCGGCGTGATGCTGCTCGCCTGCGGCGTCGGCGTGGTCACGCTCGCCGAGACGAGGATCGACTCGAGCGTGGCCGCGATGATCGCCGGCTCGGTGCCGCTGCAGGTGATCGTCTGGCGCACCCTCGCACGCGAGCACGTCGCGACCGCCACGAAGCTCAGCGCAGTCGTCGGCCTCGCCGGGCTCGCGTTGATCATCGGCCCGGCCGGGATCTCCGGCGGCTCGGCGGCGATCGGGCTCGCGATCATGCTCTGCGGCTCGATCGCCTGGTCGACGGGCTCGTTCGTCTCGCGTCGCATGCCGCTCCCCCGGGACCCGTTCGTCGCCACCGTGTACGAGATGCTCGGTGGTGGCCTTGCCCTCGTGGCGGCAGCGCTCGCGCTCGGGGAGGGCTCCGACCTCGCCGTCGGCGCCATCTCGGGAGCCTCCCTGGCGGCATGGCTCTACCTCGCCGTGTTCGGATCGCTGGTCGCCTTCACTGCCTACGCGTGGCTGCTCCACCATGCGCCCATCTCGCAGGTCGTCACCCACCAGTACGTGAACCCGCTGGTCGCCATTGCCCTCGGAAGCGTCTTTCTCGACGAGACGTTCGATGCCGCGACGGCGATCGGCGCCTTGATCGTGATCGGGGCCGTCTTTGCGACCATTCGCAGCGAGAGCCGGCCGGCCGCAGCGTCCGGTGCCGTCGAGCTGGACGCCGTGGCCGCCCCTGTACGGGCGAAGTAGCCTCTACGCCAGCTCGACGTGCGTGCGGCGGTGCGAGAGGAAGTCGAGCAGGTCGGAGCGCGTCAGGATCGCAGCGGGCCTGCCGGCGATGCCGACGACGACGGCCGCGCTCGGGCCCGAGAGATCGGCGAACACCTCGTCGAGCGAGGCGCGGACGTCGACCGCCGCGAGCGGCGGCTGCATCGCGACGGCGATGTCCTCGTTGAGCGCGTCCGGATTCTTGAACACACGGTCGAGCAGGCTGCGCTCCTGGATCGAGCCGACGATGTCGGTCAGCGACTCGGCCGTGCCGTGGCGCACGACGGGGAGCTGGGAGATGCCGTATCGCTGCATCAGCTCGATCGCCGCCCCGACCTTCTTCGTCGACTCGATCGTGACGAGGTCGGGCAGGTCGGACTCCTCACCGCGCTTGAAGCGGAGCACCTCGTCGACCGCCGGGGTCGGCGACGTCCGCTCCATGAAGCCGTACTGGATCATCCAGTTGTCGTCGTAGAACTTCGAGAGGTACGAGCGGCCGCCGTCGGGCAGCAGCATCAGGACGCGGGCCTCCGGGCCGAAGCGGGAGGCGACCTGGAGCGCCGCCCAGGCCGTCGAGCCGCACGACCCCCCGACGAGCAGTCCCTCCTCGCGTGCGAGGCGCCGCGCCGTGAGGAACGAGTCACGGTCGGAGACACGCACCCACTCGTCCACGACCTCGGGGCTCATCGTCGCCGGCCACGTGTCCTTGCCGATCCCCTCGACGAGGTAGGGGCCGAGCGGATGGTCGGCGTCCTCGGTGTAGACCGAGCCCTCCGGGTCGGCGCCGACGATCAGCACCTCGGGGCGGTGTTCCTTGAAGTAGCGCCCGACACCGGAGATCGTGCCGCCGGTGCCGACGGAGATCACGATCGCGTCGATCTGACCGCCCTCCGTCTGCTCCCAGATCTCGGGCGCAGTCGTCTTGTAGTGTGCCTCGGGATTCGACAGGTTCGAGTACTGGTCGGGCTTGAAGCCGCCGGGGATCTCCTCGGCGAGGCGGTCCGAGACCGAGTAGTACGACTCGGGCGAGTCGTGGTCGACGGCAGTCGGGGTGATCACGACCTCGGCCCCGTAGGCGCGCAGCGTCGAGATCTTCTCCTGGCTCATCTTGTCCGGCATCACGAAGATGCAGCGGTAGCCCTTCTGCGCCGCCGCGATCGCGAGCCCGACGCCGGTGTTGCCCGAGGTGGGCTCGACGATCGTGCCGCCTGGGCGGAGCTTTCCGGCCTGCTCCGCGGCTTCGATCATCGCGAGGCCGATGCGGTCCTTGTTCGAACCACCGGGATTGAGAAACTCGAGCTTGGCCAGCAGTGCCGGCGGCACGTCCGCGCCGAAACGGTCGAGTCGCACGATCGGCGTCGAGCCGACGAGGTCGAGGAGGGTCGGGTAGCTTCGGCTCACGCGGCGAAGACTACGCGGCCGGGCCCCGCCGGGAGCGGATGCGTACCTTCCCGCACCCGGATCCGAGTCCGGTCGGATGGCACAGCGCTCCGAAGAGGGCACCATCGCGCCATGCACGACCGGAGCAAGACCGAGCATCGGCCGCTGTGCACGATCGAGCTGATCGCGGAGGGGCACGCCACGCGCTGCCCCGGCGACGGCTGCGCCTTCTGGGACCGTGGCTGTGTGCTCACCCGGGTCGAGCTCGAGCTCGGCGGCAGACCGGAGGTGGCCCAGCTGCTCCTCGACCTGCGCGGCGCGCTCGAGGCAGGTCAGTCGATCGAGCTCGAGCGGGCGCGCACGGCTCTCGCTCACATCCTCAACGACGAGGAAGGCATCGATACACCGCTCTGACGGCGAGCCCGGTCAGGAACGGACGAGGCGCCGGGCACCCTCGACGGCGCCGCTTCGTGCGGTGAGGCTCTGGATCTCGACCCGCTCCCCGCTCCGGGGAGCGTGAATGATCCGGCCGCGGCCGATGTAGAGGCCGACGTGGCCGAGCCCGTGGAAGAAGACGAGATCGCCGGGCCTGAGGTTGCCGCGGGCGACCGGGCGGCCGTACCCGAACTGGGCGGCGGCGTTGTGCGGGAGCCTGACGCCGAGCTTGCCGTAGACGTAGGCGACGAGTCCGGAGCAGTCGAACCCGCTCGGTGAGCTGCCGCCGTAGCGATACGGCACGCCGAGCTCGCCGGCAGCGATTCGTACCGCCCGCTGGCCGAGTGACGGATGGGTGCGCTTCGTGACCGGCTGCACGGCCAGGGAGCCTGCGAGGCCCGCCGGATTCGGCACCGTCGGTAGCGACCCGGTCTTCGTCGCAGCCGTCGCGGCCGGGGCGAGGACGAGAACGAGCGCGAGCAGGCAGATGCGGGCGGAGAGGGCCATGAGAGGGTGACTGGAAGGCAGTTCGGGCGCCGAAAACGGGCCCACCGCGTCGCAGTGACCCGCGCACCCTAGCGAAGCCTTCCGGAGCTATCGACAACTCGAAACACCTTCTTTACAGGGCGTTCGTACCTCGTACGGGGGAGGTGAGTGTCCCCGGCGACAGGCTGACGCCTGTCGCCACGCCGCGTGCTGTGGGATGCTGAGGACGATGAAGGTACGGATCGACAGCTCCCTCGACGGCATCGACTGGGCCAGGGTGAAGGCCGACCTCACTGCCGACGGCTTCGACAACGGGCGCTCCGCCGAGGCGTTGCGGCGGTCGTTCGAGCAGTCCCGGCATGTCTCCTTCGCCCACGACGGCAGCCGCGTCGTCGGCACGGCCCGCCTCCTCTCGGACGGCGTCTGCAACGCCTATCTCGTCGACGTCTGGACGCTGTCGGCCTACCGGCGTCAGGGCATCGCCTCGGCGCTGGTGCGGCTCCTGCTCGATGCGGTGCCCGGCCAGCACGTCGGTCTCCAGACCGACAACGCACAAGGGCTCTACGACGCTCTCGGCTTCCGGCGGCAGCCCGAGTTCCTCTCGACCGTCGTCGGGCAGTGGCTCGACAACGACGCCAACCGCTGAGCCCGGGTGGCACCGTGAGCGCCCTCGAGCCGGTCCTGAGAATCGCGACACCGGACGACGCGGCAGCCGTCGACGCGCTGATGAAGGCGTCGGCCGCCGTCCTCTTCCCACGCTTCTACGACGAGCGGCAGGCGAAGAGCGCCGTCCGCCACGTCGCTCAGGCCGACCCGCTGCTGCTCGCCGACGGCACCTACTTCGTGCTCGAGGCGGACGGCGAGATGGTCGCCTGCGGTGGCTGGAGCAGGCGCGACCGGCTCTACACCGGGAGTGGTGACGCCGCCGAGGACGCGCGCGCCCTCGACCCGGAGACCGAGCCGGCGCGCGTGCGGGCGATGTTCGTCCGGGCCGACTGGACGCGCCGGGGTCTCGGCCGCAGGATCCTGGAGGAGTGCGAGGAGGCGGCGCGGAGCGAGGGGTTCTCCCGGCTGATCCTGACCGCGACGCTGCCCGGCGTGCCGCTCTACAGCGCCCTCGGCTTCGAGCCCACGGGGGACGTCGAGGTAACGATGCCCGACGGCGTCTCGATCCCGTGCGTCACGATGAAGAAGGCGATCGGCGGCTGAGCGCGATTCGGCCCCCCGGGCCCCGGAGAATCTGATTCGGGCCCAGCTTCATCGGCAGTTCGCTGCCCCCACCATTCGTAGACAGCGCCATCGAGACCTCGGTGACACCGTTTGCCCTGGGATTCCTCGTGTTTGCCGTCACGGGAGCAGCGGGTGCCATCCGGGCCGACCGCTCGGAGGGAACGCAAGGCGGACGTGCGGGCCGGAGCTGTCCCATGCTGTCGTCCGGGTGTCGCGACGTCGGTGTTAGTCGCGAACGAACTCGACTCGTGTCGTTCCGATGAGACCTTGACTGTTGATCCTGTACACGCAGACACCGCTGGCGTCTGGCGGTGCTGGAACGTCACCAGTCCAGACTGTGCCGGGGGCGGGTGTGACGGTGAGGGTCTTGCGCCCGTCGACGGAGATTTCCACCCGAGTGCCGGACTTGCCGACGAGTGTCAGGCTCAGGTGGCCTTGCGTGCACCGCGGCACCGTGATGCGCGCCGTGCCGACGAGGTCGCCGTTTGCCTGGATGCCGCTTGTCGTCCACCGAATGCGGAGCGGTGAGTCGGCTTGCCACAGGGTCATTCCCGGCATGTCGGTGGCAGGACCGTAGGATGCGAGTCCCTTCCCTGCCAGCACGATGTTTGATGGAGCCACGACGTAGCCGCCGCTGAGTCGTCTTCCGTTTGTGTCGAGTACGAGCCCGCTGGAAGAGGGTGCGACCGGCCGCGCCCGGACTGGATCTGCTGACGGCGCCGTGGGGAACCGGAGTACCCGATCGACACGTTCGTTCCAGTAGAGCGTCTGCTGCAACGCCTTCGGAAACGCGGTATCGGCGTAGACATAGGCCACGGGGCCGTTGGCGACCTGGTCGATCCAGCGAGGCTGCTCGGTGGAGAACACCCAGATGCGGTCAGCGTGTGCAAGCCGCTGGATCTCGTGCGACGAGACGACCGAGGCCAGGAGGAGCGTGGAGGCGACGAGGACGACGAGGACGATGCGGGCACGACGAGGAACGAGAACGGCGGCGGCGGCGGTGAGGCCCACCCCAAGTGCGTAGGCGATCTGCAGCGCATCCGAGGACGTCGCCTCCCGCAGCTGCCAGAGCGGGATGAACGAGAACGCGTCGAGCGCTGCCTGCTGGCTTGCGAACCGTGAGATAGGCAGGAGAATCGCAGGCACTGCCACGACCAAGGCGACAACCGACGTGAGGGGCTGCGGACGAGGCAGCCCTCGCGCAAGCCAGAGCACGAGTACGAGAAAGAGCGGCGGCGCCACGGTGAGCAGGTCGCGCTCGGCGATGTGGCCGACCCACCTCGACGCGAACGTCCCGACCTGTACCACAGAGATCACCGTCCAGGCGAACGCCGTCGCGACAAGAGCGGCAGCATGATCCGGCTCGCGGCCCCGAACGCACTCCGTGACGAGCACCCCGAGCGCGATCAGCGGGACGCCGACAACGATCACGAACAGGCCTCCGGTGTGCCAGAAGACATCCCTCGTTGCGGCTCCGAACTCGTAGCCGCCCGTGGCCGCGGAGTAGACGCCAAAGACGTCTGCCCCGGGCGCGATCGAGAGACCCAGAGCGACACCCCCGGCCGCGACGACCAACCCCAGCAAGGGAGCTAGCCGACGTAGGATCGTGACATCGCGCCGGAACACGGAGTAAGACGCGACGGCGAGTACCGCCGCGGGCAGCAGCGCCAACGCCTGCACACGCGTGAGCACCGTGACCGCAGTGGCCCCAACGAACACCGCCTGACCCGCTACCGACGGCTGAACGAGGACCCGCCACAGCGCCCAGAGCGCAAGTGTGACGAGGGGATAGAAAAGCGTCTCGGTCATCAAGAACCCGGAATAGGCGAGTCCCGGAATACACACAGCCAGCGCCGCCGCAGCGAAGGCCCACATCTCGGCGACCACTCGACGCCCCCAGGCAAAAACGACAAGGGCAACCGACGACATGGCGAACGCCTGCACCAGCTGGGCCACGGCCAGCCCCGAAGCAGGCCCCAGCAGCGACAGAGGCACGCCCACCACGGCCGGGTACAAGAGCGAGTAGCCGCCGGTGACGCCACCCAACACCGGGAGCGAGCCTGAGTGCCAAACCGACCGGCCGAGAAGCGCATAGGTCATCTCGTCAGGGAATATCCACGGCGCCTCGACACCACGCGCGGCGAAGGCACGCACAAGCGTCGACATCACCACGATCGCCATGACCGGCAACCAGCCGACGCGTCCTAACCGAAACGGCATGCCTCTGTTGTACCCCCTTGCCGCACAGAAGTAGGAGCGTCGCCGCTATGGTTCGGGTCGCTGGGCACCGAGGAGGTGTCGGTCGAGTTCGAGGACGTCACCACGCTCGTAAGCGACGACGTCGCCGTCGCGCACGCGTTCGTCACCTTCAAGGGACTGTCGGCCGACGGAACGGAGTTGCGGGCCATGAACAACCGGCCGACCTGGGCGCTCGAGATGACCCCTCACGGCGGCTGGAAGATCGTCCACGAGCACCGTTCGGGACCAGCAGACTTCGATACCGGGAAGGTTCAGCTCCGGAGACAGGGCTCGGGGTAGAGGCGTACCCCCCCTGGGGCCAGCGTGCTCCCGCCCGAGGTCAGTGCCGGAAGTGGCGGCGGCCGGCGAGCACCATCGCGGTACCCGCCTCGCGAACGGCCGAGACGATCTCGTCGTCGCGTTTCGAGCCACCGGGCTGGATGATCGCGCCGATCCCCGCCTCGAGTGCGATCTGCGGACCGTCGACGAAGGGGAAGAACGCGTCGGAGGCCAGAGCGGCACCCTCGAGCGAATGACCCAGCTCTCGCGCCTTCTCGACGGCGATCCGCACCGCATCGACGCGGCTCATCTGGCCGGCCCCGATCCCGAGGGTCTGACCGTTGCGAACGATCACGATCGCGTTCGAGAGCGTGTGCTTGACGACCGTCCAGGCGAGCAGCAGGTCGTCCCATACGGGGGTCTCGATCTCGCCGCAGACGACCTCCATCTCGTCCAGCGGGTCGGGCTCGACATCGCGCTCCTGCACGAGCATCCCGCCCATCACCCGCTTCAGATCCCACTCGGAGGGGTCGAAGGCGCGCCGCTCCATGTCGTTGAGGATCCGGATCGAGGGCTTCTGCACCAGCGCCTCGACGGCAACGGCGTCGTAGCCCGGTGCGAAGAGCACCTCCACGAACTGCTCTGAGATCTGCTCACCGAGCGTTGCGCTCACCGGGCGATTGAGAACGACGACACCGCCGAACGCCGACGGCGAGTCGGCCGAGATCGCCTTCGCGTACGCCTCCTCGATCGTCTCCGCCACGCCCACGCCGCAGGGATTGGCGTGCTTGACGATCACGCACGCCGGGCCGTCCAGCTCGATCGAGAGCAGGCGCGCGGCCGACAGGTCGTTGACGTTGTTGTACGAAAGCGGCTTCCCGTGCAGCTGCTCCGTGCGCGCCAGCACGTGCGTGCGCTGCCCACGTTGGGCGTAGTAGACGGCCTTCTGGTGCGGGTTCTCGCCGTACGACACGTCGAGTGCATGGTCGAAGACGGGGAGCAGCGTCTCCGGGAACCCCTGGCCGCGCAGCATCCAGCCTGCCACCGCGCTGTCGTAGGCGGCGGTGCGGGTGAACGCCCGCGCTGCGAGCTGGCGCCGTTTCTCGACCGACACGTCGTCGCGTTCGCGAAGCTCATGGAGCACGAGCTCGTAGTCGCCCGGGCGGCAGACCGTAATCACGTCCGCGTGGTTCTTGGCCGCCGCGCGCAGAAGGGCAGGCCCGCCGACGTCGATCTGCTCGATCGCGTCATCCCACTCCACGTCGAGGCGGCCCACGGTCTGCTCGAAGGGGTAGAGGTTGACGCAGACGAGGTCGATCGGCTCGATCCCGTGCGCCGCGAGGTCCGCGGCGTCCTCCGGCACATCGCGACGGGCCAGGATGCCGCCGTGCACCGCCGGGTGCAGCGAGACGACGCGATGGCCGAGCATCTCCGCGAAGCCTGTGAGCTCCTCGAGCGGGATCAAAGGGATGCCCTCTTCCAGGAGCAATTGCGCCGTGCCGCCGCTCGCGACGACCTCCCAGCCGAGGCGGCAGAGCTCCTGCGCAAACGAGACGATGCCGGTCTTGTCGTAGACGGAGAGAAGGGCGCGCCTCATGCGGCGATCAGCTCCCTGACCACCTCGGGCAGGAGCCGGTGCTCGACGGCTCGAATGCGCGCGTGCAACGTCTCGGGCGTGTCTCCGGGGAGCACCACCACGGCCTCCTGGCGCAGGACGGCGCCGGTGTCGACCCCCTCGTCGACCAGGTGAACGGTCGCACCCGTCTGGGCGGCACCGGCGGCGAGCGCCTCCTCGACGGCGTGAGCTCCGGGGAACGCGGGAAGGAGTGCCGGGTGCACGTTCACGACTCTACCGGGGAAGCAGGAGAGGAACGCCGGTCGGAGGAGGTGCGTGTACCCCGCACAGACGACGAGCCCGACCCCGAGTTCGAGGAGCCACGCTGCCATCGCGGCGTCGCGGGCGGTGCGATCGGGGTAGTCGTCGAGCGCGAAGACCGCGGTCGGCACGCCGATCTTCACCGCACGCTCGAGGGCCGGGGCGCCCGCGACGTTCGCCGCCACCCCCGCGATCGGTATCCCCGCATCGATCAGGGCCTGCAGGTTGGTGCCGCCGCCGCTGACGAGCACGCCGACTCCCCGAGACCGTCTCATGCCCAGGCAACCCCGCCGCCGCGAACGATCTCGCCGATCACCACGTCACCGCCCAGGAGATCGGCCGGCGGGACGACGGCGCAGTAGCCGATCCCGATGTTGAAGACTCGCCGAAGCTCGTCCTCGGCGACGCCGTTCTCGGCCAGCCACTCGAAGACGTCGGGCCGCTTCCAGGTGGCCGGATCGACGACGGCGCCGAGACCGTCCGGCAGCACGCGCGCGAGGTTCCCGGCGATGCCGCCGCCGGTCACATGCGCGAGCGCACGCACGTCGGCATGGGCGCGGAGCGCGCGCACGTCGTCGAGGTAGAGACGGGTCGGCGGCAGAAGCAGGTCGGCGTCGAACGCCCCGTCGCCCACGATGCGCCGGACGAGCGAGAAGCCGTTCGCATGGATTCCCGCCGAGGCGAATCCGACGACGACGTCCCCTGCCTCAACCCGCGAGCCGTCCACGACCCGGTCGCGGTCGACGACACCGACGGCCGTGCCGCAGAAGTCGAGCTCGGACTCGCGGTAGATCCCCGGTAGCTCGGCCGTCTCGCCGCCGAGGATCGCGCAGCCGGCCGCGCGGCAGACGTCGGCTGCGCCCTCGATCAACTCTGCGACCTGCTCCACGTCGATCGTGTTGGCGGCGACGTAGTCGAGGAAGAACAGCGGCTCGGCTCCGGTCGTGAGAACGTCGTTGATGCAGTGTGCGGCGAGGTCGGCGCCGCACCAGCGCAGCCGGCCGCCGCGCCGCCCGAGCACGAGCTTCGAGCCGACCGAGTCGGTCGAGGCCGCGAGCAGCCGCCGGTCGTCGATCGCGAAGAGGCCCGCGAACGCACCGAAGGCGCCGGCGACACCGGGCGTCGCGGTGGAGGCGACGGCGACGCGGAGGCGATCGACGATCGCCGCGGCAGTCGCGAGGGACACCCCGGCGGCCGCGTAGGTCTGTTCCTGGTTGCGGTGTCCGGCTTCAGCCGAACTCCGGGCTTCGGTGCTCACGGCACCGTGGCCCCGGTGCGAAGCCCGGGTGACAGGCTGAAGCCTGTCACCGGCCCGCCACCACCTCGAACCGCATCTTGGTGCGGCCACCCACGGGCACGGCGGTCGGGTACTCCCGTGTGAAGCAGGCGCGGCACACGGAGCCCTCCGGCAGGCGCGTGGCCGACTGCATGCCCTCCAGCGAGAGATAGTGCAGCGAGGTCGCCCCGATGCGCTCGCGCATCTCCTCGACCGACCGGTGGGCAGCGGCGAGCTCGTCCTCGTCGGCCATGTCGATGCCGTAGAAGCAGGGCGAGACGACCGGCGGGGATGAGATCCGCACATGCACCTCGGCCGCGCCGGAGTCGACGAGCATGGCGATGAGCTGCTGCATGGTGTTGCCGCGGACGATCGAGTCATCGACGATCACGACGCGCCGCCCGGCGATCTCGTCGAGCGGGTTGAACTTCAGCCTGATTCCCTGGCGCCGCAGCTCCTGGTCGGGCTGGATGAAGGTGCGACCGACGTAGCGGTTCTTGATCAGGCCTTCCTCGTACGGGATCCCGGAGGCCTTCGCGAACCCGATCGCGGCCGGCGTGCCGGAGTCGGGGATCGGCATCACGAGGTCGGCGTCGGCGGGCGCCTCCTCGGCGAGCTTCTGCCCCATCCGCACCCTGCTGGCGTGGATCTCGCCGCCGCCGAGTCGCGAGTCGGGCCGGGCGAAGTAGACGTGCTCGAAGATGCAGGAGGCGCCACGGCCCTCGGGCACCGCCTGCAGGCTGTGGATTCCGGCGTCGTCCAGCCAGAGGACCTCGCCGGGGCGCACATCACGGTCGACGACGGCGCCGATCAGGTCGAGCGCGCAGCTCTCCGAGGCCACCACCCAGTCGTCGCCGATGCGGCCAAGCGTGAGCGGCCTGATCCCGTGCGGGTCGCGGAACGTGATGAGCGTACCGTCGACGAGCGCGACCACGGAGTACGCGCCCTCGAGCCGCTGCATCGTGGCGGCGACCGCTTCGGGCAGAGGGGCAGGGTCGCGCGCGATCAGAGCGGCGATCACCTCGGTGTCGGACGTCGACCCGAGCCGGATGCCATCCGCGACGAGCTCGTCGCGAAGGATGCCGGCGTTCGTCAGGTTGCCGTTGTGGCCGAGGGCGACGGTGCGCGCGCGGCCGTGGTGCACGAGCGGCTGGGCGTTCGACCAGTGCACGCCGCCGGTCGTCGAGTAGCGGGTGTGGCCGATCGCGACCTCACCGGGGAGCGCCTGCAGCTGCTGCTCGTTGAACACCTGGGCGACGAGCCCCATGTCACGGAGCACCGTCAGCCGGCCGCCCTCCGAGACGGCGATCCCGGCGGACTCCTGCCCGCGGTGCTGCAGCGCGAACAGGGCGAAGTACGTGAGCCGCGCCACATCGCGGTCGACCGAGCGGATGCCGAAGACGCCGCACATGACTAGGCCTCGCGCTCCCAGACGGCGTGGACCTTCGAGAGAGCGACGCCGAGGATCTCGTTGCCGCCGACCTCGCCGATCCGGCGCACGGCGACGTCGGAGCCGAGTGGATCGGTCTCGACCTGATCCGAGGGCAGGGCGAGGATCACCTGGCCACACCCCTCACCGAAGAGGGTCACCGCATCGAGCGGGAGATCGAGCACAGCACCGATACCCGAATGCAGCGCAGCCTCGGCGAGTGCCACGGCAAGGCCACCCTCCGCGACGTCGTGGGCGAGCGAGCAGCGCGGCGCGGCGTCGGCGACGAACCGGACGAGTGCCGCCTCGGCCACGAGGTCGAGTCTTGGCGGCGCACCCGAGACGGTGCCGTAGTGCGCCTGCAGCTCCGACCCGGGCAGCGCCGGCGATCCGGTCGAGGCGACGACGATCGCGTCCCCCGTGTTCCAGCCCCCGGGAACCCGGCGCACATCGGGCACGAGCCCGACACAGCCGACGACCGGTGTGGGATGGATCGAGCGGCCGTCGGTGTCGTTGTAGAGCGAGACGTTCCCGGAGACGATCGGCAGGCCGAGGGCCTCGCACGCCTGCGCCATTCCCTCGATCGACTCGGCGAGCTCCCACCCGATCTCTGGCTTCTCGGGATTGCCGAAGTTGAGGCAGTCCGTGAACCCGAGCGGCTCGGCGCCCGCACAGGCAACGTTGCGCGCGGCCTCGAGGATCGCCGCCGCACCCCCCGTGAACGGGTCGAGCGAGCCGACGCGGCCGGTGCCGTCGAGCGTGAGCGCGAGGCCGCGGTACGACGGCCGCAACCGCAGCACGGCGGCGTCGAGGCCGGGGCGACGGACGGTGCGCGACTGGACGAGCTGGTCGTAGCGGCGCGTCACGAATGCACGCGAGCGGAGCGCGTCGGAGCCGATCAGGCCGAGAAGGATCTCGGCGGGCGCAGGCAACTCCGGGAGGGGGATCTCGGCGGGGGGCTGTCGCGGCGTGCGCTCGACGGCATAGCGGGGGCAGTCGTCGGTGAGGAAGCGGGCGGGAATCGTGCCGACCGTCTCGTCGTGCCACAGGGCGCGCAGCTCACCGGTCTCGGTCACCTCACCGATCACGGCGCGGTGCAACTCCCAGCGGTCGATCACCGCCTCGACGTCGGCCAGGCGCTCGGGAGCGACGATCGCCACCATCCGCTCCTGCGACTCGGAGATCATGACCTCCCACGGCTCCATCCCCTCCTCCCGCCGGGGTACGTGGTCGAGATGGACGTCGATCCCGTAGTCGGCCGCCATCTCCGACAGCGACGACGCGAGGCCGGCGGCGCCGCAGTCCTGGAGCGAGAGCACGAGCCCCCGCTCGACGAGCTCCACCGACACCTCGATCAGGCGCTTGCCTGTGAACGGGTCGCCGACCTGGACGGACGGCCGCTTGTCGGCCGCCTCCTCGCCGAGCTCCTGGCTCGCCAGCACCGAGGCGCCGCCGATGCCGTCCCGGCCCGTGGTAGCGCCGTAGAGGACGACCAGCGCTCCGGCCGTGTCGGCCCGGGCGCTCATCACGGTGTCGGCGGGCAGCAGGCCGACGCACATCGCGTTGACCAGGCAGTTCGAGGCGTAGACGTCGTCGAACACGACCTCGCCGCCGACGTTCGGCACGCCGACGCAGTTGCCGTAGGTGCCGATGCCGCCCACGGCGCGCGAGAAATGGTCGTCGGGAGCGCCGAAGCGCAGGGCGTCGAGGAGCGCGATCGGCCGGGCGCCCATGGCGATGATGTCGCGGAGGATGCCGCCGACGCCCGTCGCGGCCCCCTGGAACGGCTCCACCGCCGAAGGATGGTTGTGGCTCTCGGCCTTGAACGTGACCGCGAGCCCGTCGCCGAGGTCGAGCACGCCGGCGTTCTCGCCGGGTCCCTGCAGCACCCGCGCGCCGTTCGAGGGCAGCCGCCTCAGGAGCAGAGCGGAGTGCTTGTAGCCGCAGTGCTCCGACCAGAGGAGGGAGAAGACGGCGAGCTCGAAGTGGTTCGGCTCGCGCTCCAGCAGCTCCACGATACGCGCGTGCTCCCCGTCCGTAAGGCCGAGTTGCCGGTGGAGCGGCTGTTCCGCGACGGAGCTCAGGACGCCAGTCTAGCCGCGCCTCCCGACGACGCCCTCTGGTCACGTGAGCGCCGGACGGCTTTCCCGAGCTCGGTCAGGAGCGCCGGTGCCAGCGCGAGCGCGGCGACCAGGGCGACCTCACGCGGGGTCAGTGCCACCGTGCCCATCGGCCCCTGCAGGAACGGCACGTAGACGAGCGCGACGACGACGGCGAGCGAGAAGGCCACGGCGAGGTGCAGATACCGGTTCGGCGGAAGCCGCCAGGACGGCAGCTGCACCGACCGGCAGGAGAAGACGAGCACGAGCTCTGCGAGCGCAACAGTGGCGAACGCGGTCGTCGACGCCGCTTCCGGCCGCAGCTCACGGACGACGAGGAACCCTGCGAGTGCGGCAAGCCCGACGAGCATTCCCATCACGACGAGCGCGATCGCGTAACCCCGCCCGAAGAGCTTGCCGGGCTGAGGTCGGGAGTGAGACCCGGCGGGGTCGCGGGCGAGGGCGATCGCGGGAGGCCCGTCGGTGAGCAGGTTGACGGCGAGCACCTGGACGACCGTCATGGGAGGGCCGAGCCCGACGCCGATCGCGACGGCGAAGAGCAGGACCTCGCCGAGGTTGGCGGAGAGCAGGAAGGCGAGGAACGAACGCAGGTTGCCCGCGATCCGCCTGCCCTCCTCCACCGCCGCGACGATGGTCGCGAAGTCGTCGTCCGTGATCACGAGCGAGGAGGCCTCCCGCGCGGCCTCGGTCCCGGAGGCACCCATCGCGATGCCGACATCGGCCTGCCGGAGCGCCGGGGCGTCGTTGACCCCGTCGCCGGTGACCGCGACGATCTCGCCGGCCCGTTGCAGGGTGGCCACGAGCTCGAGCTTGTCGGCAGGGGTGAACCGCGCATGCACCGCCTCCGGCTCGAGATCGAGCTCCCGGGCGATTGCGGCAGCGGTGAGCGCGTGGTCGCCCGTGAGCATCTTCACCGCGAGGCCGAGCTCACGCGCGGCCAGGATCGAGGCGGCCGCCATGGGGCGCAGTGGATCGGTGAGGCCGACGAGGCCGAGCGGTTGCAGGCTCGACTCGAGCGTCTCCTCGGACGTCTCGGCCGGATCGACATGCCGCGAGGCGACGGCGAGCACACGCACTCCCTCCGCTGCCCAGCGTTCGGCGACCACCTGCAGCCGCTCCAACTCGGCCGGGTCGGCGACACAGCGGGCGAGTACCACCTCCGGTGCGCCTTTGACGACGGAGACGGCCGCGTCCCCCCGGCGAACGACGACCGTGGCCCGCTTCCGCGACGCCTCGAATGGAAGCGAGTGGAGCGTCTCGATCTCGGCCATGACACCCCGCTCGGCGCAAGCGGCGAGGAGAGCGCGATCGACGGGATCGACCTCCGCCGCGGACGCGGCGGCCGCAGCCCACAACACCTCATCCGGCCCGCGGCCCACGGCCGGTTCCTGCCGCTCGAGCCGCAGCCGGTTCTCGGTCAGCGTCCCTGTCTTGTCGGTGCAGATGACGGTCGCCTCGCCGATCGTCTCGATCGCGGAGAGAGTCCGCACGATCGCGCCGCGCTGCGCCATCTCGCGAGATCCGAGCGCGAGTGCGATCGTCACCGTCGCGGCAAGCCCTTCGGGCACAGCCGCAACCGCGACCGACACGCCGACCAGGAACGCGTCTCGCAGCGACTCGCCGCGCGCCAGCATGGCGGCGCCGAGGACGATGGTGACACCGACGCCGAGCACCACCATCCACCGCGCCAGCCCACCGAGCCGGGCCTGCAGCGGCGTCGGAGGCGGCTCGGCCTCGTCGACGAGCTGGGCGATCGCGCCCTGCTCGGTGCGCGCACCGGTCGCGACGACCACGGCCGTCGCGCTCCCGCGCGTGACGCCTGTGCCGGCGTAGACCATGGAGGTCCGCTCCGCGAGCGGTGCCCCGGCTGCCACGGCGGGCGACCCTTTCGCGACCGTCGCCGACTCGCCCGTGAGCAGGGACTCGTCGATCTCGAGCCCGTGGGTCTGGAGCACGCGCGCGTCTGCCGGGATGCGGTCGCCCTCTCGGATGCGGACGAGGTCTCCCGTAACGAGCTCGCGGACGGGAACGGAACGCTCACTGCCGTCCCGGATCACGGAGGCGAAGGTCTCGAGCGACGCGTGTAGGGCGAGTACGGCACGCTCGGCCCCCAGCTCCTGCGTGAAGCCGAACGCGGCGTTGAGAACGACGATGAGGCCGATTGCCGCCGCCTCGACCGTCTCGCCGATCGCCGCCGAGACCAGCGCCGCTGCGACGAGCAGGCCGACGAGGGGCTCGATCAGCTGCCGGGCGGCGATGCGCCCGTAGGCCGGGCCGCGAGCGCGCCCGAGCTCGTTCGGCCCGTCCCGCTCGAGCCGGGCCGCCGCCTCGACGACGGCGAGGCCGCGCACCGGATCGGTACCGAGCACGAGCGCGATTCGCTCGGGACCCAGGGCGTGCACCGACTGCAGCTTCGGTTCGGTCACAGCATGATCATCGCCCTTCGAGACTCGACGCGCCGGGCAGTACACGACCGGCTCCTTACGCCGGAGACGGGCGCGACGTTTACCCTCGTCGAGCCGTGAGTCGCCGCGACGCCCTGCTCCTGCTGTTGCTGTCCTCCATCTGGGGGGCTTCGTTCCTGTTCATCAAGGTCGGGGTGGAGGTGCTCGAGCCCTCGGTGGTCGCGTTCGGACGGTTGTTCCTCGGGGCGCTGTTCCTCGTCGCCCTGCTGCCCGGGCCGAGGCGGGCTGGCTCCGTTGCGGGGTCACGTCGGGCCGATCGTCGTGCTGGGCGCTCTCAACAACGCCGTCCCGTTCTGGCTGCTCGGCTTCGCAGAGACCCGGCTCGACTCGGGTCTCACGGCCGTGATCCAGGCGGCGGCGCCGATCTTCACGGTGCTGCTCGCATCCCGCATCGACGTCACGCAACGCGTCACCGGGGGACGCCTGGTCGGGATCGCGATCGGATTCGGCGGCGTCGCGCTGCTCGTCGGTGTGCAGAGCGGCGACGACGTCGTCGCCGCGCTCGCGGTGATCGGCGTCGCCCTCTGCTACGCGTTCTCGGTGCTGTACGCCGGCCGGACGATGCGTGACGTGCGCCCGCTGCAGGTGTCGTTCGGCCAGCTCGCGTGCGCCTCACTGCTGCTGGCGCCGTTCGGCCTCAGCCAGCTGCCCGCGACGCCACCGGAGGCGAAGGTGTGGCTCGCAGTGCTCGCCCTCGGAGTGCTCGGCTCCGGCATCGCCTACCTCCTCTACTTCGCGATCATCGCGAGCGCCGGAGCATCACGGGCGATCCTCGTCACGTACCTCGTGCCCGCCTTCGCGCTCGCCTACGGAGCCGCGTTCCTCGACGAGGCGATCACCGTGACGGCGCTCGCCGGCCTGGCGCTCGTGCTGACGGGGACGGCGCTCGCGACCGGGCTCGCGCGAGCGCGTGCGGGTAGCCTCGGCACGTGACGCGCAGATACTGGCCCCTGATCCTCACGCTCGCGTCCCTCTGGGGCGCCTCCTACCTCTTCATCAAGGTGGGCGTCGACGGCGGGCTCTCCCCCGGAGCGCTGATGGCCGCGCGGGCGTTGCTCGCGGGGTTCGTCCTGCTCGGGTATCTCGCTGCGACCATCGGCCCGGCGGCGGCGGTCGCGCGACTGCGCGAAGCCTGGCGGGCCTCGCTCGTGCTCGGCCTGCTCAACGCGGCACTGCCCTTCTGGCTCGTTGCCTGGGGTGAGCAGCACATCGACTCCGGCCCGGCGGGGATCGCCCAGGCGACCGTGCCGATCTTCTCGCTGCTGATCGGGCTGCGCTTTCTCCCACACGAGCGTGTCGGCCCCACGAGGGTCGCCGGTGTCTGCCTCGGGCTCGTCGGTGTGGCCTTCGTCGCCGGAGGAACGCCCGAAGGCGGCGCCTGGGCAGTCGCCGGCACGCTCGCCGTCGTGCTCGCCTCCGTCTTCTACGCCTCGGCCAGCATCTACGGTCAGCTCCGTCTGCAGGGAACCGTCTCGGGGCCGGTGCTCGCGACGGGCTCGATGCTCGCGGGCGGCGTGATGCTGCTGCCACTTGCGCTCGCAGAGCCTCCCACGTCGATGCCCACGCTCGGGGCGATCAGCTCGCTGCTGATCCTCGCGCTGCTCGGCACGGCGTTCGCCCAGCTGATCCTGTTCCACGTGATCGCGCTGTTCGGAGCGCGCCGCCTCAGTCTCGTCACCTATCTCCTGCCCGGCTTCGCGCTCGCCTACGGCGCGCTGCTGCTCGACGAGCGGATCAACGCCGCCTCCCTGATCGGGCTCGGGATGATCCTGCTCGGGGTGGCGCTTGGCTCGGGCACGCTCCGGCTCCGCCGCCGGCGCGCAGTCGCTGCGGCGCGCTAGATCAGGATGCGGAACGCCGTCTGGGGCGGGCAGCCGCGCAAGACGAGCTCCGCGGCGTCATGCAGGTCGACGTTGCGGTCGAGCGCGAGCACGAGTGCCGCGTCGCTGTCGAACCCTACGGCGATCAGCTGCTCGATCCGCCAGCCGAGGACCCGGGCCGCAGGATCGGGCCCGCTCTCCTCGACCGCGTCGGTCTGCAGGAGCTCCAGCGTCGGGTCGCCGCTCATGCCGCTCGCCGTTCACGGGTGTGCACACGATTCTGCTCCTCGACGTAGCGGGCAGTCGCGTACTCGGATGCCTCCGCATGGCCGAGATCGAGGGCATGCCGCGCGAAGCGGTACCACTCGATCCACGTCGTGAGCCTCTGTGCGTCACCCATTGCCGCGCCCTTCTGGAGGGGGTCTTGTTGTGTCCTGAAGGTGTATCGGCAGGATGTTCGGAAACCTTGCACATGAGTTGCGCAGGGTGGATCCTCACGTTAAGAACGCGTGTCGAGCCAGTGCTCCAGCAGCCCGAGCGCCTCCGGCATCGTGGCGCGGCCGAATCCGATCCGGACGTGAGCCGGCTCGTCGTAGACCCGGCCCGGGAGCAGCAGCACGCCCGTCTCGGCCACGAGCTGCTCGCAGAAGACGGTCGCGTCCTCGACCCCGTGCAGCCGCGGGAAGCCGATCGGGCTCGCGGTCGGACGCGTCCAGGAGAACAACGCTGCCTGCCGGTCGAGAAACGCGTCGAGCAGCGGCAGGTTCGCGAGAACGATGGCGCGGTTGCGGTCCGCGAGAGCATCTCGGTGCCGTAGGGCGAGCGCGCTGAGGAGCTCGCTCGGTGCGCTCGAACAGATCGTCGTGTAGTGCTTGAGGTCGACGATGCGCGCGAGCGCGGTGCGGTCGCGCGAGGCGAGCCAGCCGAGCCGGAGGCCGGGCAGGCCGTAGGTCTTCGACATCGAGCCGAGCGAGAGGGCGCGCTCGTAGAGGTCGCACGCCGCGGGCAGGCGAGCGGCGGGGTCGTGCTCGAGCTCCCGGTAGACCTCGTCGCAGAAGAGCCAGGCGCCACGCTCGGCGCAGAGCTCGACGAGCCGGTCGAGCACCCCCCGCGGCATCAGCATGCCGGTCGGATTGTGCGGCGTGTTGACGTAGACGAGTCGCGTCTCCGGGCGCAACGCCCGCTCGAGGGCCTCGAGATCGTAGGCCCATCCGTCGGCTGCCGATCGTCGCCACTCGGTCACCTCGGCGCCGGCGGAGAGGGCGACCTGGAGCGCCGACTCGTAGCACGGCGTCTCGACGACGACGTGGTCGCCGGGCTCGAGGAGCGCGTGGTAGGCCACGAAGATCCCCTCCTCGGCGGCAGACACGACGACGACATCCTCCGGTTCGGTCGTCTCGTAGAGGGCCGATGCGGCGCTCCGCAGCTCCGGGGCTCCCGCAGCCTCCGTATACCCGAGTCGCAGACCGAGGAGTCTCCCGGTCGCGTCCGGCTCGAGGGCGAGGAGATCGGCTACCGGCACCGTCTCCGCGTCACTCGACGAGAGCATGTGGGGCGCCGTGAACTCGTGCTCCGCGTAGTACCGCTCGATCCGAAACGGAGCGATCCTCATCGTCGACCCTACGTCACGATGGGCTGGGCCTCGCCCTGAGCGACGGCGAGGACGTCACCGCGCCGCAGCAGCGCGAACAGGAGCGCTCCCCCGGCTGCGAGGAAGATCGCGCACCCGAGCCAGGCGATGTGGAAGCCGTCGACGAGCGCCTGGGCCGTCTCGGCCTGCGTCGGCTTGCCGCCGCCGTTCGAAGCGAGCACGTCCGCCGTCTTGTTCGCTGCGAACGTGGAGAGGAGCGCGAGCCCGAGCGCGCCGCCGATCTGCTGCGACGTGTTGAACAGGCCCGACGCAAGTCCGGCGTCGTCGACGGGAATCCCGCTCGTCGCGATCAGCGTCACCGGCACGAAGGTGAGGCCCATGCCGATCGACGTGATCAGGATCCCGGGCAGGATGTCGGACAGATACGTGCTCTCGGGCGTCAGGCGCAGGAACAGGAGCATCCCGCCGGCGGCCATCGCGAGCCCGATCAGGGGCACTTCGCGCGCGCCGAGGCGCGGGATCAGTTGCTGCGAGAGCCCGGCACCGATGATGATGCCGGCCGTGAACGGAAGGAAGGCGAGGCCCGCCTCGAGCGCCGAGAATCCGAGCACGCGCTGGAGGAAGAGCGTGTTGAAGAAGAACATCGCGAAGAGCCCCATCGCGACCACGAGCATCGCGACGTTGGCGCCGCGCACGGTGCGCACGGAGAAGATCGAGAGCCGCACGAGCGGCTCGGCCGAGCGCTGCTCGATGACGACGAACGCGACGAGCAGGACGGCCGAGAGCGCGAGGATGCCGAGCACCTCGCCCGAGCCCCAGCCCGAATCCGCCGACCGCACGATGCCGTAGACGAGAGCGATCAGGCCGCTCGTCACCGTTACGGCGCCGGCGAGATCGAAGCTCCTGTGCATGTGGTCGTCGCGCGACTCCGGTACGAACCGGAGCGAGAGAAGGAACGTCGCGACCCCGACCGGGATGTTGACGAAGAAGATCCATTGCCAGGAGAGCACCTCGACGAGAACGCCCCCGAGCACGAGGCCGACAGCACCGCCGCCGACGGCGATCGCCGACCATACGCCGAGCGCCTTCGTCCGCTCGGCACCCTCTCTGAAGGTCGACGTGACGATCGCGAGCGCGGCGGGCGAGACGAGCGCAGCTCCGAGCCCCTGGAGGCCGCGGGTCATGATCAGCCAGTTCGCGCCGTTTGCGAGACCGCACAGGAGCGAGGCGGTCGTGAACAGGACGACCCCTGCAAGGAAGACGCGCTTGCGCCCGGCAAGGTCGCCTGCGCGCCCGCCGAGGAGAAGAAAGCCGCCGAACAGCAGCGTGTAGGCGTTCACGATCCACTGGAGGCTCGTGTCCGTCATCTCGAGGTCGCCCTGGATCGTCGGCAATGCGACATTGACGATCGTCGCGTCCAGGATGACCATGAACTGCGCCAGGCAGACGAGCACCAGGACGAGCCACGGGTTCACTCGGGCGGTCATGCCCACGAACGTATCAGCGCGCCCGCGGGCCAAGGGTACGGGAACCCGTACTCTTTGCGTCGAGCCGCTACGACGAGGAGACGATCATGGAACTCATCCACACGTGCTACCGCATCACCGACCCGGAGCGCTCGATCGCGTTCTACGAGGCGCTCGGCCTCGAGAAGCGGCGTGAGCTGCCGATCCGCGAGGAGGCGATGAACTACTTCCTCGGCGTCCCGGGCAAGCCGGTGCCGGAGCTCGAGCTGACCTACAACTTCGGCGTCGACTCGTACGAGCTCGGCACTGCCTACGGGCACGTCGCGTTGACCGTCGAGAACATGGCCGAGACGCTCGCAAAGCTCGCAGCCCAGGGGATCGAGCCGGAGCGCCCGCCGTACTCGGTGCGCGAGGGTGGTTCGTTGCTCTGCTTCGTCCGCGATCCGGACGACTACCGGATCGAGCTGATCGAGCGCAACGACTACTGATTCTGCTCAGGAGGCGCGCAGCTCGATCTCGGCGGGCAGCTCCGACGGCCGCTCGGCGGGCTCGAGCTCGCCCCTCGCGCGGGCGTCGAAGTAGACGTACGACGTGACGAGCGCGACGTACGGAAGCGCCAATGCGTAGACGACCCCGGCGACGATGTTGAGCAGCACGAACGGCATCTCCGTGAGGAAGATCAGCGCCACCCCGAGCAGCGGGCCGGCGAGGAGCGCGACTCCGGCGCTGACGCCGACGAGCGAGCCGACCCTAATCCAGCGGCCCCGGACGAGGCCCGCACTTCGACGCAGGGCCGCGATGCCCCCGCGGCCCTCGAGCTCGACGACCGGAGCGAGCAGGCACCAGCGGACCGCGAGCCAGAGCGCCACGGGAATCAGGAACGTGGTCGCGGTCAGGGCGACCCAGGCTGCGACGAAGAGCGCGATCGTCCGCAGCAACGGGCGGATCCGGCGCAACGCGATCCGGTAGGCGGCGACAGCGCCGATCGGTCGCCCTCCATCGATCTCGACGAGCGCGCACGCGGTTGCCGCCTGCACGAGCCCGAGGACGAGGAGTGTCAGGGTGGTGCCGATCAGCAGGGCGAGCATGGCGAAGAGGCCGGCTCCCTGCCCCGTGACCACGCCGACCAGGTCGATCGTACGGTAGACGAGCCATTGCAGCAACGTGATCACGACCACGAACGGGAACACGAGCAGGCCGATCCCGAGGAAGAGACGGACGCGGTGGAGGTACATGCGCCCCGAGGCCGAGATGATCTGCCCCCAGGACCGGCGACGCGCGATGCGGAGGGGGGCAACCGGGGTCCAGGTCGCCCTGACGGCAGCAAAGACGAACAGGGCGAGAAGGGAGCCGATCATGAGCAGCGTCAACGTGGGACTGCGCAGCAGGAGCACGAGCCCCTTCGACCCCTTCGCGACCCCGCTGCAGAACAGGTCGGTAGCGCCCGTTCCGAACACGCCGCCCGCGGGGACGGCATAGCCCTGGTCGCGCCAGTCCCGCGACCACTCGATCGGATGCGTCCACTGGTCTTTCATGTTCGGGCCCGTCGGCCCGTTGAAGAACGCCTTCTCGAGCTCGCCCCAGCGCCCCTCGAATGCGATCCAGGGATAGGCGCCCTCCGCGGCTGCCGCGTCGTTCGGGATCGTCTTCACGACCGGTCGCACCTCCTCGTGCGGGCCGACCGTGTCGTCGCAGCCGACACCTGCGTCCGCAGAGCTGCCGAGGTAGAGCGCGGAGGTGAACTTGTTGGCGTGCGAGCCGGCGGCCGGGTAGACGACCGGGTGCGTGCCGTCGACGAGCTCGAGCTTCTCGTCGCCCCAGGCGCCGCGCTCGGCGCCCTCGTGCGAGCTGTACCCGACCTCGACCGGGTCCCTCGTCAGCGCCTCGTCCGCGTCGGCCGCCTCGAAGACCAGCTGGATCATCTCCCAGTCGCCCTCGTGGGTGTTGTTGAAGTCGTTGAACGGGTAGAAGAACCAGTACTGCAGCGCGAGCTTTTCCGGGTAGCCGGGGTCGGTCGCGACGTGGGCGTAGACCGTGGGCCGGGTGCCGGTCGTGAGGCGGCGGGCCCAGAGTTCGTAGCTGCAACCCGCGTCGAGCGGGTCACCGGGGAAGTCGAGGTGGTACTCGTAGCGATTGACGAGATCGCCCGCAGCGGGCCCGATCTCGACGAGATCGGTCCGATTCCACGGGCCCCGGAGCGCGACGGTCGGCTCGTCGAGGAGGACGTCGACGTCGGTCGGAATGTACGGCTCGCCGGGCCCACACTCCACCGGCTGATCGACGAGGCGGACGACCGGGGCGTAGCGGGCGGCGAGCTCCTCCTCCGGGCCGCCGAGGGCCGACCCTGCGGCGACGAGCGCACCGGGGAGGCAGAGCGCGGCGACGACGATGAGGCGAGAGACCCGGCGGTTCACCCGGGAGACGCTAACCGCTGCGGTGGCCGACACGCGCGGATGCGATCGTGCAGGAGGGCGACGAGCTAGCCTTCCCCGAAAGCCGCAGGCCGACGCGAGAGGAGAGCGACGATGACCGAGCAGACGACCGGAACGGGCACGATGGACGACCCGTGGCAGCTGACGACGCCGCCCGGGAGCTCCGCCTACACGATGTACCGCGACGAGCAGGCCGACCCGCCCGCGCTCGTCTGCCAGGTGGGCTCGACCCAACTCCGCTACCACCTGAGCGCGATCGACGACCTGCACGCGATGCTGAAGGCACACGGCGACTGGATGCCCCTTGGGGGCGCGGACGAGCAGAAGGAGGCGCCGGAGGGCACCGTCGAGGCGTGGGGCCGGGCGCCGGACAACCCGGTCGGCGGCTGGTACGGGCTCAAGAAGGGCCTGCGCGGCCGCTTCGGCGTCTACCTGCCCCCGCTGCTCGAGGCGCTCGGCCTGGCCGAGCTGACCCACGAGAAGCGCAACAACCAGATGCGCGCCCTGTGAGAGGCGGCGACAGGCTTCAGCCTGTCGCCGGGCTCGCGCCCGTGTAGATTCCGCGCCATGGACCACCGCACCGCCGACGAGCTGGCCGCCGCCCTCGACGAGATCCGCCGCTCCCCGTCCACGAGCGGCACCGTCGAGTTGATCGTCCGGCGGCCCGCCGAGGACGATCGCGAGGTGCTCGACGAAGGCGTGCTCGACCTCGACGAAGGCCTCGTCGGCGACGCATGGCTCGCGCGCGGCAGCAAGAGCCGACCCGATGGCTCGGCCAACCCCGATGCGCAGCTGACGCTGATGAACGCGCGCGCAGCCGACGTGATCACCGGCAGCAGGGAGCGCTGGCCCCTCGCCGGCGACCAGCTCTACGTCGACCTCGACCTCAGCATCGAGAACCTGCCCGCGGGAACGCAGCTTGCCGTCGGCGGCGCCGTCGTCGAGGTGACGCCCGAGCCCCACACGGGCTGCGCCAAGTTCAGCGCCCGCTTCGGCACGGAGGCCCTCAAGTTCGTGAACAAGTCGCCGGGGCGGGAACTGCGGCTGCGCGGGGTCAACGCCCGTGTCGTCACGCCGGGCGCGGTCCGCGTCGGCGACGCGATCACGAAGATCTAGGAGCCCGGCTCGCGAGCCCGCCGTCTCGTTGCCCGCGAGGAACGACGACGGCCCCGTTCCCGAGACGAAGCTCTTCTCCGCCAGCCAGCCGCCGTCGACCGGCAGTGCGACACCGGTGACGTACGACGCCATGTCGCTCGCGAGATAGAGGGCGGCCTGGGCGACATCGCTCGAGGTGCCGTAGCGCCGCAGCGGCACCGAGACCGCGAGCTCCTGCTCGAAGCTCTCGTCCGTGAAGTACTGCTCGGTCAGCGGCGTGCGGATCACGCCGGGGCAGAGCGCGTTGACACGGATCCCGGCCGGGGCAAGATCGCGGGCGAGGCTCTTCGTCAGGCCGACGATCGCGTGCTTCGCCGCCGTGTAGGCCGGCCGGTGCGAGAGGCCGATCAGCCCGCCCACCGAGGCGAGGTTGACGATCGCGCCACCGCCGCTCTCCCGCATCCGGCGGGCCGCCGACTGACAGCAGTAGAACGTGCCGCTGAGGTTGACGGCGATCACGTTCTCCCACTCTTCGCCGGCATCGTGTAGACGTCGCCGATCTCGCGGACGCCGGCGCAGTTGACGAGGATGTCGATCCGGCCCGCCGCAACGGACACGTGCTCCATCGCCTCCTCGACGGCGGCGGCGGAGCGGACGTCCACGTGCTCGAAGTGGGGCTTCCTCGCTCCCGAGGCGGCAAGCGCCTCGACCACCGCCTCCCCCGCCTCCCGCGAGCGGTCGAGGGCGGCGACCCGTGCGCCCTCGGCGGCGAAGAGCAGTGCGATCTCGCGACCGATGCCGCTCCCGGCACCCGTCACCACTACGATCCTGTCGGTCAGGAGCACGTCGTCCTCCGGTTTCTGCGTCGGCGGGGCAGTACTCCCAGTAGCATCGCGCATGTGGAGGCAGTGGACGAGCAGGCAGCAACCTGGGCGATCACGGGCGCGCGGCACGGGGGCATCACGGTCTCGAGCCTGGACCGCTCGCTCGAGTTCTACTGCGGCCTCGTCGGCCTGGAGCTCGTCTGGCGGGGAGAGCTTCCCGCTGCAGTGATAGGCCGGATCGTGGGCGTACCCGAGGCGACCGGCTTCGACATCGCGTTTCTCCGGATCCCCGGCAGCGAGACGCAGGTCGAGCTGCTCGAGTACCACGGCATCGAACAGGAGTCCGGGGCCACCTCCCCGGCCCGGCACGGCACCGGCCACCTCTGCGTCTTCGTCCACAACATCGACGCCCTCTACGCCGATCTGGTCGCGGCAGGCGTGCGCTTCCGCTCGGACGGGCCGGTCGAGATGACCGACCGGCCCGAACGCGGGCGGCAAGAGCCTCTACTCGCTCGACCCCGACGGGTACGTCCTCGAATTCCACCAGCGGCCGCCCAATGCCACCTCCTGACGCAACGATCGTGGCACGAGCGGCCGCCGGGTAGGCCGCCGCTCGTGGAGCAGTACCGCCGGATGCTCCTGATCAGGGCCTTCGAGGAGCGCGCCGCGGAGCTCTTCGAGCAGGGCGTGATCTTCGGCACCGCCCACAGCTGCGTCGGCCAGGAGGCGATCGCCGTCGGCGCCGCGGGCGCGATGCGCGAGACGGACTACCTCGTGGGCCACCACCGCTCGCACGGGCACCTGATCGCAGCCGGGGCCGACCTGCACCGGATGATGGCCGAGATGTTCGGCAAGCGGACGGGCTACTGCAAGGGGCTCGGCGGCTCGATGCACATCGCCGACCTCTCGCTCGACATCCTGGGCTGCAACGGCATCGTCGGCGCCGGGCTGCCCCACGCCTGCGGCGCCGCGCTCACGGCGACAGTGCGCGGTACCGGTCAGGCAACCGTGGCGTTCTTCGGCGACGGCGCCTCGGGCCAGGGGGCCGCCCACGAGGCGATGAACCTGGCGGCGACCTGGAAGCTGCCCGTCGTCTTCATCTGCGAGAACAACCAGTTCGCCCTGTCGGCGGACTGGCGGACGCTCCGCGCGGTCGAAGACCTGGCCGACCGGGCCGCCGGCTACGGGATGCCCGGCGAGGTCGTCGACGGCAACGACCTGATCGCCGTCGAGGACGCCGTCGCGCGAGCGCTCGAGCGCGCACGTGCGGGCGGCGGCCCGTCGTTCCTGGAGATGAAGACCTTCCGGCGGAAGCAGCACTCGATGCGGGCCAACCTCCCCGACGTACGCGACCCGGCCGTGATCGAGGAGTGGGAGCCGAAGGATCCGCTGCCGCGGTTCGAGACCGCCCTCCGGGAAGCCGGAGAGATCGACGATGCGCTGATCGCCTCCGATCCGGAGCGAGGTCGGAGCAGCGGTCGAGGCCGCTGTGGCTGCGGCACTCGCCGACGAGGACGCGAGCCCCGACGACCTGCTGCCCGCCGTCTTCGGTGCCCATCGCCGCTACCCCGCACCGCCGGAGCCGGGTGACCGGGCGCTCGGATTCGTGGCGGCGATTCGTGAGGCCCTCGACCTCGAGCTCGCTGCCGATCCGAACGTGATCGTGATGGGCGAGGACGTGGGCCGCGTCGGCGGCCTCTTCCGGGCGACCGAAGGGCTCTACGAGCGGTACGGAGCCGAGCGGATCCGGGACACACCCCTGACCGAGAGCGGCTTCGTGGGTTGCGGTGTCGGCGCCGCACTGACGGGCCTGCGCCCCGTCGTCGAGCTCCAGTTCTCCGACTTCGCCGGCGTCGCGTTCGACCAGATCATGAACCAGGCGGCGAAGCTCCGGTTCATGATGGGCGGCTCGCCGAACGTGCCCCTCGTGCTGCGCATGGCCTCGGGCGGCGGGCTCCGGCTCGGGGCCCAGCACTCGCAGAGCCTCGAGGCCCTGTTCGCCCATGTCCCGGGGCTCGTCGTGGTGATGCCCTCCAACCCGTTCGACGCGAAGGGGCTGCTGACCGCCGCGATCCAGGACGACAACCCCGTGATCTTCCTCGAGCAGAAGCTCCTCTTCTTCGGCGACCCGGTGCCGGTGCCCGAGGAGCGCTACGCGATCGAGCTCGGCCGGGCGAGCGTCGTACGGGCCGGAACGGACGTCACGGTGGTCGCGCTCGGCGCAACGGTCACCCACGCGCTCCGGGCCGCGCGCGAGCTCGAGGACGAGGGCGTCAGCGTCGAGGTCGTCGATCCCCGGACGCTCGTTCCGCTCGACACGGACACGATCGCCGCGTCGGTCGCGAAGACCCACCGCGTCGTGGTGGCCCACGAGGCGGTGCAGTTCTGCGGCTTCGGCTCGGAGATCGCCGCTCACATCGGCGAGCACTGCTTCTGGGAGCTCGACGCACCGGTCGTCCGCGTCGGCGCGCCGTCCCATCCGATGCCGTACCAGAAGGACCTCGAGCTCGCGACCCTGCCGGGCCCGGCAGAGATCACGGCCGCGGTGCGCTCACTGCTGCCGGCGTAGGTCTCCTACCGCAGCGCCAGCAGCGCGATCCCGGCGACGACGAGCGCCGAGCCGGCGAGCCGCGCCCGGCTCACGCGCTCGTGCAGCACGACGGCGGCGAAGACGGTGGCCATCACGACGCTCGTCTCGCGCACCGCGGCAACCGACGCGGCCGAGGCGCGCTCGAGCGCGGCCAGGACGAGCGCGTAGGCGGCAAAGGAGGCGAGACCCGCGAGGACGGCCGAGCCGCCGAGCTCGGCCCGCACCCGGGCCTGCCCCTTCACGGCGAGAGTCGCCGCCGCATATCCGAGCGCCGCCGGGATCATGCTCAGCTCCAGGTAGGTGATCGGGCTCGCGTGCGTGATCCCTCGCTTGTCGAGGAGCGTGTAGGAGGCGATCACGCAGCCGATCCCCAGCGCGAACGCGAGCGCGTGCGGGTCGGAGGGCGGCCGGAGGCCCCGGACGAGGAGCACGCCGGCTCCGACCAGCGCGACACCGGCGACCTGGGCCGGCGAGCTCCCCTGCCCGAGCACCACGACCGAGACCACGAGCACGATCGCCGGAGCGACCCCGCGGGCGACCGGGTAGACGAACGACAGCTCGGCCTTGCGATAGGCGGTCGCGAGGAGCGCAAAGTAGAGGAGCTGCAGCATCGAGGTCACGACGACGAACGGCCACACCGCCCACTCGGCCTCGAAGCGCAGGGCCGTGACCGGGGCGAAGGCGATCACCGCGGCGACGAGCGCGACCGCCGTCGCGCTCTCGGGATCCCGGGCCCGCGCGAGGAGGATGTTCCAGAACGCGTGCAGTACGGCGGCGGCGAGCGCTAGCGTGAAGGCCACGGGTGGCATCGCGCGAGCACAGTAGTCTTCCGGGCCGGATGGGAACGGCCCGCGCCCTCATGTTCGACTTCAACGGCACGCTCTCGCACGACGAGCCTCTGCTCCTCGCGATCTACCAGCGACTCTTCGCCCGGCAGGGTCGGCCCCTGACCGCGGAGCAGTACTTCGGACAGCTCGCGGGCCTGTCCGAGGAGGCGATCATCGGCAGCTGGCTCGGCGTCACGGGCGCTCCGCTCGACGCGCTGATGGCCGAGCGCATCGAGAGCTATGTCGCCGCCGCGGACGGCTCCACCGTGACCGATGCCGTGCGTGGCGCCGTCCGTCACGCGGCCGAGCGCGTGCCGGTTGCGATCGTCTCGGGCGCCTACCGCGCCGAGATCGTGCCGGTCGTCGAGGCGGCCGGCCTCGCCACCGAGCTCACCGCAATCGTCACGGCCGACGACGTGGCGCACGGCAAGCCCCATCCCGACGGGTACCTGCTCGCGCTCGAGCGGCTCGGCGTCGAGGCCTCGGAGGCGGTCGCACTCGAGGACACCGAGGCCGGGGTCGCCTCGGCGAAGGCCGCCGGCCTGCACTGCGTCGCGGTCCGGGGCACTCTCCCCGATGTCCGGCTGCAGCAGGCAGACGAGCTCGTCGACGGAATCGACGTCGCGCTCGTGCGGCGACTCGTCGGCTCGTGACGCTGGTCATCGCCCACCGCGGCGCCTCCGCCGAGGAGCAGGAGAACACCCTGCCCGCCTTCGAGCGGGCGATCGAGCTCGGCGCCGACTACGTCGAGTTCGACGTGCAGGCGGCGAGCGACGGCGGCCTCGTCGTCTTCCACGACCTCCGCCTCGATCGGCTCACCCCCGCCAGCGGGCCGCTGCGGGCCCGTCCCCTGGCCGAGCTCCGCGAGCTCGGGATCCCGACCCTCGCGGAGGTGCTCGAGCTGACTGCCGGCCGGATCGGCGTCATGGCGGAGCTGAAGAGCCCGTGGCTCTTCCGGCGCCACGACGTCGTGAGTCGCACCGTGCGCCTCCTCGACCCCGCCGCGGTCGTCGTCTCGTTCTCGCGCAGCGCGATCCTCGAGACCCGCCGCCTGCGACCGTCGCTGCGCACCGTGCAGCATGTCGGGTACGGCACGTCGATTCGGGCTGCCGCGACCTTCGCGTGGGCGGCGGGCTTCGACGACGGACGCGTGACACAACGTGGGGTCGCCAGGGCACATGCGCTCGGGCTGCAGGCCCTCGTCTACACGGTCAACGAGCCGTCTCGCCTGCTCGCCCTGCAGGCGAATGGCGTCGACGGAATATTCACTGACCGTCCGGGTCTGGCACGGGAAACGCTGGCTGGTCGGCCAGGCTGAGCAGGCGCGGGCTGTCCGCGGGAAAGCTTGCGACTACCTTGGTGCCGACGACGAGGTCGATCCCCTGCATCGTCGAGATATCCGCCGTGAGCGTCCGCTCGCCTGACTCGTCCGCGACGCGCAACCGCGACGTCGAGCCGAGGAACGTGTTCGAGACCACCTCGCCCGCCAGGGCGCCCTCGGCCGGGGTGCCGTTTGCCCGGACGACCTCGACGGTCTCCGGCCGCACGAGGCACAGGACACGCTCTCCGCGGGGGAGCCCCCGCGCTGCCTCGACCCGGAGCCGGAGCCCGCCGTAGTCGATCGAGCCGTCGTCGGCGACTGTGGCCATGAGACGGTTCATCGTGCCGATGAACTCGGCCACGAACGGCGTCGCGGGGCTCCCGTACATCTCGGCCGGCGGCCCGATCTGCTCGATCCGGCCACCCGACATGACGGCGACCCGATCCGAGATCGACAAGGCCTCCTCCTGGTCGTGGGTGACGTAGATCGTGGTGATCCCGAGCTCGAGCTGGATGCGGCGAATCTCCTCGCGCAGCTGCACGCGCACCTTCGCGTCGAGCGCGGAGAGCGGCTCGTCGAGCAGCAGCAGCCGCGGCTCGATCGCGAGCGCGCGTGCGAGGGCGACCCGCTGCTGCATCCCACCCGAGAGCTGATGCGGGTAGCGGTCGGCTGCCTGGGCGAGGCCGACGAGATCGAGCAACTCGAGCGCGCGGCGGTTGCGATCGGCACGGTGTTGCTTGCGCACCCTGAGACCGAATTCGACGTTGCGCACCGCGGTCATGTTCGGAAAGAGGCTGTAGGCCTGGAAGACCATGCCGATGTCGCGGCTGTTCGGCGGTACGTCGGTCACGTCCTTGCCGTCGATCACCACGCGCCCCGAGGTCGGCCGGTCGAACCCTGCCACGAGCCGGAGCGCTGTCGTCTTGCCACAGCCGGACGGCCCGAGCAGCGAGACGAACTCGCCCGTCGTGATGTCGAGATCGATCCCGGCGAGCGCGACGACCTCCCCGAACCGGCGGTGCAACTGCTTCAGCTCGACGTCGGCCATTGCCTACTTCCCCCCTTCTGTTACCGGTGCCTGCCGTCCTCGGCCGACCGCCAGCAGCGACAGCATTGCCGCCCAGGTGATCCCGAACGCGAGCATCGTGATCGCCCCCGCCGGATACGTCTTGTTCTGGTTGATGTACTGCACGTAGACGGAGAACGTGTTGAACTGCGCCAGGCTCGCGATCGTGTACTCGCCCATCACGATGGCCAGGGTCAGGAACGAGCCGGCGAGCGCCGCCGCCTTGATGTTGGGAAGGATCACGCGCCACAGCGTCGTCGGCCACCCGGCGCCGAGGCTCTGCGACGCCTCCGTCAGCGTGTGCACGTCGATCGAGCGAAAGCCCGTGTCGAGCGAGAAGTACATGAAGGGAAACGCGAGCACCACGTAGACGACGGCGAGAAACCCGTACGGCTGGGCGTAGAACCACTCCGGCGTGCCGCGGTAGACGTCGAGGAGGCCGACCACGAGGATGATCGGTGCGACGACGAAGGGTACGAGGGCGAGAAAGCCGATCAGGGGTCGCAGCCGCGGCACCTTCAGGTGCACCCAGTACACGGTCGGCACGAGCAGCACGACGGTGATCGCGATGGTCTCGAGGGCCACCACGAAGCTGAGCCTGATCGTGGACCAGAAGTCGGGGTCGTGGAGGATGTAGCTGTAGTTCGCGTAGGTGCAGCACTTCGCCGTCTGGTCGTCCCGGAGGCTGAAGAGGAGCGTCGCAGCGAGGGGGATCAGGAAGTACGCGGCCCCGAGGAAGAGCCAGACGACGGCCGAGGGGGCGATCCGGCGGCGGGGCGTCACTTCATCCACCTCGACGAGACCCGCTGCAACGGGATGTAGGCCAGCATCATCAGGCCGAGGACGACGAACATCCCGAACGCGAGTGCCTGGCCCAGGTGCGGGTTGTCCAGGACGTCGCCCGAGAGAAAGAAGCCGATCGTGATCGGCACGAGGCCGACGCCGCCACTCGTGAGGCCGTACGCCGTCGCGTAGGCGGCGAAGGCGTTGCCGAACAGCAACACCATCGCGCTGAGCAGCGACGGCAGCAGGATCGGCACGCCGACGTGGCGCCAGAACTGCCACGAGCTCGCGCCGAGGCTCGATGCCGCCTCACGCCACTCGCGGCGGAGCCCGTCGATCGCCGGGGCGATCACGAGGATCATCAGCGGGATCTGGAAGTAGAGGTAGACGATCTCGATCCCGGTCTTGGTGAACAGCGAGAAGCCGTGGTCGTAGGGATTGAAGCCGAGCGCCGTCATCGCCTGCGTGCCGACGCCGAGGATTCCGAACGTCGCGATGAACGCGAAGGCAAGGGGGATGCCCGCGAAGTTCGCGGCCACGCCGGAGAACGTCGTCAGCGCGCCGCGGATCCAGCGCGGCGTGCCTTCGCGGATCGCCGAGTACGCCATCAGCAGGCCGAAGAGTCCGCCGATGAGCGCCGTCACGAGGCTCACCTCGATGCTGTTCTTGAAGGCTGTCCTGTACGGCTCTTCGAACAGGGTCCGGATGTTGTCGAGCGTGTAGCCGCCGTCGTTCGACTGGAACGCTCCGACGAGGACGTTCGCGCCCGGCAAGAGCAGGAACGCCGTCGCGTAGGCGAGGAACGGCACCACGCCGAGCCAGGCGAGAGACACCCTCCTCTGCCGCCTCTCCCGGCCCGCCGGAGCGGGCCGGGAGAGGTCATCCTGTGCAGCTGTCGCGCTCAGAGTGCTACGCGCCGACCTTCTTGGGCCACTCGGTCGCGATCGTGGTACGTGCCTTCTGCACCTGCGTCGGGCTCGCGAACTTCACCTTCGCGTACGAGGCGGGGTTCGGCAACGCCTTGATCAGCGCAGCCGGCACGACCTTGCGCGCAACCATGTCGGTGAAGAGCGCCGGGTGCGAGTACCCCTTCAGCCAGAGCAGCTGCCCCTGGTCCGAGTAGAGGAACTCCTGCCAGAGCCGCGCCGCCCACGGGTGTGGGGCGGTTGCGTTGATCGCCTGGCAGTAGTACGCACCGTAGACCCCGTCTGTCGGGATCACCGTCTTGATCTTCGCGGCAGGGGAGTTCTTCCCGTAGGCGAGGTTCAGGTAGTCCCAGTCGATCGTGACCGGGGTCTGACCCGAGGCGATCGTCGCGGGAGTCGACTGGATCGGCAGGAAGTTGCCGGCGCTCTTCAGCTTCGCGAAGAAGTCGATCCCCGGGCCGATGTCGTTCAGGCTGCCGCCGTTCGCGATCGAGGCCGAGAAGACGCCGGCCACGGCCGAGCCCGACGTGAGCGGGCTGCCGTTGAGCGCGACCCTGTTCTTGTACTCGGGCTTGAGCAGGTCGGCCCAGCTCTTGGGCGAGGTGCTGCCCATCACGGCGCCGTTGACGCCGAACGAGATCACGCCCCAGTAGTCGCCGACCCAGAAGCCGCGGCCGTCCTTCATGGCGCGCGGTACCTTCTTGAAATTCGTCGTGAAGTACTTCGCGTAGAGGCCCTCGTTCGCACCGGCGATGGCGAAGGTCGGGCTGACGTCGAGGACATCGGGGGCGCGGGAGTCGCCCTTGAGGGAGCGCACGGCCTGATTCTCCTGAGCCGAGCTTCCGTCCGGGTTGTCGCTCGTGATCGGGATTCCGTACTTCTTCGAGAACGTCGAGATGATCTCGCCGTAGTTCGCCCAGTCGGGCGGCAACGCGATCACGTTGAGGCGGCCTTCCTTCTTCGCCTCCTTGACGATGTCGGACACCTTGGCGAGCCGGCCGATCATCGGCGGGTCGGCAAGCGCCTTGTTGCGGGCCGCGAGCGCGGCTGGCGACAACGACATCACGGTCAGGCCGGCACCGGCTGCGAGACCCCTCTTCAGCACCGTCCGCCGTCCGACCTTCTCCTCTTCGAGCCTGCGCAGGAATTCGTACTCCTGCTCCTGGTACTCCTCCACTTGTCTCTCCTCCTTCTAGATCCGGCAGATGCCGGAATACGTATCGCGAGGCGATCGTACGTTGAGACGAGCGCCGGTGCAATAGGTCGCGCCACCGGGCCGTGCAATAGGCTGCGCCGTAGATGAGCAATCCCTGGCAGGCAGCGGGTCCGTGGCTCCGCTGCGCACTCCACGCGCACACGACGAACTCCGACGGCGAGCTCGCGCCGCGCATGCTCGTCAGGCACTACGAGCGGGCGGGCTACGACGTGCTCGCGGTCACCGATCACTGGTTCCGCAGCGACCCCCCGTCGACCGAGCGGGTGCTCGTGCTCGCGAGCGCCGAGCTGAACTGCGTGCTCCCCGGCGACAGAGACGGCCACGTCCTCGCGCTCGGGATCGCGGACGCGCTCGAGACGCTCGAGGGCGAGCGGCTCGATCTCGCCGGGACGGGTGCGTGGATCACCGGCCACGGCGGCGTCGCCTACCTCGCCCATCCCTACTGGACCGGAGCGACGCCCGGGACGCTCGAGCTGCCGGAGACCGTGGCGGGGATCGAGGTCTACAACGCAGGTTGCGAGCTCGAGATCGGCCGCGGGCTGTCGGCCGTCCACTGGGACGCGCTCCTCGATGCGGGGGGCCGGTGCTTCGCGCTCGCCACCGACGACAGCCACCATCCGGGCTTCGACTCCGACCTCGCCTGGACGTGGGTGCGCGCCGAGCCGACCGTCGACGGTGTGCTGGACGCCCTGCGCACCGGGTGCTTCTACGCGACGACCGGTCCACGGATCACCGCCGTCACTGCCGGAGGGGGCGCCGTCGAGGTGCAGTGCGACCCCTGTCAGAGCGTCACGGTCGTGTTCGGCGTCTCGAGCGGCGCCGCGGTTCACGCTGGCCGTCTCGGCTACCGCTACGGCGGCGAGATCCTCGCTACGACGACGGACGGGCTGATCACGACCGCGCGCGTGGACCTGCCCGAGACGGCGCCCTACGCTCGCATCGAGGTGACCGACGCACGCGGCAAGCGGGCCTGGACGAACCCGATCTGGCCCTAGACAATGGCCGCACTGCCGCTCTCTGATTGGATAGGCCCACACACTCGCACGAAGGAGCGCTGACAGTGGCAACGGTCGAGGAACCGCGGACGTTCATCCGCCCGGACGGCAAGGAGAAGGTGACCGGCACGGGCCGCTACACGGCCGACCTCGTGCTCGCTGGGCAGCTCGTGGCGAAGTTCCGCTACACCGATCACACGCACGCGCGAATCACGCGGATCGACGTCTCGAAGGCTCGGGCGCTCCCGGGCGTGCTCGCCGTCGTGACCCACGAGGACGTGCCGGACGTGCTCTACGGGGGCATGGTCAAGGACCGTCGGCTCTTCGCGAAGGACACCGTCCGGTTCGAGGGCGACATCATCGCAGGCGTAGCCGCGACGACCGCCGAGATCGCCGAGCAGGCAGCCGCGCTGATCGAGGTCGACTACGAGCCGCTTCCGGTCGTGACCGACTTCGAGGCGGCCCTCGCGGACGATGCGCCGCTCGTCCATCCGGACTGGGCGAGCTACGAGCGCGACGAGTCGCTCGGAAGCAACCGGAACACGCTCGGCTACTCGACGATCGTGAAGGGCGACGTCGAGGCGGCGCTCGCGGGCGCCGACGTGGTCGTCAAGGGACGCTACGTGACGGATCCCGTCAACGGCGTGCCGATCGAGCCTCGCGCGGTGATCGCGCAGTGGCAGGGCGACAAGGTGACGGTGTGGACTACGACGCAGGTGCCGTACGCGGCCCGCGGCGGGATCGCCCACACGCTGCAGATCCCCGAGTCGCACGTCCGCGTCGTGGTGCCGCTGCTCGGCGGCGGCTTCGGCGCCAAGTGCGACTTCCACTTCGAAGGCCACGTCGCCGCGCTTGCGCGCGCCGCCCGCCGGCCCGTCAAGCTGGTCTTCTCGCGGCGCGAGGAGTTCTTCGCCGTCGGCCACCGGCGCGAGGGCATGGTGATCGAGTTCGAGACCGGCGCGCGCGCCGACGGCACGCTCGTCGCCCGCAAGGCCCGGCTCGTGCTCGACAAGGGCGCGTACTGCGGCGAGGGAGGCTTCTTCGCGCAGATGGCGGCGATGCACGCGCTCGGACCGTACGAGCTCGAGAACGTCCACGTCGAGTCGTCGCTCGTCTACTCCAACAACCAGCCCTCGTCCTCGATCCGGGCTCCGACGGCACCCCAGGTGTGCTGGGCGCTCGAGCAGCACATGGACGAGCTCGCGGCCGCGCTCGAGCTTGACCCGGTCGAGCTGCGACGACGCACACTGATCGAGAACGGCTCCGTCACCGCGACCGGCCAGGTGCTGGAGCAGGTCGCGATGAAGGAGACGCTGGAGCAGGCGGTCGAGCTGATCGGCTACGGGCAGGAGCTGCCCGACGACGAGGCGATCGGGGTCGCGGTCGGCTGGTGGCCCTGCTTCGCGTCGCCGAGCGGCGCCTACGTGAAGCTGAACCCCGACGGCACCGGCACGATCATCACCGGCGCGCAGGAGAACGGCACCGGCTCGGTGATGGCGATGCCCACGTACGTCGCGGAGCAGCTCGGCATGCAGCCCGAGGACTTCTCGATCCTCTACCAGGACACCGACGCGGCGCCGAACGACATGGGCTCCTGCGGCTCGCAGACGACGTTCAACAGCGGCCGAGCCGTGATCGCCGCTGCGGTCGACCTGCGTGAGCAGCTGCTCGACGCTGCCGCGGAGCAGCTCGAGGCAGCCCGCGACGATCTCGAGCTCGTGGGTGGGGCGATCCTCGTCAAGGGATCGCCCGACAAGTCGGTCACGATCGCCGAACTCGCGGGCGAAGGCACCTTCCACGGGAAGGGCGCGGGCGAGGTGCCGGCCGCGCCGGACGCTCCCGCCGAGGGATGCGTCGGGCGACTCGGGCTCGAGTCGTTCCACGCGCCCCAGCTGATCGCGCACGCGGTGCGGGTTCGCGTCGATCGCGACACGGGCGTCGTGCGGGTGCTCCAGGTCGCCGCAGCACACGACTGCGGCATGATCCTGAACCGGATCGGCGCCGACGGGCAGGTCTACGGCGGCGTCGTGATGGGCATCGGCCAGGCGCTCTCCGAGGGGACGCAGCTCGACGCCGACGGGCGCCACCGCAACGCGCACCTGACGGACTACAAGCTCGTGACGGCCGCGGACGCGCCCCGGATCGACATCGCCTGGATCGAGACCGACACCCCGAACGCGGGCCCGAAGGGCTCCAAGGGTGTCGGCGAGCCGCCGTGCGTGCCAACCGCGGGTGCGGTCGCGAACGCGATCGCGAAGGTGATCGGCGCGCGGGTACACCGGCTGCCGATGACCCCCGAGCGGGTATGGGAGGCGGGAGCATGAGCGGCGGACGGAGCCCGGACGACAGGCTGAAGCCTGTCGCCGTCGGCGTAGCGCCTAGCCCGGACGACAGACTGAAGCCTGTCGCCGTCGGCGAGGCGCCCGGCTTCAGCCGGTCGCCGGGCGTGGAGCGACAAGCATGAGCGTGATTGCCTACTCCACCGCCACCAGCGTCGAGGACGCCGTCGCCGCGATCGCGGCGGGCGCCCGCCCCGTTGCCGGTGGTACCGACCTCGTCGTCGGCGCCCGCTCGGGCAAGTCGACGCTGCCGGAGAGCATCGTCGCGATCCACCGCCTCGCGGAGCTTCACGGCGTCGAGGTGCTCGACGACGGAGGCCTCCGGCTCGGAGCTCTTGCCAGCCACGCCGAGGTCGCCGGCAGCGAAGCCGTCCGCGCGCGCTTCACCGCGCTCGCCGATGCGTGCGCCATCGTCGGATCGCACGCGACGCGCGCGCAGGGCACGATCGGCGGCAACCTGATGAACGCCTCGCCCGCGATGGAGACGGGCGGGCCGCTCGTCTGCTTCGGCGCCTCCGCCACGCTGCGTTCGCCGTCCGGCACGCGCTGGGTCGCGATCGACGATCTCTGGGCCGGGCCCGGCGCGACGACGGCGCATCAGGACGAGCTGCTCCTCTCGATCGACGTTCCCGCTCCCGCCAAGGGCACCGGGAGTGCCTACCTGCGGCTCGAGTACCGCCGCCAGATGGAGATCGCCGTCGTCGGCGCGACCGCCGTCGTGACCGTCGTGGACGGGACGGTGACCGACGCGCGGGTTGCGATGACGGCGCTCTCGCCGACGATCAGACGCGTCGCCGAGGCGGAGGCCGCGCTCGTCGGCAGCGACGGGGGCTCCCACGCGATCGAGGCGGCGGGCGCGGCTGTGGCCGCAGCAGCAACGCCGATCTCGGACGTTCGCGGCTCGGCCGACTACCGGCGTGCGATGGCGGCCGTGATCGCCCGGCGCTCGATCGAAACGGCGCTCTCGCGCGCCCGAGGGGAGGACGCATGAAGGTCGCGGCGACACTCACGGTGAACGGGATCGCGTACCCGGTCGAGCTCGATCCGGGCACGAACCTGCTCGCGGCGGTGCGGGACGTGATCGGCCTGACGGGCTCCAAGGAGGGCTGCGACGACTCCGAGTGCGGTGCCTGCATGATGCTGCTCGACGGCAAGCCGGTGAACTCGTGCTCGTACCTGGCACTGCAGGCTGAGGGAAGCGAGATCACGACGGTCGAGGGCCTCGCCGACGGCGAGACGCTGGCCCCGCTGCAGGCGGCATTCCTCGACCTCGGCGGCGTCCAGTGCGGCTTCTGCACACCGGGGATGCTCGTCTCGGCGACGGCGCTGCTCACCGCGAACCCCTCGCCGACCGAGGACGAGGTGCGGATCGGGCTCTCGGGCAACCTCTGCCGCTGCACCGGCTACGACGGCATCGTCAAGGCCGTGCTCTCGGTTGCCGTCCCGAGGCCCTAGCTCCGACGCCGGGGTTCAGCCTCGCCTCCACGAGCGCGACGTTCGTGGTACGGAGGTCGAGCACACCGAGTTCGAGGCGCCACGTTCCTTCTACGACGGAGGCTCTTCGCGAGGCGGACGCCCCCGGCTGCCGCCGGCTCGGGCTTGATGGTCGCGGCCGCCTCGACTACCCGGCGGCCGTAGCGCCACCAAGCGCTTCCGCGTGAGCGATTCCCGGCCCCGCTCCGAGGTCTCGGTAGAGCACGAGGGCGCGGCGCGCCTGCGCCGCCGCATCTGCGTTCCTGCCCTCTTCGGCGAGTGCCCGTGCCGCCGCGAGCCGCGCTCCCGCCTCGTCGAAAGCCCCCATCCTCGAGAGCACCTCGGCTGCCAGGGCCGGTTCCCCGCGGAGGAGCGTAGCGGCCGCCTCGCTCCACATCGTCCTACCGCTTCCATCCACGACGAGCAGGACCTGCGCCGTCCGACCGAGGATCATGGCGGCGACAGCTGCGTCGTAGGCCCACGGCCCCCGAACGTAGGAGGCCGCCGCGCCGCGACAGGTATCGAGGAGCTCGTCGAGATATGCGGCGGCAGCGCCAGTATTCTCACCGGTCGTGGCAAGCGCGCGGGCCACACACGCGAGCCACGGCAGCAGCACCTGGAGGTCGGCGATCGCACGCGCTCGCTCAGAGATCCGGCTGATCTCCTGGGCGTCGAGAGGATCGCCACGCTCGGCGGCGATCAGTACCGTCACGCCCGCAGCCTCGGTCTCGTGGTAGCCGGCGCGCACCTCGTCGGCGAACCGCCGCGCCAGATCGACTGCCTCGTCCCACTTCCCGGCCAGCAGCCGGTTGCGTGCGAGCTCGGTAGTCATGATTCGCTCGAAGCGCCCCCAGCCGACGCTCTTCGCAAACCTCAACCCTTCGCGGAGATGCTCGTGGGCCGCGTCGAGGCGCCCCAGGTCGTCGAGGAACGAGCCGAGGTTGATGCGGCAGCGGCCGACGTCGGAGGAGCCGATCTCGAGGGCAATCTCGAGCGCGCGCTCCACGTCCGCGATGCCTTCCAGGTCGCCGAGGTTGAAGCGGGCGACTCCGCGATTCTGCAGGGCCCAGGCGTACAGGCGGCGGTCGCCGGCGAGCTCGGCGCCTGCCATCGCGCGCTCGTCGAGCCCGACGGCTTCGGCCGAACGTCCCGCGAGCCCGTAGAAGCGCCCCAGGCTACCGACCACGAATGCCCCGACGCGTGTCCCGGCCTCGCCGCCGATCAGCTCCAAGGCCTGCTCGAGCAGCGCCGTGCTCGTTCTGCCCGTCATCCAACGAACCTCGTGCAGGGCGACCATCGCTTCGGCCGCGGTCGCCGTGTCACCGATTGCGAGCAGGCCTTCGACCGCCCGCTCGAGCTCTTGCTCGCCCGTGTTCTCGGAGTAGACGAGGCACCGTCCGAGCGCGAACAGCAGGTGCGGGTCGGGCTCCGAGCCGGGCGAAGCCCCGAGGCCGGCGCGGTAGAAGCCCGCAGCCTCGCGCGGAGCACCGAGCGACCAAGCCCGATCGCCTGCCTCGCGGAGCGCTCGCGCGGCCGCGGGACGGAGGTCGTCGACAGAGATCCCCGCCGCGGTGCCGTAGTCGATCGCGCTCACGAGGTGGTGGGCGAGCACCTCGGCGCGGTCCTCGGACCGGTCGCCCGGCAACGAGCCGATCCACTCTGCCGCGCGACGGTGCGCGCGAGCCCGATCGGCGCGCGGGATCTGGCCGTAGGCGGTGTCGCACACGAGCGCGTGCACGAATGCGTACTGACGCGCGTTCTCGACCGCGGAGCGCCGCTCGCGCCGCAGGAACTCCTTCCGTTCCAGTGCGTGCAGAAGCTCGTCGAGCGACCACCGCTCCTCGCCGCTCGTGGCCGCCAGCCCGTCGCTCCAGAAGACCTTGCCGAGGACGGCCGCGGCGTGGAGGAGGCGCTTCTCGCTCTCCGGCAGCCCGTCGATCCGGGCGGCGACGATGGCGTGGAGCGTCTGCGGGACGGCGTCCGCTCGGTTGCCCGCCGCGACCATGCGCGCGAACTCCTGGGCGAAGAGCGGCACGCCGCCCGCGCTGCGCAGGAGCGCGGTGCGGGCGCTCCCCGAGAGGGCGCTGCGTTCGAGGAGCGCCTCGAGCAGACGGGCGGTGTCGTCGTCCGAGAGCGCAGGGAGCGACAGCGTCTGGGCGTTTCGCTTGCCGCCTCCCCACCCCGGACGTCGCTCGAGCAGCTCGGGCCTCGCGGTACAGACGACCAGCAGCGGGACGCCGGAGAGGCGGTCGGCGAGCCCGTCGACGAAATCGAGCAGCCCATCGTCGGCCCAGTGCAGGTCCTCGAACACGAGCACTGTTGGCCCCTGCTCGGCGATCGCCTCGAGGAACCGACGCCAGGCGGCAGCCGCCTCTGTCCTATGCTCGTCGCCCCCGGTCGCGACGACGGCCGCGAGCCCGGCGAGCGGGCGCAGGTGCCGCGCGACCCACTCCTGTTCGCTCCCGTCAGGGATCAGGTCTCCGACCGTCCGCACGAGCTTGGACGAGGCGACGTCGGCTGCGTCCGATTCGAGAATCCCGGCGTGTGCCTTGACCATCTCTCCGAGCGCCCACAATGCGACGCCCTCGCCGTAGGGCAGCGACCGGCCCTGACGCCAGACGATCAGCTCGTCGTCGTCGTCGACAACGCGCAGGAGCTCCTGGATGAGCCGACTCTTACCGATCCCGGGCACCCCGACGAGCGTCACGAGCTGCGGTTCGAGCTCGGCCCGCACGCGCGCGAGAGCGCCGGCGAGCACGGCCGCTTCCCGGTCACGGCCGACGAGCGGCCCACGTCCTGCCCCGCCGAGGTCGACTCCGAAGCGCGCCCGTGGAGCCAGCGCCCGCCATGCGCTCACCGGCTCCGCCTTGCCCTTCACGACCACGGGATCGACCTCCTGGTAGTCGACCACCCGCTCGGTCGCCCGGAACGTCGCCGCACCGACGAGCACGCCGCCCGGGGGAGCGGCAGCTTGCAGGCGCGCCCCCATGTTGATGACGTCCCCCGCCACCATGGCCTCCCCCTCCGCGGAGGATGCGTCGAGCGCGACGAGGGCCTCGCCCGTATTGACGCCGATGCGTACCTGAAGATCGAGTTCTGGATCCGCGTCGTTGAGCTCGGCGATCGCTTCCTGGATCGCGAGCGCCGACCTCACCGCCCTCTCGGGATCGTCCTCGTGCGCGACCGGCGCGCCGAACACGGCCACGACCGCGTCGCCGATGAACTTCTCGACCGTGCCCCCGTAGTGCTCGAGCTCGCGACGCAGCCGGGCATGGTAGTGAGCGAGCACGGCACGGACGTCCTCGGGGTCCGCGCGGTCGGCTCGGGCGGTCGACCCGACGAGGTCGGCGAACACGACGGTGACGACCTTCCGCTCCTCACGGTGCCCGGCGGCGGCGAGCGCCGCCCCGCACGAAGCGCAGAAGCGATCGATGTCCGGACTCTCGCGCCCGCAACGACCACAGACGATCATGCGGGCGAGTGTACGGACATGCTCCCGCCACGAACAGCACCGCGTGACGACCGCGCGCTTGCGCTCAGCGTGGTTCGAAACGGTAGAACGGCACCGGCTCGGCCGGCAACGGCGTCATCCCGAGGATCAGGTCGGCTGCCTTCTCGGCCACCATCATCGTGGGAGCGTAGATGTTGCCGTTCGTGACGTAGGGGAAGACCGAGGCGTCGACGACGCGGAGGCCGTCGAGCCCGTGCACGCGCATCGTGGCCGGGTCGATCACGGACATGCCGTCGATTCCGAGCCGGCACGTACATGAAGGATGCAGCGCGGTCTCCGCATCCCGCGCGACCCAGTCGAGAATCTCGTCGTCGGTCTCGACGGACGGCCCGGGTGAGAGCTCGCCGGCGTTGAACGGCTCGAACGCCGGCTGGGTCAGGATCGTCCGCGCGCTGTGCACCGCCTCGAGCCACTCACGCCGATCCTGCTCGGTCGAGAGGTAGTTGAACCGGAGCGCCGGATGCACACGCGGGTCGGTCGAGGTGATCTTCACCGAGCCGCGCGCGTCCGAGTACATCGGGCCGACGTGCACCTGATAACCGTGACCGCCCGAGGGAGACGAGCCGTCGTAGCGGATCGCCACGCGGCAGGAAGTGGAACATGAGGTTGGGATAGGCGACCTGCTCGTCGCCGCGGATGAACCCGCCCGCCTCGAAGTGGTTCGTCGCCCCGGGGCCCGAGCGGAAGAACAGCCATTTGAACCCAACCCACGGCCGGTTGCGCCACTTCATCGCCGGCGCCACCGAGACGGGCTGCTTCGAGCCGTACTGGATGTAGACCTCGAGGTGATCCTGTAGGTGCTCGCCGACGCCCGGCAGGTCGTGGGTCACGTCGATGCCGAGCGCCTCGAGCTCGCCCGCGTTGCCGACCCCGGAGAGCTGGAGGAGCTGCGGCGAGTTGATCGCGCCGCCGCAGAGGATCACCTCGCCGGCCTCGATCCGCTCCGGCCCCGTCCTGCCCGCCACCTCGACGCCCACCGCGCGGGTGCCGTCGAAGAGGACGCGATTGACGAAGGCGCGGCAGCGCACGTCGAGGTTCTGCCGGTGCATGACCGGGTGGAGGTAGGCGCGGGCCGCGCTCAGCCGCCGGCCGCGGTGGATGTTGCGGTCGAAGGCGGCAAACCCCTCCTGCTGGAACCCGTTCACGTCGTCGGTGAGCGGGTAGCCCGCCTGCTGCACCGCCTCGAAGAACGCCTGGAACAGCGGGCTCGTGGCCGGCCCGCGCTCGAGCACGAGCGGGCCCTCCCCGCCCCGGAACTCGTCCGCGCCGGCGAGGCAGCTCTCCATCCGCTTGAAGTACGGCAGGCAGTGCGCGTAGTCCCAGCTCTCCATGCCCGGGTCGGCGGCCCAGCGCTCGTAGTCGAGCGGGTTGCCGCGCTGGAAGATCATGCCGTTGATGCTCGAGGAGCCGCCCAGCACCTTGCCGCGCGCATGGTAGATCCTGCGTCCGTTCATGTGCGGCTCCGGCTCGGACTCGTACTTCCAGTCGTAGAAGCGGTTGCCGATCGGCGTCGCGAGGCCGGCCGGCATGTGGATGAAGACGTCCCACCTGTAGTCGGGCCGCCCTGCCTCGAGCACGAGAACGCGCGTGGCCGGATCGGCGCTGAGCCGGTTCGCGAGGGCGGAGCCCGCCGAGCCCCCACCCACGATCACGAAGTCGTAGTGCGTGCTCACGGAATTCAGCCTCCGGCCAGCTTGCGTTGTCGCCACGCCTCGGTGTCGGCGAGGTCGTTGAACGTGAAGATATGGAATCCGGCGACCTTCTGCTCGGGATCGGCGAGCACCGGCGCGAGCCCCTTGATCAGCCGGTCGGGGCTGAACCCGCCAGGCCGGAAGAACCGCGTCACGAAATCGTTGTGCTTGCGCAGGAAGCGCAGCGACTCGCCGATCCCGATGCGCGACGAGACACGCATGAGCTTGGCCCGGGGAACGATCCCCGGGATGCCGACGAGGATCGGCAGACGCGTACCGCGAGCCCACACGGTGTTCACCCACTCCACGGTCACACGCGAGTCGAAGCAGATCTGGCTCGCGATGTACGTCGCGTGGCGCGCCTTCTCGAACATCGCCTGGATCGTCGTCTCGTCGTCGATCAGCGGATGGCTCTCCGGATACCCGGTGATCCCGATCTGCTCGAAGGGATGGCCGTTCTCCGCCATCGCGTCGAGTAGTGCCGCGGCGCCCTCGAAGGCGCCCGCGGGCTGGTCGGCGTCTCCGGCGACGACGAACACGTCCCGCACGCCCAACTCGGTCAGTCGCGCCACGATCTCGGCGAGGTGGGCGCGGTCGACGACGAGGCGCGCCGACAGGTGCGGCACGATCGGGTACCCGTGAGCCGCAAGCTTGCCGGCAAGCTCGAACGAGTGCTCGAGGCCCTTCACGGGCGAGACGGTCACGGTGAGCGTGACGTCCCGGGGAACGTGCTCGAGAACCTGCTCCTCGGCGCCCGCGAGCGGGATCACCTCGTACCGCGAGTGGGCGATCAGCTCGGCAAGCGTCCGGGGTGCTCCCCTCTCTGTGGCTACGGCGGCCATTACGCGTTCGAGTCCGGGAACGAGGCCTTCTTGCGCTCGATGAACTCGATCAGCGCCGCGTCGACGGCGTCGTCGATCGGCGGTGCCTCGTAGTCGGCGAGCATCTTCTTCCACGTCGCGTTCGCCCGGCTGCTCGCGCCCTTCGCTCCGTCGAGATCCCACTGCTCGAAGCTGTTGTTGTCGGCGTTGGACGACCGCCAGAACGCGCCCTCGAAGTTCGCGAGGGTATGCGGGTGGCCGAGGAAGTGGGTACCGGGCTCGTTGGTCAGGAGCGCGTCGAGCGCCTGCCCGTTCGGAGACATGTCGACCCCCTTCGCGAACGCATGCCAGGCAGCCGCCTGGTCGACGTCGAGGACGAACTTCTCGTAGCCCATCGCAAGCCCGCCCTCGAGCCAGCCGGCCGCGTGGAGGACGAAGTTGACGCCGCCGAGCATCGTGGGCTGCATCGTGTTCGCCGACTCGTATGCGGCCTGTGCGTCCGCGATCTTCGAGGCCGTTAGGGCACCGCCCGAACGGAACGGAACGCCGACGCGGCGGGCGAGCGCGGCCATCACGTAGAGGATCAGCGCCGGCTCGGGCGTGCCGAAGGTCGGAGCGCCCGACTGCATCGACATCGACGAGGCGAACGAGCCCAGGATCACCGGGGCGCCGGGCCGCACGAGCTGGCAGAACGCCATCCCGGCGAGCGCCTCCGCGAGCGTCTGGGTCGCGGCCCCGACGACGGTCGCGGGGCTCATCGCCCCCGCGAGGATGAACGGCGTGATCAGCACCGCCTGATTTGCCTCTGCGTACGCCCTGGCCGCGCCGAGCATCGTCGCGTCCCACACCATGGGCGAGTTCGCGTTCGCGAGCGAGACCACGACCGTGTTCGACTCGAGGAAGTCGGGCCCAAAGAGGATCCGCGCCATCTCCACCGTATCCTCGGCCCGGCTCGGATGCGTGACCGAGCCCATGAACGGCTTGTCCGAGTAGCGCATGTGCGCGTAGACCATGTCGTAGTGCCGCTTGTTCACCGGCAGGTCGACCGGCTCGCAGACGGTGCCGCCCGAATGGTGCAGGAACGGCGTCATGTACGTCAGCTTGACGAAGTTGCGGAAGTCCTCGATCGTCCCGTAGCGGCGGCCGTTGTCGAGGTCGGTCACGAAAGGTGAGCCGTACGCCGGCGCGAACACCGTGCTCCTCCCGCCGATCTCCACGCTGTGGGCCGGGTTCCGGGCCACCTGGGTGAAGGTCGCGGGGGCCGTGGCCTGCACGAGCCGGCGGGCGAGCCCGCGGGGGAAGCGAACGCGCTCGCCGTCGACGTCGGCGCCGGCCTCCCTGAAGAGGCGCAGGGCTTCGGGCGTGTCGCGGAAGTCGATCCCGACCTGCTCGAGCACGGTGTCGGCGTTTTCCTCGATCAGCTCGAGGTGCTCCTCCGAGAGAACCTCGAAAGGCGTCAGCGCCCTCGTGACGTACGGAACGCTCTCGGCGTTCGTGATCGCGCGTGCGGCCTGCCTCGCGGCGCGGCCACCACTGCGGCGGCTCCCGGTCGTCTCGGTCATGCGGGGCTCCTTTGGGCGGGATCTGGCCGGCCGCGGCGGCGGCGCCCGCGGCCCTCGGTCGCTTCGGAAACGCGGCGCGCCGGTAGCGGAACGACGGCGCGGAGCCGCTCGTACGGATCGGTGTCGTGTGGGATGGCCATGGCTCCGACGAAGAGCTCCTGGAAGCGCGGCTCGACGGCGGTTTCGATCTTCTCGACCTGCTGCACCACCTCCTCGATCTCGGCGCGGGCAGCGCCGTCGAGCAGCGCAATCCGGGCGCCGGTGCCGGCCGCGTTGCCGGCCGAGGTGACGTGCGCAGGGTCGCAGTCGGGGACGAGGCCGAGCACGAGAGCGTGCACGGGGTCGATGTGGTTGCCGAAGGCGCCGGCGAGGCGGATGCGGTCGACTCGCTCGATCCCGTAGCGCTCGAACAGCAGCATGCACCCCGCGTGCAGGGCGGCCTTGGCGAGCTGGATCTGGCGGACGTCGTTCTGCGTGATCATGAGCACGGGCTCGCCGTCGGAGAGCAGGTACGAGAACGTCCGGCCATCGGTGACGATCCGGGGCGAGCGGGCGGCGAGCGCCCCGTCGATCGTGCCGTCCGTGGTCAGCACGCTCGCCAGATGCAACTCCGCAATCGCCTCGATGATGCCGGAGCCGCAGACGCCCGTGACATGGGTGCCCGCGAACCCCGGGTCGTCCGACCAGGCGTCGTTGCCGATCACGCGGTACCGGGGCTCGAGCGTGTCCGGGTCGATCCGCACGCGCTCGATCGCACCGGGCGCGGCGCGCTGGCCGCAGCTGATCTGCGCGCCCTCGAAGGCCGGGCCCGTCGGGCTCGACGCGGCAAGCAGGCGGTCGCGGTTGCCGAGCACGATCTCGGCGTTGGTGCCGATGTCGACGATCAGGTTGATCTCCTCACCCAGGTAGGGCGCCTCGGAGAGGATCACACCGGCGGTGTCGGCGCCGACATGGCCCGCGATGCAGGGCAGGACGTACGCGCGCGCGCCCGGGTGAACGGGCAAGCCGAGCTGCGACGCGGGCAGGCGTACCGCCTCGTCGATCGCGAGTGCGAACGGAGCGCCGCCGAGCTCGGTCGGGTCGAGGCCGAGCAGCAGGTGGTGCATGATCGGGTTGCCGACGAGCGTGAGCTCGAGGATGTCGTCACGCGAGACACCCGCGTCGTTCGCGAGCTCGGCGGTGAGCTTGGCAAGGCAGCCGCGGACGGCGCGCGTCAGCTCCTTCTCGGAGCCGGGATGCATCATCACGTAGGAGACGCGGCTCATCAGGTCCTCGCCGAAGCGGATCTGCGGGTTCATCTCTCCTGCCGACGCGAGCACGTCCCCCGTGTGGAGATCGCACAGGTGCCCGGCGACGGTCGTCGAGCCGATGTCGAACGCGATGCCGTACGCCGCCTCGTGGAAGCCGGGCCAGATCGCCGTCACGGTCGACCCGTCGTGCACGGCGACGGTGACGCGCCAGGCCGGGCTTTGTGGCTCTGAGCCACCTGTCCGGAGTGCACGCTGAAGCCCTGCCACGACATGCGCGTCGAAGGTGAGCCCCGTCAGCCCCCACTCGCGCTCGAGCGCGGCGCGCAGGCGGCCGAGGTCGCTCGTGGGGGAGGCGAGGTCGGGCTCCTCGACCTCGACGTAGTGGAGGCGGACGACGGGGTTCACCTCGATCGGATGGGCGTCGGCCTCCTTGCGCACCACCTGCCGGTGCACCTGGCTCTCGGGCGGCACGTCGATCACGAGCTCGCCCTCGACGCAGGCCGTGCACCCGAGGCGGCGGCCGGCGGCGAGGCCGCGGTCGGCCGCGTAGGCGAGCTCGACCTCGCTCACCGGCGAGAGATGGGACGCCGCGGAGACGATCGCGTGCTTTGCGTGCTCGCCCTCGCTTACCTCGACCTGGCAGCGCCCGCAGATGCCGCGGCCGCCGCAGACGGAGTCGATGTCGACTCCGAGCCGCCGCGCCGCGTCGAGAACGGTCGTGCCCGGCGTGAACCGGCCACGCCGGCCGGACGGCGTGAAGACGACGAGGTGCTCGGAGACAGGATCAGGCGTCACGTGCTCCCGGCCCTCCGCCGGCCCTCGCGGCCGCCGCGGCGGCCGGTCTGCGCCGCCTCGCCCGACTCGCTGTTCCGGGCGATCCACGAAGCACAGTGCTCGTCGTTGCCGTTCATCACGTCCGCGGCCCAGATCGCGTGGCGCACCTCGTCGTGCAACGGGCTCGTGATCGCCGAAGTGAGGCCCGACGCGATCGCCATCGGCAGGAAAGCGGCGTTCAGGGCGGGCCGGTTCGGGAGGCCGAAGCTGACGTTGGAGGCGCCGCAGGTCGAGTTGACGCCGAGCTCCTCCTTCAGCCGCCTCACGAGCCGGAACACCTGGCGGCCGGCGGTACCCATGGCCCCGATCGGCATCACGAGCGGATCGACGACGACGTCCTCCTTCGGGATGCCGTAGTCGCCCGCCCGCGAGACGATCTTCTGCGCCACGGCGAACCGCACGTCGGGATCCTCGGAGATACCCGTCTCGTCATTCGAGATCGCAACGACCGCGGCGCCGTACTTCGCGACGAGCGGCAGCACCCGCTCCATCTGCTCGTCCTCGCCGGTGACGGAGTTGACGAGCGCCTTCCCCTGGTAGACCGACAGCCCTGCCTCGAGCGCCTCGACGATCGAGGAGTCGATGCAGAGCGGGACGTCGGTGATCGACTGCACGAGCTCGATCGTGTGGCGCAGGATCGCCGGCTCGTCCGCAAGCGGGATGCCCGCGTTGACGTCGAGCATCTGCGCGCCCGCTTCGACCTGGGCCACGGCATCCGCGATCACGGTCTCGAAGTTGCCGTTCTTCATCTCCTCGGCCAGCTTCTTGCGGCCCGTCGGGTTGATGCGCTCGCCGATGATCACGAATGGGCGGTCGAACCCGATCACGACCTCCTTCGTGGCGGAGGACAACACTGTCTCGGTCACGCGCCCTCCTCCTCTCCGCTCGCGCGAACCAACCGCTCGAGCCTCTCGTCGGTGTAGTCGGCCTCGAGCTGCGCGGCCGTGAAGGCTACCTCGGCCTCGGGATCGTCTCCGCACGGCCGGGCCTCCCGGCGCCACTCCTCGAGATAGGCGTCGGTGCCGATCAGGCCGGCCCGCATTGCGGCTGCGTCGATCGCCTCCTGGAAGCGCTCCGAGAGCTGCACGCGGGAGGCGCTGCGTCCTTTTCCCGCCGTCACCTGGGCCGGGATCGCGCGCCACGAGATGACGGTCAGCTCAGGCATGCGCACCCATGTTCACGAACTGGACGAGCGACGGCTGCAACTCGCCGTACCCTGTGCGGCGCTCCTCGTACTCCAGTCCCGAGGAGCTCGGCCGCAGCTCTGGCCCGCTCACGCAGGCCCGCGTCGTCCGTCTGCGCCAGGTAGATCAGGCGCTTGTAGTTGCCGAAGACCATCGGCACGAGCTCGGGGTTGGTGTCGAACCTGTACGGCCGCACGATGAGCGACTCGAAGTGTCGCGCGAGGAAATCGGTCAGGTAGTAGGTGCCGGCCTCCTCCTCCTGCATCGCGTCCCACGCGTCGTTGCCGGCCAGGAAGCCGTAGCAGTGGGCGCCCGGCAGCCGCTCGACGCCGTGGCGATCGAGAACGACGTCGAGTGCGCCGGCCGTGCCACAGTCCGCGTACGCGACGAAGACACGGGTGTAGCGGCCCTTCAGCTCGGTCAGCTTCGCATCGACCGCTCCTGCAATCTGCTTCGGCGTGTTGTGGAGCTTCGCCGGCAGGCACTTGACGTCGATGTGCGTCCACCGGTTGAGGCGGATCACGGCGAGCACCTCACGGGCGATCGCGCCGCAGGCGAGGATCAGCACGTCCGGGCGCTCGGCCGCGACGAATGCGACCTCGCCCTCGAGGAGATCGGTGGCGACGTCCGAGCTCAATTCGCCTTCGCCGCGGCGCGGCGCGCCAGCACGAGAGCCTGCGCAGTCTCCGCCGCCACCGCAGCGTCGCGGCAGTAGGCGTCGGCACCGATCGCCGCACCGAACTCCTCGTTCAGCGGAGCCCCACCGACGAGGACGATGTAATCGTCGCGCAGCCCCTTCTCCTTCAGGGTGTCGATGACGACCTTCATGTAGGGCATCGTCGTCGTGAGCAGCGCCGAGAGGCCGAGGATCTCGGGCTGGTGCTCTTCGAGCGCCTCGAGATACTGCTCGACGGGAGTGTTGATCCCGAGGTCGATCACCTCGAAGCCCGCGCCCTCGAGCATCATCGCGACGAGGTTCTTGCCGATGTCGTGGATGTCGCCCTTGACCGTGCCGATCACGACCTTGCCGATCCGCTCGACGCCGGTCTCGGCGAGCAGCGGACGGAGGATCGCCATTCCCGCCTTCATCGCGTTCGCGGCGAGCAGCACCTCCGGCACGAAGAGGATGCCGTCGCGGAAGTCGATCCCGACGATCCGCATTCCGCCGACGAGCGCGTCGTTCAGCACCCGGTCGGGCGCCCAGCCGCGGCCGAGGAGGATGTTCGTTCCCTCCGCGATCTCGGGTGCGAGGCCGTCGTACAGGTCGTCGTGCATCTGGGTCACGAGCTCTTCGTCGGAGAGCGCGTTCAGGTCGATCTCTTCGTCGCTCATGCAGCACCTCGTTTCGCGTCGTCGTAGCCAATCCGGGTGGAGAGTGTGGCAGCCTCGTCGCGGACGAGCCGGCCGAGCTCGTCGAGCAGGCCGTCGTGCAGCCGGACGGTGGGACCGGAGATGCTGAGTGCCGCGACGACGGTGCCACCTGCGTCGTGTACCGGGGCGGCAACCGCCCAGAGGCCGGCCTCGAGCTCGTCCACCGCGGTGGCATAGCCCCGGGCACGGGTGCGCTCGAGGTCGCTGCGCAGCGCCGCCGGATCGGTGATCGTGTGCGGGCCGAGCTGTTCGAGCGGCTCATCGGGCACCGGCAGGGCGCCCTCGGCGAGGAAGACCTTGCCGACCACGGAGCCGTGGTGCGGGACCCGCTGGCCGACCCAGTTTGCCGAGCCGAGGATGTGGCGGCTGTCGCGCTGGTCGAGCATCTCGACCGCGGTCGGCGTGGCGACGCCGAGGTTCGCCGTCTCGCCGCTGACGCGCGCGAGCCGGTCGAGCGTCTCCGCCGCCAGCTCGACGAGGTCGAGCGTCGAGGGCTCCCGGCGCGCGTAGCGGAGCAGCACGGGCCCGGGGCTGATCGCGCCACGGCCCGGGTCGCGCTGCACGAGCCCCTGGCGCTCGAGCGCGGAGACGAGGCGGGAGGTCGTGCTCTTCGGGAGGCCCGCAAGCTGCGCAAGCTCGCCGACCGTCCGCGCGTCGTCCCCCTCGACGACGCGGACGAGGAGCTGCGAGGCGCGATCGATCGACTGCGTTCCGGTGCGCGGGGCCATGGCGATCTCCAGGACGTGGAACAGGCGTTCCACCATATGAGTCTAGGCGCAGGAGCGGCGCTCGTCAACGCCCCGGGGCTCAGGCGAGCTCCGAGCGGGCCGCGCGGGCGGCCGCGAGGCCCGTCTGCACCGCCGTTTCCGTGTACCAGCTGCCCAGGTAGTCGCCTGCGAGGTGCACGCGGTCGAGCGGGCGGGCCAGTGCCGGCTGCAACCGGCTGCGCCCGACGCGCGGGAACGGAAGGCCTCGCTCCCAGCGCTTGACCACGACCTCGTCCACGAGACCGCGCGTCGCCGGCAGCACGTCGTGCAGGTCTGCGAGGAACGCGGCGCGGACTCCGTCGTCGTCGAGCGACTCGAGCCGGCGCGCGAAACCGGCCGCCGCGTAGACCATGAAGCTGCCGCCCGGAGCGCGCTTCGCTTCCCCCGCCCGGCGCACGTTCGCGGTGTTGAAAAGCATGCTGAACGAGCGCTTCGGGGTCGCGAGCGCGTAGAGGTCGTCCCAGGGCATCGGCCCGGTCTCACGAGTAAGGAAGGCAGCGACGACATAGGGGCCGTACGGGATCGCCTCGAGCGCCGCGGCCGTGTCGCGGGGGAGGTCTGCCACGATCTCCCGCGTCACGTAGGCGGGGGTCGCCACCACCGTGGCACGGGCCTCGATCGAGCGGGCGCCGCCGTCGATCTCGACCCTCACGCCCGTCGCGTTGCGCTCGATCGAAGTCACGCGGGCACCGAGACGCACGCGGTCGCCGAGCCGGGCCGCGAGCGCATCGATCGCGACGCCGGGACCGCCGAGAATGTTGCGCGAGAGCCCGCCCCGCTTGTCCCAGACGAGGTGGAAGTAGCCGACGCCGTACCCCGCGGCAAGCTCCTCCGGCTCCCCCGACGAACGGGTCAGCGTCGAGCGAAAGAGCAGGTCGACGTCCTCGGGCAGCGGCCCGGCGAAGTCCGCGAACGAGCGGTCGTCCATGAACGCGAGCATGCGCCGCTGGCGCTCGGCTGGGTCCTCCTCCTCGCGCGGCGCTGCGATCTGCGCGTACCTCCGTACTGCGAGACGGAGCTTGACGCCGGTCTTCACGAGCGCGAGCCGTGAGCGAAGCGGCATCGGGAGCCGCAGCGGAAAGCTCTCGACCGGCCCGCGCGAGACGAGCTTCCCGTTCAGCGAGACGGCCGCGAGACGGCCCGGCACCGCCTCGGCGCGAACGCCCAGCTCGGCGAGCAGCTGCCCGGAGACTGAGCTCTCCCCGCCGAAGACGTGGGCGCCCAAGTTGAGCCAGTTGTCGCCGCGGGGCTCCGAGTGGATCCTCCCTCCCGCACGCTCCGCAGCCTCGAGCACGACGACGTCGCGGTCGCGCAGCGCGTGGGCGGCCGCGAGCCCGGCGATCCCGCCGCCGACGACGACCACGTCGTGCGTCTCGCCGGGGGAAGGAGCGCTCACGGCAGGGAGGCTACTTGTCGAGCGCCTCGGCGAGCAGTGTCGCCACGTCGGCGACGCGCATCTCCGAGCCGTTCTGCCTGACGCCGTCGTCGAGCATGATCGTGCAGAAGGGGCACGCGACGGCCAGCGTCGAGGCCCCGGTCTCCGCCGCCTCTCGGGCCCGTTCCTCGTTGATCTGGTTGCCGCGCTCCTCCAGCCACATGTGGGCGCCGCCGGCGCCGCAGCAGAAGGTGCGCTTGCCGCTCCGCGCCATCTCGAGCGGCTCTGCCGACCCGCGCCACGATGTCGCGCGGCGCCGCCATGACGTCGTTGTGCCGGGCCAGGTAACAGGAGTCGTGGTAGGTGATCTCCTCCGTGCCCGCGACCGGCTCGAGCCGCCCCTCCTGCAGGAGCTCCGTCAGCAGCTCGGTGTGGTGGACGACCTCGTAGTCGCCGCCGAAGTCGCGGTACTCGTTGGCGAGCGTGTTGAAGCAGTGCGGGCAGCTCGCGACGATCTTCGTCACGCCCGCCTCGTTCAGCGTCGCCACGTTCTGCTCCGCGTACGACTGGAACGTGTACTCGTTCCCCATCCGCCGGGCGGGGTCGCCGGTGCAGCACTCGCGCGGGCCGAGGATCGCGAAGTCGACACCGGCCGCCTGCAGCAGCTTCGCCGTCGACTGCGCCGTCGTGCGGGCGCGCTCGTCGAACGACGCCGCGCAGCCGACCCAGTAGAGGACCTCGGGCGGCGGCTCGCCCGGTTGCAGCACGCGCACGTCGAGCCCTTCCGTCCAGTCGCCCCGCTCCGCCTGCGGCTTGCCCCAGGGGTTCTGCGAGCGCTCGACGTCGCGCAGCATCGTCTCGCCCTCTGCCGGGAAACGACCCTCGACCATGACCAGGTGGCGGCGCAGGTCGACGATGTGGTCGACGTGCTCGATCGCGACCGGGCACTCCTGGACGCAGGCACCGCAGGTGACGCAGTCCCAGACGACGTCGTCGCTGACGGCGTTCGGGACGAGCGGGGTCGGCTCGAACGCCGTGCCGCCGCTGCGAGCCGCGACCAGGCTCGGCCCCTCGGCGAACAGCTGATCGCGCAGCCCCATGATCAGGAGCTTCGGCGACAGGTCCTTGCCGGTGGCGTAGGCCGGACAGACGTCCTGGCAGCGGCCGCACTCGGTGCACGACATCGTGTCGATCATCTGCTTCCACGTCATGTCGGCGATCGTGGCCGAGCCGAAGCGCATCGCGCTCTCGTCCTCGACCGTGAAGTCGAGCGGCTCGAGGCGACCCCGGCGACGGGTGCGGCCGAACCAGACGTTGACCGCCGCCGTCGCGATGTGGAGGTGCTTCGAGTGCGGCAGGTAGGCGAGGAAGCCGACGACGAGGAGAACATGGGCCCAGACGAAGATCCGCTCGCGCACCTCGGCCCACGTACCCTCACCGAACACCTGCGCGATCGCGTTCGAGACCGGCGACCACCCCGCGGGCCACTCGTTCAGCCCGGTCGCGATCAGCGCCGCGTGCCAGAAGAGCAGCGTGAGGACGATGAGCGCGATCAGGCCGAGGATGAGGTACGCGTCCCCGGCGTGGCTGCCTTTGAACCGCTCGGGGCGCCGCGTGCGGATTGCGAAGGCCGCGGTGACCCCCACGAGCACGAGCACGACGAAGAGGTCGACGAGGAAGGCGAACCAGCCCTGCGAGCCGAGCCACGGCAGGGTCTCGCCCCTCGCGACGGCGGCGATCAGGGCCATCACGATCGTCGGAAAGAGAACGAGGAAGCCCCAGAAGATAAGGGCGTGGATGACGCCCGGGCCGAGCCGCTGGAACAGCTTCCTCTGCCCGAGCACGACGACCGCCTCGTTGCGCACCCGCTGCGGGACGTCGTCGAACCGCTGCACCGGCTTCCCGAGCCGGACGAGGTTCGTGAGCAGGAGGGCCCGGCGGCCGAAGAGGAGGCCGGCGGTGCCGAGCACGACAAGGAGCGCAAGGGCGGAGACGGCCGTGCTCATCGCACGCAGCCCGGATGGTCGGCCGGACACCGCCGGCGACAGGCATCAGCCTGTCGTCCGCGCGTCACGCGCCCCGCCGCCTTCGCAGCTCCGCCGACACGGCCGGCAGCACCTCGTGCAGGTCACCGACGACCGCGTAGTCGGCGATCGACATGATCGGCGCCTCGGGATCGGTGTTGACGGCGAGGATCCGCTTCGCGCCCTTCGCTCCGGCGATGTGCTGGGTCGCGCCGGAGACGCCGCAGGCGATGTAGATGTCGGGCGCGATCTTGTTGCCCGTCTGCCCGACCTGCTCCGTGTGCGGGCGCCAGCCGGACATCGTCACCGCCCGCGAGCAGCCGACCGCGCCGCCGAGCAGGGCCGCGAGCTCCTCGACGACCGCGAAGCCCTCCGCCGACCCGACACCGCGGCCGCCCGTGACGACGACCTTGGCGTCGGCGAGCGAGATGCCGCCCGCCGGTGGCGCGACGCGGTCGCGCACGCGCACGACGAGGTCGGCCCCGGCCAGCTCCGGCGTGAACGTCTCGACCGAGCCGGGTGCGCCTGCCTCGACGGCGGCGACGGCGTGCGGCGCAACGGTCAGCAGCGCACGCCCGGCGTGCAACCGCGCCTCCTCGAGCAGGCTGCCGCCCCAGCGGACGCGCGTCAGCGTGAGGGGGTCGCCGGGAGTGACGGCCATGCAGTTGGCCGCCAGCGGCTCGCCGAGCCGGACGGCCGCGCGGGCCATCGCGTCGGTTGCCGGCGGGGAGCCCGGCGCGACGATTGCCGTCGCGCCGATGCGATCCGCGACGCTGCAGAGGATCGCCGCCCAGGCGTCGGGCGCGAACGCGTCGAGGGCATCGTGCTCCGCGACATGGGCCACGACGGCGGGAACGCCAGATGCCGCAACCGCCCCACCCGGGCCGATCAGGAGCGCGTGCGTCTCGCCACCGAGGCCCGCGGCAAGCGCGAGCGCCTGCAGCGAGACGTCCGTGGCGACGCCGTCGGTGTGCTCGACGAGGACGAGGTTCATGACGCCACTCCGATCTGCTGCAGGAGGTCGACGACCGCTGCCGCCGCCTCGGGCCCGCGACCGAGCACCTCGGCCTGCTTCGCATCTCCTTCGGGCACGACGAGCCGCGAGCGTTCGAGCCGCGAGCCCGGCCTGGCGGGCGTCGTCGCCTCGAGCGGCTTGCGCCCGGCGCGCATCCTCCCGGGTACCGACGGGTAGCGCGGCAGGTTCAGCCCTTCGAGCACGGTCAGCACCGCAGGCAACGGCAGCTCGTAGACGTCGCGGCCGCCGCCGACCTCCTGCTCGCAGCGGGCCGAGCCGCTGTCCACGACCACGCTCTTGAGCCCCGTCGCGCAGGGGCGTCCGAGCGCGTATGCCGTCCGGAGGCCGACCTGGTAGCCGCCCGAGTCGGCCGACTCGTTGCCGAAGAAGATCAGGTCGAACGGACCGGAGGCTGCCTCGTCGGCCCGGATCGCCTCGACGATCGCGCCGGCCGTCGCCTCGGGATCCCACTCCTCGCCGTCCGTGACGAGGTGGATCCCGCGGTCGATCCCGATCGCCATCGCGTCGCGCAACTGCTCCTCCGCCTCGGCGGCCCCGAGCGTGAGCACGACCGACTCACCGCCGTTCAGCTCGACGAGACGCACCGCCTCCTCGACACCGCACTCCTCGTGCGGGCTGACGGCGAAGCCGAGATGCTTCGTCTCGATCGCCTGCTCGTCCTCGGTGAGGACGATGCGCCGCCTGTCATGGGAACGCGCTTCACGCACACGAGGACCTTCACGAGCGGATCCTCTCGTTCTCGGGATCGAAGGGCGCGCGCGCGCCGACGACGTCGACGGTGACCGGGAACCGCTCGGTCATGTACTCGACCGCGAGCTCCTGCGAGCCTTCGACCGCGTGCTCGGGCGGCAGGTAGGCCATCAGGATGTACTTGCCGAGCGACGGCCCCGCGCCGGCACTCGTCACGTACGAGCGGCGGCCCTTCGCGTCGGTCAGCGGCGTGCCGTCACGGAGCGTGATCGGCTCGCGTCCGAGCGGGTAGCGCTTCACGCCTGCGGAGGAGACATGGTCGTCGACCGTGAGCGTGCAGAGGATCGCCGCCGGCTCCTCCTCGCGGTGGCGCAGGTGCGCCTCCTTGCCGACGAAGTCCTGCTCCTTCACGGTCGGCCGCTGCATGCCCGCCTCGACGACGTTGTACTCCGTCTCGAGCTCGGCGCCGTAGGCGCGGTAGCCCTTCTCGAGCCGGCCGGTCGTCGCGTAGACGCCGATCCCGCAGGCCGTGAGCGAGTGCGGCGCCCCGGCCTCCCAGAGCGTGTCCCACAACCGGGCACCCTGCTCCATCGGCACGTACAGCTCCCAGCCGAGGTCGCCGACGTACGAGATCCGCGAGGCGAGCACGAGCTGCGAGCCGATCTCGATCGTGCGGCAGCGGCCGAACGGAAAGCCCTCGTGCGAGACGTCCGTCGGCCGTCACGCTCGAGAGAATGTCACGGGCGCGCGGGCCCCAGAGGCCGATCGTCGTCCAAGCAGTCGTCACGTCGGCGAGGCTCGCCGAGCCGTCAGCGGGCAGCGCGTCGGTGAACAGCTTGCGGTCGGCCATGCCGTGGGCGCCGCCGGTGACGATGCGGAAGAGGTCGTCGCCCAGGCGCATGATCGTGAGGTCGGACTTGAAGCCGCCGCCCTGGCTCAGCACAGGGGTGTAGACGACCCGGCCGACCGGCACGTCCAGCTGCGCCATGACCGCGTGCTGGAGCGCGTCGAGCGCGCCCGCCCCCTGCACGTCGAAGATCGCGAAGGCCGAGAGGTCGAAGATGCCGGCGTGCTCGCGCATCGCGAGATGCTCGGCGTTGATGATCGGCGACCACCAGCGGGCGTCCCACTCGGCCTGCCGCTCCTCGACGCCGTAGTGCTCGACGAGCTTCGTGTTCGCCTCGTACCACTGCGGCCGCTCCCAGCCGACCGCCTCGTAGAAGGCGGCGCCGAGAGCCTGCTCCTGCTGGATCATGGGCGAGCGCCTGATCCCGCGCTCGCTCGCCCACTGCTCGGACGGATGGACGATGCCGTAGGTCTTCGGGAAGGCCTCGAACGCGCGCGCCGTGATGTGCGCGTGGGTCTTCTGGTGGTCGTGGAAGCGGCTGACGTCGGACGAGTGGAGGTCGATGTGCGACTCGCCGAGCACCATCCACTCCGCCACCGACTTGCCGACGCCGGGGCCCTCCTTGACCCACACCGCGGCGACGGACCAGAGGCCCTTGACCTCGGGCGTCTCGCCGAGGAGCGGCATCCCGTCGGGCGTCAGCGCGATGAGGCCGTTGATCGCGTACTTCTGGCCGACCGACTCGTCGCCGACGATCTCCGGCATCAGCTCGAGCGCGTGCTCGAACTGGGGGCCGAAGTCGGCCTGCGTGAAGGGGAACTCGGTCGGGGACAGCGCCGCCTCCTCGATCGACGGGATCTCCTCCGGGTCGTGAAGGATCGAGCGATGGGCGTACGAGCCGATCTCGAGCCCGACGCCGTCCTGCCGCTCGTACATGAACACGTCCATGTCGCGCACGATCGGGAACTCGATCGCGCTCGACGACGTCTCGAACCGCGGCACCGGGCCGACGTCGATCATCTGGTGCACGGCCGGGGTGAGCGGGATGTGCGCGCCCGCCATCTTCGCCTGGATCGGGCTCCAGACGCCGCAGGCGATCGCGACCACCTCCGCCTCGATCACACCGCGCGAGGTGTGCACGCGCCTGATCCGGCCGTGCTCCACGTCCATGCCCGTCACCTCGGTGTTCGCGAAGACCTGCAGGCCACCGGAGTCGATCCCCCGCTCGCGCATGATCGTGCCGGCGCGCAGGGAGTCGACGACGGACACGGTCGGGCAGTAGAAGCCGCCGAGCAGGATCGACTCGTCGATGTACGGCACGAGCTCCTTGATCTCGGCCGGGGTGACGAGCCGCGCGGAGTCGACACCCCAGGACTTCGCCGACGCCATCCGGCGGCGGAACTCCTCCATTCGCTCCTCGGTGCGCGCGACCTCGATCCCGCCACACTCGGTGTTGACGCCCATCTCGATGTACTGGCGCTGCGACTCGAGCGTCAGCTGCGTCATCTCCTTCGAGTGGTCGACCGGGAAGATGAAGTTGGAGGCGTGCCCGGTCGAGCCGCCCGGATTCGGCAGCGGCCCCTTGTCGATCTGGACGACGTCCGTCCAGCCGAGCCGGGTGAGGTGGTGGACGAGGCTGTTGCCGACGATGCCGCAGCCGATCACGACGGCCCGGGCGCTCGCGGGGAAGGTGCTCATGGGGTCATCTCTCCTGTGGGGGTCGTTGTCAGAGCCGTTGCTCACAAGACCGCGCGGATCGCGCGCTCGAAGCCTTCGATGTGACGGCGCATCACGTTCTCGGCGTGGCCGGCGTCGCCGTCGATGATCGCCTGCAGGATCTCGCCGTGCTCGGTGACGGCGTCGTCGAGCCGCGCGACGCGGTCGAGGGCGAGGAACCAGATCCGCAGCGTGAGCGTGTAGTACTCGTTCAGGGTCGACTCGAGGTATGGGTTGTGGGCGCAGCGGTAGACGTGGCGGTGGATCCGCTGGTCGAGCTCGATCAGCGCCCGCTCGTCGTCCGCGGCGGCGACTCGGGGCAACTCCGCAAGCAGGGCACGAGCGACGTCACGGTCGCCCGCGTTCGCCCGCTCGGCCGCCTGGCGGGCCGCGAAGCTCTCGAGCGTGATCCGCACCTCGGAGAGCGAGGCGAGGTCGCCGACGTCGACGGGCGAGACGACGATGCCGCGACGTGGGTAGACCTCGACGAGCTTCTCCTGCGCGAGCGTCCGCAGCGCCTCGCGGACGGGCGTGCGCCCGAGCCCGAGCCGCTCCATCAGCTCGCGCTCGCTGACCGGCGAGCCGGGCGCGAGCTCGAGCGTGACGATCAGCTCACGGATCTGCCGGGTCGCCTGCTCGCTGAGCGAGCGGGACTCGTCGGGGCCGGGCAGGGGGGCGGAGCGAAGAGTGGAGGCGAGAGTTGATATACGAGGTGTATATCACATCGTCACGCTGCCGGATGCGCCAAGGCTCTCGCCTCCGCCGGCAGCCGGTCGAGGTCGGCGGGGCCGAAGTAGCGCCCGCGCAGGAAGACCCCTTCGATCTGCCCTGCGTTCCTGACGTCCTCCAGCGGGTTGGCCCTGACGAGGATCAGGGACGCCGTCTTCCCCTCACCGACGCTGCCGAGACGATCGCCCAGGCCCATGAACTGCGCCGGCACCGTCGTCGCGCTGCGCAGCACGTCGGCAGGGGCGATGCCCGCCTCCTGCCAGATCGCCATCTCCTCGTGAACGGAGAGGCCGGGCAGAATGCCGGGAACTATCAGGTCGGTGCCCACCAGCAGCGGCACGCCGGCCTCGTTCAGCTCGTTGACCAGCTCGGCCCAGCTCCGCCAGACGAAGCCGGGAAGGTCGCTCTGCCCGGCCCACTGCGACTTCCAGACGTCGAGAACTCGCTGCGAGACGTACTCGCTCCCCTCGAAGCTCCCGCTCTGGAACGCCACTGACCCCCGCTACCCGGAACTACGCACCTTGCGCTGCCGGCAATCCTGCGGCCGGCTGCCGTTCGCCGTGCGCGGCCAAACGCTCGAGGAGGGGAGCGGCGGCTCTGCCACCGCTGAGCCCGCTACTTCCCGGGTTCGCCTTCACCCACGCCTCGGCCGCCTTGTCCGGCTTCATCTTCTTGCCGGCGATCATGTTGGCAACCGTGCAACGACCGGGCTCTCCACGGCAAGCGGGGCGGGCGCGGCGGCCTCCCTGCACCGCCGCGCTCCGCCACCGAGAGCTCTGTCAGCTCACTACTTGAGCCAGGCCTTGACCTTGCCCGGATGACCCTTGACCCAGACCTCCGCGGCCTTGTCCGGCTTCATCTTCTTGCTGCCGGCGATGAGGTTCGCGACGAAGTTCTGGTCGGCGGACGTCCACTTGAAGTTCCTGATCACCTTGACCGCCGGTGAGCCGCTTTTCGCGAACTTGCCGCTGATGATCTTGTCGAGCCGGTAGGACGGGTATTCGCAGGCGTACTTCTTCGGGTTGCCGCCCTTCTTCTCGTCGTCCTGGCAGCTCTTGAACCGCGGCGGCAACTGCACCCGCACGAGGTCGTACTGGGCGTTCAGGTACTGCGGGTCGTACCAGTAGAAGAGAACGGGCTTCTTCTGCTTGTACAGCTGGCTCCAGCGTGCGACCTGGGCCGGCTCTGCGCCCGCGACCACGTGCTTGAGATCGAGCCCGAGGCCCGCGATCAGCGCCTTGTCCTTCTGGACGTACGAGGGGTCGCCGCCGAGGAACATCCCCTGCGAGCCCGACTCGGGCGACTTGAAGACGCTCTCCTTGCCCTTGAGACCCTTCCAGGTCTTGAACTGCGGGTACTGCTTCAGCAGGTAGCGCGGGATGTACCAGCCGATCACGCCGGTGATCCCGTTGCCACCGAGGTTGATGAGCGACTTGTTCTTCGTGTACTGAGGGAACCCGGGCAGGTTCTGCCAGTCCTCGAGCACCGCGTCGATCTTGCCGTCTGCCATCGCCTGGAAGTTCGGCTGGCCCTCGGTGATGTCCGAGACCTTCACCTTGCAGCCGAGTCTCTTCTCGAGCACGTACTTGACGACGTAGACGTTCGACTGGGACCCTGCCCAGGCGTTCTCGTTCAGGTTGACGGTGCCGCACGCCGTCGAGCGAGATCCGCCCGCGAGCCCGCTGGCCACGACGGTGAGCGCCACGACGAGCCCCGCGACGCCGAGCCCGACGAAGCGGGCGCGCTTCGATCCGAATCGTTCTTTCATTTGACCCTCCTTGGATGGTTGGTGCCTGTGCGATCGGTTCTGCAACCTCATCCGATTCCGTCCTTCCGGACCCGGCGGGTTCCCTGCGTGACACGGTCGAGCGTGATCCCGAGCGCCAGGATCGCAAGAGACGCGATCACGCCCTGGCCGAACTGGCCGCGGACGAGACCCTGGGCAACCTCGTAGCCGAGGCCGCCAGAGCCGACGAGCCCACCGATAACGACGACGGCGAGCACCATCACGATGCCCTGGTTGACGCCGAGCATGATTGCGTCGCCGGCGAGCGGGATCTTCACCTTCGTCAGGATCTGCCTCCGGGTAGCACCGAATGCCTCCGCGGCTTCGACGGTGTCGGGAGCAACGTCGCGGACACCGCGCTCGACGAGGCGGTTGACGATGGGGAGGGCGTAGAGAACACCGGCGATAATCCCTGGGACGATGGAAACCGGCATCAGATAGATGAACGGGATGATGTAGACGAGCTGCGGGAGCGTTTGCAGCACGTCGTTGACCGGTCGGAGCGCCTTCGAGACCTTCGTGCTCTCCGCCGCCGCGACACCCAGCAGGACGCCGATCGCGACCGCGAGCACCGTCGCCACGAGCACCTGCGACAGCGTGTCCATGGCGAGCGACCAGACGCCGAGGACGCCGATCGAGGCCAGCATCGCGAAGGTCGTGATCGCGGGCCGACGCCCGCTGATCAGGTAGGCGATCAGCGTCAGGCCGCCCAACATGACGAACCACGGCGTGCCGATCAGGAAGTCCTGCAGCGGCAGGAGCGCCTTCGTGAGCAGGAAGTTGCCCGTCGGCTCGGTGATCTTGAAGACCCACGAGGACGGGTCCTGCACGTAGTCGAGCACGCTCTGGATCTGGGTCAGGAGCCAGGCCTGGATGTTCGTCGTCCTGCCGCCGGGCGTCTCGTCGGGGTAGATCCCGGAGACCCCGAGGAGCTTCGAGGCTGCGACGATCACTGCTCCGAGGACGACGGCGCCGAGGGACTCGAGTCGCAGGCGCTTGCGGGCTGCATCGTCGAGGTGGCGCTTGGAGGGGTCCGTGCGGCCGGCGATCGCCTCGGTTGAGCGGTCGAGCGCCATCGCCATGATCACGATCGCGAAGCCTCCGAGGATCGCCAGCGAGGGATTCGAGTAGAGGCCGCTCGTGACGACGGCGCCGAGGCCGCCGCCGCCGATCAGACCGGCGATCACGACCATCGAGAGGGCGAACAGGATCGTCTGGTTGACCCCGAGCAGCAGCATCCGCCGGGCGAGCGGAAGCTGCACCTTGCCGAGCAACTGCCGCCGGGTCGCCCCCATCGAGGTGGCGGCCTCGACGGTGTTCGTCGCGACGCCCCGGATCCCGAGCGACGTGATCCGGACCGCCGGCGGGACGGCGTAGATCATCGTCGAGACGACCGCGGCGGCCGGGCCGACCGAGAAGAGGATCACGACGGGCATCAGATAGGCGAAGGCGGGCACGATCTGCATCGCGTCGAGCAGCGGTGAGATCGCCGCCTGGAAACGGTCGGAGCGGCCGGCCACGATCCCGAGCGGAATGCCGATGAGCAGCGAGAGCCCGACGGCCGCGAGCATCAGCGCCAGCGTCTGCATGCTTGCCTCCCAGAGGCCCAGCAGGGCGAAGGAGGCGAACGCAGAGCCGACGATGATCGCGGCGCGCACTCCCCCGAAGCGAAGCACGACAAGGGTGCCGACCGCGGCCGCGCCGAGCCAGGTCAGCCAGAGGATGGCGTCGTTGAACCAGGTGACGAGGTTGTCCACGAACGTGGCGAAGCCGTCGAAGACAGCGAAGGCAGGGCTCTTCGGATCGGCGGAGCGCTGGTCGAGGAGCCACGACTGGAACGAGTCGAGCTTTGCGGAGAGACCGTTCCAGACGAGGGAGTTCGGCCACGGGTAGTCACCGCCGACGACGCGGTAGACGAGAACCAGCGCGGCGACAACGACAGCGACCTGGACGATCCGCCCGCGGTACCACGGGCGGTGCGAGACGCCGGGAGCGACGGTGACGAGGTCGGTGGCGAGGTCCGTGGCGAGCTCGACGGTGGGCAGGCCGCTCAGCCCCCTTCGCCGGCGATCGCCTGCAGGACCGCGAGGCGATCGACGACGCCGACGACCTCGCCGTCGCGGACGGCGAGGATCGGCTTCTCGGTTCCCGCGAGCACCGGTACCGCGTCGCGGACGGTCGTCGTGACCTCGACGCGCGGCCCGTCGAGGGGGTCGGAGGGGCCGGCCTCACGCATGATCCAGCGCAGCGTGAGGACATGGCTGCGGGGGACGTCACGGACGAAGTTCTCCACGTACGAGTCCGCCGGCGAGCCGACGAGCTCCTCTCCCGTGCCGAGCTGGACGATCTCCCCGTCGCGCATGATCGCGATCCGGTCGCCGAGCCGCAGCGCCTCGGGCAAGTCGTGGGTGATGAAGACCATCGTCTTGCCCGTCTCGTGCTGCAGCCGCATCACCTCGTCCTGCATGTCGCGGCGGATCAGGGGATCGAGGGCGCTGAACGGCTCGTCGTAGAGCATCACCTTCGGGTCGGCTGCGAAGGCGCGCGCGACGCCGACGCGCTGCTGCATGCCGCCGGACAGCTGGTCGGGGAACGAGTTCTCGACCTCCTCCAGCCCCACGAGTCGCAGCATTGCCTGCGCCCGCGCGAGGCGCTCGGTCTTGCCGACGCCCTGGATCTCGAGCCCGAAGGCGACGTTCTCGACGACCCGGCGGTGCGCGAGCAGGCCGAAATGCTGGAAGATCATCGAGACCGCGTTACGGCGCAGAGTGCGCAGCTCGGCCGCGCTCGCGGCGGTCACGTTCTGGCCGGCGATCGCGATCGCGCCGGAGGTCGGCTCGATCAGCCGGATCAGCGTCCGGACCAGCGTCGACTTGCCCGAGCCGGAAAGACCCATCACGACGAACACCTCACCCGGCCAGACCTCCATCGAGACGTCCTTCACGGCGGCGACGCAGCCCGTCTTGGCGCGTAGCTCGGAGCGCGAGAGCTCCGCGTCGGGGGTGCCGATGATGCTGTCGGCCTTCGGGCCGAAGATCTTCCAGACGCCGCTCGCCCGGATGATGGGCTCGCCGCCGTTCGGCGCAGGCGGGGTGGCCGCGGAGGAAGGACTTGTCGGGTTCGGAATCGTCATGTTCGGTGTGGAGGCTTGACGATCATCTTCCACCAGCTCCCGGCTTGCAACCCCCTGGGTGTCGCGAGAGGCGCCAGCGCCGCCCGGCCGGCGAACGTCGCGCTCGCAGTCTCGGACTCGATCCGCAACAACCGGTTCCATTTCGCCGTCCGTTCCGAGCGTGTCGTGGAGCCGATCTTGAGCTGGCCCGTCTGCCAGCCGACGGCAAGATCGGCGAGCCAGGAGTCCTCGGTTTCGCCCGAGCGGGCCGAGAGCACGGTCGCGTATCCGGCGGCCCTCGCGATCTCGACGACCCGCCGAGCGTCGCTCAGCGTGCCCACCTGGTTCGGCTTCACGAGGACGGCGTTCGCGACCCCGCCGCGGATGCCGTCGCGCAGACGATCCGGCGAGGTGACGAAGAGGTCGTCGCCCAGCAGCTGGATCCCCGCGGCGAGCCTGCCCGTGGCATACGACCACCCCGCTTCGTCATTCTCGCCGATGGCGTCCTCGACCGACACGATCGGGTAGTCGTCGACCCAGGAGGCGAGCTCGTCGGCGAGCTCTTCGGCATCCAAGCTGCGGCCCTCGCTCGCGAGCACGTACGCGCCGCCGACGAGGAGCTGGGTCGCGGCGACGTCGACCGCGATCGCCGCCTCGGCTCCCGGCTCGAGCCCGCTCCGCTCGATCCCCTCGAGCAGGACGTCAAGGGCGGCTCTGTTGGAGGGCAGGGGGGCCGCGAGGCCGCCTTCGTCGGCAACGAGCGAGACGTCGTGCCCGCGGTCGCTGAGGACTGCCGCCGTCCCGGCACGAACCCGCGAGGCCCACTCGATCGCCTGCGCGAACGAGCGTGCTCCCACCGGGACGACGAGGAAGTCCTGCACGTCGATGATCCCACCGGCGTGGGCTCCACCGGAGATCACGTTGACCATCGGCAGGGGCAGCAAGGGCGGCCGGTCGGGACAGAGGGCCTGCCAGAGCGGCAGCCCCTGGGACCTCGCATGCGCGAGCGCGCAGGCGACCGATGCGGCGAGCACCGCATTGGCTCCCAGCCGCGCCAGATTCGCGGTGCCGTCGAGCTCGCGCATCGTCTCGTCGACGGCCGCCTGATCGCCTGCGTCGAGCCCGCCGAGCGCATGGGCGATCTCGCCGGTGAGCGAGCCGACCGCGCCCATCACGCCCTTGCCGCCGTAGCGATCGCCCCCGTCTCGACGCTCGTGCGCCTCGTGCGTGCCGGTCGACGCCCCCGACGGCACCGTTGCCTCGCCCTCGCTGCCGTCGGCGAGCCGCACGACGCAGCCGACTGTGGGCGTGCCACGCGAGTCGAGCGCCTCCCACGCGTGCACGGCTTCGATCAGAGCCACTGCCAGAGCCCCCGGTCCGGCTCCCGGAGCAGTGCGATTCCGACCTCGCGCGCACGCTGCCGCGACGGCGGGTCGAGGAACTGCGCCGGCGACTTGCCGTCGGTTCGCGCGAGCATCAGCGCACCAGTGTGAGCTGTCACCGGTGTCCGATCGCCGGCGAATGCGGCGCCGGCCGCTCCGTCGTATGCGCTCAGAAAGCCGTCGGCGAGCGAGCGCAGCTCCCTCGCGAGGGGCTCCCAGCGAACAGCCGAGAGCACGACGAAGGAGAGGAAGAAGCCGAGATCGAAGACCGGGTTGCCGTAGTGGGCGACCTCGAAGTCGAGCACCCAGTTCCCCGCCTGTCCGACGAGCATGTTCTTGAGCGAGTAGTCGCCGTGGACGAAGCAGCGGCGGTCGCTGCGCAGGTCGTCGAGGAGTGGGGTGATCCCGTCCGCAAGCTCCGGCCGCCGCTCGGCGACGGTCTCGTGGAACGGCCGCAGCCGGAGCTGCTCGAACGCCTCGAAGTCGTCGAGGCCCGCCGGGACGCCGCCGCGGGCAGTGGCGGCGTGCCAGGCTCCGAGGGTCGCTCCGGCCCAGTGACCTGCCCCCGCGTGCACGCGGCCCTCCCCGACCTCGGCCTGCCAGTTTCGTGCCTCGGGCGGGATCAGCTCCATCACGAGGATGTGGGCGGCGGAATCGCTGTCGACGATCGCGGGCACGACGCCGGGGGTGATCGCACCGCAGAGCATCATCGCGGCGACCTCCGTCTCCGCCCGGTCGGGGGTTGCGAGCCACTCGTCGCGTACGCGCAGCTGCGGCAGAGCTTGCTTGACGACGATGGCGATTCCGGCCGCCGGCACCCGCGCCGCAATCACCGTCGCCGACACGCCGCCCGGGAGCTCGGCGATCTCGATCGCGACATCGGCCGGCGCAAGGCCCCGGCGTACGAGATATGCCGCGGCATTCGCCGACGTCAGCTCGAACATCGCAGCGGACGCTACCGATCGGCAGAATCGAGCGATGATCGACCTGACGTACGACGCGGACGGAACGGCCCGCTGCGGCTGGTGTGGCGACGACCCGCTCTACCGCGCCTACCACGACGAGGAGTGGGGCCGCGAGAAGCGGGGAGACGACGCGCTGTTCGAACTGCTCTCGCTGGAAGGGTTCCAGGCCGGGCTCTCGTGGCTCACGATCCTGCGCAAGCGCGAGGGCTTTCGGCTGGCGTTCGACGGGTTCTCGATCGAGCGGGTTGCCGGGTTCGACGAGCGCGACGTGGAGCGCTTGCTCGGCGACGCGGCGATCGTCAGGCACCGGGGGAAGATCGAGGCAACGATCGGGAATGCGGGCGCCGCACTCGAGCTTCCCGGAGGGCTCACCGGCTTCGTCTGGGAGTTCGCTCCGCCGCCGCGGTCGGGAAGGCCGAGCGGCATGAAAGACCTGCCGGCGGCGACGCCGGAGTCGACGGCGCTGTCGAAGGAGCTGAAGCGACGCGGCTTCGGCTTCGTCGGCCCGACGACGGTGTACGCCTTCATGCAGTCTGCAGGGATGGTGGACGACCATCTCGACGGCTGCTTCGCGGCGGCAGGCTCACGATGACGGCCGGGAACCCGGTCGATCCGGACACGTTGATGGTGCTCGCCGACGTGCCGGCCGCCGTCATCTCGGACGCGCTCGACCGCATGGGACGGCGCGATCAGGTGCTCGACCTGGCGATCCGGCCGCTCTGGCCGGAGGCACGACTCGCAGGCGTTGCCGTGCCGGTGGTGATCGTCGCCGACACGTCCGAGCCCGAGCTTCCGTACGACGGCGAGCTGACCGCGCTCGACGGGTTGCGCCCGGGCGACGTTCCCCTCCTCGTCGTCGAGGAGGGTGTCCGCTGCGCGTCGTGGGGCGAGCTCTTCTCGTGCGCCGCTCTCGGCCGGGGGGCAGCAGGGGTCGTCGTCGACGGGTACGTCCGTGATGCGGCGGAGATCAAGGTGCTCGGCTTCCCGACCTTCGCACGGGGCCTCTCACCGCTCGATACCTTCGCCCGCGCGGTCGTGACGGGTATCGACGTCGAGGCACGAGTCGGTGGAGTCGAGGTGCGACCGGGAGACCTCGTCGCCGGGGACGTCGACGGAATCGTCGTGATCCCACAGGAACTGGCCGCCGGCGTCGCGGAGGCAGTCGTCACGAAGCACCGGCTCGAGGGCAACGCTCGCGAGGATCTTCTTGCCGGCATGAGCATTCGCGAGGTCTGGGCGAAGTACGGCGTGCTCTGAGCCCGGCGCACATTCGGCACGGAGCCGACACGCTCCCGTGACGGCTTCCGCGGTACGTTGTCCTTCATGAAGACAGTCACGACACCCTGGGGGAAGGCACGGACGGTCGAGCACGTGAACGTCGCCCAGCGGGCCGGGGAACGGAGGTTCTCGACGGTGGTGGAGCTGCTCCAGACGGAGGGCGGCGAACGACTCGTGCGGTTCGCGTACACGACCGACGGCAGCGCCCGGCGGGGGCCGGTGACGCTGCGGACGAAGGACGTGGAACGAATGCAGAAGCTGCTCGAACGGACGCCGGAGCTGCGCGAGGCTCTCGGCAGGTGAGCGACGGCGACGGGCCCGGGATCACGATCGAAGGCGCGGGCGTGACGACGCCTCGAGCGCCTTGTAGAAGACGGTCGTGGCACACGGCCGCCCGTCCGGCCACAGAGCGTAGCCGGGGATCACGCCGACCAGGGTCCACCCCAAGCGCGAGTAGAGACGCCCGGCGGTGTCGTCGGCAGTGTCGAGCACGAGCAGCGTCTTGCCCTCGGCTCGTGCCTCAGCCTCTGCCTGTTCCATCAGTTGCCGGGCGATCCCGCGCCTGCGCGCCGCGCGGTGCACGAGGAGCTTCGTGATCTCGCCGCGGTGTGCCTGGTTCGGCGGCGCCCCGAGGATGACCTGCACCGTGCCGACGATGGTGCCGCCGGCGAAGGCGGCGAACAGCAGCCTCCTGCCACTCCCGACCTCGGCCGCGAAGCCCGCGAAGGCAGCGCGAGCATCCTCGTGCGAAAAGGGCGCCATGTAGCCGACCGACGCTCCTCCCGCAACGACGTCTTCGAGGACGGCCGCCAGTGCATCGAGGTGCTGCTCGACCTGGGTCGGATCGAGCCGCCGGATCTCGATCTCGCCGGGATCATCGTCCTGCGCTTGAGCCACCTCCGCATTGTGGCAAGACGGCCCGCCGAACATCGCCGTAGCACTCCGCACCAGGCACCCCCTGAACTTCGACCTCGCGCAGCCGTTCTTCACAGCAGGCGCGGGCCTCGCGCTTCTCGCCCATGCACTCGCGGCGGAGTGGCGCGAGGGCACCGAGCGCGCTGTCCTCGCGGCGACGCCGGCGGGCCGCCGCCGCCATGCATCGATCGGATTCGAGGCGAGCGACGAGGTGCCGACCCGCTTCCGAGGGCTCGAGGGCGACGTGCTCGCCGCCATCGGTCAGCCGACCAGATCCGCGCCCAGGGGGCGCCCCGACGCGCTCGCCGGGACACCCAGAGTGCCGGGCTGACGCCCCTCCCATCCTGCGAGAGGCTACGCCTCGACCATCAGCACGAGCGTCTCGGGCAAGACGCCGTCGTGGGCCATCGCATCGGCCATCACCGGGGTCTCCATGGCGGCCATGACCGCATCCATGTCGGCGACGTCCATGAGCACCGCGACCCGGGTCCGGTCCTGCGGGTCGACGAAGGTGCGGATGTTCGTGACGCCGAGGGGCCCGAACACCTCTTCGCGCTTGGGTGAGACGAGCCAGTGATCGGTGTCCGTTACATGGTGATAGGCGACAACTGTTGGCATCCCTTCTCCTCTGCGTCGTCGATCCGGCGGGAGGTGCCGGATCCGGTTGCGGGAATCCTATTCCCTCGCCGCTCATCGCCACAACGCCGGGCACGCGGCGGCCTTCCAGCCGTCGAGGCACCTGGCTTCCACGACACCCGCGGCCGGACCGGGCGCCACGTCGAGGTCGCGGTCGAGGCCTACCCGGGCTAGGGTTCCGCGCGATGCCGCGCACGGACGTCGAGATCAGGGCCCTCGCCCACGCAACCGATGTCGACGTGCTGCCCGCGACCTCCGTCGTCCTCGATCGCGGTAGCTACTGCGTCGTCAGGACGCCGACGAGCCCGAGCTATTACTGGGGCAACTTCCTTCTCTTCCGCGCGCCACCTCGCGCCGGTGATCGCATCGCCTGGGAGGCGGCGTTCCGACGGGAGCTCGGGAGCGACGAGGAGCGGGGCTCCCGCCACATCGCACTGGGGTGGGACGTGGTCGACGGCGAGCTCGGCGCAGCTGAATCCGAGTTCGGGGCCGCCGGGTACGTCGTCGACCGGACGGTCGCTCTCGTCGCCGGCCCCGCTGAGCTGCGAGCTCACCCGCGGGCATCGGCCGAAGTGACGATACGGCGCCTCGATCCGGCTCCCGGGCGCGATCAATCCGCCTGGCGGGCCGTCACCGAGCTTCAGGTCGCCGGCCGCGAGCCGGGGCACGAGGAGAGCGAGTACCGCCGGTTCACCGAACGGCAGATGGCAGACCGGCGCCACCGATTCCTCACCGGGAACGCCGGCTGGTACGTCGCCGAGCTCGACGGCGTGGTGGTCGCCAGCTGCGGCATCGTGGTCACCGACGGCCGGGGGCGCTTCCAGGCGGTCGATACCGCCGAGGCACACAGGCGGCGTGGGATCGCGTCGCGGCTCGTCGTCGAGGTCGGGCGAGAGGCGTTCACCGAGCTCGGGGCGACGCGGCTCGTGATCGTGGCGGAGGAGGGCTATCACGCGACCGCGCTGTACGAGTCGCTCGGCTTCGTCGCCCGGGACCGCACGCCGGGGGCATGCTGGTGGCCCGGCGCTCCGCACGCGAGCCTGCATCCGGAGCGTGGGAGCTCGGCGAAGGCCCGGCCTCCGACGGCTCAGACGGAGCGCGTCCGGGCCGATGGTTAAACGTGCCTGCCACGCGCTTCGCAGGCCTGGAAGTCTCTGTCGTCTCGAGGAGGGAAGCACCTGAGCCGGACCAACGTCGTCCTGGGCGCGGGCCGGCCGGCTCGTGACGGGATCGCGCCGGCCGGCGACCGGCCGCTCTACGAGCCGCTCGTCTCGCTCGTCGACGGCCTCCTTGCCGAGGTCGCGTCGACACGGACGGTGCCTACAGCTTGCGCTCGGCCATCGGCGGCATCGGCCCGCTCGGATCCATGGCGTGGATCTCGGCGACGCTCGCCATGAACCACCGGTCGAACTCGTGGTCGGACGACGCGAGGCTCGGCAGGAACGTGTCGCTGCCCGGCCCTTCGTGCATCGCCAGGACGAGGAAGTTGCCGTCGGGCAGCGGCTGAAGGTACGCCCGGTGATCCGTCACCCCGTGCCTGGCGTTCATGTCGTCGAACGCATCCTTTCGGGGCCCGTTCAGCTCGGCAACCCAGCCTTCCCAGGTATCGAGCTTGTCGGCTGCAAGTGGTGCGGCCATTGCCGGCATCGGTACTCCTTCTCTCTCGGAAACAATCGCGCAATCACTATCCCGCCTCGGCTGACGAGCGTCAAGCGGCGACAGCGCGGCAGTCGGCGGAATCTCGGCGACGTCCGCCCGGGAAGGGCGAGCCAGGAGTGCCCGCTTCGCGACGCCGGCCTTGATGCTCTCTCCGATCCCTGGATAGCAGGCTGGCGCACGCCGGGCCCCTCGGAGGGTCCGCCTCATGCGCCGGCAGGATCGGCTGTGCGACGCCGGCGAAGAGGAACGACCTCGCGCTGACGACGAAGCAATACGACGTCGTACCGAACGGCTGCACCGAGCTCTCTTGTCCCCGTCGGGACCGATTGTGATCGGTACCTTCGCGAGAGAGAACAACAACCGAGCGAGGTGCGAACCGTATGAAAGAGAGCGCAACGACCCGGGGCGAATCCCCTTCTCGGCTGATTGACTCGAGGATCAAGGAACTCGACGACTGGAGGGGCAAGACGCTCTCCCAGGTCCGGGCGCTCATCAGACACGCTGACCCTGAGGTGGTCGAAGAGTGGAAGTGGAGAGGCATTCCGGTTTGGTCTCACGATGGGCAGATCTGCACCGGCGAGACGTACAAGAGCATCGTGAAACTGACGTTCTTGAAGGGCGCTTCGCTCGAAGACCCTTCAGGGCTGTTCAACTCCAGCCTCGAGGGCAACGCCAGGCGCGCTATCGATTTCCACGAGGGGGATGAAGTGGATGAGGATGCCTTCAAGGCGCTCATCCGCGCCGCGGCAGCCCTGAACCGGTCGTCGGCCCGGTAGCCGAGCCCGGCGCCTGGACACTCGCATGCGCGAATGTGCGCGAGTCGGTTGGCGTTGTTTCGGGCTCGGGTGTATCGTCGTCCTTGTCGGCTCCCAGGTCCGAGTCGAGGTACTCCGCAAGAGCTTCTCCGACTGAAGGGGGTCAGACATGAAAGCCCTGCTCGTTGTGGTGTGCATCGCGATCTCGGCAGCGGTCGCTTCATCCGCACTCGCCGCTGCCGACCGGGCGGAGGGGATCTCGATCTGCGGGAACGTCGTCGGCGCCAAGTGGGTCTTCCCGGGCGGAGGGGGAAAGATCTCCGGGAACAAGTACGGCGTTATCGCGAACGGCGTCAGCTGCGCAGTTGCGAAGAAGTATGCGATCAAGCTCTCGGGCACGAAGCTCGCCGGGAAGGTGGTTGGTCACAGCTACCCGATCAACGGCGGGCCGAAGGGCTTCACGTGCTCGGCGAATCCCGATGCAAACGGGAAGCTGCTCGCCGGAAGCTGCCAGGTCGGCCCAAAATCGGCCGTGTCGCACCAGGCCTTCAGCTGGGGCGGTCGGCCCGGCTGAAATCCGCGCCGAACGAGCCCACCTCACCCCGGATGGCCAAGGGTCGGGCGACCGGCATGTGTCAGCGTTCCCGAATGTCAACGGGGATGGTCGAGGAACGGATCTTCGAAGGCCGAGTCAGGATCTCGCCGCTCGCGTTGGTCGCCGCGAGGGGGTTGCGGAGAAAGCGGGTCTGCGCTCCGCTAGCTTCGTCGAAGAGCGTGCCGAAAGGAGTTGGGGTTCTGTGAGCTACCGGGTTGCGACAATCGAGGAACTGCAGGACATCGCCTACCGTCAAGACACCCACATGAGGCCTGTGCGGCATCACCTCGGGATCACCGCGTTCGGGACGAATGCGTGGACGGCGGCGAACGCGGGCGACCGGCTGATGCCCGAGCACCACGAGGACGAGGGCAGCGAGGAGCTCTACGTCGTCCTCCGCGGCCGAGCGCGGTTCGAGATCGACGGCGATGCCGTGGACGCGCCGGAGGGCACGCTCGTGTTCGTCCGGCCGGAGGGCAACCGGACGGCCTTTGCGGAGGAGGCGGGAACGACGGTGCTTGCGGTCGGCAGCAAGGTGGGCCAGCCGTTCGAGGTCGGCGGCTGGGAGGTCTGGGCGGAGTTCCATCCGGCCTACGAGGCCGGCGACTACGAGGCGGTCATCGACCGCGCCCGTGCGACGCTGGAGGCGAGTGGGTACGCATCGCCGCTCTACAACCTTGCCTGTTGCGAGGCATTGGCCGGCCGCAAGGAGGACGCGATCGGTCACCTGCGGATCGCCTTCGAGCGGCGGCCGAGCCTCCGCGATATCGCCAGGGAAGACACTGACCTCGACGCGCTCCGGGACGACCCCGCGTTTCGCGAGCTAATCGGCTAGGGGATCGCACCGATCAGAGCGAGCGGGCCCACCCAGGCCCGGAATGTCCCCTGACCGCTGGTTGCCAGGCCGCTGGGTGAGGCTTCAGCCTCACCCGCCCGCCGGCGGAGCGATTCGCGAACGCGCAGGCGTCCAGACGGAATCGCGGGTGAGGCTAAGAGGCTCTAACTCAATGATGTGAAGAACGGCTATTGATGTTGGTCTGATGCACCCTGATTTTCTGGCTCCGTCAAGAGGATCAGCTTGGCTTCGGCTGACTGAGGGGCAGGCGAGGCGCGCTGGGCTGCCCGTTTCAGAAAGTGCGCAGGTTCTCAGCGACGACGCGGAAGTTGGCGGCGCTCTGCTCGGTCTGGCCGTGCGGGCGGCGGAGCTCGGTCACGAAGACGGCGATGTCAGAGAGCGCCCACCACTCGCGGTAGAGGCGGAACGCATCGCCGTCCTCGTCGGTGACCCAGATCAGGTCGCGTTCGCATGGGGCGAGGAGGGTTGTGTCCCAGTCGACGAGGTAGAGCTGCCCGTCAGGGGTGCGGATCGTGTTGCCGGGGTGCGGTTCCCCGTGTGTCACGACCCAGGCGGCCGGATCGGCGCGGACGCGCGCGGCGAGCTCGTCGAAGGCTGCGAGGCGGCTGCGGAGCTCGCCGACCCGTGGGGCGACGAGCTCGCGGAGCGGCTCGGCGAACGGGCCGCTGCGCCAGGGGCGCGCGATTGCGGCTACAGCGTCCTCAAGGCCCGCACGTGCCTGGACGCTGAGGTCGTCGCGGCGCGGGGCAGCCACGTGCGACGTCTCGGCGTGGAGGCGGTGGAGCAGCGCGGCGACCTGGCGCCGCTCCTCCGGCTCCTCCCAGTGGCCCCAGTCGCGATGAGCGCCGTCGATGAACGGGGCGACCGTCAGCGCATAGCGGGCGCTCAGCCGGCGTAGGATCGAGCCGTCGAGGGCGGGGACGGGTGCGACGACGAAGTCGAGTCCGCGCAGTCCGGCCGCAGTCGAGAATGCCTGCTCGAGCGCCGCGAAGGAGCCGTCGGCGTCGGGCCCGGCGCGGTGGGACGCCTCTAGGTCATCGACTGTGACGAAGCGGCGCACGCCACGCCCGTCGCGCGCTTCCCAGTGGTGGCTCCCGAAGCCGACCGGCAGGTACTCGAGCCGTGGCTCGACGAGCGCCCAGCCGTCCGCGAGTGCGGCGGCGAGGAGCGAGCGGTCAAGGTCAGCTGGCTCGGTCAGCAAGACGAAAGTTCTAGCGACTCGAGCGCGCCCATCGACCCCATCATGAGCCGTCCTCACAATGACGTCTACCAGCCGTCGCCAGCAGATGAGGCAGCAGGCGAGGGCGAGGAAGGCTTCGTGGATGTCGTAGCGTCGGTCGGTGCGAACGAGGAGTCGGCGGCGATTGTGGAGCCAGGCGAAGGTGCGCTACGGCAGCAGAACGCCCGACACAAGGTGCGCACGCCCACCAACGTCGTCTGGGCGAGTGATGCTGGAATGTCACCCGAAATTGGCGATGCTCCGCTGGGCCGCGTGTCAGTTCTTTGGCTTGCGCCGAAGCACTCGGGCCAGGTTGATGTCATAGCCCCAGCCGAGGGTCTTCGGCGTGAACAGACGAGCCTCGGCCGGGTTCCACCACCGCTGCTTCACCCGAGCGACGAATCCCTTCCGCCGCCAGTCGTAGGGCACCCCGAGGAACGTGCCAGTCTGCCGCGTACTTCGTTTGGCCGACTTCACTATCTCCTTTCGTCTCGCTATTCACGATAGCCAGACGACAGGGCACTCGCGTCCACGTCCTACTATGGCGCGCTCCCCGTGCCGCATCGACTGAGCGGCTGCACAATCCTGGCCTGCGCCAGCGTGCTTACGCTCGAGCGCCTCAACCCACAATTGCCGGTGCGCGAGCGGCCTCGATCAGCCCGCCAAGCACCGCCACGCCGCCGGTCGGGCCGAGCAGCTCCTCGACCGCGTGCTCCGGGTGCGGCATCAGGCCGAGAACGTTACCGGCCTCGTTCGTGACGCCCGCGACGCGGCCGACGGCACCGTTCACGTCCTCGGTGTAACGAAACGCGATCTGGCCGCGTTCGTCGAGCGCAGCGACGAGGTCGTCGCCGCCGTACCAGCTGCCCTCCCCGTGCTTGATCGGGATCACGAGCTCCTCCCCGACCTGCCAGCCACCGGCGAACGCGCTCGCCGTGCTCTCCACCCTCACCGTCACGTCGGCGCAGATGAACTGCTGCTGCCGGTTCAGCCGCAGAACCCCCGGCAGGAGGCCTGCCTCGCAGAGGATCTGGAAGCCGTTGCAGATGCCGAGCACCGGGCCGCCCGCGGCGGCGAAGGCGCCGACAGCCTCCATCACGGGCGCGAACCGGGCGATGGCGCCACAGCGGAGGTAGTCGCCGTACGAGAAGCCACCCGGCAGCACGACCCCGGCGGTGCCCTCGGGAAGTGCGGTCTCGGCGTGCCAGACGCGAACCGCCTCGGCGCGGAGGAGCTCCAGCGCGAGTGCCGCGTCACCGTCGTCGTTCGACCCCGGGAAGGTGACGACCGCGATCCGCGGGCCATCGCTCATGCGTCGTCCTCCAATTCGATCTCGAACGACTCGATCAGCGGGTTCGCGAGCAGCTCGTGAGACATCCGGTCGAGCGCGGCGCGGGCCTCCGCCGGATCCTCGGTGTCGAGGTCGACGTCGACGAGCCGGCCGACACGGGCGCCGGAGACGGCGAAGCCGAGGGTGCGGAGCGCCTCACCGACGGCCTCCCCCTGCGGATCGAGAATGCCTTGCTTGGGACGGATCAGCACGGTCGCCTTCACAGAACCACCTTCGGGTCGGAGAGATAGCGCTCGAATGGGATCCCGGTCAGCCGCTCGAACGCCTCGACGTAGCGGGCCCTCGTGCCGGCCACTACGTCGTCGGGGACATCGGGGCCGGGGTAGGTGCGATCCCATCCCGTGGCGAGGCAGAAGTCTCGCACGAACTGCTTGTCGAACGACGGCTGCGGGCCGCCGGGGTTGTAGGAATCGCCCGGCCAGAAGCGGGAGGAGTCGGGGGTGAGGGCCTCGTCGCCGAGCGTGACGACGCCGCGGGGATCGATGCCGAACTCGAACTTCGTGTCGGCGAGGACGATTCCCCGCGCCTCCGCGTGCCCCGAGGCAAAGCCGTAGAGCCGGAGCGCGGCGTCGCGCGCGGCCGCATAGGCATCTGTGCCGCAGAGCACGGCGGCCCGCTCCTCGGTGATGTTGAGATCGTGCCCCTCTTCCGCCTTCGTCGCCGGCGTCACGATCGGCGCCGGCAACCGGTCGGATTCGCGCAGGCCGGGGGGCAGCGAGTGACCGCACACCGAGCCCGAGGCCTGGTAGTCGATCCAGCCGGAGCCTGACAGGTAGCCGCGCACGACGAGCTCGACGGGCAGCATCTCGAGCCGCCGGCAGACGGTCGAGCGGCCGTCGTCGCGCAGCTCGAGCAGGTGGTTCGGGACGATCTCGCGCGTACGGGCGAACCAGAACGCCGACATCCCCGTCAGCACCCGTCCCTTGTCGGGGATCGGCGTCGGCAGGATCACGTCGAAGGTGGAGATCCGATCGGACGCGACGAGCAGCAGCCGCTCGTCGTCAAGCGCGTAGATCTCCCGCACCTTCCCGCTCGCGAGATGGACGGCCTCAGGCACGAGCACCCTCCCCACGACTCGAGACGAGAGCCCGCAGCCGCTCGAAGACGACGTCGACGTGGGCCGTGTAGGCGCCCGGGTCGAAGACCGCTTCCAGGTCGACACGGCCCGCGATCTCGGCGTCGGCGTCGACGAGCGCCCGGAAGCCGGTCGCCTCGTCCCAGGCCTGCATCGCGTTTCGCTGCACGAGCCGGTAGGCGTCGTCGCGAGAGAGCCCCGATTCCACGAGCGCGAGCAGGAGCCGCTGGCTGAAGTAGAGGCCGTGGCTGGACGCGAGGTTCTCGAGCATGCGCTCTTCGCGGACGACGAGCCCCTCGACGAGCCACGCAAACCGGTCGAGCATGTAGTCGACGGCGAGGAAGGAGTCGGGCAGGACGATACGTTCGGCCGACGAGTGGGAGATGTCGCGCTCGTGCCAGAGGGCGACGTTCTCGAGCCCGACGAGCGCGTTCGCCCGCACCACACGGGCGATCCCGCAGATGCGCTCGGCCGTGATCGGATTGCGCTTGTGGGGCATCGCCGACGAGCCCTTCTGGCCCCGCCCAAACGGCTCCTCCACCTCACGCACCTCCGTCCGAGCCAGATGACGGATCTCGGTCGCGAAGCGGTCGAGCGACGATGCGAGCAGGGCGAGCGCGGAGAGCAGCTCGGCGTGGCGGTCGCGCTGCAGGATCTGGGTCGAGCTGGGAGCGGGCTCGAGGGCGAGCCGCTCGCATGCGACCCGCTCCACCTCCGGCTCGGCGGCCGCGTACGTGCCCACGGCACCGGAGAGCTTGCCGACGCGAAGTCCCTCGATCGCATGCGCGAGCCGCTCACGGTCGCGCTCCAACGCGAAAGCCCACCCTGCGAGCTTGAGCCCGAACGTCGTCGGCTCGGCATGAACGCCGTGGGTGCGGCCCATGCACATCGCCTCGCGGTACTCCTCCGCCCGGAAGACCACGGCGCCGAAGGCCCGGTCGAGCCCCTCGAGCACCAGTGCCCCGGCATCCTGGACGGCGAGCGAAAGCGCGGTGTCGAGAACGTCCGAGGAGGTGAGCCCGTAGTGGAACCAGCGGCCGTCCTCGCCGAGGCCGTCCGAGACGGCGTCGACGAAGGCCGCCACGTCGTGATTCGTCTCCCGCTCGATCTCGGCTACCCGTTCCGGGGTCGGCACGATCGCGCGCTCACGGATCGCGGTCACGGCCTCGTGAGGAACGGCCCCGACGGCAACCCAGCCCTCGAGCGCAGCGAGCTCGACGTCGAGCCAGCGGCGAAGCTTCTCGCCGTCCGACCAGATCTGGCTCATGGCCGGGCGGGAGTAGCGAGAGATCACGAGACCCATTCTAGAGCGTCGGCCGGAGCGGCCTCCGCGGAGCAACTCGGCTCCGGCCGAGCCGTAGGGGTTTCCCTACCTCCACTCACCTGCCCGCCCCGCATCGCCTCGCCCACCGGGCCGTTACCGTGCAATTCGTGAGCACCTCGACACCCACCGACATCTCCCCCTCGTCGGGCCGCCGCAGACCGTGGGGCTCGCATGCAGGTCGTCGCAGGCGCTTCCATCGCGGCTGGGGGCAGGCGCTCCGCGACACGGTCTACATCCTGTCGGGATTCATCCTCGCAACGGCCTGGTGGTCGCTGCTCGTCACCCTGCTCGCGCTGGGGCTCGGCCTGCTCGTGACCCTCGTCGGCCTCCCGATCCTCGCCGCGACGCTGTTCATCTGGATCTGGATCGCCGACACGGAGCGCTGGCGGGCCCGCGCCCTGCTCGGCATCGTGGTCGAGCGGCCGTATCGGACGCTGACGGCCGACGGGTGGCTGCGGCAGCTCTGGGAGCGCCTCAGGGACCCGGCCGTCTGGCGGGACCTCGTCTACCTCCTGTTCGTCTTCTTCCCGCTCGCGATCGCCACGTTCGTCGTCGCGGTGACCGCCTGGGCCGTCGCGCTCGCGCTCGTCGCAACGCCGGCCTACTACGGGTCGGGCAGCGGGATTCAGTTCGGCGACGGCGCCCGCATCGACGTCGACACGCTCCCGGAGGCGCTCGCCACCTCGCTCGTCGGTCTCGTCCTGCTCGCGCTGCTGCCGTGGGTTCTCGGCCTGCTGGCGGCGGCGCACGCCTCCACGGTGCGCTCGCTTCTCGGCCGCCGCTCGTCCGAGCACGTCGAGCAGCTCACGCGCCAGCGCACCGAAGCGGTGGACGCCGCGGTCGCCGAGCGGAGACGGATCGAGCGCGACCTCCACGACGGCGCCCAGCAGCGGCTGACCGCGCTCGCGATCGACCTGGGGCGCGCCCGCGCCAAGCTCGACTCCGATCCGGAAGGCGCCCGCGCCCTCGTCGAGCAGGCGCACGAGGACTCGAAGCAGGCTCTGGCGGAGCTCCGCAATCTCGCCCGCGGGATCCACCCCGCGATCCTCACCGACCGCGGCCTCGACGCAGCCCTCTCGGCGCTTGCCGCCAGGAGCCCCGTCCCGGTCGAGATCTCGGTCGACATCGGCGAGCGGCCGTCGGTCGCGGTCGAGTCGACGGCCTACTTCGTCGTCGCGGAAGCGTTGACGAACGCCGCGAAACATGCGAGCGCCACCCGCCTCCGGGTCCGGGTGTCGCGTAAGGAAGACGTCGCCGTGGTCGAGGTCGAGGACAACGGCTCCGGCGGTGCCCACATCGAGCCCGGCGGCGGGCTCGAGGGGCTGACGACGCGCGTCGCGACGATCGACGGCACTCTGACCGTCTCGAGCCCGGCGGGCGGGCCTACGATCGTGAGAGGAGAGCTGCCGTGCGCGTCGTGATCGCCGAGGACTCCGTGCTGCTCCGCGAAGGGCTCACGCGCCTCCTCGCCGACGAGGAGATCGAGGTCGTCGAAGGAGTCGGAGACGGCGCAGCGCTCCTCGAGGCGGCCGCCCGGCACCGCCCCGACCTTGCAATCGTCGACGTTCGGATGCCACCGACGCACACCGACGAAGGCCTGCGCGCCGCGATCGAAGCTCGGGCGCGCGTACCCGAAATGGCGATCCTCGTCCTCTCCCAGTACGTCGAGGAGCGCTACGCGAGCGACCTGCTGGCGGCCGGCGGGGCCGGGATCGGCTACCTGCTGAAGGAGCGCGTCGCCGACGTGGGCGAGTTCGTCGACTCAGTGCGCAGGGTCGCGGAAGGCGGGACGGCCTTCGACCCGGAGGTGGTCGCGCAGCTGATGGGCCGGCGCCGCCAGGGCGACCCGCTCTCCGAGCTGACGCCGCGCGAGCGCGAGGTACTGACCCTGATGGCGGAGGGGCTCAGCAACGCCGCGATCGCAAAGCGCCTGTGGCTCACGGTCGGTGCCGTCGAGAAGCACATCAGCTCGATCTTCGCCCGGCTCGGCCTGCTCCCGGGCGACGACGACAACCGTCGCGTGCGCGCCGTGCTTGCCTACCTGGAGGGCGTTCGCGGCCCGTGATCGCGTGCGCAAACCCGCGGCCCGCGACAGGCTTCAGCCTGTCGTCCGGGTTCCGCCACCGCTCGCCACGAGCGCGATGTCCTCACGCCGGCGGGCACCCTGCCATGTGATCAGGTCTGCAGCGGCGTAGGCCGCCGACCGCGCGGCGGCGAGGTCGTCGCCGACACCGGTGACGTTGAGGATGCGCCCACCGTTCGTCACCACCCGGCCGTCACGCAGCGCCGTACCCGCGTGGAAGACGAGGGCGCCTGTCGCCTCCGCCGCCTCGATCCCCGTGATCGGCGCGCCGCGGTCGCCGCGTGCGGGGTAGTCGCCGGCGGCGAGCACGACCGTAACGGCCGCGCCTGCCCGCCGGCCGAGCTCGACGTGCGAGAGGTCGCCGGCCGCAGCGGCGACGAGCGCCGCGAGCAGGTCGCCCTCGACGAGCGGCAGCAGCGACTGCGTCTCGGGATCCCCGAAGCGGCAGTTGTACTCGAGCACCCGCGGGCCGGCCTGCGTCAGCATCAGCCCTGCGAACAGCGTCCCGACGAACGGGCGGCCTTGGGCTGCAAGCTCGGCCAGGACAGGGCGGCACGTGAGGTCGATCAGCTCCTCGATCTCGTCGGCGCCGAAGCCGGGAACCGGCGCGAACGAGCCCATCCCACCGGTGTTCGGGCCCCGGTCGCCGTCTTCCGCGCGCTTGAAGTCCTGCGCGATCGGCAGCGCGTGGGCCGCGACGCCGTCGCACAGCGCGAACACCGACACCTCGGGGCCTTCGAGCAGCTCCTCGACGACGAGCGGGCCTGCGAGGTCGCCGAGCTCAACGAGCCCCGCCGCCACCTCAGCCTCGGTCCGGCAGACGACGACGCCTTTGCCGGCGGCGAGGCCGTCGGCCTTGAGCACGCACGGAGCCACCGGCTCGGCGAGTGTCGCAGCTGTGGGCACTCCCGCGGCCGCCATGACCCTCTTCGCAAACGTCTTCGAGCCCTCGATCGCCGCAGCGGCGCGCGAGGGGCCGAACACCTGGATACCCATGGAACGAAGTAGGTCGGCGAGGCCGGCGACGAGCGGCACCTCGGGGCCGACGACCACGAGGTCGACCTCGAGCGCGCGGGCGAGGCCGAGCACGGCCTCGTTGTCGTCCGGCCGGACCGGGTGACACCGTCCGAAAGAGGCGATGCCGGGGTTGCCAGGTGCGGCGTGCAACTCCGTCAGCAGCGGCGATTGGACGAGCTTCCACGCCAGCGCGTGCTCGCGACCACCGGCTCCGACGAGGAGGACGCGCACCGCCAAAGCTAGCGGAGGGTCAACACGGCCTCGCGGCCCTGTCCAGTGCCGACGAGAGAGACCGGCACGCCGAGGGCATCCTCGACGAAGCGGACGTAGGCCGCGGCCGCTCCGGGCAACTCCGATCCGGCGAGCTCCTGCTCCCAGCCGGGTAGCGTCTCCCACACCGGCCGGCAATGATGGAAGTCGGACTGGTGCGCCGGGAAGTCGTCCGTCTCGCTCCCGTCCGGCAACGCGTAGCGCACGCAGATCGGGATCTCCGCGAACGTCGACAGGACGTCGAGCTTCGTCAGCGCGAGCGAGGTGATCCCGTTGACGCGAACCGCGAACCGCAGCGCGGGCAGGTCCAGCCAGCCGCAGCGGCGCTCCCGGCCGGTCACCGTCCCGAACTCGCCGCCGAGCTCGCGCACCCGGTCTTGCGCCTCGCCCTCGATCTCGGACGGAAACGGCCCCTCGCCGACCCGTGTCACGTAGGCCTTCGAGACGCCGAGGATCTCGTCGATGCGGTTCGGGCCGATGCCGAAGCTGACCGCGGCGCCCGCGGCAATCGGGCTCGACGACGTGACGAACGGGTACGTGCCGTGATCGAGGTCGAGCAGGGTTCCCTGGGCGCCCTCGAACAGCACCTGATCGCCGTTCCGCAGCGCGCGGTCGACGAGCAACGACGTGTCCGCGACGTACGGGCGCAGCCGTTGCGCGTAGCCCTCATAGGTGTGCGCAACCTCTTCGACGTCGAACGGCTCGATCTCGTAAACGCGCTCGAGCCAGACGTTCTTCTCCGTCACGGCGAGCTCGATCTTCTGGTGCAGGATCTTCGGGTCGAGCAGGTCCTGCACCCGGATCCCGATTCGCGTCGCCTTGTCTGCGTACGCGGGGCCGATGCCCCTGCGGGTGGTGCCGATCTGCAGCTTGCCGAGCTTCCGTTCCCGGGCACCGTCGAGCGCGACATGCCAGGGCATGATCAGGTGGGCGTTGCCGGAGATGAAGACGAGCCCTGCAGTGACGTGGCCGCGGCTCTCGAGGTCCGCGAGCTCCTCGATCACGACGCGGGGATCGACGACGCAGCCGGCGCCGATCGCGGATGCCTTGCCACCGACGATGCCCGACGGGATCTGGCGGATCTTGTACGTCTCGCCGTCGACGACGATCGTGTGCCCAGCGTTCGGCCCACCCTGATAGCGGCAGACAAGGTCGGAGTCCTGGGCGAGCAGGTCGACGATCTTGCCTTTTCCCTCGTCGCCCCACTGCGCACCTACGATGACGGTGGCGGGCACGGGACGAGTCTACCGGGGCGTCCGGCAAGCCTCTCTCGGTAGAAGGCGGCAGGCCGAGTCAGTGAACCCGCCGATTCGGGGAGCTGCAGCAGGGCGCACACTGAAGATCAGTCTCCGACACCGAGGAGGTATCCCGTGCAGCTCCATGTCTCGCTTCTGCATCGCACGCCGCGTACACGGCGCGAGCGAATGCTGATCCGGTTCCACGCCGCGCGCGAGGGGGTCGACCGCAGATGGGCGCGACTCCACGCGAGACGGCGTGCCCGCAAAGCCCGGCGCCAGGCGCAGGAGCTCTTCCTGCACCTCGGCCAACGGCTGCACCCCGAGCCGGTCGTACGGGTTCGCCGCGGACGCCTGCACGTCCGTCACCACCGCTAACCGGTGCGCTAGCCGGAAACGACGACGCTCTCGAGCACGACGCCCTGCGCCCGTGGGTCGGCGAAGTCGTCGTCGAGCGTCGCTTCGACCTCCGCTCCCTCTGCGAGGGTGCCACGGGCTGCATCGTCGAAGTGCTCGCGGAAGTGCTCCGGCGTGAAGTGCGACAGCGCGCCGAGCCAGACTGTGACCCGCGTCACGCGGGTGCCGCCCTCCGCTGCGGCGACCCCGAGGATCTTCGCCATCAGGTCGTCCATCAGCGCCTTCTCATGCACCGCTAGCCCCCTCCTTCAGCTCGGCGAGAACCGACGCGGCGACGCCGTCGAGCGCCGCCTCCACCGCGGCAGTGACCGGGTCGCCCATTCCGAATGCCGCCCCTTCGACGCCGATCACGACCACGCGCCGCGGCGCCCGTCCGAGCGTCCGCCCGAGCTCGAGCGCATCCGGGACGGAGAACGCATGCGTCGAGGCGAGCCCCAGATCGCGAGGGAGCGGCCCGTCACCCGGGTCGACACGGTGAACGGTGCCTGGGGCGGCACCCGAGCGCACCGCATCCACGATGACGACGAGGTCGAGGCCGGCCCAGGCATCGAGCAGCCGCGTCGGCTCGTCGTCGCACTCGAGCACGGTGGCTCCTGCGGCGCGCAGCCGGTCGGCGACGAGCGGGCCCACGGCGTCATCGCCGCGATAGCGGCTGCCGAGACAGGCTGCTGCTCTCACGTGCGTTCGACTTCGAGCCTGAGGAAGTGCGTAGCGCAGGAGATGCACGGGTCGTAGTTGCGGATCGTCTGCTCGCAACGGTGACCGAGCTCGTCGTCCGACAGGTGCAGCGACGTCTTGACGACGCCGACGAGATCCTCCTCGATCGTCTTCTGGTTCTGGGAGGTCGGCGGCACGATCTTCGCGTCGAGGATCGTGCCCTCGTCGTCGATCTCGTAGCGATGCCAGCAGATCCCGCGTGGCGCCTCGGTGCACCCGTGCCCGGTCCCGGCCCGGGGGACGGTCTCGACGAACGGCTGCTCGGGCGCCACGTACTGCGCGATGATCCGGAGCGCCTCGTCTGCCGCGTAGACCGTCTCGACGGCGCGCACCACGATGCTGCGGAACGGATTGCGCTCCACGGCGCCGAGGCCGACCTCGGCCGCGATCTCCCGCGCGAGCGGCGAGAGCTCGGCCGAATTGAGCGCGTAGCGCGCGAGCGGTCCGACGAGGTAGTTCCCGACCCCGGCGAGCGTCGAGTGCAGCGCGTTCGAGCGCTCCACGTGTGTCTCGGTGAAGTGCTCCTCGTATGCGGAGACGTCGATGTCGAGCCCCGTGCTCGAAACGATCCGACCGCGTTCGATCGCGTACTCGCCCGGCTGGCGGAGGGCCACGAAGGCGTAGTCCTGCTCGAAGTCGGGGAAGTCGAAGCCGGCCACCCAGCGTGTGAAGTCGACGGCGGCGTCCCGCGCCCACTCGAGCTCCGGCACGAGGGCGGCGAGCTCTGCCCGAGTCGGGGCCCGGTACATGCCGCCGACGCGAAGGTTGACGGGGTGCACGGCGCGCCCGCCGACGACGTCCATGATCGTGTTGCCGGCCTTCTTCAGGCGCAGAGCCAGCTCGACGAGGTCGCGGCGGTCGCGGGCCATCTCGACGGCACCGTCGTAGCCGAGGAAGTCGGGCGCGTGCAGCATCGCCGTGTGCAGCACGTGGCTCTCGATCCACTCGCCGCAGTAGACGAGCCGGCGCAGGAGCCGCACCTGCTCGGGCAGCGCGACCGCGCAGACGGCCTCCATCGCGTTGCAGGAGCTCGCGATGTAGGCGATCGGGCAGATGCCGCAGATGCGCGCCGTGATGTCGGGTGCCTCGGTGAACTGGCGTCCGCGCAGGAGCGCCTCGAAGAAGCGCGGCGGCTCGAAGATCTTGAACTGCACCTCCTCGACCTCGCCGCCCTTGATGCGCACGACCATGGCGCCCTCGCCCTCGACGCGCGCCAGGTAGTCGGTGCGGATCTCCCTCGTCGAAGGGCCGTCAGGCTCGCTCATTGCTCGCCTCCCTGAAGGCCGGAGCGTTCGCGTTGAAAGTGCGCAACGCGCGCACGATACCGTCGTCGTTCACGCCGAGTGCCTGCCACTGCTCCGCGAGCGCCGCGACGTTCGGCGCTCTCCATCGGGCCGAAGCAGCCGTAGCAGCCGCGGTCGTAGGCCGGGCAGATCGCTCCGCAGCCCGACTGGGTGACGGGCCCGAGGCACGGCGTGCCCCGGGCGACCATGACGCACGTCGTACCTCGAGCCTTGCACTCGAAGCAGACGCTCGTCGAGGGCAGCCTCGGCGGGCGGCCGTGCAGAAGCGCGAGCACCGTCTCGACCAGCTGCTCCTTGGAGATCGGGCAGCCGCGCAGCTCGAGGTCGACCTTGACGTGGTCGGCGATCGGCGTCGACGTCTCGAGCGTGGAGATGAACTCGGGGCTCGCGTAGACGAGCGGGATCCACTCCTTCACGTCGGCGAAGTTCCGCAGTGCCTGGATGCCTCCCGCCGTGGCGCAGGCGCCGATCGTGACGAGCAGGCCGGATTGCTCGCGGATCTCGTGGATCCGCTCGATGTCGTGCGGCGTGGTCACCGAGCCCTCGACGAGCGAGATGTCGTAGGGGCCCTCGAGCTCGGCGCTCGTCGCCTCCGGGAAGTAGGCGATCTCGATCGCGCCGGCGATCGCGAGCAGGTCGTCCTCGCAGTCGAGCAGGGAAAGCTGGCAGCCGTCGCAGGACGAGAACTTCCAGACCGCGACCGTGGGTTTCACAGCTCGCGCACCTCCATCAGCCGCTCCATCTCGTCGAACCGGAACACCGGCCCGTCCCGGCAGATCAGGACGGGCCCGAGCTGGCAGTGCCCGCAGTGGCCGAGCCCGCAGCGCATGTTGCGCTCCATCGAGATGTAGATGCTCTCCTTCGGCATCCCGCGGCCGAGGAGCGCCCGGGCCGTGAACGTCATCATCAGCTCCGGCCCGCAGACGAGGGCGACGGCAGTCACAGGATCGAAGGGCGCACGCGGGATGAGCTGCGTGACGACGCCCACCCGTCCGTGCCAGTCGCCGCGTGCGTTGTCCACCGTCACGTCGAGGTCGACGTCGAAGCGGCCGCGCCAGTCCTCCAGCTCGCGCACGAACAGCAGCTCCTGTGGCGTCCGGGCGCCGACGAGGACGCAGACGGACGTCGTAGTCGTCGCGGTGGGTGAGCGCGTGGTAGATGGCCGGCCGCAACGGCGCGAGGCCGATGCCGCCGGCGACGATCACGAGGTCGCGGCCCTTCGCCTCGGCGAGCGGCCAGGTCGTGCCGTATGGGCCCCGCACGCCGATCACCGAGTCGGCGGTCGACCCGATGAGCGCGTGGGAGACAGGGCCCACGTCGCGGATCGTGTGCACGAGGACGCCGCTCTCCTCGGGCGCGGCACTGGTCGAGATCGGCACCTCGCCGACGCCGAAGGAGTAGAGCATGTTGAACTGGCCGGGCTGCGGGATCACCGGGGCGCCGAGCGGCTCGAGCAGCAGTGTCCACGTGTCCGCGGTCTCCGGGGCACGGGAGACGACCCGGTAGGACACCGGCGTCATCGGCCCGCGGAGGGGTGTCTCAGTTGTCGCTGCTACGGCCATAGAGATCGAGGAGGCGGAGGCGGGTATGGAGAAGACGGTCGATCATGACGCCGGCGAAGCGGCGCATGAGCTCGTACCCGAGGGCGTGGTCGGACTCGCACTTGCCGCGCAGGCACGCCCCGTCGAAGGCGACGACACGCACCTCGTCGACGGCACGGGCGTCGAAGTGCCAGACGTAGGGCGGGAAGATCCACGACCAGCCGACGATCTCGCCTGGATCGAGGGTCTCGATCACGACCGAGCCTCGCGCCGGTGCGTGCGTCGACAGCGCGACCCGGCCCCTGCGGACGAGATAGAAGGTGTCTGCGGGCTCGCCCTCGCGGAAGAGGCGCTCACCGGCCTTGAAGCCCGTGTTCCGGGCACACCCCGCGATGAGCTCCAGCTGCTCGTTCGTCAGCCCTTCGAAGACGGGGCTCTCGGCGACGAGCTCGTCAATTGTGTGCATGATCGACCTCCCCGTCGGCTGCCCGGATCGCTGTGAGCTCCTCTGTCACGTCGATCCCGACCGGGCACCACGTGATGCAGCGCCCACACCCGACGCAGCCGGACGTGCCGAACTGGTCGATCCAGGTGCCGAACTTGTGGGTGAGCCACTGGCGGTAGCGCGCCCGAGACGAGGGTCGCACGCTGCCACCGTGGATGTACGAGTAGTCCACGGAGTAGCAGGAGTCCCAGCGACGCCAGCGCTCCGCGCCGCCGTCCGCAAGGACGTTGACGTCGTCGACCGAGGTGCAGAAGCACGTCGGGCAGACGAGGGTGCAGTTGCCACAGCTGAGGCACCGCTCGGCGGTCGCCTCGAACCGCGGGTGCTCGACGTTGCGCGCGAGCAGATCGCGGAGATCGAACGACGCGACGTGCCGTCCCATCTGAGCGACGGCGTCGTGGGTGACGCGGAGGGCAGCGTCGACGTCGTCCGGGGCCGCGGGCTTCGCGATCAGGTCGGCCAGGACCTCGGCGCCGCGGTCGGAGCCCGGCTCGACAACGAACCGGTGCTCGTCGCCGACGAGCTCGGTCAGTGCGAGGTCGAAGCCGCTCTCGGCGCGAGGGCCTGTTCCCATCGACGTGCAGAAGCAGGTACCACCGGGCACGCCGCAGTTGACCGCAACGAGGAATGCGCCCTCGCGGCGGGCCGCGTAGTCGCGGTCGACGTAGGCTCCCTCCAGGAAGACCCTGTCCTGGATCGCGATCGCGTGGAGATCGCACGGGCGAACGCCGAGGAACGCAAACGGCCGCTCGGGCGGCGCATCCTCGACGAACTCCGTCCTGCCGTTGTCGGCTCTGCGCGCCTGCCAGAGACGTACCCGCGCGGGGAGAAGCCAGCTCTTCCACGAGTGCGGCCCGACCGGATAACCGAACCGCGCCTCGTCGTCGCGCCGCTCGAGCCGGTAGGTGGCCGCCTCCTGGACCTCGGTCCAGCCGGCAGGCAGCTCGTCTGCCGAGGCGATCTCGTCGTAGACGATCGCGCCGTCCCGGCGGGTCGGACCGACGACGCAGTAGCCACGATCGCGGAGCACACCGACAAGAGCGTGCAGCCCCTCGAGGTCGATGACGGCGGGGGCGGGATGGGTCAGGGGAGCTTCGTCGCGCACCACAGCGATAGCGTGGATCGCCGACGATCCCGGTGCATCGGTGCCGCACCGCGAGGGTCTGCGGGAATGCCGCAGAGCGCCACGGTGCGGCACCGCTTGCGCAGAGACCATGGGCAGGTCAACCTGGGTGGGTGAGCCCGTCCCTCGCAATCGAACGTGTGCGCCTGCGGGTGCGTGGGGTCGTCCAGGGCGTCGGCTTCCGTCCCTTCGTGCACCGGGTCGCCCACCGCCACGGCATCTCCGGGTTCGTGCTCAACGACTCCGACGGCGTCGTCGTGGAGGCCGAGGGTGAACCGGCTGCTCTTGCCGCGTTCGTCGCAGCAGTCACGGCCGAGGCGCCGCCGCTCGCGCGTGTGGCGAGCGTCGACGCAACCCCCTGTCCGACCCGCCTCGAGCCCGGGTTCGCGATCGTGCTCAGCGAGGACGCCGGACGGGACGGGGACGGACCACGCTCGTGGCCCCTGACGCCGCGACCTGCGACGACTGCCTGCGCGAGCTCTTCGATCCGGCGGATCGCCGCTACCGCTATCCGTTCGTCAACTGCACGAACTGCGGCCCACGCTTCACGATCGTGAGATCCGTCCCGTACGACCGAGCGCGCACGACGATGGCCGGCTTTCCGCTCTGCGCCGCCTGCCGCCGGGAGTACGAGGATCCCGGTGACCGCCGCTTCCATGCCGAGCCGATCGCCTGCCCCGACTGCGGGCCCCGGCTGACGATGCCGCTCGAGAAGGCCGCGGGCCTGCTGCTCGAGGGGCGGATCGTGGCCGTCAAGGGCCTCGGCGGCTACCACCTCGCCTGTGACGCGACCGACGAGGAGGCCGTCGCCCGCCTGCGCGCCAGGAAGCTCCGCGAGGAGAAGCCGCTCGCGGTGATGACCACCGCTCCATCCGATCTTGCGGAGCTGACGGCCGCAGAGGAGGCGCTCCTCCACGGCGTCGCGCGCCCGATCGTGCTCGTCCGGGGACGCGCCGGCGCACGTGTTGCCCCATCGGTCGCAGCGGGCTCGCCGTGGCTCGGCCTGATGCTGCCCTACACCCCGCTCCACCATCTCCTCTGTCACGAGGTGGGCAGGCCCCTCGTGCTGACGAGCGGCAATCGCTCCGACGAGCCGATCGCGATCGACGACGAAGACGCCCGGCGCCGGCTGGGCGAGATCGCCGATGCGTTCCTCTCCCACGACAGGCCCATCCATCGCCGCTGCGAGGACTCGGTCGTCCGAGCCACGTTTCCGGTGCGGCGCTCGCGGGGCCACGCGCCGGGGCCGCTGCCGCTGCCCGTACCCCTGACCGCAGCCGTCGTCGCGGCGGGGGCCGAGTTGAAGAGCACCTTTTGCGTCGCCCGCGGCTCCGACGCCTTCCTCTCCCCGCACCTCGGCGATCTCGACAGCGAGGCCGCCTACCGTGCGTTCCGCACCGATCTCGCGCTTTACCTCGACATGCTCGGCGTCGAGCCCGCGGCGATTGCCTGCGACCTTCATCCCGAGTACCTCGCAACGAAGTGGGCCCGCGAGCAGGGGCTGCCGCTCGTCGAGGTACAGCACCACCACGCCCACGCCGCCGCCTGCCTCGCGGAGCACGGTGAGACCGGCGAGGCGCTGGCCGTCGTCCTCGACGGAACCGGGATGGGGACGGACGGCACCCTCTGGGGCGGGGAGCTCCTCCGCTGCGACCTCGCCTCGTTCGAGCGGATCGGCCACCTCGAGCCCGTGCCGCTGCCGGGCGGCGAGGCTGCGATCCGAGAGCCGTGGCGCATGGCCGCCGCCTACCTCGAGCGGGCAGGACGGCCGGTGCCCTTCGAGCGGTGGCCGCTCGTGCGCGAGAGCCTCAAGGTCAACGCGCCGCTCTCCTCGGGCGCCGGGCGCCTGTTCGACGCCGTGGCGGCGCTCCTCGGCCTGCGCGAGACCGTGAGCTACGAGGGTCAAGCCGCCATCGAGCTGGAGCAGCTCGCCGGCGACACGGCAGCTGCGCCCTATGCCTGCACCGTCGACGGCGGCGCCATCCGTGGTGCCGACCTCGTCGCGGCCGCGTTCGACGACCTGACTGCAGGCCGGCCCAGGGCCGAGATCGCAGCAGCCTTCCACGAGGGCATCGCAGAGGCGTTCGCTGTGGCCTGCGCGGCGGCAGGCTCGCCGAGGACGGTCGCTCTCTCGGGCGGCAGCTTCCAGAACCTGCGCCTGCTCGCCTCGTTCCGCAGCCGCCTGCTGGATTCGGGGTTCCGCGTTCTGTCCCATGGCCTCGTCCCCCCGAACGACGGTGGCGTCAGTTACGGTCAGGCTGCAGTCGCAGCCGCAACGCTTGGAGCCGCGTAATGTGCCTCGGCATACCCGGACAGGTGATCGAAGTCGTCGACCGCGACGCGGGCCTCGCCAGGGTGGACATCTCCGGAGTGCGCCGTGAGGTCAGCGTCGCGCTCGTGGACGAGCCTGCGGCGCCGATCGAGGTCGGCGACTGGGTGCTGATCCACGTCGGGTTCGCACTCGCGCGCATCGACGAGGACGACGCCCGCGAGACGCTGGCGCTGCTCCAGCGCGGCGCCGAGCTGCAGCGGGAGCTGGACGAGCTGCGCCTGGGGACCGTGTGACCGGGCCCGCGCCCGAGCGGTGCATCACCTGCTCCGACGAGGCCGTCGAGGGTGCGGTTGCATCCGTGCACGGGATGGAGGCGATCGTGCTGATCGCCGGGGCCGAGCGGCGCGTGGCCGTCGACCTCGTGCCCGACGCCCGACCGGGTGACGTGCTCCTCTGTCACGCAGGAATCGCCCTGGAACGGGTGGACGGCCCGCGCGCAAGCCCGCGAGTGGCTCAGAGCCACAAGGTGCCGCACGCGCCCGCCCGACTGGCGGCACCGTGAAGTACGTCGACGAGTACCGCTCGGCCGAGCTGGCGCGGGGGCTCGCATCGGAGATCGCGGGACTCGTGACGCCCGGGGAGACCTGGCGTGTGATGGAGGTGTGTGGGGGCCACACCCACGCCATCTACCGCCACGGCCTGGAGGACCTGCTGCCGCCCGAGGTGGAGCTCGTGCACGGGCCCGGCTGCCCCGTGTGCGTGATCCCGATGGGGCGCGTCGACGATGCGATCGCGATCGCCGAGGAGCCGGGCGTGACCCTGGCGACGTTCGGCGACATGATGCGCGTGCCCGGCGGGCGCGGGTCGCTGCTCGAGGCGAAGGCCCGCGGGGCCGACGTGCGGATGGTCTACTCGCCACTCGACGCCCTCGCGCTCGCCGCGACGCTTCCCGACCGACGCGTCGTCTTCTTTGCGATCGGCTTCGAGACGACCGCTCCCGCGACCGCGGTGACGCTCCTGCGAGCGCGCGCACAGGAGACGCCGAACTTCGCCGTGTTCTGCAACCACGTCACGATCGAGCCGCCCCTGCGCGCAATCCTCGAGACACCCGGGGTGCAGATCGACGCGTTCATCGGGCCTGGTCACGTCTCCACGGTGATCGGCACCGACGCCTACCGCTTCATCCCGGAGGAGTACGGGCGTCCCGTTGCCGTCTCCGCCTTCGAGCCGGTCGACCTGCTGCAGTCGATCGCGATGCTCCTGCGCCAGCGCGCCGAGGGCCGCTGCCAGGTCGAGAACCAGTACACCCGCGTCGTGCGTCCCGAGGGCAACGCCCGTGCCCTAGCGGCAATGGCCGAGACGATGGAACTGCGCGACGACTTCGAGTGGCGCGGTCTCGGCACCATTCCCCGGAGCGCGATGCGCGTACGCCCCGCGTTCGCCGCCTGGGACGCGGAGGAGCTGTTCACGATCCCGGGCGTTCGCATCGAGGACCCGAAGGCCTGCCGCTGCGGCGAGGTGCTGACGGGCCAGATCAAGCCCTGGGAGTGCGGCGTCTTCGGGACCGCGTGTACGCCGGAACGCCCGCTCGGCACGTGCATGGTGTCGAGCGAGGGCGCGTGCGCCGCCTTCTACGCGTACGGTCGCCAGCGCCGTCCGGCGGAGGAGCCGGTTGGCGCGTAGGCGTGCCGTCCTTCGGGACGAGCTGATCACGCTCGCCCACGGAGCGGGCGGCAAGGCGACCCGCGACCTCGTGGAGGCGCTCTTCCTGGAGGAGCTCGGCAACGAGGCGCTCGCTGCGCTCGGCGATGCCGCGGTCGTGCCGGGAGGAGGACGGCTCGCGCTCTCGACCGACGCGTACGTCGTACACCCGCTCGAGTTCCCGGGTGGGAACATCGGCGAGCTCGCGGTCAACGGCACCGTCAACGATCTTGCGATGGTCGGCGCACAGCCACGCTGGCTGACGGCCGGCTTCGTGATCGAAGAGGGCTTCCCGGTCGCCGCTCTGCACCGCATCGTCGCCTCGATGGGAGCTGCCGCGCGCGCCGCCGGCGTTGCGGTCGTCGCCGGAGACACCAAGGTCGTCGAGCGAGGCAAGGCCGACGGGCTCTACGTGACGACCGCGGGGGTCGGGGCGCTGGCCGAGGGCGTCGATCTTGGCCCACACCGCGTCCGGCCCGGCGACCGGGTGCTCCTCTCGGGAACGCTCGCCGACCACGGGATGGCGGTCATGGTGGCGCGCGGCGACCTCCAGCTCGAGGCCGAGATCGAGAGCGATACCGCCGCCGTCCACGAGCTGGCCGCCGGCCTGGTCTCGCTCGGGCCCGCGCTGCGCTGGATGCGCGACCCGACCCGAGGCGGGCTCGCGACGGCGCTCAACGAGCTCGCGGAAGCGGCCGGGCTCGCCGTCGTCCTCGACGAGCGCGCCTTGCCGGTGCGGCCGGCGGTCAACGCTGCGTGCGAGATCCTCGGCATCGACCCGCTCTCCGTCGCGAACGAGGGCAAGCTGATCGCGATCGTCGCCGCCGAGGACGCCGACACGGCGCTCGCCAGCCTGCGCGGGCACCGCCTCGGGGTGGACGCCGTCCTCCTGGGCGAGATCCGCGCCGAGCCGGGCGGGCTCGTCCTGCTCGACACGACGCTCGGAGGCAGCCGCATCGTCGACATGCTCGTGGGCGATCCGCTGCCGCGGATCTGTTAGAGGCTGGTGAAACCGCGGCGTCCGACCGAAGTCGGACACCGCGCGCGCGACTATGCTGCCCCCATGGCCGATGACTGGAGAGTGCGGGTCGAGCTCGCCGACGAGGGAGCGCGGAAGGAGTTCACGCGACTCCTCCAGGACGGGCTGAGCCCACTCGGCACCGACCTCGCGCAGGAGCTCCAGGGTGGGCACGTCTCCGTCTCCGGCGACGACGAGAACCTGTTCGTCTACGCCGACACGGCGGCGCAGGCCGAGCGAGCGCATGCCGTGATCCTCTCGGAGCTCGAGCACCACGCGATCGAGGCGACGACGAGCGCGGTCGAGCACTGGCTCGAGGACGAGGAGCGCTGGGACAACGAGCCGGCCGGCGAGACCTGGGAGGACGAGGTCGCGGCGAAGGGCTTCGCACCCTGGGAAGTGCGCCTGACGTGCGACTCGCGTCGCGAGGCGATCGGCCTCGAGACGAGGCTCGAGGCGGAGGGCTACCGGCCGATCCGCCACTGGGCCCACCTCACCGTCGGTGCGGATACCCGCGAGGACGCCGACGCGCTCGCAGCGCGACTGCACGGCGAGGTCGCGACGGGAGGAGCCGTGGTCTGGGAGGAAGCGATCGACTCCGACGTCGTGCGCCCCTTCGCGTTCTTCGGCTGAGGCGCGACCGCAGTGACCCTGACCCCCGACGACCTCGATCCGCTCGAGCAACACCTTCTCGCAGCGCTCGCAGCGCTCGCGCCGGCCGAAGTCGCCTCGCCCGTCCGCCACAGCGGCGCGGAAGCCCTCTGGCAGGCGCAGGTCGCGAGCCGGCACTGTGATTTCGCAGCACGCTGGCTGCAGAAGGAGGGTCGCGGCTTCTACACGATCGGCTCGGCGGGGCACGAGAGCAACGCCGTGGTGGCGCTGGCGCTGCGACCGACCGACCCGGCCCTGCTGCACTACCGATCGGGCGCGTTCTACCTGGCCCGTGCCGGGCAGGTGGGTCGCGACGGCGTCCCCGACGTGATGCTCGGTGTCACCGCGGCGGTCGACGAGCCGATAGCCGGCGGCCGTCACAAGGTGTTCGGCCACCACAACCTGGCCGTGATCCCGCAGACGTCGACGATCGCATCGCACCTGCCGCGGGCGGTCGGGGTGGCCATCTCGATCGACCGCGCCCGCAAGCTCGGGGTCGAGTGCGCGTGGCCGGCCGACGCGATCACCGTGTGCAGCTTCGGCGACGCCTCGCTCAACCACGCTGCCGCGCAGGCGGCGCTGAACACGGCCGCGCACGCGGCTCACCAGCGGCTCCCCGTGCCGATCCTCTTCGTGTGTGAGGACAACGGCCTCGGGATCAGCGTGCCGTCTCCCTCCGGCTGGGTGGCGAGCGCCCTCGCGAGCCGCACCGACCTCCGCTACGAGAGCGCCGAGGGCGACGATCCGGCCTCCGCGCTCGCCACGGTCCGGGAGCTCGCGGACTGGGTGCGGGAGACCCGGCGTCCCGCCGTGCTCCACCTTCGCACCGTCCGCTTCCTCGGCCACGCGGGTGCCGATGTCGAGGCGGCCTACCGTTTGCCGCGCGACGTCCGCGCCGACCTCCCGCGGGACCCCCTGCTCGCAACGGCCGCCTGGCTCGTGGCGGCGGGCACGCACAGCGGCAGCCAGCTCGCGGACGAGTACCTCGCGGGCCGGGCCCGCGTGCGCGAGGTCGCCCTCGCGGCGGCGCAGCGCCCGCAGCTCGCGAGCGCCGCGGACGTGACCCGGCCGCTCGCGCCTCGCTCGCCGGCAGCCGTGGCCGAGCTCGCCCGCGTCGACACTGCGGCGCGCGAGCCGGCCATCGAGCCCCTGACGCTGGCGCTCGCGATCAACGGCGCGCTTGCCGACACGCTCGACCGTCATCCGGAGACGCTGCTCTTCGGCGAGGACGTCGCCGTGAAGGGCGGCGTCTACGGTGTCACCCGCGGCCTGCATGCGCGCTTCGGCGCGGGCCGCGTCTTCGACACGCTGCTCGACGAGACGTCGATCCTGGGTCTCGCCCTCGGCGCCGCGGTGAGCGGCTTCACACCGCTGCCGGAGATCCAGTATCTCGCGTACCTTCACAATGCAGAGGATCAGCTGCGCGGCGAGGCGGCGACGCTGCAGTTCTTCTCCCAGGGGCAGTACCGCAACGGGATGGTGGTGCGGATCGCCGGGTACGGCTACCAGAAGGGGTTCGGGGGCCACTTCCACAACGACGACTCGGTCGCGGTGCTCAGAGACATCCCCGGCCTCGTGATCGCGTCGCCGTCACGGCCGGATGACGCCGCGGCGATGCTTCTGACCTGCGTGGCGGCGGCGAAGGTGGACGGCAGCGTCTGTGCGTTCCTCGAGCCGATTGCGCTGTACCACACGCGCGACCTCTACGAGGACGGCGACGGCCTCTGGCTCGCAGTTCCCAGGGCCGAGCACGTGCCGCTCGGCTCGGCGCGCACGTACGGAGACGGCCGCGACCTGACGATCCTCACCTGGGGGAACGGACTGCTGATGTCGCTTCGGGTTGCGCGGCGCCTGGAGCAGCGAGGCATCGATACGCGGGTAGTGGATCTACGTTGGCTGGCACCGCTCCCGATCGAGGACATCGCAAGGGAAGCCGTCGCCACGCAGCGGGTGCTCGTCGTCGACGAGACCCGGCGCAGCGGCGGCGTCTCCGAGGGCGTGATCGCGACGCTGATCGACGCGGGGTTCGACGGCCAGCTCGCGCGCGTGACGAGCAAGGACTCGTTCGTCCCGCTCGGCGCCGCCGCGAACCTCGTCCTGCTCTCCGAGGACGAGATCGAAGCGGCAGCGCTCGCGCTCGTCTGAGGCGCATCGGCGGAACCGCGCCGGCTGGGTCTGCTTAGATGCGCGAGATGCGGTTTCGCAAGGACGTCAAGCTCGACCCGTCGCAGGTCGAAGACTACCGCGGTGGCGGTAGGAGCGGCGGGAGGCCCGGGGGCATCCCGATGACGCTCGGAGGCGGCGGGCTGATCGGGATCGTCGTGCTCGTGGCGTTCCTGCTGCTCAGCGGCGGCGGGGGCGGGCTCGGAGACCTCGGCGCGCTGTCGGGCCAGACGGTCGGCCCGGGGACGGCGCAGAACAGTGCCGTGCAAAGCGAGTGCCGCACGGGCGCCGACGCGAACGAGCGGGAGGACTGCCGGATCGTCGGCGTGGTCAACAGCGTCCAGGCCTACTGGACCAAGACGCTGCGCGGGTACGAGCCGGCGAAGACGCTGTTCTTCAGCGACGGCATCGGGACCGGGTGCGGCAGCGCCTCCTCGGCCATGGGGCCCTTCTACTGCCCGAACGACCGCAACGTGTACATCGATCTCGGCTTCTTCGATCAGCTGCAGTCGCAGCTCGGGGCGCGCGGGGGCCCGCTCGCGGAGGCCTACGTCCTCGCGCACGAATACGGGCACCACGTCCAGAACCTCACTGGAGCGCTGCGCAGCGCGAACCGGGACACCGGCCCGCAGGGAGGCCAGGTGCGGCTCGAGCTCCAGGCCGACTGCTACGCCGGCCTGTGGGTCGGCAACGCGCTCGACACGGGGTACATCGAGGCTCTCACGCGGCAGGACGTCGCCGACGCGCTGGACGCCGCGGCGGCGGTCGGCGACGATCGCATCCAGGAGAGAGCGCAGGGTCGGGTGACGCCGGAGTCCTGGACTCACGGCTCGGCCGAGCAACGTCAGAGCTGGTTCGTGCGCGGGATCGAAGGCTCCGGGCCGCAGAGCTGCGACACCTTCCGCGGCCGGGTCTAGAACGAGCCCGAGGTGGGCGGGGCGGCACCATCGCCCGGATCGTCGGGCATATGGTGTAGGTGATGGAGACGGCGATCGAGGCCAGAGGGCTGCGAAAGTCCTTCGGCGAGACACGGGCTCTCGACGGGCTTGATCTCGCCGTCTCACCGGGTGAGGTGCACGGCTTCCTCGGCCCGAACGGCTCGGGCAAGACGACGACGATCCGGATCCTGCTCGGGCTCGTGCGCGCGGACTCCGGCACCGCCCGGCTCCTGGGCGGCGACCCGTGGTGCGACGTCGCAGAGCTCCACCGGCGACTGGCCTATGTGCAGGGCGACGTGGCCCTGTGGCCGGGCCTCACCGGTGGCGAGGTGATCGACCTGCTCGGTCGGCTGCGCGGAGGGTTCGACCCCGGCAGGCGGGAGGGCCTCCTCGAGCGGTTCGAGCTCGACCCGACGAAGAAGGGGCGCGCCTACTCGAAGGGGAATCGTCAGAAGGTGGCCCTGATCGCCGCTCTCGCGTCGGACGTCGAGCTGCTGATCCTGGACGAGCCGACCGAGGGCCTCGACCCGCTGATGGCCGCCGTGTTCCGATCGTGCATCGAGGAGGAGCGGGAGCGAGGGCGCACCGTGCTGCTCGCGAGCCACATCCTCGCCGAGGTCGAGGCGCTGTGCGACCGGGTTACGATCATCCGGGCGGGCCGGACGGTGGAGAGCGGCAGCCTGGCCGATCTGCGCCACCTCACGCTCACCTCGATCTCGGCGGAGCTCGCGGGCCCGGCACCGGCGCTCGAGGATCTCGCCGGCGTGCACGGCCTCCTCGTCGAGGGTGCCAGGGTGCGCTGCCAGGTGGAGCCCGCTGCATTGACCGAGGTACTGCGCCGCCTCGGCAGCGCGGGCGTTCGCAGCCTCGTCAGCCAGCCGCCGAACCTGGAGGAGCTGTTCCTGCGCCACTACCAGCACGATCCAGGCGGTGAGGTCCCGGCGCCCCCGTGACCGGTCTCGCCGGTACCCGGGCGCTCGTCCGGCTCGCGCTGCGGCGCGACAGGATCATGCTGCCCCTGTGGATCGCCGTCTTCGCCGGCACGGCGGCGAGCTCCGCGGCGGCGACCGTCGATCTCTACCCGACGGTCGCATCGCGCGCACAGGCGGCGGCGAGCTTCAACGACATCCAGTCGCTCGTCGCGCTCTACGGCCGGATCTACGATCCCCCGTCCGTCGGCGGCATCGCACTCGTGAAGATGGGCGGGATGGGCGCCTTCTTCGTCGCCCTGCTCGCCATTCTCGTCGTGGTCCGACACACGCGCGGCGAGGAGGAAGCCGGCCGGCTGGAGTTGCTCGAGGCCACGGTTGTGGGCCGCTACGCCGCGCTCACGGCTGCGCTGCTCGTCGCGAGCGGAGCAAGTCTCGCCCTGGCAGCGGCAGCCGCGATCGGCCTGATCGCCACCGGCCTCCCCGCGTCCGGCTCCATTGCGTTCGGGCTCGCCTGGGCCGGAGTCGGGATTGCCTTCGGCGCTGTGGCGGGCGTCACGGCGCAGTTGACCCGGAGCGCCCGAACCGCGACCGGGATCGCGGTTGCCGTGCTTGCGACCACGTACCTCATGCGGGCAATCGGGGACGCCGCGCACCGGGCCGGCCCACATGCGCTGACCTGGCTGTCCCCGATCGGCTGGGCACAGCAGGTCCGTCCCTACGCCGGAGACCGGTGGTGGGCGCTGCTGCTCGGCGTGGTTCTCGCCTGCGCGGCGACGGCCGGCGCGTTCGTGCTGCTCGCACGCCGTGATCTCGGAGCGGGGCTTCTTCCCGACCGGCCCGGCCCACCGGCCGCTGCGGCGTCATTGCGCAGCCCGCTCGCGCTCGCCTGGCGATTGCAGCGCGGCGCGCTGCTCGGCTGGACGGCGGGCTTCGTGGTGCTCGGCCTCGTGTTCGGCAACGTCGCGTCGAGCATCGGCGACTTCGCCTCCCCGGAGGCGCAGGATCTGATCACGAAGCTGGGCGGCGTGGAAGGGCTCGTCGACGCCTATATCCGCGTCTGCCTGATGGTGATCGGCATGGCCGCGTCGGCGTACGGGGTGCAGGCCGCGATGCGATTGCGGTCCGAGGAGACCGGGGGTCGCGCAGAGTCGGTTCTCGCCACCGCGAGCGGCCGGATTCGCTGGGCCTGGAGTCATGTTCTGATCGCCGTCGCCGGCACGACGCTACTCGTCGCCGTCGGTGGCGCGGCCGCGGGGATCATGCGCGGCGTGCAGACGGGCGACGCTGGCAAGGGTGGCGCGATGCTCGGCGGGGCGATGGCGCAGGCACCCGCCGCGTGTGTGATCACCGGGATCGTGGTCGCGTTGTTCGGGCTGGCGCCCCGGTTCGTGGTGGCCGGCTGGGGCGTACTCGCCGCGTTCGTCCTGCTCGGGGAGCTCGGGCCCCTGTTCGAGCTCGATCAGCGGGTGCTGGACCTCTCCCCGTTTGCCCACGTGCCGCGGATCCCGGGTGACGGGCTCGTGGTAGCGCCGCTCGTCATGCTGACGGCGCTGGCGGGGCTACTGATCCTCGGCGGGCTGGCCGGCTTCCGGCGGCGGGACGTCGGCTGAGCCGGGCGTCCGGGGCGGCCGAAGGGGCAGGGTTGTCGCTGCTGGAGCGTTCGCTTTGTGCCGCCGCACCCACGCGAGTACCTGTCCGCCGGGCACACGCGGGTCGCGCTCGGCAGGTTGTTCCCCTCGTCGGCCGGCGGTTCGAGACCAACCGTCGCCGGGCGATCCTCGCTTTCGTGGCCGACGAACCGCCCGGCGTGCACGACATGCTCTGTGCCGGCGATTCCGCCACCTTCCGCGCCGAGCTCGACTACATCGTCTCCGTGACCGCCTGCCCGCAGGACCTGACGCGGCTCTGTGGCTGGAATCCAACCGCAGTTGCGATCGAGGTCGCAGGCCCGGAGGCCGGCGCCGGGCGCGGACAGCCCAAGGGGCCGGCATCCGGGTGGGCCAGCCGCCGGCGGTTTATGCTCTCTCGTATGTGGATGCTCTTCCAGGCGCCGTGCCCGACACCCGACGGCCGGACCGCCCGTGAGCTGTACGAGAAGCGCATCCACTGGATCACCGATGCGATGCGCGCGAGCGCCACAGAGCACGGCTGTACCTTCCACCGGGCCTGGCAGGCAGCCGACGGCTCCGCGTTCTGGGCGCTGGCGCACTGGCAGACGCGCGAGGGAGCACGCGCGTTCTACGAGCTGTGGCAGATCGACGCAGAGCCGGGCGAGACGACGACGATCCTCGAGGGCGACGTCGGCCTCGTCCCTCTTGGCGGCGACTGAGCGAACCACCTGTCACGCAGCGAGCGCGGGCATCGCTGCAGCCCCGTCGACGCACGGCCAGGCGTAGATCGCGGTGCCGAGATCGCCGGTGCAGAGGCTGAACCAGCGTCTCCCATGCCGTCTTCGCGCCAGGGCGTGCAGTGCGAAGGAGCGGGCTCCCGCACCGCGGCGCGCACGCGGACGCGCACGCCGATCGAAGAGCGTGGGAGCATCTTCCACGAAGCGGGATGGGCGCAGGCCCGCAGTGGCTCCTCGCTACGTCGCCGCGGCCATGTCCGTGAACTTGGCGTAGCGCTTCAGGAAGCTGAGCTTGATCGAGTCCGTCGGCCCGTTTCTGTGCTTGGCGAGGATCACCTCGGCGAGGCCCTGCGAGTCGGATTCCTCGCCGTTGTAGTACTCGTCGCGATAGACGAACGCGACGAGGTCCGCGTCTTGCTCGATGCTTCCGGACTCTCTCAGGTCCGACAGGATCGGCCGCTTGTCGTGGCGCTGCTCGACGGCGCGGGAGAGCTGGGACAGCGCGAGGATCGGCACCTCGAGATCGCGGGCCAGCACCTTGAGCTGCCGTGAGATCTGCGAGACCTCCTGCACCCGGTTCTCAGGGTTCGAGCCCGAGGTCATCAGCTGCAGGTAGTCGACGATGATCATCCCGAGCTTCGGCTCGCGCGACTTGAGCCGGCGCGCCTTGGAGCGCAGTTCCATCATCGTGATCGACCCCGTATCGTCGACGTAGATCGGCGCCTTCATCAGCTTGTCGCAGGCGGCGGTGAGTCGCGGCCAGTCGTCCTGGGCGAGACGGCCCGAGCGAAGGCGCTGCGACTCGACCTTCGCCTCGCTGCACATCAACCGCTGCGTCACCTCGGACTTCGACATCTCGAGTGTGAAGAGGGCGACGGGCGTCTCGTGGCGGACGGCCAGGTTCGCGGCGGTGCAGAGCGCGAGCGCCGACTTTCCCATCGACGGCCGGGCGGCGATGATGACGAGGTTGCCGGGCTGGAACCCGGACGTGAGCTTGTCGAGCTCCCGGAACCCGGAGGGGACGCCGGTGACGTCGACACCCGCCTCGTAGAGGTGCATGATCCGCGCGAAGCTCTCGTTCAGCAGGTCGTGGATGTGGGCGAAGTCTCCGCTGACGCGCTCCTGAGCGAGCTCGAACACCATCTGCTCGGCACGATCGACGAGGTCGGTCGTCTCGCCCGGACGTGTCTGGCCGAGCCGCTGGATCTCCTGACCGACGCGCACGAGGCCACGGAGGGTCGCCATCTCCTTGACGATCCGCGCGTAGTGCTCGGCGTTCGAGGTTGCCGGCACCACGGCCGCGAGCTCCGCGATCTTGGCGGTGCCACCGACACGCTCGAGCTCGCTGCGCTCGTCGAGCTCGTTCGCGAGGGTGATCGCGTCGACAGGCTCGCCCTTGCCGTAGAGGGAGAGGGCGGCCTGGTAGATCGTGCCGTGCGAGTCACGGTAGAAATCGCCGGCCTGGAGCACCTCGGTGACGGCGCCGATCGCCGTGGCCGACAGGAGCATTGCGCCGAGAACCGACTCCTCGGCCTCCAGGTTCTGCGGCGGCACGATCGCCGACGTGCTCGGAGCAAGGGTCACGGGTGCAGTCAACCTGTCCCGAAGGGCCACGGCAAGATGCGACGAGATACCGCGAGAATGCAGGGAGAAGAGAACACGTGTTCCCATACTATCCCCTGCGCCGGATGGCTTCTCCCCAGCCGGAGGCCGGGTTGTCCACCGCAGATCTCCGCTGCGAGCGGGAAACCTGGCGATCGCTCCACAGCGGCCTGTGGAGCGATCCGGTGGAGCCACCGTTCCGGCGGCTCTCGGTGAGAGCCGCCGGAACCGGACCCTATGCCTCGGGTGCCGCCTCGGGCTCGACCGCCTCGACGGTCTCCCCGACCTCGTCGACCTCGATCGCCTCGACGGCGGCGACGCCCTCGTCGCCGGCTTCCACGACGACGGTCTCCTCGATCTCGACGGTCTCCCACTCGACCTCGACGGCCGGGGCGACGATACCGGCGGCCGCGGCTGCCTCGGCTGCGGCCGCCTCCTCGGCTGCCACCATCGCCGCCAGCTCTTCCTCGGGCGGCAGCTCGCCGCCCTCGGGCACGACCATCAGCTTGACGTCGGCCGAGACGTCCTCGAACACGCCGATCGTCACGGTGTAGCGGCCGATCCGCTTGATGTTGTCGACACCGATCTTGCGGCGGTCGACGCGGATCTTGCGGATTCGCCAGATCTCGTCGGCGATGTCGGTCGTCGTGACCGAGCCGAACAGCGATCCGGTCGGGCCGGACTTGACGTCGAAGCGGAGCACGAGCTTCCCGAGCGTTGCCGCGATCTCGGCGGCCTGCTCGGCACTCCGCGCTTCGTGCATCGCCTTCTGGGCGTCGATGCGCTGCACTTCCCTGACGCGTCCGTCGGTCGCCACCTCGGCGAGGTTCCGGGGGAGCAGGAAGTTGCGGGCGTAGCCACGGGCGACGTTCACGACCTCGCCGCGGTGGCCGAGCTTCTCCACGTCCTTGAGCAGAATCACGTTCATCGGGCTCTCCTAGCTCGCGACGTAGGGCAGCAGCGCGACCTCGCGGGCCCGCTTGACCGCGACGGCGACCTGCCGCTGGTGGCGGCGGCACGCGCCGGTGATGCGGCGGTTGCGGATCTTGCCCTTCTCGGAGATGTAGCGCCGTAGCTGGTTGACGTTCTTGTAGTCCACCTCTGTGACCTTGTCCTTGCAGAAGTGGCAGCTCTTGCGCCGCCCTGGGGCGGAGCTGGAACTGGGGCGCTTGCGCGCCGGTGCTTTCTGAGCCATGTCGTCAGGTCTCCTAGAACGGAATGTCGTCGTCGGTGGGAGCGGCCGGGAAATCGGCACCGCCTGCAGGTGAGGAACCGGGAGGGACGAACGAGCCGCCGCCACCGCCGCCTTCACCGTCGGTCCGGCTGTCGAGGAACTGGACGGACTGCGCGACCACTTCGACTTTCGATCGCTTGCCGCCATCCTGCGACTCCCACGACGACCAGTCGAGCCGGCCGTCCACGCCGATCCGTCGCCCCTTGCCGAGGTGCTGAGACAGCATCTCGGCCTGGTTGCCGAAGACCTTCACGTCGAAGAAGTTCGGCTTGTCCACCCACTGGCCGCCCGCGTCCTGCTTGCGGCCGTTGACGGCGAGGCCGAGCTCGAGCACGGCGGTCCCCGACGGGAGGTGCTTCAGCTCCGGGTCGCGAGTGAGGCGTCCCACGAGCGTCACGCGATTGATATCACCGGCCATCAGTCCTCATCCTCCTCTGCGAGATCATCGATCACTGCATCGTGACTCGCGGGAGGCGCGATGGGAAGTGGCTCGGACAGACCTCCCTCGGGACGACGTGTCGCAAGGTGACGCATCACGTGGTCGTCGATCTTGAGTACCCGGGAGATCTCGTCGAGCGTCTCGGGTGGGGAACTGAAGAGCAGCAGGTGGTAGTTGCCGTCTGCCTTCTTGTCGATCTCGTAGGCGAGCTTGCGCTTGCCCCAGGCGTCGTGGCGGGTGAAGGTGCCGCCGCCCTTCTCGATCAGGTCACGCACGCGCGTGACGACCTCCGCCTGAGGCTCCTCGGCGAGGTCTGGGTCCAGCAACAGCAGGATCTCGTAGTCGATCACGGGTTCCCTTTTCTCCTTCCTTCGGTCTTAGGCGGCCTCACCGGCAAGCACGAGCTGGGAATGGCCCGGGCGTGGAGAGGCAGGAAGCCCGCGTACGGTAGCTGACGAAAGGGACATCGGTGGGGAGATAGCACGGTTTTCGCGGTCTCCCCCACCTCCGTTGAGCGAATGCTGCCCTCGCGCAACGCGGCTCGGCCGTCCACGCCGCGAGCGCCGCATCTCCACCGCCACCCACCCTTCGCGATACCATCGCCCCGTGAAGCGCGCACTCGCCTCGTTCGCCAGCCTCGTCGGCATCGCCGCCCTCGGCCGCTGGCTCTCCCGGCGGAGGCATCCCGCCACGACCGTCTCGGAGCCCGTCGGGACTCCGGCCGCGGACCCGGCCGAGGAGCTCAGGCGGAAGCTTGCCAGCGCGCGGCAGCCCGAGCCGGAGACTGCGACCGAGCCCGACGCGCCGGAGGAAACCCTCGAGGAGCGGCGCGCCCGCGTGCACGCGAAGGCCCGCGAGGCCATCGACGCGATGGGCGACGACGGAGGCGCAGCGTGACCGCAACCGAGCAGACGGCTCACGGCCGCGAGCCGGAGGTGGAGCTGACGCAGGTCGTGCTCGAACTGTCCGATCGGATCGAGGCCCTTCAGGCCGATGTCCGCCGGCTCGGCGGCCCGGGCCTTCCGCCGGCCGAGCCCGGCTGGAGCGACGAGGACGCCCTTCCGGGCGCGGGCCCGTCCTACGCCTGGGTGAGCTCACTCGGGGCGCCGGTCCGACGCCGGCCCGGCGTGCCTCGCGTCCTGCTCGAGGTGCTGTTCCTGGCCGGGGTCGCAGCAGCGGCTGCAGTTGCTGAGCTGGATGCGCCCGTCATCGCCGCCTTGATGGCCGGCTCGTGGGTGCTCGTGGCGCTGATCGAATGGTCCGCGTCCCGTGCCGAGCGGGCCCGTAACGCGATTCCCCGCTTCGAGCCCGTCGCATCCCCCGAGCCGCTGCCGGCCGATCCGTCCTGGTTCGTGCCGCCGGTCGAGCAGACGCTGCTCGAGCCCGCCGCCGACTCGCCGACCGCCGTGACGAAGCTGCCGCCCGCCCAGCAGGATCTCGACGCCACCGTCGAGCGGCCGCCGCAATCCTGAGCACGGGCAGAAGCCCTTCCCGGAGACTCCGACTCGGCGTCGGTACTCTCGCGCGCCTCTACGCGGAGGCCGCGGCCGCCTGGAGAGCAGATCTACGCACGAGCGTGGCAAGGCCCTGAGCGCCTGGCACCGTCAGATGGAGCCCGTCGTGGCCGAACCACGGCCTGCCCCGGCTGTACGCGTTCCAGTCGGCGACGTGCAGCTGCGGCCAGCGCTTCGTGGCAGTCCTGATCACGACGTTCGTCTCGTGGTAGCTGCGGTTCGTCTCGCGCAGGGTGACCCAGACGACTGCCTTCGCCCCCTCGAACAGCGCAGCCCGCATCACCCGGTCGATTCCCTGGCGATACCCCTGGGACGACTCGTTGTATCCAACCTTGACGATCAGCACGTCGCCCAACGAACGGCCGTAGCTCTGCACGGCCTGCAGGGCGGTTGACGGGGCCGAGCCCTGGTACGGGCAACTCGCGGCAACAAGGCGCCGGCAGACCCGGAGGTCGAGCCGCACCCTGAGGCCGCGCTTGAGCTCCGCCTGGGCGAGCGGCGCGTAGGAGATCGACGCCGGCACGGAGTCGCCGACGAAGGTGGCCCGGACCGGCGCCTCGGCGGCCGCACTCGCGGTAGACGAGGCCACCGCAAGAACGGCGCACAGCAGTGCGAGGGAGAGGGACGGGCTCCGCACAGCCCGGGATGGTAGCTGCCGGCCCTGACCGGGCGATCGGGGCCGGGAGCGGTCAGCCGAGCGGCACCCGAGCTTCCGATTCCGCGCACACTGCGCTCCGGGCCCGCTGGCACAATCGCCGGGTGCCGGGTCGCCGGATAGCTCTGCTCGCAAGCACGCTGCTTGCGCTTGCCGTTCCGGGTACGGCCGTGCCGGCATCGAGCGCGGGCGCGGCGCCCGCGAAGGTGCTCGCGCCGTCGTTCGTCGCGATCGACGCTGCCAACGGACGCGTGCTGGCCGCCCGGCGAGAAACACAGAGACGCCCGATCGCTTCGCTGACCAAGGTGATGACCGCCCTCATGGCGATCGAGCGCGGCAACCTCGAGGGCCGCGTGGTCGTCACGCGCGCTGCGACGAACGTCGAGCCATACAAGGAGGGTCTCGTCGCGGGACGGGCCTATACCCGCGAGACGCTGCTCTGGTCGGCGCTGCTCGCGTCGAGCAACGACTCTGCCACGGCGCTCGCGATCGACGCCGGCGGAGGCTCGCTCGCGGGGTTCTACGCGCTCGCCAACCGGAAGGCGAAAGCGATCGGGATGACCTCGACGACGTACGCGAGCGCCTCCGGCCTCGACGATGTGCGGAACCTGTCGACCGCGCTCGACCAGGCGGTGCTCGCCCGGGCCGCATTGCAGAACCCGGTGTTCGCGAAGATCGTCTCGACTCGAACGTACTGGACGAAGTGGGCCGCCCCGACTCGCGCCAAGCTGTGGGTCAACCACAACAAGATGCTCGGGACGACACCCGGCACGTACGGCGTGAAGACGGGCTGGACGACGCGAGCGGGCGGCTGCCTGATCGTCGCCGTGCGCCGCGGTGACCGCTCGGTGATCGGCGTCGTGCTCGCCTCACCGAGCATCTGGTCGGACATGGCAGCCCTGCTCGACGTGGCCTTCAACCGGCTCGGCTGACTAGGCTCCGCCGATGCTGTTTCCGACGGCGACGTTCGCGATCTTCTTCCTGGTCGTGCTGCCGTTGTCGTGGCTGACGATGCCGAAGGTGCATCGCTGGCGGCCGTTCATTCTGGTCGCGAGCTATGTCTTCTACAGCTGGTGGGACTGGCGCTTCATCTTCTTGCTCGCGGGCTGCACGGTCTGGAACCAGGTGCTCGCAGTCCGGATCCACCGGGCTTCGACACGGGCGCAGCGCAAGGGATTGCTGATCCTGGCGCTTGTCGGCGATCTCGGCGTTCTCGGGTACTTCAAGTACTACGATTTCTTCGTCGACTCGTCGCAGAGCATGGCGACGATCGTCGGTCTCGAGTTGCCGCTCTCGCTGCGCACGATCATCCTCCCGGTCGGTATCTCGTTCTACACGTTCATGGCGATCAGCTATGTCGTGGACACCTATCGCGGCGACTTCGTGCCGACGACGCTCGAGAAGTTCGCCGTCTATCTCTCGTTCTTCCCGCACCTCGTGGCGGGGCCGATCGTCCGTCCGGGCGAGCTGATCCCGCAACTCGGAACGCCCCGCAACCCACGACGGGTCGACACGAGCCGGGCCTTCTACCTGATCGCGACCGGGCTGTTCAAGAAGGTTGTGATCGCGAACTACCTGGCCTCGAACATCGTCGACCAGGTGTTCGGCGCACCCGGGCAACACTCGTCGCTCGAGCTCCTGATCGGGATCTACGCCTACGCGGTTCAGATCTACGCCGACTTCTCCGGCTACACCGACATCGCGATCGGGCTCGCGCTCCTGCTCGGATTCAACTTTCCCCGGAACTTCGACTCGCCCTACGCCGCGGTATCGATCCAGGACTTCTGGCGCCGCTGGCACATGACCCTCTCGCGCTGGCTCCGTGACTACCTCTACATCCCCCTCGGCGGCAGCCGCAAGGGCAAGGTGATCACCTACCGCAACCTGATGCTGACGATGCTGATCGGGGGCCTCTGGCACGGAGCGGGCTGGACGTTCGTGGTCTGGGGCGGCATCCACGGAGTGGGGCTCGTCGTGGAGCACTGGCGCATCGACCGGCCGGGCTACGTCGCCCCCGCCGACACCCGCCGCCGCCGCGTCGTCTCGCGCCTGATCACCTTCAACATCGTCTGCGTCGCCTGGGTCTTCTTCCGCGCCGACAGCTTCGCGACCGCCTGGGAGATGCTGACCGGCCTCGTCACCGGCTGGGGCCAGCCCTCACCGCTCGTCACCGGCGGGGTGCTGCTCGCGATCGCCGTCGGGATCGGCTCGCAATACCTCCCCGCGCGCTTCCCGTCCACGGTGATGGACCGCTTCGGGCGGCTCCCCGTACTCGGCCAGGCCGTCGTCCTCGCGCTCGCGCTGATGCTCACCAATACCATGGGCCCCGAGGGCGTCGCCCCCTTCATCTACTTCCGCTTCTGATGCCACCGACCGACCCGCCAGAGTCGCCCCGCCTGCCGAAGCTGCCACCGCTGCGCGAGTCGGCCGAGCACGTCCTACCTCCACCACCCGGAGACGCCCAGGGCAGGGGATGGGAGGATGCGGCCGGGCACGGCGCGGAGAGCGCCCCGCCACCCGAGGAGCCGCCGGTCGCAAGGACACGACGGGAACCACGCGAGCGACGGCCGGCTCCCCCGAGGCATTCTGCCAAGGTCGAGGGCGGAGCAGCGGAGGAAGGACGGCGCCGGAACCGTACCGAGGACGGCCGCCGCTTCTCGACCGCCGGCAACGCGCTCGTCGTGGCGGTGCTGGCGCTGCTCTTCGGCGCGCTCCTGAACGCACCCGGCATGCACAAGGCGTCGTTCAACAAGCAGCCGGGAACCTCACGTGACGTCGCGCTCGCGCTCACCAGCGGGGCCGCCCACGTCAGCCACGCACTCCTGCTCGACCGACCCCGGGGCCTCGTCCAGGACGCCATCGGCCGGGGCGATGCCGACCGGATCGACGTGGCGATCGTGGTGCCGCCGCCGACGGTGAAGCCGAGGCCGGCCGCGAAGCCCGCCGGGAAGCCCGCCGCGAAAGAGCCGCCAGGGAAGCCGAAATTCACCCCGCAGAAGAAGCTGCGGCTCTGGATCGCGGGCGACTCACTCGTCATCACCCCCGGCTACTCGATCGTCCGCGCAGCAGGCGGGAGCCCTGTGATCCAGTCGGTCGGCGGCGTCGACGGCCGCGTCGCCACCGGCCTGACACGACCCGACGTCTTCAACTGGTTCCAGGAGATCAGCGACCAGGTGAAGACGCTCCATCCGCACGTCGTCGTCGTCAACTTCGGCGCGAACGACAACCACGACTTCATGACCGGAGCCCCCGAGGGCACCTCGATCGGCTCCTTCGCGAGCCCGACCTGGAGCGCCGAGTACCGGCGCCGCGTCGGCGCCGTGATGGACACGGTGAACCGCGCGGGTGGGATTGTCGTCTGGATCGGGCTTCCGGTCGCACGCAGCGAGGTGCAGACGCAGAGGTTCGACAGGATCAACGCTCTCGTCCTCGAGGAGGCAAAGACGCGCCCCGGGAAGGTGATCTTCATCGACACGTACACGATGTTCGCGGGCGACAACGGAGGGTTCACCGAGTACCTCGAGAACGCGAAGGGTGACACGGTCAGGGTGCGCGCGGGCGACGGCGTCCACTTCGACACCGCCGGCGGAGACATGATCGCGCGCGAGGTGCTGAAGCGACTGAACGGGCTGTTCGACCTGACGAGCTGGCGAACGAAGAAGGCTTCCTGACTGCCTCGATCGCGCTCCTGCGCGCCGTCAACGTGGGTGGCGCGAATCGCGTCCCGATGGCAGAGCTCCGCGCGGAGCTCGAGGCACGCGGCTTCGCGGACGTGACGACCACCCTCGCGAGCGGCAACGTCTGTTTCCGCTCTGCGCTGCCGGAGAGCGTCGTCGCAGAGCGAATCGGCGACACGATCGAGGAGGCGTTCGGTGTCCGCATCGGCATCGTCGTGCGCTCGGCTGCGGAGCTTGCTGCGGTGGCCGGTCGCAACCCGTTTCTCGCGGCCGGCGCCGACGTCGACCCGGCGACGCTGCACGTCGCGTTCCTCTCGGAACAGCCGTCGGCGACCGCAGTCGCGACTCTCGACCTCAATCGTTCACCACCGGCCTCGTTTGCCGTCGCGGGCCGCGAGGTCTACCTCAGCTACCCGGACGGCGCCGGCCGCTCCCGCCTCACGCTCGACTACCTCGAGCGCCGGCTGGGAGTCACCGGTACTGCACGGAACTGGCGGACGGTGACGCGGTTGGCGGCACTCCTCGAGGGAGCCTGAACGTGACCGCGGCACCTCCCAGTCTGTGCCACTCGTGCGCTTTCGTACGCGAGGCGAACGGCCGTCTCGGGCAGGTATATCTTCGCTGCCTGAGCGAGAAGGTCGCGCAGAAGTATCCGGGCCAGCCGGTCAGATCGTGCCGTGAGTACACGCCTCTACCTGCCGGCGAGAGGGCGAGTTCAGTGCGTCGCCCCGGAGACTGAAAATGTCTGTTGCCATCGATTGCTGACGACCTGCGGACGCCCGGCCGATCGTGGCGTTCAGGCAGACTCCATCCTGCCCTCCTCCCCGCCGCACCAGTCGAGCACGTCGGCGAAGCGACGATCGGCGACCGTGCCGAACAGCGGCCCGCGCGTCAGCTTCGCCCGGCTCGTGGCCGGGCTCGTGATCCCACAGAGGAAGCGCGCACGCTGACGTGGCGCTCCCAGGGCCCCGGGGTGGGCAGCCACCAGGAGCTCGAGCGCGGGTTGGTCGACGACGCCGCCAACCGGCGACGGCACGATCGCCGCGGGAAGCTGCTGCGCGACCCCGGTGAGACAGAAGGTGCAATGGCCGCACGGCTCCGCGCGCACCTCGCCGAAGTAGCCGACGAGCTCGTCGACCTGGCAGCCGTCGTGGGTGACGAGGGAGACGACGCGGCCGATCCGCTCCGTCTCGGCGCGCTCACGGCGCTCGAAGCGCTCGCTGAGGCGATCGAGCAGCTCGTCGCCGGGCCCCGGGTGACCGAGAACCGTGTAGCGCTGTCGCGCGTCGGCGGCCCTGAGCTCGATCAGCCCCTGCTGCTCGAGATGCCCGAGGGCCGCGACGATCCTGCTGCGCTCCTCGCCGAGGACGGCCGCGGATTCGTCGGGATCGAGGCTCGTCCACGTGCGACCGGTCTTGCCACTCGCGACGAGGCGACGCAGGAAGTCCGCCCGCTCCGGGTCGAACGCCGCGAAGATGCCCTCGAAGGAGCCCACCAGGGGGCGAAAGCTGTAGCCCGCGTAGAACGGCGTTCCCTGTCGCAGGAGGCCGTCCAGCTCGAGGTAGGTGAGGATCGTCCTCAGCACGAGGGGCCGTACGTCGAGCCGACCCGAGAGCTCGTACTCGGAGACGGCGAACTGCGCGCCGTCGTCGTTGGCGAAGACCTCGTCGAGCAGCGCTGCGATCGCCTCCGGCGTCGGCGTATCGCCGAAGGCGAAGTTCTCGAGGGTCGGGATATCCTCCTGGCACGCGTAGAGCTCGCAGATGCTTGCAGCCCCGTCGCGGCCCGCCCGACCGATCTCCTGCGAGTACGACTCGAGCCCCTTGGGCAGGTTGAGGTGGTAGACGTAGCGGACGTCGGCCTTGTCGATGCCCATGCCGAAGGCGATGGTGGCGACGACGATGTTGCTGCCCGACTCCGTCCACCACTCCTGCGTCGCGACGCGGTCATCCGGGCTCATCCCGGCGTGGTACGGGCGGGCCGGGAAACCCGCTGCGGCGAGGAGCGAGGCGACGCGGAGTGCCGTCCGCTGCAGCGTGACGTAGACGATCGTCGAGCCGGGCGGTCGCGCGCGGAGGCGGTCGATCAGCAGCTGATCCCGCTCGGACGCCCGGGCAGGCGTCGTCAGCAGGGTCAGGTTGGGCCGGTAGAAGCCGGTCACCACGGCGTCAGCCTCGGCGATCCCGAAACCGGCGCAGATGTCACCGACGACGGCCGGCGTCGCGGTGGCGGTGAGGGCGAGCACGCGCTCGGCCCCGAGCTCGCGGGCACGCGTCGCCAGCTTGAGGTAGTCGGGCCGGAAGTTGTGCCCCCACTCCGAGATGCAGTGCGCCTCGTCGACCGCGAAGAGCGAGATCGGCACGTGCGCGAGCTGGGCGAGGAAGCGCTCGTTGTTGAACCGCTCCGGCGCGACGTAGAGGAGCTTCAGGCCTCCCGCGCGAAGGCGCTCGGAGACGGCGCGCGCCTCGTCGGGGTCGAGGCTCGAGTCGAGCCGGGCCGCGGCGATGCCCTGGCGGACGAGGGCGTCGATCTGATCCTTCATCAGCGCGATCAGCGGCGAGACGACGACGGTGACCCCGTCGAGCAGCAGCGCCGGGAGCTGGTAGCAGAGGCTCTTGCCGGCGCCGGTCGGGAACACCGCCAGCGCGGAGCGGCCGGCGAGCAGCGCTTCGACGACCTCCTCCTGGCCAGGGCGGAAGTCGGGGAAGCCGAACCGGGAGGCGAGCACCGCACGAGGATCATCTGTTTTCATCTATGACAACATAGCAGACGGCCCGGAGGACAACCCCCTGACGGCCGTCGCTACTCGCGCCGCAGCCCCATCGCATCCAGCGTCGACTCGCCTGCCGCCAGCCGCTCCTGCAGGTCGAGCTCGGAGGCTTGCCGCTCCTCCGCCGCCGCGAGCACATCGTCGCAGCGGCCTCGGGGCACGACGACCGCGCCGTCCCCGTCGAGGACGACGAGGTCGCCCGGCTCGATCTGCACGCCCCCGACGGTCACGGGCACCTGCAACGCGCCCGGCTCGTCCTTCGCGGCACCCGCCGCGCACACCGCCCGCGCCCAGACGGGGAGCCCGAGCGCCAGGAGCTCGTCGACGTCCCGCACCGCTCCGTCGACGAGCAGGGCGGCGGCGCCGCGCGTCCTCGCCTGGAGTGCCAGCAGCTCACCCACGAGCGCCGCCGACCACGGCTCCGGCGCCGCCAGCACGACCACGTCGCCCGGCTGCACCGTGTCGAGCACGCGGTGGGCGGCCAGGTTGTCGTTTGCGCCGCAGACGGCGATTCGTGCGGGCCCGGCGGCGCGTGTCCCCGGCACGACACGGACGAAGGCCCCTGCGACGAGCCCCTCGCGGCCTGCGGCCTCGTACGTCGTCGCGACGCCGAGCTCGGCGAAACGCGCGGCGGGCAAGCTCATCAGAACCCGAACGGCAGCGGGAAGCCCGGCGGCTTCGTGTGGTGCTCCTGACGACCCGGGGCGGGCCTCGCCTTGAACCAGTCCACCAGCTCGACGAGGCGTTCGGTGCTGCGCTGGAAGACGAGCCGCCCCTTCTCGGCGGTCGCCAGCTCGGGCGCCCCGAACGAGCCCGTGGCCGTGGTCGAGGACGTCCACTCCACGATCGTGGCCGGGCCGGAGCCCAGCGTCAGGTCGGCCATCTGCCACTCGGCGCCGCCCTCGAGGTCGGTCAGGTACGAGGCGGGCGCGCCGTCGATGCGGTCCTTCCGCACGCGGTCGCCGTCGATGTGGAGGTACATCGACGTCTCGAGCTCGCAGGCATGCGCGCTTCCGCCCGGCCCCGACTCGCGCACCTCCTCGTTCCAGTAGTCGGCGATCAGCTGCCACCAGGAGATGTTCAGGCAGAGCGCCCCGGTGCGCAGCGTCACCTGCCGGGCCGCCTGCTCGACGAGCGGATGGTTCGAGCCGTGCCCGTTGACGAGCACGATCCGCGTGAAGCCGTGATAGGCGACCGACGTCGCGATGTCGATCAGCAGGTTCACGAACGTCGTCGGCTGCACGTTGATGGTGCCGGGGAAGTCCATCACGTGATGGCAGTAGCCGTAGCTCACCGGCGGCAGCACCAGCATCGACGCGGGTGACCGCTCGCCCGCTGCGAGGCAGACCGACGTCGCGAGCTTCGCGTCGACGTCGAGCGGCAGGTGATGGCCGTGCTGCTCGATCGCGGCGACCGGCAGCACGACGACCTTCCCCTGCGCCACGGCCTCGTTGATCTCGGGCCAGGTGAGGTGCTCGTAGCGGTGCTCCTGCCGCACGAGCTCGCTGTCGATCTCGCTCATCCAGGCCTACCAGTCGCCGACGCTGCCGTCGGCGTAGAAGACGCGCTGCAGCAGCTCCGGCTCGAACGGGTGCTTCGCGACGACGTCGAGATCGATCTCGATCCCGAGCCCGGGCTTGTCGGTCGGCCGCGCGAGCATCCCCGCCGGATCGATCGGGTGTGACTCCGACGGCGACCTCGTCCCGCCACGGTACGTCGGAGGTGACCGCCTCGCAGATGATGTACGACGGCGTCGCGAGCCCGAGCTCGATCGAGGCCGCAGTCGAGACCGGGCCCTGCGGGTTGTGCGGCGCAAGCGCCACCCGATGGATCTCGGCGAGGGCCGCGATCCGACGCACCTCGGTGAGGCCGCCGCAGTGGGTGATGTCCGGCTGGATCACGCTGCAGGCGCCCTTCGTGAGGAGCTCGTTGAACGGCCCCGCACCGACGAGCCGCTCGCCCGTCGCGATCGGTGTCCGCACCGACCGCTGGATCGCGGCGATGTCGTCGGGGCGCTCCGGCCAGCAGGGCTCCTCGAACCAGTAGAGGTCGAACGGCTCGAGCGCGGATGCGAACAGATGTCCCATGCGCGGGCTCGGGCGGGCGTGGCAGTCGACCATGATGTCGATCTCGTCGCCGACCGCCTCTCGCATCGCCGCGACGCACCGCTCGGCATGGCGCACCGGGGCAAGGCCCTCGAGCGGCATCGTCGGCGGCACCGCCATCGACTTGAACGCGGTGAAGCCCTGCTCCACCATCCCCGCTGCGAGCTCGCCGAAACGCTGCGGCTCGTCGCTCTCGTAGAAGTCCTCCATCTTCCCGCCGCCCAGATGGCCGTAGAGCCGGACGTGGTCCCGCACCGGCCCGCCCCAGAGCTTGTGGCAGGGGACGCCGTGCACCTTGCCGAGGATGTCCCAGAGGGCGATGTCGATGCCGCTCATCGCGGTGCCGCGGACGATCCCGTTGCCGTGCCAGAAGTGCTGGCGGAACATCATCTGCCAGAGGTGCTCGATGCGCGTCGGGTCCTCGCCGACGATCAGGTCGGCCAGGTCCTCGACCGCCCCCACGATCGCTCGGGTGTGCCATTCGAGCGTCGCCTCGCCCCAGCCGTGGAGGCCGGGCTCGTCGGTGAGCACCCGGACGAAGACCCAGTTCCGCATCCGCGCGTTGCAGACGTGCGCCTCGACCGCGGTGATCTTCATGAGACTCCCTCGATGGTTCGTAGAAGGTCGCCTGCTCGCTTCGATCAGGCGGTCGACCTCGCCGCGGTCGACGTTCGACGTCGTGATCCCGTAGGCCCAGCGGTACGCGTCCTGATCGAGGATCTCGTCGAGCGGCACGCCCTCGACGAGATCGAGATCCTCGCTCGCAGGCAGGTAGCCCGTGTAGTCGTTGCAGTACCCGAGCGTGAACGTCGTTTCGAAGGGGCTCAGCTCGCGGATCCGCGAGCCGCATTCGTTGAAGAGCTCGAACGGGTTCGCGACGATCACCGCATCGCCGATCGCGACGACCTGCAGCTCGGCACGGACCGGCTCGTCGGCCCGCCGCACCATGTCGGCGTACATCGCGCACGACGAACGCTGGTAGTGCTCCGGGAACTCCTGAGCGGACGTGGCGGTGTGCACGCTCTCGGGCCACACCTCCGGGAACGTGCGCGGCGGGAGCGCGTCGATCTCCGCGATGCGCGCCTCGAGCTCCTCGAGTCCGTACGGGATCCGGCGGCGCCGGAGGTCGAGCACCTCGGAGCGCGCCGCGACCGTCGCGCCGGTGGACGTGGTGATCGCCGGAATCGTCTCCAGCACCGCGGCGGCGATCGCCTCACCGAGCTCGTCGCGACCCTCGTACGAGTGGCGGCGCGCCTCGCGGTTTCCGAACCAGTAGTCCCAGGCAGCGACGTCGCCGCCGCAGGCCTGCACGAACAGGCACTCGGCTCCGGGCAGCCCGCGCTCGACGGCGACGCGCAGCGGCCCGGCGAACTCGGCGTTCCACTCGAGGATCTGGCCGCCCATCAACGTCGGATGGCAGGCGAAGCCCGCCACGACGGCGATCGTCGAGCCGTCGTCGCCGTCGACGAGGAGGACGGGCACGCTGTCGTCCACGGGCCGCTCGCGACGCACGCGGTTGACGGTGATGCCGGGCGCCGAGCCGACGCCCGAGCCGACGCGGGCCGGCCGGCGATGGCGCCAGGCCGAGTAGACGGCGCCTGCGAGCAGGTCGGGAAGAGCGTTCGCGTAGCGTTCGAACGCGGGCACGTCCGAGAGGCCGCCGATCGTCGAGCCCCGCGAGATGCTCGGTGCGCTGTGGTTGTGCGCCGCGTTGACGAGCACGGCCTCCGGAGCGATGCCCGGTCAGCTCGGTGCACGAGCCTGCGCGTCTCGGCGGTCAGCTCGGCGCCGGCGAACACGAGGTCGAGCGCGACGATCGCGACCGCGCTCCGCCCGTCGTCGAGGACGAGCGCCTGGGCGATCATCGGGTCGTGGATGCCGTCGGCGAGGCCCGGTGCGCAGCGACCAGCACCCCGGGGGTAGGCCACAGGGCGGGGTGATGTCGACCCGGGCGACACCTGCGGTGAGCGTGCTCACGTGTGCTCTCCTCTCGGTAGTCGGTGTCTCACAGGCACGCCGTCAGCTCCTCGTAGGCCTCGGGCCGGCGCTTCTTGAGCGCGAACCACGGATTCTCGCGCGCGCGGGCGAGGAGCGCCGGATCGAGGTCGGCCACGATGTACGCATCGCCGATCCCGATCGTCGACCGGGCGATCATCGATCCGTCCGGCGCCACGACGTAGGCGCCGCCGACGTGGGTGCTGTGGCCGTCGAACCCGACCAGGTCCGAGAACACCGCAAAGACGCCGTTGTCGCGGGCCATGAAGTCGTGCAGCCGCGGCGGCCACGGCCGCTCCTCGAGCAGCTCCTCCTGGGCCCGCTCGATGCTCGCATCGTCGAGCGCGTGCCCCCGCCCGTCGAACGTCAGCTCGCCGCCGCCCGCCGGCATCGTGCGATTCGCGTGGGGCAGGAGGATCACGTCGGCGCCCTTCAGCGCGAGGATCCGCCAGCTCTCGAAGAAGTCGCTGTCGTGGCAGATCGCGGTTCCGACCCGGCAGAAGCCGAGGTCGAACACGCTCCACTCGTACGCCTGCCGGAAACGGAAGAACTCGTCGTAGGAGGCGTGGACCTTGCGCTGAAGGCCGATCAGGCCGTCGGGGCCGACGAGCGCCGAGGTGTTGTAGTGCGTCCCGCGGTAGCGCTCGCAGAACCCGTAGGAGACGACGATCCCGCACGCGCGAGCCTGTCGGTGAACGGCCTGGAAGACCGGCCCGTCGCCCGGCTCGGCGACCCGCGTCACCTCGGCACTGCCGTTCAGGCCCGTGATCCCGAGCTCGGGGAAGACGACGAGGTCGCAGCCCGCCTCCGCCGTCTCCTCGATGAGGCGGAGATGGGCTGCGAGGTTGTGCTCGACGTCCGCCGCCCTGACGTCGACCTGGGTGGTGGCGACCCTGCACTTCCTCACGGTCAGTCGAGCTCCGAGCGGTCCACCTCGCGTGCGACGACGACGACATTGTCGCTCTGCGCCGTCGTCGCGACGGCGCGGACGACGCACACGACGCCGTCGGTCTTGCTGAGGATCGTCTCGGGCTCGCGATCCGGCCTCTCGAGGAAGTGGATGCGGCCGACAGGCTCGTCGACGGCGACCCTCTGTCCCAGGTCGACGAGCGTCTCGAAGAGCCCGGACTCGGGCGCGAGCAGGTAGTTGTCGAGCTCCGTCGCCATCAGGAGTACCTGCTCCGGAAGCCCGAGGTCGGCCCGCGTCACCGCATCTCCTTCGACGACCCCGAACCGGCGCAGCACGTTCGCGAGGCCACTCGCCGCCAGCCGGTGGATCTCGGCCGTCACGTGCCCTCCGCCACCGAGCTCGGTCGAGACGACGACCTTGCCCTGCCGCTCCGCCTCGCCGACGAGCAGGCCCGTGCCGGCGATGTCGATGTAGACGCAGCACCAGTCGGTGTTCCAGGCGAGCATCCCGTCGACCATCCGGCGGCGTTGCGCGGACGTCGTCGACCCAGTGCATCTCGGACCACGGCAGGCAGAGGCCGGTGCGGCCGCCGCTGTGGATGTCGACCACGACGTCGGCGCGTGGGAAGAGCTCCGTCGAGAGAAAGTGCGCGAGCTGCTCGTCCGGGGGCCCGTCGGGGCGGCCGGGGAACGATCGGTTCATGTTCGCGCCCGACGGCCAGAGCCGGGTGTAGGCGAGCGAGGCGTCGATCGAGACACACGGGATCACGATGACCCGCCCGTTCACGTGCTCGGGCAGGAGCTCGCGGGCGAGGTTGAGGGCGGCCACCTGTCCCTCCGGCTCGTCGCCGTGGACGCCGCCGCAGACGAGCGCCGTCGGGCCCTCCCCCCGCGCCACGCTGACGATCGGCACGTACTGGTTCGACCAGCCGCTCGTGTTCGTCGAGCGCGGCACCTGGAGCCTGCCGAACTGCTTTCCGGGCGCCTCGAGGTCGATCGTGCAGAGAATCGGAGAGTCACCCATGGTCGCGACGGGCATCCTAGTGGATTGTTGACAATTTCGCTATAGTCGACAATCTGGCAGCGTGTCGCTGCCGCCCCCGTCACACGTCACCTCAGGAGACTCTCCGTGAAGATCACCGATGTCGAGGCAATCGTCCTACGACAGGCGGAGGTGAACGAGGGAATCGCCGACGGCAGCCAGGACGACCTCGTCGTCCGGATCCACACCGACGAGGGGATCACCGGCATCGGCGAGGTCGACTCGTCGCCCGAGCTCGTCCAGGCCCTCGTGCAGGCGCCGAGCTCGCACGCCGTCGCGGTCAGCCTGCGGGACGTCCTGATCGGGGAAGACCCCGCTCGACGTCGAGCGGCTCTGGCAGAAGATGTACCGCGGGCTCATCTACTTCGGTCGCCGTGGAATCGCGATCCACGCGATCAGCGGTCTCGACATCGCGCTCTGGGACATCAAGGGGAAGGCGCTCGGCAAGCCGATCTACGAGCTCCTCGGCACGCCGCACCGCGACCGGGTGCGCGCCTACGCCTCGATGCTGATGCCGGAGACCCCGGCCGAGGTGACCGAGGCGATCACGGCGCTCCGCGCGCAGAACTTCACGGCCGTCAAGCTGGGCTGGGGGCCGCTCGGCAAGGACGCCGAGCTCGACGTCGAGCTGGCCGCGGCCGCGAAGGCGGCAGGCGGGGACGATGTCGAGATCATGATCGACGCCGGCCTCGGCTACGTCGCCGACGCGAAGACGGCGATCGAGGTCGCCCGCGAGTACGAGCGCCTCGGGATCTACTGGCTGGAGGAGCCGTTCGAGCCCGACGAGTACGAGGCGTACGCGGAGCTCGCGGACACGGTCGACCTCCGCATCACCGCCGGCGAGCAGGATGCGACGTGGTGGGGCTTCCGCGAGCTGATCGACCGGGCGCACGTCGATCTCGTCCAGCCCGACGTGACGCGCTGCGGCGGCATCACCGAGACGCTCCGCATCGCGGAGCTCGCGTACTCCCGCGGCGTCGCGACCGTCCCCCACGCGTGGAAGAGCGGCATCATCAAGGCGGCGTCGCTGCACTGCAACGCCGTCATTCCGGACGGGATCTGGCAGGAGTACTGCGTGGCGGACACGCCCATCGCAAAGGCACTCACCGTGCAGCGGCTGCCGATCGAGGCCGACGGGTACGTGGCGGTGCCGTCCACACCCGGCCTCGGAGTCGATCTGGACGAAGACGTGCTCGAGAGCCTACGCGTCGGCTGACAGGCCGGCGGACGAACGAGACGGAGGAACGAGAATGAGCTCGACCCAGGTAGCAGGAGCCGATCTCGCGGCGCGCGCCGCCGCGGTCATCCCCGGAGGCGTGAACAGCGGTCAGCGCCAGGTTCCCGGGCTGGAGGAGATGGTCGTCACGGGAACGAGCGGCTCGACGTTCACCGACGCCACGGGCCGCGTCTTCACCGACTACCACGCCGCGTTCGGGCCGCCCCTGCTCGGGCACAACGACCCCGACGTCGACGCGGCCGTCTCCGCCGCCGGGCGCTCCGTCGACCTCATGGGGGTCGGCGTGACGCGCGTCGAGGTCGAGCTCGCCGAGCGGTTGGTCGCGCACGTCCCCTCGCTCGAGAAGGTCCTGCTCACCTGCACCGGCAGCGAGGCGACCTTCCACGCGCTCAGGGTCTCACGCGCCGCCACCGGCCGCCGGCACGTGATCAAGTTCCAGGGCTGCTACCACGGCTGGCACGACTCGGTGGCGATGAACGTGATCTCGCCCGCCGAGCGGGTCGGGGCCAAGGATCCGCTCTCGGCGGGGATGCTGCCCGAGGCGATCGACTCGACCATCGTCTGCCGGTTCAACGACGCGGACGAGGTCGCGCGCGCGCTCGAGGAGCACGACGTGGCGGCGATCATCCTCGAGACGATCCCGCACAACATCGGGGCCGTCCTCCCCCAGCCCGGGTTCCTCGAGCGGCTGCGCGAGCTCGCGACGGAGCACGGGACCGTGCTCATCTTCGACGAGGTGATCACCGGGTTCCGCCACGGGCTCGGCGGCTACCAGGCCGTTGCCGGCGTCACGCCCGACCTGACGACGCTCGGCAAGGCGATGGCGAACGGCTGGCCCGTCTCCGCGCTCGGCGGGAAGGCCGAGCTGATGGACCTCTTCTCCACGACGCCCGGGCAGCCCGCCTTCTTCGCCGGCACGTTCAACGGGCACCCGGCAACGAGCGCGGCCGCGCTCGCGACGATCGAGAAGCTCGAGCGCGAGCCGGTCCACGAGCACGTGTTCGGCCTCGGCGAGCGGGCGCGCACCGGCCTGCAGGCGATGTACGACCGCATCGGCGTGCCCGCGGTCGTCTCCGGCTTCGGCTCGGTCTTCGTCACCTACTTCCTCGAGGGCCCGGTGGTGAGCTACGACGACCTCCTCCGGAACGACGTCGACCTCTTCATCGGCTACCGCCGCGAGATGATGCAGGACGGCATCTTCGAGCTGCCCCTGAACCTGAAGCGCAGCCACTTCTCGTACGCGCACACCGACGACGACGTCGACCGGCTGCTCGTGGCGACGGAGGGCGCCGTGACGCGCTTCCTGGAATCGCGCGGGTGAGCCACCCCGTCACCTGCACGATCGACCTCGGCGTCGCCGCGGCAAGCACGTCGGCGAGCTCCGGCTCCCCGGCGACGCGGACGACGGCGGGCTCGTCTCCATCCCGATCGCCACGATCGCGAACGGCGACGGCCCGACGGTGCTCGTCTCGGCCGGCACGCATGGAGACGAGTACGAGGGCCAGATCGCCGCACGCCGCCTCGCTCGCCGAGGTCGAGCCGTCGCAGGTGTCCGGCCGGCTGATCGTCGTCCCGACGATCTCGACCGGAGGCGGCGCAGGCGCACTCGCGCTTCTGGCCCTCGGGCGCGAACTTCAACCGCTCGTTCCCGGGCCGACCCGACGGCCCGCCCGACGAGGTGCTCGCGGACTGCTTCACGACGGTGCTCTTCCCCGCTGTCGACATGATCGTCGAGATGCACTCGGGTGGCAGCGGGTCGTGGATCGCCCCCTGCTCGCACATGTGCGCCGTCGACGACCCCGCGCAGCGCAGGGCGATGCTCGAGGCGATGGAGGCCTGGAACTCGGACATCCACTTCCTCTACACCGCCGGCGACAACTACTTCCCGACGATCGCGCAGGCGCAGGGGAAGACGATCGTCACGACGGAGCTCGGCGGCTCCGGTCTCATCCCGCGCGCCGTGCACGAGCTCGCGTGGAGCGGCCTGACGAACGTGCTGCGCCACTTCGGCGTCCTCGAGGGCGAGGTCGTCACGCGGACGTCGCTCGGGTTGCCGCCGGCGCGCATCTACGACGCGCGGGGCGCGGACGAGACCGTGACCGAGCTCGGGAGCGGGCTCATCGACCAGTCGAGAGCACCGGTGAGCGGGATCGCCGAGGCGCTCGTCGATGCCGGGCGAGACGGTCGAGCGCGGACAGCCGATCGCGCGCATCTGGGCGTTCCGGACGCGCCCGACGCGCTCGCCGGTCGACGTCCTGGCGGAGCGGACGGGTCTCCTCCTCGGGCATCGCGCGCCCCCGCGTCGTCACGCAGGGGAAGGGCATCGCGTTCGTCGGCGAGCCGATCACGCGCGAGGCGCTGCTGGCGGAGGGGGCGCATGAGCCATCCGGTCTCCTGCACGATCGACCTCACCGCGCCCGGCAAGCAGATCGGGCATCTCGCCTTCCCGAAGATCACGAACACGGCCGGCTGGGCGAGCACGTTCGTCCACATCGCGTCGATCGCAAACGGCGACGGCCCGACCGTGCTCGTGCTCGCCGGGAACCACGGCGACGAGTACGAGGGCCAGGTCGCCGCGCTGCGGCTGCTCCAGGAGCTGCGAGCCCGAGCAGGTCACGGGCCGCGTGATCGTGATCCCGGTGCTCTCCCCGGCGGCGTCGAAGGCGAACACGCGCAACTGGCCGTCGGGCGCCAACTTCAACCGCTCGTTCCCCGGCCGACCCGGACGGCCCGCCGAACGAGCAGCTCGCCGACTATCTCACGCGATTCCTCTTTCCCGCTCGCGGACGTCGTGATCGACATGCACTCCGGCGGCCGCAGCGCCTGGTTCCTGCCGTGCTCGCACATGCACGTCGTCGACGACCCCGTGCAGCGCAAGGCGATGCTCGAGGGGATGGAGGCGTGGTGCAGCGACTGGCACTACCTCTACATCGACGTCAACGGCCACGGGTTGCTGCCCGTCGAGGCCGAGAACCAGGGCAAGCTCGTGATCACGACCGAGCTCGGCGGCGGCGGCCGCGTGCCGGCACCCGTGCACCGGCTCGCCTGGAGCGGGCTCAACAACGTGCTGCGGCACGTCGGCGTGCTCGAAGGGCGAGGTGCAGACGCGCGCCTCGCTCGGCCTGCCGCCCGCGGTCATCCTCGACGGCCGCAATCCCGGACACGATCGTGGTCTCGCCCGAGGACGGGCTGTTCGAGGGGATGCTCGAGCCCGGCGACCCGGTCGCCGCCGGCGAGCCCGTCGGGCGGCTCTGGTTCATCGACCGGCCCGGACCGGCCCGCGGAGCTCCTGCTGCTCGCCCGTCGACGGGTACGTCGTCGTGACGAAGGCGATCCCGGTCACCGAGCAGGGCGACTCGCGTCTTCGTCGTCGGCACGCCGATCGACCGCTCGGCCCTCCTGTAGGGCACGGGGCGTGGAGCGGTAGATGAGACCGGTCGCTGCAATCGGCGATCGGACGTTCGGCAGCCTGCGCAGGCATCGGAACTACCGCCTCTTCTTCTTCGGCAGCGGCATCTCGTTCATCGGGACATGGATGCAGCAGATCGCGTCGTACTGGCTCATCCTCGAGCTGACCGACTCACCTGTCGCCGTCGGCGCCCTCGCGCTCGTCCAGACGCTGCCCGTGACGCTGTTCGCCCTCCTCGGCGGCTCGGTCGCCGACCGGGTCGACCTGCGGAAGATGGTGGTTTCGTGCGAGTCCGTTCTCGGCGTCCAGGCAGCCCTGCTCTGCTTCCTCGCTCTGACGGGGCTGATCGCGCCCTGGCAGCTCTACGCGCTCGGATTCGTCCAGGGGGTCGCCGTCGCGCTGAACGCGCCCGCGCGTCACACGCTCGTGTTCCGGATCGTCGGCCGCGAGGACCTCACCAACGCGATCGCGCTCAGCGCGAGCCTCGGGACGACCGCGCGCATCCTCGGCCCCGCCGTCGGTGGGATCGTCGTCGCGGCGTTCGGCCCGGGTGTCGCCTTCGGGCTGAACGCCGTCAGCTACGGGATCGTGATCACCGCCATCCTTGCGATCCGCCTCGGCCCCCGTGCGGCCCGGACGGCTCCGGTGCAGGGCGTCCTCGCCGGAGTCGGGCAGACCTTCCGGTACGCGGTGAGCTCGAGGCGCGTGGCGGTCACGTTCTTCACGCTCATCCTGATCAGCACCTTCTCGTTCAACTTCGACGTGCTTCTGCCGCTCGTCGCCCGGCTGACCCTCGGCTCGGGCGCACAGACCTTCGGGCTGATCGCGTCCGTCTTCGGCGCCGGCGCGCTGACCGGCTCGCTCATCCTCGCAACCGTCGGGAAGACCCGGCTCCTGCTCGTCCTCGTAGGAGCCCTCGGCTTCGGCGGGCTCCAGCTCGTCCTCGCGCGGCTGGACTCGCTCCCCGCCGTCTGCGTGATCCTCTACCTGACGGGCATCTTCTACATCCTGTGGGGCTCGAGCTCGCTCGCGACGATCCAGCTCGCTGCACCCGAGCACCTGCGCGGGCGTGCCGCGAGCCTCTACTTCTTCGGCTTCATGGGCGGGGCGCCGCTCGGTGGCCTCATCGCGGGGTCGCTGACGCAGCACGGCGGCACGAGGCTCGCGTTCACGGTGGCCGGGACGATGGCGATCCTGATCGCCTTGACGGGCGCCGCCATCCTCGGCGCCGGACGTCTCCCACGCGGAGCGAAACGACGAGCGGCGACGGAGATCGAGGCCTGAACGCGCGGGGGCGCGTGCGAGCCCCGGTCAGGCGCGGGGGCGGTGCTCGCGGGCGAGGCGCCAGACCCGGCGGTAGTGAGGCTGAAGGTAGGCCAGGTGAGCCTCCATCGCCTCTCCCGCGCCGGGCTCGTCTGCGCGCGCGATCGCATACGTGATCTCCCGATGGTCGGCGTCGATCCGCCGTGCAAATCGCGTCCCGAGCTCCGATCGCGCGAGGCTCGTCTGCAGGACGGTGAAGACCGGGAGCGCCGCCACCTCGAGCAGCGCGTTACCGGACGCCGCGAGCAGGGTCGTATGGAAGCCCGCGTTCGCCGCGAAGCGCTCGTCCTCGCCGTACACGGTCGCGTCGTCGGGAATCGAGCGGTCGAGCCGGGCGAGGTCGTCCTCGCTGCGCCTGCGCGCCGCAAGGCGTGCCGCGGGAACCTCGATCAGCCTCCGCGCCTCGAGGAGCTCGTCGAGCGTGATGTCGTCGAGGTCGGCGAGGAGCGAGATGTTCGCCTGGAGCAGCCGGGCGGGGAGCTCGAGGCTCGGCCGCGTGACGAATGTCCCGCCGCGCGCGCCCTTCGTCGCGACGATCAGGCCCTGGGCGCCGAGCATCCGCACAGCCTCCCGGGCCGTTCCGCGACTGACGCCGAACTCCGCCGCGAGCGTCGCCTCGGTGGGCAGCCGCTCGCCGTGGCGAAGGGCGCCCGTGACGATCGCCCGGCGCAGGCGCTCCGCGATCTGCACGTACGCGCTCTCGCCGGCGGCGGCAGCGTCGCCCGGGCTTGCCATCGCTTGCCGGAGCCCGGCCAGGGCTGTCGCCTCGTCCTGCCGGGCGACGATTGCGGCCACGACGCTACCCGCTCATCCGTCCGAGAACATGGCCGCCCCGCCGTCGGAGCGCGGATCCGAGGCCGCACGGTAGCCCTGCCCGTCGATCATCACGAGCTGCGGGCGTGCGAACGACGCGTGGTAGTCGTAGAGGCTCGGCTGGAGCGGAACGCCGCGCTCCCGCAGGGCGGTCATGGTCCGTCGTGGAACGCGCTGCTCGCAGAAGACCGGCGATCCCTCGCTGTGGAACCGCGGGGCGACGACGGCCTCCACCGGCGTCATGCCGAAGTCGAGGACGTTGGAGATGCTCTGGAGGACACCCGAGGTGATGGACCAGCCACCCGGCGCGCCGAGCACGAGCCAGGGTCGTCCGTCGCGGAACACGATGGTCGGCGCGAGCGCGCTCGCCCGTGCGCGCCCCGGCACGTACGAGTTCGGGCGACCCGGCGTGGGATCCATCAGCGCGACGCAGTCGTTCCACGTGAAGCCGGTGCCGGGGACGACGACGCCGCTGCAGCTCGTGAGCGTGTGCGTGAGGCTCGCGCAGTTGCCCTCCTCGTCGACGACGACGATCTGCGTCGTCCCGCCCGGCTTGCCGAGCGCGACCGCGTCCGGCAGCTCGCCTCTCCGGATCCGCTCGGCCGTCTCGTCCGCCTGCGCGTCCGAGAGCAGCTCGTCGACCGGGACGTCGCTGTGCTCGGGATCGCTCAGGTAGCGGAAACGGGTCACCCCGCCCCAGGCGAGCGTGGCCGAGAGGAGAAAGCCGTGCTCGGGCCCGTTGTGCTCGAGGCCCGAGAGGTCGAACCGCTCGAGGACCTTCAGCATCTGAAGGAGGATGATCCCTCCGGCGGGCAGGTTGGCCGTCGACACACGGAGCCCGCGGTACGAGCCCTCGAGCGGCGGCGACCAGCGTTCCCTATAGCCCGCGAGGTCCTCGCGCGTGACGAAGGCGCCGTTGCGCTCGAAGTCCGCGGCGACCGTCTCGGCGAGAGCGCCCGTGTAGAACTCGGAGGCACCGTTCCGCGCGATCGCGCGGAGCGTTTCCGCCTGATCGGGGTTCCGGTACGGCTCGCCCCGCTCGAGCATGCGACCGTCCCGCATCCAGATCCTGCGGGCCTCGGGCGTCGCGCAGTACTTCTCCACGGGGCCGGGCAGGCCGGGGAGGTACGGCATCCGGCAGTACATGGCGATGTACTCGGGCCAGTCGAACCCGTCCTCGCTGTACGAGATCGCCGGCTGGAGCAGCTCCGCCCAGGGTCGCGTTGCGTAGCGGCCGTGGAGCGCGCCGAGACCCGCCACGGTTCCGGGCGTCATCACCGCCGTGTACCCGAACATGTTCCGGTGATCGTCGAAGAGGGCGTAGTTCCACACGTCCGTGTACCCACGCAGATCCTCGACCCACATGTCCGGACGCATGCGGGAGCCGATGCGTGCGGGGAACGCGAGGTCCTCGACGGAGCCGGTCCGCGCGTCGTAGAGCGTCGCGCCGCCCCAGCCACCGAGCCCGCACTGGAACGGGTTGAGCACGGTCTGGGCGAACGCGGCTGCGATCGCAGCGTCGAACGCGTTGCCGCCGGCCCGCAGGACCTCTGCGCCGACCTCCGCGGCCCTCGGCTCCGGCGCAACGACGACGCCCTTCATCTCCGCCCTCCCGTGCGTGCGGTCATCGCACTCCCCACGGGGTATCCGTCGCCGGGAACACGGATGACGCCTCAGGAGCGCTTCTCCGCAGGATCATGAACGTGCGCAGGTACTCGATCACGACCTCGGCGCGCTGGTTGACCCCGCGCGAGCGCATCGAGACGATGCCGACCGTCGGCCGCGTCTCGGAGGGCCTCAGCTCGAGGATCTCGCTCTCCGCCCAGAGCGTGTCCCCCACGAAGACCGGGGCCGGAAGGCGGATGTCCGTCCAGCCGAGGTTCGCGACCGCGTTCTCGCTCGTGTCGGGCACGGTGAGGCCGGCGACGAGGGCAAGCGTGAAGGTGCTGTTCACGAGGATCCGGCCGAAGCGTGTTCTCTCGGCGTAGGGGACGTTGAAGTGCACCTGGTTCGTGTTGAGGGTGAGATTGGTGAACCAGGTGTTGTCCGTCTCGGTGATCGTGCGCCCGAGTCGGCTGCGGTAGACATCGCCGACGTCGAAGTCCTCGTAGAATCGCCCGCGCCACTCCTTCGGCGCCGTGGGTGGATCGGTCGCGCTCACGCCGTCTGGCTCCTTTCGCTCGCTTCGATGACCGCCCGGGCACGGAGGGCGACCGGGAGGTCGACCATCGATCCGTCGATCATCCCGACGGCCCTCCCCTCGGCCAGGATGTCGTCCCAGGCACGGACGACCCGCCGGGCATGTTCCAGCTCCGCCTCCGTGGGAGCGAACGCCCGGTGCACGCCATTCACTTGCCCTGGATGGATGCACAGCTTCCCCCGGAGCCCGAGCGCGCGGGCCCGCGCCGCCTCGGCCTCGAGCGCGAGGGGATTGCGCACATCGAGGCACGGGCCGTCGATCGGTGGCCGGATTCGCGCCGCAGCGGATGCGAGCACGAGTTGCGAGCGTGCAACGAGCAACTCGCTCCCATCCCCGACGGGCAAGAGCCCAAGTGCGACGCTCAGGTCAGCGCTGCCGAGCGCAAGCGCCACGACCGAAGGGTGCTCCGCGAGCGCGTAGGCGTCGCGTACGCCGGCTGCGTCCTCGACGAGGGCGATGAGAGGCTTCGCCGCTACCGCTGCCGCCTCGACCGCTGCGATCGAGGCCTTGGGGACGACGACCGCCACGTCGCCGAGCCCCGCAACGGCGCGAAGATCCGCGCTCCCGTCCTCGCTCACCGGCGGGTTGATCCGGACGAGCAGGGCAGGCCCGGCAGCGGACGACGCGAAGGCGGCGAGCTGCAGACGGGCGTCGCCCTTCCGCGCCTCGGCGACCCCGTCCTCGAGGTCGAGGACGACCGCGTCGGCGCCGCTCCCGAGCGCCCTCTGCCGCTTGTGCTCGTCGTCCCCGGGGAAGATCAGGAACGAGCGAGCTTCGTCGAGGTTCGAGGCGAGGCCTGACACCACGAAAATAATGTCAGACATTTGGGCCCTCGGCAAACCACGAGCGTTCGCCTCGGTCACGCTTCCCCGGCGCACGCCGCCCGGACAGCAGGTAGAACTGCCCCATGGAGCAGACGTTCGGCATGACCCGCTGCCGCTTCGGCGTTGCGCGCCGCGACGTCACGCCACCCGTCGGGATCTACGCCCGTTCGTGGGGCGCGGCCACGCACGAGACGGCGGAGGGCGTCCACCGGCCGTTCAGCGCGACGGCGGCCGTCTTCGCACCGCTCGAGGGCGACGCGCCGACGCTCGCGCTCGTCGCCCTCGACCTCGGCTGGTTCCAGAACGTCGCGGACGCGGAAGCGCTCCGTTCATCCGTCCTCGGCCGGACCGGCCTCGGCGAGGCCGAGCTCCTGATCCAGCTGTCCCATACGCACGCCGGCGCGAACACGAACTCCCTCCTCACCGACAAGCCGGGGACCGAGGCGATCGCGCCGTATCTCGAGAGCCTGGCGGTCGACATCGGGGACGCCGTCCTCGAGGCCCGCTCCCGGCTCGTGCCTGCCTTCGTCTCGTACGGCACGGGCCGCTGCTCCCTCGCCGCGAACCGGGATCTCTGGGATCCGGCCGCCGAGCGCTTCGCCTGCGGCTACAACCCCGGAGGCGAGGCCGACGATGCGCTCCTCGTCGCCCGCGTCACGGACGATGCGGGCGCGGTGCTCGCGACGCTGTTCAACTACGCGTGCCACCCGACGACCCTCGCCTGGGAGAACCGACTGCTCTCGCCGGACTTCGTCGGCGCAGCGCGCGAGATACTGGAGCAGGCGTTCGGCGCTCCCGCGCTCTTTCTCCAGGGAGCCTCGGGCGATCTCGCGCCGCGCGACAACTACGTCGGCGACGTCGCCGTCGCGGACCGAAACGGCCGCCAGCTCGGCCACGCGGCGGCGGCGGCGCTCGAGGCGCTCCCGCCTCCCGGCACGGCCTTCGCGTACACGGGCATCGTCGCGTCCGGCGCGAACCTCGGTGCCTGGGCATACCGGCCGTGCAGTGGCGAGCAGCTGGACGCAGCCCGTGGGCTCGCGCGCGCGCTGACGCACGTCGAGCTCGAGCGGAAGGCCGATCTGGGCGTCGTCGAGAGCGTGTCTGGCGCGACCCCGGACTCCCCGCAGGAGCGGGAGAAGGCCTTCAGGCGGGAGCTGCTGCGCCGGGCGCTCGGGGACGAGCCGGTTCACCGCATGCCGCTGTGGGCGTGGCGCCTCGGCGAGGCGCTGCTCGTCGCGGTGCCGAACGAGCCCTACGCGGTCTTCCAGACCGAGCTGCGACGACGGTTCCCCGACACCCCGCTTCTCGTCCTGATGACGACGAACGGAGGCGTGGGCTACCTCCCGCCGCGGGAGACGCTCGGCACCGGCCGCTACCAGGAGCAGCAATCGCCGTTCGCGGCGGGCTGCCTCGAGCAAGCGATCGAGGAGGCGGCAGCAGCGCTCGCGGCCGTGCGCACGACCCGGTAGCGCCGCTAGCGCAGGCCGAGCAGCGCGAGGGAGTCGCGGTGGATGATCCCCTCGATCACGGCGTCCGGGATCACGGGGAGCGCGGTGCCGGCGACGAGGCGGTTGATCGATCGGAGGCCTTCGGTGGTGCGCTCGATCGTCGAGAACGGGTAGTCCGTTCCCAGAAGCAGGCGATCCGTGACGCCGTACTCGAAGGCGGCGAGCATTCCGTTGTAGAACTGCCACGGGCGCGTCTCGAGAGCCGAGATGTCGGCGAAGAGATTCGGGTGCTTCCGGATCGTCGCCATCGCCTCCTCGATCCACGGGTGCCCGAGGTGGGCGACGACGATCCGGAGCTCGGGGAACCTCGTTGCGACCTCGTCGAGCAGGACAGGGCGTGCGTGGATCAGGGGCGCGTCCCGGATGAACGTCGTCCCCTGGTGCCAGACGACCGGCAGCCCGAGACGCTCCGCGACCCCGTAGACGGCGAGCGCCGCGCTCCCGAGCGGGTCGAAGTGCTGGTAGATCGGCCCCAGCTTCAGGCCCCGGAGCCCGAGCGCGCTCACCGCGTGCTCGAGCTGGTCGGGGGCATCTGCGTCGTTCGGGTCGACGCTCGCGAACCCGATCAGCTTCTCCGGGTGCGCGCGGACGTACCGGGCGACGTACTCGTTGGGGACGTCGAACCCGACGGCGGGCGCCGCGAAGGCGAGCACCACCGCCGCCTCGACCGGCGCCATCGCCTCCCAGTGCTCCTCCAGCGAGACCCCGAGCCGCAGATCGGGCCCCCATGCGCGCCGTGCGTCGTCGAGGAACGCTCCGCCGATGTGCGTGCCGGCCTCGCCGACGTGGGTGTGACAGTCGATCATTGTCAGTAGTCCCGCAGCGACCCGTCGGCATTCAGCAGGGCGGGCCGCTCATAGGGTCGCGGTGGGTAGTGCTTCACGGCCTCCTCGTTCACCTCGATGCCGATGCCCGGCGCTGCCGGGAGGAGCAGGAAGCCCCCGTCACGCACCATCGGCTCGTTCACGAGATCGCGCTTCGCGCCCTGATTGTCCGAATAGGGGTACTCCTGGACCGGGATGTTGTGCGTCGCGGCGTCGAGTTGGACGCAGGCCGCGGTGAGGACGGCCGAGAGGGGGTTGTGCGGAACGACGCCGACGTACTCCGCCTCGGCGAGGGCCGCGATCTTCTTGATGTTCGTGATCCCGCCCGCGAGCGACAGGTCCGGCCGGACGAACGCGGCCCCCTTGGCGCGGAGAAGGTCGCGGAACTGGAACAGCGTGTAGAGCCGCTCGCCCATCGCGAGCGGCATCGGCACGTTCTGCGCCACGTACGTCCACTGATCCATGTTCTCGGGCTCGATCGGGTCCTCGAAGAAGTAGAGGTTGAACGGCTCGAGGGCCCGGCCGACGGCGATCGCCTCGGCGGGAGTGAGACGGTTGACGACGTCGACCATGATGTCGATGTCGGGTCCGACGGCGTCGCGAACGGCCGCGACCCACTCCACCGCTGTCCGCTGCATCGCGGTGAACGAGAGCTCCTCGAGGCGCGGGCCGCTGCGGAAGCCACCGGTCTGGCCGCTCGCGAGGAAACTGAACGGATACGGGTAGAGCCGCACGGCGGTAAAGCCCTCTTCGACTCTTGCCCTCGCCTCTTCGGCGATCCCGTCGATCGATTCGGCAAAGAGGTGCACGTAGAGCCGCACCCGGTCTCTCGTCGGCCCGCCGAGGAGCTCGTAGACCGGTCTGCCGTATGCCTTGCCCTTGATGTCCCAGAGTGCGATGTCGATCGCCCCGATAGCCGACATCACGTCCGCGCCACCGCGGAACAGGCAGCGGCGGAACATGTGCTGCCAGTGCTTCTCGATCTCGAGCGGATCCTTCCCGACGAGATACTCGGCGCTGTACTTCACTCCGGCAATCGGAAGGTACGGGGTGCCTCCCGTTCCCGAGGCGGGATGGAGCTCTCCCCAGCCCACGAGGCCCTCGTCGGTGGAAACCTTGACGTACATGTACCGGTCCGCGTGCAGGACGTCGACGGACGTGACCTTCACGAGCTCATCCCCTCCTCCAGGTCGTCGTTCGGGAGATCATCCCTGTCCAGGCCGTCCTCGTCCCAGTCGATCTCCGGCACCTCGAGCGGCGGTACGGCGTGGCGCTCGACGACCTCCGCGACGATCATTGCGGCCCGCTCGACGTCCTCGTCCCGGATCAGCCGGTGCGTGACGAGGCGGATACGGCTCGTGTCGCGCTCCATGACGCGGACGCCGGCCTCGTGGAGCAGGGCGACGAGCGTCCCCGGCTCGATCCCCGTCTCGCCGACGTCGGCGAGCACGATGTTGGTCTCGACCGTCTCGGGGTGGAGCCGGATCCCGGGGACGGCGGCGAGCAGCCGACCGAGCTCGCGGGCGCGATCGTGGTCGTCGCGAACCCGGTCCATCATCGTGTCGAGTGCGACGAGCCCGGCCGCTGCGGCGATCCCCGCCCGATGGACGCTCGCCCCACCGAGGCGCTGGAGCATGAGGCGCGCCCGCTCCACCACCTCGTCGCTCCCGACGAGCACCGCCCCAATCGGGGCAGACAGGGACTTGTTCAGGGAGAACACGACGGAGTTCGCCGGGGCGGCGAGGTCGGCGAGCGGCACGCCCAGAGCGGCCGCGGCGTTCACGAGCCGGGCCCCGTCGAGATGCACCCGGGCGCGGTACTTCTTGGCCGCGGCCGAGAGGGCCTGCGTGAGGGGAACCGACAGCGTCGTGCCGCCGGCCCGGGTATGGGTGTTCTCGAGGATGAGAAGGGCCGCGTCCTCGCTCCTGACGAGCGCGGCGACCGCGGAGGGGTCCATCCGACCGTCGAACGCCCACAGGGACCGCGGCTGGAGACCGGCGATCTCCTCCATCCCCATGGCCTCGGACGTCATCACGTGCGAGGCCGCCTCGACGACCACTCGGTCACCGGGGAGGCAGAAGGTGAGCATGGCGACGAGATTCCCCATGCCGCAGGTCGGCACCCAGAGGCCCGCGGGCTTCCCGAGGAGCCCCGCCACGCGCTCGCACAGCTCGTTGACGGACCTGTCCTCGCCGAACGTTGCCCAGCCCAGCTCCGCGTTGCGCATCGCCTCCCACATCGCGTCGGTCGGGAGCGACAGGAGATCCGAGCGGAGGTCGATCACATCAGGCCCGCAGCAGGTGCCGCCCCGGGCGGGCGCCCGTGTGGTCGCCCTGCTCGACGACGACGGTGCCGTTCACGAGGACGTGCTCGACCCCGCGGGCGTAGGCGTGCGGGTGCTCGTTGGTCGACACGTCGTCGAGCTCGTCGTAGTCGAAGACGACGACGTCGGCGGCGTACCCGGAGCGGAGCATTCCCCGGTCCCAGAGACCGAAATGCGCCGCGGGCATGCTGGTCATCTTGCGGATTGCCTCCTCGAGCCGCAGCGTCCCGTTCTCGCGAACGTGGTGGGTGAGGTAGTGCACGTGCCCCGCGTAGCCGAGCGGGTGCCTGAGCGCGTCCGCGAGCGGGCCCTCGAGCGTGACCGTGAACGTGTCGACGCCGAGGCAGAAGAGCGGATGCGAGATCATCTCGGCCATGTGCTCGTCCGTGAAGAGCCGCCCGACGACGAGGATGCTCTCGTAGCTCTCACCCGCGTCCGCGAGGACGTCGAAGAAGCACTCCCAGGGATCGGTCTTCCGCACGTCCGCGATCTCGGCGAACGAGAGGCCGTCCCAGTCCGGATGCTGCTCGCTCGCCTGCAGGCGGACGCGATCCCACTCGCCCTTGTGGATGAAGCGCCAGTAGCGGTCGCACTCCGTCCGCAGCTGCTTCCTCGTCTCCGGGTCGCGCAGGCGGGCGACGGCCGCAGCCGACCCGTCCGCGGCGACCCAGGGCGGCAGGATGCCGGAGAGCTGCCCGAGCCCGTCGAGGAACGGCGTCGTGTCGGCGAGGACGTCCATCCCCTCCTCCCGCGCGGCGGCCATCATCTCGACGGCGCGCTCCCACCCGCGGTCGGGCGCACCGGTGTTGTGCCGCACGTTGAGGTGGGAGATCTCCGCCCGCGCTCCACCGGCTCGCGCGACCTCGAGGAACTCGGCGATCGCGTGCAGGATCCCGGAGTCGCGGTTCCGCACGTGGCTCGTGTAGATCCCGTCGTACTCCCCCGCGATCGCGTTCAGGCGCACGAGCTCGGCCGTCGACGCCTCGCGCCCCGGGTTGAACTCGAGGCCGGTCGACATGCCGAGCGCGCCGGCCTCCATCGCCTCGCGCATGAACCCGTCCATGATCGCCGCCTGCACCTCGGTTGGGTGCGAGCCGGAGACGCCGGCCGCGAGCCTGATCGAGTTGTGGCCGACGAACCAGGCGAGGTTCGGCGTATGGCCCACGTCGGCGAGGAACTCGAGATGCTCGCCGAAGGTCGTCCACGGGATCACGGGGCCGTCGAAGCCGAACGTGTGGAGGCGTCCGCTCATGAACTCGCGTGAATGATCGGTGACGGGTGCGTAGCTCCAGCCGCAGTTGCCGACGATCTCCGTCGTCACCCCCTGTCGGATCGTGCTCTCTGCCGTCGGGTTCGCGAGGAGCGAGAAGTCGCTGTGGCTGTGCGGATCGACGAAGCCCGGGCAGACGACCTTGCCGGTGGCGTCGATCACGCGGGCAGCGGTCGCCTCCTCGCCGAGCCGGCCCACCTCGACGATCTTCTCGCCCTCGATCGCGACGTCGCCGAGGAACGGGGGGCTGCCCGTGCCGTCTGCAACCCAGCCGTTCCGAATCAGGACGTCGAGCACGTGCGCCTCATTTCTTCGAGGCCCCGCCGACGTGCGGCCCGAGCCGCGGGTCGAGGATGTCGCGCAGGCCGTCACCGAGGAAGTTGAACCCGAGCACCACGATCATGATCGCGAGACCGGGGAAGATCGACAGCCACGGGGCGATGTCGAGGTACGACCGGGCGCTGTTCAGCATGCCTCCCCACGACGCCTCCGGAGGCTGGGTGCCGAGCCCGAGGAAGCTGAGGGCCGCTTCGCTGAGAATGGCCGTCGCGAGATACACGGTGACGAGCACGATCAGGGGTGCCGCGATGTTGGGCATGACGTGGCGGCCCATCACCCGCAGGTGAGACGAGCCGAGGGCGCGCGTCGACTCGACGAACGGATAGCCCATCACCTCGAGCACGGCTCCGCGCACGACCCGTGCGAACGCGGGTGCGATCACGACGCCGATCGCGATCATCGCGTTCCTCCGGTTCGGCCCGAGCATCCCGGCGATGACGATCGCCAGCACGAGCCCGGGAAGCGCGAACATGAGATCGACGAACCGCATGAGGGCGCTGTCGAGCCAGCCGCCGAAGAAGCCGGCCATGAGGCCGAGGCCGACGCCGAGCACGAACGCGATCGAGACCGCGATGATCCCCACCTGGAGCGAGACCTGGGAGCCATGGATGATGCGTGCGAGCTGGTCGCGCCCGAGCTCGTCGGTGCCCATCGGATGCGCCCAGCTCGGAGCCTGCAACCGGATGGCGACGAGCTCGTTCGGGTCGATCGTCCAGATGTACGGGCCGAAGATCGCGATGAGGATGTTGAGGCCGACGATGATCGCACCTGCGATGCCGATCGGGTTGCGCCACTTGGCAAACCGGCCTGCGCGCCGCGCCGGCGTGTACACCCACGCGTCGTCACCGACCTCGCTCGGTCGACCCTCCGCGCCGATGATCGGCGCTTCGTTGTTGGACATGTTGCTCATTCCTGGGAGATCCTCGGGTCGAGTACGCCGTAGAGGAGATCGACGATCAGGTTGGCGAAGATGAAGATGAACGCGAGCACCATGGTCGCGCCCTGCACCACCGGATAGTCCCGGTTGAAGATGGCGTTGATCAGTGTATTCCCGAGGCCGGGGAGACCGAAGATGATCTCGACGATCGCCGAGCCTCCCATGAGGATGCCGATCTCGAACCCGATCACCGTCACGACCGGGATCAGCGCGTTGCGGAGCGCGTGCCGGGAGATGACGACCTTGCCCTTGACGCCCTTCGCGCGGGCGGTCCGCACGTAGTCCTGACCGAGCACCTCGAGCATCGTGGCGCGCACCATCCGCATCACGATCGCGAGCGTGAACACCGAGATCGCGATCGCGGGCAGGATGAACTGGCTGAGATTCTCGATCGGATCCTCGTAGATCGGGACGTAGTTCAGAGGTGGAACCCAGCCGAACACCCTCGACGTGAAGAGGAGCAGGAGCGTGGCGAGCCAGAAGCTCGGGATGCTCACGCCGATGAGGCCGCCGACGCGCGCGGCGAAGTCGTGCTTGCTGTCGCGCTTGACCGCCGAGAGGACCCCGAGGGGAATGCCGATCACCGTGGCGATGAGCAGCCCGAGGAAGACGAGCTCGGCGGTGATCGGGATCGCGTCGAGGAGCACGCTGGAGACCGGCTCGGTGTTGCGGAGCGAGTCGCCGAGGTCTCCCTGCAGGACGCCGCTGATCCAGCGCCAGTACTGCTCCGGGTAGCTACCGTTCAGCCCGAGCTGCTCGCGCGCCTGCTGGATGAGCTCCGGGTCCGAGCCTATGTCGGCGCCGGCGAGGACGGAGACGATGTCGCCGGGCAGGAGCCGCACCATCAGGAAGATGACGATCGAGATCCCGATCATCGTCGGGATCATGAACAGCACGCGCTTTAGGACATATCCGCCCAAGAGCTACCAGTCTGACGGACCGGGAGGGCTGCCGTGACGGCAACCCTCCCGGTCGATGTCGAGGACACTGCGGTGAGCTACGAGTTCAGCCACACCGTGTTGCGAAGTCCCGTGTTGAAGTCGTCGAAGGCGACGTACATCCCCTGCACGCGCTTGTTGACGACCTGGTACTTGTTCACCTGGACGAGCCCGATCTGCGGGAGGTCGTTCTGGAGCTGGATCTGGACGCCCTTGTAGATCGGCAGCCGCTTGGCCTGATCGAGGATGATCTTGCCGTTCCCGACTCCACGCCAGACCTTGATGTTCTTGTAGGCGGGGTACCAGCCGCTGGTAGATCGAGTTGCTCGGGTTGTACTCGCCCATGTACCCGTCGACGTCGCCGCGCATGCCGCGAGCCGTGAGATCCCACTCGAAGTTGCCGGTGCCGTTGTTGGCCGCGAAGGTGCCCGGCTCCTGCGCGACGATCTCCACGTCGATGTTGATCGCCTTGAGCTGCGACTTGATCACCGACGCGACCTGCTGAAAGTCGAGCGGCGTCGAGAACGTCGACAGCTTGACCGAGAAGCCCTTCGCGTAGCCGGCAGCCGCCATCAGCTGCTTGGCCTTCGGGAGGTCGAACTTCTGGTACTTCGTCTTCAGTTCCTTCTGCGTGAGCGGCCAGGGGCCGTACCCGGGAGGAACGACGCCGGAGTAGTTGCCGGCACCGTTGTAGACCGTGTTGATGATGGCCTGGCGGTTGATCGCGAAGTTGACGGCCTGGCGGACACGCACGTCGTTCCAGGGCTTCGGATCGCCCTTGATCGTCATCTGCAGCTCGCGGAACGCGGCCGTGCCGCCCTTCAGGATGTTGAGGTTCGAGTCGTTCTTGAGCGAGTTCGCCCCGTCAGCGGAGAGCGTGGCACCGTCGATGGCACCGGCCCGCAGCGCCGCGATGCGCGCCTGCTCGTCGGTGAGCGTCTTCAGCGTCATCGCGTTCATGTAGGGCTGGCCCGACTTCCAGAACGCCTTGTTGGCGACGTACTCGACGCGGTCGTTCGGGGTGTAGCCGACCATCCGGTACGGCCCCGTGCCGATCGCTTCGCGGGAGACGTTGATCTGGTCGTAGAGCCCGGCCGGGACGATGGGCGAGTAGCGGCCCCACGCGAGGAAACCGAACACGCGCGCGTCCCGGGTCTTGAGGCGAAGCCGGACGACGTACTTCGAGATGACGTCGACCCCGTCGAAGCCGGGCACCTGGCTCACCGTGGTGACGCTCCCCGGAAGGGGCGGGTTGAGCATCTTCTCGACCGAGTACTTGACGTCTTCCCCGACGAGCTCCTTGCCGTTGTGGAACTTGACGCCCTTGCGGAGGTTGAAGACGATCGACTTCTGATCGGGCGCGATCTTCCACGACGTCGCGAGCGCCGGCTTGATGTTGAGGTTCTTGTCCCACTCGACGAGCGAGTCGTACGCGGCCTGCTTGCCCCAGTGGTTCGAGGTCAGGATCGCCCCGTAGGGTGCGACGTGAACCGGGTCCTGCTCGAGCGCCCAGGTGATCTTGCCGCCCTTCTTGATCGGTGTCGCCGACGAACGACGGGTCGCCGCCTTCGCGCCGCCGGCGAGCGAGCCGGCAACAACCGCTCCCGCGCCGACGACACCTGCCTTGACGAGAGCCTCGCGCCGGGTGACCCCTCCGACGTTCTGCTCGGCGTTTTCCCTCTTGGACACAGCCATGTCCTCCTTTGTAGGTGGTCCGGTCAGACGATCTGGCCGACCCGTGGAGCCTCTCCGTTGATGTCGTCATAAAAGACGGATTCTCGTACCTGAATGTTGGCGAGCCGCTCGACCTGGTCGCGGTCCAGCTCGACTCCGAGCCCGGGAGCATCGGACACCTCGATGAGGCCGTTGCCCATCTCGATGGGCTCGGAGAGCACGTCGAGCTCCTGCAACGGATAGTGCGTGTCGCTCGCGAACGGGAAGTTCGACGAGGATGCGACGAGGTGTGCATTCGCCATCGTTGCAGCACCGAGCTCGGCCCAGCTTCCGATCGCACACCACTTCCCTGCAGCATCGGCCAGCGAGGCAATCTGCCGCGCGCGCGTCAACCCGCCCGCCTCCGACGGGTAGACGACGAAGACGTCGCAGGCCTCGGTCTTGATGAGCTCGAGCGCCGAGCGAATATCGGTGCAGCCTTCGTCGGCCGCGATCGGGACTCCGACGGCCCGTCGGACGGTCGCCATCCCCTCCACGTCGAAGTCGGGAACAGGCTGCTCGACGTACTGGAGGTCGAACTTCTCGAGCCCGCGAATCCAGCGGATCGCCGCGGGGACACTCCAGATCATGTTGGCGTCGATCCGGATCTTGACATCGGTTCCGACCGCATCGCGGATTGCCGCGATCGTGTCATGGTCCTGGCCGAAGTCGCGCCCGACCTTCAGCTTCAGCTCGGAGTAGCCTGCTTCGACGAACTCCGCCGCCTTGCGGGCGTTCGCCTCTGGCTCGTCGATGAAGAGGTAGCCCACGACCGGGACCTTGCGTCGACAGAAGCCGCCGAGCAGCTCGGCGACCGGGACGCCGAGCGCCTTGCCCTTGATGTCGAGGAGCGCGATCTCGATCCCGGCGATCGCGTAGGAGCCGATCCGACTCCAGTTGCGCGTGAACTCCTCCATCCGATGCACGAGCCATTCCGTGCGCAGCGGATCCTGTCCGACGAGGAACTGCGTCAGCTCGGCATCGATGATCGTCCGGATCGTCGGCAGCGTCGGGCCGGGCGCTTCGCCGACACCGATCACGCCCTCGTCGGTGTGGATCTCGACGAGAAGGCCGGACGCCGAGTGGCGCGTGCCGCCCGGCCAGACGAGAGGCTCCCGCATCGGGGTGCGAACGGGGACGGTGTGAATGCTGGTGATCCGCACGAGAGATGGCTAGACTAGGCTCGAACCGTCGGATTGTCAACCATTCATCGATTGTCGACAATTTGTATGATGGGAGCACGCATGGCCGCAGGTGTCGAACGAACCCCGACCGTCGTCGTCGATGCTGGCGCCGGCAAGGGTGGCCCGCGCGGCCAGAAGATCGTGGAGATCCTCAGGAGCGCGATCATCGTCGGCACGTACGAGCCGGGTGAGCGGCTGATCGAGGCGACGATCTCGACCGAGCTCGGCACGAGCCGCGGCCCGGTCCGCGAGGCGCTGCGTCAGCTCGAGAACGAGGGGCTCGTGATGTCGTTCCCGTACAAGGGCGCCGTCGTCCTCGGCGTCTCGGACGAGGAGGTGCAGGAGGTCCTCATCCCGATCCGACTGACCCTCGAGCGCTACAGCTTCGCCCATGCCCTCAACCGGATGACCGACAACGAGCTCGGCGAGCTCGGCAAGCAGGTCTGGCTCATGGAGCAGGCAGCGTCCGCCGACGACCTCCCCCGCGTCGTCGAGGCGGACCTCCGGTTCCACGAGGTCGTCATCTCGGCCTCCGGCCAGCCGCACACGGTTCAGATCTGGGGCACGATCTGGCCGCGGATCCGCGCGTACTTCTACCGCTACGGCCGCGGGAAGGATCTCGCCACGATGGTCGACGAGCACCGCGAGCTGCTCTCCGCGATCCAGTCGCGCGACGTAGACCTGATGCTGACGAAGCTCGAGGAGCACATCGCCGTCCCGAGCCCGACCCCCGTGGCGCGAAGCCCGAAGCGACGCACCAAGCCAACGGCAAACGGAGCCGGCGCGGCGAACGGCACAGGAAGCGCGGGTCGGCGATGACCGAGCTCCTGACGGTGTCGGGTCTTCGGACGGGTTTTCATACGCATGGTGGTGTGATTCGGGCGGTTGATGGTGTCGATTTTTCGATTGGGCGGGGTGGCGCGCTTGGTGTTGTGGGTGAGTCGGGGAGCGGGAAGTCGGTGACGGCGTTGTCGATCATGCGTTTGGTGGATTTGCCGGGGCGGGTCGAGCCGACGTCGAGGATCGTGTTCGAGGGGACGGATCTGGCGGCGTTGTCGGAGGACGAGATGACGAAGATCCGTGGGAACGAGATCTCGATGATCTTCCAGGAGCCGATGACGTCGTTGAATCCGGTGTTCACGGTCGGCGAGCAGATCGCCGAGTCGGTACGGCTGCACCAGAAGGTCGGGGCGAGGGAGGCGAACAACCGGGCGGTCGAGATGATGCGGCTGGTCGGGATCCCGACGCCGGAGAAGCGGATGCGCGACTATCCGCATCAGATGTCCGGCGGGATGCGGCAGCGTGTGATGATCGGGATGGCGTTGAGTTGCAACCCGAAGTTGTTGATCGCGGACGAGCCGACGACGGCGCTCGATGTCACGGTGCAGGCGCAGATCCTGGAGCTGATGAAGGAGCTGCGCGAGAAGCTCGGGATGGCGATCCTGCTGATCACGCACGACCTCGGTGTGGTCGCCGAGATGGTCGACGATGTCGCGGTCATGTACGGCGGCAAGATCGTCGAGCACGGCCCTGTTAGGGAGATCTTCGACAGCCCGCAGCACCCCTACACCGAGGCGCTGCTGCGCTCGATCCCGCTTCTGGGGATGCGCTACACGACGCCGCTGCGGGCGATCCGGGGGATGGTGCCGAGCCCGCTCGACTGGCCGGAGGGTTGCCGCTTCGCGCCCCGCTGCGACTACGCGTTCGACCGCTGCCGGACGGAGCTGCCGCCGCTGCTGGACGTCGGCGGCCAGAAGGCGTCGTGCTGGCTGTGCGAGAACGGCCCGCGCGAGGTTCAGCCGCTCGGGGTCTCGTCATGAGCACCGGGCAGACGGTGCCGCAGACGGCCCCGGAGCCGCCCGACCGCAACGCCGACGTCCTGCTCAGCGTCCGCGGCCTGAAGAAGCACTTCCCGGTCAAGCAAGGGCTCCTGAAGCGCACCTCCGGCTACCTGCAGGCAGTCGACGGCGTCGACCTCGAGGTCCGCCGCGGCGAAACGCTCGGGCTCGTCGGCGAATCAGGCTGCGGCAAGTCGACACTCGGCCGCACGATCCTGCGCCTGCTCGAACCGACCGCAGGCGAGATCACCTTCGACGGCGTCGACCTCGTCGGCCTCGGCAACAAAGACCTCAAAGAGATGCGGCGCCACATGCAGATCGTCTTCCAGGACTCCGTCGGCTCGCTCGACCCACGCATGAAGGTCGGCGCGCTGATCGCCGAAGGCCTCGCCATCCACGGCCTCGGCGCCCGCGGCGACCGCAGCGACGTCGTCCACGAAATGCTCGCCCGCGTCGGCATGCCCCCCGAAGCAGCCGACCGCTACCCCCACCAGTTCAGCGGCGGACAACGCCAACGCATCGGCCTCGCCCGCGCCCTCGTCCTCCAGCCAAAACTCGTCGTCGCCGACGAACCCGTCTCCGCCCTCGACGTCTCCATCCAATCCCAGGTCCTCAACCTCCTCGTCGAGCTCAAAGAAGAATTCGACCTCACCTACGTCTTCGTCGCACACGACCTCGCCGTCGTCGGCTACATCTCCGACCGCGTCGCCGTCATGTACCTCGGCCGCATCGTCGAGATCGCCCCCTCCGACGAACTCTTCGCACGACCACTCCACCCCTACACAATGGCGCTGCTCTCAGCCAACCCCGAACCCGTCCCCGGCCGCAAACGCAGCCGCATCGTCCTCACAGGAGACGTACCAAGCCCGATCGACCCCCCCTCCGGCTGCCGCTTCCGCACACGCTGCCCCATCGCCCAACCAATCTGCGCCGAAACCGACCCCGCCCTCCAAGACCACGGCCACGACCACGCCGCCGCCTGCCACTTCCCGGGTTCGTCGATCACCGGCACCGCGCCCGACGCTGCATGACCTCGAGCCCGTCGCAGCCACTCCATGAGGTCAGGCTGCTCCACGACTGTCGTGTCCCGACGCGTGCCGGCATCTCCCTTTCCGCCGACGTCTACCTGCCCCTCGGCGGCCGGGGGCTGCCGACGATCATCCAGTGGACACCCTACGAGTCGACGCGCGAGCGGTTCATCTCCTGGGGCGCCTGGTTCGCCCAGCGCGGCTACGCCGCCGTCGTCGTCGACACGCGCGGACGCTACGAGTCCGAGGGCCAGTTCACGGCGTGGACGCACGACGGGGCCGACGCGCACGACACGGTCACCTGGGCTGCGGGAGAGCAGTGGTCGAATGGCCGCATCGGCACGTGGGGCCGCAGCTACGGAGGGCTCGTCCAGTGGCAGCTCGCGCACCTGCAGCACCCGAACGTGCAGTGCATCGCGCCGCAGGTCATCCACGACGACTACTTCTGGGACGGCTACTGGACGGGTGGGGCGTTCCAGCTCGCGCTGACCCTCGGCGCGGCCGCGCTCTGGTCGAGCGCGCTCGCCCTCATCACCGGCCCGAGCGCCCGCCACGTCGTCCTCAACGACCGGGTCTTCGCCCACCTGCCGTTGATCGAGCTCGACGAGGTGACGATCGGCCGCAAGGTGGACTACTGGCGCCTCTGGTGGGAGCACCAGACGAACGACGACTACTGGCAGAGCTTTCGCCATCGCCCGGAGAAGGTCAACGTGCCCATCTTCCAGCAGGGCGGCTGGTTCGACCCCTACTCGGGGTCGCACCTAAGATCGTTCGGAGCCATCGCCGACCGCGTGCCCAACAGGGTCATGATCGGGCCCTGGTCGCACGAGGAGGACGTCGAGAACTTCAGCGGGGACATCGACCTGTCGCCCGCGCTGACGGTGATCCGCGACCACGAGCTCGCCTTCTACGACCGGTACCTCAAGGACGTCGACAACGGTTGGGAGGCGAGGCCGGCGGCCGACCTGTACGTCCTCGGCGCGAACGAATGGCGCGGTGAGAGCGAGTGGCCGCTCGCCCGGACAGAGCCGACCGCGTTCCACCTGCGCCGGGGCGGCGTGCTCGACCTCGCCGAGGCAGGCCCGGGCGAGCCCTCGGACACCTACGACTACGACCCGGCGGATCCCGTCCCGACGATCGGCGGAGTCAACTCCGTGCTCACGATGACCCAGGGTGCCGAGACGCCGATCCGGCCCGGCCCCATCGACCAGCGCGTTCTCGAGCACCGACAGGACGTGCTCGTCTACACGACCCCGCCGCTCGAGAACGACCTCGAGGTGATCGGCCCCGTCGAGATGGTGCTCTACGCCGCCTCCTCGGCGCGCGACACCGACTTCATCGTCCGCGTGTGCGACGTCTACCCGGACGGCCGATCGATCTTTCTCACCGAGGGGATCATCCGCGCCCGGTACCGAGGCAGCCTGGAGGGCGAGTCGGTCGAGCTCCTTGAGCCGGGCGAGGTCGCGGAGTACCGGATCCCCTGCTATCCGATGGCGAACGTCTTCAAGCGCGGGCACGCCGTCAGGGTCGACATCACCAGTTCGAGCTTTCCGCGGTTCTCGCGCAACCTGAACACCGGCGACGACGTCGGCACCGGCACCCGCATGCAGATCGCCAGGCAGACGATCGTGCACACGAGCAGCTACCCGTCGCGCATCGTCCTTCCCGTCATTCCCTCGTGATCACGGGCGGCTTCCCGACATTCGAGGCGGCACGCCGGCTCGACGACGTGCGGGCGGCGGGCGGCGAGCCGGTCCCCCTTCACGGGACGCTCTCGCCCGGGCTCCCGCCCCACGTCGTCGACGCCGTCTCCCGGACGCTCGGCCGGCCGATGGCCGCGCCCCCGCCTCGCGGCCTCCTCGCGCTCCGTGCCGCCATGGCCGACCGGCTCGCCCGCTCGAGCGGGCGCGCCGTCGATCCCGAGCTGGATGTGATCGTCACGAACGGGGCGATGCACGCTCTCGGCATCTGCTTCCGCACGCTCGTGCAACCCGGCGACGAGGTAATCGTCCCCGCACCGTGCTTCTTCTTCTCCGGGCCGATCGAGGCCGCCGGGGCACGCCCTGTCTACGTCCACGGCTCGGCGGACGACGGCTGGCGCTGGGACGCGGACGCCGTCGAGAAGGCGATCGGCCCGCGGACTGCCGCCGTGCTCCTCTGCAACCCCGGCAACCCGACCGGCGTCGTCCCCGCGCGTGACGAGGTGGCGGCGGTCGCCGCAGTCGCCGAGTCCCGAGGGCTCCCGGTCGTGACCGACGAGGCATACGAGGCAGCGATGTGGGGCGGTGCCGAGATGACGTCGGCCGCGTCGCTCGCCTCTGACGTGATCGTCATCCGGAGCCTCGGCAAGAGCCTCGCGATGCCCCAGCTCAGGGTCGGGGTGATCTCCGGGCCGTCGCCGCGCATCGGACTATGCGCGGACGCACTCGAGTGGGACTGCCTCCGCGTCGGTCTCGCGGCCCAGGAGGCGGCTCTCGCCGCGCTCAGCGGCCCGCAGGACTGGCTCTCGTCGCTGCACGAGGGCCTGCTCGAGGACAGAGCCGTCGCGATCGAGGCGATCGAGGAGGCACCGGGGCTCTCGGCCGCCCCGCCGGCCGCGGCACCGTTCCTCTTCGTCACCGCGGGGGGGAGCGGTGGTCTCGCGGACTCGTTGATCGCGGTGGGGCTCCCTGTCGTCGACGGAGCGCACTTCCAGGCGCCGGGGTACGCCCGGCTGCCGTTCGGCGGTGCCGCGGACGCGCGTACCGCACTGAGCGGCGCGCTCGCGCGATGGAGCGAATCCCACGGGGGAGGACCGCACACCCGGTGAGAGCCCTCGGTGTCCCACGCCGAACGGCGGCGATGATCGTCGCGAACAGCATTGCCGCGGGCGTTCAGGGACAGTTCCAGTTCGTGCTCCCCTGGATGCTGCTCGCGCGGGATCACTCCGCGCGGGCCGCCGCGTTCGCGGCGGGCCTCGTCTACCTGCCGCTCCTCCTGACGGCGGTTCCCGCCGGCGCTGCGTCCGACAACTCCGACCCGCGCCGGCTGATGCGCGTCGCCACGGCCGTCACGCTCGCGGCGTGCGCGCTCTACCCGCTCGCCGCCCTGGCCGGGCACGACTGGTTCGTGCTCGTGCTCGTCGCAGCGGCGGTAGTCGGAACCACCCGGAATTTCTCGGAAGGCGCGCTCTTCCGCGGCATCGGCGACGCGACCCGGGGGACCGTCCTGCTCCGCGCCCACGCCCTACGCACGACGGTCAACCAGGTGGCGGTCTTCGGAAGCCCGTTCGTCGGCCTCCTGCTGTTTCGCCTCGGAGGCGTCGACCTGGTGATGACCGGGATCTGCGCCGTCCTCGCCGTCGCCCTCGTCATTCTCGGCATCGTCCCGAGGCTCGAGCGAGGCACCGAGTCGGCAGCCGCCATGCGCCGGAACGTCGCCGGCGGAATCGTGTCGCTCCGTGCCAACGACCGCCTCCAGACGATCGGCTGGGCGAACCTGACGTGGAACGTCTTCGCCGGCGCGGCGATGGGGGTCATGCCGGCCGTCCTGCACGATCATCTCGGGATGGACGAGGTCGAGGCGAGTGCGACGTTCATCGCGGGCGCCGTCGCCGTCGCACTGCTCACAATCCCGCTCGTCCGCACCGCCCAGAGACGGTTCGGGGCGCTCTCGACGTTCGTCGTCGCGATCACGATCCAGGGGGGCGCAGTGCTCCTCTTCGCGGACGTCCGCATCGCCATCGTGGGGCCGGTCGCCTACTGCCTGTTCCTGCTGTCGAACAGCACCGCGGCCGCCTCGCTGAACGGCGCCCGGGCACTCGAGGTCGAGCACGACCACCAGGGGCTCCTCAACATGGTCCTGCTCACGGTCGGGACGATCGGCTTCGTCCTCGGAGTGCTCATCGCGGGCGCAGCGATCGGCGCGATCGGCTTCGGCGCCCTGCTTGCACTGATCGGGACGGGCATGGCTCTCACGGCCGTGTGCTTCCGGCGCCCCCTCGCGGCGGTGTAACGGAGGCCCCGTGCTCGACCTCCTGATCACCGGCGCCACCGTCTACCCGGGCGACCGGACCCCGTTCGTCGGGGACGTCGGCGTCAACGGAGCGGCCATCGACCTTGTGACACCTTGTCACAAGGATGGCGCTCGCCCTGCCGCGCGCGACGTCGTCGACGGGGACGGCCTGCTCCTGTGCCCGGGCTTCATCGACATGCACACCCACTCGGCACTGATCTCGTTCAGCGACCCGCTCCTGACGCCGAAGCTCGCGCAGGGGTTCACGACGGAGGTGATCAATCCCGACGGCCTCGCGCCGGCCCCGGTCGGCCGCGACCGGTGGCGTGAGCGCCGGGCGTACCTGCGGCCGCTCGAGGGCGCAGGCCCCGAGACCTGGCCGTGGGGAACCATGGTCGAGTACCTCGACGCCCTCGACGAGACGCGGCCGGCGCTCTCGCTCGTGCCGTCCATCGGGCACGGGGCCGTGCGCGACCTCGTGCTCGGCAACGGCCGCGTTGCCCCGAGCGCGGCGCAACTCGAGACGATGCGCCGAGAGACGCGCCTCGGCATCGAGGCCGGCTGCCGGATGCTCTCGTTCGGCCTCGTCTACCTCCCCGGGGCGTACGCCGATACGGAGGAGCTCGTCGCGGTCTCCGAGGTTGCCGCCGAGCGCGGCATCCCGCTCGTCCCACACGTGCGCAACGAGGGAAACGCGCTGCTCGAGGCGATCGGCGAGATGATCGGGGTCGCACGGCGCACGGGCGCCCCGCTCCATCTCTCCCACCTCAAGTCGCTCGCGGACGAGGCGCTCGTCGAGCCGCTCCTCGAGCTGCTCGACGCGAGCGCCGCCGAGATCGACCTCACCTTCGACCAGTACCCCTACGGAGCCGGCAGCACCCTGCTCGCGAGCATCCTCCCCGGCTGGGCGCAGGAGGGCGGCGCCGAGGGGACGCTACGCGCGCTCGCGAGCCGCACCGAGCGGCGCCGGATCGTCCACGACATCGCCCACGGCCTCCCCGGCTGGGAGAACATCCTCGGCACGCTCGGGCCTGCGAGCATCGAGATCGCGAACGCCGGCCCGCCGAACGAGGGCGTCCTCGGCCGGACGCTCGTCGAGATCGGGAGCGAGCGCGGCTGCGATCCGGTGGACGCCGCGCTCGACCTCATCGAGGAGTCGAGGCTCGACGTGACCATGGTGCTCCACTACGCCTCGGACGACGCCGTGCGACGGATCGCCCGGCACCCACTGATGCTCGTGGGCTCCGACGGCGTCTTCGGCGCGCGCCCCCACCCTCGGCTGTACGCGACCGCCCCGCGGTTCCTCGGGCGCTTCGCGATCCGGGACGGGTTGATACCGGTGGAGGAGGCGGTGGCCCGCCTCACGGCCCGGGCCGCCGACCGCCTCGCGCTGAGCGACCGCGGCAGGCTCGAGCCCGGCAAGCGGGCCGACCTCGTGCTCCTCGACCCCAGGCGCTACGTCGACACGGCGACCTACGCCGAGCCGTCCCGGTCGCCCGAGGGCACGGTGGGCGTCTGGGTGAACGGCACCCTCACCTGGCGCGACGGGTCCCCGACCGGCGCCCGGCCCGGCGGCGTCGTCCGCTGACCCCGACGATCATCGGTCGCCGTCGCCGCTCGGCGGCCCGAACACCCCGCTCGCGGCGAGGCGACGGAGCCGCTCCTCGCTGTAGCCACAGAGCTCGCCCAGCACCCCGTGCGTGTGCTCGCCGAGGAACGGACCCCGCGTCGGGGCCGGCGGAGCGCCGGGCAACCGGAACGGCGACGCCGGGCCACGGACGAGGCCGAGCGTCGGATGGTCGTACTCGGTGATGTCGTCGCGCGCCACGGCCTGCGGGTCCGCGAGGGCCGACCGGACGTCGTTGACCGGGGCGCTCGGGACTCCGTGGGCCGCGAGGACGTCGAGCCACTCGGCCGTCGGCCGGGCAGCGAGAACCTCCCCGAGCAGCGGCACGAGCACGTCGCGGTTGCGGTCCCGGGCCGCGAAGTCGGCGAAGCGCGGATCGCCCGGGAGCTCCGGGCGCTCGATCGCGACGCACAGGTTCTCCCAGAGCCGCTGCTTCGGACATGCGACCATGATCCAGCCGTCCGCGGTCGCGAACGCCTGGAACGGCACCATCGTCTGGTGCGCCGAGTCGGCCATACGGCGCGGCTCGAACCCCTGCGACGCGACCCAGGCACCGACGTACGTGAGCTGGGCGAGCGCGGTCTCGAACAGCGAGAGGTCGGCGTCGCAGCCGCGCCCGTCGCGGCGCGCCTGCCAGACTCCGGCCAGCGTCGCGATCGCGGCCACGTAGCCTCCGCAGAAGTCCACGAGCGACAGGCCGCTCTTCGTCGGAGGCTGATCCGGCCCCCCGGTGAGCTCCATCCAGCCCGCCAGGCCCTGCACGGTGTAGTCGTAGCCGCCCTCCCCCGCTCGAGGGCCGGTCATGCCGAACCCGGACAGCGAGACGCAGACGATGCGCGGGTTGACGTGCTCGAGGTCCGAGAAGCGGATCCGGAGCTTCGCGGGTTGATCGCCGCGGAGGTTCGAGACGACCGCGTCCGCGACGCGAACGAGGTCCTCGAGGACCCCGCGGGCCTCCGGATGGCGCAGGTCGAGCGTGACCGACCTCTTGTTGCGGTTGAAGCTCTCGAAGAAGAGCGAATCGGCGCCCTCCTGAAAGGGGGGCACGTAGCGGGAGACGTCACCGCCGACCGTCGGGTCCTCGATCTTCACCACCTCGGCACCGAGGTCCGCGAGCTGCATCGTCCCGAACGGGCCCGCCCCGTACTGCTCGATCGCGATGACACGGATATCCGAGAGGGCGCCCGTCACAACCCTGCCACGCTCGCGGCCGGCACGCCCGGGGCCGCCCCCGCCTTCCACACGTCGCCGAGGTACCTGAGCCAGTTCTCGCCGAGGAGCCGCCGGATCCGTGGCTCCGGCCACCCTCTGCCCTCCATCGCCGCCGTCAGGTTGGGCCAGTCGGCCAGGCGTGCGATCCCGTCCGGCATCACGATGCGGAGCTCGGCGAGAGGCGTCTCGGTGAGGAGCCTGCCGTATCCCTTGTCCCGCATGATCCATTCCACGAAGTCGGCCCCGTGGCCCTGGGTGAAGTCGGTGCCGATTCCGACATGCTCCTCCCCTGCCACCCCGATCACGTGCTCGACCGCGTCGAGGTATCCGTCGAGGGTGGCATCCGGAAGAAACCACGGAAACGGGGTCAGGCCAATCATGCCGCCGCTCTCCGCGACGAGGCGCAGCTCCTCGCCGCTCTTGTTTCGGGGATGGGCCTTCAGCGCTGCCGGGCAGACGTGCGTGAACGCCACGGGGGCCTCGGACGCACGCAGGGCCTCCCTGGTCGTCAGCGGCCCGACATGCGAGAGGTCGATCACGATCCCGAGGCGGTTGAGCTCGGCGGCCACGTCCCGTCCAAGAGCGAGAGCCGGCGCAGGTCGTCCTCGATCGGGCTCGTGTTCTGCCAGCCGAGAATGATCCCGACCCGCCCTTCGGCCTTCGCGGAGCGCACGTCCTCGACGGCCAGGACCGGGCGGATCAGGTCGCGGTGCTCGTCGAACCAGCCCGCGAACGCCGCAATGTTCGCCATCGCCTGCGCGAAGCCCTCCCAGACCGCCACCGTGCAGTTGGCGGCGGTGATCCCGCCCGCGCGCATCGCCGCGAAGACCTCGCGGCTCCAGCGGGAGACGACCAGCCCGTCGATCACGACGGCGCGGCCGTGCAGGTCCGAGGGCTCGGCGGTGGCGCTCACAGCAGCCCCTCGAGCACTCGCGTCGACGCGGCGGTCACGAGTGCGTCGGCGCCGGGCGCGAACGGCGAGATGTCGATCTCGTACCCTCCACGCGGCCGCTCGGCGTCCGTCGGGAGGTAGTTCCGGTAGCCGTTCCAGTAGCTCGAGACGAGGGTGGTCGCGAACGGTGAGGCGTCGCGCATGGCCGCGCCGATCTCGCAGAACAGCTCCACGGGGACGCCGACGAGCGCAACCGGGCCGATGCGGAGCCCGTGGACGAGGAGAGGATAGGTCTCGAGCCCGGCAAGCGCGTCTCCCCTCTCCGCGCGCATGCGGGCGAACTTGGTGCGGACCGTCAGCTCGCGAATCTCCGGCCCCGGTGCACCGACGGCGCGTGCTGCGTAGGCCTCGGCCTCGAATCGCTCCGCCTCGACCCGCCACGCTCCTGCATCGCCGAGGTCGCGGCGCAACGGCAGAGGCAGGATCTCGTGGACGGCGGCGACGGTCGCGTCCGGCTCGTCGTCCGGCTCGTAGTCGAACGACGCGATCCAGGCCGACGGCTCGCCGTCGCGCAGTCGCTGTCGGTACCTGTGCCAGGACGCGCGGTGTGCCGTCGCGGCGGCCTCGTGCCCGATCATGCCGCCGAGACGACGATACGTCGCAAGCTCGGCGACGAACAGCTCACGGGGCCCGACGTCGCCACAGGCTCCCTGGACGAACAGGCAGTGCCCGCCCAGTGACGCCTCGACGACGCGCTTGACGATTCCCGGGTACTCCGGTGTCACGTGCGTGTTGTCCGGCCCGAGGATGATCGGGTGACACGCGTAATGGACGATCGTGGCAACGGGTCGGTCGTCCTCGCCGTCGAGGCGCACGACCGTGAGGGTGTGGTCTGCGACGCCGTCCCAGTTGAGCCCGACGGCCGCCGCGCCGTCCGGCTTCGACATGCGGCGGTTGACGGCGAGCGGAGAGGACCCCCTGCCCGTCCCGACACGCACGGGCCGGAGGGCCGCGGCGGCCTCCACGGCCGCGCGCCCGATCGCGTCGAACACGGACTCGACATAGGGCTCGACCAGCTCCCGGTTCGTCCGGATCCACGCGCCCCCGAGCTCGAGGGTGACGGGCACGGAATGGTTGTGGGTCGTCCCGACCGCAACGCGCTCCGTGGGCGTGTCGGCGGCGTCCGCGATCACCGATCGCGCACGCGCCGCCTGGGCGTCGCCGAGGAGACACAGATCGATGTCGGCGATCGCGAGGCGGTCGCCGTCCGCGTCCTCGACGACGAGCACGGTTGCCCACAGCTCGAGGTCGTTCCCTTCCGAGATCTCGTGGAGCTGGTTACCCCATCCCCCCGCCGGAATGCCGACGGGAGGCGTGATGTCGACCCTTCCCACCCCTGCCCGCATCATGCTCACCTGCCCTGGAGAGACGGGGGGCCGCAGCTCGGGCGCTCGACGAACTCGGTCTCGAGAACGACGTCCCTCGGCCCGGCCTCGTCGCGCATGCGCGCGAGGAGAAGCTCTGCGGCCGACCGGCCCATCTCGAACGGGTCGCGGCGAACGACCGCGACTGCCGGCTGGAAGAGATCGGTGATGGCCACGTCGTCGCAGCCGACGAACGAGAGATCCCGACCGAGCACGATCCCGCGCTCGGCGACGACGCGCAGCGCGCCGAGCATCAACTGGTTGCCACCCGCGATCACGGCGGTCGGTCGGTCGGCCTGATCGAGGACGATCCGCATCGCCTCTTCACCCTGTGCGACGGCGAAGGATCCCTCGATGAACGAGTACGTCGGCGGGAGGCCGAGCGACGTAAACGCCTCCTCGAGGCCGGCGCGACGTTCGAGCGCGGGCCGCACGGCTGTGCCCCCGATCAGGGTGATGCGCCGATGCCCGAGCCTGAGAAGATGGAGCGCAGCCGCCTTCATGCCGCTGCGATGATCCGAGAGCACCCGGCTCGCCTCGATCCCGTCGGGGAGATTGCGGTCGAGCACGACGATCGGGATGGCGAGCTCCTGCAAGCGCTGGATCGTGGCTGGATGGGTTTCGTCGAGCACCGAGATCACGAGGCCGTCGACGCGACGCTGTGTGAGCAACCCGATGTGGGCCGCCTCCAAGAGGGGGTCACCGAGTGAGTTCGTCAGGAGCATCGAGTACCCGTTCGCCTGCAGCGTCGACTCGACACCCGTGACGATCTCGGCGAACAGCGGGTTCGAGATGTCGCCGACGACGAAACCGACGGTCAGCGTCTCGCGCCGCCGAAGGCTCTGAGCGAGCAGATCTGGCTGGTAGTCGAGCTCGGCCACGGCAGCCATCACTCTGGTGCTCATGGCAGGGCTGACGTCCGGATGTCCCGAGAGCACCCGCGACACCGACGACATCGCCACGCCGGCTCGGTCGGCGACCTCGCGCATGCTGGCGCGATTCCCGCGCTCTCCGCGTGCATCGCTCACGGTGTGCACCTCCCCGCTTGGGGTTCGACCGAAACGAAGCTCGTGGCCATGACGGACCGGGGCCCTCCTCAGGGGGCGTAGATGTCGTCGTATACCGACTCTGGAATCGGGTGGGGCGCCCGCTCGGCCTCCTCGCGCACCCGCCGCATCTCGTTGCGAATCTCCCCGTCCACGACCTCGAGGCCTGCCTCCGTCGCGACCTTCCACTCGAGCAGGGCGTTGCGGAAGCGCGGGATCGGGTCCACCCGCTGCCACATCCGGCGCGCCTCGATCGGGTCACTGCCTCCGGCGGAGAAGGCCGAATGGCGCTCCCAACGCACGGTCTTGCATTCCACGAACGTCGGCCCGCCCTCCGCCCGGGCTCGCTCGACCGCCCCGTCCACCGCGTCCCGCACCGCGAGCACGTCATTGCCGTCCACGACGGCGGCGGGCATGCCGAACCCGCGCGCGCGGTCGGCGATGTCGGGCGTCGCCTGGCTCTTGGCTGTCGGCACCGAGATCGCGAGACCGTTGTTCTCGCAGATGAAGACGAGGGGCACCTTCCACAACATCGCCATGTTCATGGCCTCGAAGAACTCGCCTTCGCACGAGGCTCCGTCGCCGAAGAAGCAGACCACGACCTGACCGGTCTTCCGGAACTGGCAGGAGAGCGCCGCACCACCCGCCATGGGAATGTGACCGGCGACGATCGCGTTCGTCGACATCAGGCCGACCGAGGGCTCCGAGAGGTGCATCGAACCGCCCTTGCCCTTGCAGATGCCGGTCGACCGGCCCATCAGCTCCGCCATGACGCCGACCGGGTCGACGCCCTTCAGCAGCACCTCTCCGTGACCCCGGTAGGTGGCGAAGACGAGGTCGTCCGGCCGGAGCGTCGCAAGCGCCCCCGCCTTGATCGCCTCGGCGCCGATGCACGGATGGGTCGACCCGGGGATCAGGCCCTTCGCGAACGCGTCGACGACCTCGTCTTCGAATGCCCGGATGCGCATCATGGCGCGGTAGAGCGAGAGCAGCTGCTCGTCGTCGGTCGTGGTGGGTCGCGGGCCGGGGACGGCCTCGTCGACGGGAACCGGAGCGATGGTCATGGAAGCCTTTCTGCGAGCGTTTCGATGTGCCGTTCGAGGGCGGCCAGCAGGCGACCGCCGGCCTCGCCGTCGGCCGCCCGGTGATCGATGGCGACGTTCGCCCACATCCGCGGTCGAACGCCGATCAGGCCGTCCTCGGCGACGACCCTCTCGGCGACGCGGCCCGTCGCGATCATCGCAATCTGCGGCCCGGAGACGACCGGCGCGAAGAAGTCGACGGGGTGGGCACCGAGGTTCGAGAGCGTGCACGTTCCGCCGACGAGGTCCGAGCCGCCGACCGTCCCGTCGCGTGCCTGTCCGACGAGACGACGTCGCTCGGCTATCACCTCGGGCAGCCCGAGCGAGCCGACGTCCCGGATGACCGGCGCGACGACACCGCTCGGCGTCGCCACGGCGAGAGACAGGTGCACCGGCGTGCTTCGCTCGACGGAGCCGTCGGCCAGCCTCTTGCCGTTGAGCTCGGGAACTTCGGCGAGCGAGCGCGCCAGGGCGACGATCAGGAGGTCGGTGAAGGTCGCCGAGACCTCGCGCGCCGTGAGGACGGCACGCGCCCGGACGAGGCCGTCGGCCGCGAGCTCGCCGCCGATGTGGACGTGGGGGATCTGCTGCCAGCTGGCGGTGATGTTGCGCACGACCGCGTCGCGGAGCCGAGGGTCGTCGGGCGGCGTGGTGCCGGACGGCGTCGCGGCGCCCGCACCGGATGCGATGTCGCGCGCGACGATACGACCGCCCGGGCCCGATCCGACCACGTCCGCGAGGTCGATGCCCCGCTCGAGCGCCAGCCGCCGGGCGGCAGGCGATGCGATGGGGCCGTTCCGGCCGGGCCGGGAGGTCGGCGACGGTGCGGCGGGCGCGGCCGGCCGCGCCGGCGGCGGCGCATCCGGGGCGGCGGTGGCGCTCACGGCAGGTGACGGAGGACCCGGTGCGTCCACCGGCTCGAGCTCGGCCAGGACGCCGTCGACGGCCACGATCTCACCCTCGGGCGCGACGATGCGGACGACGCCGGCGACCGGCGCCTCGATCTCGATCGTCGCCTTGTCGGTCTCGACCTCGACGATCGGCTGGCCCGCCGAGACCGTCTCGCCGTCGGCGACCATCCACCGACACACTTTGCCGTCCTCCATCGAGATGGAGAGCTGTGTCAGGGTGACCGCGGTCACGCCACGAGGCGCTCGACGGCCGCCACGACGTCATCGGCACTCGGGTAGACCGCCTCGATCCCAGTGGGGGTACACGGGATGGGCACGTCCTTGGCGGCGACGCGCTCAACGGGGGCGTCCAGGTAGTCGAACGCCTCCTCCATGCAACGCGCTGCGATCTCTGCCCCGAACCCGAGCGTCTTGTGGGCGTCGTGGGCGACCGCGAGCCGCATCGTCTTGCGCAGAGAGCCGAGGATCGTCTCCATGTCGAACGGGGTCAGAGTGCGAGGATCGATCACCTCGACCGAGATGCCGGCCGCCTCGAGACGGTCGGCCGCGATGACTGCCTCGTCGACCATGCCGGACAACGCCACCACCGTGACGTCGGAGCCCTCGCGCACGATCCGCGCCTGTCCGAACGGAATCGGCGGCGCGTCGGTGTCGACGTCGGCCCGGCGGCCGTAGAGCCGGACGTTCTCGACGAAGAGGACCGGGTTGTTGTCGAGCAGGGCCGAGCGGAGGAGCCCGTATGCATCCGCCGCGTTGGAGGGCACGGCGATCTTGATTCCGGGGATGTGCATGAACCACGACTCGAGGCTCTGGGAGTGCTGCGGGCCCATGCCCATCCGGGCCACGATCGGCGTCCTGATCACGAGGGGGACGGACAGCTTGCCTCCCGTGAAGTAGTGGAGCTTTGCCGCCTGGTTGAAGATCTGATCCATCGCGACCCCGACGAAATCGAAGAACTCGATCTCGCAGACGGCCCTGACGCCGGTGACGGCCAGTCCGATCGCGTACCCGACGGTGCCGGACTCGCAGAGTGGGGCGTCACGGACCGTCTCCTCGCCGTACGCGTCGCTCAACCCGCGGGTGACGCCGAACGCGCCCCCGTAGGGCCCGATGTCCTGCCCGATCAGCATCATCGGCTCGGGCCGGTCGAGCGCCTCGCGGAGAGCCAGGTTGATCGCCTCGCTCATCGTCAGAGCCGTCGTGGTCGTCATCAGCGTCACCGGCCGTTCGTCCGGACCCTGATCCAGAATCCATTCCAGGGTCGATTCCAGTCCAACCTACCACAGCATCTGCCGACCGAGTACGCTGGCTGGAACCGATGCCAGCGAGGAGCTCCGATGACGCTCACGGCTTCAGATGTACGCACGCAGCTGAACGACGACGGCTATGCCGTCGTCGCCGACGTCTTCGAGCCCGAACGTGACTTCGCGGCCCTCTACTCCGAGTGGGGCGAGATCCTGGACGGCATCGCCGAGAGGCTGCTCGCCGACGGGGAGATCCGCTCGAGCCACCGGGAGCTCGCGTTCGCCGACCGCCTGCAGGCCCTGTGCGCCGAGACGGGCGAGAGCTTCCACCAGCCGTTCGACATCAGCCTGCCCCAGAAGGACATCACCCCGGAGACGCTGCTTCACGTCGGCCCGGCGGTCTTCGACCTGCTCACCCACGACCGGCTGCTCGACGTCGTCGAGGGCATCCTCGGCCCCGAGATCGTCTCCAACCCCGTCCAGCACGTCCGCATGAAGCCGCCGGGCAGGCTGCTCGGGCCAGAGCGCTCGCGCAGCTACCTCGCTGCCCGTGTGCCGTGGCACCAGGATCTCGGGGTCCTCCTCCCGGAGGCCGACACCTCCACGATCCTGTCCTGCTGGGTCGCCGTCACCGACGCCGACGAGGAGAACGGGTGCATGCAGGTCGTGCCGCGCAGTCACCGGCAGGACCTGCACGACCATTGCCCGAGCGAGCCGCAGACAGGGATCCCCGAGCACCTGCTCGCGGTCGACGACGCGGTGACGCTGCCGATGCGCGCGGGCAGCGTCCTCTTCTTCGGACAGAACCTCATCCACGGCTCGCTCGATAACACGAGTGCCGACCGCGTCCGCATCAGCACGGACCTCCGTTACCAACCGCTCGGGCAGCCGAGCGGGCGCCCGCATTTTCCGAGCTTCGTCGCACGCAGCCGCGCCCGGCCGGAGCTGGTCCTCCGCGACCCCGCGATCTGGGCGGGCATGTGGCACGAGGCGCGTGACGCCCTGAGCCGCGGCGAGGCGCCGGTGTTCACCCGCTGGCACGGCGACGCGCCGTTCTGTGCCTAGGGGCGGCCGGGCGTGCAGATTCCCGCGAGCGCTCTCTCGTCGATGCCTACGTCGCGTATCTTCGGGGACGATGACGGTGGCCCCCCTCTTCGACCTTCACGGGCGCCGGGCGCTCGTCACCGGGGGAGGTGGCGGGATCGGCGCGGGGATCGCCGAGGCCCTGGCCGGCGCGGGAGCACGCGTGGCCGTGCTCGGTCGCTCTGCTTCCGCCGACGAGGTCGCCTCGCGCATCGACGGCGTAGCCGTACGCGCCGACCTGTCCGATCGGGACGAGCTCCGGCGCGGCTTCGCCGAGGCGGTCGCCGCACTCGGCGGGATCGACGTACTCGTCACGAGCCACGGGACGCTCCATGCCGCCGCCGCCGAGGATCTCGGCATCGACGCGTGGGACGACACGCTGGAGGTGAACCTGACCTCGGTCTTCGAGCTGTGCCAGGAGGCGGCGCGAGAGATGATCCCCCGTGGCGCGGGCAAGATCATCACCATTGCGTCGATGCTCAGCTTCCAGGGCGGGTTGCGGGCGGCCGCCTACGCCTCTTCGAAGGGCGGGGTCGCCCAGCTCACCAAGGCTCTCGCGAACGAGTGGGCGCCGAAGGGAGTCAACGTCAACGCGATCGCACCCGGCTACGTGCAGACCGCTCTCAACACCCACATCTGGCGCGACGACCCCGAGCGCAGCCGGGCCGTGCTCGCCCGACTCCCTGCCGGCCGGTGGGGAGAGCCCGCCGACCTCGCGGGCGCGGCGATCTTCCTCGCCTCCCGCGCCTCCGACTACGTGCACGGGATCGTCCTCCCCGTGGACGGAGGGTGGTTGGCCCGATAACGTCGCACGTCCCCGTCCCCCGAATCCGTCCCCGGAGGTCCCCGATGAGTGAGTCGATCCCCCTCGAAGTCGCACCGAGTGCATTCGCCGGCCTGATCGGTGCCGCACGGCGCGACATCACGCCGCCCGCCGGCATCTACGCGCGAATGTGGGGCGCATCGACGCACGATTTCGCCGAGGGCGTCCATCGGGCGCTCACGACGACGGCACTCGCGCTTCGGGCAGCCCCCGGCGATCCCGTCCGGCTCCTCGTGGGGATCGACCTCGCCCTGCTCGGCGACCTCGGGAACCTCGCCGACTCGGAGCGGATCCTCGCCCCGGTCCGCAAAGCGCTCGGCCTGACCGACGGCCGACTCCTCGTCAACTGCTCGCACACGCACAGCGCGCCGTGGGCCGCGACGAGCCGAAGCCACATGCCGGGCGGCGAGCTCATCGGCCCGTACCTCGATCAGATGGGCCAGGCGCTCCTGGAGGCCGGGCGAGAGGCGGTCGGGAGCCTCGCCCCCGCCACGCTGACCTGGGCCACGGGCAGGTGCAATCTGGCACGCAACCGCGACCTGCCGGACCCTGCACCCGGCGCCGACCGCGCGATCTGCGGGTTCAACCCCGTCGGCGAGGCCGACGACACGCTCGTCGTAGGCCGCGTGACCCGTGACGACGACGGCAGCGTGATCGCGACGATCGTGAACTACGCCTGCCACCCGACGACGCTCGCCTGGGACAACAAGCTCATCTCGCCGGACTACATCGGCGCCATGCGCGAGGTCGTGGAGCACCACACCGCCGGCGCCCCCTGCGTGTTCCTGCACGGGGCCTCCGGTGAGCTCGGCCCCGCCCACCAGTACGTCGGCGACCCTGCCATTGCGGATCAACACGGGCGGCGACTCGGGTTCTCGGCCCTCGCTGCGCTCGAGAGCATGCTGCCGCCGCGAGAGGGGCTCGCCTACGTCGGGGTGGCCGAATCCGGCGCTCCGCTCGCGGTCTGGCTGCCGGCTGCATTCGAGCCGTCCACCGTGCTGTCAGGCGAGGCGATCGACGTGCCCCTCCCCCTCAAGCCGATGCCGACGGTCGCCGAGCTCGAGGCGCAGCTGGCCTCCACCGACGACCGACCCGTCGCCGAGCGCCTTTTCCGCAAGATCCAGATCGTGAAGAGCCTCGACGGGTACGGGAGCCAGACGTTTCCCGCGTGGGTCTGGCGCGTCGGAGACAGCCTCCTCGTCGCGCATCCGAACGAGGCGTACTCGTGCTTCCAGGAGGACCTGCGCCGTGCCTTCCCCGACACGACCGTCGTCGTGTTGAACACGACCGGCGCCACCGAGGTGGGCTACCTCTACCCACCGGAGCTCGACACGACCGACACCTACCAGGTGTGGCAGACCCCCTTCAGTGCCCAGGCTCTCCCGACCCTGACCGAGCACTGCGTCGCGGAGGGGCACCGCCTCCTTGCCAATGACGCCTGACGGAGTGGAGACGCACATGGCCGAGGAGGTGCCGAGCGCTCGCTGGCTCACCGGGCAACGCGTGCTCGTCACGGGCGCCGGAGGAGTCCTGGGCCGAGCGCTCGTCGCGGAGGCCGACCTTCGCGGGGCGACGGTGGTCGCGACGGGGCGAGGCCGGACCATCGAGGACGCGGTCCTTCCCGACGCCGCTCTCCGGGTGGCTGCGGACCTTCGAGATCCGGAGCAATGCCGTCTGCTCGTCCACGAAGCAGCCCGCCTGATGGGCGGTATCGACATCGTCGTCAACAACGCCGCGACGCTCGTGCGGAAAGCGTTCCTCGAGCTCGCCCCCGACGATCTCGAAGCGGCCTGGGAGGTGAACCTGCGCGCGCCGGCGCTGATCATGCAGGAGAGCTTCGCGTACCTGCGGGATGGGCGGACGCCCGCAATCGTCAACGTCGTCTCGACCGCGGGAGTGTCGGGCGGGATCGCGCAGGTGAGCGCGTACGGCATGAGCAAGGCTGGGCTGATCGTGCTGACGAAGGCGGTCGCGCGGGAGTACGGGCCGCACGGGATTCGCGTCTTCGCACTGTCGCCACCATCCCTCGACTCCGAGATGCAGCGCTCGCTCCCGGAGGAAGACCGCGAGCGCGTACGCGCGTTGAACGTTCTCGGTCGGCTGGTCGAGCCGGAGGAGGTCGCACGATCGACTCTTCTGGCAGCGAGCGGGCTCGGGGGGCTCGTGACCGGCACAACCGTCGATCTGACGATGATCGCGTACTGAGATGCAACCCGAGGAGGCGTGAGATGACAGAGCTGCAAGGGCGAGTCGCGCTCGTTACCGGGGCCGGGCGCGGCATCGGCCGAGCCACTGCGATCCAGCTCGCGGGTGCCGGGGCGAAGGTCGTCGCCACCGCACGGACGCGCGAGGAGCTGGACGAAGTGGTCGATGCGGTCACCGATGCAGGAGGCATCGCGACCGCCCTCGAATGCGACCTGGGCGACCGCGAGCAGACCATCTCGTTGGCAGCCGCCGCCGCGTCGCCGTTCGGGCCGATCGACATCCTCGTCAACAATGCCGGCATCGGGAGCAGCGCCGACCCACGCCCGCTCATCGACTTCAGGGATGCATTCTGGGATCTAACGCTCGAGATAAACCTGACCGCCCCCTACCTCCTCTCGAAGGCCGTCCTTCCGGCGATGAAGACGCGCGGTTTCGGGAGGATCATCACCGTGGCCTCGATCAACGGTCGCGTCCCCTCGCCCTCGTCGGGAGCGTACGTTGCGAGCAAGCACGGCGTCATCGGCCTCATGCGCACCCTGGCGCTCGAGCATGCTGCGGACGGAATCACCGTCAACTGCGTCTGCCCCGGTCCCGTGAAGACCCGCGTCAACGACCTCCGCGTGCGGTACGACGCGGATCGACTCGGCCTCGATCTCGAGGAGTACGAGGCCGGGTTGACACCGATCGGAGGACGCCTCGCCCCCGAGGACATCGCCTCGATGATCGAATACCTCGCGAAAGACGGGGCGCGGATGATCACGGGGCAGGCGTACGACATCGACGGTGGGCTGTGCATGGCCTAGCCGTGCTGAGCGGACTGCTCGTGGGCGCCGCATCGGAGCAAGATGCGGAGCGGTCGGGGCTCGCCACAGCCGCGCTGACGACGCGCCGCCGCTGATGGCCGCCACCCTCGTCGCAGGCGCCGCGAGGCGCGTGATCAATCCACGGCTCGGGACACGCCAGACCGGGTTCCGGCTCTTTGGCAACCCGGTTCAGGCGATCGAGAGCGACCTGACCGCCACCGCGCTCGTGCTCGGCGACGGCGAGACGCGCGTCGTCATCGTCGCGATCGATCTCTCGCTCGTCGGGATCGACCTCTCGCTCCGCGGGCAACGGCCTGCGCAGGAGATGCGCCTCGCGATCGCGGAGGCTCTCGGTGTGCCGGTCGGCAACGTTCTCCTCAACACGAGCCACGTCCATAGTGGTGTCGCCCTGCCCGACTACATGCCCGACACCCGAGAGCAGATGCGGCTGAAGGAAGAGTACCGTGCCCTGCTGGGCGCGAGGCTCGTGGAGGCCGCACAGGAGGCCGATACACGGCTGCAGCCGGCCCGTATCGGTTGCGGCTGGGGAACGAGTCGAATCGGTGTCTACAGGCGCGAGTGGCGGGAGGGGCGAGACGTCCTCGGCGAGGTCCCTGACCACCCGATCGACGACACCGTCGGCGTTGTTCGGATCGACGATTCGGACGGACGGCCGCTCGCCACGCTCTTCCGCTACTCCTGCCACCCGGTCACCATGGGACCGCGGTCGGCGGTTGTGTCGTCCGATTTCCCCGGAGTGGCCCGGCGGGTGGTCGAGCGGAGCCTCGGGGGCCTCGCGATGTTCCTGCAAGGCGGGGGTGGGAACATCAACCCCCGGGCCGGCATGGGATACGAGGTCGACTGCCGCGACACCAAGAACCGCGCCGGTCTGGAGCTCGGCGGCGAAGTCCTCAGAGTTGCGGCGCAGATCCGGACGAGCACGCGTCCCGGGGGACGACGCCTGACCGGTGACGCACCGGACGTCCTCGTCACTCCGTGGGAGCCGGTAGCCGGTACCGCCTGCACCTACCTCGGAGCCGACGAGACGAAAGTCTCCCTCGACTACGTGACGCTGCCGCCACCTGCGACGGCCAGGAAGTATCTTGCCCTCCGGCAGCGCGCGCTTTCGGAGCTCCGCGCCGGTCACGGGCCCGAGTGGGAGCTCCGAACCGCAGAAAAACACGAGGAATGGGCCCGAGTGCTCGTCGAGGCATCGGAGCGGAGGGACGTCACGAGCGACCTCTTCGTGCAGGCGATCCGCGTGAACGACATCGTCATCGTGGGCATGAATGCCGAGCTGTTCTTCGAGACGGGCCTCGAGATCAGGTCGCGCTCTCCCTTTCCGGATACGCTCGCTCTCGGGTACACGAACGGGACGATCGGCTACCTCCCGCGCGCCGAGGACCACCCCGAGGGGGGCTGGGACATCGACGAGGCGTACGCCGTTCCGGACCTCATCTTCCAGGTGCACCCACACCCCGTCGCCCTCCATCCGTCGTCCGAGCGCAGGGCGATCGCCGCGGCCGTGGACCTGGTCAGCCACATGGGGAACAGCGCAGAGTGACGCTCGGGACTTGACATCGGAGGACCGATAACAGATCCTACAATCGATTCCAAGATCGATTCCCATACCGGCAGCCGCCCAACCTCGGGCTCTCGCGAGCGTCCTACCCGGTCAGGATGCTCCTTGGCTTGCCGGCGCTGCCGGGACGGGGTTCGATAGTACTCCGAGGATCGGCCAGGGCCGGCCGGCGCACTAACTTCCGGCCGATAATCGCGTCGTCAATGCCAGGATCGAGGGCGACTTCCCCCGGGCCAGCAGGTGGATTCGGCGGCCCACACGACGAAGGAGGGACGTGCAGTGTCAGGCAATGAGAAAGCTCAGCAGGCCAAGAACGGGCTGAGCCGTCGCAACCTGCTTGCAAAGGCAGGCGCTGTCGGCGCCGGAGCGGTCGCGGCGGGCTCGCTCGCTGGTCGGGCAACGGCCGCCCGCAAGTCGACCTTCGCGACGCCGAAGATTCGCCGCGGCGGCAGGTTGGTCATGGGCCTCGAGTCCGATCCCGTGGCGGTCGCTCCGTACGGCATGGCACCCGGCGCAGCGCACTGGGGCAAGGAGCACACCTACGACTCGCTCGCCGAATGGGACCGCAACCTGAACATCAAGCCGGCACTCGCGACATCGTGGAAGGTCGAGAGCAAGACCTCGATCCTCTTCAATCTGCGCAAGGGCGTCCTGTTCCACAACGGCAAGGAGCTGACGTCTGACGACGTCAAGTACTCGGTCGACAAGATGCTCAACGTGCCGCCGCCGGGCAGCCAGGCCGTCGCGGCCAACGTGCCCGCGACGATCATTGGGGCAGAGCCCGTGGGGAAGTATCAGGTGCGACTGCGGTTGAAGGCGCCGGATGCCCGCGTCGTCGGCTTCTTCGCCTGGCAGCGCTACTCCCCGATCGTCCCCGAGGGGCTCTACGACCAGATCAACGTGAGCCGGAACGCGATCGGCACAGGCCCGTACAGGATGGTCGGCTTCAACCCGCTCGACCGAGTCGAGCTCGTGAAGAACGACAAGTTCTGGAAGAAGGGTCAGCCGTACATGGACGCCATCACCCTGAAGGTGATGACGGACGAGCAGGCGCGCGTCGCAGCACTGAGGGCCGGAGCCATCGATCTCGCGACGCTCTCGGTCGATGCAGCTCGGTCGCTGCGGGGCAATGGCGACCTGCAGGTGCTGAGCAACCTGAACGCTGCCTTCCGTGAGTTGCAGATGTCGCTGAAGCCCGGCAAGAACGAGCCCTGGGCGGACGTGCGGGTACGCAAGGCCGTGAACATGGCGATCAACCGCCAGCAGATCATCCAGACCGTGTACGGCGGCGAGGCCGCATACACGTCCTACGTGCCACCCGGGTACGGCCCGTGGCCGCTCAAGCCGGCCGAACTGCAGGCCAAGTACGCGAAGTTCGACCTGCCGGCCGCCAAGAAGCTGATGGCGGACGCCGGGATGTCCAAGGGCTTCTCGGTCACGATGACGATCGTCAGCCTGCAGGACTACCCGTCCGTCGCGGCGCTGCTCGTGCAGCAGATGAAGCAGCTCAACATCGACGTGAACATCAAGGCCACGGAGATCGGCACGTTCGCCGCCCTCTACAGTGCCGGCAACTACGACTGGTTCCTCAACGGTCGCGGCATGCGCGGCGACGTCGACGGTTACGTGCAGGAGTTCCACCCGGCCTCCTCGACGTTCCGCATCCAGACGCCCGCCTACAAGAACCTGAAGGCATGGAGGGCGATTGGCAACGGCCGGATCCAGCTCGACGAGACGAAGCGGCTGCCGATGTACCGGACCGCCCAGACGGCTCTCTGGGACAACCCTATTCAGATGCCGCTCGTGGCGATCCGGAAGTATCAGGTTGCGACGAAGCGCGTGCAGAACATGTACGTGTCCTTCAGCGACTTCAACCTCGGTCTCCGCACCGCGTGGTTGAGCTCGTAGCGGAACGGGATCACGACGAACGACCCACCGGGAGGGGCGCTGCACGTTAGGGCGCCCCTCCCGCCATTCTGGGTTGAACGAATGCTCCAAGCAGGCGCCGCGAGACGCACCATCAACCCCCCTCTCGGGATCGGGAAGATCGGCGGTCGCCTGTTCGGCGAGCCGATCAAGGCGATCGAGAGTGACCTGACGGCGACCGTTCTCGTCCTGCGCGCGGATGGAGTGACCTTTGCCATCGCCGCTGTTGACCTCTGCTCGGTCGACACGCTGCTCGCGGATGAGCTTCGGGCACGCGTCGCCTCTTCGATCGGCGCACCTGTCTCGCACGTACTACTGAACGAGAGCCACGACCACAGTTCGCCGGCATTGCCCGGGTACTTTGCCGACGGGTACGAGCCGGACTTCAAGGAGCGCTACCTCGCACTCCTCGTGGAGCGGCTCGTCGAAGCGGCAACGGAAGCGGGCCGGAGCCTCGAGCCGGCCCGCATCGGCTGTGGCTGGGGCGAGAGCTCGATCGGCGTCTACCGGCGCGAGCTTTGCAACGGGCACTGGGTGCTCGGCGAGGTTCCCGGCCACCCGATCGACGCGTCGGTCGGCGTCATCCGAATCGACGACCTCGACGGTCGGCCGATCGTCGTCGTCTTCCGCTACTCCGCGCATCCGGTCACGGTCGGAGGGCGTGCCGCCGTCGCGTCGTCCGACTATCCCGGGGTAGCCCGCGACCTGCTCGAGCGAGGCCTCGGCGGGCTCGCTCTCTTCCTCCAGGGCTGCGGCGACATCAACCCGCGCGTCGGCATCGGCTACGAGATCGACTGCCGAGACACCAAGAACCGGGTCGGGCTCGAGCTCGGAGGCGAGGCCCTCACGGTAGCCGCAGGCATCCGAAAAAACACCCGCGCCGGCGAACGAAGACCGCTCGGCAACGTCCCGAACATCCTCTTCACCCCCTGGGAGCTGGTCGGGCCTCCGGGGACGACATCGATCACGGCGGCCGAGAAGGCGGTCGCACTCGAGTACGTTCCCCTCCCACCGAAGCACGAGGCCAGGGCGATCGCAGAGCGGTGGCGTTCGGAACTTGCCGAACGGCTTGACCGCGGGGCGCAAGACTGGGAGATCCGCGTCGCCGTGAAGATGGACCGCTGGGCGAAGCGGCTCCTCGCAGCTGTGCAGGCAGGCGGGGCGACGTTCGACCTCCGGCTGCATGCAGTCCGGATCGGTGACGTCGTCATCGCCGGCATGAACGTCGAGACGTTCTACGAGACCGGCCTCGAGATCAGGGCCTGCTCACCGCTCGAGGACACCTTCGTCCTCGGCTACACGAACGGCTCGACGGCGTACCTGCCGCGCTCCGTCGATTACCCGGACGGCGGCTGGCGGCTCGGGGAAAGCTACGCGCTCCCCGACCAGCTGCCGCAGTTCCATCCGCGGCAGGTGACCGCCTTGCATCCCGACTCCGAACAGCGCGCCCTGGGCGAGACGGTGGCGCTGATCCAACACCTCACCGTCTAGGAGGCTCAGATGGGCAACACACTCAGCGCGGGCGCCGCACGCCGCACGATCAACCCACTGCTCGGGACCGGCAAGGCCGGGTTGAGGCTGTTCGGGTCACCGATCCAGGCGATCGAGAGCGACCTCACGGCGACCGTTCTCGTGCTCGCCGACGGGCAGGCCAAGATCGCTCTGGTCGCAACCGACCTTTGCGTGATGAGCATGGCCGAAGGTGGTCGCCTCCGCGCGACCGTCGCCGCCGCGATCGACGTTCCCGTGGCCCACGTACTCCTCAATCTGAGCCACAATCACAGCGCACCGGCGCTGCCCGAGTTCATGGCGATGACGGACTCCGCGGAGGACGTCCCGTTTCGCACGAGGTACGAGGGCGACCTGCACCGCTGGCTCGACGAGGCTGCACGCGAGGCCGACGCGCGCCTCCAGCCGGCCCGCGTCGGGTCGGGCTGGGGCGAGAGCTCGATCGGCGTCTACCGGCGCGAGACCCGAGACGGTCGCGACCTTCTGGGTGAGGTTCCCGACCACCCGATCGACTCGTCCGTGGGTGTCGTCCGGGTCGACGACCTCGACGGTAACCCGATTGCCACCCTCTTCCGCTATTCCGCCCACCCTGTCACCGTCGGCAGCCGCTCACAGGTCGCGTCGAGCGACTACCCCGGCCCTGCACGGGACGTGCTCGAGGAGAATCTCGGCGGGCTCGCTCTCTTCCTCCAGGGCTGCGGCGGCAACATCAACCCGCGCGTCGGCATCGGCTACGAGGTCGACTGTCGCGACACCAAGAACCGGGTCGGCCTCGAGCTCGGCGGCGAGGCACTCAAGGTGGCTGCGGGCATCCGAACCAACACCTTTGCCGGCGAACGGAAGCCGCTCGGCAACGTCCCGAACATCCTCTTCACCCCCTGGGAGCCCGTCACCGACAACGCGTGCACCTACCTCGGCGCGGTCGAGGCCGTCGTCCCGCTCGCCTACGGAGAGCTTCCCCCACCGGAAGAGGCCGCGACGATCCTCGCCCACTGGGAGAGCGAGGTCGAGACACGGCAGGCTCGAGGCGCCCAGGACTGGGAGCTGCGCGCCGCGCTGAAGTACGCGCACTGGGCGCGAAACCTCGTTGCTGCGGTCGCGGACGGCCATCCGACGCTCGACCTCCATCTGCAGGCGATCCGCGTCAACGACATCGTCCTCACGGCCATGAACGTCGAGACGTTCTTCGAGACGGGCCTCGAGATCAGGGCCCGCTCCCCGCTCCCGGACACCTTCGTGCTCGGGTACACGAACGGGCTCGTCTCCTACCTGCCGCGCGCCGAGGACTACCCCGAGGGAGGCTGGAGAATCGACGCGAGCTACGCTGTCCCCGACCTGATTCCCCAGGCGTGGGGCATGCCCGTCGCTCTCGCGAGCGACTCGGAGCAGCGAGCGGTGGAGGCCAGCCTCGCGCTCGTCGGGCGGCTCTCAGCCTGAGGTCCGGCTGAACAGCTCCCAGTCGAGCTCGTAGCCGAGCCCTGCCCCTTCCGCCGCGGTTGCAAGACCTCCGGTGAACACCGGCCCGCCGATCACGAGGCGGTCGGCCGGATCGAGCGGATTCCCACCCGCGCCACCTCGCCCGAAGGTCTCGACGATCGCGCCGCTCACCATTGCGAGGTGAATGCTCGTCTCGGGGTAGACGTGGAGTGAGACGTCGAGGTCGTGCGCGGCGGCAAGAGCGAGGACGTCCCGCGAGGGAGTGATCCCGCCGATCGCCACGACGTCGAGTCGCAGCACGTCGAGCGCGTCTGACGCGGCGAGGGCCTCGAACGACTGCATCGACGTGAGCTCGTCACCGACGCCGATGGGGCAGGCTGCCCGTCGGCGAATCTCGGCGTAACCGCGAACGTCCTCCGGCACGAGCGGGTCCTCCAACCAGGCGAGCGGCGGAGCTCCCCAGCTCTCGAGCTCTGCAAGTGCCGCCCTCGGCTCCTCCCAACCGAACCCTGCGTCGACGACGAGCCGCGAGCCCTCGGGTGCGGCTGCGATGACTCGATCGAGGAGACGCCGCATGCGGACGAGATCGGGGTCGCGCGCGACCTTGAGCAACCGGTAACCCGCCTCGGCGTGGCGAATCACGTCGTCGGCGAGCGACTCCGGCGTTCGGTCCGCGAGCGGGTAGGCAGCCACGATCATCGCCGACACCGGCCCCGGCTCGCCGTCCAGAAGCTTCCAGAGGGGAACGCGCGCGCGGCGCGCGGCGATGTCCCAGAGCGCGATGTCGACGAGCCCGACCGCCCGCGTGACGAGGCCCACCCGGCCGATCAACACCGTCGCGCGTGACGCGCGGCGCCAGGCATCCATCGGGTCGGCGCTGTCCGTGCCGATTAAGGTCGGCGTGACGAGGCGCGTGACGCAGGCCGCGACCGGTGCCTCCCTGGTGAGGCAATAGGCGTAGCCGACGAGCCCGGACTCGGTCGCGACGCGGACGCCCGCGTACTCGCGCGAGGCGATCTCGACCGGCCCGAGGCGAAGCGGCGCCGGAAGACCGAGCCTCACGGTCGCGACCTCGATCGAGGCGATCGGGTCGATCACCGGTCGGGCGCGAGCGCCGTCGTCGCGACCCCGTAGTCGTTCAGGTAGCCGCCCTCGACGTAGATCGTCTGGGCCGTGATGTACGACGCAGCCGGGGACGCGAGGAAGCTGACCGCACCGGCGACCTCGTCGGCAAGGCCGAGCCGGCGCATCGGGATCCGTTCGAGGATCGCCTCCTGATCGAGCTGCCCTTTCGCGAGGGCCGCCTGGTAGACGCCCGTGTCGATGTAGCCCGGGCCCACAGCGTTCACGCGCACGCCACGTGCCGCCCACTCGGTTCCGGCGGTCCGGGTCAGCGAGACGATCGCGGCCTTCGTCGCTGCGTAGGGTGCCCGGCCGGCGGCGCCACGGTCGGCCGCGACCGAGACGATGTTGACGATCGCTCCCGTGCCCGCAGCCAGCATGATCCGCCCGGCTGCCTGCAGGCAGTTGAACGTCCCGTGGAGGTTGACGTCCACCACCGCGTGCCAGGACTCGAGCGGGAGGTGCTCGGTGGGCCCGTGAATCTGGATCCCGGCGTTGTTGACGAGCAGGTCGAGCCGGCCGTGCTCTTCGGCGACTGCCGTGAGCACGCGGTCGACCGCTACCGGGTCGCGGACGTCGAGCTCGCGGTAGCCGATCGCCGCCCCGCCCTCGCCGGTGTTGCCCGGGTCGAGATCCGCGGCCACGACGGCCCATCCCTCCTCGGCGAGCCGCGAGCCGATCGACCAACCGATCCCACGAGCACCGCCGGTGACGATCGCGACCGAGCACTGGGCGCCGCTCATCCGCGCCTCCAGCTTCGGCTGCGGCGATCGAGGATCGAGCCCGCCCGTGACCGGTTCATGAGGGCACCCGTGAGCCCGAGCGCGACGGATGCTCGAGGGGCGTCGGGGCGAGCGTCGGCAGGTCTCCGCGCGCCAGCCAACGGTCTGCGGCGTCCCAAGGCGTGGACTCGGGGAAGAGCTGCTCTGCGAGGCGGACGCCCGTCTCTACGCAGATCTGCTCGACGCTCGGATCGAACAGCGACGGCAGCCCGACGCTCTTGTAGCCGTATCCCGCCTCGTAGCCGCCGTACTGGTACTCGTTCGCCGTCGGCAGGTACCCGATGATCTCGTTCGTGTATCCCGCGTACAGGGTCGGGACGCCCGGCGAGCGCTCCTTGACAGCGATCCCGTACTCGGTGAACGTCTCGCCCGGCCCGGTCACGATGACGCCGTCGCCGATGCGCACGGCGTGCACCGGCCCCGAGACCTCCGTCGGCGCCGTCCCGTCCCGGAGCTGGTCCTCGATCCTGCGCGCCCACGCGGCCTGGTAGTAGGCCAGCTTGACCCGGCCCCGCTCGCCCGAGGCTCGCGCCTCCTCGAGAGCGGCGTCGTACTCCACCCGCTGCCTCACGATCTCGTCCAGCGGCGGCAGGGCCTGCAAGGGGATCGTCACGGTCTCCTTGACGGCTGCAAGGGCAGGCGGGCCGGCATCGACGAATCGCCGCCGGTAGCGCGTGATCGGCGTCACCGATCCCTCGGCCTCGGTCTCGACCTCGACCGGGCGGCTGAACCGGTCTGCGACCGAATCGAGGGCCGCAAGCCCGAGCCGCGTCCCCATCCGCCGCGCCTCGTCCTCGGTGTCGGTGAAGGCGAACTTCGGGAGGACGTTGCCTCCGGCGCCCTGGAAGAACACGCACTCGCCGCCCGACACCGATCGCACGACGTCCCGCATGGGGCCAGGGAAGTCGGCCGAGTAGACGATCATGTCGTATCCGGTCGTGACCGGATGGCAGCCGAAGCTGACGAGGGTGCAGATCGCCGACTCGTCCGGCCGGCGCGCCTGCAGCACCGTGACCTGGTTGTCGACGAGCTCGTCGGGGTTCCAGCCGAGGATCGAGCCGCCGTTGTAGCCGCCCTCGGTTCGCTCGCGGCGGTTGACTGCCAGCTCGGTCTCGGTCTGTCCCCAGACGACGCCCGCCGGCTCGAGCCGTTCGACGGCCATCCGGCAGACGCTGACGATCTTGTCGTGGATGACACGCGAGAACGCCTCGATCGACGCCGCGACCTCGTCGTCGACGTCACCGTACACGGCGCCGTTGGCGACCCCGCCCGGAGGTGCGAGGTGCGTATGGCTCCAGTTGAGGAGGATCCCGGCCGGATCGGCTCCGGTCGCTGCGGCGACGCGGTCGATCAGCGGCTCTATCTGCGGGTCGATGATGCCGACGATGTCGACGCCGCAGAGCACGACGCGCGTGCCGTCCCGCTCGAGCGCGAGCGCGCCGACCTCGAGGGGGAGGCCGTAGCCGCCGGAGTTCGTCGGCTGACGGATGAAGCCGACCATCGGCAGACCGAGCGGCGGCTCGAGGAGCAGGGAAGCGGCTCCGGCACTGAAGTGGCTCATGTGTGGTTCTCCTCGCTGGTTTGCGTGTCAGTGGCATCGAGCAGGGCGGCGAGTGCTCGGCACGCCTCGCCGATGAACCGCTCACCGGAGGCGACCGATGCAGCGGAGGGATCGCCGAGGACGCCGCTCGCGCCCATGTCGGGCAGGAGGAACGGGTCGTTCTCCCGCCGGATCGGCTCGAAGGGCGCTCCGGCCGCCTCGACGAGCGCGGGCGCGACGGCGAGCATCGCCGACGTCTCGGCCTGGCCTGCGTGACCGATCGAGCCGAGGTCGACGGGGAAGAGCTCGCGCAGGACGACCGGGTCGACGAGCTCCCAGTAGTTGACCGCCGCGCACTCCTCGGCGAGAGCGAGCGCGCCGAGCCAGCCGCGGTTCCCCCCGTGGCCGTTCACGATCACGACCTCCTCGAACCACCCGCGGAGGCTCCTCACGATCGAGCGGGTGAGCTCGAGCAGGAGCTCGGGCTCGAGCGTGACGGTGAGGCCGAGACGCACGTGGTGGGGGCTGAGGCCCGTCCAGACGGTGGGCGCGACGAGCGTGTCGCGCCTCGCGAGGTCCGCAGCCCGAAGGCAGACCGACTCGACGAGGATCGAGTCCGTCCCGACCGGCAGATGCTCGCCGTGTTGCTCGAGCGAGCCGATCGGGAGCAGGCAGACCGCGCCCGCCCGGCCGCGCTCGCGGGCCGCGCTTCTCGTCACGTCGAGCAGGCGCGCGGACACCTTACGTCGCCCCAATCCGACCGACGGAGCCTCGGCGTAGGTGACTGGCCCAGACACGTGCCAGCGTCACACGTTCCATCTAGTACATCAACCACCCGCCGCTGATGTTCAGCGTCGCTCCGGTGATGTAGCCCGCATGGTCGGATGCGAGGAAGACGACGGCCGGGGCGACCTCGTCGGGCGATGCCATCCGGCCGAGCGGCACCTGGTCGACCAGCCCCCGAAGGACCCCGGGGTCGAGGTCCGCGCTGAGCATCGTCGTGTCGATCAGCCCGGGCGCCACCGAGTTCACCCGGATGCCGGCCGCCGCGTAGGTGCGGGCAAGCCCCCGTGTCATGGTCACGATGCCACCCTTAGTCGCGTTGTAGACGATCGAGCCGCCGAACCCGCCCGTCCACCACCCCTGCGAGCTGAAGTTGACGATCGCGCCCACGCGTGACGCCGCGCGCAGGTGCTCGGCGAACGCGCGGTTTAGGAAGAACGATGCCTTGAAGTTGACGTCGACCTGAGCGTCCCAGTCGGACTCGTCGACCTCCATGATCTCGTGCTTGCGATGGATGATCGCCGCGAGGTGGGCGAGTGCGACGAGGGGGCCTGCCTTCTCCTCGGCCTCGAGCACGAGGGCGGGAAGTCGATCGATCCCTCCGAGGTCGGCCGCGATGCCGCAGTGGCCTCTACCCGGAAGCGACCCCGCGAGATCGGTGACCGCCCGCTCCGAGAGGTCGACTGCCGCAACGCGCGCCCCCGAGACGGCGAACGCCCGTGCGACGGCGGCACCAATTCCGCCGGCAGCGCCCGTGACGAGGACACCTCGTCCGGCGAGGCCCTCACCGAGAGATGGCCCCACGGCCTGCTCGACGCTCACGCCGCAGGCCGAAGGCGGTACTTCTCGATGTAGTCGGCATCGAGCTCCCAGCCGAGCCCCGGACCCGTCGGGAGGGCGAGCGAGCCGTCGACGATCGGAGGTCGGTTGGCAACGAGATTCCACCAGATCGGATCGCGCTCGGCGCTGAAGACCTCGAGGAACGTGCCGTGTGGGATCGACGCGAGCAGATGCGACGCGACCTGCGGCTCCTCGTGGTGGGCCATCGCCACGTCGAACGCGAGCGCGGCGGCGGCCACGCGGCGCCACTCCGTCGCCCCGCCCGACCATGACGAATCGAAGTTGCAGAAGTCGATCGCCCCCTCCACCATCAGGTCGCGGCACCCTCCGGCGGAGAGCTCGCTCTGGCCCGCGCACACGCGCGCCCGCCCCGCGAAGCGAACATCGCGCATCGCGCGCCGGTCGTTCGACCAGATACAGGGCTCCTCGAACCAGTGCATGTCGAGATCCTCCACCAGTCGCGAGAAGCGCACGGCTTCGCCCGGCGTCCAGCCCTGGTTCGCATCCGCCATGAGGACGAAGTCGGTGCCGGCGGCGGCACGCGCCGTGCGAAAGCGCTCCGCGTCCTCCTCCGGCGTCAGCCCCCCGACCTTGAACTTCATCCCGGCGAGCCCGCTCTCGCGCAGGCCGGTGACCTCCTCGGCAATGCCCTGCTTCCCGTAGTAGCCACCGATCGTGATCACCGGCAGCGTGTCGCGGTACCCACCCCAGAGCCGGTGCAGCGGCTGGCCGAGCGCCTTCCCGATCGCGTCCCAGACGGCGGCGTCGACGCAAGCGGTCGCGACGAGCCCGAGCCGCCTGTCCCGGAGAATGTCGAACGTGGCCGGCCGGGCGAGCTCCCAGCACCGCTCGACACGAAACGCGTCCTCGCCGATCAGGACCGGGGCGATCTCGGCACGGATGATCTCGTCGATCTCGAGGAGGCCGGCATCCTCGTCGCCGCAGTACGCCTCGCCGACGATCCCCTCCTCCATGTGGATCCGCGTTACGATCGTCGAACGGTGCGTCATCTTGTACCGGCTGCCCCGGTACGTCTGGGCGAGAGGAACGCGGATCGCGATCGTCTCGATCGCGGCGATTGTCAGGCTGTCGACGGACGCCCGAGGACGCGCATCTGCTGCCACTTCGAGCTCGGTCATCGCTCCTCGGCCTGGTTGGTGGTAACGGTTCCAGCCCACTCTAGGTGAGCAGCTCCGCCCGTGTCAACCAGGCCGCAGCGGCGCTAGAACCGGTACTTCTCGACCACCGACTCCCGGACGTCGATTCCGAGCCCCGGCCCCTCGATCGGCCGGACGTAGCCGCCCGACTGCTCGATCGGACGATCGACGAGCTCGTGCTGCATCGGGCCCTCTTCCGCCTTGAGCTCGAACACGAGCACGCGCGGCGTCGTCAGCGACAGCGCGAGGCTCGCGGCCGTGACGATCGCGCTCGACCAGGCGTGGGCGTTGAACCACCCGTCCGCCTCCTCGACGAGCTCGATCACGCGGCGCCCGCCGGTGATCCCCTCGGCCCGTCCCGGGTCGAAACCGATCACGTCGGCGGCGCCGGAGGCGATGAAGCTCCGGTAGCCCTCGACGTTCCATTCGCGCTCGCCCGAACCGATGAGCGTCGAGCAACGCGCCTTGAGTCGGTGGAACGAATCGACGTCCTCCGGCTCGAACGGCTCCTCCATCCAGGTCAGGCCGTACTCCTCGAGCGCCGTCGTCAGCCGGATCGCAAAGGCGACGTCCCACGTGAGCGTGTTCACTCCTCGGTCCCACATCAGCATCGGCTCGCTCCCAACCCTCTCGCGCAGAAGCCGGATGAGCTCGACGTCACGCGCGACGTCCGAGCCGAGACGCGCCTCACCCTTCTTCCCCAGCCCGAGCTTGCACCCCTGGAATCCCAGGTCACTGACGTACGCCGCGTGCTTGTCGGCCTCCGCTTCGAGGCTCGCGAGGCACGGGTGCGTGCTCGCGATCGCGGGCAGGCGGTCGTGGCACGCGCCGCCGAGCAGCTGCGTCACGGGGACGCCGAGGAGCTTCCCCTTGAGATCCCACAGGGCGATGTCGATCGCCGAGAGGGCGAACGACGAGACCCCTCCCCGGTTGCCGTACCACCATGCCCGCCGTCGGCAGCCGCGCCAGATCTCGACGTTGTCGAGCGGATCGCGCCCGACGACGAGCTCCCCGGAGATCCCGTCGATCATCGCCTCCGTTGCCCGGCAGGCGTCCGGCCACGAGGTGACGGCCTCTCCCCACCCGACCGTCCCGTCGTCCGCCTCGATGCGGCAGAGCGTTAGGTGACGCGTGGCCCCGTTGTCGTTCGGCTCGGGGTAGCGAACCGAGATCGGGGTCACCGAGCGGATCTTCGTCATACCCGCTCCTCCTCGATCCCGAGCGCCCGCGCCAGGACGGGGATCTCGACGTCGAGGCGCCCGTACGCAAGGGCGTTGTGATGGGTGGCTCCGGAGCCGATCCAGCGCGCGCCCGCGTCGAACGCCGTTCCGGAGTCGAAGCGGAACATGCCGTTGGGCCCGCCCATCGAGTCATACCGTGCCTCCACGATCTCGCCGGTCGCCCACGCGAGCCGCCAGGTACCGCCACGGGGCGACAGCGAGAGCGCCGTCGCAGGCCCCGGCTGGAGCCTGAACGAGATCGACGTCCCGGCGCCGTGGTCGCCAGGGTAATGGTCGTTCGGCTCGACCACGACCGGGAAGGCGGGGTCGGCCCACGCCGGGTCTCCCTCGCCGCCCGCGGCGAGGAGCATCAGGCCGGTCTCGCGCTCGGGTGTGTAGAACTCGCAGTAGAGCGCCCGTCCCGACAGCTTCTGCGCGAGCACGAGCGCGAGCGCGGTCGGAAGGTCTCCCGTACAGGACACGGGGACGCCTCCGGCGGTCAGGAGCGAGGCTCCCAGGCACGCGGTGATCCCGATCGTGGGGTTCCAGCGCAGCAGGTCCGAGTGGCAGTTGACCGTCATCGCGACAGCGTTCGTGGCCCGGACGACATCGTCGAGAGCGAGGGCGAGCCGCATGCTCCGCTCGTCGGCTGCACCGGGCCGGTGCGCCCAGCCCCGCTCGGCGAGACTCGCGAGGCCGGCGTCGACCCGCCCGCCCACGACGGCTCCGAACGCGTCGTTCAGCTCGGAGGCAGAGAGTGCCCGCTCGACGACGCCGAGCCGCTCGAGCTCGGCCTCTGTCGACTCGACGTCGAGATACCCGGGAATCCACTGCCCCACGCGCAGGACCGACGAACCCCGCAGTGACGTCGCGACAGCCGCGGCGCGCACGGTGCGCGTGAGGAGCGCGACCCCTTGCGCGTCGCCGGGCGAAGCGGTGATGGTCGCGAACGGACGCCCTTCCCGCACGAGCGCGTTCGCGAGCATCACGGCCGCGACCTGACCCGAGTTGACCGTCGCCTCGGACTGCGTCAGCCCGTCGGGCAGCGCGTCGATCGTGGGCCCGTTCCAGATGACGAGCGGCAGGTCGAGGCCCGCGAGCGCGTGCGCCGCGTAGCTCGGAGGCGCGGCCATCGTCGGCGCGAAGACGACGACGTCGGCGCGCCCGTCGCGAAGGATCCCGTTGGCCTTCTGACCCTCGGCGTCGGAGGTGAGCATCCCGCCGTCCACGACGTCGAAGTCGACGCTCAGCACATCGCGATAGCGGCGGTGCACCGCCTCGCGCTCCTGCCGGAAGCCCGCCGGCATCTGGTCGTCGAACAGCGTGAAGTAGCACGAGACGAGGCCGACGATCGTTCGCCTGGGCTCGGTCAAGAGAGGTGCCAATCCTTTCGCAAGCCGACTCATGCCCCGACGCGAGCGCCCGTTGCGGCCGACCCGACGAGCCGTGCGTACTTCGCGAGCACGCCGGTCGGGCAGCGAGGCGGCGGATGCTCCACCATCGCGAGACGGGCGGCGATCTCGTCCTCGGACAGCTCGACCTGGAGCCGATTCCCCTCGGGGTCGATCTCGACCATGTCACCGTCCCTCACGATCGCAATCGGGCCGCCGGCCGCGGCCTCGGGTGAGATGTGGCCGACGGAGGTCCCCTGCGTCCCTCCGCCGAAGCGTCCGTCGGTGAGGAGCGCTGTCGAATCGACGAGCCCTGCCCCCACGATTGCCCCGGTGAGATGGGTCATCTCGGGCATCCCTGGCCCGCCCCGCGGACCCTGGTAACGGACGACGACGACGTCTCCCGCCTCGATGCGGCCGCCGGAGACTGCGGTGAACGCCTCCTGCTCGGTGTGGAACACCTTCGCTGGTCCCCGATGGGTGTTGCCGACCTGGTTGGCGACCTTCATCACCGAGCCTTCCGGAGCGAGATTGCCCCACATGACGGCGTAGCCACCGGTTGACTTGACAGGGTCGGTGACCGTGTGGAGCACCGGCGTTCGGGCCTCTCCCGCACGCGAGACGGGTGCGAGCGCCTCGGCGAGCGTCTGGCCGGTCACGGTCATCGCCTCGCCGTCGAGCAACCCGGCGTCGAGGAGCTCACGCATGACGACGGGCACGCCACCCTCGATGTGGAGGTCCTGCATCATGAAACGGCCGGCCGGCCGCATCTCGGCGATCTGGGGAGTCCGACGCGAGATCCGGTCGATGTCGGCGAGACCGAAGTCGATGCCCGCCTCCCCTGCCAGCGCCGGGAGATGGAGACACGCGTTCGTCGAGCCGCCGAGCGCTGCGGCAACCGCGATCGCGTTGTCGAACGACGCCTTGGTGAGGATCGAGGACGGCGCGCGATCGTTCTCGAGCGCGTCGACGAGAGCGCCCGCGGCGCGCCGGAGAATGCTCTCGCGGGCCGGGTCCTCTGCGGCGGGCGATGCCATGCCGGGCACAGTCAGGCCAAGCCCCTCGGACACGCTCGCCATGGTGTTCGCCGTGTACATGCTCGCGCACGAGCCCTTTCCGGGCAGTGCGACGCACTCGAGCTCGGTGAGGTCCTCGAGGCTCATCTTCCCGGTCGCCTGAGCACCGATCGCCTCGTAGACGTCCTGGATCGTGACGTCCTTGCCGCGGAAACAACCGGGCCTGATCGAGCCCCCGTAGGCGAACACCGACGGCAGGTCGAGCCGGATCATCGCCATCATCATCCCGGGGAGCGTCTTGTCGCAGCCCGCGATCGCGAAGAGCCCGTCCATGCGTTCGGCCAGCATCACGAGCTCCACCGAGTCGGCGATCCAGTCACGCGACGGGAGCGAGGCTCGCATCCCCTCCGTCCCCATTGCGATGCCGTCCGAGACGGAGATCGTGTGGAAGACGAGCGGCAGCACCCGCAGCGACCTCAGCTCGTCGGCGACGACGACGGCCAGCTCGTCGAGGTGCATGTTGCACGGCGTGACCCGGTTCCAGGTCGCACCGACGCCGACCTGAGGCAGCTGCAGCTCCTCGGTCGTCCAGCCCATCGCCCGCAGCATCGAGCGGGCTGCCGCCTGCGACGGGCCTCCTGTGACCTCGAGGCTGCGCTTCCTCCCACGATCCGTCCGACTCATCTCTCCTCCTCGACGATGACGTGCTCTTCGGCGAAATAGACCTCGACAGAAGCTGCGAAGTCGTCGCGCGTGCGGCCGAGGCCCTCCGCGAGTTCGGGCACGGCGAACGCGCGCTCCGCATCCTCGCGCGAATCGAACGTCGTGACCGCGATCCCGTCGATCGGAGGGGCCTCGCCGTCGAGGATGTGGATGACGTACCCCCGCAGGCTCGGCAGCCGCTTCGCGTACTCGACGTGCTCCCCTGTCCAGCGCGCGACGAACTCCTCGCGCGTCAGGTCGGGGCGCTTCCGCACGAGGCTGACCCGCGCGATCACGCAACGTCCCCTTCATGCTGTGCGGCTGCGTACCTGCGCGCCACGTCGAGCATGTGGTCCTGGGCGGATCGGGCGGCCCCGGCGACGTCGGAGACGGCGAGCGCCTCGATGATCCGACGGTGCTGCTCGATCGAGCCGCGGGCCGTATCGGGGAGCGAGTAGGCCGCGAATGCACCCTTCCGGCTAGCGTCGATGAGCCCGTCCATCAGGGACTTGAGGGCGCCGTTCTGGGTGTACGAGCTGAGCAGGCGATGGAAGGCAGCGTCTCCATCTGCCGCCGCGACCGGATCTCCACGCTCGACAGCGTCGGCCTGGTCGCGAACGATCGCACTCGCGACGCGGGCTGCGTCGATCGCATCCCACTCGGATATCGAGCGGATGGCGTGGGCCTCGAGTACGGAGCGGATCTCGTCGACCTCGAGGATCTCTTGCGCGTGCTGGTGCAGCCAGGCGCCGACGAGCGCGCGACTCCGATCCGACGAGCCTCCCGCGGCCACGAAGCGGCCGCGCGTCCCCCGCGCCTCGACCAACCCGAGGGCCTCGAGGCTGGACAGCGCCTCGCGGAGGACGGTGCGCGAGACACCGATCTGCTCCACGAGCTCGCGCTCCGTCGGCAGCCGATCGCCCGGGACGAGGTCTCCGTGAAGAATCCGGGAGCTGATCCGCTCGGTCGCGGAGTCGACGAGGGAGCCGTCACCCTGACGGGCCGCGCGGACGTCGGCGCTCATGCGCCACCGGGGAACAGCTCGGATGTCAGCTCGAGCGACTGCTGCACGAGCAGCTCGCCGGCCTCGGGCGCGAACGGCGCCGGCCGGCCGAAGTGGCGCTGGGCGAGAGCTGGCTCGTAGCCGCCGAAGGGGTACTCGCGGCGCGTCGCAACGTACCCCACGATGTCGTTCGAGTAGCCGAGCGTAACGGGGAACGGCGCGGTCGAGTGCTCCTTGACCTCGAGCCCGAGCTCGCAGAAGGGCTCGCACGGCCAGGCGGTGATGCACGCCCCTCCGATGCGCAGCGCCTGGACCGGCACATCGACCGAGCGCTCGACCGTCCCGTCCGAGACCCGCTCTTCGATCGCCTTCGCCCACCGCACGTGGAGGACGACCGGGTTCCAGGCGGTACGGGGCTCGCCGGCGGCCTGCAGGTCGACAACCCGCTGCTCGAGCTCGGCGCGGAGCGCCCTGATCTCGTCGAGAGTCGGGGGCTCGAGCAGCGGCAGCTCGACCCGTCGCTCGGCGGCCGCGAGGGTCGTGTCCTGCTCACCTGTCGGGACGTTTCGCCAGATCGCGATCGGGACGGCCGACGCGAACGGGACCTGCTCGGGCGCCGACGGCTGCAGATCTGCCTCGGCGCGGGCCCGGAGTGCCGCCAGGGCGAGCCGCTCGCCGAACAACCGCTCGGCTCCCGGCTCGGTGTGAAACGACTCGAGCGGCAGGACGTTGCCTGCGCACCCTTGCAGGAAGACGCACTCCCCTCCCGTCCAGGCGCGGACGCGCTCGCGGAGCGGGCCTACGAAGTCCGACGATGCCTCGGGCACGTCGGGGCCGATCACAACCGGATGGGAAGCGAAGGCGACGACGGTGCAAATTGCGCCGCCGTCCTCCCCATCGACGCGGATCACGGCAACGTCGCGGTCGCATGCTTCGTCCGGGTTCCAGCCCAGGATCGTGCCCCCCTCGAACCTCTGGCGGCGATTGACGGTGATTCCTTCAACCTCGGTGCGTCCGAGCCCGAGGCGTGCCGGGCGCAGGCGTCGCGCCGCCTCGACCGCCGAGGAGACGAGCAGGTCGCCGACGGCGTCCCCGTACCGGATCTCCTCCTGGTTCCAGTCCGCGTCGCCACCGATCTTCGCCCAGCCTGGTGTGGGCGGCGCCGCATGCGTGTGCTGAGAGTTGAGGAGGACGTGATGCGCAGGGGAACCGACCGCCGCGCCGACCCGATCACGGATCGACTGTGCCCAGGCCCCGGAGGCGCCGATCAGGTCGGCGCCGATGATCACGACACGCACGGCTCCATCGTCGAGAACGAGAGCCGTCGCCTCCATCGGCTCCCCGTAGCCGCGCGCCGGCTCGGAACGGCGGAGGTAGCCCATCAGGTCGACCCCGACCGGTGGCGTGATCGAGACCGATGCCGCTCCGGCGAGCAGTCCGGACACACTCACAGGCCGAAGGCGACGTCGAGCTTGATGCCGCCTCCGGACACGACCTGCTCGTTCGCCTCCGCGACACTCTCCTCGAAGATGTCTGCGATCTCGGTGACCTCGGCCGCGGTGACGACAAGCGGGGGAGCGAGGGTGGCGTTGTGTGGAGAGGCACGGACGAGCAGGCCCCGTCGCCGGGCTGCCTGCTGTACGGCCGTTCCAACGGGCTGACCCACCGCGAGCGGAGCACCGGTGAGCGGGTCTACGAAGTCGAGGCAGTAGAGAAGCCCCCGACCGCGGACATCACCGGCGATCGGGTACCGATCGGCGATCCCGCGCAGGCGGCTTACGAGCTCGGCTCCGCGCGCCCGAACGTTGTCGAGGACGTCGTGCTCCTCGAAGTAGCGGATCACGGCCAGGCCGCATGCGGCGGAGACCGGGTTGCTCGCGAACGTGTGCCCGGCCTGATACTGCAGCCCCTTGGAGGCATCGCCCCAGAAGGCGTTCCCGACCCGCTCGGAGAGCAGGACGGCGGAGAGAGGTGCGTAGCCGCTCGTCAGGCCCTTGCCGACACAGAGGATGTCGGGCCACACACCTTCCTGCTCGGCGGCAAACCACGAACCGAGCCGGCCGAACCCGGTCACGATCTCGTCGAAGATGAGCAGGACGCCTTTCTCATCGCAGAGCGCGCGCAGCCCGTGCAGGTACTCGGTTGAGACAGCGTGGACTCCGGCCGTCAGCAGAACGGGCTCGACGATGACCGAGGAAACGGTTCGCGCCCCCTCGTGCTCGATCACGTCGCGCATCTGGGCCAGGCAGCCGAGCGTGCACGAGCCCGTGCAGGCCCGGCAGGAGCCGGGAATCGGGGCGTGGGCATGGATCCCACCCGACACGAACGGCTCGTACGGGTTTCGTAGCTGGGGCCATCCCGTCGCCGTAAGGGCGCCCATGGTGGCGCCGTGGTAGGAGCGGTAGAACGAGATCGTCTTGTAGCGCTCGGGGCTCCCAGTCTGCCGGTGGTACTGCCGCGCCATCTTGAGGGCCGCCTCCGTCGCCTCCGAGCCGCTGTTGAGCTGCTTGACGACGTCATAGCGGCCGCCCGTGAGCCGGATCAACTCGGACGCCAGCTCGAGTGCCCGGTCGGTCGTCGTCATGATCGGCGACGAGAACGAAAGACGCCGGTGCTGGGCGGTGATCGCGTCGATGATCTCGTGGTTTCCGTGCCCGAGGCTGACCGCGAACACCCCCGAGAGGCCGTCGATGTACCGACGCCCTTCGTGATCCGTGAGAGTGATGCCGTCCCCCTCCACCATGATCAGTGGATCCGCGGTGAACGTCTGCATCTGGTTGAAGTCGACCATGACATGGCGCGCAGCAGCGCGCAGGTCGAGCTGCTCCGGGCGGCTATCCCTGGTTTCAGGCATACGCGCCAGTCTTTCCTTGTCAGACCAAGAAGTCAAGCCCGTGGAAAGCGCTCCCGTTGTCCTACCAAGCGTGGTTACCGCCCGATTGACTTGTCTGACCAAGAAACCGTAGGATCCGGCGGCATGCCTTTCGGCGATACACCGCACGGCGGATCGGCGAGATCGACGCGCCGGTGACAGCACACGTCTCGCGCCTGCAGGTCTCGACCGTGGCTCCGCGTCCGTCTCCGGCAGCGAAGGGAAGAGGGCGTCCGGTCGGCACTCCACTGACCGCGTTGCCGGGGGTCGCGGACGCTCGCGGGGCCTCGTCTGCAGGCCTGCCTCCCGCACGCACCTGGCTCGTCGTCGTCGAGCTCGAGGACGCTGACGGCGTTATCGGTGTCGGGACGGCGGGCTTCGGCAACCCTGCCACGATCGAGATCCTGCGCCAGCTCGAGCCGCTCGTCGTTGGTCGGGCACCATCCGAGGTGGGGCACATCTGGGAATCCATGTACCGGGCTACTCTGAATATCGGCCGCCGAGGTGTCGTGTTGCATGCGATCAGCGCAATCGACATCGCGCTGTGGGACCTATTCGGGAAGCAGCTCGGCGTGCCCGTCCACGAGCTCCTCGGAGGCAAGGTGCGTCCCGCGCTTCCCGCCTACGCGAGCTGGCTGTATGCGACGGAGGATCTCGACGCTCTCTCGGCCGAGGCTGCCGGCTGGGCCGCTCAGGGTTTTCCTGCCGTCAAGCAACGCCTGCCGAACGGCCCACTCGAGGGGAAGGAGGGGATCCGGAAGAACGTCGAGCTCGTGCGCACCGTCGTCGACGCCGTGGGCCCAGGCGTCGACGTGATGGCCGACGCGTACATGAGCTGGGATCAGGGCTATGCGATCCGATGCATCCAGGCGATCGAGGATGCCGGCCTACGGCTTCGCTGGCTCGAAGAGCCCGTCATCCCCGACGACGTCCCGGGCCTGGCGCGGATCCGCGCCGCGGTCTCGACCCCGATCGCAGCCGGTGAGCACGAGGCGACGCGGTACGGGTTCCGCGACCTCATCGACGCAGGCGCTGTCGACGTCCTGCAGCCCGATGTCAACCGTCTCGGCGGTATCACGGAAGCGAGGCGCGTGTGGGCGCTCGGCGAGACCTTCGGGCTCGACGTGATACCCCACCTCGGCTTCGCCCACAACGCCCAGCTGGCGATCACGAGCCTCGCGACTCCCCTCCTCGAATACATGCCGCCGCCGCCGAGCCCCGAGGAGGCGGATGAGGATCAGGTCTTCTGGGTGGCGTTCCCCGACGAGCCTCGGGCCGAGAACGGGATGATCACCCTCTCCGGCCGTCCCGGCCTTGGTGTCGGTGTCGAGCGTTCGGTTCTCGAGAGCGCGGCCGGGTGACGGCGGCCGCATCCGAGACGAGGTCGGCAGACGACGTTCTGGCGACGCTGACCGAGATTGAGCGTCGCGTGCTTTGGCTCGCAGTGCGAATCGTCGACTACGCGAACCGCGAACGCCCCAGCGGCGACGCGCTCAAGGTGGGCGGCCATCAGGCCTCGTCGGCGTCGATGGTGACGCTGATGACTGCGCTTTACCTCGCCGACCTGCAGCCCGAGGACCGGGTTTCTGTGAAACCGCACGCGTCTCCGGTGCTGCATGCGATCGAGTACCTGCTCGGCCGGCTCGACCGCTCGTACCTGACGCGGTTGCGCGACTTCGGCGGCCTCCAGTCCTACCCGTCGCGCACGAAGGATCCGTTCCCGGTCGACTACTCGACCGGCTCAGTCGGGCTCGGGTCGGCGGCCCCGCTCTTCGGCGCGCTCGCCGACCGTTTCGTGGAGACACGGCTCGGTACCTCCACGGGCGGACGCTTCATCTCCCTGCTCGGGGACGCCGAGCTCGACGAGGGCAACATCTGGGAGGCGCTTGCCGACCCTCTCACCCGTCGCCTCGGCAACGTCCTCTGGATCGTCGACCTCAACCGGCAGTCGCTCGACCGCGTCATACCAGGCATCCGGGCGGCGGAGCTCGAGGCGCAGTTCCGGACGAACGGCTGGGACGTCATGGAGCTCAAGTACGGCCGCCGGCTGCGCGAGGCATTTGCGCGCGACAACGGTGGAATCCTGCGGCGGCGGATCGACGCGATGCCGAACGAGCAGTACCAGTCGCTGTTCGGCGCCTCGGAGGACGTGGTGCGCGAGACCGTGCTCGACGCCGACGACCCATCCGAGCGCACACCCCTTTCACGGCTCCTCGACGGGTATGGCGCGGGTGTGGGCTCGCTCGTGCGCGACCTCGGCGGACACGACCTCGGAGACGTGCTGGATGCACTCCGCCGCGCCCGCGACACCGAGCGACCGACCGTGATCTTCGCCTACACGATCAAGGGTTACGGACTCGAGATCGCGGGGCGCCCCCAGAACCACTCCGCTCTGCTCGACAAGGCCCAGGTCGACCGGCTACGCGCGTCCGTCGGACTGACCGCCGCGACCGAGTGGGACACCTTCCCGCCGGATAGCCGTGAGGGCAGGGCACTCGCCGCCGCGCGGACGCGCCTCGACCGCGGCGACCGGGCGGCGGCGGCCACGATCCCGGTGCCGAGCACGCTATCCCCGCGCGACTCTGCGCCGACGTCGACGCAGACGGCGTTCGGACGGACACTGCTCGATCTCTCCCGCGTCGACGGGGTCGGCGAGCGGCTGGTCACGGTCGCGCCCGATGTGTCGATCTCGACGAACCTCGGGGGATTCATCAACAAAACCGGCGTCTGGGGTCCCGACGAGGAGCCCGTCTACGACGCGATGGAGGACTCGCCGCTGAAATGGCGCGTCGGCCCCAGGGGTCAGCACATCGAAATGGGGATCGCGGAGATGAACCTGGTGCTGCTGCTCGGCCAACTCGGTCTGACCTGGGACTTCCAGCGCGAGCGCCTCTTCCCAATCGGCGCGGTCTACGACCCGTTCGTGATGCGCGCACTCGAGGGGATCGTCTACTCCACGTACTCGGGGTCCGGCTTCGTGATCGTCGGCACTCCATCCGGGATCTCGCTCTCGCGCGAGGGTGGCGCCCACCAATCGCTCAGCACGCCGGGAATCGGCATCGAGACACCGGGGCTCACCTACGCCGAACCCTGCTACGCACGCGAGCTCGAATGGCTGCTCCTCGACGCGCTCACACGCATGCAGCAGCCCGGCGGCGAGGCCCTGTACCTCAGGCTCTCGACCAAGCCGATCGACCAGCAGCCGTTCGCCGCGGCAGCGGAAGGACGCGGCGAAGAGCGACTGCGCTCCGACGTGGTCGCTGGAGGGTTCCGGCTGCGCGAGCCCGGCGCGACGAGCGACGACAGGGTCATCCTCGCAGCCTGCGGCGCCATCGTCCCCGAGGCCCTCGACGCCGCCGATCTCCTCGCTACCGAGGAAGGCGTCGAAGCAACCGTCATCTGCATCTCCTCCCCGGATCGCGTCTACCGCGACTGGCAGCAAAGCCGCACAGCAGTGTTGGAAGGCTCGGTGACGCAATCCTGCCACCTCGAGCGGCTCCTCAAACCGGGCGAGCAAGGCCTTCCCGTCGTCAGCGTGATCGACGGAGCGAGCCACGCACTCGCATTCCTCGGCTCCGCGCTCGCCACGAAATGCATTCCCCTGGGCGTAGACCGCTTCGGTCAGACCGGCTCGCAACCAGAGGTCTACGCCGAGTACGGGATCGACGCCGCCTCGATCACCACCGCCGCGCTGGCGGCCCTCGAGCCCTAATGGTCCGACTGTCGGCGAGATGAGCGTCACCCGGATCGTCCAACTCACCGACCTCCATCTCTTCGCCGAACCTGAGGAGAGGTTGTTCGGCATTCCGACCCGCGAGCTGCTCCTCGACGTGACGGCCCACATCGAGAGGAACGAGGGCCGAGTAGACCACCTCGTGGTCACGGGCGATCACACCCACGACGAGCTGCCGCAGACCTACCAGGCGGTCAGGGAGATCCTCGGGCCGTGGCTCGATCGGCTCTGGCAGGTGCCCGGGAACCACGACGATCGTGCGCTCCTGCGATCCGCCTTCGCCGACCGGATCGATGGAGCCGGTGCAGCGCGCGTCAACTTCGCATTCCCGGCCAATCGTTGGCTCTGCCTGGGCCTCGATACGCAGGTGCCGGGTGACGTCGCCGGGCTGATGGACGCAAGCCAGGTCGCCTGGATACGACAGCAGCTCGCAGCGCACGAGCCCGAGGCGGTCGCACTCTTCCTGCACCATCCACCGGTCCTGATGGGAAGCGCGTGGATGGACCGGATCGGGCTCGAAGGACGAGAGCTGCTTCAGGAGCTGCTAGAGCAGGACGCGAGTATCCGCCTCGTCTGCTGCGGTCACGTCCACTACGAGTCGACGCACACGCTCGGTCGGGCGACGGTCGTGACGACCCCGTCGACCGGGCTGCAGTTTCTCCCCGCGGGGGACGTCACCACGTTCGACACGGCCCCGCCGGGCTATCGCGTCGTCGAACTGGAGGGTGATCGCTGCTCGACGAGAGTGGTCCGCCTGCCCGAGGCGCGATTCTCACCGGTCGGCTGACGGAGATCCAGTCGAGCCGCGCTCGACCTCCAGCCGCCGCAGCTCGCCGCGGCGGATCTTGCCGGTGACCGTCAGCGGCAGCTCTTGCACGAACTCGATCGACCGCGGTACCTCGTAGCCGGCAAGGCGGTGACGAACGTGGGCCTGGAGCTCGGTCACGAGCTCGGCCGACCCGGACGCGCCGGGTGACGTTACGACGAACGCCTTGACGACCTCGCCGCGCACCTCGTCGGGGACGCCGATCACCGCGGCGATCGCCACAGCCGGGTGGCGGATCAGGCACTCCTCGATCTCACCAGGGCCGATGCGGTGTCCACCACTGGAGATGAGATCGTCGACCCGCCCGATGCTGCGGTAGTTGCCCTCGTCGTCCACCTCGGCAAGGTCGCCGGTGTGCAGCCACCCGTCGCGCACCCTCCCCGCCGTCGCCTCGTCGTCGCGCCAGTACCCCAGGAAGACCACGGGATCGCCTTCCACGCGTACGGCGATCTCGCCGTCCACGAGCCGGAGCTCGTGCCCCGGGTAGGCACGGCCCATCCAGCCCGGTCGCTCCGGCCAGGCGGCGCAGTTCCCGATCAGGAGGTTCGCCTCGGTCTGCCCGTAGAACTCGTTCAGCCGCACCCCGAAGCGCTCCCGGCACCACGCCGCCGTCTCCTCGCCGACGGTCTCGCCCCCGCTCGCCAGCGTGCGCAACGAGACGGGCACTCCCCCGGCCCGGCGCATCATCCGCAGGGCCGTCGCGGGCATGAAGACGTTCCGGACCCCCGCCCTGGCGATCAGGTCGAACGCCTGCTCGGGGTCGAACCTGCGCGCACGGTAGGCCACGACGGGCATACCGTGTGCGAGTGCAGGCATGACGACGTCGTAGAGGCCGCCGATCCAGGCCCAGTCGGCGGGCGTCCAGATGCGATCCCCCGACTGCGGGAAGAAATCGTGGGAGAGCTCAAAGCCCGGCAGGTGGCCCGCGAGCACGCGGTGGCCGTGGAGGGCCCCCTTCGGCGCACCCGTCGTGCCCGAGGTGTAGACGAGCAACGCCGGCGTGTCGGGCGTCGTCGGCGCAGCCGTGAAGTCGGGCGAAGCCGCGGCGAGCAGGGGTTCGAGGTCGCGGTCGACGTCGATCAGGACGCCGTCGAAGCCGAGCGCGGCGACGCGCTCGAGCGACTCCCGCTCGCCCAGCACCGCTTGAGGCTCAGAGCCACGAAGTCGCACCTCGAGCGCGTCGCTGCCGAAGGCGGCGCTCAACGGCACGGCGATCGCGCCCAGCTTGTAGATCGCGACGTGGGCGATCGCGGTCTCGGGGCGCTGGGAGAGGATCAGGGCCACGCGGTCACCAGCCTCCACCCCCTTCGCCACGAGCACGTTCGCGAGCCGGTTGGACGCCTCGCTCAGCTCGCCGAAGCTGACGACCCGGGTGATCTCGCGCCCGTCCGTGACGAGGATCGCCGGGGCTCCGGCCGGTTGCCGGTCGGAGACCTCGACGCCGATGTTGACCCGCCCGGGCAGCACCCAGCGAAACGCGGCGCGAAGCGTCTCGTAGGTGGGATCCGTGCCGCTCATGCCCAGAGGTGCGCGAACAGCCGCAGGTAGACCCTCGTCGCGCGGACGAGTTCGGCGACGGGCACGGACTCGACGTCGGCGTGGGCGCCGCTGCCTGCGGGGCCGTGGTAGACGGTCGGGATAGCCGCCTCGCCCTGGAAGACGGCTCCGTCGGCAACGACCTTGATCCCCGTCAGCGGCAGCTCCGCACCGGTGACGTCCCGATAGCCGACGCGCAATGCGACGGCGAGGGGATGCTCCGGATCGATCGAGTACGCGCCACGCACGAGCTTCAGATCGAGGGCGATGGAGCAACCGGTCTCCCTCGCAATCGGCTCGAGGAGTGCCTCGAACTCGGCCTCGACCGCGGGCAGCGTCTTGCCCGGCGCCCACCGGCGCGTGCCGACGAGCCGACAGCTGTTCGGGAAGCGGTTGTAGAAGTCACCGGCATGCACCTCACCGAGGAAGTAGGTCTCGGCCCCGACCCACGGGTGCTCGGTTGCGGCGAGCTCCGCGTTGCGGGCCGCGATCGCCTGGATCACGCGGCCGGCGGCCATGATCGGGTGCGGCGTGCCGGCGGGCGCCTTGAGCTCGTGGGTGACCATCCCTGGGCGGCCGATCGTGATCTCGACGGTCGCCTGACCCATGTGCGCGGCGACGAACCTGTCGCCGCTGAGCTCACAGACGACGGCGAGGTCGCAGCGGAAGCCGTGGTCGCGCAGGAGCCAGGTGAGGTCCTCACCACGCCCGCCAGGTGCCTCGTGCAGCCCGGTCGCGATGATCACGAGCTCCCCCGGGAACGGCCCCGACGCGTTCAGCACGCGTGCCGTCTCGGCGGCACAGGCGAGCGCACCCTTCATGTCGGCGCTGCCGCGACCGTAGACCGAACCGTCCTCGACCCGGGCCGGCGCGTGCGGGATGGGGACCGTGTCGAGGTGGCCGTTGAGGACGACGCTCGGCCCCGGCTCACCTCCCTGCAGCCGGCCGATCACGATCGGTGTCGCGGGGAAGACCTCGCCGAGCACCTCCACGTCCATCCCGATCTCCTGGAGGCGCTGCGCGTAGCGGCGCGCCACCTCGGCGGTGTCGCCGGTAGGGCTCTCGATCGCGACGAGCTCCAGGGTCAGGTCGCGCAGGCGGTCGGCGTCGACGTGCTCGATCATTGGACGCTCCTTGGCTCGCCGGGTATCTGGACGAACGTCACGGTCGACCGATCAGGCTCGACGTCGACCTCGAGCGTCCGGTGCACGTCGACCGCGCGGGTGTCGCGGGTCGCGAGAGGGATGCCGTGCGCGTTTGCTCGACCGGCGTCGCGGGCGGCGCGAAAGCCGATGTGGGCGGAACGGCGGCCCGGGGCGCTGCGACTCCGCGACGCACAGCGGACGAAGGACGGGCTCGGGCTCGCAAACGAGCCTCCACGCAGGACGCGTGGGAATCCGGAAGCAGGATCCTCGCGCCCGTCGTCGGCGCGGTACGGATACGGCGCGTAGGCGCTGCCGACCCATTCCCAGACGTTCCCCGCCATATCCAGGAGACCGTAGGGGCTCGCGCCGCGGGGGTGCTCGTCGACTGCGGTCGTCGCCCCGTGCTTCGAGCCTCCGGCGAAGTTGGCGAATAATACATTCGGCTCCTCGCCGCCCCACGGATAGAGCCGGCTATCGCTGCCGCGCGCGCCCTTCTCCCACTCGGCCTCGGTCGGCAGGCGGGCGCCGGCCCAGCGACAGAACGCCGTCGCGTCGAGCCAATCGACGTACGTGACCGGATGCTGCGCCAGACCCTCGGGGATGGCCCCTCTCACCCAGTGCGGCGGCTCGGGATGGCCGGTGGCGCGGACGAACTCGAGGTACTGCGCGTTCGTGACGGGCGTGGCGCCGAGCAGCACGCCGGACAGCGAGACCACGTGACGGGGATCCTCGTCGGGCAGGGCGGGCCCGGCCGGCGGGCGTGGATCGTTGCCGAGCAGGACGTCGGCGGCGGGAACGTCGACGAGAGCGGTGTCGAGCGCGAGCCGTGCTCCCGGCTCGCAGGCGAGGCGGAAGCCGACGTAGTGGTCGACCGCTCCCGGCAGCATGCCGTGCCGGTAGGAGCAGCGGATCTCGCCCGGGCCGTGGCTGTAGGAGCCACCCCGCACGACGCGCGGCTCATGCGACGCCTCGTCCTCGCGCCCGTCGCCCGGATCGTAGGGGTACGGACGCAGCGTGCTCGCCGTCCACTCCCAGGCGTTCCCCGCCAGGTCGAGCACGCCGAACGGGCTCGCCCCGCCCGGGCAGAGCCCGACCGGCGAGGTGTCGGTCGCTCCGAACCTCGCCCGCCCGGCGGTGGGAAGCTCGTCGCCCCACGGCCACGTGCGGACGTCGCCGCCGCGGGCCGCCCGCTCCCACTCGGCCTCGCTCGGTAGTCGCCCACCCACCCAGCGGCAGAACGCGAGCGCGTCGGCGAAGGACACGTAGGTGACGGGATGCTGCTCACGACCGCGTGGCACCGCCCCGCCCGGCCAATGCGACGGCGCCCGGTGGCCGGATGCCTCCACGAAGACGCGGTACTCGGCGTTGGTCACCGGCGTGCGGCCGAGCCGGAACGCCGCGCACGAGACGGGGTGGCGCGGCGCCTCGTCGGCATCCGGTGGGAACGCCGCCGCCGGGTCACTACCCATGGTGAACTCCCCGGCGGGCACCTCCCGCCACTCGATCCCGTCTGTCGCGGCCGAGGTCAGCGGGGGATCACCGGCAGCACGATGTGGGACGGCCGCTCCGCGTCGGCGTACACCGTCTGCTCGGCGACGACCCGGTGCGTGTGCCTCCCCATCGGCTCCCCGGTGTTCGGGTTGACGTCGAGGCGCGGCCAGTTCGACGACGAGACGTCGACCCGGATCCGGTGGTCTACGTCGAAGAGGTTGCTCGTCGGCGGCAGCGTGATCGTCACGGGGACGGGCACGCCCGGCTCGAGCAGCACCTCCTGCTCGAACCCCTCGCGGTAGCGGCAGCGGATCACGGAGTCGTTGAGCAGCATGTCGTAGCCCTCGGGGTAGTCCTCGTTCGCTGGATGCACGTCGACGAGCTTGGCCGTGAAGTCGGTGTCGAGGGCAGTCGACGAGACCCACAGGTGCACCTTCATCGGCCCGGTCACCTCGACCGGCCCGGCGAGCGGCTCGGTCTGGAAGACGAGGACGTCCGGCCGCTGCGACAGTCGCGGGTAGGGCTCCTCCGAGCCGAAGTAGGCCGGGGACTCTCTCTGGTCCGCCGGCCCCGGCGAGAGGAGGTCGCGCAGACGCAGCACCGGGCTGAGGAAGCGCGCCCAGGCCTGCTCCATTCCCGCGCCCTCCGCCGGGAGCTCGCCGATCGAGCAGTAGAGGCCGCCGATCGTCGGCACCGGGTGGGCCGGGTCGAACGTGAAGTGACGCGGCTCGGCGCCCGCCGGAGGGGCGTCGGTAGAGAGCGACCCGTCGGCGTGCAGGAAGTACGAGGTCTCGAGGGCGCGGGTGAGCGGCCATTCCCACTCGTCACGCCACCGCCCGCCGTGATCGAGCTTCCCCTGCGGCGTCTTGCGTCCCGTGCCTCCGCCCATCACGAAGATCCGCACCGGCGCCTCGCCCTCCGGCTGACCCTTCGCGTCGTCCGGAAGCCAGCGCTCGAAGAATTCGAGCTGCTCGTCGAAGTAGCGCCTCACTCCCCACGTGCTCTGAGGGCCGAAGTCGACGTCGTGGCAGTACGTCGAGTCGCCGCGCATCCCGACATGGCTCCAGGGGCCGATCACGAGGCGCTGCGGCGTCGTGTTCTGCGCGGCCATCTCGGCGAAGTACTCGGAGTCCGCGGCCGGGAACGGGTCGTACCACCCGGTCGAGAACGTGCCGGGAATGTCGGCGTGCCGATCCCAGAACCTCGTGTAGTCGTGCTCGATCCGGCTCCAGTACTCGTCGTAGGCGCCCCGGGTGTAGTAGTCGATCAGCGATTCCTCGAGCGTCGGCACGTGACGCAGCGCCGTCTGCCCGCGCTGCCACGGCGTCGCCCGGAAGAGCTGCCGCAGGTCGCGGAGGTCGTTCCAGACGTCCTCCTGCTTCTCCGGGTCGTCGGCGATCTCACGGGCGTCCTGCGCGTGGATGAAGAGCGCCCAGAACATGTGCTGCTGCATCGCCCCACCCTCGCGGCACTGGTTCTGAAAGCTGTTCGTGGGCACGACGTCCGGCCAGATCGCCGTCAGGTGCGGCGGCCGCTCGAGCGCCGTGCGCACCTGCGTGATCGCGCCGTACGAGCTGCCGACCGTCCCGATCCGGCCGTTCGACCAGGGCTGCGCTGCGACCCACTCGCAGATGTCGTAGCCGTCACGCCCGGTGTGCGGCGTGGCAGCGTGGTAGTAGACGCCCGACGCCTCGGAGCAGTAGCGGTCGCGCAGGTCGACCAGCACGACGTTGTAGCCCTTCGGGACGAAGTAGTCGGCGATCTCGCTGTAGCGCTTGTCGGTCTTGTCGTACGGGGTGTGGAGCATGATCGTCGGGAAGCGCCCCTCGACGAAGCCCCCGTCCCGTGCCGGGCGGTAGATGTCGAAGGCGAGCCGGACGCCGTCCCGCATCGGCACCATCACGTTCTTCGACAGGACGATCCCGTACGGACCCTCGCTCACGCTCCCTCCCTCTCGATGATCAGGTTGCCGACCTCGTCGACACGCACGGCGAAGCCAGGATGGACGACGGTGGTCGAATCGAACTCCTCGACGACTGCGGGGCCGGCGAGCGTGGCTCCTCCCGGCAGTCCGTAGCGATCGTAGATCGGGCAGTCGACGTAGTCGCCCGCCTCCGCGAAGTAGACCGGCCGCCGTTCCTTCGGCGCGGGCGTCTCGCCTGCGGACCGCCGCCGCAGCGGCGGCTTGGCGATCCTGCCGACGCTCGTCAGCCGCAGGCTCACGACCTCGACCGGCTCGTCCGGCGCGGCGAAGCCGTAGGTGCGGTCGTGCTCGGCGTGGAACCGCTCCAGCAGGGAGTCTCCCGCCGGAATCGTCAGCTCGTAGCTCTGACCGACGTAGCGGAGGTCGACCTGGCGCAGGAACTCGATCGACTCGCCGCCGAGGCCCTCGCCCTCCAGCTCCGACCGTCCGGCCTCCTCGAGGTGGGCGAAGGTCGTGGCGACTTCGCCGTGGTCGAGGTCGGCGAGCCTCCGCATGACGGTGGTCGCGGTGTCGCGCTTCAGATCCGTCGCCAGCAGCCCGGTGGCGGAGAAGATGCCGGGGCTGCGCGGGATCAGCAGCGTCGCCATCTCGGTGTCGCGCATGAGCGCGTTCGCGTGCACCGGCCCGGCACCGCCGAACCCGACGAGGACGAAGTCGCGCGGGTCGTAGCCGCGCTGCACCGAGATCAGGTGCAGCGCGTTCACCATCGCGGCGTTGGCGATCTCGACGATCCCGTTTGCGGCTTCGGTGGCGGTAAGCCCCAGCGGCCCGGCACAGCGCTCGTCGATCGCCCGCGCCGCGCCCTCGACGTCGAGCCCGATCTCGCCGCCGAGGAAGTAGCCCGGGTTGAGCCGGCCCAGCACGACGTTCGCGTCGGTGACGGTCGGCTCGACGCCGCCGCGCCGGTAGCAGACCGGCCCCGGATCCGCACCCGCGCTCCGCGGTCCTACGCGCAGAAGCCCACCGGAGTCGACCCAGGCGATCGAGCCACCACCGGCGCCGATCTCGACGAGGTCGACGACGGGCGTCCGCACGGGATACCCCGACAGCGACATCCCGCCGATGCCGGCCCCCGCGTGCCCACCGACGTTGTAATCCTTCGTCACCGAGGGCCGGCCGCCCTGGATCAGCCCCACCTTGGCGGTGGTTCCTCCCATGTCGAACGAGAGGATGTCGGGCCGGCCGAGCATCTTGCCGAGGTGGGCCGAGGCGATCACGCCGGCGGCAGGGCCCGACTCGACCATGAACACGGGGCGGACGCTCGCAGCGTCGGAGCCGAAGATGCCGCCGCTCGACTGCATCACGAGCAGCTTCGCCTGGACGCCCGCGGCCGCCAGCCGACTCTCGATCCCCTTGAGGTAGCGCTCGACGACAGGGCGGATGACGGCGTTGATCACCGTCGTCGATGCACGCAGGTACTCCCGGAACTCGGGGGCGACCTCCGACGAGAGCGAGACCGGGATCCCGGGCAGCTCTTCCGCGAGGATCGCACCGACCCGCTGCTCGTGCTCCGGGTTGACGTACGCGTGGAGAAGGCAGACCGCCACCGACTCGACGCCCTCTCGCCGTAGGATGGCCGCAGCCTCCCGCACCGAGTCGTCCTCGAGCGGCCGGAGTATCTCTCCCTGCGGGCCGAGCCGCTCGCCGACGACGACCGCCCGGTCGCGCGGGACGAGCGGCTTCGCTTTCTCGAACTGCGTGTCGTACAGCGTGGGCCGCACCTGACGCGCGATCTCGAGCAGGTCGCGGAAGCCGTCCGTCGTGACGAAGCCACTGCGGGCGACGTTCCCCTCGATGATCGCATTCGTCGCCACCGTCGTCGCGTGGACGACGAACGTGACCTCACCCGCCTCGACACCGCCCTCGGCGAGCGCACGCTCTGCCGCTTGCATGAAGCCCTCGGACGGGTCGGACGGCGTCGTCAGCACCTTGGCGATCGACACCTCACCGGTCTCCTCGTCGATCAGGGTGGCGTCGGTGAACGTCCCTCCGATGTCGATCGCAAGGCGAACGCTCATCTGCTCCCACTCCTCAGTTCGGTGGTTGCCGCTTCGTCGAGCCGGCGATTCTCGATCGCGACCCTGTAGTGCTCGCGGGCCCGCGGCGCACTGACCTTTCCCTCGAGCACGTCACGCAACACGCGCTGCGGGTCGCGTTCCTCCGGAGGCCCGTAACCGCCGCCGCCGCAGCTGCGCACGCTCACGATGTCGCCTGCGACCAGCTCGGTGGTGCTCTTCGAGCGGAGCCGGGTCTCGACGCCGTCGTGGATCAGCACGTACTCGGCGACGTTCGCGTCGTGGCCGCCGAAGGCACCCCAGGGGCCTTTCCGGTCGCGGTCGGCGAGGATCGTGAACGTCGTCGGCTGCAGCACACGGAAGTCCTTCCGCAGGCCGAGCCCGCCACGGAAGCGGCCGGGGCCCTCGGAGTCCTCGACGAGCGAGAGCAGGGCGATCTGCACCGGGTAGTTCAGCTCCGTCTCCTCGATCGGCGCGTTCTCGGTGTTCTGACCGTGGGCCTGGACCGCATCAGGGCCGTCGCTCCCGTGCCGTCCGCCGTAGCCCCCCGCGAGCGCCTCGTAGAAGCACGTGTAGCTCCCCCTGGCGACGTCGAGTGAGCCGAAGCCCGCCTGGCACATCATCCCCTTGCTCCCGGCCGGGAGCCGCTCCGGGAACGCTGGCACGAGGGCGCGGAACATCACCTCCACGAGGCGCGTCTGGGTCTCCCAGCCGCCGACGACCGGCGCGGGCCACGTGCAGTTCGTGACGGTGCCCTCCGGCGCGTTGAGGCTGAACAGCCGGTAGAAGCCGTCGTTCACCGGCAGGTCGGCGTCGATCAGGCACTTGAGCGCGTAGGCACAGGCCGAGAAGCTCATCGCGAACGTCGAGTTGACCGGCGCGCGCCGCTGCGGATCCGACCCTGACGTGTCGAAGTGGAGGCCGCCGGAAGTGATCTCGATCCTGACCTGGAGTCGGACGGGCCGGTCGGTGTAGCCGTCGTTGTCGACGGTGCCCTCTGCCGCGTACGTCCCCGGTGCGAGTTGCTCGATCTCCGCCCGCACGCGCCGCTCCGTGTACTCGAGCAGCTCGTCCATCGTCGCGAGAAGCGTCTCGCTCCCGTGGCGGTCGGCCAGCGCCGTGATTCGCCGCACACCCGTCGCGTTGGCCGCGATCTGGGCCCGGAAGTCGCCCGCCGTCTCGTGCTTCGACCGGATCTGGGCAAGGATGAGGCGGAAGACGTCGTCCACGATCTTCCCGCCCTGGACGACCTTCACGGGCGGGATGATCACGCCCTCCTGAAACACCTCCTGGAACGCGCCGATCGATGCCGGGGCGCCGCCGCCGACGTCCACGTGGTGGGCGAGGTTGGCCACGTAGCCGAGGAGCACGCCGTCGAGATGGACGGGCGAGATCAAGCTGACGTCGTTGAGGTGGACGCCGCTCGGGTGCGGGTCGTTCGTGACGATCGCATCGCCGGGCCCGAGGTTCTCTGCGCCGTACCGCCGGATCGCGTGCGGCACCTGCTGCACCATCGAGCCAAGGTGCACCGGTTGCGTGAACGCCTGCGCGACCGAACGCAGCTCAGCGTCGAAGAACGCGCACGAGAAGTCGGAGCGCGTCTTGATGTTCGTCGAGTAGGCGCTCCGCTTCAGCGCCAGTACCATCTCGTCCGTCGCCGCGACGAGCGCGTTGCGGATCACCTCGAACGAGATCGGGTCGACGGCGGCGCTCACCGACGCAGCTCCGCGGTCGTCGCCGCGTCGAGCTCGCGTCCAGTGACGGCCACCCGGTAGACGTCGCGGGCCCGCTCGACGCTGACCTTGTCCTCGAGCACGTCGCGCAGCACGCGCTCGGGATCCCGCTCCTCCGGCGGCCCGTAGCCGCCACCACCACAGGTGCGGTAGCTGACGACGTCGCCTGCCTCGAGCGCCACGGTCGCCTTGGCCGGCAGGCAGGTCTCCGCACCGCCACGGATCAGCACGTACTCGGCGACCCGGCCGTCGTGACCGCCGAACGCGCCGGCCGGCCCGGCGGAGGTCCTGTCGGAGAGCACCGTGAACGTCGTGGGCCGCTCGAAGAGGAAGTCCTTGCGGAGGCCGAGCCCGCCGCGGAAGCGGCCCGGGCCGTCCGAGTCGTCCACGAGCGCGAGCCGCACGACCCGGACCGGGTAGTTGAGCTCGGTCTCCTCGACCGGCGCGTTCTCGGTGTTCTGGCCGTGGGCCTGCACTGCGTCGGGGCCGTCGCTCGCGAGACGCGCGCCGTAGCCACCGCCGAACGTCTCGAGGAAGCAGACGTACTCGTTCGTGACGGGGTCGACGCCTCCGAAACCCGCATGGCACATCATCGCCTTCGTTCCCGCCGGCAGGACCGCGGGCATGGCGGGCAGCAACGCCCGGAAGATGACGTCGACGAGTCGGGTCTGCGTCTCCCAGCCTCCCACGACCGGCGAGGGCCAGGTGCAGTTGGTGACGCTGCCCCTCGGCGCGTCGAGGCGCACGACACGGTAGAAGCCGTCGTTGACGGGGAGATCGGGGTCGATCAGGCACTTCACAGCGTAGGCGCAGGCGGAGAACGTCTGGGCGTAGGTCGAGTTGACGGGCGCCCGCCGCTGCGGGTCGCTACCGGAGAGATCGAACGAGACCCCGCCCGCGCCGATCTCCACCCGCGCCCGCAGCCGCACCGGCTCGTCGGTGTAGCCGTCCGTGTCGACGAATCCCTCAGCCTCGTAGATGCCGTGGGGCAGCGCCTGGATCTCCGCCCGGGTGCGGCGCTCGGTGTAGTCGAGCAGCTCCCGCATCGCAGTCACGATCGTGGCGTGGCCATGGCGGGCGACGAGCGCCTCGAGCCTCCTCGCCCCCGTCGCGTTCGCGGCGATCTGGGCCCTGAAGTCTCCGGCGGTCTCGTGCTTCGAGCGGATCTGGGCCAGGATCAGGCTGAACACGTCGTCGACGATCCGGCCCGCCGAGACCACCTTCACCGGCGGGATGATCACACCCTCCTGAAACACCTCCCGGAACGCGCCGATCGATGCAGGCGCGCCGCCGCCCACGTCCACGTGATGCGCGAGGTTGGCCACGTAGCCGAGCAGCTCGCCGTCCGCGAAGACGGGCGAGATCAGGCTGACGTCGTTGAGGTGCACCCCGCTCGGGAACGGGTCGTTCGTGATGACCACGTCTCCGGGGCCGAGGTTCTCAGGCCCGTACGTGCGCACCGCCTGCGGCACCTGCTCGACCATGGAGCCGAGATGCACCGGCTGCGTGAAGCCCTGGGCGACGGCACGCAACTCGGCGTCGAAGAAGGCACACGAGAAGTCTGAGCGTGTCTTGATGTTCGTCGAGTAGGCGCTGCGCCGTAGGGTCAGCACCATCTCGTCCGTCGCCGCGACGAGCGCGTTGCGGATCACCTCGAACGTGATCGGGTCGAGGGTCACGCGCGGTTCCCCGGCCCCCACACCGAGCCGAATGTGCGGCCTTCGGAGAACCGTGAGCCCGAGAGGCTCGAGATGTCGATCGGCGGCTCCTCGCCGGCGATCGTGGCCGCCAGGGACTCGCCGATCGCCGGGCCGATCTTGAATCCGTGCCCGCTGCCGCCGAAGCACGAGTAGTAGCCCTCGACTTCCTCCTCACCGACGATCGGGTACCAGTCATCGGTGATGTCGTAGACGCCCGAGTAGCCGGTCACGAACGTGCCGCCGTAGCCGGGCTGTCCGATGGTCGCCGCAAGCGACGGGATCCGGTTGAGAAGCTTCGGCACCATCCCCTGCAGGTGCGCCTCGTCGGTGCCGTCGTCGTACGTCTCGGGGTCGGCCGGCTCCTTCTCCTTCGGCCAGCCCTCGCCGACGAGCACCTTGCCACCCGCGTACGGGCGGCAGTAGAACCGCTGGGGGACGTCAGAGATCACCGGGAAGTCCCGAAACCCCTCCGGCGCGTCGAAGATCGCCTCGTGCTCGCGGCTGAACGTGATCGGGTAGTCCACCCCGACCATGCGGCCGATCCGGTCGCCCCAGGGGCCGCAGGCGTTGACGACGACGCCCGTCGCGATCTCGCCGTCACCCGTGACGACACCCGTGACGCGCCCGTTCGCGGTCGAGATGCCCAGCACCTCGCAGCCCTCGTAGACGCGGAGCCCGGCGCGCTGTGCCGAGCGGACGAGTGACTCGACCGTGAGCACCGGGTCGGCGAAGCCGGACGTCGGCTCGTGGCAGGCGAGAGCAACGCCCTCGAGCCTGAGCTGCGGCCAGCGGCGCTCGACTTCGTCGGGCTCGATCAGGGACGTCTCGACGCCAAACCCCTGCTGGACGGGGATCACGTCCCGAAGCCCCTGCTCTCCCTCGGCCGGCGCGAACAGCATGTAGCCGATCTGGACGAAGCCGGCCGGCCCGCCGAGCTCCTCCTCGGCGTTCGCGAACATCGACGCGCCGCGCACGGCCAGCCTGATCCCCACCTCGTTCGAGTAGTGCTGGCGGACATGCGCCGCCGAGTACTGGGTCGAGCCGCCGCAGATCTTCCGCTTCTCGACGAGCGCGACCTTTCCGAAGCCCAGCTTCGTCAGGAAGCGAGCGGTGCTTGCCCCCATGATCCCACCGCCGATCACGACGGCATCGGCCTTCTCGATCACGTGGTGGTCCTCTCGTCTCGGAGGGCGGCCGTCGCCGCGTCGTCCACCAGCCCGTCGGCCCCGATCACCACGCCGTAGAGCTTCCGCGCCGCTGCGGCGCTGACCTTCCCGTTTGCCACGTCGTGTGCGGCCGCCCCGGGATCACGCCGGAAGGGATCGCCCCAGCCGCCGCCGCCTGCCATCCGGTGGACGAAGACGTCGCCCGTCTCGATCGTGGTCGAGAACATCGCGGGCAGGACCTGTTCTGTCCCGTCCGGTCGCACGAGGAGGTTGCTCGAGCGCGCGCCGCTGCCGCCGCCGGCGAGGCCATAGGGCGGCCGGTCGGCCCGGTCGGAGCGCACGATCAGCGACGTGCCCGGCGTCAGGCAGCGCCAGACGCGCTCGATCGCGAGGCCGCCCCGGTGCTCGCCCGCACCGCCTGTGTCGGGCACGAGCCGATACCGCTCGACGACGACCGGGAACTCGGACTCCGCGACCTCGACCGGGATGTTCCCGGCCAGGCTGGCCGGGTTCGTGAGGCCGTCGTTGCCGTCCCAGGTGGGCGTGCCGCCCCAGGTTCCGACGACGAGCTCGTAGAAGACGAACCGCCCTTCGCCCCCCGGCCGGTCGGCGCCGAAGATGGCGAGGGTGTTCCCGCCCTCGCCCGCAGCCGGGACTCGGTCGGGGATCAACTGCGCCAGCGCTCCGTTGAGCGCGTCGAGCACGCGGAACCCCGTCACCCCGCGCATCGAGGATGCTCCCGGCATGACGACCTCGGCGACGGTACCGGGCCGTGTCAGGACCGTGATCGGCCTGAAGGCGCCGGCCGTGTTCGGCACCTCGAGGGTCAGCGCACAGCGGATCGCCTGGTAGACGCAGGCCATCACGAACGAGCGGGTGCTGTTGAGCGACCCACGCACCATCGGGGCCGACTCTGTCAGATCGGCGATCACCTCGTCGCGGGTGATCGTGATCGTGGCCGTGATCGGCACGTCGCACGCCTCGACTCCGTCCGAGCCGAGGTAGTCGGTGAAGGACGCCGTCCCGTCCGGCCACGTTGCGATCTCCTGCCGGACAAGCCGCTCGGTGTAGTCGATCAGGGCGTCGGTCAGACCGGCCAGCCGCCCGCGCCCGTACCGCACGGCAAGCGCCTGCAGCGCGCGCTCGGCGACAGAGCACGCGGCCACCTGGGCGCCGAGGTCGCCGAAGGTCATGCGCGGAATGCGCATGTTCGTCTCGATCAGGCGATGCACCTCCTCGACCGGCTCGCCCTCGGCGTAGAACCGGATCCAGGGCATCCGGAGGCCCTCCTGGAAGATCTCCGTGTTGTCGCACGCGCTCGAGCCGGGCAGGCGGCCGCCGACGTCGCCGTGGTGCGCCGTCGTGACGGCGAACCCGATCAGCACTCCGTCGAGGTGGACCGGCTTGACGATGAAGATGTCCTGCAGGTGCATGCCGCCGTCGAAGGGGTCGTTCATGATGAAGACGTCGCCCGGTCGCATCCTCCCGCCGTAGTGACCGAGCAGCGAGTCGATCGCCGTCGGGATCGACCCGAGGTGGAACGGAACGCTCACCGCCTGCGCGACCGTCTCGCCTCGCGCGTCGCACAGCGCGGCCGAGAAGTCCATGCCGTCACGGACGACCGTCGAGTGCGCGGTGCGGATGATCGTCGTCGCCATCTCGTCGGCGATCGACTGCAGGGCGTTCGCGACGATCTGCAGCGTCACGGGATCGGGCGCGTTCGACGGGCGGTCGGTCACGGCGCCGCATCCCTCTCGAGCACGAGCGTGCCGGTCTCGAGATGGCGCCGGGCGCTCCACCCGGCCGGGACGACGACCGTCGTGTCGTACTCGTCGACGAGCAGCGGGCCTGCAACCGGCTCCTCGCCGATCGAGACGCGGGCGACCACGGGGACGTCGGCGGTCTCTGCCTCGATCCACACCTCCCGGGTCGCGTCGCGCTCGGGCACCGACGCAGAGGCGACGTCGAAGGTGAGCGTCGCAGCGGAAGGCCCGAGCGCCGCGAGACGCACGGCCCGCACCTCGACGGGGGAGCCGGGCCGGCCGCGGACGCCGTAGAGCACCTCGTGCTCGTCCTCGAAGCGCTCGCGCAGCGCCGCGAGCAGGGCCTGGTCGACCGGGCCCTGCGGCAGTTCGACCTCGATCTCCCAGCTCTGCCCGCCGTAGCGGAGGTCGGCCGTCCGCGCCCAGGCGGGGTCGTCCCTGCCCGCGAAGGCTGCGGCGAGCTGCTCCTCCATCTCCGCGAGCAGTGCTGTCACGACCGCGGGATCCACGGTGTCGACGTCGAGATGGCATGAGCGGACCTCGTGGAACTCGGGTCGCGCGAACAGGAGGCCGACCGCGCTGAACAACCCGGCCACCGGAGGGACGACGATCGTCGAGACGCCGAGGTCCTCGGCGAGCCCGCCCGCGTGGACCGGCCCGGAGCCGCCGTAGGCGATGATCGCGAACTCGCGCGGGTCGCGCCCCTTCTCCGACGAGACGGCGCGCAGCGCCCGCGTCATGCGCGCGTTCGCAATCCGGTGGATGCCGTCGGCGGCCTCCGCCAGGGTAAGTCCCAGGGGCGCCGCGATGCGCGCGACCGCCTCCTCGGCGAGCTCGCGCGAGATCGTGATCTCGCCGTCGGCGACCTCGCCGGCGGGAATCGTGCCGAGGACGACGTTCGCGTCCGTCACGGTCGGCTCGACGCCTCCGCGCCCGTAACAGGCAGGGCCGGGATCCGCGCCGGCGCTGCGGGGCCCGACCTGAAGCCCACCTGCGGGATCGAGCCAGGCGATGCTGCCACCGCCGGCGCCGACCTCGGCGATGTCGATCGTGGGGATCCGCAGGAGCTCACCGGCGCCACGGATCAGCCGGCTGCCGGCCGAGATCGAGCCGCCGACCTCGTACTCGCGGCCGCGGGCGATCGCGCCGTTCTCGATCAGCGACGCCTTCGCAGTCGTGCCGCCCATGTCGAAGGCGATGAGGTTCTCGAGCCCGAGCCGCTGGGCCATCCCGAGCGCGGCGACGACGCCGGCGGCCGGGCCGGACTCGAGGGCGAAGACCGGGCGTACCTTCGCGTCCTCGGATGTCATCACCCCACCGGACGACTGCATGATCTGCAGCGGCGCCTCCTCGAGCCCGATCCGGTCCAGGCCCGTCCTGATCCGGTCGATATACGAGGCCATCAGCGGCCGCACGTAGGCGTTGACGACCGTCGTCGCAGACCGCTCGTACTCGCGCTGCTCCCGAAGGATCTCGCTCGACAGCGACACCGTCGCCGCGGGAAGCTCCTCGGCAAGGATCGCGCCGACCCGCTCCTCGTGCTCGGGATAGAGATAGGAGTGGAGGAAGCAGACGGCAACCGAGTCGATCCCGAGCTTCCGCAGCCGGCCTGCGAGCCCGCGTACCTCGCCCTCGTCGAGCGGCTGCAGCACGGTGCCGTCCGCCGCCATCCGCTCGGCCAGCTCGAAGCGCAGCCGCCGCTCGACGAGCGGGGGCGGCTTACGCCAGAAGAGGTCGTACATGTGCGGGATCCGCAGGCGCCGTAGCTCGAGAACGTCCCTGAAGCCCTCCGTCGTGACGAGGGCGGTCTCGGCACCGAGGCGCTGCAGCACGGCGTTCGTCGCGACCGTGGTGCCGTGGACGACCTCACGGACGGCGACTGCCGTCTCGCCGCCGGCGAGCCACGACACGGCTTCGACGACCGCGAGGTCGTAGCTCGGCGGCGTCGAGAGGAGCTTGCGCACGTGAACCCGCCCGTCGTCCGTGTGGAGGAGCACATCGGTGAAGGTGCCACCCACGTCGACGCCGATCCGACCGGCGGCGGGCTCCACCGCATCCCCGCTCATTTGCGATTTGAAATAACAAATTGCATTCTGGCCGAGCTTAGAGCAAACTGTCGGGGAATGGAAGGGCCGGGAACGATCACACCGATAACCCCGCTCGAGGAGCGCGAGTCGATCGAACAGCGCGTGGCGCGCACGTTGCGCGACCTGATCGTCGCCGGTCAGCTGCCCTCGGGGACGCCGCTCGTGCAACGCGACCTCGCCCAGCAGCTCGGCGTCTCCCCGACGCCGGTGCGGGCCGGGCTGAGCCAGCTCGAGCGCGAGGGGCTCGTGGCAGTCACCGCCACGGGCCGTGCCGTCGTGAGCCGGCTGACCCGCGAGGACTTCGAGGAGATCTATGCCGCGCGGCTCGGCCTCGAAGGGCTCGCCGCCCGCGTCGGGGCCGTCTCGGTCGGGCCGGACGAGATCGCCCGGATGAAGCGGATCCTGCGCCACCTGCGCGAGCTCGCCGTCGAGCAGGACGTGGACGAATATCTCCGCCAGCGCTGGGAGTTCCACGCGACGTGCTACCGATCGAGCGGCCGCCAGCGCCTCGTCGACGAGGTGGAGCGGCTGTTCTGGCGCTCCGATCGCTACAACCGCCTCGTTCTCTCGACCGCCGAGCGCTTCCGCGAGTCCGTCGGCCGCTACCGGGAGCTGCTCGTGGCCTGCGAGGCACGCGACGCCGCCCAGGCAGAGAAGGCGGTGCAGGACGGCATGCGCTGGGCGGTCGACCGCCTGGCGGCGACCCTGCCCTCCGAGGCGGACGAGTGACAGGTGCTCGCCGAGGTCAAAGCGGCGCTCCTCGCGGCCCTCGGCAACGACCGCGTACGCGACGGCGACTCCGAACGTGACCTGCACGCCTCGGATCTCAGCTTCCACCCCCCGCACCGGCCCGATCTCGTCGTCTATCCGGGCTCGACCGACGAGGTCGCCCTCGTGCTCGCGCTCGCGAACGAGCACCGGATCCCCGTGACGCCGTTCGGGGTGGGCACGAGCCTCGAGGGTCATGTGATCCCCATCCACGGAGGCATCAGCCTCGACCTCTCGCGGCTCGACCGCATCCTCGACATCGCGCCGGAGAACCTGACCGCGACCGTGCAGGCCGGCGTCACGCGGCTCACGCTCGAGCGGGCCGTGGGTCAGCACGGCCTCTTCTTCCCGGTCGATCCCGGCGCCGATGCGACGCTCGGCGGGATGGCGGCGACGAACGCCGCGGGCACGACCACGGTTCGCTACGGGAAGACGCGGGCAAACGTGCTCGCGCTCGAAGCAGTACTGGCCGACGGGCGGGTGATTCGCACCGGCAGCAGAGCCGCGAAGACATCGGCCGGCTACGACCTCACGGGCCTGCTGGTCGGCTCGGAGGGGACGCTGGCGGTGATCACCGAGGTGACGGTCCGGCTCCACGCGATCCCGGAGCACGCCGTTGCGCTTCGCATCGCCTTCCCCGACATCGAGAGCGCCTGCCGGACGGCTGCCGGAGTCGTGGCGGCAGGCTCCGGCGTCACGCGCGTCGAGTTCCTCGACGCGTGGGTCGTCGCAGCCGTCAACGCGTACTCGGAGACGTCGTACCCCGAGGAGCCGTGCCTGTTCGTCGAGGCGTCGGGAAGCGAGGAGCTGGTGCTCGCTGACCTCGAGCTCGTGGAGGCGATCGCAACCGCAGAGGGTGCGACCGACATCATCACCGAGCGCGATCCCGATGCGCGGGCCCGCCTGTGGAAGGCGCGTCACGAGGCCGCAAACGCCACCGCGGCGATGTTCCCGGGCACGAAGGAGCGCGCAACCGACGTCTGCGTCCCCCTCACGGAGCTGGCCGGTGCAGCCCGCTTCGCGCGCGCCGAGATCGACCGGCTGGGGCTGAACGCGGGGATCGTCGGCCACGCCGGCGACGGCAACCTCCACATCGCGGTGCAGGTGGACACCGCCGAGATCGGCCTCTCCGAGGAGCTCGTGCACAACGTCGTCGACGATGCGCTTGCGCGCGGCGGCACGTGCACCGGCGAGCACGGCGTCGGCCTCGGCAAGATCGGGGCGCTCGAGCAGGAGCACGGCGACCTGATCCCGCTGATGCTGGCCATCAAGGCGAGCTTCGATCCGAACGGGATCCTGAATCCCGGCAAGGTGCTCCCGCCCGCCGCTCCGGACGTCACGCGGTAGGGGCCGCCAGGTTGGTCAGCGTCCCGGCACGAAGCTTCCGGCTCGGCGTCGACATCGGCGGCACGTTCACGGACGTCGTGCTGCTCGGCGACGACGGGTCGGTGCGGACGAAGAAGGTCCTGTCGACGCCCGACGACTACGCCCGCGGCGTCGTGGCCGGGGCCGTGTCGCTCCTGGCGGAATGCGGCGTCGACGGCGACGACGTTGCCGGCGTGGTGCACGCATCGACCGTCGCCTCGAACACGATCCTCGAGGGCCTCGGAGCGAGAACGGCTCTGATCACGACGAAGGGCTTCCGTGACGTCCTCGAGCTGCGTCGCCTGCGGATCCCCGTCCTCTACGACGTCCAGTACGAGAGCCCGAAGCCGCTGGTGCCGCGGCGTCTCAGGTACGAGGTCGCCGAGCGGCTCGGTCCGCGGGGCGAAGTCTGGAGGGAGCTGGACGAGAGCGGGGTCGAGGAGGTCGCGCGCCGGCTCGCGGACGACGGCGTCGAGGCGATCGCGATCGCGCTGATCCACGCCTACGCCAACGACAGGCACGAGCGCCGGGTCGAGGAGATCGTCCGCGCGATCGTCGGTGAGGGCGTCTACGTCACCCGCTCGTCGGAGATCCTGCCCGAGATCCGCGAGTACGAGCGCACGAGCACCACGGTCGTCAACGCCTACGTCGGCCCCGCGATCACCCGCTACATCGCCGCGCTCGCCGGGCAGCTCAGCGAGGCGGGGATCGCGGCACCGCTCGAGGTGATCCAGTCGGCGGGCGGCACGCTGACGCCCGAGATCGCGCAGCGCAAGCCGGCTCACCTCGTCGAGTCGGGCCCGGCGGCCGGCGTGATGGCCTGCGCGTACCTCGGCCGGTTGACCGGGCGGCCGCAACTGATCTCGCTCGACATGGGCGGCACGACGGCGAAGGCGGCAATCGTCGAGGACGGCCTGCCGGTGCGCACGAGCGAGTACGAGGTCGGTGCCGGCATCAACCTGAGCAGCAAGCTCGTCAAGGGAGGCGGCCACCCGATCAAGCTCCCGTTCATCGACGTGTCGGAGATCGGGGCGGGTGGTGGCAGCATCGTCGCGGTCGACACGCTCGGCACGGTCAGCGTCGGCCCGGTGAGCGCCGGCGCCTCGCCGGGGCCTGTCTGTTACGACCTCGGCGGGGTCGACCCCACCCTTACCGACGCGCTGCTCGCCCTCGGCTACCTCAACGAGACACAGCTCGGCGGTGGTGCGATCACGCTGAACCCAGCGGCGGCGCGCGAGGCGCTCGACCGCGTCGTGGCGGCGCCGCTCTCCCGCTCGGTCGAGGAGGCCGCGTATGGGATCCTGCAGCTCGCGGTGGCGACCATGACCCGCGCCGTCAAGGCCGTCACGACCTACCGCGGCCGCGACCCTCGCGACTTCACGCTCTGCGCGTTCGGCGGGAACGGCCCCCTGACCGGAGTCGAGATCGCGCGCGCCCTGCAGATCCGGCACGTGCTGGTGCCACCGGCGCCGGGCGTCTTCAGCGCCCTCGGCCTGCTCTTCTCCGACACGGAGCACGAGATCGTGCGCACCGTGATGCTGCGAGGAACGGAGGTGACCGCCGCCGCCGTCGAGAGTGCCCTTGCAATCGTCGAGGCCGAGGCGACGGAGCACCTCGTGGCGGCCGGCGAGGCGACGGTCACGGTGATGCGGTTCGCGGACGTGCGCTATGCCGGACAGGCCTACGAGCTGCCCGTGCGCCTCCCCACCGGAGCCGTCGACATCGACCGTCTCGTCGCGGACTTCGTCGCCGAGCACGTCAAGACCTACGGGCACGGCTCCGCCGCTGACCCGATCGACGTCGTCTCGGTACGCGCACTCGCCCGCATCGAGCGAACCACAGCCAGGAAGTACGACCCGCTGGCCACGATCCGCACGCTCCCTCGACTCGAGAGCACACGGACGGCCTACTTCGGGCCCGTCGCCGGGCACGTCGAAACGCCCGTTTGCGACCGTGCCGGGCTCCTCGCGGGCGAGCTGCGCGGGCCGGTTCTGATCGACGAGATCGATTCGACCTGTGTCGTGCCGCCGGGCTGTGTGGCCCGGCTCGACCCCTACGGCAACATCGAGGTCGAGATCGATGGCTGAGCCGGGCACCGACCGCCGTGGCATCGACCCGATCACGCTCGAGGTCGTCAAGAACGCGCTCGCCTCGACGGCCGACGAGATGGCGCTCGTGATCATGCGCAGCGCCTACTCGCCGGTCGTGCGCGACACGATGGACTACTCGACGGCGCTCTGCGACCGCAACGGCCGGGTCGTCGCACAGGGCCTCACACTCGCAGTCCAGCTCGGCACGTTCCCGACCGTGATGGGGTACGTGCTGGAGGAGTTCGGCTCGTCGGCGGAGCCGGGCGACGTCTACATCGCCAACGACCCGTACGGCTGCGGCGGCCAGCACCTACCCGACCTCTACGTGATCCAGCCGATCTTCGTCGACGGCGAGCTCGAGGGCTACGCGGCGACGATGGCGCATCACTCGGACGTGGGCGGCATTGCGCCCGGCAGCATCGCCGTGCACGCGACCGAGATCTACCAGGAGGGCCTGCGGATCCCGCTCTCGAAGCTCTACGACGGCGGCGCCGGGAACACCACGCTCTTCAGGCTGCTCGAGGCGAACACCCGCCAGCCGATGCACGTGCTCGGCGACCTCCGTGCCCAACTGGCCGCCTGCCGCGTCGGCGAGCGCGGGCTCACAGCCCTGCTCGAGCGCTACGGCGCCGAGGCCCACACCTACATGGACGAGCTCCAGCGCGTCGCGGAGCGGATGATGCGCGCCGAGCTGGCGCTGCTGCCCGACGGCGTCCACACGTTCACCGACTACATCGACGGTGTCGGCAACCACCCCGTGCCGATCCCGATCTGCGTCCGGGTCGAGATCGCCGGGGACGAGGTGCTCATCAGCTTCGAGGGGACGTCTCCGCAGGTCGACGCGAGCGTCAACTGCCCGGTCGGGATGGTGCGCGCCGCCTGCTACTGCGCCATCCGCGGCATCGTCGGCGGCGAGATCCCGAACTGCGAGGGCTACATGACCCCGATTCGCATCGACGCCCCTGCGGGAACCGTCGTCAACCCGGTGCTCCCCGCCGCCTGCGGTGCCCGCGGCGTGATCGGCTACCGCGTCTACGACGCCCTCATGGGCGCGCTCGCCCCCATCGTGCCCGACCGCGTGCTCGCGGCGGGCGAGGGCGGGCCGACGCTGATCGCCTTCGGCGGCTACGACGAGGAGCGCCGGCCGTTCGGGACGACGGAGGTGCTCGTGGGCACGTGGGGCGCCAGGGCAACCCGGGACGGGCTCGAGGGCGTCTCGAACCCGCTCGCGAACCTCGGCAACCAGCCCGTCGAGCTCCTCGAGGCGGATATCCCGCTGGAGGTCGAGCGCTACGGGCTCGCGCCAGACTCCGGCGGGCCCGGGCGACAGCGGGGTGGGCTCGCCTACATACGCGCGTTCAGGGTGCGTGCGAGCAGGGCGACGCTGACGATCCGCACCGACCGCCGCGACCACCCGCCCTACGGCCTCGAAGGCGGCGAGCCCGGTGCGCCGTCCAGCAACACCGTGATCTCGAGCGGCGGCCGCCGCGAGCTGCCGACGATGCCGATGGAGGCGTCCACGCTCGTCGAGGGCGACCGCTTCACCCACGTGTCGGCCGGCGGCGGCGGCTTCGGCCCGCCGTTCGAGCGCGATCCCGCTGCGGTGCTCGACGACGTCCTCGACGACAAGGTGTCGGTGGCCGCTGCACGTACGCGCTACGGCGTCGTGATCGTGGGCGGCGCCGTCGACGTGGAGGCCACCGCAGGCGTGAGGAGGGAGCAGTGAGCGTCGAGATCGCCATCCGCAACGGCCTCGTCGTCGACGGCTCCGGCGGCGAGCCGGTTCAGGCCGACGTCGGCCTGAGCGGAGGTCGGATCGCAACCGTCGGAGCCGTCCCCGAGGCCGCGACAGAGATCGACGCCGCGGGCAAGGTCGTCGCCCCCGGCTTCATCGACATCCACAGCCACTCCGACTTCACGCTCCTCGTCGATCCGCGTGCCGCGAGCGCGATCTACCAGGGCGTCACGACCGAGATCGTCGGTAACTGCGGCTTCGGCTGCTTCCCGCTGCTGAACAAGGAGCTCGCACCGAAGGCGATCTACGGGCACTCCGACGACGTCTCGCTCACCTGGGATTCCGCCGCCGGCTACTTCGAGCGACTCGAGGAGGCGGCGCCGGCGATCAACGTGGCGAGCCTGGTACCCAACGGGCAGATCCGCCTCTCGGTCGTCGGGCTGGCCGACCGCCCGGCCCGGCCGGACGAGCTGAGGCAGATGCGGTACCTGCTCGACGAGGCGCTGGAGCAGGGTGCGTGGGGCTACTCCACGGGCCTCGAATACGCGACCGAGCGTGGCGCAGACGAGGACGAGCTCGTCTCGATGTGCGTGGTGTGCGGCCGTCGGCACGGCCTCTATGCGACGCACACGCGGCGGCGCGACGAGGGCGCCGACGAGGCGGTCGGCGAGGCGCTGCGCACCGCGGAGCGCTCCGGGGTGCGCCTTCAGGTCTCCCACCTCGTGCCCCGCAACGGAATCGACTCGGCGCGGCGCTGCGTGGAGCTCGTCGAGGGAGCCGCCGCCGCGGGCATGGACGTCGCCTTCGACATGCACACGCGGCTGTACGGGACGACGTTCCTGCTCACGGCGCTGCCGCCCTGGGCGCTCGAAGATCCTTCGAGGCTGCGGGAGATCCTCGCCAGCAAGGAGCAGCGTCGCAAGATGCGGGGCTACGAGAGCATCCTCAGCGCGGGTGGCGACTGGGGTCGCATCGTGCTCCTCGACAACGACACATGGCCTGCCTACGCCCGGCGCGACATCGCGACGATCGCGGCCGAGCGTGGCCAGGAGCCGCTCGCTGCCGTCCACGACCTGCTGCTCGGGGCAGCCGACGACCCGGGCCGGCTGATGGTGATCATCCACGCCTACACCGAGGAGCAGCAGCGCGAGGCGTTCGCCCATCCGCTCTGCGTGCCCGGCTCCGACGCGACGACGATGGCGCCGGCAGGACCGCTCGCCGGAAAGATCTTCCACGGGGCATATACGTGGGCGGCGTGGTACCTGCGCTTCTGCGTCCAGCAGGAGAAGGTGCTGAGCCTGGCGGAGGCGATCCACCGGCTCACAGGTGCTCCGGCCGAGCGGCTCGGGCTCGATCGCCGCGGCGTGCTCCGGCCCGGCGCCCACGCCGACGTGGTCGTCTTCGACCCGGCCGCGTTCCGGGAAGAGGGCACGACGTTCGACCCGAGCAGGCTCGCGACGGGGATGGACACGGTGATCGTGAACGGCGCGGTGGCTCTGAGCCGCGGCGAGTTGTCGGAGCGCGCGCAACGGGCAGGTGCTGCGGCGGTAGGCGCCGACGAAGCTCGCGGACGACGAGAACGTCACCCCGGAACAGGGCCGCCGGCGGCGCCCACGGGCGCACACCTGCCTTTGGCAGCCGAGATCGGGCCGGGGTCTCCGGTGACTTCACAAACCCCGTACGTCACTCTCACCCGGAGCTCACCGGGATGTGGCTGGATTGGAGGCATGATCCTCGCGGTCGTGCTCACCGTCATGCTCGCATCACTCCTCGTCTGCCCGCTGCTCGCCCTGGCGTTCCTCCAGCATCAGTAATGAGGCCCGGAGGAGACGATCCGTGGCCCGCGGGTCGCGAGCCGTCCGGAAAAGGGGCCTGGTGCAGGAGCTTCCGCGACACCACGTCCGAAACGCGGGTCCTTGACCGCAGCGCCGCGCGTCTGCGAGGGTTCACTGGATGCGACACACCACGGTGGCGGGCGCAGATCGCCGGACGGAGCGGCCGGCGGGCTGTGGCTCCGCCAGCCGCGTGACGAGCCCGCGTGGCCGCCGGCTGCGGGTGTTCGGGTGAGTCTCCCGTTCCGGATCCTGGGCCCGTTGGAGGTCGGTGCGGACGAGCCGCGATTGCCGTTGCAGGCACGGGTACTGCTCGGGGTGCTATTGCTGCGGGCGGGCGAGGTGGTGTCGGCACAGCGGCTGGCGGACGAGATCTGGGGTGAGCGTCCTCCCGCGAGTTGGGTGAACGCCTTGCAGGTCTACGCGTCGCGGATCCGCAAGACCCTTGCGGACGCAGGTGTCGACGCCGAGTTGCGTCGGCATGGGCCAGGCTACGCGCTCGAGGTTCCGCCGGAAACAGTCGATGCGCTCGTGTTCGAGCGCATGTCGCGTTCGGCGTTCGCGCTCGTGGAGAGCGACCCGGCGGGTGCAGAAGCCCTGATACGGGACGCACTGTCGCTGTGGCGCGGCCCCGTGCTCGACGGACTGGGTTTCGAGTCGCTCGCGTCGGTCGAGATCGAGCGGCTGAACGAGGCGCGCCTGGGCGCGTTGGAGCAGCGGCTCGAGCTCGATCTGGTGCTGGGCCGCCAGCGTGAGATCATCGGCGAGCTCGAGCAGCTCGTCAGCGAGCATCCATTCCGCGAGGGGTTGCGTTGCAAGCTGGTGCTGACGTTGTATCGGGCCGGAAGGCAGGCCGATGCGCTCGCAGAATGTCGGCGTGCCCGCCGGTTTCTCGTCGACGAGCTCGGGCTCGAGCCAGGTGAGGAGCTTCGTGAGCTCGAACGTGCCGTGCTTCGTCACGATCCCGCGATCGCCGCACCGACACGCACGAAGCCTCCAGGTCGTCGGCCGGCGGCGGGAGCGCAGGCACGCCGACCGGTGACTGCGGTCGCTGTGGTGATCGACGCGGCAGGCGTGGCCGATCGCGACGCCGAGCTTCTCGAAACGCTCGTTACCGGCTGGGAGGAGGACGTCCGGGCGGCGCTGGAGACGCACGGTGCCACGGTCGTCGAGGCGGGCGCAGGCGTCATGACGGGCGTCTTCGGTGTTGCGGTAGCGCACGAGGACGATCCGTTGCGCGCCTGCCGAGCCGCGCTCGCCCTTGCCCACGCGTTCGAGGTCGAGGAGGGACAGCTCGGCGATCTCGGCTTTGCCATCGCGGTCGAGTCAGGCGAGATCCTCGTGGGCGAGGGCTCGCTGCCGCGCGGTGGGCTGATAGCAGCGGTGCAGCAGCTCGCCGGCCAGGCCGGCGAAATCGTCCTCGGCCCCCAGGCCTGGCGGCTCGTCGCCGACGGCGTCCGCGTCCGCGACGAGGACGGACGCAGGTGTCTGGTCGGCGTCGAGCGGGGAGCGGATGCGATCCCGCGGAATCTGGCGCGCCCGCTCGTGGGACGCGCGGCGGAGCTCGAGCTGCTGCTGCGGGTGTTCGACCGATCGCTGGAGGCCCGGCAGGCCTCACTCCTGGTCGTGAGCGGCCCCGCCGGGATCGGTAAGTCCCGGATCGCGGCGGAGCTGGCTGCGTCGGTCGAGGATCGCGCGACCGTCCTGCGCGCCCGCTGCTTGCCCGAGGAGGCCGGCGTCGCTCTCGCCCCTCTCGCGGACCTCGCCCGGGATCTACGGGTCGGCCGCGGCCGACGCGGCCTGTTGTCGCTGGTGGCCACCGAGGACGATCCTGACGAGATCGTGGCACGGTTCCTCGCCGTTGCGGACGCCGAGGAGCGGGTGGCGAGCAGTCGCGAGGAGACCGACAGGGCCGTCCGGAAGATGTTCGAGGGTCTCGCAGCAGAGCGTCCGCTACTGCTCGTCGTCGAGGATCTGCACTGGGCCGAGCCGGTGTTCCTGGATCTCCTCGAACAGGTCGCGGGCGCGGATTCCCCACTTTCGATCGTCTGCACGACGCGGCCGGAGTTGCTGGCAGAGCGAACGTCCTGGGCAGCCGAGCGCGCCCGCTGGAGCACACTGGCCGTCGGGCCGCTTCGTGACACCGAGTGCGCGGAGCTGCTCTCATCTCTTCGCTCCGAGCGGTTGGAAGTCCGGACGCGCGCGCGGATCGTCGAAGCCAGCGGTGGCAACCCGCTGTTCCTGGAACAGCTCGCTGCGATGGAGGAGGAGTGGGCCGACGAGACGGTGGAGCCGCCGCTGCCGGCATCGCTGCGCGGTCTTCTCGTGGCTCGGCTCGACAGGCTTGACGACGGGCAGCGGGCCGTACTCGAGAACGCAGCGATCCTCCCCGACCCGTTCTCGCTCACCGATCTCGCGGCGCTCTCACCCGCGAGCAGCGTCGGCTCGAGGATCGAGAGCCTGGTGGAGCGGGAGTTCCTCCGGCGGGCGGATGCTGCCGCCACGCTGTCGTTCGGGCACCCGCTGATGCGAACGACGGCGTACGAGATGCTCCCCAAGCGTCGCCGGGCCGAGCTCCACGAGCGCTATGCGAAGCTCGTGGGCACAGCAGCGCACAGCGGCGGCGCGACGGACGAGTTGGTCGGGCACCACCTGGAGCGGGCGTTCCGCTACCGCGTCGAGATCGCGCCCACTGACCCGAGCCTGCCCGAGCTCGCCGACCGGGCGAGACACCTGCTCACAATCGCCGGTCGCCGCCGCTACGAGCAGGGAGACGTGACCACGGCGATCAGTTTGCTGACGCGTGCTCGCGCCAGCGCGATCGCCGAGACAGACGTGCCGGCCGGCCTGTTGCTCGATCTCGGGGACGCCCTGCGCGAAGCAGGGCGGCTGGACGAGGCGGAGGTGGAGCTCCGCAACGCGATCGCTGCGGCCGCCGCGATGGGGGACGAAGTGTCAGAGTGGCGCGCCCGCTCGTCGCTCGTGCGCCTGCTTCTGCAACTGCCCGGCCACCCGATCGACGAGGTCCGCGCACCGGCCGCGCGGACGCTTGCCGAGCTGACGCGACTTGGTGATGCCGAGGGACTCGCCTCGGCATGGTGGGTGCAGGGATGGTTGACCTGGCTCGAATGCCGCGCCGAGGACACGGAGCGCGCACTGGCTACCTCGATCGATTGGGCGCGTCGCGCCGGCGACACCCGGCTCGAGGCCCACGGGGTCAACCTCTACCTGGGCGCAGCACTGTTCGGGCCGATGCCGGTCGAACAGGCTGTCGAGCGTTGCCTCGAGTTCCGCCGCCGCCATCACGACCGGCAGCGCATCGTCGCCTCGAGCGTACGCGCGCTCGCGGTCTTGCGGGCGATGCAAGGCCAGTTCGACGATGCTCGGGAGCTCGTCGTGCTCGACCGAGCGATCCTCTCCGAGCTCGGCCTCCGCTATCTGACTGCTGCCGCCACCGAGGCCTACGGCCTCGTCGAACTGCTCGCCGGCGACCCGGAAACGGCCGAACGGACCGTTCGGGTCGGCTACGAGCAACTGACGCGGATGGCGGACACGAACGCGCTCCCCACGATCGCCGCGCTGCTGGGGGAGGCGCTCGTCGCGCTCGAGCGGTACGACGAAGCGTTGGCAGTGACCGCGAAGGCGCGACAACACGCCGACGCGGGAGACCTCGGCGCCCAGGTGCAGTGGCGTTGCGCCAACGCGAAAGCGCTCGCGTGGCTCGGCCGCGACAAGAACGCACTCCGCGTCGCCCGCGACGCAGTCCGGATCGCATCGATCACCGACTTTCTCAACCTCCACGCGGACGCCCTTGTCGCGCTGGCCGAAGTCAACCGTCTGCAGGCACGCAGCGCCGACAGCGTCAATGCGCTCACGCAGGCGGCGAAGCTCTATACGCAGAAGGGGAACCTCGTCGCCGGCGCTCGCGCCGACGTCGCGCTCCGCGCCGCCCGCCGCTCACGACGTCGGACCGCTGCCACCAGACCCGGCTGACGCCGCACCCCCGGGCACCTCGCACCGTCCGGAATCGCCCCCGCACGGACGACAGGAGCGCCATCCGCGCTCCTGCCATCAACCCCAATCGCCGTGAAGCTGCCGCATCTACCAGTCCTTGACACCCGACGACGGAGCCCAGTCCTTCACACCGCTGGAAACGTACGCCCCCATGATCGTTCTCCTCTCTGTTGCCGATTCTCTGTGGCGACTCCTCACCACATCTGAACGTGAGGAGAGACTCGCGTACGCCGCTTAACGACGGCTGAACGCGCCTCAGGCTCAGCCGCAAGGGGTTCCGCGAGCGCCGCAGCGCGTCATGAGGCTTCGTCGGTCATGCGGGAGCACGCAATCGGAGAGCGCGACGGCACCAACGCTCCGGCCGACCCCCGGCGCAAGCTGAACGAGACGGAGCGGCGCCGGAGTCGAACGCTGGGACGTCCCGAACCCAGATCCGCACCGCCTCGACGGCGACAAAGACGGCCGCGCCTGCGAAAGCTGACCGACAAGACGGTTCAAGACGACTACGGCCCCTCTTCCTCTTCCTCGGCATCAGGAACGGGCACGATTCGACTGCCCAGTCAGCAGTCGCGGATCGTGACGCAGGCGCGTATTGGGTAGTCGGGTGGTCCGAGGCGCTGAGAGCGCGTTCCAGGGCCGCGCGCGTGAACCTCCGCCGCGGGTCAGGTGCCTTGCCGCTGCGTCCACAGGAAAGCGAGCTTGACATCTGATCGCGGGTGTGTGAAAGATCGTGGGCCTCGGTGATCGCAAAGGAGGGTGTCATGGCTGGACAGACGAAGCCTCCCGCTAGGAAAGCTCCCGCTGGGACGAAAGAGATTCGTCTCTACCCGCTTCCGCCCCAGGACTTCGACCCGTTCGCGGCGACCAAACGGGACTTGATGAAGTACGGGCTGCCGTTGCGGCCTGACCCCCACAAGGAGCCGGGCATGGCCGCGCTGTGGGAGCGACAGGCAGCCCGCTACCGCGGCTTCGAACATCTCGAGCCGCGGCCGGACACGACCACAGCGAACAAGAAGGGACTCCCAGCCACGATCACCGGTGGGGCTGCCCCGGCTTTCGGGCCGGACCCGATCGAGTCGTGCGGGTACCAGCTTTCCAGCCGCTCGGCCCCGTTCACCGTCCTGTTCGTCACCTGGACGGTGCCCAACCTGCGGTTTAGCCCCGGCCAGTTCGACCCAGTCAACCACTTCCATACCTTCGTCGGTCTCGGCTTCCTCGACGTCCACGTCGAGATGACCGTCGACTCCGCGCAGAATGTCACGAGCAAGATCTGGGCGCAGGGCGTCGGGGACGTCAACCTGCCCGTCCGCCCCGGCGATGTGATCAGCGGCAGCCTGTGCCTCCAAACCAACGGCAAAGCGGCCTACTTCCTCGCCAACGAGACCACCGCACGGTCGATCAGCTTTGCGCTCGACACCGGCTTCCCCCCCGCTGTCACGATCAACGCGGGCGTCACTCGCACCGGCGGCACCAGCCAGCCTCCTTTCTTCCACCCGCTGGCGAGCTTCGGCGTCGTCTACTTCGACGAGATCAGCGCCTACACGACGAGTGGAAGCCGGTCGCTCACGTCGGGCGATGCCATCACCATGGTCAACCAGAACGGCAAGACCCTCGCCAGGCCCGTCAGGCTGAACGACTTCGCCTTCAAGACGGTGTTCGCAGCGGCACTCTGATCGCCTGAAGGGCGATGGATCGGACGTCTTCCATCTCTACGCATTCTCGAGCGAACTCACCATTGCCGCGGATCGGGCGTCGGGTCAATTGTCCCCGGCGATTCGCGGGCAAGGCACCCGGGGAAGCGCGGCTGACGGGAACGTACACCCACTCGTCGCCTCCCTCGCGGCAAGAACCGGATGCCAAGACAGGACACCAGAAACGAAGAGATGCCCCGCCCACCACTACGGTGAACCTCGTTACGTCCCAGCCCCGAACTCCCGCTGCCAGCACTCCGGCAGAACACCCGGGGTCGGGTGCCGTGCCGCAGCGTCCACAGGACGGACGTAGATCAGTTGCCGAGCGCGAGCGCCGCGAGGGCAATGAACCACGACGCGACTGCCACCACGGCGACCAAGGCCGCAAAGACACGCATGCGGGTTGAGGATCTCGAACGAGCGGCGAGCGCCAGAACAACCACCGCGAAGAACGCGATCAGGAAGGCCGCGACAACATCAGGCGTTTGTCCGTTCCTGGCCGCGTACTCCCAGCGGGAAACCACGTCGGGCGTGAAGTAGTTGTCCCGGCCGGTCGCGAGGAAGGCGAGGAAGCCGAACCCTGCCGCGATCACGAACGCGGCCACGCTGTACAACGAACGGTAGACCCATCCGTACTGGGGACTGTCCGGAACTTTGTGTAGATAGCTGTGGTCTGATCACGTCGGCCTGGGAGCTGGCAGGGAGGGAGTACAGACCAGCACAGGGATCTGATGGTGAGCGGGAGGGGGTTGGGAGAGGCGAACGCGGGTCGTTCCCGGCTTGACCTCGAAGTAGTGATCGACGCAATGCCAGCGAAGCAGCAGGACTGTGACGCGCGTCGCCCTTCCGCCCGTCGGGACGACGAGGAAGCTGACGTGGATTGCGCCGCCGCTGGAAGGAAGGGCGACCGCTTGTCGGCCCAGCTTCAGACAGCGGCCCCAGTGCTTGGAGAAGGGCGACCCCCAGCTGCCGCGATACTCACAGGCCTTGAGAGGGCCGCTCGCGGTCACACTGACTTTGATCCTCGCCTCAGTCGGGTGCAGCTGGAGCACGATCCCTGATGGCTTGAGCGTAAAGGACCACAGAGTGGCCTGCGAGAACCATGGTGACCCGGCTGCCAGGATGCCGACTGCGCCGGGCGCGTGATTCCCGATCAGCGAAGCGACGCCAGCGACGATTCCTGTCACCAGGATCAAACGCACATGTCCGACCCTACACCCGGCTGGCAAAGGCCCAGACCGACCCACCGAGTCTCTCAGTCACCTGATGCGCTTGGCTAGGCCGACCGACGCGCTGCGGCTTCCACGACCGAGCAACGCTCTCGTTCCCCAGATCGTGTTAGCCGAGGTTGTGGATACGCATCGTGATGTTGGAGATGTCGTAGGTGGTGTTTCCGTTGCCAGCGCAGAGGAACTCCACGGTTCCCGCGCCGGGTGCGTTGAATGCGCCCACGGAGCTGCCGGTCACGGTCTGGCCCGCGGACGTATCGACGCCTGCGGCCCCGATGAGGTTCCCGTCGAGCCGGTAGGCGCAGTTGAGGTACTCGCCGTTCGCCCCGGTGTTGTGCACAGTGAGGTTCGTGAAGATCACGTAGTCGCCGCCGACGGGGAGCGCGTAGCTCGCAAGAGGTGTGTAGTCCTGGTAGTCGGTGACATCAGCTCCGCTGGTCGTGGCGGTCGTGACGCCAGCGCCAGGCGATCCCTGAGGACCTGTCGCTCCCTGGGGACCGGTCGCACCCTGTGAGCCTACAGGACCCGGCGGGCCTTGGCTCCCTTGCTGGCCCTGCGCTCCTCTCGCTCCTCCCGCGCCCTTGGAGCCTTTCAGCGCCTTGCGTGCGGCTGGACTGAGCGTCTTCAACCCGAGCGAGCCGTGCTTGATATCGACGCCGGTGAGCGAGTGGTTCTTCACGTTCGCACCGGTGATCAGCAGCTTCGCTCCCGCCACAGCCGTTCCACCGAGCGCGAAGAACAACGCCAGAGTGGCCGCGACGTTGGCATAAGTCAGACGACGAAGCAGCAAACGCATCAGGAACCTCCGAACAAAGGGGACACAACAACACCAGAAGCGGGATACCTCATTTGAGGGATCGGCCGCACCCAGCGCCACACGACCCCCGAAGGGGGTAACCACACCCGGTACCGGAACAACATCCGGCCCGAGCTGCGGGCGCCACCACGCCCAACGCTTCCTGCGCTATCACGTTAACTCCGAACTCCCGCTGCCAGCACTCCGGGCAGAACACGAGCAGCTCGCACACGCGACCCCCGTGTGGCTGCTGCGGTCCAGTCTGCGGTCCAGTGCTGTCCAGAAACCAGCGGATTCCAGCGGACTCCAACGGACGAAGATGAGCGGCCAGCAGCCCCGAGTGAAAAGGCCAGAAACAGCTTGAACAAGCCGCAAACGGCTTGACGGAGCGGCGCCGGAGTCGAACCGACCGAGCGTGGGGTTACCACACCGCACAGGTTTTGAAGACCTGCTGGGCCACCGGGCCCATGCCGCTCCGCGACGGAGGCTACCGGTGGCCCGGGTTCAGGCGGGGTCGGGCTACGCGGCCGCGGCGGGCGCTCCCTTGTACGTGTCGCTGCCGAAGCCGAGGATCAGGGCGAAGATCGGGGTCAGGAAGATCAGCCCGATGCCGAAGCCGGTGCCGCGACCGAAGGCCTTGGCCAGGTCGAGCGCCACGATGATCCAGATGATGAAGCCGACGATCGGGATGAGGAAGAGGATCACCCACCACCACTCGCGGCCGACGATCTTCAACAGGATGATGATGTTGTAGATCGGGATGATCGACTTCCAGCCGGCTTCGCCAGCCTTCTCGAACATCATCCACCAGCCCGCGATGACCGCGACGACGAGTACCAGATAGATGAACCACCAGATGCCGTTCACGAGCGCCTCCCAGCAGGGGAATTGAGTATGTCCGATCATGGTTTGCCGGGCGGAGAGCGATCCCTGCAAGGGACACATCACCGTCGCGGCGGGAAGTAGGATCGCACCATGCCGCACATCCGCCTGACCGAGCCCGACGAGGCGACCGGGCTTCTGGCCGCCGAGTACGACGCCGCGACCGGCCGAGCCGGGAAGATCTTCAACATCGTCAAGGCGATGAGCCTCCGCCCCGAGGTGCTCCACACCTCGATGGAGATGTACAAGGCGATCATGTTCGGGCCGTCTGGCCTGAGCCGCGCCGAGCGAGAGCTGCTCGCCACGGTCACCTCGCGGCACAACGACTGCCACTACTGAACGCTCTCTCATGCAGACGACCTCCGTGCAGAGGGCGCAGACGACGAGCTCGCGCGACACGCGGCCCACGACTACGTCGAGGCCGACCTCGAGCCGCGGGTGCGGGCTCTGTGCGACTACGCCGTCAAGCTGACGAAGGCGCCGTCGTCCGTCGGGCTCGCAGACGCCGATGAGCTTCGCAGCCATGGCTGGGGCGACGTGGCGATCCACGACGCGATCCAGGTGATCTCGTACTTCAACTACATCAACCGCGTCGCCGAGGGCGTCGGGGTCGAGGACGAGCCCGAGTGGGGGTCGCGGGAGACCTAGCGCCGGCGACAGGCTTCAGCCTGTCGTCCGGGCTCGCGACAGCGCCCCGGCACGCCGATCCCGGCGGCTGACCGAAGCCAGTCGTGGCACGTCACGTCTTCAGCCGTTCGTGGCGCCTCGCCGCAGCACCCTGCGGTCGCCGAGGCGGCGCGTGACCCCGTCCTGGTCGAGCCGCTCGAGCAGAAGCTGCGCGTCACGACGGCCGACACCCGCGAGGTCGCGGAAGCGGGCGAGCACGATCTCGCCGGCAACGCCGCACTCCGTGACCACCAGCTCGCGCGCCCGCTCATAGGCAGCGGCCGAAACGACGAAGCCACCGCCGAGCCGGACGAGGTCACCTTTGGTCTCGAGGAATCGCGCAAGCTCAGGATCGTCGGGCTTCACCGCCGCGAGACCGCTCGCCTCGAGCTCGCCGCGCAGCGCCTCCGCCGTCTCTGCCCGGGCCCCGAGCGATGCCGCAACGCCGGGCAGATAGGCGATCGCGCCGCGCCGCTCGACCGGCAGGAGCGGCAGGATCGTCGGCGCCCAAGCTTCTGCCGGCAGAAGCTCTGCAACCGCAAGCCCCGGCTCGAGGGGCGAGGCCTCGGCACGGACCCGCAGCCGCTCGGCCACCGACTGGCTCGTCTCATCGAGCCATTCCCGCGAAAAGACCCAGCCGCCCGCCTGCATCACCGCTGTGAGCCCCTCCTCGAGCTCGGCCCGCGAGAGCAGGCCACGGGAGGCGAGCGCCTCGATCGCGACCGGCGCGTGGACGGTCGCGGCGACGATCGAGGTTGGATCGCCCCGTTCCAGGAGCGCGAGCCGCTCCTCCTCGAGCCGGCGGGGCGGAGCCGGATCGAGCACCGTGGCACCGCCGAGCGTCGTCTCCCCTCGCAGGACGACGCGGTCGCCGCGAGCCGCGACGACGGGGGCTTCGAGCCGCAGCTGCGCCGTGTGGGGGCCGACGCGGGCAAGCCGGGCGGCGATGCGCGAGGTGCCGTGATGCACGGACACGCGGGAGCCGTTGTCGATCGCGGCCAGTTCCTCGAGCTCGACGTCGAGGCGATAGGAGACCGGGAACGCACCCTGCGTGACGAGGGCATCGCCTCGGCGAAGCTCTCGCCGCTCGATCCCGGGCAAGGCAAGAGCGACGCGCTCACCCGCGCTCGCCCTCGGCACCGCCGTATCGTGCACCTGCACCGTGCGTACCCGGACCTCACGGCCTCGCGGCGCGACACCCAGGGTGTCGCCTTCCGCGATCGTCCCGGACCATAGCGTCCCCGTGACGACGGTTCCGATCCCGCGGAGCGTGAAGACCCGGTCGACGTACAGGCGCGCGGGCCCGTCGACATCCCGCGCCGGCACGACGTCGGCCACCCGGGCGAGCGCCGCTCTGAGCTCGTCCAGACCCACCCCGGTCTTCGCGCTGACGGCGACGACCTCGGCTCCCGGGACGAGCTCGCGCGCCTCTTCGAGCGCGATCTCGAGCGTCTCCTCGTCGACCAGGTCGGCCTTCGTCACGGCGACCACACCTGCCTCGACACCGAGCAGACGCAGGATCGCGAGGTGCTCGAGCGTCTGTGGACGCGCCCCCTCGGCGGCGTCGATGACGAGCAAGAAGAGGTCGATCCCGGTCGCGCCGGCCACCATCGTGCGCACGAAGCGCTCGTGCCCGGGCACGTCGATCAGCGAGAGCCGGCGCCCGTCGGGCAACTCGAGCGGGGCGTAGCCGAGATCGATCGAGATCCCGCGCCGCTGCTCCTCGGGCAGGCGGTCCGTGTCCTTACCCGTCAGCGCGCGAACGAGCCACGTCTTACCGTGGTCGATGTGCCCGGCGGTGCCGACCGTCAGGGCCACTGCGTACCGGCACGCGCAGCGGAGACCGCCAAGGCGACCTCGTCGACCTCGCCGTCGGCGAGAGCACGCACGTCGAGCAGCAGCCGGCCGTCGCGGACGATCCCGACGACGGGCGGCTCGCCCGCGTGCAACGGATCGGACAGCGCCTCCTCGACGGCGCACGCGAAGCTCGGAAGCTCGGCGAGCGGAAGCGCGCCACCGCCGACGCGGGCGACCGTCTCCTCGACCTCGCCGCCGACAAGGACGGCCAGCCGCTCAGCGCGTTCGCGCACGGCAGCAACGGGCTCGGCGAGCATGCGGAGCACCGGGATCTCACGCCGGGCGCCCTCGGGATCGAGGGCAAGCGCAAGCGTCCCTTCGAGGGCAGCCAACGTCAGCTTGTCGGCCCGCAGCGCCCTCTGCAGCGGGTGCCGGCGGAGGCGGTCGATCAGCTCGGCGTGGCCGGCGAGGATCCCCGCCTGAGGCCCACCGAGCAGCTTGTCACCGGAGAAGCACACGAGGTCGGCTCCCGCGGCAAGGCTCGCCCCGGCCGTCGACTCGTCACCGATCGCCCAGAGCGCTCCCGAGCCGAGATCGTCGACGAGCGGCAGGCCCGCCCCCTTCGCGAGCTCGGCCAGCTGCGCGAGCCCCGGCTGCTCGGTGAAACCGACCACGCGGAAGTTCGACTGGTGCACACGCAGGAGGACGGCCGTCGCGGGGCCGATCGCCCGCTCGTAGTCGGCGATCCGTGTGCGGTTCGTCGTCCCCACCTCGACAAGCCGCGCACCCGAGCGCGCCAGCACGTCGGGAATCCTGAAGCCGTCGCCGATCTCGATCAGCTCACCGCGTGAGACGAGCACCTCACGGCCCTCGGCGAGGGCCGCCAGGGCGAGCATCACGGCGGCGGCACAGTTGTTGACGACGAGCGAAGCCTCGGCCCCGGTGATCCGCTGCACGAGCGAGGCGAGGTGGTCCTGGCGCGAGCCGCGTGCGCCGGTATCGAGGTCGTACTCGAGGTTCGAGTAGCTGCCGCCGACCTCGACGACGCGGTCGAGCGCCGACGGCGCCAGCGGGGCGCGGCCGAGGTTCGTGTGGATCAGCACTCCGGTCGCGTTCAGCACTCGACGCAGGGACGGCCGGCCCGCCGCAGCGAGCTGCGCCAACGTCACCTCGACGAGATCGCCGGGATCCCGTCCCTCCCGGATCTCTCCGCGTGCCCGGTCGAGAGCCGCGCGGGCCGCGGCGAGCGCGAGCGGATGCGACACGCCCGCCAACCGCGGGTCCGCGAGCAGCCGATCGACGGAGGGGAGGGCTCGGAGCGAGGGTGCCACTCCCGAAGTGTAGGCACCGCTACCCGTGGATCTACAGCGCGGGCAGGACTTCCGCGAGCAGCGCCGTCAGCCGGCCCTGGGCCCGCGCGCCGACCGCGAGCACGTGCTCCGCATCGATCGGCTCGGGCAGGATACCCGCCGCCATGTTGGTCACGCACGAGATCGCAAGGCAACGAAGGCCCATATGACGCGCCGCGAGGACCTCGGGCACCGTCGACATCCCGACGAGGTCGCCGCCGAGCGCGCGGATCATCCGGATCTCGGCCGGGGTCTCGAACGCCGGGCCGAGCCAGGCCGCGTAGACGCCCTCCGGGAGCGACTGACCCAGTCGGGCTGCGGCCTCGTGCGCCAGCGCCCGCAGCGCCGGATCGTACGCGGAGCTCATGTCGGGGAAGCGCGGCCCCAGCGTGTCGTCGTTCGGCCCCACGAGCGGCGAGGTTCCCTGCAGGTTCAGGTGGTCGGCGACGAGCACGAGATCGCCGGGCGCGAGGTTTTCGCGCACACCTCCGCAGGCGTTCGTGACGACGAGCGCACCGGCCCCGAGCCTACCGAGCACGCGCACTCCGAACACGACCCGGTCGGCGGGGTGGCCCTCGTAGAGATGGGCGCGCCCCTTCATGACGGCGAGCGGCACACCGGCGAACGTCCCCAGCACGAGGGTGCCTGCGTGCCCGAGCGCCGTCGAGACGGGCCAACCCGGGATCTCGCCGTACGGGATCTCGACCGCATCCTCGATCCGGTCCGCGAAGCCGCCGAGACCCGAGCCCAGCACGACCGCGGCCCGCGGCACGAGCGGCGTCCGCTCGCGGATCACGGCTGCAGCGTCGTCGATCACGCCGAACCCTCGGCAACCCGGGCGTCGAAGCGCGAGACGACGAAGTCGACCGCCTCGGCCGGCACGTCGGTGACGCGCACGAGCTCGAGATCGGGAGGCGACACGAGCCCGTCCTCGAGCATGCGGGTGCGGATCCAGTCGAGCATGGGCGCCCAGTAGGCCGTGTCGAAGAGAACCACGGGGAAGCTGCCGATCTTGCCGGTCTGGATCAGCGTCAGCGATTCGAACAGCTCGTCGAGCGTTCCGAAGCCACCCGGGAAGATGACGAAACCCTCTGCCGCCTTCACGAACATGACCTTGCGGGCGTAAAAATGCTTGAACGTGAGCGAGAGATCACAGTACGGGTTGAGACCCTGCTCCCTTGGGAGCGCGATGTTGAAGCCGACGGAGAGACCGCCCGCCTCCCGGCAGCCGCGGTTCGCCGCCTCCATCACACCCGGCCCGCCACCCGTGACGATCGCGAAGCCGGCCCGTGCGAAGCAGCCGGCCGTCTCGCGCGCCAGGTGATACACCGGTGTCTGCTCGGTGACGCGCGCTGAGCCGAAGACGGAGACGGCCGGCCGGTCGATCTCGTCCACCTTCTCGAAGCCGGCGAGGAACTCCGCTGCGATGAGCGACACGTCGGTCTCGATCGTCCCGTCGCGGCGGCGCAGCACCCTGCGGTCGAGCTGGTTGTTCCTCATAGGCGGTCTTGCGGCACGTGGGCCGCGACCATTCCGATCGCGAGACAGGCGATGAGCGCGACCGAGTAGGCGCCGACGACACCGGCGAGCCGGCGCGCCTCGGCCGGGCTCGCGCGGCCGCCGCCGGCGCGAAGCACCCGCCACGACCGGAGGATGTGACCGCCGTCGAGGATCCCGATCGGAACCAGGTTGACGAGGTTGAGGAAGAAACCCACGTACGCGAGCGCGAGCAGCAGGTCGGAGCCGACGGCGACGCCGTAGACGAGACAGACGAGCGCTGCGAGCCCGCCCGCGACCGGCCCCGCCACGGAGACGAGCGCGTTGCGCCAGGGGTCGAACGGCTGGCCACGCAGGGCCACATACGCTCCGAGGAACGGAATGAACACGGGTAGCTGCGGATTCAGCCCCTGCCGGCGCGCCTCGACGTAGTGGCCGAGCTCGTGGACGAGGATGAGGAGGACGAAGCCGACGCCGAAACGCCAGCCCCAGATGAGCGCGTAGGCGCCGACCGAGACGAAGACGCCGAGGAACTTCAGCGATCCTGCGAGCTTCAGTAGCACGGCGCCGGCGACGAAGACCGGGGCCAGCAGGCGCCCCCACCCCTGTCGCGGCCCGCGGCTCGGCGGCTCGTCCGGGAGCTGCTCCGGAGACTCGGTGCTCACGAGCCCCGTCCGATCCATTCCTCACCGCCGACGTAGATCTCCTTCTTCCACAGCGGCACCCTGCCCTTGAGCGTGTCGATCGCCTCGGCGCAGGCGGCGAGAGCGCTCGCGCGATGGGCGGACGACACAGCGATCACCACGCTCGTCTCCCCGATCCCCACGATCCCGACCCGGTGGTGGATGGCGACCGCAATCAGCGAATGCCGCTCCCGGAGCTCCTCTGCAATCCCTTCCATCTCCGCCTCGGCCATCCCCTCGTAGGCCTCGTACTCGAGGCGGACGACCTCGCGGCCGCGGGAGTGGGCGCGGGTCGTTCCCGTGAAGGTGGCGATCGCCCCCGCCTCCTCCGAGGCGACCTCGCGTACGGCTTCGTCCAACGAGAGCGGTTGTTCCGAGAGTCGGAACGAGCCCCCGGACACGGGCGGGATCAAGGCGACCTCGTCACCGTCGGCCAGCACCGTGTCGCGCGGCGCATAGCTCCGGTTGACTGCCAGAAGGAGCCCAGGTGGCTCGTCACCGAGCTCGAGCGCAGGCCAGACCTGTGTCGCCGTCGAGCCCTCCGGCAACTCGATCTCGGTTGCGCGCGTGCCCGCGAGCTCGCGCAGGCCGGCAAACAGGCGAACGGCGACTCTCATCGGCAGAGCGTAGCCTCGAGGGGGTTGCAGACCGCGGCGGCTGTCATGTTACATCTGATCATGACCACGACGCTCCTCCGCTCGAACCTCAACGAGCAGGTCTACGAGATGCTCCGCGAGCGTGTCCTTCGCCGTCACCCGGGCCCGGGCGCAAAGCTCAGCCTGCACGAGCTCGCGACCGAGCTCGGCGTTTCCCGAAGCCCCGTGCACCACGCGCTGACCCGGCTCGTCTCGGAGGGGCTCGTCACGGTCAAGGCGCGTCGCGGCTACTACGTCACGCCGGTGACACCCTCGATGGTGAGCGACGCGTACGACGTCCGTTTGGCTCTCGAGCTCCATGCGGCGGAGCGCAGCGTCGGCGTGGTCGATGCTGCTCGCCTGGGGCGCTTCCGGAGCCTGCTGGAGGAATCCGAGCGCGCGGTGACCGAGGACGAATGGGACTCGGCGAACGCCGCGTTCCACGGATATCAGATCGATCTAGCGGACAACGAGATCCTCTCGCGTGTGTACCGCGAGATGCCGGTGAACCTGATCATGCGGGTGATTCGCGGCGCCCGGCTCGCCGCCGGCGACGACCTCGCCCGTGAGCATCGAATGATCGTGGAGGCGTTCGTGGCCGCCGACCTGCCGGCTGCCCAACAGGCAATCCGGACGCACATCGCATCAGGCAAGGCGATGGTGCTCGGCGTCGTCGAGGAGTCCGGCGGCTTGCTTTGAGCGACGTTCGACGCCGCAGCTTTTGACGGAACCACGGCGGCAGTTCATCGTGAGGGAACTCACGCCCCCACGATGGAGGTCTTCATGCGTCTGTCTCGTTCGAAGCTCACCTTTGCCGCCGCGGCGATCGGCACGCTGCTCGCCGTGGCCGGTGTCGCGTACGCCACGATCCCGGATTCGTCCGGCGTCATCAACACCTGCTATGCGAACTCCGGCGGAGCGCTCCGCGCAGTCGACGGAGTGGCCGATTGCACCAAGGAAGAAACGCCTCTTCCACTCGGCGGCCCGACGCGTGGCTACGCTGACGCAACCCTGACCTCCGACGTGGAGCTGGGAACCTCGAGCGTGCCGGTCGCTTCGATCGTCCTGCCCGCGGGCACGTACCTCGCCCACGCGAAGGTCAACGTGGCGAACCTGAACTTCCGCTCCCTCGGCTCGACCTTCGTCCCGTGCTCGCTGAGGATCGCCGGCACGACGACGAACCTCGACCAGACCTGGATCGTCCTCCAGCAGGCGGTGACGAGCACCGGCGTCTCGTCCGCGAGCGTCGGCCTGCAGGCCGCGGTCAGGATCCCGTCGGAGAAAGCAGTGCTCGAGGTGATCTGCGCCTCGGTGCCTCGGGCCGCCGGGCCGACGTCCCGCGTCGTCGCGCGATACCGGCAACTCGACGCCATCAGCGTCGACACGCTCTCGACAACGCCCTAACGGCATCGTCGACTCCGGCGTGTCCGCCCACGACCCGCCGGAGTCGACGTAGGATCGACTGCATGGCCAGTTCTCACGACCGGCCCCGCTCCGGATCTGATCTCGACGCGAAGCCGCTCTACGGCGCCGCGGATGCTCCGGTGTCCGAGCCGCCGCCCCCCGGCGTCTTCCCGTTCACGCGCGGCCCCTACCCGAACATGTACCGCGGGCGCCCGTGGACGATCCGCCAGTACGCGGGGTTTGCCTCTGCCGAGGAGTCCAACGCACGCTACCGCTACCTGCTCGCCCGCGGCCAGACCGGCCTCTCGATCGCATTCGACCTGCCGACCCAGCTCGGGTACGACTCGGACGATCCGGTTGCCGAAGGGGAGGTCGGCCGCACCGGTGTGGCGATCGACTCGATCGTGGACATGGAGGTGCTGCTCGACGGGATTCCGCTCGACGAGGTCTCGACGTCGATGACGATCAATGCGCCGGCGGCGCTCCTGCTGCTCCTGTACGAACTGGTCGCCGAGGGACAGGGCGTGCCCGGCGCCGCGCTGCGCGGCACGGTGCAGAACGACATCCTCAAGGAGTACGTCGCGCGCGGGAACTACATCTTCCCGCCCAGGCCGTCGATGCGGCTCACGACCGACCTGTTCGCGTACTGCGAGGAGCGGATCCCGCACTGGAACACGATCTCGATCTCCGGATACCACATCCGCGAAGCGGGATCGACGGCGGCGCAAGAACTCGCGTTCACGCTGGTGAACGGGATCGCCTACTGCGACGCGGCTGTCGCAGCCGGCCTCTCACCGGATGCATTCGGGGCGCGGCTCTCGTTCTTCTTCAACGCCCACAACGACTTCTTCGTGGAGGTGGCGAAGTTCCGCGCGGCCCGCACGCTGTGGGCGCAGATCATGCGTGACCGCTTCGGCGCCACGAGGGCCAAGGCCCAGGCGCTGCGGTTCCACGCTCAGACCGGCGGCTCGACCCTGACGGCCCAGCAGCCCGAGAACAACGTCGTACGCGTGGCGATCCAGGCGCTCTCCGCCGTATGCGGCGGCGCGCAGTCGCTGCACACGAACAGCTTCGACGAGGCCCTCGCGCTCCCGAGCCAGCACGCAGCGACGATCGCCCTCCGCACCCAGCAGATCCTGATGCACGAGGCCGGCACCACCGAGACCGCCGACCCGCTCGGCGGCTCGTACTACCTCGAGGCGCTCACTGCGGAGCTCGAGGCGAAGGCGCGCGAGCTGATCGAGCGTGTGGACGAGCTCGGCGGTGCGGTGGCCGCGATCGAGGCCGGCTTCGTCCAGGGTGAGATCGAGGAGGCCGCCTACCGATTCCAGGTCGCCGTCGAGACCGGCGAGCGCGTCGTCGTCGGCGTCAACCAGTTCACGCAGGAGCCGGACGAGCGCTTCGAGCTCTACCGCGTCGACCCCGCCGGCGAGAAACGACAGCGCCAGGGGCTCGCGCGCGTCCGCAGCGAGCGGAACCCGGAAGCAGCTGCGAGCGCGCTCGCGCTCGTGCGCGAGACGGCGTCCGGTACCGGCAACCTGCTCCCGCCGCTCCGCGAAGCGCTCCGCGCCCGCTGCACCGTTGGCGAGCTCTGCGGTGCCCTGCGCGAGCTCTGGGGCACCTATGACGGCCGGCGCGTGTAGGCCCCTTGGCCCGCGTTCTCCTCGCCTACAGTCGGCCGGCACGCTTCGTCGCGATCGACCGCGACCTGCTCGCGGAACGCCATGACGTGAGCGAGTACGCCCAGCCGGGCCCACTCCCCCGGCCGCTCGCCGCCTGGCGGGCCGTGCGAGGAGCCGACGTCGTCGTCTGCTGGTTCGCGTCCTGGCACGCCCCGGTCCCGCTCCTGCTCGCACGTCTGCTGCGCCGCCCGTCCATCCTCATCGTCGGCGGCTTCGACACCGCCAACATGCCCGAGATCGGCTACGGCTTCCAGCAGGGCGGCATCAGGCGGATGATCGCGCGCACCTCGATGCGGCTCGCCGTCCGTCTGCTGACGAACTCGGAGTACAGCCGCGAAGAGCTCCGGCGCAACACGGGCTTCGCTGCCGAGGTCGTCTACCACGGGATTCCCGACCCTTTCCCCGGCCTTCCCGCTGGCCCACGCGAACGGATGGCGCTCACCGTCGCCAACGTCGCCCGGCTCTCACTGGAGCGCAAGGGACTGCGCCCGTTCGTCGAGGCGGCGACACACCTGCCCGAGGTCCAGTTCGTCGTCGCGGGGCGATGGCTCGACGACGCAGCGGCCGAGCTCCAGGCGCTCGCAGGCCCGAACGTGCATCTCACCGGCGGGCTCACCGACGAGGAGCTCGACCGCCTCTACACGCGGGCTTCGGTCTACGTGCAGGCGTCGCGTCACGAGGGCTTCGGGATGACGGTCGCAGAGGCGATGTTGGCCGGCTGCATCCCGGTCGTGACCTCGGCGGGGGCGCTACCCGAGGTCGTCGGTGACACCGGCGTCGTCGTCGAGTCGCCCGATCCGGCCGACGTCGCGGCCGGCGTGGAAGAAGCCCTCGAATTCCCGGGCAATGCTCGCGCACGGGCGCGCGCACGCGTGCTCGACCGGTTCCCGCTCGAGGTCAGGCGTCGGGGCCTGCTCAGGCTGGTGGACGAGGCTCTGGCGGAGCGGCCAACCGCTCGAGATCGCCAAGCCTGAGCTCGACGAGAGGCCTGACCGCATCCTCCAGCCCTGCCGCCCGGGCCGCGTCCAGCGCCGCCAGGTAGCTCTCGCGCACCTTTTCGGGCGCCACGCCCTGCTTGAGCCTGTTATCGCCCGTCACGAGGAGGCGCTGGATCGTCGCACGCGGATCGTCGGAGGTCTCCATGAGGCGCAGGGTAGCGCTGGTACCATCCAGCGGCGATGGTCCCGTTCCTTGCAGTCGTCCAGGTGCTGATCTCGGCAGCGCTCGTGACGCTCGTGCTGATGCACTCCGGCCGCGAGGCGGGTTTCGGCGGCATGGGCTTCACGCCGCAGTCTCAGGGAGGCACCCACATCGTCGAGCGCAACCTCACGCGCCTGACGGCGATCGTGGCGGTGTTGTTCTTCGTGAACACGATCATCCTGTACCGGCTACTCGCGTAGCGAGTCCTGCGGGTACAATCGCGCCGCGCGCTGGTGGCGGAATTGGTAGACGCGCAAGGTTGAGGGCCTTGTGGGGGCAACCCCGTGGAGGTTCAAGTCCTCTCCAGCGCATGCGAGTCGAAGGGGCCTTCGGGGCCCCTTCGGCGTTCGTCTTCGAGTTGACGTCGTCCGGGAGGATCCGTACCCTCTATCACGAACACGTGTTCGGAAACCCCACCTCGGAGGCATCATGCTGACCGCACGGCAACAGGAGATCTGGCAGTTCCTCGTCGAGTACACGGACGGGCACGGCTACCCGCCGACCGTGCGCGAGATCGGCGAGGCGGTGGGCCTCGCCTCTCCGTCGACCGTGCACGCGCATCTCGCGAACCTCGAGCGTGCCGGCCTGCTCAAGCGCGACCCCACGAAGCCGCGCGCGCTCGACCTGATCGGGCATCGCACCGTGGCCGCTCCCGCCCCGGCGTCGGTCGAGGAGGTACCGCGCCTACCGCTGCTGGGGCAGATCGCCGCCGGCTCGCCGCTCCTCGCGGAAGAGAACGTGGAGGACCGGATCGCCGTCCCGGAGCCGCTCGGCCGCGGCGCCGACTTCCTGCTGACGGTGCGCGGCGACTCGATGATCGACGCCGGCATCCTCGACGGCGACACGCTCGTCGTTCGCAAGCAGGAGGACGCGTCGAACGGTGACGTCGTGGTGGCGCTCGTGGGCGACGACGAGAGCGCCGACGAGGCGACGGTGAAGACCTTCTACCGCGAGAGCGGGCGGATCAGGCTCCAGCCCGAGAACAGCGCCCTCGAGCCGATCTACGCCGACCACGTGCAGGTCATGGGCAAGGTCGTGGGGGTGTTCCGGAGCCTGCGATGACCGTCACCGCCCTCGCCCGGACGCTCGACCAGGAGCTCGTCGCGCTCGCGCGCGGCGCGAGCCTCGCCTGCCCGGTGTGCAGCGAGTTCGTCCTGCACGTGCGTGGCGCGCATGGGCTCGCGATCGCCTGTCCCGAGTGCCGCTCGATCCTGGCCGAGGGCCGCGAGGTGCCGGAGCTCGCCCTGCCCACGGTGGCGCAGGCCGGCTGACGGCGCGGCCCGGCGCAGCGAGGTGAGCGGGGAGAGGCTTCAGCCTCTCCCCCGGGTCCCATCCGCCCTCCCGCAACCGAGCCCGGGGGTTGCGAGCCTGTAACCCGGCTGAAACCCGCGCCTGTACAGATCCTCCCGACTCCCCGTATCGTTCGGCGAGATTCGAAAGCGAGGATGCGCATCGTGCACGTGAGCGACGATCCGCGGGTAGGCACCGAGCTCGCCGGCTACCGGATCGAGTCGCTGCTCGGCTTCGGTGGGATGAGCGTCGTCTACCTCGCCGAGGATCTGCGGCTCAAGCGGAGGGTCGCACTCAAGCTCCTTGCGGCCGACCTCGCCGACGACGCGTCGTTCCGCGAGCGCTTCCTGCGTGAATCCGAGCTGGCCGCGTCGATCGACCACCCGAACATCGTCCCGATCTACGAGGCGGGAAGGGCAGACGACCTTCTCTTCATCGCCATGCGCTACGTCGAGGGGCGTGACCTGAACAAGCGCCTCCAGCTCGGCAGCCTCGACGCCGCTGACGCGATCGGCATTCTCGCGCAGCTGGCGAGCGCTCTCGATGCGGCACATGCGCGGGGCCTCGTGCATCGCGATGTGAAGCCCTCCAACATCCTGCTCGACGCGGGCGCGCGCCCCGACGGTGCCGACCACGTCTACCTCGCCGACTTCGGCCTCACACGGCTGGTCTCGGAGGGGATTGCCACAGGCGAAGACGGCAACCTGATGGGCACGATCGACTACCTCGCCCCCGAGCACATCGCCGGTGAGGAGATCGACGGACGAGCGGACGTGTATTCGCTCGGTTGCGTGCTCTACGAGTGCCTCGTCGGGCACCCGCCGTTCCAGCGCGACTCTGACATAGCGGTGGTGTTCGCGCACCTCGAGAGCGAACCGCCGACCGCGAGCGGCCATCGGCCCGATTTGCCGATCGCGCTCGACCCGGTCATCGCCTCTGCGCTGGCAAAGGATCCGGCACGGCGCTACTCGAGTTGTGGCGAGTTCGCGCGAGCGGCGCTGGGAGTCGCCGTCGACGAGGCGAGCCGGCACCTCGTCGACGTCGCTTCCCGCGCTGCAGCCGGCCGGAGCGACCTGGGCGAGGTGGAGGCCGAGTTGGCCGGTAAGGTCGTCGATCTTCAGGTGGCGCAAGAGCGGGCGCGGGCAGTCACGGGACCGGCCACTCCCGCCCGAGTTGCCGCCGAGGGCATCTGCCCGTTCAAGGGCCTCGCGAGCTTCGAGCCGGTCGACGCCGACTTTTACTTCGGCCGCGAACGGCTCGTAGCGGAGCTCATCGCCCGCCTCGTCGGAACCGGATTCCTCGGGATCGTCGGCCCGTCGGGCAGCGGAAAGTCGTCCGTACTCCGCGCCGGCCTCCTCCCGGCTCTCGCCGGAGGAGTGCTTCCCGGCAGCGAGGGCTGGCGGCGTCTCCTCTTGCGTCCGGGTGCACGGCCGCTCGACGAGCTTCGCCGGGTGCTCGTGTCGGGAGCGAAGGATCCTCTCGGAGAGGCGCTCGACGCACTTCCCGCGAACGCACGAATGCTCCTCGCCGTCGACCAGCTCGAGGAGCTGTTCACGGCCTGCCATTCGGACGTCGAGCGCGCCGCCTTCGCCGAGACGCTCGCCCGCGCTGCCTCCGATCCGAACGGCCGCGCAGTGGTCGTGGTCGCGCTGCGCGCCGACTACTACGGACGCTTCGCCGCCTACCCGGCGCTCGCTCAGCTGCTGGGTGCCAACAACGTGCTCGTCGGCCCCATGCAGGCCTCGGAGCTGCGGCGTGTGGTCGAGCTGCCCGCTGCCCGAGTGGGAATGCGAGTCGAGCCGGAGCTCGCCGACGTACTGGTCGACGACGTCGAGGGCGAGCCCGGTGCGATGCCGCTCCTCTCCACCGCCCTCCTCGAGCTCTGGCAGAAGCGGCAGGGCAACGAACTCACGCTGGCCGCGTACCGCGAGTCAGGCGGCGTTCGCGGCGCAGTCGCAAGGCTGGCCGAAGGCACGTATGCGCAGGTTCCCGAGGGGCACAAGCAACTCGTACGAGCGGTCATGCTGCGGCTGGTCGGGGAAGGAGACGGCGATGCGGTCGTGCGCCGCCGCGCACCATTGACCGAGCTCGACCTCGAGAGCAACGACGCCGCTGCCGCTGTGCTCACGAGGCTGGCCGACAGTCGCCTCGTCACCGTGTCCGAAGAAAGCGTCGAGGTCGCCCACGAGGCGCTCTTGCGCGAATGGCCGCGCCTGCGCGGCTGGATCGACGAGGACGCCGAGGGGCGTCGGCTCCGCAGTCACATCTCACAGGCAGCCGTGGGCTGGGATGCAGCAGGGCGTGATCCGGGCGAGCTCTACCGCGGAGCCCGCCTCGCAGCCGCGCTCGACTGGGCGTCGGATCACTCGCTGGATGTGAACGAGCTCGAGCGCGCATTCGTCACCGAGAGCCGAGAGGCCTCCGAGAAGGAGACGAAACGCGTCCGGCGTACGAACCGCCGTCTGCGCGGACTGCTGGCGGGGGTCGCGGTTCTGCTCGCGGCCGCCGTCGCGGGCGGAACGTTCGCGGTGCTGCAACGAGGCCAGGCACGCGACGCCGAGGCGGCGCAGCTCGTGCAGCGCCTGGGTGCGCAGGCGCTCGTCGAGGAGGATCTCGGCCGTTCGCTGCTGCTCGCACGCCAGGCGGTCGCGATAGCGGACTCGCCGCAGACTCGCGGCTACATGCTCGCCGCGCTCCGCCGCAGTCCCTTCGCGATCGGGATCATGCACGGTGACGGCGACGCGCTGCGAGGAATCACGATCAGTCCCGACGGAAAGACGTTGGCAGTTCTCTCTGGCAGCGGCCGGGTTCTCCAGTTCGATGCCAAGACCCAAGCGCGGCTCGAAGACCCGCCTGAAGGAGGCAACACCTCCAACGCGAGCCTTGCCTACAGCCCCGATGGGCGAAGGTTCGCACTCGGTGGCGATCACATCCTGCGCCTCGTCGACGCGAAAGACCTCGAGCAACTGGCTGAGACGGCCGTCAACGGAGTCGTCACGAGCATTTCCTTCACGAGCGACGGGTCACGACTCGTCGCGCTCATTGCCTCTGGCACCTCGAATCAAGACCTCGGCGGAGACGACGCGCAAGTCACTGTTCGTGACGCCGCGACGCTCGAGCCGATCGGCCGTCCGATCGAGCCCGAGGCCTTCGTCGGCGCGTACGTCGGATTTTGGTTTGCGTCACCTCAGATGGCCCTCACGCCCGACGATCACGCGCTCCTCACTGCATCCGAGGACGGTCGGCTGACGTTGTGGGATCTCCAGAGCCGAAAGGAGAAGCGGACGCTGCGCATCGAGGCCGGTACGGCCCCCGCGCTCGCGGTCAGCCCGGACGGCCGGACGGCGGCCGTCGGCATGGAACACGGAGTGCAGCTCGTCGACCTCCGCTCTGGAACCGTGCGAACGGCGACAGCCGATCTCGCGGGCACGCCGAACTGGGTGCTCTTCAGCCCTGACGGCAAGATGGTCGTAGCGACGAACCGCGATAAGACCGTGACTCGCTGGGACGTCTCGACGGCCGCCCCACTGGAGACGCTTCGTGGTCACTCGAACTTCGTTCAGCAACCTGTCTTCGGTCTCGACGGGGAGACGCTCTACACCGTGAGTCACGATGGCACGGCGATCGCCTGGGACCTCACCGGCAACCGCCGACTGGGGCGGCCTTTCACGTTTACTCACGACCGGACATTCTCCAAGACCGGCTACGACGGTCACCCGGGAGAGTTCAGCCCGGACGGCCGGCTGATCGCCGTCGGCCTCAAAGAACGGGGCGTCGCCCTCTGGGACGCGCACACGCTCGCGCCGACCGGGCCCCAGCTGCTCGGAACGGGCGGAGAGGTCAAGACGCTCCGCTTCTCGCCCGACGGACGAACGCTCGCCGCAGCCACGAGCGATCGTCTGACACTGTGGAATATCGACTCACGATCGCGGCTCCATCCGCCTCTCTCTGTCGGCGCCGGCGACCTCGTGATCGGAGTCAGCTTCAGCCCGGACGGCAAGACCGTCGCCACGGCGAGCCAGTTCGGGGTTCTCCTCTGGGACGGTGCAACCGGGGCGAAGCGGGGAGAGATCGGAGGCGGCGTCGACGCGCGCGACGTGACCTTCAGCGCCGACGGGAGGATGATCGCCGTCGCCCGCAGCAGTGGTGCGGAGATCTGGAATGTCGTCAACGGCTCGATGATCGCCTCTCTGTCGGGTGACACAGCCGTCGACCAGAACTTCTCCGTCGCCCTCAGCCCCGACGGTCGAACGCTCGCCGCCGGTGGCTTCGGCCGAGTGATCCGCCTCTGGGACGTCCGCACCCGCACTCTCGTTCGCGAGCTCGACCAGGGCGGCAACGGAGCGTTCACCCTCGAATTCAGCCCGGACGGCGGGACACTCGCGGTCTCCGCCTTCGAGCCTGCCGCGTCACTCTGGGACGTTGCGACGGGAAGCCAGATCGGCCCGTCGCTCGCGGCAGGCGACCGCAGAACGAGGATCGATCTGTCGAGTGACGGACGCCAGCTGCTGGAGATCCACGGTAACGGCCAGGGGGCGATCTGGGACGTCGACCCCGAGTCGTGGAATCGTCGCGCCTGCAGACTCGCGAATCGCATGCTGACCCGCGGGGAGTGGAAGGAATTCCTTCCCGGTCGGCCGTACGAGCCCGCCTGTCACCCTTGAGGTCGATTCATACACGGATCGACCAGGTGAAGCGCGTCAGGGCGGCGGGCGGTGCGATGCCGCCCGGACGGAGTCCCCGCCGCACGAGCAGCGTCGGCGATACGGACTCCCTGGCGAGCCTCAGCCGGGCCGGGCCGAGGCCCTCGCGGTGCCACCGCGTCGATAGCCCGACGACGAGGAGGCCCGCGTCGCGGCTTGCCTCCAGCATGCCCTCCTCACCGGGCGGGGTCAGCAGCGGCTCGGCCGAGATCCCCAGCACGCGTTGGACTGCGAGCGCTCCGTGGGAGAGCAGGCGGCTCGCATCGCGCCTGCCCTGCTCCGGCACCGCGGCGGCGCCCGCGAGCCTAAGGGTCGCACCCGTGGCTCGAGCGAACCACGCCCCGAGCTCGACTGCTGCCCAGTCATGGTCGGCCCCTCCGAAGGGCACGAGGACGGGGCCTTCCGACATAGCGCCTCCAGGGACGAGAAGCGCGACGTCGCAGGGCGTGTCATCGAGGAGAGCGGTCAGATGCTCATCCGGGGCTCCCTCGATCAGGAGCTCGTCCGGCGCGTCGGCGACCAGAAGATCGACGTCGAGCTCTCGGGCCAACCGGGCCAGCTCCTTGCCCGGCGCCGCCGACGTGAAGGAGGCCGTGCGAGCTGCGACATCGCGGCTTGCGAGTGTCGCCCGATGCTCCTCGAGCCAGGCCGACGAAGACTGAAGCTCTACCGCGTCCAAGACGAGCCTCGCCAGGATCAGGATGCGTGGCACGTCTCGCGCGAGCGGCTCGGCCACGGCGAGCAGTGCATCGATGCGTGCCTCGTCCGTGACGGCGACGAGGATCGAACGTTCCGTTTCGTGCTTTCCACGAGCGGGGGTCGTCGACTCGACGTCGAGTGACGGGTCCTGCCGCAGGATTGCCCGCTCCAGCTCCTGGAGGGCGGCGCTCGGGTCGATCCCGAGCCCGTCGACGAGTGCGCGACGCGCGTGCTGGTACGCATCGAGCGCCTCCGCCTGCCGACCCGAGCCGTACAACGCCTTCATCAGGTACATACGCAAGCGCTCGCGGTGTGGGTACTCGGCGACGAGTGCTCCGAGCTCTCCGACCAGCTCGTCGTGTCGCCCGAGTGCGAGGTCGGCATCGAGCCGGAGCTCGACTGCTGCCAGCTTAATCTCCTCGAGCCGCGCGATAGCTCCTTGGGCGAAGCTCTCGTATGTGAAATCGGCGAGCGCCGACCCTCTCCATAGCGCCAGCGCCTGGCGAAGCCGCTCCGCCGCGTCGGACGCCAGGCCGCGAGCGAAGAGGCTCCTCCCCTCGTCCACGAGACGCTCGAAGCGGTGGAGATCGAGCTGGTCGGGCTCGACCCGGAGGAGGTAGCCCGGCGATCTCGTCGCCAGCACATCCTGCGGCAGCGCCTTGCGAAGTCGCGAGACGTTGACGCGCAGCGCAGCGGCGGCGTCCTCGGGCGAGTGCTCGCCCCAGAGCTCGTGTACCAGCCGATCGGAGGGAACGACCTCGTTCGGGTGGAGGAGAAGCACGGCGAGGAGCGCACGCGGCTTGGGCCCGGACGGGCTGACATCGCTTCCTCCGTCCCATACCTCGAGCGGGCCCAAAATCCGGTACTCCATCGGCTGGCCTCCTGCGCCGGACGCTAACAGCTGTTGCTCGGCTGAAACGGGGCTGAAAGGCCGCGGAGCGCAATCTCGCTCCTGGAAGCATTCCGAACGAGGAGGGATGGAATGAACTACGCCGCCAGGCTGAAGACCACCTCCGCTGCGATCGTCGCGGTCGTGGGTCTCAATCTGCTCATACCGTCGTTTGCGCACTCCGGCGCGGCGCGACAACCGTTCTCGAGGCATGAGGTGATCGAGGCGGGCGTCCGATTCTCGTTCCGAGTGCCGGAAACGTCGCCGACAGGGAGTTCCTGGGGGAGGTTCGGCAGCTACTGGGAGAGATTTAGCAGTATCCCGACCGCCAGCTCTCCTGGAGGGCCGATCTCGCTCAACCGGTCGATCACGGGGCCGCAGGGTGCCGAGGCGATCATCTACTGGACGAGCTTCCCCCACGGCGACTATGCCGAACCGTGTTCCCGGCTGCTGAATCGGTCGATCGGCCACTCGGCGGCCAAGCTCGCGGCAGCGGTGGCGAGGGCGCCTGGGACGAAGCTCGTCAAGGGGCCGTCGAACGTCACGTTGGGTGGGCACTCCGCCAAGCGTGTCGTGCTCACCGTGCGCAAGAACGTCGGCTGCGACCCGGGGTTCTTCTACAACTGGCGGGAAGTGCCCGGCGGGGCGTTGTGGGAGACGACGCGGGCGGGCGACACGATCCGGGTTTGGATCGTCAAGGTGGACGGCCGGCTTCTCTTCATCGAGGCCGCGACAACGCGTCAGGCGACGCCGTGGCTCGAGGAGGAGACCAGGCAGATCGTCGAGTCGATCCGATTTCGCTAGAACCTCGTCCACGGACGCGGGGTTGAGTCTCGGCTGAAACGGACCTGAAACCCGACTGGTCGACCATCTGTTTCGACAAGCGAGTCGATCCGGTTTCCGAAGGAGGTACACGATGAAAGCTCTACGTGCCCTGGCAGTAGTGGTCGCGGCGGTTGCGGTGGCCGTCACGCTGGTCGCCGTCGCGGCTGCGCGACCCGATGCGGCGAAGCAGCGCGTGGCGATCGATATGAAGGGGGGACAGAGTTTCACGCTCATCCCTCTGCAGGCGGCCGCCCTCAAGCGGGACTCTGGCCCGTCTACGGCCGACCCCCAAGGCGGCAGGTCCTTCATGCGCCAGGGCCAGCAGGTCTCGATCTACAACGTCACCTACATGCTGAGCGGTAAGCAGGGGAACCTGACGATTCAGGAGCGGAACGAGTGGGTTGACGTCTCGCAGCAGAATGCCGCTGGTTTCGACTACCGCCCGGGTGTCGCGATCGGTACCTGGAAGGTCGTGAGGGGAACCGGCGCGTACGCCAAGATCGTCGGCGGCGGGCGGAGCGCCCACGCAGGCATGGGAAAGCAGTGGTTCATTCGCCTGGAGGGATACCTCACGCTTCGCTGATCGCTTGACGAAGAGGCGGGCGTCGCATATTTCATCTCGTTCGCTCGCTGTGGAGAAGGGGCCAATCGGCCCCTTCTCCACAGCGTCGTCTGCACACACTGGAAACGCCCGTCCCGCCGCGCTACCCTCGGTGGCGCAGGCCGGGTGACCGCGGGCGTGCCGCTTCGGCGACACGCTCGAGGAAAGTCCGGACACCGCAGGGCAGGACGCTGGGGAAACCCCAGACGGCGAAAGCCGATGGACAGTGGCACAGAAAGGAGACCGCCGGAGCTTCGGCTCCGGTAAGGGTGAAAGGGTGGGGTAAGAGCCCACCAGCGCCGTGGTGACACGGCGGCTCGCCAAACCCCGTCCGGTGCAAGGCGAAGCAGGTTCCGTTGACGCGGCCCGCCGAGGAACCGGGTACGCCGCTCGAGCCGTCAGGCAACTGCCGGCCTAGACAGATGGTCACCTACGACAGGATCCGGCTTACAGGCCTGCTACGGAGAAAGCCCTGGAAACAGGGCTTTTTCTATGGCTGCCGATTCGCCGGCGACTCGTCATGCTCACCCGGGGCGGGCCCGACGGCGGTCTCCAATGCGACATTGGTCCGAGTGATCCATGAGCGACGCTGGGAGCGGCCATGATGTGGGCAATGGGACAGTCTCTCCATTCAGCAGCGTTGTCGACCCGGTCGCAGGGGCCCCCCACCGCTCGGGCGATGCTGGTGCGTTTCTTCCTCGGCAGCGCGGCCGCGATCGCCGTAGCGCTGGTCGGGGGCTACTTCGCGTTGCGTTCCGTCGCGATCGACGAGGCGAAGCGAGCAACACGTACGAAGGTGCAGGGGGCGGGCCAACTTGTCGAGTCCGCACTCGCCGACGGCCTCCTCACCGGACAGCCGGCGGCGGTGGAAGTTGTCGACGACCTCGTCGTCGCACGCGTGCTCAGCCCTTCTGTCGTCCGTGTGAAGATCTGGTCGGTGGACGGTCGTGTCCTCTACTCCGACGATGCTGCTCAGGTCGGCGGCCGCTACGCCCTCGACGCCGGCCAGCGACGGCTGCTGCGCGAGGGCGGCGCCGAGGTGGAGGTGAGTGATCTGAGCCGGCGCGAGAATGCGCTCGACCGGGGGCAGGGCGACCTGATCGAGGCCTACACGCGAATCCGCACACCGTCGGGGACGCCGGTGCTGTTCGAGATCTACGAGCGCTTCGACTCGGTCACTGCGAGCGCGCGCCGCCTGCTTCAGGCACTCGCACCACCTATTCTGGGCGCTATCGCGCTGATCGTGCTCGTGCAGTTACCGCTCGTCTGGTCGCTCACCCGCAGGCTTCAGCGTGGCCACGAAGAGCGCGAGGCGCTGCTGGCGAACGCGATCGCGGCATCGAACCGGGAGCGCCGACGGATCGCCTCGTACCTCCACGACGGACCGGTGCAGGAGATCGCCGGTGTCGCGTTCGCGCTTGCCCCGCTGGCCGACGGGGCCGCGGCGCAAGGGGCGGCAAGCGAGGCGGAAGAGCTCCGGTCTGCGATCGAGCAGCTGCGCCACAATGTGCGCGACCTGCGCACACTCCTCGTCGACCTGTATCCACCGAACCTCGCCGCCGCGGGACTCACGGCAGCGATCGCCGACCTCGTCAGCCCCCTCGAAGCGCGCGGTGTTGACGTTTCCGTCGTGATCGACGGCGCCGACTCCCTCGACGCTGGTCACGAAGCGCTCGTCTACCGCGTCGCACAGGAAGCGCTACGCAACGTGACCGCCTATGCGAACGCCCACACAGTCGACATCGGGCTGACGTGTGCCGACGGCATCGCACGGTTCGTCGTCCGCGACGACGGGTGCGGCTTCTCGCCCGAAGCGCGAGAGCAGCGCAAGGCCGAGGGGCATCTCGGGCTCTCGCTGCTCGAGGAGCTCGTCCGGCAGGCCGGCGGGCGCCTCAAGGTCAGGTCTGAGGAGGGGCGCGGCACCAGCGTCGAACTGGAGGTGCGGTGCCGGTGATCCGTGTTCTCGTCGCCGACGACCACGGCGTGCTCCGCGACGGGCTTGGCCGCCTGATCTCCGCGCAGCCGGACATGGAGGTGGCGGGGACGGCCGCGAACGGCGCCGAGGCGATCGAGATGTGCCGTTCAGAGGAGCCGGACGTCGTGCTCATGGATCTCGAAATGCCGGTACTGGACGGCATCGAGGCAACAAGGGCGATCGCGGCGCAGATGCCGGCGACGGCGGTGCTCGTGCTGACGTCCTTCTCCGACCGTCACCGGATCATGGCCGCCCTCGACGCCGGCGCAGTCGGCTACCTCTTGAAGGACGCTGCGGCCGACGACGTCGTGCGCGGTGTTCGAGCTGCAGCCGGGGGCGGTTCGCCGCTCGACCCGCGCGCCGCCCGCGCACTGCTCGAGGCGAAGTCTGCGCCGGATCCGCTCGACGGCGTGTCACCACGCGAGCGCGAGGTGCTCGGGCTCCTGCTCGAGGGCCTCCCGAACAAGCTGATCGCTGTACGTTTGGGGATCAGCGAGAAGACGGTCAAGGCACACCTCACGGCCGTCTTCCGCCAGATCGGGGTCACCGACCGCGTCCAGGCAGTCCTGTGGGCCGAGCGCCAAGGTATACGCGGTAGCCTCGCGCGGTAAGACCAAGGTCCCGTTGCTCCCCTCCGACTTCAGCAGCACACTTGTCGTATGAGGTCGGCCCTCCGGGTCTTGGTGACGATTGCCGTCACACTTGCGGCGTTTCTGCTCGTCGCGGTCCCGCAGGGCCTCGCGCGGGACGGCAAGGACGATAGACCCGAGGTGCGAACAGCGGGCACGTGCAACGGCGGTGCCAGGGCGAAGCTGAGGCTCAGAGCCGACGGCGGCGATATCGAGCTCGAGTTCGAGATCGAAGATGCCCGTGCCGGCGTCCTCTGGCGCGTCGCCCTCGTGCACGAACGCCGCGTCGCCTGGAAAGGATCAGCCCGCACGACACGACCGAGTGGCTCGTTTGCGATCCGGAAATCACTCTCAGACCTGCCGGGTTACGACACGGTCACAGCACGCGCATGGGGCCCGAACGGTCTCAGTTGCCGCGCGACCGCCACGCTGCCCGGCTCCTGACGTCGACGCCACTCACGGTGGCCGCGGTTGACAGCGATCGCGAGCGACACGAACAGCGTCAGACACCCGCACGCGTCGTGACCGACATCGCAACGACGCGGGGAGAGATGGCCCCGACGGCGTGGGCATCTCGAAGGCAGGTATCGATCAGATCGGCGGCTGAGGCCCACGTGCGACCGACACGGGGACGCCAGCGGGGGTGAGCACCGGCGTCGCGGAACTGCAGACTGCTGAATGGCCTGCACACCGTACTCGGGCCGACAGGCCGCGATACCGCTCGCGGCCGTCTGATCCGGCCTCGGCTCTTCAAGGGGGGCTCGAGCGCAGCCCGCCGCGGAGGGCGGCCGGATGGCCGCCCTCCTGCAGGGGAGAACAGAGGTTGCTACGCGTGGTTCGGGCCGTCGTCTCGGCCGTGATGGCCCTGGTCGTGGCCGACCGGGTCGTCGGCGCCATGCCGCGTAGCAACAGCCTGAGGCGCCTTCGCCTTGCTGCGCGACTGAACCGCGCCGGCGCGGTCGTCGGCTCCGTGGCGGACATGGGTGACAGGATCGTCGGCCGAGTGGCGGGCCTGCGCCGCGACCGGCGCTGAGACCGCCAGCGCTGCGACCAGGGCCATCAGTGTTGCGAGCTTCTTCATTGTGTTCCTCCTTCGTTGGTGGCTGACGGCTACCACACTGCCGTCAGGGAGGTCCCAGCCACAATCGGACATTCGTCCTAGCGGGTGAGTGCGGCTACTGGCGACCGGAGACTGCGCGCCATGCGCTGCCTTCCGTGCGGGTCACCTATCAGGTCGCGGGGAATGTCGTCTCTCGATCGACGTAGAGACGGATGTCCGCAGGGATGGGTCGAGCACGGCGTGTCAGCTTCGCCGTGCTCGACCCCATGGTTCCGCGCCGGTCGTCTCGTCTTACATGCTCGCGGCTTCGTAGATCCTGACGGAATCGATGATCGGGCAGCCTTCGAGCAGCTTCTGTGCGTCGTCGATGCTCTCGGCGTTGATCATGCAGTAACCGGTGATGGACGTCGGCTCGAGGGGAAGATCTCGGCTCCCGGTCTTGGTCACTTCGCGGCCCATGCTGAAGGGGTTCCCGCTGTCGACCATGTGGGGGCCGACGGCGGCGAACCAGTCCATCCAGGCTTTCATTGTCTCCGGCGTCGGTGGCTCGAATCCGTAGTTGAGGAACATGTATTTCTTCATTGTCGCCTCCTATTTCTCTTGGGGTCTGCTTGTTTCTGGTTCAGAAACCTCTCGTAGTTCTCGAGCGTCTCTTCCTCGGTGCCCCAGTAGGCGTGGTACTGGCCGAGCCAGTCCTGGAGGGTTCGCAGCGCGGTTCGGTCGAGGGTGAGGAAGTTGGTGCGTCCTATCTTGCGGCGTCTAACGATGCCTGCGTTCTCGAGGAGCCTGATGTGCTTGTGGATTGCCGGCAGCGACAGACCGCGGATCTCGGCCAAGTGGTGGATTGCGTAGGGCTGGAGGCCAAGAAGGTAGATGATCTCTCGGCGGTGGCCATTCGCAAGCGCCTCGAACACTCTGTCCAGATCGATTGGGATCTCGGTCATCGACCTCGTTCCCGCGGAACCGATCCGCAGTCAGAGGTGATCGTCGGCTCAGACAGTGCGCTCCTACCCATAGTTAACTTCTAAGGGAAGTTTATAGAGCATCTTGGGCAGACGTGTCAAGCCCAGCCGCCCCGGGCTGGATCAAGCTGCGACCACAGCCGGCCTGCTACCAAGAGAGCCCCGGCAACGGGGCTCGCTCCAACTTTCGCGCCATGGCCGCTGCGGCTACGCCGGCCGCAACACGACTTCGATCGACGTTCCCTTCCCGGGCGACGAGCGCAGCGAGAAGACGCCCTGAATCGATGCCGCGCGAGAGCGCATGTTCTTCAGGCCCTGCCCCGCTGCGGGGGCCTCACCCGCGATCCCCAGGCCGTTGTCGGATACACGCACGATCCTGCGTCCGCCGCGCTGGCTGATCGAGACCTCTGCCTGCTCGGCTCCGGCATGCTTTCTCGCGTTTGCAAGGCCCTCCTGAACGATCCGGAAGACCTCGATCTCTTCGTCCGGCGCCAGCATCACACCGGGATCGATGTCCACCTCGACGTCGAGCATCCCGTCGGCGACGAGGAACTCCACATAGCGCCTCAGTGCCGCGTCGAACGGCGCCGAGCCTGCCGCAGACGAAAGCGCAAGCACGGCGAACTGAGCCTCCTGCTGCGCGGCCGTCGCAGCGTGCTTGAGGCGGGGCAGGATCTCCTCCTGCTCGGCCCCTGCCTCGAGCATGCTGATCTGCGCCGAGAGCGCAAACAGATACTGCGCGAGGCCGTCGTGGATGTCGCGGGCAACCCGCGCCCGCTCCTCGGCGACTGCCCGGCCGAACTCCGCCTCGCCGATCGCCCGCCACACACCGGCGAGCAGGACGGCGAAGGCGAGGACTCGGAGCAGGTCGCTCGGAAGCACGTAGTTGCTCGAACGGACGGGAGCGAGCACGTAGTGGAGGTCGGCGAACACGATGAGCGTCAGCGTCAGCGTCAGCCAACTGTCGAGGTCGCGGCCCTGGCGGCGGTACCGCAACCCGAATCCGATCGCGGCAACGAGCGCGAGAACGGCGAGAACGCCGTAGGCGGCAACGACCGCAGCCGAGCGCCCACCGTCGGCGTCGGCCGTTTCGAGGTTGAGCCCGAGGAGCCGCGCATCGAGCCAGAGCCCGAAGAGCGAGATCGCTACGAGCACGGCGATTGCAACGAGTGCGCGGCGGCGGCGAGCTGTTCTCCGCTTGACGAAGGGAGCGAACGCGATCAGCGCGGCGCCGAAGATGCCCGCACCGATCGCCGCCCAGCTCGCGGCGTTGCTGAGGTCGTCGCCCGAGAGCACCGGAGCGACCGCGAACACGAATGTCCCGACCCCGATCGCGAGGAACCCACCGGTAAGGAGGAGATCCATGCCGCGCCCCCCGACGAGGAACCTGGTCGCGGTGAGGATCGCAACGATCGAGGCCACGAGGGCGACGGCGGTGTCGAGCACGATCCGCGCGTTGGGGAGTGAGTAGCCGTCGAGGCGGCCCGTGACCGCGAGGAGCACCGTCCCGAGCGCCAGCACACCTACGAGTAGCAGCTCACCGATCAGCCACGATCGGTACCTCTCGGAGGGACGCGTTCGCACATCCCCCTAATCGGCAGGAGGGGTGCTGCCGATGAGTCCCGTATGGAGAGCATCCTGATCGCCGACGACCACCCACTCACACGCGAGGCCCTGGCCTCTCTCCTGGGCCAGCACGGCTTCGACGTCGTCGGCCAGGCGAGCGACGGGCAGGAGGCAATCACGGAGGCTCGCAGGCTCCGTCCGAGGCTCGTGCTCCTCGATCTGACGATGCCCGGTATGGACGGGCTCGCGGCGCTTCCGCACATCCGCGAGGCCTCACCCGACAGCGAGGTCGTGGTGCTCACGGCCTCCGGGACGGACGAGAATCTCCTCGAGGCGATCCGGGCTGGAGCGGCCGGGTATCTCCTCAAGAGCGAGCCGCCGGAGCGGATCGCGCTGTTCCTGCGCGGCGTGGCGCACGGTGAGGCAGCGCTCTCGGGGTCGATCGCCCGACGCCTTCTCGACCGCGTTCGCGAAGGCGGCCGCATGGGAGGAATCCCCGACGAGGTCGCGCAGAAACTGTCCGCCCGCGAGGTCGAGGTGCTTCTGCTCCTCGACGAGCATCTCGGCACCGACGAGATCGCCGCTCGGCTCTACATCTCCGAGCACACCGTACGTTCGCACGTGAAGAGCCTGCTGCGGAAGCTCGGTGTTTCCTCGCGCCGCGACGCGCTGGAGCGGCTCGCCACGGCGCGGCGCTGAGCACCCCGATTCCTGACCACCGAGATCCCTCAGCCAAGGGGATGAGGTTCGTCAAGATCAGGTGATGCAGAACCGCCGTCGCGGCCCGCATACTGTTCACACGCAGGTTCCTTGCAGGAGCTAGCGGGGTTGAACCGCACTGAAACGGCCGGGCCGCACCCCGGCCGTTTCGACGTCCCGGGACGATTCGGGATCGTCGACCCGGAAGAGGCGTACGTGAAGAGGAGGGCCTGCACCCAGCGGCGTGTTCGGCTCGATCGGCGGCAAGGCTGGTCGCCTTGCTGGTGATCGAGACGGGCGCGAGGCGCTGCGCGCTGACCCATCCACGCGTGCGCGAACTCTCCGACCAACCACCTACGAGGCGAAGCCCTCGAGCGCGGCGTCGACGAGGCCGGGAAGCGTCTCGAGGTTATAGCCACCCTCGAGGACTGCCGCGACCCGGGGGGCGAGCTGCGTGCACCGGGCAGCCATGTCCCGGAACCCCTCGGCGGTGACGGCCATTCCGGCCAGCGGGTCGTCGACGTGGGCATCGAAACCGGCGGACACGATCAGCAGCCCCGGGTCAAATGACCGCACGGCGGGCTCGACGACGGTGCGAAAGGCATCGGCGTATTCGGCGTCGCCACAGCCGGCCCTCAATGGGACGTTGACGATGGTCGCATCCCCTGTCCCCGGCCCGCCCGTGCCGGGGTAAAACGGCCACTCGTGCAGCGAGACGAACAGGATCGAGTCGTCGCCGCGGACGATCGCCTCCGTGCCGTTTCCGTGATGCACGTCCCAGTCGATGATGGCGACACGCCCGATGCCAAGCTCCGCCTGCGCGTGACGTGCCGCGACGACGGCGTTGGAGAAGATGCAGAAGCCCATGGCCCGGTCGGCGAGCGCGTGGTGACCCGGCGGCCGGACGAGCGCGAAACCTCCCACCTCGACGGCGCGCATGGCGCACCCTGCTGCGAGTCGTGCCGCCTCCCAGGTGGTCGGCTGGCCGATCGTGTCGCCGTCGAGCCAGCACTCCTCCGAGAGCGCCGCGATGCGAGCGACGTAGTCGGAGTCGTGGGCGCGCTCGATTGCGGACCGTGACGCCCGTCCCCCTTCGAGCTCGGGTCGGAGCGCTGCGATGAGGCGGAGCAGGCGCTCCTCCGTCTCCGGGTGGTGGTGGTGTCCCGTCGGGTGGAGATGTGCCATAGCCGGATGGGTGACGGGCTCCACGACTACTCGACCTCCCGGAGCCTGGCTGCGAGACGCTCCACCCCCAGCTCCTCCGCTGCCTGCGCGCCGGCTGCCCAGTCGGGCTCGAGATCCGGCAGGTCGGGCAGCGGCGCGGACGGATCGAGGGTCGCAATCCGACGGAACAAGCGGAGCTGCGCGGCTTCCGCCTCGAACCGGCCTGCAGCGATCATCGCCTCGAGATCGGGGTAGGTCTGGAGCAGCGAGGCGGCGGTCTTCTCTCCCACGCCTCGCGCCCCCGGGATCTTGTCGGAGGGATCGCCACGGAGCGCGATGAAGTCGCACACCTGGCTCGGGTCGACGCCGTACCGCTCCCGTACCTCGGCCGGGCCGATCCGGGCCAGCTCGCTGACGCCTCGGACGGGTTGCAGGATCGTGACGTCGGCCGCCGCGAGCTGGAACGCGTCGCGGTCGGAGGTTGCGACGAGCGTGCTGCCGCCGCGCACCCTCTCGGCCGCGACGGCGGCCGCGAGGAAGTCGTCCGCCTCGAAGCCGGCATGCTTGGCGCAAGCGATCCCGGTGGCGGAGACGAGGGCCGGCAAGAGCGCGAGCTGGGCGACGATCTCGGGTTCGAACTCGCGCCCTGCCTGGTAGGTCTCGAGCAACGCGTTCCGGTAGGTGGGCACGAAGAGCGTGTCCCAGGCGACGACGACGGCACGAGGCCGCTCGGCCTGCCAGAGGCGCAGCAACATCGACATGAACCCGATCAGGGTGTTCGCCGGCCCGCCGTCGTCGCGTCGGAACGAGCGGGGGAGCGCGTGAAAGGCGCGGTGTGCAAACGAGTCGCCGTCGACTGCGAGCAGCGGCCTCACGCCAGTAGAGCCTCGAGCTCGGTGATCGCCGCGCTGAGCCGGTCGGTCGCCGTCCGAGCGGCATCGTCGACGGGCAGGCCGATGAGGTCGGCGAGGTCGAGCGGGTCACCGAACGCCACCCGGAGCGGGCCGAGGCGGGTCAACTCCGACATCCCGGAGATCCCGGCCGGAACGAGGGGCACGCCCGCCTCGAGTGCGATCCTGGCAGCACCCGGGCGCCACCGTGCCTCGTGCCGCTTGCGCAGGCCCTTCTCACGTCTCGTACCTTCCGGGAACATCACGACGACGTGACCCTCACGACAGAGACGGACGGCGGTGTCGATCGCGTCCCGGTCCCGTTGCCCACGCCGGACGGGAAACGCGCCGCAGCTCCTGATGAACGGCCCGAGCGGGAACCAGAAGAGCTCCGACTTGGCCATGAAGCGGAGGTATCGATGGGGGAAGAGCGGCATCCCGAGTGGCCAGGGATCGAGGTTCGACTGGTGGTTGGCAGCGAGGACGTAGCCTCCTTCGGCAGGCAGCCGCTCCACGCCCTGCCAGCGCTCACGGAAGAGGACGCGGAACACGGGGTAGCTGAGCCCCCCGATGAGGAGATAGGGCCAGCTCGGACGGGGAACTGTGGACATTGGCCGTTCCAGTATCGCCCGTTCCGGACACTTGCGGTGGGACACCGTGCCGCTATGGTGACGCGCTGACCCGGCCGTCGGCCGGGGAGGATCCCGTCATCCAACCCGAAAAGGGCACTCGTGGCCGAACGTCGTCTCGTGATTGTCGAGTCACCCGCCAAGGCAAAGACCATTGCCGGCTACCTCGGCGACGGCTACGTCGTGGAGTCCTCGATCGGCCACATCCGGGACCTTCCGAACCGCGCGGCGGACATTCCGGCCGCCGTCAAGAAGGAGCCGTGGGCGCGACTCGGTGTCAACGTCGATGACGAGTTCCAGCCCCTGTACGTGGTCGACCCCGACAAGAAGAAGAAGGTCGACGAGCTGAAGCGAGAGCTGAAGAGCTCCACCGAGCTCATCCTCGCGACGGACGAGGATCGCGAGGGCGAGGCGATCGCCTGGCACCTCCTCGAGGTGCTGAAGCCGCAGGTTCCGGTCAAGCGGATGGTGTTCCACGAGATCACCCGCGAGGCGATCGAGCGCGCCCTCGGCGAGACTCGCGAGATCGACGACTGCCTGGTCGACGCACAGGAGACGCGGAGGATCCTCGACCGGCTCTACGGCTACGAGGTGTCGCCCGTCCTCTGGAAGAAGGTGATGCCGCGCCTCTCGGCCGGGCGCGTCCAGTCGGTCGCAACGCGCCTCGTGGTGGAGCGCGAGCGCGAGCGGATGCAGTTCGTCGCCGCTTCGTACTGGGATATCGTCGGCACGTTCGACCCCGGGGCGTTCGAGGCGAAGCTCGTCGGGGTCGACGGGCGGCGGGTGGCGCAGGGGCGCGATTTCGGCGATGACGGCCGACTCAAGTCGGACATCCTCGTGCTCGACGAGGATGCGGCGCGCGCGCTCGCAACTGCGCTCGCCGACGCCTCGTTCGCGGTGCGCTCGGTGGAGGAGAAGCCGTACCGACGTAGCCCGGCAGCCCCGTTCATGACGTCGACGCTGCAACAGGAAGCGAGCCGCAAGCTCCGGTTCTCGTCGCAGACGACGATGCGCGTCGCCCAGCGGCTCTACGAGAACGGGTACATCACCTACATGCGCACCGACTCGACGACGTTGTCCGAGTCGGCGCTGACGGCCGCCCGCAAGCAGGCGGCGAAGCTGTACGGGCAGGACTTCGTCCCGGAGGCACCGCGTCTGTACAGGAGCAAGGTGAAGAACGCCCAGGAGGCACACGAGGCGATCCGGCCTGCCGGCGACACGTTCCGCATGCCGGCCGACGTTCAGCCGGAGCTCTCCCGCGACGAGCACGATCTCTACGAGCTGATCTGGAAGCGGACTGTCGCGTCGCAGATGGAGGACGCGCGAGGGCAGACCGCCTCGCTGCGGCTCGGTGCGACCAGCTCGGACGGGCGCGACGCGGAGTTCGGGGCGTCGGGCACCGTGATCACGTTCCGCGGATTCCTGGCTGCGTACGAGGAGGGCCGGGACGACGAGTCGAAGAACGGCGACGACGAGCGCCGCTTGCCGCAGCTCGAGGTCGGTCAGACAGCCGACGCATCGTTGCTCGAGCCCGACGGGCATTCAACCTCCCCGCCCGCGCGGTACACCGAGGCGTCGCTGGTGAAGGCGCTCGAGGAGCGGGGCATCGGCCGCCCGTCGACGTACGCGTCGATCATGGGCACCATCCTCGATCGAGGCTACGTGTTCAAGAAGGGGACGGCCCTCGTGCCTACGTTCCTCGCCTTCTCGGTCACGCAACTGCTGGAGCGGCACTTCGAGCGCCTGGTCGACTACGACTTCACGAGACGGATGGAGGACGATCTCGACCTGATCGCCGAAGGCAAGGAGAAGCGGGTCGACTGGCTGAGCCGCTTCTACCGTGGGACGAAGGCCGAAAACGGCCTGCCGGCGGAGGAGGGCCTCCACGCGCTCGTCACCGACCGTCTCGAGGACATCGACGCGCGGGACGTGAACTCGATCGAGATCCCGGGTGCGGCGGGGGTCGTGCTGCGCGTCGGACGGTACGGGCCCTATCTCGAGCGGGGCGACGAGCGCGCGAGCGTCCCGGACGACATGGCACCGGACGAGCTGACGGCCGAGAAGGCCGAGGAGCTGCTGGCAAAGCCGTCGGGTGATCGCGTGCTCGGGATCGATCCCGAGTCGGGCCGGCAGGTGGTCGCCCGCGACGGCCGCTACGGTCCCTACGTCACCGAGGTTCTGGAGGAGGGATCGGCCGACAAGCCGCGCACGGGATCGCTCTTCAAGACGATGTCGCTCGAGACCGTAACGCTGGAGGAAGCGCTGCTACTGCTCTCGCTGCCGCGAGCGCTGAGCGCGCCGGACGGCGAGGAGATCCAGGTCGCGAACGGGCGATACGGCCCCTACATCAAGAAGGGCGCCGAAACCCGGTCTCTCGCAAGCGAGGAACAGCTCTTCACCGTCACCCCCGAAGAGGCGATGGCGCTGCTCGCCCAGCCGAAGGAGCGGCGGGGCCGCGGCCAGGCGAAGCCGCCGCTCAAGGATCTCGGGCCCGACCCGGCATCGGGGAAGCCGATCGTCGTCAAGGAAGGGCGGTTCGGTCCCTATGTGACGGACGGCGAGACGAATGCGAGCCTGCGCCGCGGCGACGATCCCGAGGGGCTGACGATGGACAGGGCGCTCGAGCTCCTGGCCGAGCGCCGCGCCAAGGGGCCGGCACCGAAGAAGACCCGTCGCGTCGCCCGCAAGCGCTGACGCACGCAGCCGACGGATCCTCTATCGTCGTGCGTCCGGCCGTGGGACGTCCTCCGTCGGCCGGAGGATCGGCGATCCGCTCACCCGGGTCGCCGGAATAACGGCCCCGGTGGCCTCGTTGTGAGCTTGTGACAGCGACGACGGGGCTCGAGGCCTGGAAATACGACATAGACCTGCGTAGAGTCAATGGAGATTGTGCACACCGGGGTACGCGAAAGGACTGAAACACCCTCTTGACGCAGAACCAGCTGACAGAACTGTTCGAATCCGATCAGATCAAGGGTCTGATCGAGCGCTCCGAAGAGCGCGGCTGGGTGGAGCCGATCGAGCTCGAGGCGTTCGTGCTCGAGCACGAGCTGAACGACGAGGAAGCGGAGCAGATCACACGTGAGCTCGAGACCATCGGCCTCGAGGTGGGCCAGCCGCAGGCCGATGCAGACGAGAAGAGGCTGCTCGCCGACGCCGAACGGAAGAAGGAAGAGGCAGAAGCCGCCGTCTGGGCTGCCGAGACCCTGTCCGGCGCCGCCGATTCGCTGCAGCTGTTCCTGGCGGACGTAGGGCGCCACAAGCTGTTGACCGCAGCAGACGAGGTGACGCTCGCGAAGCGCATCGAGCGGGGCGACCCGGTTGCGAAGCGGCGTATGATCGAGTCCAACCTCCGGCTCGTCGTGTCGATCGCGAAGGGCTACCGCGGGCTCGGTGTGCCTTTCCTCGACCTGATCCAGGAGGGGACGCTCGGCCTCAATCGCGCGGTGGAGAAGTTCGACTGGCGCCGCGGTTTCAAGTTCTCGACGTATGCGACCTGGTGGATACGACAGTCGGTGCAACGGGCCGTGGCCAACCATGCCCGCACGATCCGGGTGCCCGTGCATGTCGTTGAGCGGCAGCAGAAGCTCTCGCGCGCTGCCCGCCGGCTCGAGGTCGAGCTGGGGCGCGAGGCGACGAAGCAGGAGCTCGCCGAGGCGACAGGCCTGCCGATCCAGCACGTCGACGAGGCGCTCGGCGCAGCACACGCATCCGTGTCGCTCAACCAGACGGTCGGCGCCGACGATGAGGGCGAGCTGGGCGATCTCTTCGCCGATCGCGAGGCGGCCGACCCGTTCGAGGAGGCCGAGGAGTCACTGCGGCGCCAGGGTGTCCGTCGGGCTCTCGATGCTCTCCCCGAGCGGGAGCGCCGGATCCTCGAGCTGCGGTTCGGCTTCGAGGGTGAGCCGTGGACGCTCGAGGCGATCGGTCATGAGCTGGATCTCACCCGTGAGCGGGTTCGCCAGCTCGAGGGACAGGCCCTCTCGCGTCTCGCAGCGCTACGCGAGCTCGCCTCTCTCGCGGCCTAGGAACGCTCGCGGAATCGCCGTGAGGGCGGGCTACGGCCCTCGCGGACGGCTGCCTGCCGTCGGGCACGCGTGTCCGCTCCCCCACCGTGGGTGATTCTGGCCCGATTCGCCCGCTCCGGGCTAAAGGCCAGCCTTGGAGAACCGATACAAATCGCCATGGACGCTGCTGAACGCAAGGAGATCCTGAGTCGCTATCGCGACCACAGCCGTCGGTTCGAAGCAGCTGCAGCGCGTCGCAGCACGAGCCGCTCCGGTGCCGTGATCCCGTTCAACCCGCCCGTTCTTCGCGAACTGGCGCAGGAGCCGACCGCGCGGGAGATCGAGGTGCTACAGCTCGTCGCGGACGGCCTCGTGAACCGTGAGATCGGCCAGCGCCTGTTCCTCTCCGAGGAGACGGTGAAGTCCCACGTGCGGCATCTGCTCGCGAAGTTGCAGGCGCGAAGCAGAGCCCACGCCGTAGCTGTGGGCTACCGGCGTGGGCTCATTGCCTAGCTCTCTCGACTGGCGTAGACCGCCCGATCCTGACCTCGCGGCTCCTGAAGCGAATCCCCCAAAAAAGGGATGCCCGGCAGGAGCGTTGAACTCAGGATCTGACGGCTACCAGTCCTTAACGCCCTCAGAGGGCATGACGGCGACACGGACGAAAATACTCCCGCATCGCCCACTCCTTAGACTCGAGGACTAACGGCAGATGGATCGTATACCTCATTTGAGGGACAAATCAAGCACAGAGGATATTCAGGGCCGGATACAGCTGCTACGTACGTGGGATAACGTCCGCTCTGCTGACGTTGGTGGCTCTCGATCGCTCTCGTCCTAATCATCCTCGGGGGCGATCGGAAATATGTGGATTGTCTGATGCTGGCGCTCGGAACTGCAGTGGCCGAACGGGGCAGTGTCTGGATCACCGAACTACTCAGACTCTCCATCGCTCCGCTTCTGACACTCTTCGCGGCAGTGCTCTTCGGCCCGCTCGCTGCCGGCCTCGTCGAACGCTTCGTCAATCTTGGTGATACAGAGCTCCTGGCACGACTCGACCCGGTCGGTGCACCACGGCTGAAGTGGCTACCTACACAAGCACTCGGTTCCTCACCGGGCGCGGCCACTGGCCTGATTGCGAAGGCCTTCTTCGATCCGACTCGAAGGAGCTGGGAGGCATGATTTTCGCCACACTCGTCGCCTCGATTGTGGGAGAGTCGCTTGAACTGCTGTTCGCGATGTCACGCTCTTGGCTGGTCGCAGGGAACCGAGGGTCGTTCTGCGGAACGCTTCGCACCATTGCTGCAACCTCCGTGTCCCTCTACGCGCCGACGTGGCTCTCCTCGCACTGGCGTACACCGAAGTCTCCCTGTGGACAGCACCTCTGTTCTTCACCCGCCCTCGCAGCTCAGCAGCTGTTCGCCATGTATCTGCAGCAGCGGACTCCACGTTCGACCGGAAGATCAAACGAAGTCGAGCCAATCATCTCAGTTCGCGGAAGCTCTTGTTGCGACTCTCGAGCAGAGCGACCATTACACGGCTGGTCACTCGAAGGCAGTCGCCATCTACTCCCGGGACATCGCCGAGCGAATGGGCCTGCCTCCGAAACTCAGGAGCGGACGTACCTCTGTGGCTTGGTGCACGACATCGGGAAGGTCGGCCTGCCCGCGAGCCTGTTGTTGAAGAGACGGGCCTCTGACTCTCGATGAGCGGCGACAATGCAGGACCATTCCGCGATCGGCGAGAGCATCTTGGAACGGTCGACCTGTATGTAGACGTGGCGCTCGTGGTGCGCCACCACCACGAACGAATCGATGGTGAAGGGTACCCGGACAGCTCCGGGGCGATGATATTCCGCAACTCTCCAAGATCATCGCGGTCGCCGATGCCTACAACGCGATGACCTCTAACCGACCTTACCGCGACGCGATGCCTAGCCGGGTTGCCCGACTCCGACTTGGCCCAGGCAGTTGAGAGCCAGTTTGATACGTCGGCGGTCGCGGCCTTCGAAGCGCATTCTCGCAGGTGCGACCGAGGAGTACCGAACAGCCAAGCGGGCGGACTTCGAACCCGATCAACGATGCTGGCGCAGTTCGAGGCGCCGATCCCGTAGCGTCCCTGAAGCGTCCCCCCAAGGATGGTCGACGCGGCCTGACGCACACGATCTCGAGCGGCATTGATGGCCAGGGCCGTTCGCGATCGAACACCTAGTTTGTCGAACACGTGGTGAACGTGAACCTTGACCGTTGCCTCGACTGATGAAGAGGCGCTCGGCGATCTCCCGATTTGACAGCCCCTCGCAGAGCAACTCGTAGACCTCTCGCTCGCGACGCGAGAGCGACGAACCGGATCAGAGACGCTGCGACCTCGACCGATCGCGTTCACGCAAGCACCTCGTCTCCGGCCCGCGTGAACGATGTAGATCGTCTGCTCAGCGCTATCGGCGACGAGAGCAACGTCATGAGTAGGTCGGGGTTCCCCCTGTAGGCAGACACGACCAGGTCCACGGCACCCGCATCGAATGCGTCCGAACAAGTTCCTCAACCTCTGCCAACAGACTCGGTCGCCGGGCTTTGAGAGCAACGACCGCTCTCATAGCGGCGCCGAGCACCTGGGTCTCAATCCCCTGTGTCTCAACGCGCGACTGTCACGCAGACCTCGACCGCCTCATTCAAGCGGCCCAGCGATGCGAGCGCGAGGCCTCGAGATGCAAGCACCTCGCCGCTCATCGCCCTGAGGGAGTCGCTTCGAGATCGGGAGGCTCGATCGCGCAGGCTTCCTTCGCCCGACCCTCCTGCACAAGAATCCGGACAGCGAGCTGCGTAAACGCTCTGGAGTCCGAATTCGTCGTTGCATCGCCGCGATTCGCGGAGTCGCATTGTCGAGCGCTAGGTGCGCTTCATCGTGGCGTCCCGATACCAGCGAGAGCGAGTAGCGAGCATCGAATGCGCATACGGGAGAGCGAGGTCAACGCGGAACTCGCTGGCGTCCTCGAGCAACAGCTGCGCCTGCTCGTGCGCTTCGATGTAGAGAGCACTCAGGTTCAGACGCGCACGAGTAACGCGCATGCGGAATGAACACCGCACGAACGGATCCTACAGAGGTGACCAACGAGTTCGGCGACGCGTCGTCGCGTTCCCAGATGTCGCATTGCACCGAAACGGAAGCCCATTCCGAGCTTCTTGTCCACCATCCGGACGTAGCTCGTACGGATCAGACTGACTCGAGGTTGACTCCAGCAACTCAAGGAGCTCGTGCGCCTCACGGAGTTCGAGGGCAGCCGCGCACATCGACTCGCCCCCAGAGGCGTCTCGCCTGAGGTCTCGCGTCGAAGCCGCAGCCTGCTCGGCCAGCCAATAGAAGGTCGAGAGCCGCTTCCTCTCGAGATCCTACGTGCGCCGCTCGTCCGGCTACCTCGCTGCCCGGTACAACTCATCTTGTTGTCCTCCGGCCATCGCCAAGCAGCCTGCGCGATGGCCTGCAGCGGACATATGCATTCCGTCTCGAAGAGCGATTTCCGCTCTCGCCACCCGATCGTGGGAAGGAGCAGTCCCTTACCTCAGCGCGATCAATCCACGCGCTCAACGTTGCGAGTCGCGCGGCGTTCAGGAGGTCGTCCAGAGCCTCCTCGATGAGCGATTCAAGTCCTCGCTGTCCCGTATCGATCGACGAGTTCAAACGCTGCGTCCCATTCGGCCTCCGACGGTAGCCGCGAGACAGCGCGTCCAAACGTCTCGGTGGATGTCCGCATTCGACTCTCTCCTGGCGCGCTCCTCGAGGAAGACGGCCGCCAGTGGGTGTAGCTCGAGCTTCCCGCCGCGCTCCTCGAGGACGCCCAGAGTCAACGCCTCTGTACACACGCGCTCGGCGCGCTCGGGGCCGATCAGCTCCGCGGCGAGCTCACGGTCGAGGCTCGGGGCCGTCGCGAGCAGGCCGAGCCCGATTCTGACATCCGGATCCAGGCCCCTGTACACCTCGTCGGCGAAGAACTCGTAGAGCTGCTCGGGAAGCTCCAGGCCGTCATCGGGCAACGGCGACTCGGTCGTCGTCAGGCTGGCCAGCCCGATCACCGCCGGCCAGCCGCCTGCCAGCGCGAGCAGGCCGGGGCTCATCCCGTCGTGGGCGCCGGCGAGGAGGTCCTCCACCTCCTCCTCGCTCATCGCCAGCAGGCTCTGCCCGATCTCGAGCACGTCGCCGTAGAGCACGCTACGCGTCGAGACCCAGCTCGGACGGTCGCGCGTCGAGATCAGGACCTGCACCGGCGACTGCTGGATGATCCCCTCGACGAACGCCTCCGCGGTCGCCGACTCCCGGATGTGCTGGTAGTCGTCCACCGCGATCCACGCGTCATCCGGCCAGAGCGCCAGATCCTCGGACAGCAGATCGACGAGCACGTCGAGCTCGTCGGCAGGGTCGGCCGTCGCATTCAGCCGCTCGCAGAGCCTCCGGTCGCAGCCGGGCACGATCTCAGCGCCCGCCGCCGCCATCTGACGGGCCAGCACCGCCACGTCGGCCGACGAGCGCCGCGCCCGGATCCACGCCACCCGCCGCTCCTGCGCAGCCCACTGCTCTGCCAGGGTGGTCTTCCCGTAGCCGGGCGCCGCGACGAGCATGCGCACCCGCGCCCGCGACCGGTCGAGCGCCCGGATCAGCCTCGGACGCTCGAGGATGCGGCGGCGGCGCAAGGGTGGCTTCGGGAGATCGGCCATGTCGGTGACCCGGGAGGCTACAGCAGGCTCGTCGATGGGAAAAGGGGGCGCCCGCGGGGAGCGGGGGCATGCAGCCGCGGGCGCCCTGCCGTCAGACCCCCGGCCGCCGAACCAGCGCGCCGAGGCTTGCAGAGAGCGGGTCTTCCCCCGTGAGCACGCGGAACGCAACCGGGATCTGTCGGCGCCGGCTCACGCCCAGCTTCGAGCGCAGCGTGTCCGAATGCGCCTTGGCCGTGCGCGGCGAGATGCCGAGCCTCTGTCCGACTTCGTCGTTCGAGCACCCCGCCGCGATCAGCGCCACCACCTCGCGCTGCCTCGGCGTCAGTCCGGCCCCTCTCTGGATCGTCGTCGTGATCATGGTGCTCGAGGCTAGTGACCCCCGTTCGCGGGAACCATTCATCGGCAGGTGTAACTTCGGGTGTAAACCCACAAATTAGAATCTGGATTCCGGTATCATGTTGCCTATATGGAGGGAACGGCCGTAATCTGGGCGGCGCTCGTCGCGGCGATCCTCGTGTTCCTCACGATCGACTTCCTCCTGTTCGGAAGGCGCGGGATCACATTCCGAAGCTCCGTCGCGTGGAGCGTCTTCTGGCTCGCGCTCGGCCTCTCGTTCACGTTCGTGATGGGCGCATGGCAGGGCTCGGGAGCGGCGGGCGAGTACCTCTCCGGCTACCTGATCGAGCGGAGCCTCTCGATCGACAACATCTTCGTGTTCGCGCTGATCTTCGCCTCGTTCGCCGTGCCGGCGAGCCAGCAGGGGCGCTTGCTCTCGATCGGGATCCTGATGGCCCTCGTCATGCGCGCCGTCTTCATCGCAGCAGGTGCGGCGCTCCTCGACGCGTTCCATTTCACGATCTACCTCTTCGGCCTCCTCCTCGTCGCCACCGGCATCAAGCTCGCCCGCCACTCGAGCGAGGAGGTGCACCCGGAGCGAAACGTCGTCCTGCGGATGCTGAAGCGGGTCTGGCCGGGTGTCACGATCACGGTCGCGGTCGTCGTCGTCCTCGCAACCACCGATCTCATCTTCGCGATCGACTCGATTCCGGCGATCTTTGCGATCACCGACGACGCCTTCATCGTGTTCGCCGCCAACGCGTTTGCGCTCCTCGGCCTCCGGTCCCTCTACTTCCTTCTCGCAGGGATGATGGACCGGTTCGCGTACCTGACCCACGGGCTCGCAATCGTCCTCGTGTGGGTCGGCGCCAAGATGCTCCTCACGGACGTCTGGAAGATCCCGACGTGGCTGTCCCTGCTCGTGATCGTGCTCGTGCTCGCCGGCGCCATCGGCCTGTCGTTCCTGCGCACCCGGGGAGAGCAGCGCACCGCACCCGCCGGAGTCGCTGAATGAGCAGCTCCTGGACATTCCTCTCCCACCACGCGCAGGTGTTCCTCTGCATCGCGCGCGACCCCGACGTGCGGCTCCGCGACATCGCTGCTGCGGTCGGGATCACCGAGCGGGCCGTGCAGGCGATCGTCAACGACCTCGTCGCCGAGGGATACGTCGACCGCACCCGGGTCGGGCGGCGAAACCACTACGCCGTCCACTCCGACGTCCGCCTGCGCCATCGGCTGCAAGGAGACCTCGACGCCGGCACGTTGCTGAAGCTCCTGGGTTAGACACGCCCGGCTCCCGAACCCGCACGGCTACCGTGTCCTTCGATGAGCCACGTGGTGCACCCTCCGAACGCGCACGGCGCTGATCGGCTCCCTGATGTTCGGCTGCGGGTACCCGGACGAGCAGGTTGTCGACCTGACCTTCCCGGAGACGGCGAGCGGCGGCATCTCCGGTCGGCTCGTGAGGGAGAACCCCGACGGGTCGGCCCTCGTCCACCTCGGACGGTGAGACGCTGCCTGCGGGTTTCCCGCGCCGGTCTCCGCGGCAGCCCCGGATGCGCCGCCGCGCCGGCTGAGACAGGCTTCACGACATGATCGATCTCATGCACGATTCCCACCTGGCCGTCGACGTGATCCTCCGCGACGGCACCACGCTGCGGCTGCGCCCTCCCGTCGAGGAAGACGTCCCCGCCCTTGTCACGTTCTTCGCCGCGCTGTCCGTGCGGAGTCGCTTCCTCCGTTTCCACGGCCTCGCCCTCGCGGGTGATCGTTTCGTGCGCACCCTCGTCGCACCCGACTGGGCAGAGAAGGGATCGCTGATCGGCGTCATGGGCGAGGCGGGCGACGAGCGCGTGGTTGCCGTCGGTAACTACGTGCGCCTCCGCGACCCGAGCACGGCCGAGGCCGCCTTCGCCGTCGCAGACGACTTCCAGCGCAAAGGCATCGGAACCCGCCTCCTCGAGCAGCTCGCCCAGCGGGCGGCAACCCACGGCATCGAGGCGTTCATCGCAGAGGTCCTGCCCGAGAACCAGGTCATGCTCTCGGTGTTCGAGAACATCGGCTTCCGGGCAACGCGCGCGCTCGACGGCGGCGTGTTCGAGGTCAGGTTCTCGATCGAGCCCACCGAGCGGTACCAGGCGAGCGTCGACGAGCGCGACCACATCGCGGTGGCCGCCTCGCTGAGGCCGTTCTTCGAGCCGAAGACCGTCGCCGTCGTCGGCGCCTCGGCCCGCCGCGGCTCGATCGGCGGCGAGCTGTTCCGCAACGTCCTCACGGGCGGCTTCACCGGCGCGGCGTACCCCGTCAACCGGTCCGGCGAGCCGGTCGCCGGAGTCCGCGCCACGACCTCGCTCGAGGAGATCGCCGATCCGATCGAACTGTGCGTGATCTGCCTGCCGGGCGAGCGCGTCATCGAGGCCGCCGAGGAGGCGCTTCGCACCGGCACGCGGGCTCTCTGCGTGATCTCAGCCGGCTTTGCCGAAACGGGGCCCGATGGGGTCGAACGGCAGGAGCAGCTGCTCGCGCTCGTCCGCGCGCATGGGGCACGGCTCGTCGGCCCGAACTGCCTCGGCATCGCGACTGCGACCGTCGGCCTCAACGCCACGTTTGCGCCGCGGGCATTCCCTGCCGGCCGGATCGGCTTCTCCTCCCAGTCGGGCGCGCTTGGGCTCGCGCTGCTCGAGCGGGCCGAGGCCCGGGGCCTCGGTCTCTCCGCATTCGTGTCGATCGGCAACAAGGCCGATGTCTCGTCCAACGACCTCCTCGAGTGGTGGGAGGACGACCCCGGCACTGACCTCGTGTTGCTCTACCTCGAGTCGTTCGGTAATCCCCGCAAGTTCGCCCGTACCGCTCGCCGCCTTGCGCGGGCGAAGCCCGTCCTCGCCATGAAGAGCGGCCGCTCACGCGCCGGTCAGAAGGCAGCGGGCTCGCACACCGCCGCCCTGGCCGGCTCGGACGCGGCCGTCGAGGCGGTCTTCCACCAGGCGGGAGTGATCAGGGCCGATACGCTCGCCGGCCTGCTCGACGTCGCGGCGCTGCTCTCCAGCCAGCCCGTCCCCCGGGGTCGTCGCGTGGCGGTGCTCACGAACGCCGGTGGCCTCGGCATCCTTTGCGCCGACGCCTGCGAAGGAGCCGGCCTCGAACTGCCGCAGCTCTCCGAAGCGACCTGCACGACGCTGGCGGCCTCGCTTCCGGCCGAGGCATCTGTCGCGAACCCGGTCGACATGCTCGGCTCTGCCGACGCGGCGGCCTTCCACGCGGCTCTGCCCGTCATTCTCGCCGATCCGGGCATCGATGCCGTGATCGCCCTGTTCGTGCCAACGGTGGCGGTCGAGGCCGCCGGCGTCGGCGCGGCGATCAGCGAGGCGACAGCCGAGGCGAACCAGCCCGACAAGCCCGTCCTCGCGGTCATCCTGGCCTCGACCGGGGCCCCGGCGACGTTGCGCTCGGTCGCGAACGTCCCCTCGTTCTCGTACCCCGAGGCCGCAGCGACCGCCCTCGGCCGGGCTGCCGAGCACGGGGAGTGGCTGCGCCGCTCGGCCGGCACCGTCCCGGACGTCGCCGATATCGACGTCGAGACAGCAGCAGCACGTCATCGCGACGGCGCTCGCGCACGACGACGAGGCTTGGCTCGATCCCGCCGCGACCCGCCGGCTCCTGCTTGCGTACGGCATCCCCCTCGTCGGCGAGCGGGTCGCGGGCTCGCCCGACGAGGCGGTCGCCGCAGCGGAGGAGCTCGGGTACCCCGCCGTCGTCAAGACCGCCGAGGCAGGAGCGCACAAGACGGAATCGGGGGGCGTCGCCCTCGACCTGCAGGATGCGGAGGCCGTCCACGCCGCCGCGACCCGCATCGGCTGCCCCGTGATCGTGCAGCCGATGGTCGGCAGCGGCGTCGAGCTTCTCGCCGGGGTTGCGCAGGACCCGGTCTTCGGCCCTCTCGTGGCCTTCGGCCCGGGCGGCGTCTTCGCCGAGCTGATCGGCGATGCCCATTTCCGCCTGACTCCGCTGACGGACGTCGATGCGGACGAGCTCGTCGACTCGGGCAAGGCGGGGAAGCTCGTCGCGGGCTTCCGCGGCGCGCAGGCAGCCGACGCCGATGCACTGACCGACGTGCTCCACCGACTCTCCCGGCTCGCCGACGACCTCCCCGAGCTCGCCGAGCTCGACCTCAATCCCGTGATCGGCCTTCCCGACCGAGCCGTCGTCGTGGACGCACGCATCCGGGTCGCACGACCGCAACTCCGCACCGACGTCAAGAGCTGGTAACGCCATCGAGAACACCGCCTTCGTCCCCGAGCAGGTAGAGCAGCTACGCGAGCGCGGCCTGCCCGTGATCGCCCTCGGCTCGATCGTCGCCGGAGGTGCGCTCTGGCTGGTCGGATCGGAGAGCTGGGCGGACATCGCCTGGGCCGTCGGGGCGGTCGCGGTGCTCATCCCCCTGGTGATCTCCACCGCGCGCTCGCTGCTCCGCGGAGACGTCGGCGTCGACGCGATTGCCCTCGTGGCGATCGTCTGGGCCCTCGCGCTCGGCGAATTCCTCGCCGCCGCCATCGTCGCCCTGATGATGTCCGGAGGCGCGGCGCTCGAGGCCTGGGCCGCAGGCCGAGCGCGGCGCGAGCTCCGCCTCCTCGTCGAGCGGGCCCCGCGCATCGCACATCGGTACGTCGACGGCCTGGTGGAGGAGGTCGCGGTCGAGGAGCTCCAGCCCGGAGACGTCGTGGCGGTGCGGGCGGGGGACGTCGTCCCGGCCGACGGCGCGGTCGTCGGCCACGAGGCCGTGATCGACGAGTCGGCGCTGACGGGTGAGGCGCTGCCGGTCACGATCGCGCGATACGGCCACGTCCGCTCAGGGACGGCGAACGCCGGCGACACCTTCGACCTCCGCGTCACCTCCTCGGCGGCCGAGAGCGCCTACGCAGCAATTGTCCGGCTCGTTCAGGCCGCCGAGACCGACCGGGCCCGGTTCACCAGGCTCGCGGATCGCTACGCTGCCTACTTCCTGCCCTTCTCGCTCGCGGTCGCAGGCCTTGCCTGGCTCGCCTCGGGAGACTCCACGCGCGGTCTCGCCGTCATGGTCGTCGCGACCCCGTGCCCGCTCATTCTCGCGGCGCCGATCGCGTTCGTCGCAGGCCTCTCGCGGGCGGCCAGGGCGGGCATCATCGTCAAGGGCGCGGGGGCGCTGGAGCGCCTCGGCGGGGCGAAGACAGTGCTGCTCGACAAGACCGGCACGCTGACCCTCGGCCAGCCCGAACTCGAGCGCATCGTCCCGCTCGGAGCGCTTGACGGAGAGGAGACGCTCCGGCTCGCTGCCTCGCTCGACCAGCTCTCGGCCCACGTGCTCGCCGAGAGCCTGGTTGCCGGAGCGGCGGGGCGGGGTCTCGAGCTCGCCCTGCCCACCGGCGTCAGGGAGGATCCCGGCCGGGGTATTCTCGGCGTCGTCGAAGGGCACCGAGTCGCCGTCGGCTCGAGCGGCTGGCTCGAGGCGAACGGCTACGCCGGCGCACACGACCAGGCGCAGGCCCACGACACCGGCGACGGCGCGGGCCGCGCGAAGATCCTCGTGGGCATCGACGGTTCCCTCATGGCGGTGATGGTGATGGGCGACCGGCTCCGTCCCGGGGCCGACACGCTGGCACGGGAGCTCCACGATGCCGGCATCGAGCACGTCGCGCTCGTGAGCGGCGACCGGCCCGCGATCGCCGACGAGGTCGCACGCAGCGCCGGCATCGAGCACGTCTACGCCGACCAGACCCCCGAGGACAAGCTCGACGTAGTGCGTGCGATTCGAGGCCGGCCCGGACTGCAGAACGTCGTGATGGTCGGCGACGGCATCAACGACGCCCCGGCCCTCGCCCTCGCGGACGTCGGGATCGCGATGGCGGGCAAGGGAGCGACCATCTCGTCCGAGACGGCAGACGTCGTGATCGCCGTGGACGACGCCAGCCGGATCGCCCTCGCGATCGTGATCGGCCGCCGCTCGCTCCACATCGCCCGCCAGAGCGTCGTCTACGGTCTCGGTCTCTCGGTTGCCGCGATGGTCGTGGCCGCATTCGGCTACCTCCCGCCCGTCTGGGGCGCGCTCTTCCAGGAGGTCATCGACGTGGCAGTCATCCTCAACGCCCTCCGCGCCCTCCGCGGCTGACGGCCCAGAGCCCGCCGGAAAGCCGCAGGGCGATCCGCGTTCGCCCCGATGCCGATCGGGTGGGCGGGCGCGAGGATCGGTAGAGAAACCGACGGGAGGAGCCCTCATGAAGGTGCAGGATGTAATGACCACCGACGTCGCAACGACCACGCCCGATGCTCTGCTCAAGGACGCGGCCGTGGAGCTCGTGCGGCGCAGGATCTCGGGGATGCCGGTCGTGGACGCCGATCGTCGCGTCCTCGGCGTCCTGTCGGAAACGGACATCCTCGCGAAGGAAGGCGAGGAGCACAAGGGCAGTGGCTTCCTCCAGTGGCTCGTCGACCCCGGCGACCCGTGGGTCAGGGCACGTTTCGACGCGGTCACGGTCGACGAAGCGATGTCTGCTCCGGCCCGAACGATTGCACCCGACCGCCATGTCGCCGAGGCGGCCACGATCATGCTCGACGAGGACGTCAACCGGCTTCCGGTCGTCGGCTCCGACGGGAAGCTCATCGGCCTCGTCAGCCGCGGAGACCTCGTGCGGGTCTTCGCGCGCTCGGACGAGGAGATCCTGCAGGAGATCGAGGAGGACGTGATCCGCAAGGTAATGTGGCTCAGCCCGTCGTCCGTCGACGTGACCGTCACGAACGGCATCGTGACGCTCGCCGGAGAGGTCGCCTCGGAGGCCGACGCCGAGCTGCTGCCGACCTTTGCCCGCAAGGTGCCGGGCGTCGTCGACGTGAGGTCGTCGCTGGCGCACAGGGAAGCCTAGGCCCGGGCGCGCGCGGGCCGGGCACGGCGCGCATGGGTAGTCCTGTCAGCAGCTGTCGTTGCGCTACTTGCCGGCGGACTCGTGGACGTACGCTGCCACGTCCGCGATCTGCTGCTCGCTGAGCGAGCTGCTGAACGACGCCATCGCACCCTTGCCGTTCGTGACCCGGTCGATGACGAGCGCCTCGGTGGGCTTCGACACATCGAGCGAGGGGCCGACGTTTCCGGCCGATCCGGCTGCGGCGAGAACATGGCAGCCACCGCACCCGGCGCTCGCGAATACCTCCGCGCCCGCCTGCGCGTCGCCGGTGATCGCCCCTCCGGCATCGGTCTGAACCGTGGTCCCCCCACCTCCGCCTCCGCCTCCCGTCTCGCGCCCGACGAGGAACCCGCCGACCGCGAAGGCGAAGGCAAGCAAGATCGCGACCAGGACGAGCGCGCCCTCCGCCGCGTGCACCGACCATTCTTTCGTCGACGTCGCAGGGATCGGAATCCCACGGTCGTCGAATGTGGCGACGCCCGACTTGCCGCGGAGGGTCTGGAGCACGTTCCAGAAGAAGAGGGCCTGGGCGGCGGCGAGAACGAACACGACCGCCAGCGAGATGCGGGTGATCGAGTCGAACTGCGACGGGAGCACCGACCAGCGCCGGGGGGCGCCGTCGAGGCCCTGGACGAGCCAGAGGCCGAAGAAGAGCATGCCTGCGACGAACGTCGTCCACACGTGCACCCACGCGAGCTTCTCGCTGTAGAGCGCCTTCCCGGAGAGCTCCGGCAGCAGGGCATACGTGGCGCCGAAGATCAGCAGGCCGATGTTCAGCATCGCCATGTGGTGGAAGTGGCCCACGATCCAGAGCGTGTTGTGCACCGCGACGTCGAGCGCGATCGTCGCGTTGACGACCCCCGAGAGCCCGGCGAGGAGCCAGCCGACGAGCCCGAAGAAGAGCGCTGTGGACGCAGGTGTCCAACGGAAGCGCGAGCGATAGATCGTGAACGCAAGGCTGTAGAGCGAGAGCGCCGACGGCAGCACGAGCGCGAACGTGATCGGCTGCATCGCCGTGTTGATCTGCGCCTGCGGCGTGCCGCTCGGATAGTCGAGATAGAGGTGGTGCGCGAATACGAAGACGTTCGCGATCACGGCGACCGTCCACGCAACGGCGATCACGTGGCCCGCGACGAGCTCGCGACCGGCGTAGCGTGGAATCAGCCAGTAGTAGACGGCAACGGCGGGGAACAGCAGCAGATAGACGACCGGGTGGCCGAACCACCAGAGGATGTTCTTCGCGAGCAGGTCGTTCGTCGGCCCGACGACGTCCATCGACTGCAGGATCTGCCAGATGAGCAGTCCGGCGAGGGGGAGCGTGGCGATGATCATGTCGAGCCCGATCACCGCGAGCGGGATCACCGGATACGGAACGGGCTTCGGGTTCGTGGCGAAGGTGCGGGGCATCATGAAGCCCCACCCGAACGAGAGGCCGAGACGCTTTCCGATCGAGCTCGAGACGCTGTGGAGCGCCTCGCGGTTCGTCACCGTGTGCAGGATCGAGAAGCACCACGTCACGATCGCGAGCCCCGCCAGCAGGACGGAGAACGAGAAGAGACCGGTCGCCCAGTCGCCCCAGTTGCCCGAGCCGTAGAACGGCAGCGGGTAGAGGAAGACCCACGAGGCGGCAAAGCCCATGAAGAGGGTCGTGACGATCACGCCGGCGACACCGAGCACCATCAGCCACCACGAGACGCGCGCCATCGCGAGGCCGAATCCCCGCACCGGGAAGCCGACACCGGCGAGCACCCAGAACGACAGGCCCATCACCGCGAAAGCGCCCCAGCCGACGAACGCGCCGAGGCCGTGGGCCGTCATCATCGCGTACCAGAAGTTGTCTCCGACGCGCGCCTGCGGTACGGCCTGGCTCCACCGCAGCACGACGCCGAGCAGGCCGGACGCGGCGAGGATCGCCGTCGAGGCGACGATGTAGCTGATCGTCAGCCGGCGCGCGATGCCGAGCGAGCGCTCGTCCATCATGCGGGCTTCACCTCGAACTTCGACACCATCGTGTGATGGCCGGCGCCGCAGTACTCGAGGCACAGCACCTCGTAGGTGCCCGGTTCCTGGAAGGTGTGGACGATCCTCTGCTCGTGGTCGGAGACGACCTGCGCCTGAAAGATGAGGGTCCCCTCCGGGTTGTAGACGCCGAAGCCGTGGGCGACGTCACGCGAGCGGGCGACGAACGTCACGGGGCGACCGACGGTGATCGGCGTCGCGACGTCGATCGCCCACGCGTACTGGACGCCGGTGACACGCACGTACTGGCCGCGCGGGCCGGCCGTGTCGCCGTAGGGGACGTAGAAGATGGTGCCCATGAGAAGGGCGAAGAGGACGACGACGACGATCACGAGCCAGGTCGTCTCGCGGCGCGACCATGTCCCGGTGCGGTCCTCATCGAGCGGCCGCGTCGTCGAGTGGAAAATGGCGAACGCGATCGCAGAACCAACGACGACAGCGATCGAGTAGGCCACGGTGATGATGATCGCCGTGTGGCTCATTCCGCGAGATCCTAGGGACCGCGCCGGAGGCGCACAAGTCAGAACCGCAAGATCAGGGTTTCGCCCCGAGCCTGCTGCGGGATTACCGCAACGGTTCCGGCGGCAGCACTGATGCACGAGGGCGCTGAGGCCAGCAGGATGCGCCCATGCGCGTACTTCTCGTTGCGACCGACGGCTCTCTCGCGGCCGGCGCCGCCCTCGACGAGGCGATCTCGCTCGCAGCCGAGACGGGCGACGGGATCGCCGCGATCACCGTGTGGCGCGCACTGCAGGGTGACTTCGGCCTCGCGTACCCCTCCGCTGCAATGCTCGACGACCTGCTCGATGCCGAGCGTACGCATGCCGAAGCGGCCCTGGCCGACGCCACCGCGCGCGCGAACGCAGCGGGCGTGCACATCAGGACGCGCCTCGCGACAGGCGACCCTGCGGAGCAGATCTGCGCCTACGCCGCGGAGATCGATGCGCGCCTGATCGCAGTCGGAACCCGCGGATACGGCACCGTTGCGTCGCTTCTGCTCGGAAGCGTCTCCAACGCCGTGATTCGCCACGCCTCGTGCCCGGTCCTGGTCGTGCACGAAACGGAGTCGACGCGCGAGAGATCGGGCGCTGCCGAGGCCGTCGCGGAGAGCTGAGCCGTCTCAGCGGCTGCCCGTGACCCGCGGCGCCAGGTGAGCGATGCACGTGGAGGGCGAGGCCCACGGCTCGAGGCTTTCCAGCATCAACGGGGCATCGAGCTCCTCGAGGGCGCCGTCGATCAGACCTCCGTGCAGGGCACAGACGACCTGCGGGTAGCGCTCTGCGAGCTGCCGGAACGGGCAGCGATGCATCACGAGACCGCCGGGGGCTCGCTCCGGGGCAAACCCACGGCGACGAAGCAGGAGTGCGATCCGTTCCACGCACGCCTCCTCGTCGGCCCGGCGGCCGGGCTCCAGCCGCTCGACGAGAACCCGGCCCCAGCTCCGTCCGGCGGCCTCAGCGATCTCGGCGCCGTCCGGCAGGGGCTCGAGCGACGATGCAAGCGCGGCCGCGAGCAATGCGTGCTCCGCCTCGGCCTCCCCCGGCACGGCGGCGAAGAGCCTGCGCGGGCGACCGGGCCGGCCGCCACGCTCGGAGACGGACACGACGAGCTCGGCCTCCTCGAGCACCCGTAGGTGAGCCCGGACGGTGTTCGGATGCAGGCCGAGATCGGCTGCGAGCTCGTCCGTCGAGCGAGAGTGCTCGCTCGCCCGGAGGTGCTCGAGCAGCCGCACGCGGCTCGGATCGGCCAGCGCCCGGTGCTGGGCGATTTTTCCATCCACAGGCTTATTTTCCCGAATGTGCCGACGCGCAGCATCAGCGGATTCCCCTATGGGAGATCGGGATTCCCCACGATGCCGCTGTTCCGTGTTTCTCCAATACTCAACGTTTAAATACACGATAAGGGAGATCACATGAGACTACTGATGCTGGGCGGCGGAATCCTCGCTGCGGCAGTTCTCATCTTCGCGGCGACGGTCGTGGCCGGGAACCGCGCGCTCGGCGGCGACGACGCGACGGCCGCGTCGGGGACGACCAGCACTTCGATGGATCACACGACGGCAACCGGCGGCCAGACCATGAAGGGACAGAGCTTCGCGGGCGCCGCGCCCGCGAACGCCGCCGAGCTCGCGAAAGCCCACAAGCCGTTCCCCGCAGCACTGCCGCCGCTGACGCCAGGCGACGTCGTCAGGGTGCACATGGTCCTGAAGGACGTGACGGTCGAGATCGCACCCGGCGTCGAGTACGCGGCCTGGGGGTTCGAAGGTGGCGCTCCGGGCCCGGTCGTGCACGCACGGCAGGGGCAGACGGTCGAGATGACGCTGACCAACAGCGGCGCGATTCCGCACTCGATCGACTTCCACGCCGCCCGAATCGCCCCCAACGAGGCGTTCATCGACGTGATGCCCGGCAAGTCGTTCACCTTCCGCTTCAAGGCGAGCGACCCCGGTGTGTTCATGTACCACTGCGGCACCAAGCCGGTGCTCATGCACATCGCGAACGGCATGTACGGCGCCATCGTCGTCGACCCGGCGACACCGTTGCCGAAGGCTGACCGCTCATATGTCCTCGTCGCCAGTGAGTGGTACCTGACGACCGACGGGCTCGACGTACCGGCCCAGTTCGACATCAACAAGGCACGGGCGATGATGCCCGACTGGACGACGTTCAACGGCTACGCGGGCCAGTACGTTGCGCATCCCCTCACGGCCGACCCGGGCGACACGGTGCGCTTCTACGTGGTCGATGCAGGGCCGAGCCTGACAACGGCGTTTCACGTTGTCGGCACGATACTCAACACCGCGTACGTCGACGGAGACATGAACCCTGCACACGCGCTCAACGGTGTCCAGACGGTCGACGTCCCGGCCGGCGGAGGCGGGGTCTTCGACGTGAAGATCGACGAGGAGGGGCTCTACCCCGTCGTCAGCCACTCGTTCGCGAGCGTGGACATGGGTCAGGTCGGAATCCTCAAGATCGGGAACCCGCCCGGAACGATGTCCCACTGACGAGAGCCGGATCCCGGAGGGCGGTGGCCGGTAGCGGCGCCGCCCTCGGTCGCTCCTACGACTCGTCGAGCAGCCCGTTCACGAGCGCGTAGCGGACGAGCTCCGCACGCGTCCCGAGACCGAGCTTCTGCATGATGTGCGCCCGGTGGGTCTCGGCCGTCCGCACCGAGATGAACAGGCGCTTCGCGATCTCCTGGTTGGTGTGACCGAGGGCAAGGAGACGGAGCACCTCACGCTCTCTGTCCGACAGCGGGTCGCTGGCGGCACGGCGCGCCGCCTCGACCTCTGCCTGCGCAAGCCGGGCGCCGAGCGTCGGGTGCACGTACCGCCCGCCACCGGCGACCTCCCTCACGGCCTGCACGAGCTCCGTGTCCGCAGCCTCCTTGAGCATGTAGCCGCTCGCGCCCGCGGCAAACGCCTCGCGCACGTAGGACGGGTCGTCCTGCATCGAGAGCATCAGCACCCTCCCCTTCGACGCGGCGACCACGTCGGCGCAGGCATCGAGGCCGGTGCGTCCGGGCATCACCACGTCGAGCAGGACGACGTCGGGCTTCTCCAGCCGGGCGGCACGGACGCCGGCGTCGCCGTCGCCGGCCTCGCCGACGACCTCGATGTCCTCCTCGCGGTCGAGCAGGAGCCGAGGCCCGTCCGCACGACGGCATGGTCGTCAACGATGAGAACGCGAATCGCCAAGGCAGCGGCACTGTACCGCCGCCGGCGGCTCGATCGGGGCTTGATGCGGATTGGGAGTGCGTCTGGGGCGGCTCAGCACCACGGAGCGCGTGCGACGAGGGCGGCAGTCAGGGCTGGTTGCCCTGGGGTCGTCCTCGGCGGGCGCGACCCGCAGCGTGCGGCGCCGCGTCCAGGCGCACTGCCAGGATGCATCAAGCCTCTCGGTCAAGAAGTGTCACCGGCCAAAGTCGACCCGCTCGAGCCAGTCGCCGACGAGCGCACGGAACAACTCCGGACGCTCGATCCGGCCGAGGTGGTGCCCCGCCAGGTCGAGCACGGCGTAGGTGGCCCGGGGGAGCTCCTCGACGAGCCCCCAGGCGCCGAGAAACCCGACTCTCGCGTCCTGGCGGCCGGTGAGGATCAGGCTCGGCCGTTCGAACGGGGGCCCGGGGCGTCCGGCTGCGCCCGTGAGAAGGTAGTCGGCCTCCAGCCGCGCGAGGAAGGCGTCGTCGGCGGCACGGTAGGCGGGCATGTCATGGGCCCGGATCTCGTCGAGCATCCTCCGGTCGTGAACCGGCAGCGCGCCCGGGATCCACTCCTCGTCGGGCGCGAGATCGTCGAAGATCGAGGCGTCGGGGGCGATCGCGACCGGTGCCGGCAGGTCGCGGGCGCCGTCCTGCCCAGGCACGTCCGGAACGAGCAACGCGGCTCCTCGCAGGCGATCGGGGATCGATCGGATCAGCGCCAGTGTGAGGTAGCCGCCGTACGAGTTGCCGGCGACCACGAACGGCTCCGGCGGGAGCACGGCGTCGACGAAGCCGGTCACGATCGAGAGCATCTGATCCTGGGTCGAGAGCCAGAGCGGCGCCGGCGTCGCGCCGTGGCCCGGGAGGTCGAGGTAGATCCGCCGCCACCCGGGCCGAACGGCGAAGACCGGCTCGAGATCGGCGAGCATGTATCGGCGATCGGCGGACCACCCGTGGATGAGCAGGATCGGCGCTCCCTCACCGTGCACCTCGTAGGCGATCGGGATCCCCTGAATCTCGACCCCAAGCGTGCCGGCCGCGTCGCCCACGCTCACGTCTCCCCGCTCGAGCTCGTCCCGTTGCGAGTTCCGATCAGCAGCACGTCGATCCCCTGCTGCACGACGTCTCCGTCCTGATTCAAGGTCTCCACCTCACACGTGACGACCCCCGTGCCCGGCCGCGAGCGCGACAGGCGCAGGTCGGTGACCAGATACGTGGCATGGATCGTGTCGCCCGCATAGACGGGGGCGAGGAAGCGCCGCCGGCAGTCGAGATACGCGACGATGCGCCAGGCGTCGAGCTCGCTGCGGAGGCCGCCCGTGATCGAGAGCACGAGATGGCCGTGCGCGATCCGATCTCGGAACGGCGTGTGCTCCCGGATGAACTCGAGGTCGGTGTGCAGCGGGTTGAAGTCACCGGAGAGGCCGCAGAACCAGAGGATGTCTGCCTCGGTGATCGTTCGGCGGGCGGTGACGACCCTGCAGCCGCGTTCGATGTCCTCGAAGAACGTCGTCATCGGTCTCCTCTCGGTCTTGACGCCCGACTCTACAAACCGGCCGCGTACCCGTCGCCGCGGCCGTCGGAGCCTCCGATCAGCGCCACCCCGTGGCGCAAGATCATCTGTCCCACCCCGAAGCCGTGTTGCACGTCGTCGACGCGGGCGTCGTGGCCACGTGCCCGCAGGTCGGGAACGAGGTGCTCCAACCCGGGCTCGAGCTGAACGACGCCGTCGTCCTCCACCCGCCACCGCGGCGCATCGAGCGCCGCCTGCGGGTCGTCGCCGTCGTCGACGACGCGGCTGACGACCTGGAAGTGCCCCTGGGGCTGCATCGGCCCTCCCATCACACCGAATGGGCCGAGCAGCTCTCCGTCCCGGAGCAGCATCCCGGGAATGATCGTGTGGAACGGCCTGACGGCCGGGGCGAGCGCATTCGGGTGCCCGGGCTCGCGGCTGAAGCCCGAGGCCCGGTTCTGGAGCACGATTCCCGTTCCCGGCGCGACGACTCCCGACCCGAACCTGCCGTAGAGGCTCTGGATCAGCGACACTGCCATGCCGTCTCCGTCCACGGCACAGAGGTACGTCGTCCCACCACGCGGCAGCGCGAAACGAAGATCGACGGCCGTCTCGGGTCGCACGAGCGCACGGCGGGCCGCGAGACGCTCCTCGGCGAAGAAGTCGGAGGGCAGCGGGCCGTCGTGCACGACCGCGCGCGTGTCGGCCAGGGCGAGCTTCATCGATTCGAGCGCCTGGTGCACCCCCGGCTCGAGCCCCTCGTAGAGGGCAAGCGCAAGGAGCGCAGCCGCGCCTTGCCCGTTCGGCGGCAGCTCGCACACCTCGACGCCGCGATATGCGCGACGCAGAGGCTCGACCCACTCCGACCGGTGGGCGAGCAGATCCGCCTCGGAGAGCCAGCACGCCTGCGCGATGGCGCCCGCGATCTCCCCCTCGTACAGTGCCACGGGGCCTTCCGCCGCGATCCGGCGGAGCGTCGCAGCGAGCTCGGGCAGTCGATAGCGCTCACCGAGTGCCGGTGCGGGGCGGGGTGCCAGCGTGGCCTGCGCCCACTTGTGGGAGATCCGTGCCGTGCACGCCAAGCCGGCCTCGGCGAGATCGGCAGCCGGGCCCACCGCGGCGTCGAGCCCGAACCGGCCGAAGCGCGACGCCAGGTCGTCCCAGAGACGCACCGCTCCGGGGACGGTGACCGAATTCGAGCCGTCGTCGGCGACGGTTCGGCCACCGAGCTCGGCAGGCGAGCGGCCGGAGCCGTTGATCCCGTGCAGGGTGCCACCCTCCCAGACGAGCGCGAACGCGTCACCGCCGACGCCGTTGTCGGTCGGCTCGGCCACGGTCAGCACCGCGGCGGCGGCCAGGGCCACGTCGACGGCATTCCCGCCGCGCTCGAGCGCGCGCAGGCCGGCAAGGGTCGCTGCCGGATGGCTCGTGGCGACCATGGCATCGGTCGCGACGGCCGGCATTCGCCTCCAGCCGCTCGCGCGGGCGAGGTCGGGCCGGAAGAGGGAGTCGAGATCGAGGTTCACGGGATGGAGCATCGCACGTCGGCGTCCGGGCGCGGACGGGTCCCCGACTACAATGCTCTCGTGGCGGCACCTGCCCACCCGTTCGACGTCGATGCGACCCGCCGGGCGCTGATCGAGCGTGGCGGCGGGTACGAGGTCGTCCACACCTCGCCCGGGCTCGAGATCGGGGTCTACGTGCTCGTCGCCCCGGAGCCCGACCGGCAGCAGCCCCACGACGAGGACGAGGTGTACGTCGTCCTCGAGGGCAGCGGCGTCCTCGAGATCGAGGACACGGCGACGGCGCTCAGCGAGGGCATGGCGCTGTTCGTGCCGGCGGGTGCGGAGCACCGGTTCACGGCGTACGAGAACCTTGCGTTGCTCGTCGTCTTCAACGGTCACCACTCCGCCTGAACCGCACCCACGGGCACGTGCTCCTGGTGTACCTTCTTCGTGGAGGTAGAGATATGCCGACCACGGCATTGACGTTCAAGCGGGCCCGCACCCCGCACTACGACGACCCAGCGGCCGTCGGGAAGCGCGTCTTCGAAGCTCGGGTGGCTGGCGGCCTGAGCCAGCGCAGCTGGCCTTCCCCGGCTGTAGCGCGGCGTACATCTCGCGCATCGAGCGGGGCGAGCGCGTTCCGTCGCTCCAGGTGATGCGCGAGCTCGCCCGGCGCACCGGCGTCTCCGAGCAGGCCCTGGCATTCGGCCGCGAGGCGCTCGACGTCGGCGTCGCCGCCCGGGTTCGCGCGGTCGAGGCGGCCGAGGCAGGCGGTGACGCAACCGAGCGTGCCATCGCCTACCAGGCCCTCGCCCGTGCTGCGTCGAAGGCCGCCCGCTCGCTCGCCGCCTGACGCGGAACCCGGGTGACAGGATGAAGCCCGTCACCGACTAGGATCGAGCGCGATGAGCCGTGACGCCGACATCGTCGTGATAGGTGCCGGGATCATGGGCGTCGCGACCGCACGCGCTCTCACGCAGGCGGGGCGCGGCGTCGTCCTCGTGGAGCAGTTCGGCCTCGGTCACGAGCGGGGATCGAGTCACGGCGCCTCGAGGATCTTCCGGCTCTCCTACCCCGACCCGCACTACGTCCGGCTCGCCCAGGGTGCGCTGCAGAGCTGGCGGGAGCTCGAGGCAGAGTGCGGAGAGCAGCTGATCGTGCCGACCGGAGGCCTCGACTTCGGCACCGTCGCCATCGAGAACGCGCGCGCCCTCGCCTCGTGCGGCGTCCGCCACGAGCTCCTCACGGGCACGCAGGTGAGAGGCCGTTGGCCGATCGCAGCCGCGGCGAACGAGCAGGTGCTCTACCAGCCGGACGGCGGCACGACCCTGGCCGACAGGGCGTACCGGGCACTGCTCACCGCCGCCGTGGACGTCGGAGCCGTTGTCCTCGACCATCGACGCGTCACCGGGATCGAGCCAGCCAGGGGCTCCGTCCGGGTCGGCACCGACGGGGACGAGATCACGGCAAACGCCTGTGTCGTTGCCGCCGGTGCCTGGGCCAGGAGTCTCCTCGCACGCGCGGAGATCGAGCTGCCTGTCGTTCCCACCAGCGAGACGGTCGCGTACTTCGGACTTCCCGACCCCCTGGCCCTTCCGCCTGTCATCGACGATGCCGTGCCCGACGCCAAGGAGCACCGCCTGCTCCGGCCGGGGCTGATCAACTACGCCCTGGCGGCCCCCGGGGTCGGCCTCAAAGCCGGCCTTCACCACTCCGGGCCGCCCGCCGATCCCGACGAGGCCGGCACACCCGACCCGGAGGTCGTGCGCTGGGTGTCGACGTGGGCCGCACGTCGCTTTCCGGAACTCGATCCCGAATCGATCGCCACAGAGACGTGCCTGTACACGAACACGGCGGACGAGTCGTTCGTGCTCGAGCGGCACGGCCGCATCGTCGTCGCCTCCGCCTGCTCGGGTCACGGCTTCAAGTTCGCGCCCGCGTTCGGGCGCACGATCGCGGCACTCGCCCGCGATGCGGCCTCATGACCCGCGCCCGCCCGGGCCTCAGGCGACCGGCAGCTCGACGATCAGCGTCGTCCCCGTCCTCGGCGCCGCCTCGACCTGGAACGAGCCGTCGAGCAGCTCCACGCGCTCCCGCATCCCCTGCAGGCCGAGACCTACGACCGAGGGCTGCGCAGGATCGAAGCCGCGGCCGTCATCCTCGATCATGACCAGCACGCTCGCCTGCTTCCGCGTCAACACGATGCTGACGTGCTTGGCCTCGGCGTGCTTGACCACGTTTGTGAGAGCCTCCTGCACGATGCGGTAGAGCGCCGTCTCGACGTCGGCCGGAAGCCGCTGCCCGCCAAGCCGGGCTTCGACCTGGACGTCGAGCGCTCCCCCCTCGCGCACGGTCTGCCCGAGCCGGCGGAGAGCGGGCTCGAGGCCGAAGTCGTCCAGGGCCGACGGGCGTAGCTCGACGGCGAGCCGCCGCACGTTCTGCAGCGTCTCGACGACGAGCTCCCGCAACGCGGCAGCGGCAGCGTGGGCGGCCTCAGCGCTCTCCGACCGCTCAACGGCAGCCAGGCCGAGCAGGATCGACGTGAGCGCCTGGCCGGTCTCGTCATGGAGCTCCCGTGCGAGCCGGCGCCGCTCCACCTCCTGGGCCTGCACCGCTCGCCGCAGCGCGTCCCGCTGCACGCTGCCCGCGTTCTCGATCGCCACCGCCGCCTGCGCCGCAAGGAGCATCACGGTCTCCTCGTCCTCCTCCGTGAAGCTTCCCTGTGGCTGCTTCTCGGCCAGATAGAGGTTCCCGAAGGCGACGCCCCGCGTCATGATCGGAACGCCGAGGAAGCTGTGCATCGGCGGATGGTTCGGCGGAAAGCCGACCGAGCGCGGGTCACGGGTGAGGTCGTCGAGGCGAAGCGGCCGCGCATCCGCGATGAGGACACCCAGGATCCCGAGCCCCCGAGGGACGTCCCCGATTGCCGACCGGCCCTTGTCGTCGATCCCGTGAGTGACGAACCGCTCCAGGCCGCTGCCGGCGCGATCGATCACGCCAAGCGCCGAATAGCGGGCCCCGGTCAAGTCGGCGGCGATCCGGACGAGCGTCTGGAGGACGGAATCGAGGGACAGCTCCGAGGTGATCGCAATGCCGGCCTCGACGAGCGAGCGCCGTCTGTCGTCACTGTCCACAAGGACATTCAACCTGTTCGCGACGCGCCCGTCGGCGGCTACAGGCAAACTCTACATTGATGCCCCCTGTTCCGAAGCCGAAGGCCGGAAAGACCGACCGCAATCGCAATCTCATGATTGCGCTCGGCGTCGCCGGCATCGTCGCGCTGGTGCTCATCGTCGGCAGCATCGTGCTCTCGCGGGGGGGCGGTGGGGACGCAACCGGGACGTCGACCTCCCAGTCGGGCTCTACGACCACACCGCTCACGCTCGTCGCCGGGATCCCGCAGAGCGGCACGGTGCTCGGCAATCCCGACGCCAAGGTGCGAATGGTGCAGTTCGAGGACATCCAGTGCCCGGTCTGTAAGCAATACACCGATGAAGCCTTGCCTTCGATCGTCAATGAGTACGTGCGACCCGGCAAGGTCAAGCTCGACTTCCGCGGCCTCGCGTTCCTCGGGCCCGACTCGGTAAAGGCGCTCCGGATCTCGCTCGCCGCGGGACTCCAGAACAAGCTCTGGGAAGTCGTCGGGCTCTTCTACGCGAACCAGGGCGTCGAGAACTCCGGCTGGGTGACGGACAAGCTGGTCGACGAGATCCTCGCGGAGGTGCCGGGGCTCGACGCCGACAAGGTGAAGGCCGATGCGGACAGCGCCACCGTGACCGACCAGATCAAGGCCGCTCAGGCGGAGGCGACCAGCCTCAAGGTGGGCGGGACGCCGTGGTTCTTCCTCGGCGTCGGCGATCAACCGCTGTACCAGATCGAGCCCCGGGGCTACATACCCAGCGAGTTCCGCCCCGCCCTCGACGACGCCCTCGGCCCGTGACCCACCAACCGGCGTCCCGCCGAGCACCAATTTCGGGATGGGCGCACGTCGGCCGCGCTCGGTGAGCGACCGACTGCTGCGGATCGCCCTGGTGGTCGTCTCGGCCGCCGGGATCGGAATCGCCGCCTACCTCACGTATGTCCACTACCGCCCCGCAGCCCTGGTCTGCACCGGCGGCGGCGGGTGCGAGTCCGTCCAGGAGTCGAAGTACGCGGTTCTCGCCGGAATTCCCGTCGCGATCCTCGGGCTCGCGTACTGGATCGCGGCGCTCGTCCTCGTCATCTGGAACTCGGAGCTCGCCCGCACGCTCACGGCGGCGCTCGCAATCACCGGGCTCGCGTTCGCCGCGTACCTCGTGATCTTGCAGCTCTTCGTGATCGACGCGATCTGCGTCTGGTGCATGGTGAACGACCTCGTGCTGGCGCCGCTCTTCATCGTGCTGGCACTGCTGCGGCTACGGACCGCAGAACAAACCCCGGAGACAGGCTGACGCCCGTCAACGCGGTGTGTCACGGAGGAACCGTGGGTTCCCTGTTCAGGATCCGCTGGCAGCGCGGCAGCCAATACGACGTGAGGGAAGGCGCGAGACACTCCTCGATCGCGCCTTCCCTCACGTCATCGGCACCTGGCGCAGGATGTCCACCTGGATGCGATCGAGGATCTCGGTCAGGCTGTCACCCGTCGCCGTGATGCCGTGGTTGCGGAGTCCGATCACCGCGTGCGCGGGGTCGGGCTCGCGGTCGATCAGCTCGGCCACCGACTCGGCGAGCTCCTGGGTGCCGCAGGGGTAGTTGATATCGGTCGCGGCGATGCCCTCCATCCACGCGTGGACGTGCAGGATCGCGGCGACGTCAGGGTGTGCCTGATAGATCATCCAGTGCTCGATCGCGTCGACCGACACGCGCCTCGGCTCGACGCCGGGCGGCACGCTGATCCGCATGCACGCGTTCTCCTCGTCGTATCCCGTGACGAGCAGGATGTCGCGGCCGGGCTCCTCGAGGGCGGTCTTGTCGACGCCAGACGCGCTCATCCAGAACCGCGTCTCGTCCTTGCGGGCGGAGAGGTTGCCGTACGAGAGGCCGCCGACCTGATAGAGCCGCATCACGTGACGGAGGTCGCGCTCGTTCAGGAACTCGTGCACCGGGAACGGCGCCGGCAGCAGGTCGAGCTCGCCCATGCGCTTGCCGGCCGCCGCGACGTCGGCCGTGACCTCGTCGCCGTCCCAGAGCTCGGGCTCGAGGTCCGTGACGAACTCGTTGTCGATCACGAGCTTCGACTTCGCGAGCGGTGCGAGCCGCTCGAAGACCTCGGCCGGGTCGTCGGAGATCTTGTACGTGCCGCGCTCCATCGTCGTGAACCACACGCCCTGGCCGGGAACGTGGAGGACGACGACGTTCGCGAGCGTGCGCACGAGATTCGGGTAGCTCGTCCGAAGCACGTCATCCGGTACCTCGTCGAGCTCGTAGAACGACGCGGAGTACGTTCCACGGGACGACCGGCGGAACGCTTTCGGATCCTCGGTGTCGAACATGTTGAGCACGAAGTCCGCGTCGGTGTAGTCGTCGACGAGGACGAAATCGTCCGCCTCGAAAGCTCTACCGACGGCGCGCACCCACTCCTCGTGACTCGGCGAGGTCGACGTGCCCCAGATCGCGTACTTTCGCATGCCGAGAGTGTACTGCCGCAGCAGGCGACTGGCCCCGGCAGCCGGTGCCATACGTTCTGGCCCGGCTGCCCGGTGAGCCGAGTACGGCTACGCCGCCTAGCGGACGTAGAAGTCGACGAACTGTCCGCTCTTGTAATGCGCGGGCAGGTTGCACAGCAGCGAGTAGTGACCCTTCTTCAGCGTCAGCGTCAGCTTCTTCTGCTCTGTGGGCTTCACCGAGCCGATCTCACCGACGTTACCGGCCTCGCTTGCCTCACCGCCGTGGCTCGTCAAGCTCCCTGCCGGCCTGGCCGTCTTCAGCACGACGAACTCGTGCTCGAGCTTGCCGGTATTGCTCACGAGGAACGTGATCTTCCCGGCCCTCGCACCCTGCACCGTGGGGAGCACGTTGAACTCGTTGAGGCGGATCGCGACAGAGTTCTTCGACGTCACCGCATCGGCTGCGACGACGCCGACTGAAACCGCCGCTGCCGCCGTGGCCGCAACGAGTACTGGGAGCTTTCGCATCCGATCGACTCCTTGTTCAGGTGGTAGGGTTGGGCGTCACCGTAGCGGGAGCGTGTCGCCGGTGACCCCCGGTTTTTCCGCAACGGGCCATCGGTTTTCCCGCAACCGGCTATCGGAAGAGGTCGCGCTCCGGCGGCATCACCAGGTCGAGCGCCCTGCCGTCACCGCCGGCATCGGCGCCGCGAACGATCGCGGCGGGAACGCCGGTGCTCTTGCCCATCACGAGCTCCGCCGCCCCCGCGATCTCGTCGGCGACGGCGATCATCGTCGACTGCAGCTCGTACCCGACGGCGTCGCGCGATCCGCGCAGGTCCCGCAGAGCAGCGAGCCCGGCGACGCCGAGCGCGACGTCGGTCGTTCCCTGCCGCCAGGCCCGGCCGAACGAGTCACTGACGATCACACCGGGGGCGACGCCCGTCAGTTCCGCCAGCCGGTCACGAAGGGTCGCGGCCGAGGCGTCCGGATCGAGCGGCAGCAGGATTACCGTTCCCGGGCCCTTGGCGTTCGAAGCGTCGACACCCGCGGAGGCGCACACGAACCCGTGGCGTGTCCGCGCGATCACGAGCGGTGGTCGCGATCGGATGACCTCGGCAGACTCGCGCAGGATCACCTCGACCTGTCGCGGATCGCCGTCGGCGCCCGCGAGCTCGAGGGCGCGAGGAGACGGCTCTACGTCGTCCAGGCGGACGACCCGGCCCTCGACCTTCGACACCGCCTTCTGGGCGACGACGACGACGTCGCCGGGCCGGAGGCCGCCGACCCGGCCGCACGCGTCGGCGAGGAGCTGCCCGAGGTCGTCCTCCTTCTCGAGCTCGGGGAGGCCCTCGAGAGCGATCACCCGGACCTCGCCGGGCACGTCAGTGAACGCCGGTGAGGCGCAGGCCCGCGTGCGCCTTGTAGCGCTTGTTCACGTTCACGATCACCGCGGTCATACCCTCGAGGGCGCGGGCGCTCGCGAGAGGGCCGGCGTCGATCGCACGGCCGGACGTGACCTTACCGGCCAGCTCGAGCACGATCGCCTTCGCCTCGGCATCGTCGCCGCAGACAAGGGTGTCCTCGTCTGGCGCCTCCTCGCCCCCCAGGTTGGAGGCGGCGAGCGAGTGGAGCCCTGCGACGACTGGTCCGTCGATCACGTCCTGGATCCGCCGCGCGATCGAGGTCGGCTCGGCCGTCGGCAGCACGCCGTCCTTCGTGAACGCGAGCTCGGCTGCGACCGACAGCACGGGGGTCGTGCCGATCGCGGCGCGGAGCGAGCGGGCGGTCTCCACGGCGCCGTCTGCCTTCGTCGTCAGGACCACGACGTCGGCACCGCGCGCTGCGTCCTCGTTCGTCGCGCCCTCGACTTCAAGCTCGGTCGCGGCGGCGCGAGCGCGCTCCGCGTCACGGGAGCCGATCACGACCTCGTACCCGGCCTCGCGCAGGCGGACGGCCAGCGCCATGCCGAAGCTGCCGGTGCCTCCGATCAGGGCGATCTTCACGGCTGAGCCTCCATTGCTGCCTCCAGGGTGGTCTGGGCGAGCCGGCGGGCGGCGTCGCGGTCGCTCATGAGCGTATCGGTGACCACCACCTCGACATCCGTTTCGGCGGGCGCGTCGGCGCGGTCGATCACGAGGGCGTCGAGCAATCCCTTGTAACACTCTGTCACATGTGCCGGGCTCGTCCCGCCGACGAGCCGCCGCATCATCCGGTCGAGCGGGCCCCGGACGGCGCGGCCGCCGATCAGCGGGCTCACCGCAACCGAGCGCGCGCTCCGGGCCTCGAGCGTGGCGCCGATGCCGGGCACGGCGAGGATCGGGTGGATCGAGACGAAAGGATTCGACGGTGCGATCACGATCGCGTCGGCGTCGGCGAGCGCAGCCAGGACGCCGGGGGCCGGCCGGGAGGCCGCCGCGCCCTCGTAGACGAGTGCGTCGACCTCGTCCTCGTGGCGCCGCGCGACGAACCACTCCTGGAAGGCAAAGGTGCCCTGCGGGGTGACCAGGTGGGTGCGGAGCCGGTCGTCTGTTGCGGGCAGAAGGAAGGTCGCGAGCCCCGCCGCGGATGTGAGCCCGGCGGTGACTGCCGAGAGCGGCGCACCGCCGCGGAGCGCCTGCGAGCGCACGAGGTGGAGGCCGAGGTCGAGGTCGCCGAGCCCGAACCAGTCCTCCCCACCCCAACTACCCACCGATTCGAGCGCCTGCCAGGTCTCGCCGGCCCGGCCCCACCCACGCTCCGTGTCGTTGAGACCCGCGAGCGCGTAGAGAACCGAGTCGAGGTCGGGGGAGACCTGCAGGCCGAGCACCTCGAGGTCGTCGCCGACGTTGCCGACGATGGTCAGCTCCCCGGGCGCGAGCACGTCGTGGAGGCCGGCCGCGAGCTTGGCGCCGCCGACACCGCCGGAGAGAAGGACGACCTTCACGCGCGGGGGCTGGCCCGCTCGAGATCGGCGACGGTATCGACGTCGTCGCGGAGGCCGGGTAGCTCGAGCTCGTGGACGGCGAGCCCGAGGGCTACCGCGTGGGCCCTGAACCGGGCGGCGCTGCCGGGGCCGTAGAGCGGGCGGAAGACCGCGGCCGAAGGGAGGCCGAGGGCGTTCGTTGTGCCGTCGGCCGCCGCTGCGAGGGTGAGTGCACCTGCCTCCGCCGGCGCGGCGAGCGCTTCGAGGTCGGAGAACCGCACGCCCGGCAGATCGGCGTTGACGACGAGACAGGCGCCCTCAGCCGTGGCGAGCCCGGCCTGCACCGCAGCACCCTGGCCGCCGCCCGGGTCGGCCACGACCTCGACACCGAGCTCCTCCGCAATCGACGTGGCGGCGGCATCGTGGTGACGAGCAGCACGTCGGCGGAGAAGGCAGCCGCAGCGTCGAGCACGTCGCGGAGCATCGCGAGCGCGATCTCGACACGGAGCTCGGCAGGGAGGCGACTCTTGCCGCCGGAGCGGAAGGGAACGACGATCGTGGCCACGCCAAAGAGCCTACGTACGGCGCGCGTGACGGGATGGGTCAGGCCGCGTGACTCGAGGCACCAGGCCCCGAGGTGGCCCACTCGTGCACCTCGAACCAGTGCGTGCCAACAAGTGCTGCCGCCACCTCGGCGTCCGTGTGGGCACCGTTGAACACGTGGTGCTCGACGTCGCAGCAGATCTCGACCTCGCCGAGCGAGACATGCGAGATCTTCGACAGGACGTCGAAGGGAAGCTGCGCATCGGCGACGGAGATGTGCTTGAACTGGAGATCCGGCGCGAGCTCCATCAGCTCGGGCCATTCCGGGCAGGTCTTGTAGCTCATCGGAGCTCCTGATTCGCTCCCGCCCGCCACGTTCCTCCGAGGTGGACGAGGCCGCGCTCCTCGCCGTCCGGGTAGACGAGGAAGGCGAGCGTGTCGTCGAGCTGGTGCAGCGTGCCACCGTCGGCGCCGACCAGCCCGAGTCGCACACGGAAGCGGCCGAAGGCGAGCGACGGCCGCTCGACGTCGAGCCGCAGCGTGGCCACGCCCGGGCCGGCCGGCCAGCCGAGCGTCGAGGTGTCGACCGCGTCCTCGGCGACGAGCAGACCCGTCGTGTCGCGCAGCTCGACGTGAAGCCGGGGCGCCTCGACCGCCGTGTGGGCCTGGAGGTCGACCTCGAGCCGGAGCGGCTCGCCGGCCAGGAACTGCTGCCGTTCGCCACCGCCCGCGTCGAGTAGCCGGGCACGGACGATCTCGGCCTCGCCGCCTCCCCACTCGCGCAGGCCAGCGCCACGCTCTGCGGGGTCGCGATCGTCGGCGAGGAGGCGCCGGTAGCGGGCGATCGCCTCGTGGGTTGGCCCGTCGTAGACCTTCTCGCCGGACGAGAGGAGGATCGAGCGCTCACAGAGACGCTCGACCGCCTGCGCGTCGTGGGAGACGAACAGGATCGTGCCGCCCTGGCTCTTGAACGCCGCGATGACGCCAAAGCACTTGCGCTGGAAGTTCTCGTCGCCGACCGCGAAGACCTCGTCGAGGAGGAGCACGTCGGCCCGGAGGAACGCGGCGATGGCGAACCCGAGCCGCATGGCCATTCCACTCGAGTAGGTGCGGACCGGACGGTCGATCGCGTGCTCGACCTCGGCGAACGCGACGATCTCGTCGAAGCGCTCGCGGATCTCGGACCGCCGCAGGCCCTGGATCGACCCGTTCAGGTAGACGTTTTCGCGACCGCTGAAGTCCGGGTGGAAGCCCGCCCCGAGCTCGAGCAGCGAGCCGATCCGGCCGTCCACCTGCACCGTGCCGGTGGTCGGCCTGATGATCCCGGCGAGCACGCGCAGGAGCGTCGACTTGCCCGAGCCGTTGCGACCGATCAGGCCGACCGCCTCGCCGGGCGCGATCTCGGCCGTCACGTCCCGCAGCGCCCAGACGTCCTCGCCGCCGGTGCGCCCCCGGGCGACGACGAGGTCCTTGAGCGTGCGCGTCTCGCGGGCGTGCACCCGGAAGCGGCGCGACACGGCGTCGGCGGAAATCGCGCCCGGTCTCATGACTGCCGGGCCGATGCCGGGTCGCGGACGAGCGCCGCGAGCCGCGTCAGCTGGTCGGGAGCGACGGAGGGGAAGACTCCGTGACCGAGATTGAAGATGTGGCCGGGCCGTCCGCCCGCGCGCGCGAGGATGTCGAGCGCCTCGGCCTCGACGACCTCCCACGGCGCAAGCAGCACGGCCGGATCGAGGTTTCCCTGCACCGCCCGGCCGGGCACCCGCGACCAGCCGGTGTCGAGCGGGATGCGCCAGTCGAGGCCGATCACGTCGCCGCCGGCCGCCGCCATCTCCTCGAGCAGGGTCGCCGTCCCCGTGCCGAAATGGATCGTCGGCACGTCGACCGCAGCGAGCACTCGCCCCGAGTGCGGTGCGACGTGCTCGCGGTAGTGCGCAGGCGAGAGGGAGCCCACCCACGAGTCGAAGAGCTGGATCACGTCGGCGCCCGCGCGCACCTTGGCCGCGACGTAGCCGGCGAACGTCTCGGCCAGCTTCGCGAGCAGCGCGCGCCAGACCTCGGGCTCCCCGAGCATCAGGCTCTTCGTGAGCGCGAACTCTCGGCTCGGCTTCCCTTCCACGAGATACCCGGCGACGGTGAAGGGGCCGCCACAGAAGCCGACGACGGCCTGGTCGGGCCGCAGCGCCGCGCGAACCAGCCGGACCGCCTCGAGCACGGGCGCGAACGCCTCCTCGGGATCGGGGATCCGCAGGCGCTCCACGTCGGCCAGCGTGCGCACGGGCTTGTCGATCACGGGGCCGATGCCCTCGACGAGGCGCACGTCGATTCCCATCCCGAGCACCGGCGTCATGATGTCCGCGAACATCACCGCCGCATCGACGTCGTGACGGCGCACGGGCTGCAGCGTCACCTCGGCGCAGAGCTCCGGCGTGTGGGCGACCTCGAAGAACGCGTGCTTCGCGCGGATGGCACGGTACTCGGGAAGCGACCGGCCCGCCTGGCGCATGAACCACACCGGCGTCCGCTCGACTTCCTCGCGCCGGGCGGCGCGCACGAGAAGCGGGTCGCTCACGGCATCTAGAGTAGCCCTCATCGTGAACCGCGTCGGCGAGCACCCCGTCACGGCAGGGCCGCTGGCGCCCCGCTGGCTCGCGTGGTCGCTCGAAAGCCCTCGCGCCGGCGTCACCTCCACCGCACGTGTCTCGGTCGAGAACGCCGGCACGGCCACCTGGCGCTCCCACGGCGCGGACGGCGTCAGGGCGTCCTTCCACTGGCTCGACCCACTCGGCAACCCGATCGTCTGGGACGGCCCCCGAACCGACCTGCCCCGTACCGTCGCTCCGGGCGAGCGCGTCGAGCTCGAGCTCGCCGTGACGGCTCCACGCCCACCCGGCACGTACCGGCTCTCGTTCGATCTCGTCGAGGAGCACCGGTTCTGGTTCGCGGAGGTCGGCGCCAGCCCACTCGACGTCGAGATCGAAGTGGCACCACGGATCGCCGAGCGGACGCTCGCCGTCCGTGTCCACGGCGGCGCCGACCCGGCGACGGCGGCAGCGCTCGCAGCGCAGGAGGAGCGCCCCGCCGACGACGAGGCCGGCGCCGTTGCGGTCGCCCACCTCGTGGCGGGAGCGATCCCCCCGCCCGGTTGGTCGCGCCTCCTGCTCGATGCGCACGCAGAGGGCTGGGGGGCGGTCGCGACGGCGGTCGTCCCCACCGGGCGCGACCGTGAGCTCGACCCCTGGCGCGGGGGCGGCGGCCGGAACCCCCGCTTCGACCGGGCGCTGCTCCTGCCCTCACTGCTCGACGGCCTGGAGCCGTCGGAGTATCTCGGCCTGCCCGCCTACGACGGCGGCGAGGGGCTCTTCGACGGCCGGGTCGCAGTCACAGTTCCGCGGCGATCCGGTCGTCGACCGAGGTGAAGACGGCGGCGCCGACGACGAGCGCCACAATCGTCTCCGCCACCAGATAGACGAGGTCGCCGGTCGTGGGAACCTCCCCGAGAAAGAGCGGTGCCCGGAAGCATTCGACCACGGGCGTGATCGGGTTCACCCACTGGATCAGGTCAACGAGCCAGGGATGCGTATCGGCCCCCGGAAGGTTGTCGAGGCTGTAGAGGATCGGCGTGAGGAAGAAGAGCGGCAGCAGCAGGGCCGCGACGACGAACTCGATGTCCCGGTAGATCGCGTTGGCCGAGGCGACCGCGAGCGACAGCCCCGAGACGAACAGGACGATCACCGCGCCGATCGGGATCACGAGCCACGCCGTCGCCCGGGAACCGGGGAGAAAGACCATCGCGAGCGCGAGGACGACGGCGGTCATCACGACGAACGCGACGAGCTGCGTGGCGACGATCGAGAGCGGCACCAGCTGACGCGGGAAGCGCACCTTGCGGATCAGGCTCGCGTTCTCGAGCAGGCTACGCGCTGACGACTGCAGCGAGGTGGCGAAGAACACCCAGGGAGGCAGGCCGCAGAGGAGGAACAGCCAGTAGTTGTCGACCTCGGTCGTCGGCGCCTTCCACATCACCGAGAAGACGACGAGGTAGACCAGCATCAGCGTCACGGGCAGCGCGAGCGTCCAGACGAGACCGAGAGCCGAGCCCTTGTACTTCGCGCGCAGGTCGCGCTGGAAGAGGCTCGCGAAGAGCTCTCGATAGCGGTAGAGGTCTGCGTAGACGGCCACCGGCAAGAGTGTAAGGCGTCGCGCGAAACGCCGACGGTCGTGCCCAGGACCGAAAACGCGACGGCTCGTCCGGGGGGAGCACGGACTACCCTACGCACATGTCGGCTGCCGTCACCATCGCTGCGCTGCCAGTGGCGGCGGTCGTTCTCTGGTCGCTGATCCGATCATCGCTGGGAGATCGTCTCGTTGCGATGCCGACCGGAGAGCGCTGGCACGATCGGCCGACCCCGACTTTCGGCGGTGTGGGCATCGTCTGCGGGCTTCTCGCCGGCGTCCTGCTTGCAGTCGCGGTCGGTGCCGTCGACGCGAGCTGGCAGCTGGCCGGGATCATGGGGGGCTGCGTCTTGCTGTTCGCGGCGGGTCTCCTGGACGACGTCCGAAGTCTCGGCCCGGCGGCAAAGCTCGCGGCACAGTTCGGGGCGGCCGGCATCGCCGTGGCGAGCGGCCTGCGTGTCGAGCTAATAGGGAACGACGCCGTCGCAACTGCCGTCGCGATCGTGTGGCTCGTCGGCATCACGAACGCGTTCAACCTGCTCGACAACATGGACGGCCTTGCCGCAACCCTCGCGACGGTCGCCTGCGCGTACTTCGCAATCGACGCGACGACCGTCCACCCGAACGACCTCGTGCTCGTCCTTGCTCTCTCGCTCGGGTTCGCATGTGGTGGGTTCCTGCCGTTCAATCTGCGCCCGGGGGGCGACGCCCTCGTGTTCATGGGCGATTCGGGCAGCCAGGTTCTCGGCTTCCTGCTCGCAGCACTCGGGCTGGCGGCGAGTTGGACGACGGCGGGGACGACGGTCGCCACCATCCTCCTGCCGCTGCTCGTACTCGCCATCCCGATTCTCGACACGACGCTCGTCACGGTCAGGCGGCTCGCGGAGCGCCGACCCGTCAGCCAGGGCGGCAGGGATCACACGTCACACCGCCTCGTCTACTTCGGCCTGTCGGAGCGGAAGGCGGTCGGCCTGCTCGCGATCATTGCTGTCACGCTCGGCGCAACGAGCGTTGCCTACAACGTCCTCGACGACCCACGCGTAACGGCCGTCGGCGTCCTCCTCACCTTCGTGCTGCTCGTCCAGTTCGGCGGGTTCCTCAGCGACCTCGACGAGCGCACGCGCCGCGGCCAGGCGGGCGACACGTCGCTCCGCCATGCGCTCACCGTCCAGCCTCGCAGGCTGATCGAGGTGCTCGTCGACTTCGTGCTGGTCTGCACGTCGTTCCTGTTCTCGTACCTCGTGGTTGTCGGCGGAGAGGGCAGCGCCCTGCAACGATCGGTCTTCCTCGGGTCCCTGCCCGTCATCCTCGGCATGCGGTACGTCTCGTTCGTTGCGTTCCGCATCTACCGACGAGTATGGCGCTATGCGACCGCACGCGACGCACTGGCGATAGCCGCCGCGGTTGGCATCTCGGAGGCGCTCGCGTTCGGAGTGGTGATCGCGACGCGGCCGATCGGCGACTTCCCGGCAAGGGTCTTCCTGGTCGACGCGGTGGTCTGCACGGCGCTCGTGACCGCGTCCCGCGCCGTGCTTCGCCTCGTTCCCGAGCTCAGGCTCCTCGGCGGTCGCGGCGCCCGGCGACGCGTCGTCGTCGTCGGTGCCGGGCGCGCCGGGCGCAGCCTGGTCCGGGAGCTCCGTGAGGACGCTGCTGCGAAGGTGGTCGCATTCGTCGACGACAACCCCGCGCTCAGGGGCCGGCGAATCCAGGGGGTACCGGTAGTCGGCGGGACCCGCGAGATCGCCGCCGTGCTCGCGAGCGCTCGACCCGCAGAGGTGCTCGTCTCGATCCCGAATGCGCCGGAGGAGCGGCTCGATCCGGTCGTCCGGGCATGCGCCGGCGCCGAGGTACCCTGTCGCTTCGTGCGTCGCCACACCGACACAATGGCTTCCGTCGCGGGGCTAGCAGCGGAGTGACTCCAGTTGCCGCGGGACGGAGGCTCCGACTGAACGGGCGGCTACCGCTCGAGGTCGTGGTGCCGCTTCTCGCCGCCTACTTCGCGCTCTGCCTGCTGTACGCGTGGCAGGCCTGGCGGCGAGAAACGCCCACGATCTTCACCGACGAGCTCGAGCTGACGCAGATCTCACGGGCCATTGCAGCGACCGGACATCCCGCCCGGCGCGGGGAGCCGTACGTGTTCACCTCGCTCGTCCCCTACCTGACGGCGCCGGCGTGGAGGATCCACTCGGTCGCGACCGCCTACGAGGCTGTCAAGTACCTGCAGGCTCTTGTGATGGCGCTGGCGATCTTCCCCGCCTACGGGATCGCCCGTCACGTCGTCAGCCGTCCCTGGGCGCTCTTCGCGGCGGTAGCAACCATCGTCGCGCCCGCGCTCTCCTACGCGCCGATTCTCGTCGAGGAGCCGTTCGCCTACCCGGTGGCCACGCTCGCCCTCTACCTGATCGTGCGCGCGGTTGCCCGCCCGTCGTGGCGCACCCTGGCTCTCGCCGGGGCCGGCTGCGTGCTCGCAGCCGCAACCCGCTCGCAGCTTGTTGCGATCGCGGGCGCGTTCGTCCTCTGCCTGCTCGCGCTCGGCTGGCGCACCGAACGGATGCGGCGCTGGCGGTCAACATGGACCCGGTTCGACTGGGTCGGCGCCGGACTGCTTGCCCTCGGGGCCGTCTTCGCCTTCTCCGCCTTCATGGGCAGTCAGTCCCAGGAGTGGGCGACGACGACCGCGCTCTGGAAGGGCCGGATCTTCGAGTATGGCGTCTGGGCCGCCGGTGCGCTCGCGATCGGGTGCGGCATCCTCCCGATGGTCGCAACCCTCGCGGCGCTCGTGCGACCGCGCGCCGACTGGCGCGACCCCGGGCTCCGCGCATTTGGCATCGTGACGGCGGCAGCGATCACGTCGTTCTGCTGGTACGCCGCGGTAAAGGGCGCGTACCTGTCGACGATCTTCTCCAGTCTCGTCGTGGAACGCAATCTGATCTACCTCTACCCGCTGCTCTTCACCGGCACCGCCGTCGTCCTGGCGCGATGCGACGCTCGCTGGTGGGCCGTCCTTCCGGCCGGCGTGATTGTCCTCTACCTCGTTACCGGGACGCCGACGAAACTCGATCAGTTCCCTTACTACGAGGCGCACGGACTCTCGATTCTCGCGTTCCTGAACCGGGAGTTCCGCTGGACGGCCGGTCGGATCGACACCACTCTGATCGTCGTCGTGATCGTGGCAACGCTCGCCACATTCGCACTGCGGCCGTTGACGCGTCGGAGCGGCAGGGTCTCGAGCACGCTGGTCGTGACGTGTGCGGTGCTCGTGCTCGGCTGGAACCTCACGACCGAGATCTACGCGGCTTCAGGCGAGCATGACTTCTCGAGTCGCATCGCGAAAAACCTGACCCGTCCGCCCGACTGGGTCGACGTCGCCACCCACGGCGGCAGCGTTACCACCCTCGGGCAGCAAGTCACGGATCCAACCGGCATCTGGCTGACGGAGTTCTGGAACCGCTCCGTGCACAAGATGTGGAGCACCGACGGCTCGGCGCCAGGGCCCGGGCCGACGCTGACCCCCGACCTCGCACGACGGGACGGAACGCAACGGCCGTCGCCCGGGACAGAGTACGTACTCGCGTACAACGGCGTTGCGCTCCAGGCTCCTGTCGTGAAGCGGAACGAGACGACGATCCTCTACAAAGTCGACGGCGCTCCCTTGAAGCTCGCGTATTCGCAGAGCGGAGTGTTCTCGGACGGGTGGATGAGCGGCAATTCCGCGTACAACCGATTCACCGCCGTCGCCGACGGGCCCGGCTTTGCACGCGTCGACATCTCGCGGGCGGGCTTCTGTACCAACGCGCCGATCCCGGGCGGCGTGCTGGTGAAGATCGGGCCAGTCGTGATCGGCCCGGACAAACAGCCGCGAATCGGCGTCGTTACGGAGCGACGACTGATCCGCGTGAGGCCGTGCGCCGACCAGGCACAGACGCTGCTGCTCCCTGCACCGCGCGGCCCGTGGCGGGTCGAGGTGACAGCCGACACGTTCGTTCCCGCGGACGTGGACTCGCGGAGCAGCGACCGGCGCGAACTGGGCGCTCAGGTCGCGTTCGGCTTCCAGCCGAAGTAGGCGACCCGTTACCGCCCCCTCCCGGCGGGGAGCCCGATCGCGCGCTTCTACGACCTGGATGCCGCCGCGAGATAGGTGAAGCGGTGTCGCAGGAGGAGCCTCGCCGGAGGCCCCGTGCGCTCTGCAGCCCGCAGCGCCGCGGCGACCATCCGCGGCAGGGCCACCGTCTGCGGGACGAAGAACGGGTGCAGCACGACCGCCGGTAGGCCGGCGGCACGGAGATCCTCGACGACGTCGGCTACCGCATACTGGCGTGGGTTGATGTCGAGCACGAGCTTCACCGTCGTGAAGGACGCGACGCGTCGGAAGAAGGTGCGGCGATCGCGTGCATAGTAGATCGCCCGGAACACGGTCGTCGCCGCCACCGGCTCCGGCGGCTCGTAGTCGTTCAGGTCACCGACCTCCACCCGGGCGCTCGGCCCGAGCACGCGTCTCGCTTCTGCGACCATCTCCGGCGTCGCGTCGACGCCGCGGTAGCGCAGCCCCCTGGCACCCAGGTGGGCGCCGAGACCGCCGTCGCCGCAGGCAAGATCGAGAACTTCATCGCCTCGCGCGAGCGGCGTTCCAAGCGTCGCCACGAGCGCAGCTCGATGGGAGAGATAGGCGGCGCTGTCCGCGTACTGTGCGTCGCTCCATCTCTCTGCCTTGCGCGCGTACTGATCTGCTTTCGCGTTCACAGCGCCGTCAGCCGCTCGGGGTGCTTGCGGAGGAATCTCGCCATGCCACGCAGGTGCCAGAGGGTGTGGCGCGAGAGGAACCTGCGGTCGATCACCGCTGCGTAGGCGTGGTGAACGACGGCGGCGGGAACGTACCAGCGCTCCCAGCCGGCGCGCATGGCCCGGTAACAGAGGTCGATGTCCTCCACGTAGTGGCGGTAACCCGCGTCCCAGCCCCCGATCTGCTCGAGCATCGACCGGCGCTGGAGGAGGAACGCACCGAGCATCCAATCCGCAGGAGCCGGCTCCGTCGGGCGCTCGTCGATCAGGTAGTGCGCCCGCTGCCGCTCGTACGGCGGGTAGAGCTTTCGCAACGGCGTTCGCCGTACGATCGTGCCCGAGACGGTCGGGAAGCGCCGGCGTGACGGCTGCCATGTCCCGTCGGGCCAGAGCACCTGGGGGCCGGCGATACCGCACCGAGGATGGGCGTCCATGAATGCAGCAAGGACACCGACGGCGTCGGCGGCGGCGACGGCGTCCGGGTTCGAGAACAGGACGTACGAGCCCAGCGTGGCAGCGGTGCCCGCGTTGACGTTGGCGGCGAGGCAGCGGGGTCGTTCGTTGTGGAGAACGCGTACGCCAGCGGGCACCGAGCCCACTGAGCCGGGGAGGTTTGAGACGACCACGATCTCGTCGACCTGCGGGGCGAGGGCGGCGAGTGAGCGCCCCAGCTCGACGGCGTGCCCGTGTGAGACGACGACGGCGGAGATCGTCATCGCGCGAGCGCCTCCACGTAGACGCGGAGGGTCGCCTCGGCGGCGGCGCGCCAGGAGAACGCGCGGGCACGCTCGAGGCCGGCGCGCACGAGCCGCTCACGGTCCTCGAGCGCACGGCGGATGCCGTCGGCCAGGTTCGCGTCGTCGACGACGACGGCCGCATCCCCGACCACCTCCAGCAACGCCTCTTCCTGAACCGTCACGACGGGGGTGCCGCTCGCCATCGCCTCGAGCACGGGAAGGCCGAAGCCCTCGTAGTGCGAGGCCTGGACGAGGCAGGCGGCGCCACGGTACAGGGAGGCAAGCTCGTCGACCGGAAGGTAGCCGCACACCGTGGCACCGCCCTCGCGCAGCAGCCCGGCCAGAGCGGCATCCTTCGCGGGCCCCGCGATCACGAGCGGGAGACCGACCTCCTTGGCGGCTGCGAGCGCCAGCGCCTGGTTCTTGCGTCGCTGGATTGCACCAACCGAGAGCACATACTCGCGGGATCCCGGCTCACCCGGGCGGAACACAGGGTCGACGCCGTTCGGGGTGACGACAACCCGGTCGGGCTGGAGGCCGTAGAGCTCGACAACGTCTCGCTTCGAGCGCTCCGAGACAGTGAGGACTCGTACCGCGGCGCGAGCGGCGCGCGGCACGGTGAACCCGAAGACGGTGCGATGCCAGCGACCCATGAGCCCGGGGTCCCGCTCGAAGGAGAGGTCGTGGATCGTGACCACGGCCGGACATGGGCAACGGAGCGGCAGCGCGTACTGCGTGTGCACGAGCGCGGCACCGAGCTCGCGCAGCAGGCGCGGCAGCGCGAAGGCCATCCGGAGCTCCTGGCTCCGCGAGGGGAGGTTCACGGCCTCGATTCCGTCGGGCACGAGCTCGGGGCATCGCGTCACGGCGGCAATTCTGATCCCGGCTGGAGCGGCGAGCGGGGCGAGCTCGCGGAGGAGGTTGCGAACGTAGGTCTCGTCACCCGTCCGCCTGCGGCCGAGAACGTCGGCGTCGACGACGACGAGAGGCGCGCTCATCCGACGGCCCGCTCGTACGAGGCCACGGCCGCATCGGCGGCGCGCGCCCAGGTGAAGAGCCGGGCCCGTTCGAGCCCGAGCGCTACGAGCTCGGCCCGCGTCCGCGAGGCCGCGTCGATGCCGTCGGCGATCGATCGTGGGTCGAGAGGGTCGACGAGGACGGCGGCCGGGCCCGCAACGCCGGCCATGGCGCTGTCCCTGCTCGTGACCACCGGCGTCCCGCAGGCCATCGCCTCCGCTACCGGGATCCCGAACCCCTCGTAGAGCGACGGGTAGACGAGGCACAGGGCACCGCGGTAGAGCTCCGCAAGCTCGAGGTCGGACACGCGCCCGAGCCAGCGGACGCCGTCCCCGCCGGCCTCGACGCGGCCCCAGCCTCGAGCTCCGACGACTCGGAGCTCGATGCCGAAGAGCCGAGCTGCCTCGATCGCTCGTGGGAGATTCTTGCGCGGCTCGAGCGTGCCGACAGCCAGGACGTAGTCTCCGGCTGCACGCGACCCCTCCGGCCCGAAGACGGGATCGACGGCGTTCGGCACCACGTCGATGCGGTCCGGATCGACGTCGCACAACTCGGCCGTCTCGCGCCGGGAGAACTCGGACACGGCGACGACGCGGTTCGCGGCGCGAATCGTGCGGCGCAGGCCGGCGCGACCGTAGAGGCGCGTCCACGTGGGGAACGTCTCCGGGTGCCGCAGCACGGCAAGGTCGTGCACGGTGACGAGCACGGGGACGCGAGAGCGCAGCGGCGCGCGGTAGATCGTGCAATGAAGGACGTCGAGCCCTGCAGCGTGCACCTGGCGGGGCAGCAGCAGCGGATACCAGACGACGTCGCGTACCGCGGCTCTCAAGCGCCCTGGACCGCCCCAGGAGAGCCGGTGCACGGTGAGACCGTCACGGTGCTCCAGCTCGCCGAGGAGCCCGCGAATCCACCGCGCCGTCCCGGCGGCGTCCTGCACGAGCGGGGCTACGTCGATACCGAGGTTCATCTGGGGCCTCGCTCAACGAGAGCGTCGAGCATTGCTGCTCCGGTCGCCCCCCACGTGAACCGCGCGGCATGCTCGAGCCCCGCCCGCACGAGCTCATCGCGACGCGTCAACGCCTCCGAGATTCCGCCGGCGATGGATGCCGGAGCGAGAGGGTCGACTCGGATCGCCGCAGATCCGCACGCCTCGTCGAGTGACGGATGATTCGAGACGACGACCGGTGTGCCACACGCCATCGCCTCGAGGACGGGGATGCCGAATCCCTCGAACAGCGAGGGGTAGACGTACACGTCCGCGCCTCTGTAGATCGCCGGCAGCGCGTTGTCCGGGACGTAGCCGGGAAGGACGATGTCGGCGTCGTCGAGCCCCGGCTGCTCACCCCAGCCGGCGCCGCCCACGAGGACGAGCCGGTGTTCGCCTTCGAGCAGTCGCCAGGCCTCGACCAGCCGACGAAGGTTCTTGCGCGGTTCCATTGTCCCGACGCCGAGAACGTACGACCGCCCGCCGAACGCAGCACGGTCGCCGACCGGCCGAAACGCGTCGCCGACCCCCGGGTAGGCGACGACGAGCCTTTCGGTCTCGATTCCGAGCGTTGCCGCGGCATCGTCGGCCGTGTACCGGGAGTTGGTGAAGACGATGTCGCAGGCCCGCACGGCATCCGCGTCCTTGCGCCGGTGCATCGCGATCGTCCGCCGCGTACACCATTCCGGGTGGTGGAGCGGGTTGAGATCGTGGATGGTCGTCGCGCGGAGTCCCGATCGCTGTGGCGGCGTCATCCAGTCGGTGTAGAGCAGCGCGTCGAAGGGTCCAAGCAGGCGTTCGGCAACCGGATGCCCGAGCCTGCTCCAGGCCGTCCGGACAGCGTGTGAGGCAGGCACCGGCCACAGCCGGGTGGCCGCGACCGGAATGCCCGCGAGAGCCTCTCGGATCCGCTCCGGGCCCTTCAGGCTCGTCGGTGCAAACGCGACGATCTCGTGCCGTCCAGCAGCGGCCTCCGCGAGGCCCGCCAGCGAGCCGCGAATGTAGTTGCCGATCCCGGTCGGCGGGTGCGACAGCGGCGAGACGTCGACGGCGATCCTCATCGTGGCTCGTAGTTGAACGCATCGAAGTGCACCCCGAGGCGCCGGCTGTCGCCTCCGCCCGGCACCGCCGTCGGGCTGACGGCGAACGTGACGCGACAGACGCCGTCGTCCGGCTCGAGCGGGACACGGAGCACCGCGTCGGCCGGAGCCCGGAAGCGAACCCTGGCCACCGTCCGCCCGGCGACCGAAGCGGCAACGGTCTGAGGGCGTTCGAACAGAGAGGCGTCGCTGTGGAGCGAGACCTGGAGCACACCAGGCGTGCAGTTTCGCCGCACGTAGCGCACCGTCGGGCCGGACCAGGTGTCGTTCGGGTAGAGGCCCGTCCAGGTCACGTCGACCTTGCGCGCCGTGGGGCCGGCGACCCGCCAGAGAGTCAGCCCCAGCGGGACATCACGAGCAAGAGCCCGTCCGTCGAGCTCGATCGACGCGTCGGTGATCAGGTACCGATCGGTCAACGGGGATCCGTCGGCGCGGCGCAGGACGCCGTCCTCGGGGTCCACGCTGACCCCGGTCTCCGGCAGGTTCCCCGGAGACGGCCCCCCGACGTAGTACACGGGCCCGACGGCACGGTTGAAGAACTCGTTCTGGTTCACGGTGAAGCGGTCTGCGAGCCCTGTCCACACGATCCCTGCCGTTGCCCCGTCGGGGAGCGCCGTGTCGATCCAGTCGCGGGGAGCGCCACGGATGCCCTGGAAGAGGGCACCGGTTCCGGCCTGCACGAAGCCGCGAGGGCCCGACCACACCGAGCTTCCGACCGCCGCGAACCAGACGAGCACCGCCACCGGCGCGAGCACGGCCCAGCGGGCCGGAACGAGAAGGAAGACCGCGGAGACCACGAGCGCACCCGCCAGCACGCTGAGCCAGATCGAGCCGAGCAGAAGGTGACCGAACGCAGACCAGATGGGGAGAATCGCGAGCGTGTCGGACTTGGCCGGCTCACCGATGAAGCGCGTGTACGGGAAGACCACGACGAGCAGAATGGCGAGCGCCGTGAAGACTGCAGCCGACGGCCACGGCCGCGGAGCCCCGATTCCCACCCACGCGACGAGCGCGACGAGGAAGAGCGGCGCAATCGCAAAGGTGTTGCGCTCCTGGATCCGGTTGGCGAACTCGGAGGCGAAGGCCGCAACCACCAGGGTGGTGCAGACGGAGAAGGTGACGGTGGCGGCAAGGTGGGCCTGCAGTCGCTCAGGTAGCCTCCGCGACCGTCCCAGCAGCACGAGAGTCGCGGCTACCGGGACGACGCCGAGGTACAGGGTCAGCTCCTCGGCGTGCCACAGCCAGTAGTGCAGCACGGTGACGACACTGTACGACCGGTCTCCGACGACCCCGTAGGCTCCCAGCAGCCCGCTGACCGAGTGTCCCCGGAGCGCCTGCCCGGCGAGGACGATCACCGCTGCTCCGCCGAAGAGCGCGTACAGTCGCCATGAGGCACGCACCCGCGTGAATCGGCTTCCCTCGATGAGCGCAAGAGCAACCGGAGCGAGCACGATGCCGGCCCCGAGCGCGACCGCCTGTGTCCGGGTGGCGAGCGCGAGCGCGAGCGCGACGCCGACGAGTGCGCTGTTTCGCCATGTCGGACGCTCGAGGGCGAGGAGTGTCGCCCACATCACGACGAGCGCGAGCGGGTAGTAGAGGTTCTCCGTCATCACAGTGGCGGAGTAGACGAGAGACGGGAGAGCGACCGCGAGGAGCGCTGCCAGCAGCGAGAGCGCGGTGCCGGCCACACGCCGGGCGATGAGGTACGTGGGCACGGCCGCGAGCGACATCGCCAGGCTGTTGACGACCTTCACTGCCGCGTAGGCGTCGGTGAGCGAGTCGAAGAGAGCGTACGCCGGCGCGATCAGGGCGGGGTAGAGGACGCCGTAGCCGGTGATCGGCGTGTCGCGGATCTCGAACGAGCCGGACGCGGCGATGCTCCGGCCGAGCTCGGAGTAGGTGAGCTCGTCCGTCATGATGAACGGCGCCAGCATGTGCCTCGAGAGCGTCGCGCGAAGCACGAAGGAGCCGGCGACGATTACGGCGAGCCAGACCCAGGGGGGCACGGCCCGCAGCCTGTCACCCACCGAGGTCGACCTCGGCCAGCCTTGCGGCGATCTCGCGCGCCTCGGCCGTTCCGGGTGCGATGCCGACGGCGGCAGCTGCCTCGCCAATCTCGCGCAGAACAGCGTCGCCGACCGCTCGACCACCGGCGGCCTGCTCGAAGGCGGCGAGGTACGACTCTGCAACGCGCCCGAGATCGTGCTCCCGCCGACCGAGGTCGTACGCTGCAGCGCCCATTGCGCTGCGGACGTCCGGGCGGGTCGCGAGCAGCTCGAGCGCCGCCGCAAGCGTTGCGGCCTCGTGCTCGTCGACGGGGATCTTCAACGCGACGTCATCCGGCAGCTCGGAGAACCAGCCGACGTCGCTGACGATCAGCGGCCGGCCGAGTGAGAGCGCGCGGATCGCCGTACCCGACGTCTCACCCATCGTCGGCGAGCGGAGGTTGACGTGAACGTCGGCAGCGATCATCAGCTCCCAGAGGCGGCGTTCGTCGACGTAGCCCTCGCGCACGAGGCCGGCGCCGTCCAGCCCGAGACGCTGGAGCCTCCGGTCGAGGTCGAATCCGGGAGACGTGCCCCCGACGAGGAGCAGCCCGCTCGCGACGTGGCGCCGCCGCAGCCGCGCGAAGGCCTCCAGCAGCTGCGGCACGCGCTTGCTTGCATTGACAATTCCGAACGTGGCGAAGAGCGGGTCGCCCGGGACGTCGGCCGCCGTCAGCTCGGGAACGGGGAATGCGGGGTGCGCGACGACCCAGATCGGCCCGGCGAAGCCGGCGCCGCGGGCTCTGTCGTGGACGTAGCGGGAGTGGACGATGAGACCCGTCGCGAGGTGCAGCACCTCCCCGGCGAGGTGGAAGTCCTCGGGACGGTTCTCCCAGAGCGGCTGAATGCGCTTGTCGAGCACGGCGTGACCGAGAAGCCTCCCGACGACCCCGCCTTCGCGCTCCATCGCATCGAGGTAGCCGTGCCCGTCACGGCGACCGATCGTGAGCCCGGCCACGAGATGGTGAAGCACGAAATCGTGGAGGACGACCACCCCGGGCGTTCGGCGCAGCGCCTCGACGATCCAGCCGTGAGCGTCGGGGTTGTTGCCGATATGGTAAACGCAGAGGTCGGTTCCCCGCGGCGGCCGCTTCTTCCCTCGCTTCACCGCCACGACGTCGCACTGCTGCCGGAGTGCGGGCAGCAGCAGCGCCGAGTAGTCCGCGATGCCCGACCGCTCGGGTGGCATCGGGCTGAAGTGCGCGACCTTCACGACAGCAACCTGTCGATGGCGCGGTCCCACGTGACCTCGGTGGCGAGTGCGTGGCCGGCGCGACCGAAGGCTGCGGCCTCGTCCGGATGGTCGCGCAGCCACACCGCCGCGGCGGCGACCGCGGCGGGTTCCGGGGTGACGACACGCCCCGTCGAGCCGTCGTGCACGACCTCGAGCGGGCCGCCTGCATCGGTCGCGGTGATCACCGGCTTGCCGGAGAGGAACGATTCGTACGGGCCGAGCCCGAAGTCCTCGTCGACCGGTGCGTAGAAGGAGGCGAAGCAGGTGGCGTAGAGCTTCGCGACCTCCGCCGCCTCGACGCGACCGGTGAACCGGACGCGGCCCTCGACGCCGCGGTCGCGCGCAAGGGCTTCGAGACGGTCGCGATCGGGCCCGTCTCCGACGACGACGACCTCGAGCGAGGGCTCGAGCGCGACGGCCTCGATCAGCAGGTCGACCCGCTTGGCACGATCGAGTCGATTGACGGACAGGATGAAGTCCCCGTGCCCCTCGTTCCGGTAGTCGAGCTCCTGCGCGGGATGCGGGAGCACCTCGGCGACGAGACCGGTGGAGCGGGCGAGCCTGCCGGCGACGTTGGCGGAGGTGGCAAAGAGGCGCGTTGCCTCACCGAGCGAGGTGCGGTCGAGCGCCTGGATTTGCCGGCGCAGCGCTCGATCCTCGGCCGACTCGTCGAACTGGCCGAGGTCGGTGCGGTCGAGCTCGTACGCCTGCCGGAACTGATGGACGAGCCAGACGCGCTTCTCGGGGTGGCGGACGACATAGGAGGGGAACTTCGTCGCGACGACCATGTCGATCGGCCTCCCGTCCGTCTCGGACAGATCGAGCATCCGCCACACGAACGCCTGGGTGAGCACGCGCACGCCCGGGTACCACTTGAACGGAACCGAGACGATCTCGGCCTCGTGGCCTCGCGCACCCAGATGCTGGATCAGCGAATCGCTGAAGATCTCTGCGCCCCCGCGCGAGAAGGGCACCTGGGGACGGCAAACGGCGATCCTCATGTGAGCGTCAGCCCTTCGCGTCGCGAAGCACCGTCACCTCGGCCTCGAGGCGATCGATCTGCTCCTGAAGATCGTCGATCAGGCGCAGCGCCGCCGCATTGAACGATCGCTGGTCGTACGCGAACGGCTCCACGTACCAGCGCATCGCCTTGCGCAGCACGGCCTTGACCGGCGTGCCGATCCCTCCGCGGATGCCGGGCCGCAGCCGGAGGGCGCGATCCGCGGACACGGGCCAGAGGCGCTCTGCCTCGCCGCGCGCCGCCCGCCGATCGCCGGGGTCACCCTGTCCTCCTCCCGGATCGGCACCCGACCGCCGAACCTCCTCACGGAGCGACTCGATGAGCGCCGCAACGTCGATCGGCTCGATCGGAGCGCTCTCGGCCTCCGAAACCCCCGCAAGAGCCGCAGTTTCCTCGGTGGTGTCGGACATTGGGCCATTCTAGCCCCCGCTGTAGGATGCCTCCCCGTGCGCGTCGGCCTCTCCCTGCTCTCGCTCGTCCCGGGGATTTCGGGAGGAAGCGAGACCTACGCCGCGAGCTCGCGCGCGCGCTCGCACGGGGGGCGCGCACGAGTACCTGTGCTCTTGTGGCCGACGCTCGCAAGCGACGCAGGAGACGGGCTCTCGACCATGGTTGCCGACCGTTACCACAGCTCGACGACTAGCCCCCGACCGCTCTGACGAGCTGAGCGGGCGCGGCCTGCGGCGGGCCGCACGGTTCACCTGGGACGAGACCGCCCGCGCGCATGACCGGGTCTACGGGCTCCTTGCCTGACAACCGGCCGGGAGCCCGGCGCGCCGCTCGGCGCCGGCACGATTACGGCTGGGCGAGCACGCGCTGATAGGCGGAGGCAAGCCGTTCGGCGGCTGCTCGTGTGGAGTAGCGCTCGACGATCTCCGCCGGGTACGGGAAACGGGCTTCCGCACTCGGAAGCGCGAGGCACTCGCCGAGCAGCCCCGAGAGGGTGGGCCAGTCTCCCGGTGCGAACAGCTTTGCCCCGGAGCCCTCGAGCACCTCCGGGATGGCCCCGGCCGAGCTTGCGAGGAGAGGCACTCCCGCGGCCATCGCCTCGGCCAGCACCATCCCGAACTGCTCCTCCCAGTACGGGATCGAGAGGCTGGCGAGCACGACGCACGTGGCCTCCGCGAACACTCCCGGCATCTCGTCGTACGGCACCGACCGGATCGTGACCCGGTCCGCGAGGCCGAGCTCGGCCGCGTAGCGGAGCAGGTCGTCGCGCTTGGGCCCCGAGCCGACGATCAGGAGTTGCGCGTCGACGTCGGCGGCCGCGAAGGCCCTGAGGACGTCGAAGTGCCCTTTCTCCCACACGAGCCGACCGGGAGAGACGACGAGTGGCGGCCCCACCCGCCGCTTCCCGGAGCGGAAACGATCGATGTCGATGCCCGGTGGCGAGACCACGATCCGACCGGGAGCGACGCCTTCCAGCTCGAGGCAGCGCCTCGCACGATCGGTCGCCGCCAGCAGCAGATCGGCCGCGCCGATAGCCGACCTCCGATAGCGTCGGCCACGCGACCGGCGGTAGGTGTCGAGGAATGGGATCGTCTCCCAAACCGTGAGCACGAGCTTGAAACCGAGCCGTCGACGGAGCTGTGCGGGCTGGCCGCTGAACCAGACTCCGAGCTCGGCACTGTGCACGATGTCAGCTCCTTCGACGACGCTCTCGAGTCCCTGGTAGCGGTCGCCGAGGGCGAGGGTCGCGAGGTCGCCGAGCCGGCCACGCGGGAGTCTGTCGCGGACCGCGTGGACGCGTGTTCGCTCGAGCCGGAGCGCGGATAGGTCGTACGCGTTGGAGCCGGTCACCGCAACCGTGACGTCGAACCTGTCGGTCAGCAGCTCCCAGGCGCCGAGCTCCCACGGGTTCGCCGAGTGACCACGGAGCACGACCACGCGGGGCAAGGTCACGGCCGCAGTCGCCCCCCCGGATTCCGATGCGCGAGCGCCTCGTACACCTCGGGCGGGACTGCGCGAACCACGAGCGCCGCGATCACGAACGCAGCGACGGAGAGCACTCCGGCGAGGACGGGCCCGAGCCCGACGAGCAGCGGCACGATTCCGGCAACGAGCGCAACGGCCGGACGCGAGAGCGACCGGAGCCGCGGAGCGGTCTCCCGCGCCGAACGGCGCAACAGGCCGTACAGCAGCACACACAACGACGCCTCGGCGATGACACCGGCCCCCGCAGCTCCCTTGCCTCCGTAGAGAGGAATGAATACCAGCCCTGCGGCGACGACGACGACGACCGCGACGGTATTGCCGAGTACGAGAGCCTTCTGCTGATGGAGGGCCACGAGGGCGATGCCGAGCACCTGGCCAACGAACAACGGAAGCAGGGCCCACGCCTGAATACGGAGCATGGGCACCGCTGCGGAGAAGTCTGACCCGAAGAGAACCGGCAGCAACGGTGCGCACGCGACAGTGACGACAACGAGGCCGGCAGCCGCGATAACTGCGACCTCGAGCGTTCGCTGCAGCCCGTACCGGAGGCGATCTCGGTCTTCGGCCCCTGCCACGGAAAGGAGTGGGAGAGCCACCGACAGCACCAGCGTCGGCAATCCGATCAGCATCTCGAAGACACGGAAGGCCGTCACGTAGTAGCCGGTCTCGTCTGCTTCGTCGATCAGCGAGACCATGATCACGAGCAACCTCAGGTACAGGACGTTCATCGCGATCGCGATCGCGACGGGCAGCGCGTCCCTGAGCAGCGGCAGCGCGGAGGCGCGGTCGATCGTCGGGAGCACCGCACGGATCCCGCCGACGAGCCGTGGCGTGAGCACGAGCACGATCGCTCCGACGACGATCTGCACCGCGAAGTACGGGAGGAGTGAGGCACCGAGGAGGGCGAGCCCGGCGACACACGCAAGCGTCAGAAACTGCTTCGCAAGCTCGAACGCCGTCACAGCGCCGAGCCGGAGACCTACCATGAGAGGCATCATCGTCGTCGCCTGCGTGTTGACGAGGAGGACCCCGAGCCCCCCGAGCAGGGTGCCGATGACCATCGTGCGGTCGTAGCCAACGGCGGCGGCGAAGCCCACGGCGAGGAGAATGGCGAAGAAGCTGACGACGATCCGCAGCCCGACGAGCTGACGCAGCAGTTGCTCCCGCCGAGGCCCGGGAGGCAGGACCGAGAGCTCACGGCTGCCGACAGCGGTGAGCCCTGCATCCGTCACCGTGGACACGATGGCGAGCAGCGCCGCAACGGTTCCGTAGCGGCCGAAGTCCACCACGCCCAACCCGCGCGTGAGAAAGATCGCCGTAAGAGCGCCGACGCCGATGCCGACGCCGTAGCCGGCGCTGCGCAACGCTCCTCCCCGGATCGCTTTGCCGCCGGCCTCGGGTGTTCGGAGGACGTCGACAGGGGGATGGTCGGCCGACACAGTAATGTCACACGCTAGTGAACGCCGCTGTCGTCATCCCCACGTTCGATGCGCGAGACCTGCTCGGACGGGCGCTGGAGAGCCTCGTGCTTCAAACGGTGCCGGTCGACATCATCGTCGTGGACAACGCCTCGCGCGACGACACGCGCGCGATGGTCGAGCAACGCTTTCCCGGCGTGCGGATGGTCAGGAACGGGACGAATCTCGGTTTTGGCCGCGCCGTCAATCGTGGCGTCGCCGAGGCCGGAGATGCCGACGTGATCGTGCTCGTCAACAACGACACGGTTTGCGGGCCCGACTTCGTGCAGCGGATCCTCGAGCCGTTCTCCGATCCGCAGGTCGGCATGGTGGCCGGCGTGCTTCTGCAAGGATCGGCGCCCGAGCTCGTGGACTCGGCCGGAATCGAGCTCGACGCGACACTGCGCTCATGGGACATCCTGTGGAACGAGCCGGTCGAGCGCCTGGCAGAGGCTCCGTCGCCCGTCGGGCCGTGCGGGGGGGCAGCCGCGTACCGAACGGACGCCTTTCGTTCCGTCGGCGGCTTCGACGAGTCGTTCTTCGCCTACTGGGAGGACGTGGACCTCGCCCTCCGGCTTCGCCTCGCGGGCTGGCGGTGCGTCCGGGCAGGCGAGGCTCGTGCCCTGCACGCGCACGGCGCCACGCTCGGCGCCGCGTCTCCGGCCCAGCGCCGGCTCGAGGCGTTCGGGCGAGCGTACGTCCTGAGCAAGTACGGCGTCCCGTCGCTCGGCCCTCTGACGCGGTTGCGCATAGCGCTTCTCGACTGGCCGGTCCTGCTCGTGCACCTCGTCGTGCGGAGGGAGCTCGCCCCGATCAGGTCACGGTTCCAAGGAGCCCGGGCAGGCGCCGCTCGGGACGGACTGAGGGCCCCGGTCGAGCTTGCCACCGTCGGGATCGCGGAGGCCCTGCGTCGTCAGTACGGCCTCCTCCTCCTGCGCTTCACCGGGGGCCTGCCGCAACACTTTCGTCAAGCGTCGCAAGCAACGACCACTGGTACACGAGCAACTCCGCCGTCAGACCCCGTGTGACCCGCTCCGCAAGCGCGGACAAGGGACGGAGCGCCCCGTGATCGATGCGCACGACCTTCCAGCCGGTCTCGGCGAGAAGCCCGGCGATGTCGGAGCGCGTGAACCAGCTCAGGTGCGTCGCGTCACGATGACCGGCGTCCGTGTAACCGAACGTCCCGCGGACGGCGAGATCGCGGAGCAGCGTCCAGTGGCGCGCATTGGGGACCGAGACATGCGCACGTGCCCCCGGGGAGGCGACGCTCCCGAGTCGGCGCAGGAGCGTGCCGGGCTCGGCGAGATGCTCGAGAATGTCGTAGAGCAAGATCGTGTCGAACGGCCCTGCCACCAGGTCCAGGGTCTCCTCCGCTCTCCCGGTCACGACCTGGTCGTACGCGAGGGCCGCCCGCGCCGCGGACGGCGCATCGAGCTCGATGCCCGCGACCCACGTTGCGCCGGCAGCTCGAAGCGGCCCCCCTGCACCGCCTTCGCCACACCCGACATCGAGGACGCGGCCGAGCGGCCGCGGGAGCAGGGCAACGAGCTCGGCGCGGTGCTGAGCGTAGTAGCCGGCGGGTTTGACGCCACCTGACACCGACGCGTTCATCCCGGTGACGCTACCCGACGGAGGTTGCAGAGCCCACGGCTCCCGCTCGCACGCCCGCGAATCATCGACGTGATCACCCGTCGCGCCGGCAGTACAGGTTGACATACCCGTGAGACCAGTCGACCTCGGCGAGAGGTCTGACCGAGCCGCGCTCCTCGTCGATCCAGCACACGTCCAGCCCGTGCCCACGAAGGACGTCGACGAGCTCGTCGGCAGAGCTGCCAGCCCGCTCGAGCAGTGGCGGATTGCACTCAGCGAGGACGACGAGCTCGCGCCCCGCGCGCCCGAGCGTCTCGCGCATGCCGAGGAGCGCCGCCACTTCCCCTCCCTCGATGTCGAGCTTGACGACATCGACCCGGACTGCAGGGTCGAGCCAGGCGTCGAGGGTCGTGACGTCGACCTCGATCCGCTCCGACGCACCGCCCGGTTCCTGCAGGCTGCTCGTGTCACCCCCGCCGCTGAGGTAGAAGGCGTGGCGGCCGGGCGTGTCGGCAAGCGCCATCGGCACGACGGTGACACGCTCCTGGAGCCCGTTGACGACGAGGTTATGCTCGATCAACGGCACGGCGCGAGGATTGGCCTCGAACGCGATCACCCGGCCGGTCGGCCCGGCGGCACGGGCCGCCTGCAGGGTCACGTAGCCCATGTGCGCGCCGGCCTCGACGACCGTCATGCCGGTTCCGATCGACGACTTGACGAGCGCGACGAACGTCGCCTCCCTGTCGGACTCGAGCAGTTCGCGCACGTAGTAGAGCTGTCCGATGTGGTCGCCGTGCAGCCGGAGGCCGTCGATCTCGACGTCGAACGTGCCGACGCTCGGGGCGATGCGCCGGCCGACCCGGTCGACCGCCGTGCCGAGGCCGATGCGGCGCAGCAGGCTCGCGCCCAGCTCGAGAACCCTCAGAGCCTTGAGATGGTGGCTGTTCAGCGGCCTGCCCGGCTCATCATCCCGAGCGTACCGGTGCCGTACGACGACCATCGACCGGCTAGGCTTGGCCCCGATGCTGCCGAACGCCGTTTGGAGCGATCAGGATCTCGAAGCGCTCCGCGTCGAGTTCGGGGACGCCTACCGTGACCGCACCGTGCTCGTGACGGGCGCCGACGGATTCATGGGATCGCACCTGACCGACGCCCTCGTCGCGCTCGACGCCCATGTGCACGCGTTCGTGCGCGCGACCTCGAGCGGCGCGCTCAACAACATCGGGCACCTCCGCAACCGGCTGAAGGTGCATTTCGCCGACCTCACCGACAAGACGTCGGTCGACTACCTGATGCGAGAGCTAAAGGGTGCGCCGGACAGGCCCTACGTCTTTCACCTCGGCGCGCAGGCGCACGTCGGCGAGTCCTGGCATCGCCCCTACGAGACGGTGATGGCGAACACCGTCGGCACGCTCAACCTGTTGCAGTCGATCGTCGACACCGGCCTCGAGGTCGAGAAGTTCGACACCGCCGGCACGTCGGAGGAGTACGGCAACGTCCGCGACGACGTCTCCCACCACCACGACTTCGACGATGCGGGAGGCCTGATCCTGCACGAGCGCTCCCCGATCAACCCGAAGTCGATCTACGCGACGGCGAAGGTCGCGGCCGACTTCCTGACGATGAACTACTTCGATGCCTTTGGTGTGCCCGGCGTCGTCACCCGGATGTTCAACAACTACGGGCCGCGCCAGAACCCCCGCTACGTGACGGGAACGATCATCACGCAGGCGCTGACCCGCGAGACGATCGAGCTCGGCAACCTGGAGCCGCTGCGCGACTTCTGCTTTTGCACCGACGGCGTCCGCGGGCACCTCACCGTGGCCGCACACGGCAGGCCCGGCGACGTCTACGTCTACGGGCAGGGGGAGAACATCTCGATGGAGGACTGGGTCGGGCTGATCCTGCGCGTCGGGGAGGAAAACGGCTTCTGGCCGGCGGGCCGCACCGTCGCGACGACGCCGAAGCGCTACCGCCCGGGCGCGAGCGACGTGATGGCACTCCGTGTCGGCCACGAGAAGCTGACCGCCGAGACCGGGTGGATGCCGAAGGTGTCGTGGGAAGATGGCGTCCTGCAGACGATCCGCTGGTACGCCGAAAACCGCGACAAGTGGATCGGGCGCGTCGACTGGCTCCCGGCCGGGAGCCCCGCCGGTCGGCCCTGAGGATGCTCGGAAAGAGCGGCGGTCATGGTGCGACGGCTGGACCCGGACCGGGACTGCCGCTAGGCTGCGCCCCGTGCGCGTGCTCGTGACAGGAGGCGGAGGGTTCCTCGGCTCCCACCTGGTTGAGCGGCTGGAGCGGGACGGTCACGCGGTCGTCGTGGCTCGCCGCGCCGAGACCGATCTGACGGACATGTCGGCGGCGGCCCGTCTCTTCGACGAGGTCGAGCCCGAGCTCGTCTTCCATCTGGCGGCAGAGGTGGGCGGGATCGGGGCAAACCGCGCCAACCCCGGCCGCTACTGGTACGCGAACCTGATGATGGGGGCGCACGTGCTCGAGCAGGTGCGCCTGCACGAGACGCCGAAGCTGGTGATCGCAGGGACGATCTGCGCCTACCCGAAGTTCGCGCCGGTGCCGTTCAAGGAGGACGACCTCTGGAACGGCTACCCGGAAGAGACCAACGCCCCCTACGGGGTCGCGAAGAAGGCGATCCTCGTCGGCGCCCAGTCGTACCGGGCCCAGTACGGGACGAACGCGATCTACCTGCTGCCCGTCAACCTGTACGGGCCCCGGGACAACTTCGACCTCGAGACGTCGCACGTGATCCCCGCGCTGATCCGCAAGATGGAGGAAGCGCGGGAGGCGGGCGATTCGTCGATCACCCTCTGGGGCGACGGCTCGCCGACGCGCGAGTTCCTCTACGTCGACGACTGCGTCGAGGGGCTCGTGCTCGCCGCCGAGCGCTACGACGAGCCCGACCCGGTCAACCTCGGCACGGGGGAGGAGATCTCGGTCGCCGACCTCGCCGAACTGGTCGCGGAGCTGACCGGCTTTGCCGGCGAGATCCACTGGGACACGTCGCGGCCGAACGGACAGCCACGACGCAAGCTCGATACGACGCGTGCCGAGGAGCGCTTCGGGTTCCGCGCCGCCGTTCCGCTCGGTGAGGGCCTGAAGCGCACCGTTTCCTGGTACCGGACGGCACGCTCCGATGGCAAGCGTTAGCGCGGCGCCTCCGTCCGCGCGCCGCGTCCTGGCGTGGCCGGCAAAGGCCGTCGACGCCGCCCTGACCCACCTGCGTGCTTCGCTCGCCGTGCTCGTTATCGCACAGATCGTGGCGACTGTGGCCTTCGCGCTCAGCGTGACCCACAACGGCTGGCTGTACTACCAGGGCGGCGACCAGATCTGGTACGCGACCACGGGCTGGTCGCTCGGCGACCTTCGGATCCCGAACGCTCTCGTCGGCTACGGCTGGTCGCTCGCGCTCGCGCCGATCACGTGGGCGACGGGTCCGACATTCATCCAGGCGCTGCCACTGATCACGGTGGTCAACGTGCTCGTCATGGGACCGATCGCCCTCCTCTGCGTCTACGCCATCGCCGAGCGTATCGGCGGTCGCCTGCTCGGGCTCTGGTCGGCGCTGCTCTGGGTGATCTCTCCGTACGTCGCGATCCCGCTCTTCGTCAGCCGCTACCACGAGAGGTTCGTCGATCAGTTCCTGCCGCAGGCCCTCGGCCTGACCGCGATGGCCGACTACTTCTCGATGGTGGCGCTGCTCGTCGCCGCGCTGTTCCTCCTGCGCTCGATCGAACGCCGCTCGTGGCCCGACGCGCTCGTCTCAGGTGTCGTAATGGGTATCGCCGGAGGAGCGAAGCCGCCCAACTACCTGTTCCTCGCAGGGGCGTTGCTCGCGTATGCGTGCAGCAGACGATGGCGCGAGGCACTCGTGTTCGGGGTTTCCCTCGGGCCTGCGCTGCTGACCCTCCTCCTCTGGAAGTATCGCGGTCTCGGTACCGTGCCCTTGTTCGCGCTCGGCGAGACGCGCGAGGCGCTTGGCTCAGGCGCAGTCGTCGCCCAAGCGTCGGTCAACCGCTACGTGAACATCGACTGGGGCGTCTGGAAGACGAACATGTCGAACCTCCGGGAGTTCTTCGTCGCGGCCCGCCTCGTGCAATGGGCCCCCATCGCCGGCGCCGTCATCGTCGTCCGACGGAAGCCCGTGGCGGCAGGGCTCCTCATCGGATGGCTTTCCGCCTTTCTCGTCGTGAAGGGAACATCCCCTCTGGCGCAGATAGAGGCCGGTAGCTTCTGGCGTCTGCTGATGCCGGCGTGGCCCGCGTATCTCATCTTGGCCGCCGCGGTGCCTCTGCTGATCCCGACGGCAGACCGCCGGCTGGGGTGGAGGATCGCGTCCGCTCGTTCCGGCGCCGGAACGAGCCTCCCGATCGCGGTGCTCGCAGCGACAACGCTGGCCCTGGTTCCACTCGCGGTGATGGTGCTGGCGCGGCCGGCTCAAAGCCCTCAGCGCGTCGTCCTGGTGGACGAAGGCGGCAAGCCGCAGCTGATACCGGTCGACGACTCGATCACCGTCAGGACGGTGCGACGAGGTTCGGCAGTCGAGCTCACCTGGTCGACTCACGCCTGGCGGGGCGGCGTCTCCTATCGTGTCCTGAGGTCGCCGTCCTCGGGACCCGAAGTGGCGTGCTCCACCGCCGGGGTGACAACTTGCACCCTCGACATGGAGACCCTCGCCCTCACCCGGGAACAACGGTATTCCGACCCTTCACCGCCTCCAGGCGTCACCTACCGGATCGGAATCGCAGCGGACTACACCGATCCGCAAACAGGTGGCGACCTGTTCGATGTCAGCCGACCCGTGCGGCCCGCCAACTGAGGCGCGCCTGGATCGCGGCGGTGGAAGCACCGTGTCGAGCTGCGTCGCCGTGGTCGAGATGGGAGCGCCGCGCTCCGAACGTGCCGGTGCCGGCTCCGTGTGAGCAGGACGACGGAGCACGAGGACGCAACCCCGCGGGAGACGCCCTCACCTCATCCATCCGCTTCGTGCTCGATGTGGTCGAGGCGCTCGCGGAGAAGAGAAAGGTCCTGAGCCAGCACCGTGTTCTGGTCGGCCAGCTTCGAAAGCACTGTCGAGTAGTACAGCAGCACGACGATCACGAACAGCGTTGCAATCGCAAACAGGATCGCGGGTGGGTACGTCGAGACGCCCATCCAGCCGGCGATCGTGTTGAGCCCTCCACGCCAGGCCGACAGGACGAGCAGCACCAACCCGGTCACGATCCAGAGAAGTGCGTATCGCTCCTTCAACCTGCGCCCGCGGATCAGCTCGAAGACGACGAGCAGCAACAGCAATGATGCGACCGAGGCGGCGATCGAGATCTTCAAGGGAGTCAACTGTGTGAGGCCTCCTCTCCGGGGACCAGGGCGTCCGGGACTTCAGCCTTGCGTGCCATCGCCACGAGCAGTGCCAGCGTCACCTTGAGCATGTAGTAGACGGAACGCAAGAACGTGATCGACGAGACTCCGTGCTCTCGCTCGCGCATCTCCACGGGAACCTCGACGAGACGGAGCCGGTGCTTGAAGACGAGCACGTTCGCCTCGACCTCCGGGTAGTCGTTCGGATAGTCGCCGGCGAAGAGCGCAATTCCATGACGGTTGAGCGCCTGGAAGCCCGATGTCGTGTCGGTGACCTTCTGCCGCGTGAGAAGCGACACGAGGCGGGCGAACCAGAGGATGCCGATCCGCCGTGCGAGTGGCGGCCGATAGGTGCCGCCGACACCGCCGAAGCGCGAGCCGGTGACCACGTCTGCGTCTCCGCGCTCGATCGGACCTAGCAGCTTCTGGAGCTCTGCGGGGTCGTGCTGGCCGTCGCCATCCAGCCGGACGGCCCGCTCGTACCCGTGCTCGAGCGCGTACTTGAAGCCCGTCTGCACCGCCCCACCGATGCCGAGGTTGAACGGGAGCACGACCACAGCGGCCCCCCGCGAAGCGGCAAGAGACGCCGTCGCATCCGTCGAGCCGTCGTCAATGACCACGACGTCGAAGGAGGAGTCGCACGAACGAATCCCGTCCACCACGCCCGCGATCGCTCCTGCCTCATTGTGTGCGGGCACGATGGCGATCACACGGCCCGAACGATTCACGCCGTACCGGCCCGGAGATCGAGGAGGTCGAGGACGCGACGGGCGCGGTGGGCATACGTGTGCTCGTCGAGCACTCGCTCACGGGCGCGAGCCCCCATCGACTCTGCCTGCGCCCTGTCCTGGAGCAGCAACCGATAAGCGTCGAGGGCCTGTTCTGCGTCCTCGACGATGAAGATCTCGCGTCCCGGCTCGAACCATTGAGCGATCCCGGCGTGCGGATTGGAGACGATCGCGGCTCCCGCAGAGGCAAGCTCGAACGGCCGGCACGTCGAGGAGAGCGGCACGGTCGCGTGCGAACGCCGGGTCACGTTGAGGTTGACACGGGCAGAGGAGATCGCGCGCGCGAAGACATTGAAGGGAACATCCCCGATCTCCCTGGCTTTGCCCGTGTCGCCGCGGAAGTCGCGGCCGCCGAGGGCGAAGTCGATCTCGGGCGCCGCCCGGCTCGGCTCGCCCACCATCGCGGCCGTCCACTCCTGCCGGAACTTGTCGCCGTAGCCGTAGAAGAACACGTCCATCTCCTTCGCGACCGGTTGTGGTGCGAAGAACTCCGGGTCGGCTCCCCAGAACACTGCCTCGGCCCTGCGGGCCCCGAGCTCGAGCAGGCGCGGCAGCCCTCCCTCCGAGTTCGAGAGCACGAGGTCGTATTCAGAAGGGTCGGCGCCGTGGTAGTAGTTGAAGCCGGTGTCCATGCCGCCGAACTCCGGCAGGCTCATCGGCACGTCGCCGTCGTAGAAGACGACCGGGATCCCGAAGCGGTCGCGCAGCGCGGTCGGGATGCCGCGAAAATGGGCCATCGGCACGGTGAAGAAGACGACGGCATCGGGTCGTTCCTGCTCGACGAGCCGCTCGAGGTGGCGCCGCCAACGAGGCGTGACGAGGCGCCAGATCGTCTCGCGGGTGACACGGTCGAGCGCGCTCTCGTCGGGCGCGGCCTCGGCGCGCCTGAGGTACCGATCGCCCTTCAGCCGCGCCAGCCCGCTCCGGAGGGCCGCGTACGACTCGCCCTCCCGAAAGGTCGGGTTCGGCGCAGTACGCCACCAGGGCGACTCGACAGCGCGCCCCCGGTACGGCGTGACGATCAGGTCGACGCCCGCCTCACACAATCCTTTCCAGAGCTGCCACCACGCGGGGGTGCAGCCGTACCGGAAGTCGAGATCGACGGCCGATGCGACGGCGAGGATCCTTGGCGCCTGCACGGCACCGATTGTACGGAGCAAGGCCGCGTGCCCCCCCGCCGACGAGCGACTCAATACGCGCCGCGACCAGAGACGACCGCCGGGATCGTCCTCGCGATGACCGTGATGTCGAGCCAGATCGACCAGTTCTCGATGTACGTGAAGTCGAGGCGCACGAGATCGTCGAACGAGAGGCCGGAGCGGCCGGAGATCTGCCAGAGACCGGTCATACCCGGCAGGACGAGATACCGCGCGCGGTGCCAGTCTGCAAGCAGCCGGTAGTCACGGAGCGGCAGTGGGCGCGGCCCGACGAGGCTCATCTGCCCACGAAGGACGTTCACGAGCTGGGGCATCTCGTCGAGTGAAAGTCGCCGCAGAACGCGACCGACCCGGGTCACGCGCGGGTCGTCCCGGATCTTGAAGAGCGCGCCTCCGGCTTCGTTCGACTCCTCCAGCCGAGCCTGCTCGTCGGCTGCGCCCGCGACCATCGTGCGGAACTTCAGCATGCCGAACTCGCCTTCTGCCACGCCCACGCGACGATCGACGTAGAACACCGGGCCGCGGGAATCGAGCTTGACGGCCGCGGCGATCAGCAGCCACAACGGGAGTCCGACGACAACGAGGAGGCCGCTCACGAGCAGATCGAACGAGCGCTTCGTGGCCCAGGCCCAGCCGGTGAGGATCGGTGGCCGCAACTCGAACAGCGGCACCCCCGTGCCGGTGACGTACTCTCCCTTTTGGACGAGGAGATCGGTCGTGTCGGGTGCAAGCCGCACGCGCACGCCCCGGCGATGGGCCTGTTCGACGACGTCCAGCACCTGGTGCTCGTCGAAGTCGGATTCGGCCAGGATCAGCTCATCGGGGCGCTGCCGCTCGAGGATGGCGGCGACGTCGTCGAGCGATGTTCCGAGCCGGGGGAGGTTCGCCGGCGCCTCCTTCGAGACGACGCCGATGAACTCGTACGCGATTCCGACGCGCGACGCGCCAAGCTCTCTCTGCAGGCGGAACAGGCTCTCCCCTTCTCCCGCGAGTACGACCCTTCGGCGCACCCCGGTGATGCGCATCAGTTCGAGCGAGAAGGACCCATAGGCCGCGCGGAGGAGCCCGATCGTGAGAGCGCTCGTGACGATCGCGGTCGGAATGAGCCCCGTCGTCGTGAAGTCGTAGCTCGTGCCGATGCCGAAAGCGAGCACGATGAGCGCGAGAAGGACGAGCGACGAGACGATGCGACCGGGACCCGGGCGCCGCTCGCGCTGCGCGTAGAGCCCCGCCTGCCAGAAGACGAGCACGCAGACAGGGGCGAGAAACTTGAGCCACTCCATCGGCCCTTCTCGCCACAGGAGCGACCAGTAGACGGGCTTGCCGTAGAAGAAGGAGCGCAGCACGAGGGCGAAGTAGATCCCGAGCGCCAGACCGAGGATGTCGAGCGTCGCGAGGGTGAGGACGCTGACGCCTCGCCGCACGAGCCCCACGAGATGGCTCCGCGAGAGAAGGTAGAGACGGGACGAACGAACGTCCGCCGAAGGCTGCGACTCGTGGTGCTCGTTGGGGCGCTCGGTCGTCACCGGCGGGGCAGTCGGCACGTCCGGGATTCTACTCCGGGAAGCCGGCCGATCCCCCGCGGACGATCCGATCCAATGGCACGATCGGCGCACGCGCGCCGAGCTCTCCGGCCAGTGAGTCGAGATCGCTCGGCATGCGCCTGATTCGAAGCAACGCCAACGAGGTCAGAAGCGCGCGCCGGCGACGCCTGTCGAGCAGATCGGTGTCGTGGAAATAGGCGTGAACGACTGCTCCCGGGATCCGACGCGGCCCGATCGCGAGGCGGGCGAGCTCGCCGAGCGAGTGGGTCGTGGGGATTGCGAGCAAGCGGCCGGCCGCGGTGTCCACGACCGCCGGCTCCGCGAGCTCGAGCCAGGTGCCTCCCGAGGCGAGTCGCGGGGGCCGCTGCGCCCGCGGGGTGCAGTCGACGTACCCGAGGGCGGCGCAGGCGGACGCAACGGAGGCGTCCGAGTACCAACCGCCCCCGCAGAAGCAGGTCGCGACCAGGCCATGGTCGCGGAGCCAGGCTCCCTCACGGAGCACGCGTGCCGCCGTCTCGGCCCCCGCCAGTGGGCGCGCATGATCGGGCGCCGTCCAGTGCGTGTGGTGGCCGAGGGGACCGGCCAGCTCACGGACGCGCTCGAGCCAGACCTCCGCATCCTCGCCCCGGCTCTCGTCGGGCGGCCTGACGAGGGAGGCGACCGCGAACCCGCCCGGGCGACCGCCGACGAGCGTGCGGTACGCTTCCCAGACGCGGTCGTCGAGAATCCTCTCGACGTGGCATGAGACGACCGCGACCGGTTTCGGAGTGCCCGCCATCCCCTGCCAAGTATCGCGCGCCTGAACGACATGCGTCGGTCTCAGGCCTTTCTCCTCGTCGCCGCGCTGACCGCTCTGCCGCGCCTCTTCGTCCTGCTCTGGGAGAGGCAGACCATCCTCGAGGACTTCGTCGAGAAGAGCGACCGCTTCGCTCAGGTGCTCGTTTCCAGCGGGACGTTCGGCCTCCTGCCGGGCGTACCGTCCGCCTACACGCAGCCGTTGTACGCGTGGTTTCTCGCCGCGCTCTACTGGCCACTCGACCGGACGTGGCTCGTCGTCGGCGTTGCGCAGATCCTGGTGGCGGCCGGGACGGCGCTCCTCGTCCTCGAGATCGGCAGACGCCTCGACACGCTGCTGACGGGCGTGATCGCCGCCCTGATCGCCACCCTCCATCCGTACCTCGTCTGGCACGACGTTCATGTCAACCGGGAGATTCTCGACGGGTTCCTGCTTGCCCTGATCACCCTCCTCGCCCTGATCGCGCGCGAGCGACGGTCGTTGTGGTGGTGCGCGGCCCTCGGCGCCGCAACGGGCGTCGGGATCCTCGGGAATTCGCGACTCGCGTTCCTCCCGATCGTGCTCGCCGCGTATGTCGCATGGCCGATTCGCGCCGAGCGCCGCACGATCGCCGCGGCATTCGTCGTCGTGATGGCAGCGGGTGTCGCGGTCAGCCCGTGGGCGGTCAGGAACAAGGTGCAGGTCGGCTGTTTCGCGATCACCACCGATGCGCGGGCCCTCTGGAAGGCGAACAACGTGAACACGTTCGACGTGCTCGCGGCGGGTCAGTGGATCGACGACGTCCCCGAGTTGCCGGGCGTCCCACCGTGGCCGACGAAGGCCGCAGACATCGAGCTCTCGACGGGCAAGAGCGTTCCCGTCGACGAGTGCGCCCAGGCGTCGTTCTACGAGCACAAGGTGCTCGACTTCTGGCGTCAGCATCCGGGCGAGAAGGCGCGGCTTGCGGCGCAGGCCACGTGGATGCTGTGGCAGCCCACGCTCACCGTCGCGACGGACGACGCCGGACGGAAGGGGTTCGCAGACACCCTGCGGCGAAGCGCCGAGCCGCTCTTCATGGTCGCGCTGTACGCGCTCGCCGTCGCCGGGCTGTTCCTCGCGCCGCGGCGGTTCGTGGCCCTCGTGATCTCGCTCGAAGCCTACAACACCCTGATGGCAATGCTGTTCGCCGGAACCAGCCGGTACCGGGTCCCGTGGGACTTCCTGCTAGCCCTCCTCGCTTCGTTCGCTCTCGTCCGCGCATGGGACAGGCTCCGCGAGCGTCGCGGCTATGTCAGTCCGGCCCGGGCGAGCGCCGATTCGTAGAGAGCAACCGTCTTCTCGGTGCAGCGGTGTTGGGGGAATGCGGCCAGCGCCCGCCGGCGTCCTGCCCGCCCCATCGCTGCCGCACGCGGCAGGTCCGAGGCCAGTTCGACGATCGCCTGGGCAAGCTTCTCCTGGTCGGCACGAGGGACGATCAGGCCCGTCTCCCCGTCGACGACGATCTCCGGCAGGCCGCCGACATCGCTCGAGATCACCGCCCGGCCCCGCTCCATCGCCTCGAGCGCGACCATCCCGAAGCCCTCGCCGAGCGACGGCACGACGACGACCCCCGCAGCCTCCATCACGGGCTCGATCGGAGATACGAGGCCGAGGAATCTCACCGCCGCGCCGAGGTGGAGCTCGTCGACACGCCGCCGGAGCTCGGCCTCGAGGTCCCCCGACCCCGCCAGCTGGAGCTCGAGACCGGGCACCGCATCACGGGCTTGGGCAAAGGCCCGTAACAGGACGTCGTGGCCCTTGATCGGCACGAGCCGTCCGACGCACAACAACCGGGGCACACGGAGGTCGCAGTCAGCCGGCTCCGGGCCGGGCTCGATCCCGTAGTGGACGACCACGAACTCCTGCTCCGCGAAGCCCTCTGCTTCGACCAGATAACGGGCGAGCCCGTGCGAGATCGCGATGTGCGGGTCGGCGAGCCTGCCGATCGAGCGGTCCGCCAGGGCGAACGATCGGCGTTCCCGGAAGCTGTTGAAGCCGTGCTTCGTGCTCGCCAGCACCGGTACCCGACAAATCCGGCCGGCGGCGAGGCCGAGGAAGTCCGCGTGAACGAGATGCGTGTGAACGATCGCCGGCCGGTGACGGCGAACCGTTGCGACCAGTTGCCGGAAGGCTCTCGGATCGGCGGCAAACGGCAGCCGGATCGCCTCGACGGGCACCTCCGCCTCTTCGAGCCTGCGACGAAAATCCAGTGCCCCCGGCTCGCCTTCGTGAAGCAGGACGAAGCGGGCGTCGTACCCTCTCTGGCGCAGACGCGGCAGCAGAAGGAGCAGGTGGTTCTCCGAGCCGGAGATCTTCGCCACCTTGCCGATGTGGAGGACGACCGGGGAGCTCATCGGGACGCGACCTCGATGACGCGGGCAGCCCAGCCCTCGACGGAGTGGTTCCGCTCGACGCGAGCACGTAGCTCTCGACCGAGAGCCGGAAGATCCATCGACGAGAGCGCGCGAATCCGCTCTGCGAGCGCATCGGCGTCGTGCCGCGGGAACCGCAGGCTCTCGGGGAGGAACTCGTCGAGCGCCGGGTTGGAGGCGAGGACGGGAAGGCACGTCGCCGCCGCCTCGAAGACGACCTTGTCCGTCGCGCCGGCGCGCATGTTGTTGACGAGGGCATCCGCCTCGGCCAGGAGCCGGACGACCTCGTGCCGCGGCACCGGCCCGCCGATCTCGACCCGGTCGGCAACGCCCAACTCGGAGACGAGGCGACCGAGCAATGCTCGATGTGACCGCTCCTCGTCGGTCAGCGACGGGCCGATCTGGGAAAGCCGCACGCCGGGCACCTGGGCGACGGCGCGGATCACGGTCTCGAGACCCTTGGCCGGCGAGGTGCGCCCGAGCGAGAGCAGCGCCGGGGCATCGGAGCGGGGACGCCCCACACACGAGAACGCCGTGAGGTCGATGCCGTGGCCGATCGCGGTTACCTTGGCGGACGGGAGCGGGAACGAGCGGCGTTCGACCGTGATCACATCGGTCGAAACGCGCTCGGCGATCTGCAACAGCCTGCTCGATCGCCAGTGCGTGAACCACAGGATCACGCGCACGCCGAGCGGCCGGGCCAGGGGCGCCGCGAGCACGGCGTAGATCGGGCACATGTGAGCGATGACGGCGGCGGGGCGCGGCGAGCGGCAGAGTTCCCGCGCGAGCGCAACCTCGAAGCGGACGCCGCGTCCGGGTCTCGAGGAGGCACCGAACCGATGGATACGGCAGTTCGCAGGCAGGGCTCCCTCGACACCTCGATCGGCGAGCACCGCTACCTCGTCGACACGGGCCGCGAGGGCGCCGAGCTTGGCCACGGTGGCGCCGAGGACCGGACTGGCAGGGTCGACGTCCTGGGTCACGAAGACGAGTCTCACGGCCGCTCGACGACCTCGTCGACCAGCCGGCGCATCCGGAGCGCGTACACCTCCGGTGACGCCAGCCACGGCTCCGCCGCCGCCCGCGCCGCGTGCCCGAGACCGGCGGCGAGCGCTTTGTCCGTGAGAACGCGGACAAGCGCGTCGGCCAGGGCGCCGGCATCGCCCGGGGGCACGAGAACGCCGCTCGCGCCGTCCTCGACGAGGTCGGGAATTCCACCCACGCGACTGCCCACGACCCCCCGACCACGACAGAAGGCCTCGATCACGACCCTGCCGAGTCCCTCCGACCGGGATGGGAGCACGAGCAGCGTCGCCTCGTCGAGTGCCCGTGCCACCTCGGGCGTCGACAGCCTCGGTACCCAGGTGGTGCAGTGCGGCAATTCGGCGACCAGCCGCTCGACGGCATCGGTCATCGTTCCGCGGCCGACGAGCCGTAGCTCGGCCGCCGGTACGCGAGGAGACGCACGCCTCCACGCCTCGGCCAGGACGTCGACGGCCTTGTAGCGCTCGAGCACGCCGACGAACAGTGCCACCGGACGATCTGGCAACGCGCGTGGCGGCGTGGCGAGGAACGGGTCGAGATCCATGTAGGCCGGGAAGGTCGCCGCCGGTTCGACCCCGTGCGCGCGGACGAGCTCTGAGGTGTAGGTCGAGATCGTCCTGACCGCGTCGGCCCGGTGGATCGCGAACCGTGTCAGAAGGTCGCCAAGCGGAGCAAGAGCACGGCGATGGCGGGAGCCGTAGAGCCGCGTGGCGGCCCCCGGATCCCCGTGCACGTCCATGATCACACGGGTCGAGACGCCGGAGAGAGCACGGCCGAGCAGAACGAGCGCCGTCTCCTGCCCGCCCTGCGAGAGCACCGCATCCGGACGCCACGCACGCAGCTCGCGGGCGACGCGCAGCGGCAGGAGGCCCCAGAAGGCGGCGCCCTCGAGGCGGCCGGGCGCGGCGGGACCGAAGAGCCGGAAGCGCGGGTCGCGCCCTCCGGCACCTGCGGGCCTCGCGGCGAGCACGCGCACGTCGAGGTGCTCACCGAGGGCATCGAACTTCCGCGCCAGGGACGGGTCGAGCGGCAGCGTGTAGCGGGTGCGGCCGACCATCAGCAGCCGTCTCATCGGCGAGCCCCTGCGCTCCGGACGAGCTCCGCTTCGACGCGGGCGAGGAGAACATCCGGGGCATAGGCCTCGACCGAGGCGGTGGCCGCCTCCGCGAGCTGCCTGCGCAAGCCTGAGTCCGAGGCGAACCTGTCGATCGCGGCCGAGAGGGCAGCGATGTCGTGGGCGGGCACGAGGAGCCCGTTCTGCCCGTCTCGCACGATCTCGGGGACGCCCCCAACGGCGGTCGCGATCACGGGTGTTCCGACCGCGAGCGCCTCGACTACGGTGTGCGGGAAGTTCTCCCAGGCCGAGGAGAGCAACGACCCGTCCGCCGCCCGGAAGAGCGCGAGAACGTCGTCTCGCGACCCCCCACCGAGAAAGCGCACCCGGTCGCCGAGTCCGCGCTCTGCCGCGTACGACTCGAGCGACGCCCGTTCGGGCCCCTCGCCCAGAAGCGCGAGCGACACGCCGGGAACCCGACCGACCGCGTCGATCGCAACGCGGAGGTCCTTCTGGGCGGTCAGGCGGCCCGCGAACGCAAGGGTGATCCCTGTCATCCCGTAGGCTTCGCGAAGCGCCTCGCGGCTCCCGAAAGCCGGGACGATCGGCGCAGGGTTGGGAAGAACCGAGATCCGTTCGGCGGGAAGTCCCCAGCCGACCGCGATGTCGCGAAGGTAGCTGCTGGGGCAGAACACATGCTCGGCGCGGGCCACCGCAAGGTTCCGTGCCTGCCGCAGTGCTTGCACGCGGGCGCCTCCCTCGACCTCCTGGAACTCCTCGAGTGTTCCGGCAAACAGGCCGGCGCGTCGTGCCCGCTCGTAGGCTTCGTCGGCGACGAGTTTGACGACGAGGGGCCGTCGCGCGGCGACGGCCCCGGCGGCGGCACGGCGGATCATGCTCGTCGCATACACGACATCGGCCGCGCGTGCACGCCTGGCGATCTCCCAGGCGACCATGACATGGCGCGCCCCGGGCGGACGCGACCGCGGCACCCACCGGACGCGATACGGGAGGGGAGCGGGAGCATCGTCGGCGGTCGTGACCACCTCGACGCCATGGCCGCGCTCCAGAAGAAACGCGGCGAGCGCCGGGGCATGAACGGCCGGGCCCCCGACATCGGGCGGCCAGATCCCGGACACGATCAGCACGTTCACGGGGCGACCGGGCTTCGCGAGGTCGGTGGACGGGAGTGAACGTCGGCGTGGAGTCGAGCGAGGGCGACGGCCCATGCCAACCCGAACACGACCGTCGAGGCGAGCATTGCCGTGGCCGCCCCCGTCACACCCCAGGTGTACCCGAACCAGACCACGAGCGGGAGCAGGACGGCGGTCTCGATGCCGTGCGTGAGGAGGCGGAGCGACGGCCGCCCGATCGTGACGGGAAGCGACTTCGTCCAACCGAGCACGACCTGGATCGCCGCCGCGACCAGGATGATACGCGCGGCCGCCACGGCTCCCTCGTAGGCCGATCCGAAGACGACCCGGACGAGCCATGGCATCAGGATCAGGAAGACGGGAAGTGCGATCACCATCAAGCCGGCGGCGGCGCGCATGTACCGGCGGACGCCCGCGAGGACCTCGCGCTCGAACCCCCGCTCCCAATCGCGGGTCTGCTCCGTGAGCAGGACGAGCCGGACCGGCGAGCTGGCGGCCGACAGCCCCGCCTGAGGCGCCTGGGCGATCCGGAAGAGGCCGACCTGCGTCGTCCCGGCGACCACCCCGAGCAGCAGCGGCGCGAGCGCTGTCCGTAGGGACAGCATGCCGGTGGAGAGGCTCGACTGCACCACGAACGACTTGATCGGCGCCCTATCCTCTGCGAGCGGTCGCATCGCGGCGGAGGGAAACCGCCGGAAGGCGCTCAGCCCGACCTGCGAGAGCACGATGGTCGCCAGCAGCTGCGCGACGACGACGCACGCGATCGCCTGCCAGACGCCGAACTGCGTGCCGATCGCGATCGCGGCGAGGCGAAGCGCCATCGAGAAGGTCAGGTAGGCGCCGCGGAGGTCGTAGCGACTCCGGAGCAGGAGCGCCGTCGATGCGACGTTCTCGGGAGCCTGCACGAGCGGGAGGAGCGCCGACGCGAGCACGGGGCCCTCGAGCCCGCTCGTTCCGAAGACGCTGTTGGCGAAGGGGGCGAAAGCGGCCAGCGCGAGACAGCCCAGCGCGCCCCCGACGAGCTTCAGGCGAAGCGCGACTGCGAAGAGTCGCCGCAGTCGCCCCCAATCCTCGGCAGCGATGTACCGGAATCCGAACTTCGTCAGGGACTCCTCGACGGTGAGGTCGAGAAGCGTCTGGACGAACGACGCGGCGATGAGCGCGGTGGCGTAGAGACCGAACTGGTCGACTCCGAGCACCCGGGAGGCGACGACGGTTCCGAGAAGTCCAAGCGCGACCGCCGCGTACAGCCCCACGGCCGTCGCGGAACGGCGCCAGAGAAGCCGGGAGCGCATACGCGTGGTCGAGTATAGTGAGCGTCCTTGGGATCACCGCCCGTCTCGACCAGCTTGAGTTACGTGCCGGACGGAAGCGAGACGGAAACGAGGTTCACGGGCAGTGCGCTCGTCCTTGGTGCGTCGGTGCCGTTTGTCTTCTTTCACGTGCGCTATCTCCCGACCGTTTCGATTCCGGTAGGGAGCACGTCGGCGTCGGTGACGACTGCCGACGTCGCGATCGGCGTCGTGGCTGCTGCCGCCGCCTGGCGTGCCACCAGGGACGGGGTGGGACGATTGCGGGCCGGGATCCCGCTGTGGATCACGACCGGGTTGCTGCTCGTGTGGATCGGCGTGGGCATCGGACGCGATGTCGGACACCCGAATGCTGCAGCCCACATGGTGACCGGCCTGAAGTTCACCGAGTACACGGCGCTTGTACTCGCGGTGCCGCTGATCGTCCGCCGGACAAACGATCTCAAGCCACTGCTCTGGGTTCTGGTGGCCTGGAGTGTGGCGGCGTCCGTCGTGGCGACGCTACAGATCGTGGGCACGCCTATCTTCGATCCCTGGAAGGCGGGTTGGCGCCAACCGTCCTTCCTCGGCCATCACGACCTTGCAGCCCTCTCGGCGATCGTGACCATGGTCGGATGCGCCGCCCTCGTCTCGCGGAACGCCCTTCGAGCTGGACGGTGGCTCATCCCGACGGCGTTGAGCGCAGGAGTCGTCGGGCTCGTCCTCTCGGGCTCGGCCGCCGCGGCGGCAGGCGTCGTCGCAGCGACGTTCTGCCTGGCGCTCGTCGGTCGGCGGCGCTTCGGCCTCGACCTGCAGCGGGCGCTTGGGCTCGCGGCGGTTTGCGTTACCGTCTGCGTCGGGGTTGTCGTCCTTCGCGCCGACCCTCTTGCCTCGTTCCTCCGCTTCGTCGGAGTGCGCGAGGATCGCCCTTCGGTCGGAGTGGAGACGTACTCCCAACGCACGGTCCTGGCCTACATCGGTGGTCGGATATTCCTGGAGCACCCGATTGTCGGAGTCGGCTGGGAGCGCTCGGGCGAGGAATCGGCCTTCGCCCCGTTCATCCCTGATGCGCGCAAGCGCTTCCCCGGGGTCGTCGAGGAGGCGTTTCCTGCTCCGGGCCGTGAGCTGGGCATCCAGAATGCCTACATCCAGGTGGCCGCCGAACTCGGCGTCGTCGGCCTGGGCCTGCTTCTCTCGGTGTTCGCCGCCGGGCTCGTGCTGGCCGCCCGCGCGGCACGACTCGCCACGGAAGCGTGGGCGGAGATCGCCCTCATCGCACTTTCGGGCACCATCTCGGCAATGGCAATCTGGACCGCGATCGGTGTCGTCGCCGGGATCCCTCTCGATGCAGTCACATGGCTCGTGCTCGGCTTGGCCGCGGCGGCCGCGGCCGCCGCGGCAGGCTCGGGCGAGGGCTCCCGTGGTTGACGACCCGCGCCTGAGCCCTCCCCGCTCGATGCCGACCTATGCGGTCCGCGCGCCGCTTGCCCGTTGGTTGGCCGGCGAGGCGGCGCGTGCCTACGCGGATCTCGGCCCCTACCGACTCGTCGACGTCGGCTGCGGCCAGAAGCCCTACGAGCCCCTCTTCGCCCCGTACACGACCTCGTACCTCGGTGTCGACCCGGTCGAGAACCCCTGCGCCGAGGTGCGCGGAGCCGTCGAAGCGCTGCCGCTGGCCGACGCGAGCTGTGACGTCGCGATCTGCATCCAGGTGTTCGAGCATTGCGACGACCCGGCGAGGGCCGTCTCAGAGCTGGCGCGGGTGACGGCCCCCGGCGGGCGCGTTCTCGTCTCCACCCACGGCGTCATGGCCTACCATCCCTCTCCCACCGACTACTGGCGCTGGACGCACGCCGGCCTCGAGAAGCTCTTCGAGGACAACGCCGAGTGGGCCTCGGTTAAGGTTTCCCCCGCCTCCGGAACGACTGCCTGCCTCGGAATGATCGCCTCCCTCTACCTCAGTCTCGCCATGCGCCGCGCGCACGTCGGCGCACTGTCGCGACCGTTGATCGCGGCGATCAACACCGTCGCCGAGGCGATCGACGATCGCTCGGTGAAGCTGCGTGAGCCGGGCGCCGGGACGCTCCATGCGAACTTCCATGTCGTCGCGGAGCGTCCTGCATGAGTCGCAAGGTGCTCGTCACGGGCGGGGGAGGCTTCATCGGGTCGAACCTCGTCCATGCTCTGCTCGAACGTGGTGACACCGTGCGCGTGCTGGACAACTTCGCGACCGGCAACCGGCGCAACCTGGCCACCATCGTGGACGAGATCGAGGTCGTCGAGGGCGATCTGCGGTCCTACGAGCGGGTGCACACTGCCGTTCGAGGCACGGAGATCGTCTTCCACCAGGGCGCTCTCGGGTCTGTCCCTCGTTCTGTCCAGGACCCCCTCACGTCCACGGCCGTCAACGTCGAAGGGACGCTGAACGTGCTGCTCGCCGCGCGCGACGAGGGCGTGGCACGCGTCGTCGCTGCCTCGTCGTCTTCCGTCTACGGCGACGGCGGAACATTTCCGCGCGTCGAGAAGCAGGCACCGGACCCGATCTCGCCCTACGCGGTGGCCAAGCTCGCTGCCGAGCGCTTCTGCGTCAGCTTCTTCCGCGTGTACGGACTCGAGACCGTGACGCTTCGGTACTTCAACGTCTTCGGCCCACGCCAGGACCCGACGTCGCAGTACGCGGCCGTCGTGCCGCTCTTCGTGCGAGCGATCCAGGAGGGGAGGCCGGTGACCATCTACGGGAACGGGGAGCAGTCCCGCGACTTCACGTACGTGGCGAACGTCGTCACGGCGAACCTCGAGGCTGCGGCGGCGGCGGGGGCGGGAGGTACGGTACTCAACATCGCCGCCGGGGGCTCGGAGACGGTGAACACCCTGGCCGACACGATCGGCCGACTGCTCCGCCTTCCCGTCGCTCGGGCGTACGAATCGCCGCGGCCGGGAGACGTCGAGCAGTCCTGGGCCGACATCTCGCTCGCCCGTGAGATCATCGGGTTCGAGCCGCACATTGGCTTCGAGGAAGGACTGAGGCTGACCATCGACAGCCTCACGGACAGGGAGGGCGACATCCCATGAGTCACAGCTTCGGATCGATCGACGAGATCGGCGACGGATACGGGTTCCGGAAGGTGCGCCGAGAGCTAGGCGTGACGGCGTTCGGCGTGAATGCGGTCGTCTACCCTCCAGGCCAGGAGGGCTTCCTGCACTACCACGACCTCCAGGACGAGCTCTACTTCGTCCATTCCGGTCTGGCACGGTTCGAGGTTGACGGCGAGGTACGGGAACTCGGGCCGGGCGGCCTGTGCCACGTGGAGTCGACGACCCCTCGCAAGGTCTCGAACGCCGGCGACTCCGACCTCGTCCTGATCGTGGTCGGGGGCAAGGACGGCTACGTGGAGCGCGACGGCCAGCTCGTCGACCCGGGCGACGCAGAGCGTCGGGCCTCGTTCGGACGCTGACGTCGGTGGGGGCAGGTCGGTCCGACCGTGGGTGCCATCATCTCCCACAGTGAAGACCACGACGGCGTCACGGCCGACGGGAGCGCGCCTCGAAAGCCTCGATTCCTGGTCTCTCTCGACTTCGAGCTCATGTGGGGCGTCCGGGAGACACGGACGACCGGGAGTTACGGATCGAATATCCTCGGCGCGCGCGAGGCGATTCCCGCGATGCTCAGCCTCTTCGGGGAATACGGCGTCAAGGCCACGTGGGCAACCGTGGGGATGGTGCTGTTCGACCGCAAGAGGGATCTCCTCGATGCTCTTCCCGGGCTCCGGCCGACGTACGAGAACCCTCGGTTGGATCCTTACCGGTCTCTCGATTCCATCGGGTCCGGCGAGAGCTCGGACCCCTTCCACTTCGGGTTGAGCCTCGCGCGCATGATCGTCGCATGCGACGGGATGGAGCTCGCGAGCCACACCTTCAGCCACTACTTCGCCCTCGAGCCGGGCCAGACGCGCGAACAGTTCGCGGCGGACATCGCCGCGTCCGTGCGGGCAATCGAGAACGTCGGCGAGAGGCCCAGGAGCATCGTCTTCCCCCGGAACCAGGTGAACCCAGCCTACTTCGGCGTCTGCCGCGACGCAGGTCTCGAAGCGTTCCGAGGAACGGAAGCCGGGTGGATCTATCGTACCGGCGACAGCCGCGCAAGAACGCGCACGAAGCGTGCGGCCCGGCTCGCCGACGCTTACCTGAGCCTCTCCGGCAGCAACGCCTCGGAGCCCCACGAGCGCTCCGGAATGATCGACCTCCCGTCGAGCCGCTTCCTGCGGCCCTACTCTTCGACGCTCGGACGGTTCGACTGGCTGCGGGTGAGGAGGGTCACGTCTGCGATGGAGGCTGCGGCGCGTACGAATACGACGTTCCATCTCTGGTGGCATCCCCACAATTTCGGTGCCGAAACCACGAAGAACCTCGATGTGCTGCGAATCATCCTGCGCACGTACCAGGAGCTCAACGACAGATACGGCATGCAGAGTCAGACGATGGCCGAGGCGGCCGCCGAGGTGGGCCGGCAGTGTCGGTAGTCCTGCTGGCCGGGGACGGCGAATCGACGTGGATCGTCCACAACGCGTTGCGAGAGCGGTTTGCGATCTCGGCCGTGATCGTGGAGAAGGCACCGCCGGCGCCGGAGATCCTCCGCCGGCGTGCGCAAAGGCTGGGATGGCCCACGGTCGCCGGCCAGGTCCTATTCATCCTCTTCGCGCGACTGTCGAAGCGCTTCTCGCGGCCGCGGCGCGACGCGATCCTCCGGGAGCACGGGCTGTCTCGCATTCCGGCGACCACCGCGGTGACACGAGTGGCGAGCGCAAACTCGAGCGCCGTGATCGAGATGCTCCAGGCTCTCGATCCCCGCGTAGTCGTCGTCAACGGCACGAGAATCCTCTCGGAGGAGATCCTCGCCTGCATCGATGCCCCATTCGTGAACATGCATGCCGGCATCACCCCGATGTACCGAGGGGTGCACGGATGCTACTGGGCGCTCGCAAACCGCGACCCCGACCACGCAGGTGTCACGGTGCACGTCGTGGACGCCGGCGTCGACACCGGGGGCGTGATCGCCCAGGCAACCGTGCAGCCGTCGCCGTCCGACTCGTACCACACCTACCCCGTGCTCCAGATCGCAGCCGGGCTCCCGCTGCTCGAGCAGGCCGTAAGCGATGCTCTCGAGGGGACATTGCGCACGAACGAGGTCGAGGGAGAGTCTCGCCTCTACTATCAGCCGACGATCTGGCGCTACGCCATCAACAGGCTGCGGCGCGGGGTTCGCTAGGCGCCCGAGCGACTCGACATCCGTCTGCGGTAGCCGCCGTCCGGGCTCCTACTGCTTCGCCCCGATCTGCTCGAATCCCTCGCGGGCGGGCTTGCGCTTTCCGGAGCCGGTGTACAGACCGGACTGCCAGCCGGAGAGCCGGGTCTCGTCGCGCAGCAGGAACCAGATGAACATGTCCACCCTCGGGTTGGCCGCCAGCTTCGCCCACGCCTGTCGCAGGTACGTGTCTTGATTCGCCCAGCTGACGCCGAACAGCCTGTCGGGCGGGTTCGTCTGGTACCCGTACTCCGTGATCCAGATCCGGACGTTGAGCTTGAGGCGGGCCAGTTCCCTCACGAGCAATTCGAAGTTCCCGAGCGTGACGGCCGTCGGGGCCTGCCCGCGCGGCGGGGTCGGCGGCGGCGTCAACGGGCTCTCGCGCGACGACCCGTAATACGGGTGATGCGCATAGGCGTCGAAGCCCTTCGCGCCGCCGGCAACCATCGCGCGGAGAAACGGCAGGGGAGAGACGGAAGCACGTTGCGTGCTCGGGTTGTTGTTGCCCCTCGGGGCGGTCACACCGCAAGCCACCTTGAAGCCGGCGCTCACTGCCTTCAGCGCCTGGACGGATACATTGCACAGCTGCGCGTAGGTTCGGCCCGAGACGATCTCCCACTTGCCCTTCACCTTCGCGAACTGCGGCTTCAGGAAGACCGGGTTGTTGGGCTCGTTCCAGACGATCCAGTCCGGTACGCGGGGCAGCCTGACGTTGTCCGAGTTGACGAAAGAGCCGCTGTAGCGCCGCGCCGCAGCGGTGACGAAGCTCTTCAGATCCGACGGCTTCGTCGGCGCCACGTTCCACCCTCTGGCGCGGTTCGCCCATAGCGGCGTGCCGAGGATCGAGAACACGACCTTGATCCCGAACTGCTTCGCATACGTGACCGTCCTGTCATAGGTCGTCCAGTCGTACGCCGGGTCGTTCGGGTTGGTCGGGCTCGAAGGGCGACGCTTGGCGACGGTGAGCGCCGGGCCGCCCCACCAGAGGTTCACGCGGATGAGCTTGGTGTTCATCTGCTGCAGCACGGGGAACACCTTGTCCGGGTTGCCGTAGAGAATCTGGGCGTCGTCGTAGATCCCCTTCTGGATGAACTTCGAGGCGTCGGCCGTGGACGCGCCGAGAAGGGCCGCGACGACTGCCGCCGCGGCCACTATCGCGCCCGACCTACGCAACGGCTGCGTTCCTGCCAAGCGACGCGAGCGTGCGGCGCAGGCCCTCGTCGAGCCCGATCTCCGGGCTCCAGCCGAGGAGCTGCTGCGCACGCGTGATGTCCGGCTGACGCACCTGGGGATCGTCGACCGGCAGCGCCTCGAAAACGATCGGGCTCGCCGAGCCGGTCGCACGTACGACGGCCTCGGCGAGCTCGAGCAGAGTCATCTCGGTGGGATTGCCGATGTTGACCGGGAAGTGCTCGCCCGACTCGGAGAGCAGAATGAGCCCGCGGACGAGATCGTCGACGAAGCAGAAGCTACGCGTCTGGGAGCCGCTCCCGAACACCGTCAACGGCTTCTCGTCGAGCGCCTGACGGATGAACGTCGGGATCGCGCGGCCATCGTGCGGGCGCATCCGCGGACCGTACGTATTGAAGATGCGCACGATCGCCGTGTCGACTCCCTGCTGGCGGTGGTAGGCCATGGTCAGCGCCTCGGCGTAGCGCTTCGCCTCGTCGTAGACGCCACGCGGGCCGATCGGGTTGACGTGCCCCCAGTAGGTCTCCGGCTGCGGGTGCACCTGCGGGTCGCCGTACACCTCGCTCGTCGAAGCGAGCAGGAAGCGGGCGCGCTTCACCTTCGCCAAACCGAGAGCGTTGTGGGTTCCGTGGGAGCCCACCTTGAGAGTCTGTAGCGGCAGGCGCAGGTAGTCGATCGGGCTCGCCGGGCTCGCGAGATGGTAGACGAAGTCGACCGGTTCGTCGATTTCGACGTGCTGGGTGAGGTCGTGCGCCCGGAAGACGAACTCGTCTCCTCGCAGATGCTCGATGTTGGCGAGCGACCCGGTCTCGAGGTTGTCGACGCAGACGACACGGTGGTCACGCGCAAGAAGAGCTTCGCAGAGGTGAGAACCGAGGAAACCGGCCCCACCGGTCACGAGTGACGTCGGCATCTCGCAATGCTAGCCCGTTTATCGGGCGGCAAGCCCATTCCTTACGGACTCCTGATCTACGGCATCACACAAACACAACAGACGTCCGCCAGAATGGCGCGGTGAGGCACTGGCCGATGTTTCTCGTCGCAGCCGCAGTCATGGTTGCCGCCGGCGAGGAGGCCCCGCGAGGCGCCGAGGGGAAGTCGGCAGCCGGAGGGGTCGCGTGGCGCGTTGCGGGCGCGCCGTTTAGGATCGAGATCCTGTCCGGCAGCCGCACCGTGACGGAGCTCGGAGGCGACCGGTTCCCGTTCGTCTACGAGGACGAGTCCCGAGCAGAGCACAGGCTGACGACGCTCGAGGGCACGCGCAGCGCGCGCGAGGAGTCGACGTACACCGTTCGAACGGACGAGCCGGGCCGCGTCGCGACAATCGTGGTACGTCGGCGAAGCGGATCCGTTCGGATCCGGTGGAGCTTTGCGGATCCCGCGAGCGTGAGTGCCGTGCGCGTTGCACTGCGAGCGTCGAAGCGCGCACATTTCCTCGGGACCGGACAGCGGACTCGTTGGGTCGACATGCGGGGGACGGTCGTGCCCCTCAAGGTACGCAATGCCTGCCAGAGCTCCTCGCCGAGCTCGTTCTTCGCGTCCACAGCAGGGTTCGGTGCGTGGGCCACGACCGTGGCAGTCGGTCGGATCGGCTTCCCTGGCGCCGTCGACGACTCGAACTTCGCGTGCGACCTCGGTACGGCTCCCTGCTCCGTCGGGCCGCGGATCAGCGCGGTTCGACTCTGCCTGAAAACCAACACGATCACGCTGGACGTTACCGTCGGCTCGATCGCCGAGATCGTGAGACGAGCGGCAACCGCCCAGGGACGCCCGCGACCGCCGTGGCTGCCGCAGCTGGCTCTGATCAAGTGGCGAGACAGCGTCGGAGGCCCGGGGGAGTTGTTCGACGACATCACGCAAATGCGCTCGCGCAAGCTCCCGCTCGGCTGGGTTCTGCTCGACAACCCCTGGGAGCAGGGCGCCGCGGTCAACGCGTGCTACGGAGCGCTCCAATTCGACCCCACGCGCTATCCGGACCCGCGGGCCATGATCGCCCGAATCCACGCCAAGGGGATCCGGTTCATGCTGTGGATCTCGCCGCAGATCAACCGTCCCAACTGTGCCGTACCGACGCTGCCCGACGGCTGGCTGACGGGCGACGACAGGACATTCGTCCGTGACCTGACCCTCGCGGCCGAGCGGCGGGAATTCACGACATCTCTGCGGGCGCTCGTACGACTCGGGGTCGACGGGTTCAAGGGTGATCGCGGCGACGAGGTGAACCTCGAAGGGGCGATGCTCGCGGCCGGGCCGGGCACCGTCTACCAGGAGCTCTACCCACTGCTCTATGCCCGATCGGCAGCGGCCGCCATGCGCCCGGCGAGAGGGACGAACTTCGCCTCGCTCTTCCGGTCGTTCGTACCGGGCTCGACGAAGTATCTTCCCGGTTTCGTCGGTCCGGACATGCAGCACACATGGAATGGGCTGTCGGGAGCCATCAAGGCGGCCCAGACGGCCGGGATCGCAGGAGCATCGGTCTGGGGGTCGGACGTGGGTGGCTACAGCGGCGGCACGCTTACGGCCGAGCTGTTCACGCGCTGGGCACAGTTCGCCGCCCTAACACCGATCTTCGAGGTCGGTGGGGCGGGCGCGAACGCCAAGTTCTGGGAGTTCGGCCCTGCCGCGGTCGAGCGGTTCCGTAGAGCCGCAACCCTCCACTACGAGCTGGTTCCCTATCTCTACAGGCTCGCCGTCGAAGCAAGCAAGACGGGCATTCCCGTTATTCGCCCTCTCGGTCTGACCTGGCCGGCGGACGAGCGGGCTTGGGCGACCCCACTCGAGTTCACGGTCGGCGACGGTCTGCTCACGGCGCCCGTGACCGCGCCGGCGGCTGGAAGGGGCCCGGTGGCCACGAGTGTGTATCTCCCCGAGGGGGAGTGGACGGATCTCTTCTCGGGCGCGCAGGCGAAGGGTCCTGAAACGATCGTCCGCAACTCCACGCAGTCCGACTTCCCGCTCTACGTCCGTCGAGGTGCCGCTTTGCCGTTCAACTTCCGCGAGCCATCGGTCTGGTTCGACCGCTGGCACACCGACGACCTGCTGCGACCGAGTCGGCAGGGTTGGCTCGTGGCCCCCGCGCCCGGTCGCGTCTCGATCGCGCGCGACCGTGCGACGACCTTGACGGCGACCGCCACCCGGGAGGGGCGCATCGACATGACCGTTCGTCGCGCCCGCAAGCAACAACAGCTCCTTATCCTCCCCGGCAGGCCGATCTGCGGCGTCGAGGCCGATGGGAGGCCGCTACGACGGGTCACGACCGCGTCGCTCGCGCGCGCGACCAGCGGCTGGGGGATCGAGCCGTCTCGGCGAAAGGGAGTCGTCCTGAAGATCGCAGCTTCCCCTGCCCACCTCATGCTGAGGCTGTCGCCCTGCTCAGCCGGGTCCTGACTGACACTTGTCGAGAAGTGCCTGACGGGCTGACTGCTCTGGCGCGGCCGTCGTCGTCGCGGGCAACGAACCTAGCGCAACTCCTTGTTCGATTCCTGATCGAACCACATCCCGAACAGCGTGAACTGCGTGCCCGAGATCAGGAGCAGGGCGACGAGCACGATCGTCGCGGTCGTGATCTGGTTGGCGAAGAAGATCCTCGAGCAGGCCACGACGATGCCGAGCGCGAGGCCGACCGTCGTCATCAGCGTCCCGAGCACGTAGAAGAAGACGAGCGGGTGGAAGTCGCGGATCACGTACTTCTCCTTCATGCGCCACCAGAAGCCCTTGAAGAGGAGCCACGAGATCCGCGGCGCGACGCGGCGGATGCGGATGCCGGAGCGCTCACCCACACCGTAGATCGGCCTGGACGGCACGTCGCGCACGCTCGCGGAGATCACGTTCAGGTGCACGAGCATGTCGTTCGGAAATCCATAGCGCCGGTAGATTCGCTCCAGGTCGAGCCGGTCGAGCGCCTGGAGCGACAGCGCCGTGTAGCCCGCCTGGGAGTCGGCGACATGCCAGTACCCCGACGCGATCTTCGTCAGGAGCGACAAGACCGCGTTGCCGAGATAGCGTGTGTGCGGGATCAGCGTCCACGCCTCGCCCGTGATCAGCCGGTTCGCCTTGGTGTAGTCGACCTCGGCCCGGGCAACCGGGGCGACGAGCTCGCTCAGCTCCGCCGGATCCATCTGGTTGTCGGCCGCCATCACGCACGTCACGTCGATCCGCTCCTCCCGGGCCCGGAGGTACCCGGTCACGATCGCCGCGCCGACGCCGCCGTTGCGCTCGTGGACGATCACCTCGACACGTGGGTCGCCGACGGAGCGCGCCGCGTCTGCGGTCCCGTCGGGGGAGGCGTCGTCGACGACGAAGATCCGGTCGACGAAGTCGGGGATCCCGCGCAGGGTCTCCGCGACGAGATGCTCCTCCTCGAACGCCGGAACGACGACCGCGACACGCTTGCCCTCGACCATCAAGCCTCGTGAGGCGTGCGGCGCGCGTTCCTTCTCTGCAGGAAGGGGTCGGCGACGGACGCCGCGAGCGCGCCGAGAAGCAGGCCGAGCAGCCCGCCGATCGCGGCCGCGTTCCTGCGGCTGGTCGCGGTCGTCCGGCCCGCCGCGGCCGCCTGCACGATCCTGCTCACCTCGACGTTCTCGGCCAGCGAGAGCAGCTGCTGGTTCTGGAACAGCTCCTGTTGCACGGTGCCGCGACGCTGCTCGGAAAAGCTGATCGTGTTGTTGAGGCTGCTGATCGCGATCAGCTTGTCGGTGGCCGAGATGCTCTTGTCGGCGATGATCGACTGCTGCTGCTTGACCGCGCTCGAGATGCGGGCGTTGATGTCGCCGAGCTCGGTGTTGCTCGCGACGATCTGCCTGTTGAGAAGCTCGATCTTCTGGTCGACGTAGGTCGAGACGACGTCCGTCACCGACCCGGCGAGGGAATCGGCAGCCTTCTCGGCCTTGCGGGCGGCAGCCGCGTCGACGGTGATCTCGATCAGCGGCGACACGTTCTTGGCCTGGCCGGCCGTCACGATCGCCTGCGACGAGACATTGCCGCGCAGCTGCCCGACGGTGAGCCCGCTCGCGGCGGCCGCGCGCTTCAACGCCGCCTCGGACTGGATGATCCGGGTGACCGTCTTCGGGTTCGTGGCGAGGCTCTGGATCTGGCCACCGCCGGAGGTCGTGAACGGCTGGCCGAGATAGAGCAGGGTCGTGGCGCGGAAGACGTCGCCACCGCCGACGGAGACGAGCACGCCGAGGATCGCGCCGACCACGAGCCCGGCGACCGGAAGCCACCAGTGTGCGGTGATCCGCGTCCAGACGGAGCGGAGGTCGACCTCGCGCTCGGCTTCAGGGTCGGGGGGCAGGGTCTCGCTCATCGCGCCGCGACCCTAGCAGCGGCCCACTCCCACTGGGCCGCCAGGCCCTCACGCAATGTCGTTGTCGGCTCCCAGCCGAGCTCGCTGCGGATACGTGACGTATCCGCCTTGGTGCGGCGCTGGTCACCCGGCACGGCCGGATGGACGCGGATCTCGAGCGAGCGGCCTGCCAGAGCCTCGAGGATGGCGATCGCCTCGCGCATCGTCGCCTCCTCGCCGCCGCCGACGTTGTAGGTCCCGGCGCCGCCTTCCATCGCAGCGATCGTCCCACGGGCGACGTCGCCGACGTACGTGAAGCTGCGCGACTGGAGGCCGTCTCCGAACAGGTCGAACGGGCGCTCCTCCGCCAGGCACATGGCGATGCGCGTGAACGCCATGTCGGGCCGCTGTCGCGGGCCGTAGGCGTTGAAGTACCGCAGCACGACGACGTCGAGGCCGAAGCTGCGGGCGGTGGCCCTGGCGAGGTGCTCGCAGGCGAGCTTGGTGATGCCGTAGGGAGAGATCGGGCGCGGAGGCACGTTCTCGGCGGTCGGGTACTGCTCGGCCTCGCCGTAGACCGAGGACGACGATGCGAAAACGACGCGCACCCCGTCGTGCGCGGCCGCCTCGAAGAGCCGCTGCGTGGCGAGCACGTTGCGTTCGAGGTACGTCTCGAAGACGTCGCCGAAGCTGCGCACCCCCGGCTGTCCGGCGAGGTGGAAGACCCCGTCGACGCCTTCGAGATCGATCGGGTCGCGCGCGAGGTCGACGCGCCTAACGTCGAACCCGCGAGCGTTCTCCTCCTTCAACCCGACGTCGTAGTAGTCGGTGAAGCAGTCGAGGGCGGCCACATCGTGTCCGCGGTCGCGCAGGGACTCCGCGAGGTGGGATCCGATGAACCCGGCCGCGCCGGTGACGAGGTATCGCATCGGCGGAACTCTAGATGGTTGATCGGTGATTGACGGACGGGTGCGTGATGGCCGGCAGCAGAGACCAAAGTCGAGGTTTCGAAGGTCGGCGGTGTCAATGCTCCGTCGACCAGGAGGCAAACAGTGCGCGCTGACCTCGACAGAGAGGCTCTTCTGGTCCGCAACGAGTGGCCATCATTCACGAGGGAAGGACGAGAAACGTGATCGTCGGGACGATGACGATCGCGAGGGCTGCGATCGTGCCCACGAACCACACGGGCCCGCGGGCGCCGAGGCGGCCGAAGGCAAAGGCCGCGGCGACGGCGAGGACGGGAGCGGCGTTCAGGGCGTAGAGCGCCTTGATGTTGTCACCGTCGAGCTTCGGATACCGAACAAGGAACCCGAGGTACGAAAGAGCGAGGAGCCCGAGCGAGAAGAGCATCGTGCCGAGGGCAACGTCCCGCCTGCGCACGGCCTGAATCGTCAGCGCCGTGAGGCCCAGGAGAGTGGCGAGGGCGACGATCCAACCGACGGCCGCCTGTCGCTCGAGCGGCCTGGTATAGGCCGGCGGCAGCGTCACGGGCGAGCTGTGGAGATCCTCGGGAATGCGGTACACGCGCCAGTAATCGCCCCACCAGTCGGCGTAGAGGACGGGGAGAACGCGGTTGCGGAAGTGCGGGTCGTACGGGGCACGAACGAGTGCGAGCGGGGAGGGCGGAAGCCAGAAGTCCGCCGGTCGCCCGCGCTGGAGCCACTCCGACGGGACCGGACGGCTGTAGGCGAGAGGGCTCCCGTGGAGGACGGTCTTCACGACGAGCCACGGTGCGACGAGCACGACCGCACTTGCGGTCGCCGCCAGCAGAGCGCCCAGCGCCCGCCGGTCGGCCGCCTTCAGCGCGGCGAGGCCGAAGCCGACGAGCACGGCGACAAGCGCCGCGAGCGCCCACGTCCTCGTGAGGTTCGCGAACCCGAGCAGAAGGCCCGCGAGCAGGCCCACGCGCCAGCTCAGCGTGCCGCGTGCGAGCGCACGCACGGCGACGTAGAGCCCCGCCGTCGTGAGGAGCGTCGCGAGCGGCTCGGGGTGGTAGAGGGACCCCGCCCGCACGAGCACAGGTGTCGTTGCCGCGAGCACGAGCGCGATGACGGGGATCCAGCGCGAACGGGGAAAGAACTCGCGCGCCATCAACATCGTGAGCAGCATCGTCGCGAGCACGCAGGCTGCGCTGATCGCCTGCACGGCCCGGCCCGGCTCACCGATCCCCGTGTGCCCGACCCCGGCGGAGACGGCGCCGGCGACGAGAAAGAAGAGCGGTGGGTTGTGCCAGACGTCCGTCTCGCTCTCCCGAGGGAGCCGGTGCTCGCGCTCGAGCACCTGGGCGTACTGGTTGCTGGCCGAGGCGTCGTAGCTGCGCAGCCATGGGAAGTGGCCGATGTTCCAGGCGAGAAGCAGCGCAGCCAGGACGAGCGTCGCGACCGCGACCACCCGCGGCGTCGCGACTCTGCTCATGTGTCGTCGAGTGGAGCGAGTGTCCCGTCTGCGTCTGCAACAAGGCAGACCTCGGAGAAGAAACGGGTCATCGTCACCCCGGCACGATAGTCGCCGACCCGCGGCTCCGGCCGTTCGCCGTTCGCAAGCGCAAGCGCGAGCTCCGGATAGCGGCTGCCCGCGGCGAGCGGCAGCGGGAAGGCGCCGCCGAAGCGGGGGTTGACGTCCGTCACGGGCAGGGAGCCGTCGGCCTCCCGGAAGCACTGGACACAGGCCGGGCCCACGATCCCGATCGTCTCCGCCACCCGCCGCGCGTGCTCGATCAGCTCGAGGTCGAGGATCGAGGTCCCCTTGACCGACTCGCCCCCCTTCGACTGGATCATCGTTCGCGCGATCGCGTTCAGGCAGCGGCCCTCGAGGTCGCAGAAGACGTCGATCGAGAACTCCTCGCCGGCGCACATCTCCTGCACCATCGAGACGACCGGGGTGTGGTGGAGGAAGAACTCGAGCTCGGCACGGTCGACGGCGCGGTAGATGTGACGGGAGCCGAACCCCTCACGAATCTTGACGAGCAGGGGATACCGCGCGTCGTCGGGCACCTCGCCCGGGAGCCACGTGCGAGGGCTCGGGATCCCGTGCTCCTCGAAGAAGACGTGGGCGACGTACTTGTCGGCCATCGTCGCGCACACCTCGTAGGGCGGCGCGAGCAGGAGGGCCGGTGCGAGCGCCTCCCGGTTGCGCGCCACGATGCTCTGGTCGATGTCGGTCACCGGTACGACGAGCTCGACGTCGTACTCGGCTACGAGCGCCGCGAGAGCCGGCATGTAGCCGGGATCGTCGACCCGTGGGACGAGAGCCCTGTGGTCGGCGTGGTAGAGCGCCGGCGCCAGAGGGTCGAGGTCGGAGGCGATCGTGGTCGCGCCGGCGCGCCGGAAGGCGGTGACGATGTCGACGCGCTGGCCCGCACACGTGAAGAGGACGGCCGTCACGAGTGCAGAGGGTAGACGATCGGCGAGCGGCGATCGCCGACGTCGGGGGGCGGCCGGCTGCGCTCAGCACTCGCAGTCGTAGAGCGACGCCTCGTCTTCGGATCCGACGATCGAGATGTGCACGCCGTTCGTCTCGACGGTGGTCACCAGCCAGCCCCCGCTTGCGCCGGCTGCGATCGGGTCGGGTTCCCCCGACTCGATCGAGAGCCCTCGCTCGCGCGTGAGGCAGCGCACGGTCAGGTCGATCCGCGACGTCTCGTGATGGAGCCGCTCGTAGAGCCCCCAGCCGACCAGCGTCCCTACCGCAAGGAGCGCGCAGCAAACCATCCCGAAGACGGCGAACGCCCACTCGCCTTCCCGGGTCTCGGCAGGGCTCACCACGCGCCGAATTCCAGCGAGACCGCCAGGCAGATGCCGAGAAGCACGAACAAGGCGATCGCCGCGACACGTGACAAGCGCGCGCCCAGCGTGTCGACCAGCCAGGCCGAGGCAACCGCAAGGAAGGGCAGGGCAGGAAGAGCGAACAGCCCCTTGACCGTGTCTCCGTCGCTCGAAGGGGCCCGCGTCGCGTAGTAGAGCATCCCGGCCAGCGCAGCCGCAGGCATCAACACCACGGCCACGAGCTCCATGCGGTGCCGCCAGCGAACGAGTGCGAGCGCGGCGAGCCCGAACCAGCCCGCGGCGAGAACGAGTGACAGCGGGATGCCGACAACCGACTGCAGGACGAGTCGACGGTTCAGCGAGGGGGACAGCTCGGGTCTCGGCGGTCCCCACGACCAGTTCCCGAAGTAGTCTCCCCAGCTGTCGGCGTAGAGGATCGGGAAGAAGTCGGGGGCGAGGTCGCGCCGCTGCGGCGCCGTGACCGTCTCGGGGAGCCCGGAGTTGACGTAGAACCCGACCGACAACCTCTGTCGCGGGATCACCGAACCCCCACGGCCGAAGACCGCGCTGTCATAGGACCGCTGCAGGTGGAAGTACCACGGTGCGGGGATGAGGAAGCCGACCACGAGTACGACGATGAGCGCTCCGGCGACCGCGTGCCGTTCCCGCTTTCGCGCCGCAAACACCACCGCGAGAGAGATGAGGGAGACACCGAAGATCCAGATGCCCACGGAACGAGTCAGCTGTGCCAGGCCCACGAGGACCCCGAGGGTGACTGCCCAGCCGAGGCCGAACCGGTTGCGGACGATCATGCGGGTGAGCACGAGGACAGCAGCGGTCGTCAGGAACGTCACGAGCGTTTGCGGGTGGAACATCGCGGCTGTCTTCAGCACCGTCGGAAACGCCATCAGAGATGCGAGGGCGAGAGAGGGAAGCCACCGCCGGGCGGGGAAGAGCAGTGTCGTCAGCAGGACGACGAGGACGGCGGTAGCGATGCAGAGAACCGCGTCGAGGAGCTGGCCGAGTTGCTCGGGGTGGGCCATGCCGAGCGCCTCGCCGAGTGCGGTCGCGCTCCCGGCGAGGAGGTAGAAGAGCGGCGGCGTGTAGAAGGCGCCGGATCCCTGAGGCACTCTCCAGCCGTGGACGAGGTCGCGCGCGTAGGCGATGTGCTCAGCCGCGTCGTACCCCAGGATCGCCGGATACGTGAACGCGTTGTCGACGGCGACAACGGAGAGGATGACGAGGAGGCCGGCGACGCTTCGCCCCGGCCACCGGGCCCCCGTCAGCGAGTCGAGATGGTTGCCCACGGACACGCGAGTCTCGTAGCGACCTAGGACGACTCGGAAGGCCGCCAGCCGCCCCGCGCCCCGCGGTAGGTGCCGCTGAAGAGGGCGAGCGGGGTGCGCAGCAGGATCTTCAGGTCGAGAAGCGGCGAGCGGTGCTCGACATACCAGACGTCGAGCTCGATCCGCTCGGCCCACGGCAACGAAGCGCGCCCGTGGACCTGGGCCCACCCCGTCAGACCCGGCCGGACGTCCAGGCGCCTGTGCTGGCGCTCCGTGTACTTCTCGACCTGGTAGCGCAGCGTTGGCCGCGGCCCGATCAGGCTCATCTCACCGCGCACGACGTTCCAGAGCTGTGGCAACTCGTCGACGGACGTCCTGCGCAGGATCCGCCCGACGCGCGTGATGCGGCTGTCTCCCGCGTCGACCGCGTAGCCGGCGCCCTTCTTCTCGGCGCCCACGACCATCGTGCGGAGCTTCAGCAGCTCGAAGTCCTCGCCGCCCTTCCCCACGCGCACCTGCCGGTAGAGGACGGGGCCGCCGTCCTCGAGCTTGATCGCGACCGCCGCGGCGGCCAGGATCGGACTCGCCACCGCCAGGCCGAGCGCAGAGGTCGCGACGTCGAGGGCGCGGTTCACCGCGTCCCCTCCGCGGCCTCCCACGTCGCAGGCACGCCGCGCCGCAGGTAGTTCCAGAGCGCCACGACGGTCGCCCAGGTGACGAGCGTGTAGTAGCGGGCAATCGGCACGCCCGCGGCCGCGGCGGCGATCAGCGCCACCTGGCCGGCGAGCACGATCCCGTAGGCCCAGCCGTCGGCGACGAGCGCGACGCTCGAGGCCAGCAACGTCAGGTGGAGGATCCCGCTGCCGTACCGCAACAGCCGGTGCGAGACGATCTCTATCAGGTACCCGGGCGGCAGCCGCCGGAACATCGAGCCGCGCAACGTGATCTCCCAGCAGTGCTCGAACATCCGCACCTTGCGCCGGTATTCCGTCTCGTTCGACGGCGTCGGCTTCTCGAAGGCGTGTGCCGTGGGCTCGTAGACGGCGCGGCGACCCGCCTGCACCATCCGGTAGGGAAACGAGAGGTCATGACCCCAGCGCGGGTCGACCTCGACGTAGTCGGCTCTGTTGACCGCGTAGATCGACCCGTTACCGCCCGTGATCGAGCCGAGCCGCGACTCGGCCTCGCGCAGCTTCATCTCGTACCGCCAGTAGGTCCCCTCGCGGTTCGTTCCGGCGGCGTCCTGGAGGCGGAGCTGGCCGCAGACGTACGCGACCTCGGGGTCGGCCAGGTTCGCGACGAGGTGTCGGAGCGCGTCGGGCGACCAGGTCGAGTTCCCGTCCGAGAACGCGACCACGTCGGACGTTGCCTGCCTGACGGCCCGGTCCTGCGCCGCGACCTTCCCGCCCCGGGGGCAGTCGAGCAGGCTCACCCGCGGCTCGCGGTCTGCGACGGACTCCACGATCTCGTTCGTCCGGTCGGACGACGCGTCGGAGGCGACGACGATCTCGAGCCGGTCGGCGGGATAGTCGAGCGCGAGCAGGTTCTCGAGCCTGCGCCCGATCACGGGCTCCTCGTTGTAGGCGGGGATGATCACGGTCACCGACGGCGCGGCGGCCTCGTCCTTGCGTACGCGTCGCGTCCGCATCCTCGCGGCGAGCTCGGCCGCCGCGGGATACGCGACGTGCGTCCACGCGAGAGCGCCGAGCGACCCCCAGAAGACCGCCTTGAGCACCACCAGGCGAGTGTAGCCTCGCCCGCTGCACCCCTCCTGTCCGGCCGACCGGCCGCCCTGCCTCCGAACGCTTCGAGCACCGGCGATTCCGCGTGCCGGGGCGCCTGACCGGCGCGGGTACGCTGCTGCTGTGCCGAGCGAGGCCCCTACCCGCGAGCCGGTCCGCGTCCTCCGCGTGATCGCCCGTCTCAACGTCGGCGGCCCTGCGCTGCACGTCGCCTACCTCTCTGCGGGGCTCGCGGAGCGCGGGTACGAGACGACCCTCGTGGCGGGGGACGTGGCCAAGGGCGAGGAGTCGATGGCGTTCGTCGCGCAGGGCGCGGGCGTCCAGGTCGTGCGCCTCCCGGGGCTCTCGCGCGAGATCAGCCCGATTCGGGACCTTTTGGCGGTGCTGCGGGTGGCGCGCGAGATCCGGCGAACTCGGCCCCACATCCTCCACACGCACACGGCGAAGGCGGGCGCGATCGGCCGCGCGGCCGCTGTGCTCGCCGGACGCGCCCGGCCGCCGATCGTCGTGCACACCTACCACGGGCACGTGCTCAACGGGTACTTCGGGCCGCTCGGAACGAGCCTGTTCCGCGCGATCGAGCGCCTGCTTGGGCTCACGAGCGACGCCCTCGTCGCGGTCAGCCCGCAGGTTCGCGACGACCTCGTCACGCTCGGCGTGGCGCCCGCGACCCGCTTCGCGGTCGTCCGGCTCGGGATCGACCTTCGGCCCCGCGTCGAGACGGCGGTCGACACGGCGGAGCTCCGGCGCCGGCTCGGGATCGGCAGCGACCGCTTCGTCGTCGGCTGGTTCGGGCGGATGACGGCCGTGAAGCGAACCCGCGACCTCGTCGACGCGCTCGTCGCCCTCCGCGCCCGCGAGGTCGATGCGTGCCTCCTGCTCGTCGGCGACGGCGCCGACCGCGAGCAGCTCGAGGCGTACGCGAAGGAGCGCGGCGTGGCCCGCGAGCTGTTCTACCTCGGCTACCAGAAGGACGTGGCCGATTGGTACGCGCTCGCCGACGCCGTCGTGCTGACGTCCGTCAACGAGGGCACCCCGGTCACGATCATCGAGGCGCTCGCGGCGGGCCGGCCGATCGTGTCGACCGACGTGGGCGGCGTCTCCGACGTCGTCCGGGACGGCGCGGACGGGTTCCTGGTGGGAGTCGGCGACTCGGAGGCGATGGCCGCGCGCCTCGCCGAGATCGCCCGCGACCCGGAGCTCGGCTCGCGGCTCGGCGCCTCGGGACGCGTGCGCGTAGTCGAGCGCTATGCGGTCGGGCGCCTCGTCGACGACGTCGACCGGCTCTACCGCGCGCTGCTCGACGAGACGAGCTCGGCGAGAACCTCCCGGTAGCGGCCCATCGCGACGGCGCGGCCCGCCTGGCCCTCCACGTACGCGCGACCGCGCACACCCATCGCCTCGAGGTCGAACCGGCCCTCGTGGGCGTCACGGATCGCGCCGGCGACGAGCTCGGGCCGTCCGGGCAGGACGACGACGCCGCACCCGTGGTCGCGGGTGATCCGGACGGTCTCGCTGTCGGCGTCGGCCGAGACGAGCATCGGCCGGCCGGTCGCCATGATCCCATACGCCCTGCTCGGCACGACGAAGCCGGAGAGCCCCCGGGCGAGCCCGACGTAGTGGATGTCGGCGCTCGAAAGCGACTCGGACAGGACCTCGCGCGGCTGGTACGGCAGGAACGTGACGTCGACCTCGAGACGCTCGGCGAGGCCCTGCACCACCGTCTGCAGTGCTCCGAAGCCGATCACCACGATCCGCAGGTCCGGGAGATCGCGGAGGAAGGTCGCGGCGCGTATGAGCGTGACGAGGTCGTTGGCGTGGCCGATGTTGCCCGAGTGCATGACGACGAACCGGCCGACGAGATCGTGCTCGCGGGCCCAGTCCGTGTCTCTGGGCCGGGGGACGATGCGCTCCGTGTCGACCCAGTTCTCGATCACCGCGATCCGGTCGGCGGACGCGCCCTTCTCCTGAAGGCGCACCTGCATCGTCTCGCCGATCGCCACCACCCTGTCGGCGTTGCGAAGGTAGAGGCCAACCATCTCGCGCAGCAGCCGGATCAGGACCGGGTTCTCTAGCCGCTTGAGCTCGACCGCGATCTCCGGGAAGACGTCCTCGGAGACGACCAGCAGCGGCACGCCGAATCGCCGGGCGACTGCGAGTCCGACGTCGCCGATCATCGGTGGGTCCGTAAGCGTGACGACGGCGTCCGGCCGCTCCAGCGTCATCGCACGCCAGACACTGTCCGCCAGGTAGGTGAGGTAGTTGGCCGCACGGAGATGGAGCTTTGTCCGGTCGAAAGCGGTCGAGCGCGTACGCACGACGTGCACCCCGTCGAGGGTCTCCTCGGACGGAAGGTCGTCGCGGTTGCGGACGCGCCCCGTCACCACCGTGATCTCGTACTCGGACGCAAGCTCCTCGCAGAGCTCGGCGAGCAGGTTCGCCGTCGCCTCCACCCCCGGCCGGTAGTACTGGTTGAGCACGAGGATGCGGGGCTTGCGCTGCACGCGGGAAGGCTAGTCGATCGCCGGTGCCTTCACGGCGGCCCGGACCGCCGCGACGAATGCGGCGACGCTTGGTGCGTACCCCCAGCCCGCGACGAGGGCGCACGAGGAGGCGCCGGCGCGGCCTCGGAGAGCGGCGTCGGCCCCGTACTCCCGCAGGGCCGCCGCCGCGTGCTGAGCGTCGTCGGCGGAGATCAGCCGCCCGTTGTCTCCGTCCACCAGCAGGTCGTAGGCGGCGCCGACGTGCTCCGAGAGGACGAGGGGCAAGCCGCAGGCGGCGGCTTCGTTCACGACGACACCCCACGGCTCGTGGCGCGAGAGGAGCGCGAAGACGTCGCAGGCCACGTACGCCTCCACGATCCGCTCCCACGGGAGGTCGCCGGCGAAGATTGCGCGGAGACCGAGAGCGCCGGCCAGCGACGCGAGCCGTGCGCGCTCGGGGCCGTCGCCGGCGAGCACGGGCACGATCGGGGCACCCGCCAGCGCGCACGCGCGCAGAAGCGTGTCGAGCCCTTTCTCCTCAACGAGCCGCGCCACGCAGAGCACGGCGACGTCGCCCTGCCCGAGGCCGAGCGTTCGGCGCAGCTCCTCCCGCCGCCCTCGCAGCGCGTCGGACCGCTCGATGAACGCCTCGACGTCGACCGTGTTCGCGAAGATGCCGATCCGCTCCGGCACGGCCCCGCGGCGGATCATCGACTCGCGCACGAGTGTGCCGGTGGCGAGCACGCCTGCCGCGCCCTTGACGACGCGCGGCACGATGGCTCCCTTGACGGCACGCCGCCACGCCGCCCGCGGGTCGCGGTCGTGGCTCTCGACGACGAGCAGGTAGGGCACCCGGCGCAGGCGACACCACGCGATGGCTGCCTGGGACGCGAACATGCTCCAGCCCGAGACGACGACACAGTCGGGGCGCTCCCGCTGCAGGAGCGTGACGACCGACGGGGTGACCGGGTAGTCGTGGCGGAGGATCCGGCGCGCGCCCGGCACCGAATGACCTCGCAGGAAGACGGTCGGATGGCCGAGCGGGACATCCCAGGTCCGCGACGCCACCGTCCGGGCGGCGTAGGCGACCAGGAGGTCGATCTCTTGCCGCGCCGCGACCAGGTCGAGCAGCGGCGCGCGGTACGGCGTCGGCTCCGGGAAGACCGCGACGACCTTCACCGGCGCCCCAGCTTCCAGCCGACCTTCCTCGCCGTCTCGCGCACCCGCAGGATCGAGCCCAGGTTACGGTGGATCGAGAGGTCGGCGCGCATGCGGTGGCTCGCATCGTGGAGCGTGTAGCGGTGGCGCTTGCCGCCCGCGAGCTCAAGATTGCGCGCTGCCTCCGCGCCGTAGTACGCCTCGTCCTTCCCGCCCGCGAGATGGTCGTACCCGTGCGACTGGTGGATCGCGACGACCGCGTCGGTGGCGTCGATCACCGGCCCGAGCTGCCGCGCCCTCCAGATCATCCAGTTGTCGAACGCGGCCCGGCCGACGGAGAACGGGGGCATCGGATCGAAGAGGCCGGCGCGGAAGACGAACCAGTCGATAGCCGTCGGCCCCCGGAGGGCTCCGTGATCGAGGGCGAACCCACGGAGCTCCCCGGAGCCGCGGCCGTCGACGAGAACAGGGTCGAGATCGCGTGTCTGCCCCACGAGCAGGAACCGGGGGGCGAAGGCGGCGGCTCGCTCGACTGCGGGGAGGAGGTCAGGCAGGAGGATGATGTCCGCGTTGAGGAAGCAACGGAGCGGCCATCGCGCAACTGCGTCGACGCGGGTGAACGCGTCGTCGAGCAGGGGGGAGCCCACGCCTTCGGGCTGCAGCGCCTCGACCTGCTCGAAGGCAACGCCCGCGCCCGCAGGGGGTGCCTCGCCAACGAGCACCACCTGGTTGCCTGGCCCGAGGCGCTCCCAGCTCGCGGCGGCGGCAGCCTGGATCTCGCCTGTCGGGCCGGCGAACGGCTTCGGGATCGAGAAGATCGTCAGCACGGGCGCAAGTACCTACCGCAGAGGCCGGTCGAGGCTACTGGAGGCCCGCCCGCGGCCATGGTCGGCTCATGCGGCACGCGCCGTCTTCTTGAGAATGACTATGTCCTCGTCGTCCCTCTCGAACACCAGCTGGACGTTGAAGGTGTCGAATCGGCGGCGTAGCTCGAGGACGAGCTCCAGCAGCTCGGCTTGCGTCCAGACGTGGAAGTGGATGCTGTAGTCCATCTCGAGGAGACGGCTCGCCTCGGCCTGGACGGCTTCCTCCGACGGGGCCCCGACGACGTACCGGCTCCACTCTTCGAAGTGCTCGCGCTTCGACCAATCCGGGCCGTCTACGTAGTCGCGAAGGACATGCTCCAGCGGAGTGACCGAACGCCCCGCGTCGAAGGTGTAGCGCTTGTCGGGCACGGCGAGAAACAAGATTCCGCCTGGCTTCAGAACCCGCAGCATGCTCTCTAGGGCAAGGATCGGATTCTGGCAGTGCTCGAGGAAATGGTTCGCGATGACGAAGTCCTGAGACTCATCGGGAATGCCGACGAGGGTCTCGCCGTCGGCCACGATGTCGACTCCGACGAGTGATTCCCCCGCGAGCTCGGGGTACTGCGCCCTCAGCGCGCTGACCGGCATCCGGTCGACGTACCTGACCCGGGCCGCCCTCGGCACGCAAAGCGGGCGGTACAACGCGCCGATCTCGATTCCATCTCCCCTGAGGTACATCCGGGCGATCGTCTCCCGGGTCAACGCCGGGGCACGGCCCGTGGTGACCCGCGCGACCTCCCACAGAGTCACCGGCAACATTCGCCGTGCAAAGGCCTTCAGATCCACAGTGCTCGCTGTTGTAACACTCAGCCGTCGACTCTGGCGCGCCTTCGGCCCGAAGAGACAAGGCTGCTGATTCGTAGATGCGAAGGTAACGCTGGACGTGATCCGAAACGCCGCCTCTCTCTCACACGTCCACCTGATCTTCGATGAGGCCGGCGGCGGCGGCGACTTTCCTCGCGCACGCGTCTGTGGTGAAGTGTTGAAGGTACCGCTCGCGCGAAGCGGATCCCAACTTCGTACGCAATCCCGCGTCCCGCGCCAGGGATCGGATCGCGTCTGCGGTTGCCTCGACTGAACCTTCCTCAACTATGAGGCCGGCCGGCCCGATCACCTGGGGGATGGCACCGGACGTCGAGCCGATGAGAGGTCTACCGCATGCCATCGCCTCTGCCAGCACGTATCCAAACTGCTCGGTCCACGACGGTCTGCTCTGCGAGAGCAGCACTAGCGCATCACACGCTTTGAGGATCCCCCAGATTTCGTCGCGCGATCCGAGCCCGAACAGCTTCACCCGACCGGCGAGGCCGGCCTCGTCAACGCGTCTCCTGAGCGTGCCCTCGAGCGAACCGGGTCCGACGAGGACGGCCCCGCAGCCGGGAACACGCTCGACGGCATCGACGAGCACCTGAACCCCCTTCTCTTCGACGAGCCGACCCACATACGCGATCCTGAACTCGGCGCTCAATCCGAGATCGGCAGGGGCCACATCTCGAGGCTCCTCCACCGCGGCGACCAACTCGATCGTACGGGTCGACGCAGGTAGCCCCGCCTCGACATAGGAGCGAACGGTGGGCTCGGCGGGAGCTGCAAGCACATCGATCCGTCGGAGCAAACGACGAATGATCGCACCCTTCAACCCTCCCGGCAGACGCACTCGATTCTCCATTACCAGTGCTACGACCGGGACGTCGCGCTGCACAACCGACAACGCCGCCAGCGTTGCCAACCCCCAGCGGTCGTAGGCCTCCGGGGTCAAGACGATCGCTTGCGGAGCCAGTCGTCGGAACCTCCGTGCGAGCCTGACCGCCAGGACAAGCGCCGGCAGGCTCGGAAGTGTCTGCAGCCGAACGACCGAAGAGCCGGAGTTCGGCCGTCCAACGCCCGGAGACTGTCTGTGGATCTCGTACGTGCTCTCCTCGGGGCCGATCACGATCCCGTGGCAGGCCGCCAACTCACACACCCTCTCAAATACCCGCCAGTGCTCCGGGAACCGCGCGCCGGTGCCGATGAGGACGCAGCATGCCGGGGAGTCCCTGGGCTCGTCGATCACCGCGTCGTCCCAGGGCAACTCGCCACATCGAGAGGGTATCCTCGGCGATGTGGAGGACGCCGGCGCTTCACCCGTGCGGATCCATGGCCTGATGGCTCCGGAGATAACAGGGTGACAAGTTCTACCGAGCGATCACCCGAGTCGCAGCTTCTCCGACCGTCCGCACCATCCTCGGAATCGTGAGCTCGTCGGGCCAGGGAAGCACCGAGGCGTTGGAAGGCGCGATCCAACGGACGGCCCCGCCTGCAATCCATTGCGACGAGGTCGTGGAAGGTCGGGTCAGAGCTCTGCGAGACTGCCCGGCCGACTTCTCGTTCATGCGCCATACCCCAGCTCACCGCCTGAGCTCGAAGACCACGAACCCATGCGCTCGAGCCCTACGCTCGGCTATTCGTGATGAGTTGTCGATCGCGGATCGTGATCGGTTGGCCCGTCACCTGACGATAGTGGGCGCGGAGGGTTTCGGCGGTCTTCTCCCACGAGTATTGCCGCACCCGCTCTGACCCGGCTACTCGCAACTGCTCACGGCGATCCTCGCTCGTCCAAAGATGCGCGACCTTCGCGGCCACGTCGCTCGCGTCTTCCGCGTCGAACCACTCGGCCGCTCCGTCCGCTTGCTCGCGAAGCTCGGGCAGGTCGGACGCCGCGATAGGAAGGCCCGTCGACATCGCGTCCGTGATGGGGAGTCCCCATCCCTCGAAACGAGACGGAAAGACCAGTATGCGAGCTCGACGATAGAGGTCGAAGAGTTCACTCCTGGAGACGAATCCGCGAAAGTCGACCTGCTCGTCTACGCCGGTCTCCAAAGCAAGCCGCCGGAGCTGCTTGTAATGGGAGGAACGGAACCCGGTGCAGACGAGAGGCACACGCAGCCCGAACTCGACATGAAGAAGTCTGAGAGCACGAAGAAGGACGGCATGATTCTTATGGGGCCAGGTCTGGGCCGGATAGAGGATGAAGTCCTCGCGCGCTTCCTCTCCCCTGAAGCTGTTTGACGGCACCAGAGGCGCCCAGGGTACAACCGCGATCTTCTCCTCGGGGAGTCCGAAGCACTCGACAAGATCGTGACGACCCTTTCGGGTCATCACCACGACGAGCTCGGCTCTGTCGCAGTACTCGGCGTAGAGGAAGTCACGTCTACGCCGTTCGGCATCGGAGAAGTACTCGGGTAGGAATCGGTGCTGAAGATCGTGCGGCTGATAGATACTCGGCACCGAAGTCAGGAACGCGGTCTGCGTAGTGAAATGGATCAGCTGAGCCCCGCTGGCCTCGACAACTCCACTCGATACGGGCGGTTGCCGGTTCGCGGGCAGCCTCTGCCTGACGCGAGAGGCGGCACGCCGCACGGCTGCAACTCGCCGAAGGCGTCGCCGCGCGTTGCCACTCATTCCTGAGGACGAGTCGAGAAGCGATACCGACGCGCCCAGGTACGGCTGCAGCCAGGGGCAGGGGACTTCGTTCACGAGGAACGAGTATCGGTCGTCTTCTGTCCCGATCGCACCAAGCCCGGACGCTAGCCCCATCACGATCTGCTGGACGCCGCCTGCCTCGCCGGGAGTCAAACGTGCATCGAGGCAGACGTGCAGGTTACGCACCTTGTCCGCACCGGAGAATGGCTGCCAAGCGCACCTTGCCGACAACCGGACGATCCTGGTCGCCGAGGGGAATGCGTTTCCGGGTTCGGGGTTTCACGAACGCGAGCCCAGACCCCTACGAGATCCGCGCGAGAACGACGAATTGACCGGCTGGCGGGAGCGGGTGAACGACCTCGTAGTCCCCTGCCCTGGACATGACAAACTCGTCTACGGCAGTCTGCGCACCAGCCGAGAACCGACCGTAGTCGTCGACGACGACGTGTCCGCCAACCGGCAGCACGGAGTGGAGGAAGTCGAGCGCGACCCTGATCGGCTCGTAGAAATCCATGTCGATGTATGCGAAGCAGACACGACCTGTGAGAGTCGCGCGCTGCTCGAGCGTTTCCTCGACGAATCCGGGCACGACGCGGACACGAGAAAGCGGGAATCGGATGTCGGAGAGTCGTGACATGACGCCCGTGGCTCCAAAAGCCATCGTTCCTTCATACGCAGCCATCGAACCGAGACCGAAGATGTCATCCATGAGGACATCCTTCTCCCCCGGCCGTGGAAGGCCCTCGAACGAGTCGAAGAGCCAGAGAGAGGCGTCTGTTGAACGGATCTCGTCGGCAAGAAGGGCCGAAGTAGCCCCTTGCGCGACGCCGAATTCGCAGACATCTCCACCGAGCTCCAGCGACCGCCGCAGGTACTCGATGACGTAGATGGCCTCACTGACTTGAGTGCCCTCGAGTCGGGCAAGGAGCGACGCGCGCGTCTCTCGCGGCGAGAGTTCCGGGAAGACGAACCTCTGGTACATCGCCTCGAGCTCGGCGCTGGTCTCGGCCCGCCGATTCACCGGGATCCATGTTCCCTTCCGAACGATGTCGAAGCCGAAGTGCTCCGGCACCCTCTTGAGGTGATGTTTGAGCGACGATAGGACGGCCATCTCCGCTGGAAGCTACCACCGTGCCCTTTTCCCAATCCACCCCGCTTGTTCGTTGCTCCCTGACGCGGTGATCTGCACGACGGCCGACGTTGTCTCGCGAGCTCGGAAGCAGGACGCCCACCGCGAGTCCGCGGAAACAACCGTTCGCGGGTCGCGCCCGCCACACGAATGATGGGGCACGCAGGATCCGAACCGCGCCCACGATCTATCGTGGTCAGATGAGAGTGTTCCCGCTCAGCCCATCCCGATATCGCAGCAAACTCGTGCGAGCCCTTTCCCGGGTGGACTCCATCGTCCGTGCAGCCGTAGAGCGCGGCGCGATACAGAAAGGCTCTGAGCTCCGACAACTCCTCCACCTGCTCCGTAGCATTCCGCTGAGTTGTGTTGTGGAGATCGGCACCCACCGAGGAGGCACGCTGTACGCATGGTGCCGAGCCTCCTCACCGTCTGCGCTCATCGTGAGCATCGATCTCCCTGGAGGAAAGTTCGGTGGTGGGTACGAGGAGGAAGGTGCAGAGACGATGCGCACGTATGCGCGCGCTCGGCAACAGGCCCACTTTCTACGGGCGGACTCCCATGATCCGCAGACCCTCAAGCGTCTTCGCGTAATCCTCAACGACCGCCCCATCGACTTCCTGATGATTGACGGCGACCACACCTACTCGGGCGTGAAATCCGATTTTGAGGATTACGGGCCGCTGGTGCGATCCGGAGGCCTGGTTGCCTTTCACGACATCGCTCCAGGGCCAGCGGAAAACGTCGGGGGAGTTCCCGACTTCTGGCGGGAGGTCAAGAGTCGTTTCGATCACGAAGAGTTCGTCGAGGACTGGAAACAGGGCGGCTTCGGAATTGGCGTCATCCGCATGCCGTGAGATGCGAAGTCACGGTCCGAGCCGGGCGGTCTGCACCCTCGTCACGGACGAGGCCGGGCGCTCCGGGTTGCAGTTGAGCTGCTGGGTCCAGGTGAACGACGCCCCGCCATCCTCGAGGCGCCTAACCGTGCCATCAGCGTTGCGCCTTCTATACGAGAACTGCGCGATCAATGAAAGCCCAATCTGACACGCTCTACCCGATCTTGTTCAGGCGTGTAACAACCTGATCGCGCAGCCATCGCCCAGGCGCACCGCCCCCATCGGCAGGAAGACGCCTGTACATCGCCCTGCCGACGCTACCGATCACAGGATGGGCTAACAATCGCCCAGCCAACCGGGGCTCAAGCGCGAAAGCACTGATGAGCGACACCGCAGCGCGAGGTAGTTTGCGGGTAGCAGCCTCCGTCCGGGATCTGGCGACGAGGTACGCGGTTCGCTCGCCGAGAGAAGCCCTGTCCATGTACTGCCGGGCATGTCCGAGGTGTTCGATCGCAGCATCGCTGTCATGCACGGAGAGTAGAAGTCCGACCCACATCACGTGATTCCCGAACGCTCCCCGGTAGAGTTTGCGCCGCGTGTGGCCGAGCAGTTCGAGCTCCTCGAGCGTTGGCGGCTCGGCCGCCCGCGTGCCTGCCAGTGGGTCGGGAAGGCCGACGCGACGGCAGCGTGCCGCATCCTGGACCGCGAAGTTCCACCGCACCATGTTCAGCACCGTCTGGGACGAGTTGGAGCCGTGGATCCGCCAGCCGCCCAGGAACTCCGGAATGTTGGCTACGCGGCACGTCTCGGCGATCCTGACGAAGAGGTCGAGGTCCTCGACCGCCGTACCGGGGAACTCACGGTAGCCGCCAAGCTGCTCCAGCACGGAGCGCCTGAACATCGCCGTCGTGTGGGTGACGTGGGCCAGGCCGCCGGTGAGGATGGACTCTGTCACCTCGTCGGGGTCGAAGATCGTCGCCATGTTCCCGCACCTGCGACCCGCGTCGTCGAGCACGTGGCAGAAGCTCCCCACGAGCCCGACGTCCGGGTGCTCGATGAGGTAGTCGACCTGCTTCTCGAGCCGCTCCGGCTCGGCGAGGTCGTCCTGGTCGAGGTTCGCCACGAATGGGGCCCGACACGACCGCCAGCCGATGTTGCGGGCCGCGCCGGCGCTGCGCACCTGTGCTGAGACGTAGCGAACGCGTGGATCCACGGCTGCGATCCGGGAGACGATCTCTCTCGTCCCGTCGGAGGAGGAGTCGTCGACGACGACGATCTCGATGTCCTCGAGCGTCTGCTGCCGGACGCTCTCGATTGCCGCCTCCAGGTGACGCTCACCGTTGTGGGCCGCGATCACGACAGCGGCCGCGGGTATGCCACCGCGAGCAGTCACGCCTCGTCGCCGTCAACCGACCACCGGTGCGGCGGAACGACGCCGCCGGTGCGGTCGTCGGGGGCGAACGTCGACCCCGCGTCGAACGGGTCGAAGCGCACGACGTCGAAGCCGACCTCACCAGTCCAGGAGTCCATGCCTTGGACGTAAGGAATCGAGGCGCCGATCTCCACGGAGTACGTCCCCTGCGCGAGCGAGAGGGCGTCGATCTCGCAGCACACGGCGTCGCCCGGCGCGAAGTACCGTCCGGCCATCTCGAGCGACGACATGTAGGCGACGGGCCGCTGCCGCTGGTCGAGCACCCGCACGTCGACGCCGAACTCCCGGGCCGGGAAGGCGGGGTTCGTGCGAAGGACGAACTGGAGCGGCTCGCCATAAGCGGCGTGGCCGCCTCCCGCGGCGGAGACGACCGTCGCGCCGAGGAAGAGCTGTTCGGCCATGTGCGGATTCCGGGTCGTCCGCTCGAACGTGCCCTCGACTGCCGCGAGCGCCGCGTGCTCGCGCTCGTAGATCGCGGCCACCTCGTGGGAGGGGCCGTCGGCGACGAGCTCGCCGCGATCCACGAGCAGGGCACGCGGGCACGTCGAGAGGATCGCGTTGAGATCGTGGCTGACGAAGAGCACGGTGCGCCCGTCCTCCCGGCTCACCTCGCCGATGCGGCCCATGCACTTCTCCCGGAAGCGCCTGTCGCCCACCGCCAGCACCTCGTCCACGAGGAGCACCTCCGGCTCGAGGAAGGCGGCGACGGCGAAGCCCAGCCGCAGCCCCATGCCACTCGAGTAGCGCTTCACGGGCGTGTCGACGAAGCCCTCGATCTCCGCGAACGCGACGATGTCGTCGAACTTCCGCTGGATCTCCGAGCGCCTCATCCCGAGGATGGCGCCGCTGAGGAAGACGTTCTCGCGGCCGGTCAGCTCCTGGTGGAAGCCCGTGCCGACCTCGAGCAACGATCCCACCCGGCCGTTGATCTGCCCCCGCCCCTCGGTGGGGGTCGTGACGCGCGCGAGGATCTTGAGCAGCGTCGACTTGCCGGCTCCGTTCCTGCCGATCAGCCCGACCACCTCGCCCTGGCCGATCTCGAACGACGCGTTCCGCAGAGCCCAGACGTCGCGGGGGCCGGCCGCAACGGCCTTGCCCCGCCGCCGCCGCAGCGCGTTCGAGAGCGAGTCGGTCAGCCGCCCGTACCCGGCGGTGTTCTCGCCGAGCCGGTAGCGCTTGCCGAGGCCCTCGACCGTCACCATCGCCGCCATCAGATGATGTCCGCGAAGGAGCTCTCGCTCCGCGAGAAGTAGATCAGCCCGGAGAGAAGGAGCACGAGCGTGGTCGCCAGGGACACCGCCACCATCGGCGCCGGGTTCGTGGTTGCGTCGAGGGCGGCCCAGCGAAAGCCCTCGATCAGCCCAGCGAGAGGGTTGAGGCCGTAGAGGGGCTGCAGGTTCTCGGGGATGATGCTGCTCGGATACCCGATCGGCGAGGCGAACATCATCGCCTGGATCAGGAACGGCACCGTGTAGATGACGTCGCGGTAGCGCACGTTCAGGGCTGCAAGCCAGATGCCCAGGCAAAGCGCGGTAAGGAGCGCGAACGCCGCGAGCGGCGGGATGAAGACGTATCGCCAGGTGGGGTAGATCCCCCAGAAGGGCGCCACCACGGCAAGGAAGGCAAACGAGAGAGCAAGGTCGATCAGGAACGCGGCGGCGGCGGCCACGGGGATGATCAGCCGTGGGAAGTAGACCTTCGACACCACGCCGACGGCCACGACGACGCTGCGCGAAGCCGCCGCCATCGCGCTCGAGAAGAACGTCCACGGCACGAGCGCGGCGAGGACGAACATCGAGTACGGCAACCCGTCGGAGGGGAGCCCAGCGAGCCGCCCGAAGAAGAGCCCGAACACGCCCATCAGCATGATCGGCTGGATCAGCGCCCAGCCCGCTCCGAAGAAGGTCTGCTTGTAGCGGAGCTTGACGTCGCGCCAGACCAGGTAGTAGGTGAGCTCACGGTGCGTCCAGAGGGGGCGCAGGCCGAGCGACCACCGCTGCTGAGGCACGATCACGATCGTGGCCGCCCGGGCGTCCGTGGCGGCGCCCGCGTGCTGCGCTGACGATCCGGCCTCGGCAGGATCGATCGTGGCGCTCCGGGAGTCGCTCATCGCTCGTCGCACCTCGTGGTTGCCGGCCGGCCCATCGAAAGCAGAACGATAGCGCCACCCGGCTGACATTCCGGCTCGCGCTCAGAGCGGCGCCCCGCGGCCGGACTGCTCAGACGCGACCGCGGGCGGCGGCGGCATAGGCGTGCTCGTGCCCTGCCGCAGACGCCTCCCACGTGAACGCGGTCGATTGTCCCTTACCCAGCTCGGACAGCTCCGCGGCCCGTTCGAGCGCCTGCGAGACGGCCTCGGCAATGGCCGCCGGGGAGAGCGGATCGAAGAGCACGGCCGCGCCGCCGCAGACCTCGCGCAACGAGCCCCGGTCGGAGGCCGCGACAGGCGCCCCGCACGCCATCGCCTCGAGCGGCGGCGCTCCGAACCCCTCGTAGAGGCTCGGGAAGACGACGCACGCCGCCCGCCGGTAGAGATCGACGAGCTCGGCGAGGGGGACCGCGCCGCGTGCGTCGACGCCCGGCGGCCCGGCGAGCGCCTCGGTGCCACCGCCCGTGAGGACGAGGGACAGCTCGGGGTGCGACTGCCGGAGCCGTGCGAACGCCTCGAGCAGCCGCTGGTGGTTCTTGTGCCGCCACACCCGCGCCGGGTAGAGAAGGAACGGCTCCCGACGGATGCCCGCGGGCGAGAAGACGTCGTGGTCGATCCCGTGCGGGACGACGACGACCCGCGCCGGGTCGAGCCCGAGCAGGTTCAGCGCTCGCTCCCGCACGAACTCGCTCGGGACGATCACGATGTCAGCGTGGCGGGCGGCCCGGTCGTAGGCGACCTTGCGGAACGTGCGTGTGGCGCGCGTGAACATCTCCGGCAGGTCGAGGTGCTGGAGGTCGTGGAGCGTGATCACCGACGGCAGCGCAAGCGGGGGCAGAGGCACGGTGAAGGGGTAATGGACGACGGCGACCCCACCGAAGCGGCGCCCGATCGCGCGGCGCCTGGCGACCCCGACGGCAGCCCGCCACGCCCGTCCGGGCGGCGACGCTCCCGTCGGCACCTCCGTCACGACCTCCGTCGGCAGTCCCTCGCCGGCGTCGCGGGCGGCAGCGGTCACGAAGGCGACGGCATCGATGCTGCCACGCGCTGCGAGCGCACGGCAGAGAGAGCGGGCGTAGTGCTCGCTCCCGCCCATCTCGCCGGGCACGAGCGTGAGCATCGAGATCCCCGCGCGGATGCGGTCTCCGCTCACGGTCGCACCCGACGGTAGACACCGATCGTGGCGGCGGCGGCCGCGTCCCAGCCGAGCTCGTCGGCGGCCCTGCGCCGCCCCGCGGCACCGAGGCTCTCGCGCAGAGAGGCATCGCCGAGGAGTCGCTCGAGGGCCGCTCGCAGCGCCTGCGGATCGCGCGCCGGGACGAGCAGCCCGGTGACGCCGTCTTCGATCGCATCCGGCAGCCCTCCGACGTTCGTCGCCACCACCGCGCGCCCGTACGCCATCGCCTCGCGGGCGACGACGCCGTACCCCTCCCGCCGCGACGGCACGACGACGATCGAGGCCCGCTCGTAGTACGACCCGATCTCGTCGTGGGCCACGAAGCCGACCGTCTGGGGTAGCGATTCGCGCAGCGGTCCGTCCCCGACTACGACCAGCGGGAGATCGCGCGCCGCCTGCGCGAGCTCGAGCACGCCCTTCTCCTCGGACAGCCGGCCCACGTAGAGCGCGTGGGGAGGCTCGGCCGGCGCGGAAACCCGCTCCGGCAGGTCGACGCCGCTCGGGATCACGACGACGTCCCGACCACCGAGGGCCCGCGCGTCCGTCGCCAGGGCGGTCGAGGCGCAGACGACGACCCGGGCCCGCCGCAGGATCGGCCCGAGGAGCCACGGCAGCCGCTTTGCCAGCTCGACGTCGCTTCCCCAGAGCTGCACGACGAGAGGCTTCCCGGTCGCGATCCCGGCAATACCGGACGGGAGCCAGTGCGCGTGCACGACGTCTGCGTGGCGCGCCGCCCGGCGGGCCGCCCGCGCGAAGGAGATCAGGAACAGCGGCAGCAGGAGCACGCGCCACGGAGCCGCCCGCAGGTTGTTCGCGATGCCGTTGCCGTACGCGATGCCAAAGTGTCGGAACGACGAGGGGGAGACGACCGTCACCTCGAGGCCGGCTTCGCGCACATGCTCAACGGCGTCCTCGACGAACAGGCCGGCGACGTCCCCCGCGTGCCGGGGGTAGGAGGTCGTGAGTATGACGACCCTCACGCCGCCGACCGCCCCCGTGAAGGAGCAGGGCGGCGAGAGCTGTCCCGAAGAAGTCTCACGGGCGCGATGGTACTCGGGCGGGTGCCGGCGACCGAACGCGCGTCGATCGCAAAAAGGGACGCCGCCCCCGCGGACGTCGAATGGGCCTTCGTCGACGCGCACATGTACCCGGCCACGATCGACCCCTCCTCCTGGACCGTCGTCTAGCTGCCCTCGCGCGCCGGAGGCTTCACCCTCTACCGGCGCCTGCCTCGCTGACCGCGAGCCGCGGTAGGAACACGGCGGGCGCCACGATCGCGAGCATGACGAAGACGAAGAAGTAGTAGAAGCTCATCGTCAGGTAGAAGAAGTTGGACGCCATCGTGCCGACGAGCGCCGCCGTCAGGCCCCACTCGAGTGGGCGCACGCGGGCGGCAAGCCCGTCCCCGGCTGCCTGAAGCGCCCGGCCGATTGCGCGACCGACCGAGAGCCGGTAGAAGACATAGCCGAGGAACACGAGGAAGAGCAGTGCGCCGACGAGGCCGCTCTCGACGAAGAGCGCGACGTAGAACGAGTGCGGCCCGAAATTGTCGCGTCCGGTGACGAACTCGTAGTAGACGGCGAAGTTGTTCAGCCCGAGGCCGAACAGCGGGTGCTGCGAGAGGACGTCGGGGATGAACTCGTAGACGACGAAGTGCGTCGAGGTTCCCTTGCCGCTCGTGTCGACCCGCGTTCTGATCACCGTCTGGAAGAAGTCGGCCCGCTGCGCGACGAAGGCGAGCACCAGGACGAGGAGGGCCCCGAGCGGTGCCAGGAACCGCGGGCGGAGGAAGAGGTGCCGGTAGGGGACGGCGAGCACGAGCAGTCCGGAGAGCAGGCCGAGCATCCCGCTGCGCGAGAACGTCGCGAGCTCGATCAGAAAGAGGAGCATCAGGGTCAGCACCAGCGGTACGCGCAGGCGATGACCGCGCTCGAGACGGAGGTAGACCGGGAGCAGCACGAGGAGGGGAATCAGGATCTCGATCGCCAGGTGGTTCGGATCACCGGTGAGTGCGTTCGGGCGGTAGACGTTCTGTCCCTCGACGGCGCCGTAGATGTTGATCTGGCTCGCGCCCCCGGTCAACGGCGAGAGGACGGCGGCATCGAGGTTGGCTCCGGTGGTCTGGGCGATCCCGAGCTGGAGCACCCCGTAGAGCGCGTTGAACACCATCCCGCCGCAGAACACGGCGAGCGCCCACCAGTAGAACCGTTCGCCCCGCCGGGCGACGAGCGCCACCGCGGCGAAGAGGAACAGGAAGTGGAGGCTGAACTTGACCATCCCCTTCGCCCACTGCGCCAGCGCCGTCGCAGTGTCCAGGTTGAAGAAGCCGATCAGATAGACGGCAACGAAGGCGACGAAGAACGCAAAGGTGACGGCGGCGGACCGGGTAAACCTACCGTCGAGCCGCTCGATCCGTCCGAGCGCGAAGGCGACGAGAAAGAGCGCCGTCAGCACGTCGGACAGAGAGAGGTCGCTGCCGAAGCTCCAGTGGATCTTCTCGAAGGTGACCGTGGCGACGGTCGCGAAGAACAGCGCATCGACGAACGGCTGGCGTCGGGTCAGCACAGCGACCTCAGGAGCCCGGCGGTCTCCTCCACCCTCGTCGAGCGAGCGAGCTCGTGGCGCCACTTCTCGGACAGGCGGACGTCCGGTAGGCCTTCGCGCGAGAAGCGCCGGTGGAGCTCGAGCAACGCGTCACGGATGGCGTCGACGTCGTCCGGCGGGGCGACGATGCCCGCGCCGGTCTCGCGGATCAGATCGGCGGCGGCGCCGTCCAGGGGCGCGGCGGCCAGGATCGGGCGTCCCGCCGCGATGTACTCGAACACCTTGCCCGAGAGCACCCCCTTACCACGACCGCCCGCGTCGGGGATCAGGAGCAGGAGCGCTTCGGAGTCGCGCTGGAGAGCAAGGGAGGTCGCACGCGGCGCGTACGGGATCAGCTCCAGACGGTCGCCGAGGCCGAGCTCTTCAGCCCAGGCGCGGTCGGCGCTGCGGAAGTCGCCGAGGAAGCGGACGACCGCATCCAGCCCTGAGTCGTGGAACGCCTGCAGGAACGGCCGCGGGTCCCGCTTGCCGAAGAAGCTCCCCGTGTGCGTGATCCGGAACCGGTCGCCGGGAACGTAGTCGAGCCCCTCGAAGTCGTCGAAATCGGAGCCGTTCGAGATCGTGACGACGCGGCCCACCGGCTCGAGCGCCCGCACCTCGTCGGCCACGAATTCCGCGGCGCACACGATCGCGTCGGCGGAGCGGGCCGTGAGCCTCGCGACGCCGAGGTCCACCCTCTCCTTCGCCCTGACGGCCGCGCTCTCGGAGCGGCGATGCACGTGGCCCACGGCCGAGTCGCGCAGGTCTGCGACCCAGCGGGCGCCGGTCGCGCGCTTCACCGCAGCGCCGACGAGGTGGATCGAGTTGGGTGGCGAGGTCGTGATCACGACGTCGATCTCGTGCTTCCGGACGAGCCGGATCGCGGCGGGGATCGAGGTCAGGTTCCAGGACACGTTCTCGTCCGGCACGAGCGTGCGGCGCCCGAAGAGGCGCGCCTGAGTGGAGAGCCGTGCGAGCCCCTGCTTGCCGTACAGCTCCTCGGCCGGCTTGCGCCCGCTCGGTCCGACGTAGCGGGCCCGATGCACCCAGGCCTGTGTGGGCACACGCAGCTCCTCGTCCCGGTGGATCCAGTGCGGGTCGTCGGGCGCCAGGACATGCGTCTCGATCCCGAGCGCGGGCAGGTACTGCGCGAGCTTCAAGGGACGCTGCACACCTCCCCCTCCCGCAGGGGGAAAGTAGAAGCTGACGAGCAGCACCTTCACCCGGGCGATGGTACTGGCGGCTCGGCCGGAGCCCGCGAGCGGGTCGCCTCGCGGTGCACCTCGCGGATCGCGATCACGCCGCCGACCACGGTCGTCGGGACGTACCAGATCGCCTGCATGAGCAGCGAGTACGCGATCGCCACCTCCCCGTCGACGCCGACGACGCCGAGTGCGGAGACGGCGAGCCACGCGCCGCGACGGGGTGGCCGTCGGATCCTCGCTCACTGCGGAATCCGGTAGAGGACGTAGCGCCCGTCGCGGTAGGCGACCGGCAGGGCCGGACGCGTGTCGAAGCGCTTGGTGTCGATCACGAGCCAGGCGGCCCCGCAACGTTTCGGGATCCCGAGGTCGCCGGTGGCGTTGAAGCGCCGCCAGGCGTCACGGCGCTCGTAGGGGCGGTTCCGCTTCGTGTCGGCGACATGGCCCGGGGGAGCGTTGCAGACGTACACCGGCGCGGAGGCGGCAATCCGGTAGCTCGACTCCGGGTCCGCGTAGACGATCGCCCCGGCGGGAACCTTCTCGCGCAAGGCGTCGACGAGCCCAGGCGTCAAGGGGCTCGGGCGCCGCGCTGCCGACGGTGACCACTCCGAGAGCCCGTGGACGAACGTCGGCAGGAGCAGCAGCGCCGAGGCGACGGCGGCGGTCGCCTCGCGCGAGCGGAGCCGCCAGAGGCCGGCCACGAGCGCGACGAGCGCCCCCGCAACGGCAACCCAGGTGGCCCACGCCGGGCCTCCCTGCTCGACCGTGTACCCGAAGTCGCCCGGGAACTGCCACTGCAGGACGATGCCGGCGACGAGGGCGAACGGTGCCGCGAACGGGCCGAGAAGGGACGCCAGCACGCCCATCCCGCCTGCGAAAGCGAAGGTGAAGGGCACGAAGCCGGCGAGCCGCCGAGCCTGCGAGAGCGAGACCACGTCGGCGAACGGCGTGAACAGCCACGGCACGAGCGTGATCGCGAAGATCGCGAGTGAGCCGCCGACGACGTACGCGGCCCAGCGCCGACGGGAGGCGAAAGCGGTGAGCGGGATCAGGAGCAGCGCCGCCACTGCGACAGCACCTGACCGGCCGAACACCTGAGGCGCAAGCGAGAAGTGGTCTGCCGAACCGGCGAGCTGCCCGGCGTAGTGGTCGAAGCCACGAGCCCGTTCCTGCGCATCCGGGCTGACCGAGGCCGTGCTCCGTACGATGGGCAGGAGCCAGACGAGGAACAGCGCGGCCGGGACGACGAGCGCAGCGAGCGCAAGGGCGCCGCCGCGAACCGGCTCCCGTCGCCATGCCCAGCGGACGGCGAGGAAGCCTGCAAACGGGATCCAGAGGAAGATCGCGTACGTCGGGTGGACGACGGCGAGCACGAGCGACGCGAGGCCGGCGCTCGCGAGGAGCCCCCGGTTCGGGCTCCTCATCGCCGCCAGTGCGAGTGCCAGCGCGGCGGGGGCGAGAAGCTGGCGCGAGGCCGTCGCGGGGAGGGCGAGCGAGGTGTAGGCGCCGCCGTTCCCCGGGCCCATTGCCGCGATCGCCACGGCCGCTCCGGCCGAGGCGGCGGCTGGGGTGACCCGCCGGAACAGGGCGTAACCGGCCTCGTACGCCACGAGCACGGCGAGCGGCGCGAGCACCGTCGGCTCGTGCAGCACGACCTCGGCCGGGTCGACGAAGGCGACCTTCGCGACGAGGGCGAGGAACGCCTGCCAGAGCGGGAAGGCATAGCCGGGGTGAAGACCACCGTCGGCGAACTCGTTCACGGACGAGAGCGAGAGGCCGCCGAGCTCGAGGAGCTTGCGGGCACGGGCCAGGTGGAAGAGCCCGTCGCCGCCGATCTCGCCTGCGACATGCCAGAGCAGCAGCCCGACCACGGCACCCGCCGCCCATACCCAGGCGCGCCCCGGGAGCTCCGACACGGGAGGACGACGGATTGCGAACGGCGCAGCGACGAGTCCGACGACTACGAGCAACACGAGAGCGAGAGTCAGCGACCCGTGGACGGCGAACACGACGCCCATCGCGGCGAACACGGCCCCGAGCCCCCAGGCGAGCGTGGCAGACGTGCTGCGCAGCGCCCACCGCGCGGGCAGCGATCGCACCCGGCGCGAGCACGAGCCCGGTGGCCGCCGCGAGCCGGACGAGCAGGAAGACCGAGCTCATCGCTCGATCAGCGAGCGAACGTCGCCCGTCCCGATCCAGCCGGCCGCGTCGCGGTACATCGCCCCCTTCTCGCCGGGCACGATCCTGCCGCGCAGGACGAGCGCCCGGTGCAGCAGCAAGCGGACGCGCTCGGCCTCCTCGGGCCCGTGGTGCTTGAGGAAGAAGCGCAGATGGCCGCGGAGGTTCTCGCGGTAGAGGCGCCCGCCGTGCGACGCGCCGCCGACGTGCACGCATCGTGCTTCGGGCGTGAAGCGCGTGCTCCAGCCCGCCTGCGCGAAGCGATAGCACCAGTCGACCTCCTCGCTGAAGAGGAAGAAGCTCGTGTCCGGCGGGCCGACGTCGTCGATCGCGGCACGGCGGACGAGCATGCACGCACCCATGACGCACTCCACCTCGCGCTCCGAGGCGTGATCGAAGCCCGCTCCGTAGAAGCCGTTCAGGAGCTCGGTGCGCCTGCCGAGCTTGCGCAGGTAGAAGTACTCGGTTGCGAGCCGCCAGCGGGTCGGGAAGCCCCGCACCGACCGCTGCAGCGAGCCGTCCGGGTTGAGCAGCTTCGGGGCCACGACGGCAGCATCGGGATGTGCGTCGCCGACGGCGACCATCCGTTCGAGTGCGTCGCCGGTGAGCCAGGCGTCGGCGTTCAGGATCAGGACCCAGCGACTCGGGGGGACCTCCTCGAGGCCCCGGGCCCAGCCGGCTGCGAGGCCCAGGTTCTCCTGCTCCACGACCTCCACGGCGGGGAAGCGCTCACGGACGAACGCAACGGTGTCGTCACTCGAGGCGTGATCCACGACGACCGTGTCGACTCCCGCGACGCTCTCGAGGCACTGCTCGATCCAGGGCAGGGCGTTGTGCGTGGTGATCACGACCGAGGCGTCAGCCATGCCCGACCTCCGGGCGGGCCCCGCCACGCACCGACTCCCAGAGCAGGATCACGGCCCCGGGCGCCGAGAGCGCTGCGGTGACGAGGAAGAAGAGGAAGCCGGCCGCGAAGGCCTCGTCGGGACCGACCCCGACGCTGCCGAGGAAGCTGACGAAGAACGCCTCGCGGACCGCGAACCCGTTCAGGGTGAACGGCACGAGCAGGACGAGGAAGAACAGCGGCCCCATCACGTAGTAGATGCGGGGGCTGAGCTCGATCCCGACCGCCCTGCACGCCGCCCAGATCGCGAGGATTCGCACCGCCTGGATCACGGTCGTGAACACGAACACCTTCAGCAGCAGGCCCGGGTGCCCCCGATAGTGGTGGACGCCGTCGTAGAACGCCTTCAGCGGCCGCTCGATCCGGATCCGGACGAGGAGCGGGCGCACCCGCGCGAGGAGCGGACGCGCCGACCGGGAGAAGAACATGACGATGAGCAGGAGCGTCCCGAAGACGAACGCGCCCTCGAGCCAGAGGTACGCGCTGACGTCGTAGTGGCCGAGCGCGAGCACGAACCCGAACGCGCCGAGGAGCACTGTTGCGGCGCCCCCCAGGCCGCGTTCGATCAGGACGATCGCGGTCAGGTCACCCGAGCGGCCGGGATGGCGCTTGGCGGTCTCGAAGATGCGCACCGCGTCGCCGCCGATCGACGTCGGCAGGATCTGCCCGGCCGTGTAGGAGACGAAGTACGCCCGCGTCAGCCACCAGAACCGCTCCACGATCCCCTGCGCGACCAGCAGCCATTTCCAGCGGAGCGCCATCGGCAGCGCCGTCCCGATCATGATCGTGACCGCGAGGCCGAACCACCAGAGGTTGGCCGAGGTGAGCACGTCCCACGTCTGCTGGACGTCGATCTTGAGGAGGATGTAGGCGACCGCAAGCGTGGTCAGCGTCACGCCGATCGCGATTCGCACCGGCCGCTTGACGTGCGACAGGCGTGGCACCCGTGGCGTTCTCATGCCGTGAACCGCGCGTGCACGCGCCGAACGGCGTCGACCGCGTCGAGGATGTCGTCGTCGGAGTGCGCAGGCGAGAGTGGCAGCGACAGCACCTCGTCACCGGCCCGCTCGGCGACCGGCAGACGTGCCTGGGCCGGGTAGCGCTCCCGGAACCACGTCAGGCGATGGACGGGCAGGAAGTGGATGCTCGTGCTGATCAGCTCGTCGGCAAGTGCGCGCTGATAGTCGTCGCGGGCGGCGCCGGCGCGGGAGGCGTCGATCCTGACGACGTACAGGTGCAGGGCATGCACGTCACGGTCGTCGCGGGCGAGCGGCGTGATGCCCCAGAGCCCGGCGAGTCCCTGGTCGTAGAGGGCGAACTGCCGCTCCCTGATCTGCGCGTGCGCCTCGACCCGGTCGAGCTGGACAAGCGCGATCGCCGCGAGAACATCCGAGAGGTTCGCCTTGAACCCCGCCGTCACCTGGTCGTAGAGCGAGCCGTCGCCCCGCCGCGTCAGGCGCATGTTGCGGATCGCCTCGGCGACGTCGTCCCGGTTCGTGGCGACGAGCCCTCCCTCGCCCGCGGCGATGTTCTTCGTCGCGTAGAGCGAGAAGCAGGCGGCGTCCGAGATGCCGCCGAGCCTGCGGCCGCGGTAGCGGCTCTCGGCCGCGTGGGCCGCGTCCTCGACGACCGGGAGGCCGAGCCCAAGGATCGGCTCGAGGTCGGCCGGCTGCCCCGCGAGGTGCACCGGCATGATCGCCTTCGTCCGCTCCGTGACGAGGGTCGGGATCAGCGCGGGATCGATGTTCAGGTCGGTGTCCCGAACGTCACAGAAGACGGGGGTGGCGCCGCAGTGCTCGATCACGTTCGCCGTCGCGGGCCAGGTGATCGGGCTGGTGATCACCTCGTCCCCGGGGCCGACGCCGACTGCGAGCAGCGCCAGGTGGAGCGCGGCCGTTCCGGACGTGACCGCGAGCACGTGCTCGGCCTCGAGGTAGGCGGCCATGCGCTCCTCGAGCAGGGCGGCGCGCGGCCCGGTCGTCAACCATCCCGAGCGCAGCGTCTCTGTGACGGCGGCGATCTCCTCCTCCCCGATCGCAGGAGGCTGAAAGCCGAGCCGGGTGCTACGCGGGGGTCGCATCGACCAGGAAGCGTACGGCCTGCGCCGCACGGTGAGCCCGCGCCAGGGCGTCCGCGCGGTCGTCGCCCAGCGCGAGGATCGCCCCCGCGCGGTCGGCGCCCCGGCGCAAGGGCCCGAAGCGCCACCCCGGTTGCCGGTACGTCCTCACCCACTGCACGCCGTCGACCGCCTCCGCCTCGTCGATCCCCTCGGTCGCACGAAGCACCCCCTCGGGTGCGACGAGGAAGAGGATGCAGGCGCCGTCCGCGCCGGCCCGGCGGTCGGCATGTGACACTTCGTCTCCAGGATCCTCGCCGAGCGCGAACGAGACGGCGAGGTCGTTCAGGTCGACGCCGACAGCGGCGCGACAGAGCTCTGCGTCGTGGCCACCGCCGAGCCGAGCCGCGACCTCCACGACGTACGCGCAGCCGTCGGCACCCAGCCGGATCTGGGTGTAGCTCGGGCCGTTCTCGATCCCGAGGGCCGCAACCGCGACCCGCGCCGCCTCGATCACGCCTCCGGTCGGATACATGCTCGGCCAGGCATGCGCCAGGGCGACCCCGAACGCGGGCGGCTCGGCCAGGAGCCTGTCGGTGACCGTGAGGGGGAAGAAGGCCCCGTCCAGCGAGAGGGCGTTGACGGTCAGCTCGGGCCCGTCGATCAGCTGCTCGACGAGCACGCCTCCGCCGCGGGACGCCGCCACTGCCGCGTCGACCGCGGCGGCGAGCGCCGAGCGCTCGCGGACGAGCGTGAGGCCCCGCTGGCCCTGGCGATCGGGCGCCTTGACGACGCAGGGGAACGAGATCGCCGGGTCGGCGGCCGAGTACGTTCGCGGCTGCAGCACGCCGGCGGCGGCGAACCGCTCGCGCTGCCGTGTCTTCGTGGTCGCGAGCACAGCCGTCGCGCCGTCGATCGGGTGCGGCAGCCCGAGCCGCTCCGCGACGCGCGCAGCGATCCCGACCGGCCAGTCGGCGCCGGGTGAGATCAGGCCGTCCACGGCGCAGGCCCGTGCGAGGCGCTCGACGTCCTCCTCGTCCTCGGACGAGAACACGGCGCGGTCGTCCGCGAGCGCGAATCCGGGCGCGAGCGGGTCACGGTCGACGGCGATCACCGTGACGTCGCGCGCGGCAGCTGCCTCGAGCAGGCCGAGCTGCGCCACGCCGGCGCCTAGGACGAGGAGACGTGCCGGCTGTGACCGAGGACGCTCCGCCACCAGGCCTCGTTCTCGCGGTACCAGGCGACGGTCTGCTCGAGGCCGTCGGCGAACGTCGTACGGGCCTGCCAGCCCGTGAGCTCGGCCATCTTGTCCGTCGAGCCGATATGGCGGTCGACCTGACCGAGCCGTTCCGGCACGTGAACCTTCGACGACCCGGTGTCACCGACGGCCGCGAGCACCATGTCCGCGATCTCGGCCACCCGGATGTCGACACCCGTCGCGACGTTGACGACCTCACCGGCAAGCGCCTCGATCGGTGCCTCGATCAGCGCCTCGATCGCCTCGGCGTGATCGTCGACGTAGAGCCAGTCGCGGCTCGCATGGCCGTCACCGTGGATCGTCAGCGGCGCGCCGGTGAGCGCCTGGGTGATGAAGCGCGGCACGACCTTCTCGGGGTGCTGCCGGGGCCCGTAGTTGTTGAACGGACGCACGATCACGATTGGCAGGTCATAGGTGACGTAGTAGCTGTACGCGAGCCGGTCGCCGCCGGCCTTCGTCGCCGCGTACGGGCTCCGCGGCTCGAGCGGGTGGCGCTCGTCCATCGGATCGGTCTCCGCCGTGCCGTACACCTCGCTCGAGGAGATCAGGATGAACCGCTCGACCGGCACGCGGCGGATCGCATCGAGCAGAATCTGCGTCCCCTCGACGTTCGTCGTCACGAACTCGGAGGCGCCCTCCTCGATCGACTTCTCGACGTGCGACTCGGCTGCGGCATTCACGATCACGTCGACCCCGTCAACGAGATCGGCGACCAGCGAAACGTCGCGGATGTCGCCATGGACGAACGAAAGGCACTCGTGGTCGAGGACGTCGGCGAGGTTCTCGAGGTTCCCCGCGTAGGTGAGCGAGTCGAGCGAGACCACCTCGTAGCCCGTGTTCGCCAGGAGATAGCGGATCACGTTGGACGAGATGAACCCGGCACCGCCGGTGACGAGGACGCGCTTCACGGTCGGTCGATGGTAGCGGCGGCGCGACGCCGGCGGACCCGGATGACAGGCTGAAGCCTGCCACCGCGCCCACTCACAACTCGCGGTCGATCGCGTACAAGGGGCGTCCCTCGACCTCGCGCTGAATGCGGCCCAGGTACTCCCCGACGAGCGCGAGGACGAACCCCTGCACCCCGAGCGCGAAGATCACGGCCGCTCCGAGGAACAGGGGGCCCGGGAAGTTCGACTCGCTGATCCAGTACACGACGCCGTACGTCCCCAGCGCGGTGGCAGCCAGGGTGCAGAGGAATCCGAGCACCACTCCGGCCCACTGGATCGGCTGCGGCCAGAACCCGGCCAGCACGTGGAGCGCGAGGCGCGTCAGGCGCAGCGGCGAGTAACGCGAGGCCCCCTGACGGGCGGCATGACCGACGTCGACCTCGATCACCGAGGCGCCACCGGAGAGGATCAGCGCCTTCGTGAACTTCTGCCTTCCGATGGCGCCGAGCATGGGGGTGACGACCTCCCTGCGGTAGGCGTTGAACGCGCAGCCGAAATCGGAGATGTCGACGCGCGTGAACCTCCGCAGCATCCCGTTGATCAGGCGCGAGGGCAGCGTGCGGCCCCAGGAGTCGTGCCGGGCAGCCCGCCGGCCGCTCGCCACGTCATACCCTGCATCGACCGCTGCGACGAGCTTCGGGATGTCCTCCGGGAGGTTCTGGAGGTCGCCGTCCATCGTGATGACGATCTCGCCATGAGCCCGGCTGAGGCCGGCGTGCATCGCAGGATGCTGGCCGAAGTTCCGCTTGAAGCGGATCGCCCGCACCCGGTGGTCTGTCGCGTGTAGGTCGGCCAGGATCGCGAACGTGTCATCCGTCGAGCCGTCGTCGACATAGACGATCTCGAACGGCCGGCCGACACCGACGAGGATCGCCAGAGTCCTGCGGTGGAGCTCGCCGAGCGATCCCGCCTCGTTGTAGAGCGTGACCACGACCGACAGCTCCGGCGGCGCGTCGGCGCCGGCCACCGGCGCCGAGACGGAATGCGTCTGGGTCTCTGTCATCGGAGGCGGAGCGTAACGGCCGTGGCAGCCCCTGGCGAGCCTGCGTTACTCGTCAGTCGGCGAGCCCGAGCCTGGCGTGCAGGCGACGCAACGGCACAGGAGACCACCAGTTCCACTCGCCCAGCAGCGCCATCAGGCTCGGCACGAGAAGCGCGCGGATGATCGTCGCGTCGAGCGCCACGGCGACGGCGGTGCCGACCCCGAGCTCCTGGATGAAGGAGATACCCGAGGTCGCGAAGGTGCCGATCGCGACGCAGAAGAGCAGGGCGGCAGCCGTCACGAGGCGACCGGTCCGTTCGAGCCCGTCCGCCACGGCTTCTCGGTTCGGGAGGCCGCGGTCGCGCCCCTCCTTGATCCGCGAGAAGAGGAAGATCGCGTAGTCCGTCGAGAGTCCGAACGCGGTCGCGGCGAGCAGGATCGGCTGCGTCGACTCGAGACCCGGAAGGCCGCGGCCCCACTCGAAGACGACGACGAGGATCCCGAAGGAGGCGGCGAGCGTGAGGACGTTCATCACGAGCGACTTCAGCGGCAGTACGACCGAGCCGGTGAAGAGAAAGATCAGCGTGCACGTGGTGAGCGCGAGGATGGCGAGTGCCCAGGGGAGGTGCGCCCCGAGCGAGGCCTGCTGGTCGACGAATCCCGCGGTCTGACCGGTCACGCGCGCCTCCGGTAGTTCGTTGCGCACCGTTCTCACGAGTTCCTGTGTCCGGTCGGCGAGCCCCTCCTCCCGGGGGAGCAGATCGAGCCGCCACAGTCCCGCTGCAATCTCCCTGGCAGGCAGCACCGCGGCGACCCCCGGCTCCGCCGCGAGGCGCGCCGTGACGCCGGCGGGGGGCGCTGCGTCCATGATCGCCGTGATCGGCGCGTAGCTCCCCCTGATGCCTTCCCGGTCGAGCGCCTCGGCGACCTGCCTCGCGCTCGCCGACGAGGGAAGCGTCGTCGCGTCGACCCCGACGAAGTTGACACCCAGTGCCGGGAGCGCGAGAACGACGAGGAAGGTCGCGGCGATTGCGGCGATCCTCCCCGGCCGGCGCATGACCCAGGCGGCAAGACGGCCCCAGCGGCCGCCCGAGGGCACCTGCTGCAGCCGGCGCGGAGCGAGTGAGTCGATCCGCGGGCCGAGCCAGTAGAGGAACGCCGGTAGCGGGACGAGCGCCACGAGCCCGGCAGCGAGGGCGACCAGCACGCCTCCGAGGCCCATCGAGTAGAGGAACTGCTGCGGGAACACGAGCAGGCAGCCCATGGAGGCGGCGACCGTGACGGCGCTGAAGAAGACGGTGCGCCCGGCGCTTCGCATCGTCTTGGCGAGCGCCTCGGGACCGTGGCCGTGAACCGCCGCTTCCTCCCGCCAGCGCGAGACGATGAAGAGCGAGTAGTCGATCGCGAGGCCGAGCCCGAGGCCGGTGACGAGATTGAGGGCGAAGACCGAGAGGGAGTGCACCTCGATCGCGACCCGCAGCCCGAGAAAGGTGAGCGCGATCGCGCCGGCGCCGACGAGCGGCGGCAGGAATGCCGCCACGAGGCCGCGGAAGACCCAGAACGAGAGCAGGAAGACGAGCGGGAAGGCGATCAGCTCGGCCCGCCGGAGATCCTCCTGGATCGCCTCGGTCACCTGTCTCGATGCGATCGCTCCGCCGCCCAGGCGAACGCGCGCGTCACCGGCGAATGCCTCGGTGAGCCGGTCTGCCGCATTCTTCGAGGCGTCGCCCCCGCGAGCGCGGAGGAACACGAGCACGACACCGTTCGAGTCGACGACCGTTCTCGCGACGGCCGGGTCGCGGTCGATCCTGGCCCGGGCCGCGGCGACTGCCGCGGGGCCGCCCTTGACGAGCGCGAGCACGCCCGGGTCGGCCTCGACGCCCGTCTTCGCCTCTACCTCGACGTTCGCGAGGCGGCTCTCGGACGACAGGTCGGCGAACTGAGCCGACCCTGCGTCCATCCTCGGGATCACGGTGCTCCCGATCGCGAACGCGACGGCCACGATCCCGGCCGAGACGAGGGTGACCGCGCGGGCGCGGGTCGCGATCAGGTGGAGCACGCTGGTAGGGAATCAGCAACGGCTGGTTTCGGTCGCAGTAACCCCTCAGTGAGCCCGAGCAGTGCCCCGCCCCAGCTGGGATCGACGTGTTTCCCCGAGGCGCACGTCGAGCGGCGCCGCCGCCGCAGCGCATCGCAATCAGGCGTCGTCGAGACCGTCGCCGCGTCGGGACCCGATGGATCGTTCGAACCGAGTCCGTGAGAGCTCCGCCTGGCCTTGTCGGATCAGCATCGGACGAGAACGACTTCGTGGGAACCCAGATACGGCCACGTTCCGACGATTGTGGGAAGGGACGGAGCGCAGGCCGCCTCGGGTGTTTGGTTCATCGTCGAGTCGAGAAGCACCTGACGCGGCGCGCCTTGGCAGTCGACGTTACCGAGCCCGTACTGGACGAGCGCCGTGATCGATTGCATCCGTTCCTCGTCGATTCCCAGGAACGACAACCCGCACCCTCCTCGCGTGGCCGCCCGCACCGCACTGACGATCGCGTTGCCCTGCTCGTCATCTGCCGCCCAGCGCTCGACCTCGCCGTGTGCCTTCGTCGCCGAGAAAAGCGCGAACACACAGCCGGCCAGGAGCACGAACCGGAGGTAGCGAGTCGGGAGCCATGCGGCCGCACGAGCTGCCCCGACGGCGAGCAGCGCGATCGACGGGAGGTAGTACCTGCTCTCGAAAAAGCCCGACTGCACGCTCATCTCGAGGGCGGCGAGCGCGACGACGAGGATCGGCAACGCGAACCAGTCGAGCCGCCGCGTCCGACGGAAGAGGCCGAGCACGACCGCCGCGACGAGGCCGACGAGCAGCGCCACCCCGAGGATGCTCATCATCTGCTGCGGCATGACATGCAGTGCATGAACGAACTCGGAGACCGCTCCGCCCCCCGTCTGGACGCGAGCGCCGTACTGGAGCGAGCCGCGCTGAACGATCCGTGCGACCTCGTAGAGCATCAGGAACACCGGCAGTAACGCAGCCGCAACGACGCCGGCGGCGATTCTGCGTTGCCGTCGGCCAAGTCGCTGCACGACAGCCGGGCCCCGCACGATCGCGAACGGAAGCGCAAGCAGGACGCAGACCGAAGTCTCTTTGCTGAGGACGCCGAAACACCAGACCAGGAAGCCGACGGACAGGCAGATCCAGGCGCGGATCGGCGCTCGTACGGAGTCGGCCGCGAGATCGCGACCGCCCACGTAGAGGAGCGAGCCGCCGAGCATCATCCCGCCGGCAAGCGCGATCTCCTGCGGCCCAAACCGCGCCAGGTCGACCGCGAACGCCGGGACCGTGATCACGACGAGCGCGGGCAGCGAGCAGAGAAGCGCACGCTCGAGCGGATGCATGCGGGCGAGGGGCACGATGACCCAGGCGAGCGCAGTCATCCCGAGGACCAACAGCGCCAGGCGCGCGACACCGAGCAGGTTCGGCCCGAGCATGTTGCCGGGCGCGCCGGGGACGCGCCACTGGATCCAGTTCCAGAGGTCCCACGCCGGGTAGAACCGGTTGTCTACGAGATTGTGGAGCCGGACGAGCGCGTGCAGCCGCGCGGGAGAACCGACCAGAGCGTTCCAGTCGTCGATCAGCGACGGGCCGGTGATTGCAAATCGCGGCGAAATGACCCAGATACCGAGCGCGAGGGTGGCCAGGGTGAATGCGGTCGCAGCAATGCTCACGGTGCGACGCGCAGTTCCCATCTCCGTCTTCCCTTTCAGGGTCAGAGGTCTCCCCATGTGCATGGAACGACGTCGATGCCCGTCACGGCGATCGACTCAGCACACCTCGGCCCGTCGTTCACAGGAAGTGCGCCGAAAGAGAGATCACGAGTCCGAGCGCCGCGGAGGACAGGGGTGGAACGAGCGGCGTCACGCCGACAACATAGACGCCGTGGCGGCGCCCGTCCCCTCGGACACGCTTCGCGAGATCCCGACGCCGCCCTTGCGTGAATCCGAGCGGGCGTGAACCCGGGCACGACCGGCGAACGATACGTGCCCGGGCCCCGCGGCGGCAAATCAAGCAGCGTCTGAAAGCGGAGTGAGCGCCGCCTCGGTCTTGCTCCCGCGACGGATGCTCGGGATCGCGAAAGCCGCCGCTGCGCCGAGCCCGACGACGACGGCGCCGATCCAGAGCGCCGGCGTCATTCCGTCCACGAAGGTCTGACCGGTGCCGTAGCCGCCGTAGCGCGAGAAGACCGACGCCAGGACGGCGACGCCGAACACGCCGCCGAGCTCGCGGATCGCGTTGTTGGCGCCGGACGCCTGTCCCTCCTGCTCGCGCTTGACCGACGAGAGCACGAGGTTCGCCATCGGCGTGAAGAAGAGCGCCATGCCGACACCGGCGAGGACGAACGGCACGACGAGCTCGCCGTAGGGGGTCGTCGGTGTCGAGACGAAGGCGATCCAGCCGAGAGCGACTGCCTGCAGGGTCAGTCCGACGCTGAGGATCCGCTTGGGGCTTACCCTGTCGGACATCGCACCGGCGAACGGGGCGACGAACATCGGAGCGAGCGTCCACGGCAGGATGCGCAGGCCCGAGCTGAGCGGCGAGTAGCCCTGCACGGTCTGGAAGAACTGGGTGAGAAGGAAGATCGAGCCGAACATCCCGAAGAACATGAACAGCGAGGCGAGGTTTGCGAGCGAGAACGCCCTGTTCCGGAAGAACGTCATCGGCAGCATCGGATGAGGTGCACGCAGCTCCCAGGCGACGAACGCGGCCACGAGAAGGAAGCCAAGGCCGAATGCCGTCAGGATCTCGGAACTCGTCCAGCCCTGCTCGTTGCCCCGAATCAGGCCCCAGACGATCCCGAACATGCCGGCGCTGATCAGCCCGACGCCGGGCAGGTCGAGCGCGCCTGCCGGGCCGTGCGTCTCGGTCAGCCGCGTCAGCGCGAGCGGTACGAGCAGGATCCCGATCGGGACGTTGAGCCAGAAGATGTACTGCCACGAGAAGCCCTCGACGACCGCACCGCCGACGACGGGGCCGAACGCGATCGCGAGCCCGCCGATCGCGCCCCAGGCGCCGAGTGCGAGACCGCGCTTTGCCGGAGGCACGGCAGCTGAGAGGATCGTCAGGGTCAGCGGCATCACGACCGCGCCGCCCAGGCCCTGGATCGCGCGGGCGACGTTGAGTACCTCGACGTTCGGTGCGAGCGCTGCTGCCACGGAGGCGACGGTGAAGATCCCGACACCGATCGCGAACATGCGCCGGCGGCCGAAGCGGTCACCGAGTGCTGCCCCGGTGAGGAGCAGGACGGCAAAGGTGAGCGTGTAGGCGTTGACCGTCCAGGACAGATCCTCGAGGGACGCGTTGAGGTCGGTCCGGATCACGGGGATCGCGGTCGAGACCACGAGGTTGTCGAGCGACACCATGAAGAGGGCGATCGAGGTGATCGCGAACGTCCAGAGGGTGCGGGAGCGTTGGGTCATCGTTCCGGTTTCCTTTCTCGAATCGAGTTTGGTTGTGATCAGTCACTTACTTAAAGGCGAAAAAAAACGGGGCTTCTTGCTACGCGGTCAACCCCTCGCGACAGCCCTCGATGAGGCGGTTCGACCAGGGCTCCGGCCGGGTGAAGGCCTCCATGCCCGTCAGGATCGTCAGCAGCGCCCCCTTGGAGAAGAACGTGCTGACGGCTTCCGGCGACTCGCCGGAGGCGCGCTCGGCGAGATCGACGAGATCGCGCCACGAGGCACGGACGGCCTCGCAGATCTCTGGGTCGTCGCAGGAGGCCCAGCACTTCAGCATCAGCATCAGGCGGTCGCGATCGGCCATCACGTCGTTGTACGCCTCACCCATCGCGTGGAGTGCATCCATCCCCGTCTTGCCGCGGGCAGCAGCGGCGAACACGTCGTAGAGATGGTCGATCGACTGCTTGGCCGTCGCGAGATAGAGCTCCTTCTTCGTGTGGAAGAGCCGGAACAGGTACGGCTGGGAGATCCCGGCCGCCCGCGCGATCGACTCGGTCGAGGCACCGTGGAGGCCTTTCGCGGCGAACTCGCGGGTCGCAGCGTCGAGCACCGCGGCCCGGCGCTCCTCGGCGGTCTGTCTTTGGGTCGTCGTCGCCATTACGATAGTGATTATTCACTCACAAAGCGTGTTTGTCAAGTCGCGGCCTCGCACCTGGTGATCGCGGCGCAGACGGACGGGCGCCTACCCCGTCCAGGGGATGCGTGCGTAGGGGGTTGCACCCATCGTGCGAGAGTGGACTCCGCGCTTCCACACACTGCTGCAACCCCGCCGGACAAGGCACGGCTGACGAGCCGAGCGACCGCTGCGGCGCTGTTCATCGCCGTCGCAGTCCCGATCCCGGCCGTTACCGCTTCGGGTCTGTCTCTGCCGCTTCCAGGCGTGGTCGTCCGGGCAGCCTTCGCACTCGTGCCGGGAGTCGTTGCCGAGCCGAGATCGACCTCGGCGGCAGCCCGGCCCGCTCCGGTTATCGCAATCACCCCGACAGCGGTCGAGGCCGCCGGTCGCTCGAATCCGGTCGCCCGTCCGGCCCCGGGCAACGCAGGCGGCGCCGCTCGCCTCGCTGCACACGCGTTGTCGAATCCCACGCACCGGCGCACGAGCCTACGCGCCGCTGCGTCCCGTCCGGCAGCCCCGCGGACTTCGGTGCCGCAGGCGCCTCCGCGCATGTCGGTCCTCCCGGCTGCGGCCCCGTCCCGCGTCACGCAAGAACCGCTGCCTCCCGAGGAGTCGCCTGCACTGTCCCATGCCGTCGTCAGTGGGAACGGCAGCACCGGCGGAACCCCAGCCACGCCAACCAGACCGGCTGCCGACACCTCGGTCAGCGGCGGCAGGTTAGCCCCAGCCGAGCCCACCCCAGCCGAGCCCACCCCGGCCGACCCCACCCCGGTAGATCCCACCCCGGTAGATCCCACCCCGGTAGATCCCACCCCGGTAGATCCCACCCCGGTAGATCCCACCCCAGCCGACCCCACCCCGGTAGATCCCACCCCAGCCGGCAACGCCTACGGCAACCCCGGCAGCCCGGGCGGCAACCCCAGCCCTGGCGGGAGCGGCAAGGGCAGAGGCCGTGGTCCGCACTGAGGCTATGACAACGCGCGGAGAACCAGCCGCCGTCGCGCGACGTCGCAGCCCGACAGGTGTTCAGCTTTCGTCGCGCCAGCCGCGCCTCGTCCTGCGCTTCGCCGTCGTCATGGGCCTCGGGCTCGCGATCACGGGCGCGCTGAGCCTCGCCGTCCTGCGCAACATCGACCAGAGGCACGCAGCGCAGGCGGCGACCGAGCGCACGTCGTTCGTCACGAAGACGTTCCTCCGCGACGCAATCCGGCCGTCCGACGCGTCGGCACCCGTGCGAGGCACACGGCGAGGCGAGCTCGACCGGCTGATGCGGCGGTACGTGCTGATCGACGGGGCGCTGCGCGTCTCGCTGATCGGGAGAAACGACCGGATCACGTACTCGACCGATCACCGGCTGATCGGCACGGTGGCCGCCGCGCGCGAGCGACTGCCCGACGTCCGCGGCGGAGCGATCGTCTCCAGGGTGGCCGACGTCCGCCTCGGCACCGGCCGGCGGGTGCAGAAGTCGCTCGTCTCCGACGTCCCCCTCGCATTCACGAACGGCTCGGTCGCGGTCGCCTCGATCGAGCAGGACTACGCTCCCATCGCCGCCGACGCGCGCGAGTCACTGCTCCCTGTCGCCGGCGTGCTGGAGATCGCGCTCTTCCTCCTCTTCGTCCTCCTCGTTCCGGCACTCGCACGCACGTCGAGACGGCTCCGCGACTACGTGGCGGAGATCCGCTACCAGGGGACCCATGATTCGCTGACCGGCCTGTCGAACCGCGAGGCACTGCACGAGAACCTGCGGACCGCCCTGGGAGGCGCGGCCGAAGGCGAGCACGTTGCCGTCCTGCTCGTCGACCTCGACCGCTTCAAGGAGGTCAACGACTCGCTCGGCCACGACGCCGGCGACGAACTGCTGCAGGAGATCGCCGATCGGCTCGAGGAGGTTGCGGGCACGGCGAAGGTCTCGAGGCTCGGCGGCGACGAGTTCGCCCTCGTGGCGCCGGGCGTGACTCCGCTGAAGGCGATCGAGCTGGGACACGCCCTGCGCCGGGGAATCGAGGCGCCCTTCTCGATCCGCGGCATTCCCGTCTCCGTCGACGCGAGCGTCGGAATCGCTCTCGCGCCGGAAGACGGCACCGGCGTCGGCCAGCTGATCCGCAGAGCCGATGTGGCGATGTATGCCGCCAAAGCGGCACGGGCCGGAGTCCTCCGCTACGAGGCGGCGACCGATCGCAACGACGCGGGCAAGCTCGCGCTGATGACGGATCTCCGGGCGGCAGTCGAGAAGGGCGAGCTCGAGGTGCATTACCAGCCCATCGTCGCCGCGGAGACCGGCATGCTCGAGAAGGTGGAGGCGCTCGTTCGCTGGCGTCACCCGGTCAAGGGCCTGCTTCAGCCCGGCTCGTTCATGCCGCTCGCAGAGCACACGAGACTGGTCATCGTTCTCAGCCGCTTCGTGCTCCGCGAGGCGCTTCGCCAGTGCGGAGCCTGGAGGCAGAGTGGAGCGATGGTTGGAGTCACGGTGAACATGACCGTCCTCGACCTCCTCGAGCCGACCTTCGCAGCCGACGTCGAAGCGGCACTGCGCGAGGCCGAGTTCCCCGGTGCCGCGCTCACGATCGAGCTCACCGAAGGCGCGTTCGTCCAGGAGCCCGATCGGGTCCGGCGCGAGCTCGAGCGGCTCCGTGCGCTCGGCGTCCAGATCGCGATCGACGACTTCGGAACGGGCTACTCGTCGCTCAGCTACCTCAAGAACCTTCCCGTCGACGTGCTCAAGATCGACCGCTCGTTCGTGACCGACCTCCCGGGCTCGAACGCCAGCAAGGCCATCGTCGCAGCGGCAGTCGAGCTGTCCCATCGCCTCGGCCTCGACGTCGTCGCCGAGGGCGTCGAGTCCGATGCACAGTACGAGTTCCTCACCTCGATCGGCTGTGACTTCATCCAGGGGTACGCGGTCTCGAAGCCGGTGCCGGGCACGGAACTCACCACGCAGATGGCCGACCTGCAGGGGGCGGTCTCGCAGGCGGCCTGACGGCCCCGTGCGAGACGCGTCCTCACGCGAACCGCTGCAGCGCCGCCGCGACCCGGTCGCACTCGGCCTCGGTCATCGTCGTCGCAAAGGGCAGCGCGAGCGCCCGGGCGAACGCCCGGTCGGCACCGGGAAACGGGCCACGGTCGCGATAGGCGCCGAGGTGGTGGAGCGCGTAGGTGCCGATCTGCACCTCGATCCCCTCCGCCCGGAGGGCCTGCAACGCCTCGTCGCGGCGGTCGAGTTGGACGACGTACGCCTGCCATCCGTGGCGGTCGCCCTCGGCCGCGGAGGGCGTGAGCACGAGGTGCTCGAGCCGCTCCGTGTACCAGCCCGCCACCCTCTCGCGCCCCGCGAGCAGCTGCTCGAGTCGTTCGACCTGGGGGATCCCAATCGCACAGAGGAGATCCGGCAGCCGGTAGTTCAGGCCGGGCTCGGGGATGTCGAAGTCGCCGCGCGGCACGATCCCGTGGTGCCGCAGTCGCCGGATCGCATCGGCGAGCTCCGGCTCGCTGGTCGTGACGGCACCGCCCTCGCCCGTCGTGACGATCTTGCGCGGATGGAAGGAGAGGCAGCCCATGACGCCGAGCGACCCGCAGGGGGTGTCTCGATACCGGGCACCGAGCGCGCCGGCGGCATCCTCTACGAGCGCGACCTCCTGGGGCACCGCCGTCTGGAGCTCCTCCCATCCGACCGGCCGGCCGAAGAGGTGCACGGCGAGCACGGCCTTCGTGCGGGGGGTGACGGCCGCGGCCACCTGGCCGATGTCGAGGTTGAACGTGTCGGGCTCGACATCGACGATCACGGCGCGCCCGCCACAGAGCTCGACAGCATTCGCCGTGGCAGGGAACGTGTAGGCCGGGACGATCACCTCGTCACCGGGACGGATGTCGAGCGCCATCATCGCCAGGTGCAGTGCCGCGGTCCCCGACGAGACGACGACCGCGTCTGCCGTGCCGCAGGCGCCGGCAAGCGCGCACTCGAGCTCGCCCACCTTCGGGCCCATCGTCAGCATCCCGGTGGCGACGACTTCCGCGACGGCGGCGAGCTCGGCCTCACCGACATCCGGGCGCGCGAGGCGGATCGGCTCGCTCACGCGGCGACGGGACGGTTCTCGCGGAACCAGTCGATCGTACGCTCGAGCCCCTCGTCGAGCTCGACCGACGCCTCGAAGCCGAGGAGCTCGCGCGCTTTCCCCATGTTCGGAATCCGCAGCTCGACGTCGGCGTAGTCGAGCGGAATGAACACGATCTCTCCCGTGGCGCCGGTGATCTGCTTGATCCGGCGCGCGAGGTCGTAGATCGTGACGGCCGATCGCGCATTACCGATGTTGAAGCTCTCCCCCACCGCATTCGGATGCTCGAGGCCGAGAAGCGTGCCCTCGACCATGTCGTCGACGAAACACCACGCCCGGATCTGGGAGCCGTCGCCGTGGATCGTCAGATCGCGGCCGTCGAGCGCCGCCTCGATGAACGCGCGGATCGCGCCGCCACCGATCTGCCCGGGCCCGAAGATGTTGAACGGGCGCACGGAGACGGTGGGAAGGCCGAACTCGGCATGGTAGGCGTGCGACATGTGCTCGCCGGCGAGCTTCGAGACGGCGTAGGTCCAGCGTGCCTCGCCCACCGAGCCGATCGTCGTGACCTGCCCTTCGCCGACGTTGAACGCATGCTGGCCGAAGACCTCGCTCGTCGAGAACTCGACCATCCGCTCGACGGTGCCCTGCGTCGCCAACGCTGCCTCGAGCGCGTTGTAGGTGCCGATCATGTTGACGCGCATCGTCCGCACGGGGCTCGCGAGCACCGTGTCGACCCCCGCGATCCCGGCCGCGTGGACGATGTGCGTCATGCCCATCGTCGCCTCGGTCAGGCCGGGGAGATCGAGCACGTCGCCCTGGACGAAGTGGAAATTCGGGTGGTCGCCGAGGTCGGTACCGGACAGCGCGTCGCGATGGAGGTTGTCGAACGCGAACACGTCGTTCGCGTCGACGAGCCGCCGCGCGAGCGTCGTCCCGATGAACCCGGCCCCGCCGGTGATCAGGATCTTCTTGCCGCTCAGAGCCACGCGGCGAGTGTAGCGGCGTATCCTGGAGAGACCATGCGCAGCCCGATTCTCGTACTCGGAGTCCTGATGGCCTGCGCGGCCCTCCCGGCCGTTGCCGCAGCAGGCGCGATCGACCTGCGCATCGCCTACCGTGCGAGCGAGACCGCGACCCCGAAGATGCTGGTGCTCCGGTGCGACCCCGCTCGCGGCACGGTCAGGCGACCGGGCGCGGCGTGTAGAGGATTGCGCGCCATCGGACCGAAGGCCTTCGCCCCCACGCCGAAGGGCATGGTGTGCGCGGACATCTTCGGCGGCCCGATGAGGGCGGTCGTGACCGGGAGCTACTTCGGCTTCCGGGTCTGGGTGAGGCTCTCCCGTGTGGACGGCTGCGCAATCGCCCGTTGGGACAGGGTGGGCTTCCTCCTCCCGCCCGCCGCCTCGTAGCGAGGCAGCGTGCCGGGCACCCGAGTACCATCGCCCTGCAGTGAAGACCGTCCTCTTCGTCGGCGCCGGGCGCCACCAGCGCGCCGCGATCCTGCAGGCGCGCGAGCAGGGCATTCGCGTCGTCGCGGTGGACCGCAATCCGGACGCGCTCGGGCTGCAGGTCGCCGACGTCGGGGAGGCCGTCGATTTCACCGATGTCGACGCGGTGACCGAGGTCGCGCGGCGCCACGCCGTCGACGGCGCGCTGACCGTGTCGGCCGACCGCGCCGTCCCGATCGTCGCTGCGGTGACCGAGCGGCTGGGGCTGCCGACGATCGGTACCGCGGTCGCGCAGCGGATGCGCAACAAGATCGTGATGCGCCGCGCCTTCGCGGAGGAAGGTGTGCCGCAGCCTCCATTTGCAGCGGTCCGCTCGCTCGGCGAGGGTAGACGGGCGCTGAGCACCGTGGGTTTGCCCGCCGTGCTGAAACCCGCCGACTCGGGTGGCCAGCGCGGCCTGTTCCGGATCGAGAGCGCCGACGACCTCGACCGCCATCTCCACGCAGCCCTCGCCGAGTCCGCAGAGCAGGAGTGCATCCTCGAGGGGTTCGTCGAGGGCACGGAGATGAACGGGATCGTGATCTCCCGCGGCGGTACGGCCGAGGTCGTGACGCTCTCGGATCGGCTGCGGCCGCCGGGGATCGGCTTCGGCGTCGGCTGGGTTCACGTCTATCCGGCCTCGGCCTCCGGCGACCAGCTCGCACTCTCGGAGCGCGTTGCCGGCCGCGCCGTCGAGGTACTCGGCCTGCAGGACGGCGTCGCCTTCCCGCAGCTGATCGCGGCCCCCGACCGCTCCGTCGCGGTCGTCGAGGTCGCGGCACGGATCCCCGGGGGCCAGATGGCCGATCTCGTGCGGCACGCGACCGGCGTCGACCTCGTCGACGTCGCCCTCCGCTTCGCGCTCGGCGAGCCGGTACCCGACGAGATCGCCCGCCCCCGGTTCCAGCAGCCGCTCGCGATCCACTTCCTCACGGCCGAGCCCGGGGCCCTGCCGACCGGCAGGGTGGCGCGGATCGGCAGCCTCGAGCCGGTGCTCTCGGCCGAGGGTGTCGTCCAGGCGGACACGTACCTCCAGGTCGGCGAGACGATCCGGCCGGTGCGCCTCGACGGCGACCGGCGCGGGTACGTCATCGCGATCGCGGACAACTCCCTGACCGCCCGCGACCGGGCGGACGCGGCAGCGCGACTCCTCACCGTCGAGGTGGAACGGTGAGCTGCACCTTCGACCTCCCGCACTACGGCGAGATCGTCGCGGCCGCGAAGGCGGGCGGCTACCGGTTCGCGCACTTCGAGGGTGCCCCGCTCACAGGGACCGTGATCCTGCGCCACGACGTCGACCTCTCGCTCGACGCCGCGTGCCGTATGGCGGAGATCGAGCACGACGCCGGCGCGAGCGCCACGTACTTCCTGATGACTGAGTCGGTGTTCTACAACCTCGACTCGAGCGTGGGCGTCGCCGCAATCGCACGGCTGCGCGAGCTCGGCCACCGCGTCGCGTTGCACGCGGTCTACCCGAACGCTCCGGTGGACGACCGCTTCGACCCGGTCGTCGCCTGGCACAACCCCGACCTCGCGTACATGCACGCACCACTTGCCGACGGCCGGATCAACGTCATGCAGGAGCCATGGTTCGACCCCGCAACGTATCGCTCAGACTCGAACCAGCGCTGGCGCTCCGGCTGCCCGCACGATGACCTGCGCGCCGGTGCGTTCCCGTGGCTCCAGCTCCTCATCCACCCGGAGATCTGGGCGTTTCCCGGCGAGACGATGGGTCAGACCATGCGGGCGATGCTGGAGGCCGAGCGGGAACAGCGGCTCCAGCAACTTGCCGACGACAGGATAGATCTATCGTGACGCTCGCGTGCGCCTGAAACCGATCACCGTCGTCCTCACCGCCTCCGGGTGCCCGGGAACCGCTGCCCTGCTCCGTGGCCTGCGCGAGAACGGCGAGCGCGAGGTGCGTCTGGTCGGCACCGACGTGTCCGAACGATCGGTCGGGCGTCACCTCTGCGACGCGTTCCATGTCGTGCCGGCGGGCTCGTACCGCGGGTTCGCGGACGCGGTTCGCGCGATCGTCGAGCGCGAGGACGCGGATTGCGTGCTGCCGCAGTCGTCGTTCGACCTCGAGAGCCTCGCCCAGCATCGCGAGACGTTCCCGGTACCGGTGCTCGTCTCGAAGCCCGACGCGATCTTCCGCTCGAACGACAAGGCCGAGACGTACGAGCTCCTCCGCCGGCTCGGGCTGCCGGCGCCCGCCTTCCGTCGCGTCAACGGCGCGGGAGAGGTCGAGGCTGCGGCGCGAGAGCTGGGCTATCCCGACGTCCCCGTCTGCTTCAAGCCCGTCTTCTCGGCGGGCTCGCGCGGCTTCAGGATTCTCGATCCCACCGTCGACCGCGCGCGTCAGCTGTTGCACGAGCGGCCCGGGTCGGTCGCGATGCGCCTGGAGGAAGCGGTCGAGCTCCTGCCTCCCGAGGGCGGCCCCGACCTTCTCGTGATGGAGCTCGCGACCGGTGGCGAGCGCACCATCGACGGCATCGCGGACGGCGAGCGCGTCCTGCTCGGCCATCCGAAGACGCGCGAGGCGATGCGGGCCGGGCTTGGCATGTACTTCGTCACGCTCGAGGACGAGGCTCTGATGGACGTCGCCCATCGCATCGTCGCCGAGCTCGAGATCGAGCACTTCTTCAACATCCAGCTGGTCGGCGAGCACGTGATCGAGATCAACCCCCGCATCTCGACGATCGTCTATCAGGAGGACCTGAACATCCCGTACCTCGGCGTGAAGCGGGCGCTCGGGGAGATCACGGCCGAGGAGCTCGTGGCGCTTCGCTCGCGCATCAGGCCGGGAAGGACGGCGTTGCGCTACTTCGACCAGCTCGAGTGGGACGCCTGATCGAGGGTCTTCCCTTGACGACCGTCCCAAACCCCCACCCACCCGGGGCACGGGCACAGGCACGGTACGGCGGGAGCCGTGACGTGTCCGTGCCAGGATCGCGTCGGCTTTGAGCCAATCGCTCCACAGCGGCGCCGGCGCCGAGGGTGGCTTCGACGAGAGCGGCAGGAGGGCCGACAGCGGGCCGGGCAATGAGACGGTGCCCGACGGCGCTGACGCGGGCAGAGGCGACGGCCCCCCGCTACGGGTCGTGCTCTGCCCCGTCAACACCGCCGGTGTGCCGTGGACGACGGCGCAGGCGCTGCGCGGCCGTGGCGTCGACGCGAAGCTCGTCGTGTTCGAACGCTACGCACTGCATCCGGAAGCCGACGTCTGCCTCGACCGCTCCGGTGGCTTCGCGCGCCGCCAGGCGATCCAGCTACGGGCACTCGCGGGGCTGCTGCCGCAGACGGACATCTTCCACTTCATCTTCGGCCTCACCCTGGTGCCGCAGTCGCTGCAGTACCCGTTGTTGCGGCTCTGCAGGAAGAAGTCCGTCATGCACTACCTCGGCTCGGACATCCGCGGCAAGACGCCCGAGCAACTGGCAGCCGGCAAGAAGGCCGGCGCGGAGATCGTCGGCAGCTACGACGCGATCCGCTGGGTGCCCGAGGCCGAGGTGATCCCGCCGGGGATCGACCTCTCGCGGTTCGCTCCCGCACCGCCGTCGGATCGCGCCCGCCCGGTGATCCTGCACGCACCGTCTTCGCGACGGCGCAAGGGCACCGAGCACGTGATCGCCGCCGTCGAGGGGCTCGACGCCGACCTCGAGATCGTCGAAGGGCTCCATCACGACGAGGCGTTCGAGCGCTACCGGAACGCCGACATCGTCGTCGACCAGCTCAACGCGGGCTGGTACGGCCTCTTCGCGATCGAATGCATGGCGCTCGGCAAGCCGGTCGTTACCTTTCTCCACGACGAGGCCGTCAGGCGCACCGAGGAGGCGTTCGGCACCACCGTGCCGATCGTCTCGGCGACCGGCGAGACCCTTCGCGAGCAGCTCCGGCCGCTCGTCGCCGACGCGGCGGAGCGCAGGCGTCGAGGTGCGGCGTCGCGCGCCTACGTCGAGCTCGTTCACGACCAGGAGCGGATCACGGACCGTCTCCTCGACGTCTACGCTCGTCTCTGATGGCGCTCTCCGGCCAGCTCAAGCGGCTCGGCAAGCACTCCGCGATCTACGGCCTCGGCGGCCTCGTCTCGCGGATTCTCGCCGTCCTCCTGCTGCCGCTCTACACGCACTACCTCTCGACGTCCGACTACGGCCAGATCGAGACGCTGATCGCGCTCGTCATGGTGCTGACGATCGTGCTCCAGTTCGGGATCGGGTCGGCGTTCTTCCGCTTCTACTTCGACGCGGACGACCACGACGGGCGCAGGCTCGTGCTGCGGACGACGTTCTGGTTCACGATGACGATGGCGACGCTCGGGCTCGCGGTGCTCGTCGCCTTTGCCACCCCGATCGCCGAGTGGCTGTTCGACGACGCGAGTGCCGCGAACCTCGTCCGGGCGAGCGCGGTGGCGCTCTGGGCGCAGCTGAACTACCTACAGCTGACGAACCTGTTCCGGGTCGAGGAGCGCTCCGTCGCGTTCGTGCTCGCGAGCCTGGCGAACGTCCTCCTCACGGTCGGGGCGACGCTGCTGCTCGTCGTCGCGCTGGACAAGGGGCCACAGGGTGTCATCGTCGGCAACTTCACGGGCACGCTGATCGTCTACCTCGCGCTGCTCGGGTACCGGCGCGAGCAGCTGGGGCTCCAGCTCAGCCGGCCGCTGCTCCGGCAGATGAACCACTTCGGGCTGCCGCTCGTCCCCTCGGCGCTGTTCCTCTGGGTGACGAACTTCAGCGACCGGTTCTTCCTCGTCAAGCTGACCGACACCTCCGAGGTCGGCCTCTATTCCGTCGGCGTGCGCATCGCGTCCGCGATGGTGCTGCTGCTGACCGCGTTCAGGATGGCATGGCCCGCGTTCGCCTACTCGATCAGGAGCGACGAGGAGGCGAAGCAGACGTACGCGTGGGTTCTCACGTACCTCATCGTCCTCTCGACGTGGATCGCGACCGCGCTGGCGCTCCTCTCACCCTGGCTCGTCGCCTGGCTCTCGACCGCGCAGTTCGCGAGCGCCTCACGTGTCGTCGGCCCGCTCTCCTTCGCCGCCGTATCGTTCGCAGGCTTTATCGTGCTCTCGATCGGCATCGGCCGCGCCCGGCGCACCCAGTTCAACTGGGTCATCACCGGCGCCGCCGCGGTCGTCAACGTGGCCCTCAACCTGGCCCTGATTCCACCGTACGGAATGATGGGCGCCGCGATCGCGACAGTCGCGGCCTACACCGTGATGTTCGCGGGAATGGCCTGGTGGGCGCAACGGATCTTCCCCTGCCCGTACCAGTGGCGCCGTGTCCTGACCGCGGCGGCCGCCGGAATCGCGCTCGCCGCGCTCGGCAAGCTCGTCGGCGCCGGGCTCGCGCTCTCGGTCGTCCTCATCGTCGTCTACCCGCTCGTGCTCCTGCCGCTCGGCTTCTACCTTCCGTCGGAGCGCAGGCGGCTGCGAGCGCTCCTCGTCCGCGCTGAGGGCTAGCCGGTTGGTGCGTCGAGGCCGGCGGCCCGGATCGCGGCGATCGCGAGCTCCTCGTCGACCTCGCCCGGGAGGCCGCTGACACCGACGGCGCCGACGCGCGTCCCCTCGTGGAAGGCCGCGACGCCGCCGAGGAAGAAGCTGAACTGCGGGTCGAAGCTCGCGAGCTCCATCGGTGAGCCGCCGGCCTTCTCCGCGAGCTGACGGGTCGTGAAGGCGTCGCTGCGCGCGGCGGTATAGGCCTTGCGCTGCGCGTTGAGATACGTGTCGCGCGCGGCGCCGGTCATCGCGACCGAGGCCACGACCTCCCCGTGCGTGTCGACGACGGCGGCGGAGACCGGGCCCGGGGTTGACTCGATCACGCTGTCGAGGACGGCCAGCGCCTGGGCATGGGTGATCACTCCCTGATCATCCCACGCGGCGCGGCCTCGCGTCTACGATGTCGTCGATGGCTGCCTTCGAGCGACACACTCTCGGGAACGGCGTCCGCGTGCTCACCGCGCCGATGCCGCAGGCCCAGTCCGTCTCGTGCTTCGTGATGTTCGCCGCGGGGTCGCGGTACGAGACCGCCGAGATCGGGGGCATCGCGCACTTCGCCGAGCACATGTTCTTCAAGGGCACCGAGCGGCGCCCCACGGCGCGCTCCATCTCGGCCGAGATCGACGGTATCGGCGGCGAGTTCAACGCGTTCACCAGCAAGGAGTTCACGGGCTACTACGTGAAATGCGCCGCCGACACCCGGGACGTGGCGCTCGACGTGCTCGCCGACATGATTCGCAACTCCCGCTTCGACGCCGAGGAGATCGAGCGCGAGAAGGGCGTCATCGTCGAGGAGATGAACATGTACTTCGACACGCCGCGCGACTTCGTCGGCGGGGTCTACGACGCCCTCCTCTACGGCGACCATCCGCTCGGCCGCGACATCATCGGCACGAAGGAAACCGTCCGCGCTGCGACACGTGACACCTTCACGTCGTTCATCGATGAGTGGTACCGGCCCGAGCGCATGGTGGTCGGCGTCGGGGGCCGGATCGGCGAGGGCCTCACGGAGCGGCTCGAGGAGCTGCTCGGCTCGATCGAGCCGCGCGCGACCGGGCTGCCCGAGCCGGCCATCACCCCCCCGAACGGCTCGCCGGTGTCGGTGTTCACGAAGCAGTCCGACCAGGCGCACATCGTCCTCGGCGCGCGCAGCTACCCCATCGGGCACCCCGATCGGTACGTGCTGCAACTGCTGACGACGGTGCTCGGGGGCGGCATGTCGTCGCGCCTCTTCACCGAGGTGCGCGAGCGGCGGGGCCTCGCCTATTACGTGTTCAGCAGCAACGCCGCCTTCCTCGACGCGGGCTCGCTGTACGCCCAGGCCGGGGTCGACATCCAGCGGATCGACGACGCCGTTTCGACGATCGCCGCCGAGTTGCGCAGGATGGCCGAGGAGCCCGTGCCGGCGGCCGAGCTCGAGAAGGCCCGCGCCTTCGCGAAGGGCCGCTTCGTCCTCGGGATCGAGAGCCCGCACGGGACGATCATGTACGGGCTACGCCGCGAGGTGCTACTCGGCCAGGCCGAGGAGCCGGAGGCGATGCTCGCGGGGCTGGATGCCGTCACCGCCGAGGACGTCCAGCGGGTCGCGCAGGACGTCGTCGGCAGGCAGCTCAAGCTCGCCGTGATCGGCCCGTTCGAGGACGCGGGGCGGTTCGAGCGCCTGCTCGAGCCTGCGTGACGGCAGGGCCCGTCGCGATGAACGACGAACGGGCGACGAATGCGCCTTCGAGGGAGGCGCGGCCTGCTCGTCGCCTCTACGCCCCTTCGGAATCCTCGGCTGCGCGCGTCGCGAGCTCGTTCACGACGGCCGGGTCGGCCAGCGTCGTCGTGTCGCCGAGGGGCCGGTTCTCGGCCACGTCGCGGAGCAACCGGCGCATGATCTTCCCGGAGCGCGTCTTCGGTAGCTCGGGGGTGAAGACGATGTTGGCCGGCTTCGCGATCGCGCCGATCTTGTGGGCGACGTGGTTGCGAAGCTCCTCGAGCATCTCGACCGAGGGGCCTTCGTTGCCCTTCAGCGTCACGTAGGCGACGATCGCCTGGCCCGTCGTGGCGTCGTAGCGGCCGCAGACCGCGGCCTCCGCCACACGCGGATGGTCGACGAGCGCCGACTCGACCTCGATCGTGGAGAGCCGGTGACCGGACACGTTCATCACGTCGTCGACGCGGCCGAGCAGCCAGAAGTCGCCGTCCGCGTCGATGCGGGCGCCGTCGCCGGCGAAGTAGTGGCCCGGGAACCGCGTCCAGTAGGTGTCGCGGAAGCGCTGGTCGTCACCGAAGATGCCCCGGGTCATCGCCGGCCAGGGCCGCTCGAGCACGAGGTAGCCGCCGCCCTGCTCGACCCGTTCGCCCTGCTCGTTCAGGATTGCCGCATCGACACCCGGGAACGGCTTCGTCGCCGAGCCCGGCTTCGTCGTGGTCACGCCCGGCAGCGGCGTGATCAGGATCATCCCGGTCTCGGTCTGCCACCAGGTGTCGACGATCGGGCAGCGCCCGCCGCCGATGTGCTCGTGGTACCAGATCCACGCCTCGGGGTTGATCGGCTCGCCGACCGACCCGAGCAGGCGCAGGGAGGAGAGATCGTGCGCCGCCGCGTGCTCCGGCCCCCACTTCATGTGCGCCCTGATCGCCGTCGGCGCCGTGTAGAGGATCGTGACGCCGTAGCGCTCGACGATCTCCCACCAGCGCTCCTCCGTCGGGAAGTCGGGCGTGCCCTCGTACATCACCGAGGTGGCGGCGTTGCACAGGGGCCCGTAGACGATGTAGCTGTGCCCGGTGATCCAGCCGATGTCCGCGGCGCACCAGTACACGTCGCTCTCCGGCTTGAGGTCGAAGATCAGCGAGTGCGTCGTCGCGACGCCGACGAGGTAGCCGCCGGTGGTGTGCGCGATCCCCTTGGGCTTCGCGGTCGTCCCCGACGTGTACATCAGGAACAGCAGGTCCTCGCTGTCCATCGGCTGGCACGGGCACGACGTCGGATCGTCCGGCACCCCGGCCGCGACGTCGTGGTACCAGCGGTCGCGGCCGTCGGTCATCGGCACCGGGTTCCCCGTCCGGCGCACCACGAGTGAGGCCCGCACGCCCGGGGACTCGGCCATCGCCTCGTCCGCGACCCGTTTCAGCGGCACGGGCCTGCCGCGCCGCCACGCCTCGTCCTGGGTCACGAGCACCTCGCACCCCATGTCGTTCATCCGGTCCGACAGCGAGTCGGCGGAGAAGCCGCCGAACACCACGGTATGCGGGGCTCCGAGTCGGGTGCACGCGAGCATCGCCACCGCGAGCTCCGGCACCATCCCCATGTAGATCGCGACCGCCGTGCCCTTGCCGACACCGAGCTGCTTCAGCGCGTTCGCCATCCGCACGACGTCGCGCTGGAGCTCGGCGTACGTGATCGTGCGGGTCTCGCCGGCGGGCTCCCCCTCCCAGTGGAATGCGACCCGCTCGCCGAGGCCGGACTCGACGTGACGGTCGACGCAGTTGAAGGCGATGTTCAGCTTGCCGCCCAGGTACCACTGGGCGTAGGGGAGCTCCCAGCGGTACAGCTCCTCGAAGGGCTCGAACCAGGTCACCCGCTCGCGTCCGTTGCGCTCCCAGAACGCCTCGAACGGCTCGGCGTACACGTCGGGCCGGGCATTCGCCTGCGCGGTGAAGGCGGGCGAGGGCGGGAAGCGCCGCTCCTCGTCGGAAAGCGTGTGGATCGTATGGTCGCTCACGTCGCTCGCACCTCCGGGTGGTACGGGAACCGGGCCAGCGTCTCGCAGTGCCGTCGATCCTAACGCGATCGGCTCAGGGGTCGAGGCCGTACGGGTAGCGCGTCAGCACCTCGCAGCCGTCCTCGGTGACGAGGACGATGTCCTCGACGCGCACGCCGCCCCACCCGCGCCGGTACAGGCCCGGCTCGAGCGCGATCACGTCGCCTGCCACGAGCTCCTGGCTCACCCTGCCCACGTAGGGCGCTTCGTGCACCTCCAGCCCGACGCCGTGACCGAGGCCGTGGTTGAAGCCCTCGCGCTGGACTGTCCCCTCGGGCTTCGACAGTTGGGTCATGTGACCTCGCTCCTCGAAGAACGCGCAGACCGACCGATGAATCAGCCCGCCCTCGATGCCAGGCCTGACCAGAGAGGTCGCGAGCTCGAGCGCCTCGACGGACTGTGCATGCCACTCGAGCAGCGTCGGGTCGGCCGCGCCCACGCTGAACGTCCGGGTCATGTCCGCGAAGCAGGCACTCTCGATGTGCTGGGGGAAGAGGTCGCAGAGGACGGTGTCGTCGTTATCGACCCGGCCGTGCCCCGGATCGTGACCATCCGCTGCCTGGGCGCCGTGGGCGACGATCATGTCATCGCCGCGACAGCCCCTCGCCGCAAAGGCCGCAGCCGCAGCGGCACGAAGCCGCTCGCAGGTCAGCGGCTCGCCGTCGAGGACGCGGCCACCCTCTGCGGGCTCCGAGCGGGCGAGCAGCGCCGCGATTGCCGCCATTCCCGCCTCGGCCGCCTCCTGGGCCGCGTGGATCCCCGCGAGCTCGACGCTGGACTTGCGCCGCCGCCGATCGTCGAAGAACCGCTGGTCGACGACGAGCTCCACGCCGTCGGCCCGAAGCCGATCGCCGATCCCGAGCGGGAACCGCTCCGGTACGAGCGCGCTCGAGATGCCGAGCGAGGCCACCATCTGCGAGAACAGGGCCGGAAAGAGCTCGTAGGCGTCGAGCCCGTCGCGCAACAGCTGGTCGAGCGGGAACGTCTCCGAGGGCACGAGCTCGATGGTGGGGTCGACGAGCGCGATGCGGTCTCCTTCCACGCTCCAGACGATGGCGACGCGACGGTCGCCGACCTCCGCAAAGAGAAACGGGTCGCCGATGTCGACCGGCACCTCGTGACGCAGCTCCGGCGAGCGGAGGGTGTCACCGATCAGAAGCACGTCGGGCACGCCCATGCAGCCTATCGATAGGGTCCACGCGGTGGACGACCTCGCAACCCTGCGGCGACGACTGGCCGAGATCTCCGACCTCGGCCGGGCTGCGGGCGTCCTCGGCTGGGAGCAGCGGGTCTCGATGCCGCCGCTCGGCACCGAGTCGCGCGCCGAGTCGCTCGCAACGCTCGGCCGCATCATCCACGAGCGCTTCACCGACCCCGAGATCGGCCGTCTCCTGGAGCGCCTCGCGCCGCTCGAGGAGTCACTGCCGTACGACTCCGACGACGCGAGTCTCGTCCGCGTGACACGCCGTGACTACGAGAAGGCCTGCCGGGTCCCGACCGAGCTGCGGGTGGAGATGACACGCGCCGCCGCGCGGGGCCACCACGCGTGGGTCGAAGCGCGCCGCAACGACGACTTCGCCGCGTTCCTGCCGTACCTCCGTGCGAACGTCGAGCTCAAGCGCCGCTACATCGCCTGCTTCGAGCCGGCCGACCTGCCCTACACGGCGCTCCTCGACGACTACGAGCCCGGCATGACGACGACCGAGGTGCGCGAGGTGTTCGCCGTGCTGCGCCCTGCGTTGACCGAGCTCGTTCGCACCGCGCCGCAGGTCGACGCCTCGTTCCTGCACGGCTCCTTCGACCCTGACGCGCAGCGGCGCTTCGCCGAGCAGGTACTCGCGACGCTCGGGTTCGAGGAGGGCGCCTGGCGGCTCGACCCGACGGCACATCCGTTCTGCACCTCGTTCTCGAACCGGGACGTGCGCCTCACGACCCGATACCGGCCGGACGACCTCGAGTCGGTCTGGTCGACGCTGCACGAGGCGGGCCACGGGCTGTATGCGCACGGGATCGCGGACGCGCTGATGCGCACGCCGCTCAGCGGCGCGCCGTCGCTCGCGATCAACGAGTCCCAGAGCCGCACGTGGGAGAACCTCGTCGGTCGCAGCAGGCCGTTCTGGACGCACTGGTACGGGCCGCTCCAGGAGACCTTCCCCGATCGGCTCGGCTCGGTCGACCTCGATGCGTTCGTCCGCGCGATCAACCGGGCCGAGCCCGGGCTGATTCGCGTCGACGCCGACGAGACGACCTACTCGCTGCACATCATCCTCCGCTTCGAGCTCGAGCAGGAGCTGATCGAGGGCACGGTCGAGCTCGAGGACCTGCCCGAGATCTGGAACGCACGGATGAAGGAGTTCCTGGGCATCGACGTCCCCTCGGACGGCGACGGGGTACTGCAGGACGTGCACTGGTCCGGCGGTGGGATCGGCTACTTCCCCACGTATGCGCTCGGCAACGTCGTCTCGCTCCAGATCTGGGCGAAGGTGCGCGAGGCACTCCCCGATCTCGACGCGCAGATGGCGGCCGGTGAGCTGCTCGGGCTCTCCGACTGGCTGCGCGACAACCTCTACGCGCATGGCCGCAAGCTGACACCGAAGGAGACCCTGGCCCGCATGACCGGATCGGACGTGATCGACCCGCAGCCGTACCTCGCCTATCTCGGCGACAAGATGGCCACGCTGGCCGGGTGAGCGGGCTCGGCGAGCACGAGCGCGAGGCGATCCGCCGCGTCCTCGACGGGCTCGACCGCGACGTATCGATCCACCTCGAGCTCGGGCCCGAGGAACAGCCGGTGACGGTGATCGCGGGCGGCCGCGAGATCGACTTCGGCGCCGAGACCAGGGCGCTGCTCGAGCAGATCGCCTCGCTCTCCAAGCGTGTCGACCTCACGGTGACGGAGACGGACGACCGGGGACGGTGGCCGAAGACGACCGTCGCCGGTCGGCTCGTCTACCACGGCCTGCCCTGGGGCTACGAGCTGGCGGCCCTCGTCGGCGCCGTCGCCGAGGCCGGAAGGGCCGTGAGCTCGCTCTCGCAGGCGTCGCTCGATGCAGTCGCGGGCCTCGAGCGCGACGTCGCGCTCGAGGTGTACGTCACCCCGACCTGACCGCACTGCCCGCCGGCCGTGCTGCTGGCGTACCGCTTCGCCCTGGCCTCGACGCGCATCACCGCCGCGGCCGTCGAGGCGACCGAGTTCGCCGCTGCCGCCGACCGTCACGGCGTCGTATCGGTGCCGGCGATCGTCGCGAACGGGCGCCTCGCGTGGACCGGCGCCGTGCCCGAGCCGGCCTTCGTCGAGCGCCTGCTCCTCGCCGCCGGCACTCCGCCCCAAACGATCTAGACTCGTAGGGTGCACACGCTCGAGCGCGCGCAGCGAATCCTCGACGAGGTCACCGATCGGGTTCTCGCCGAGATCCCCGCGGACGCCGTTCTCTTCGACGCGCACACGCACCTGGGCGACGACATCGACGGCATGCGGGGACGGCCCGACGAGATGCTCGCCATGTTCGACCAGGTCGGGATCGTCGGCGCGTTCACGTTCTGCCTCGACGAGCCGGACCGGGTGCCTGCGTTCACGGCTGCGAACGACCGCACCCTCGCGTATGCGAGCGAGAGCCCCGATCGGATCGTGCCCTTCGTCCGTCTCGATCTGGACGAGAGCCCGGTCGAGGAGGCGATCCGCTGTCTCGGCCTCGGTGCCCGCGGGATCAAGCTGCACCCTCGCGCCCAGAAGTTCTCACTCGGCGATGAGCGCCTCGACGCGGTCTTCGCCCTCGCGGTCGAGCGCGACGTCCCGATCCTGATCCACGGCGGCCGCGGGCTGCCGCCGATCGGTGATCACCTCGCCTCGCTGGTCGACCGCTACGCGGACGTCCGCCTGATCATCGCCCACGCCGGCATCGCCGACCTCGGCGGGCTCGCCGGCCACTTTGCCCACGTGCCCGGGGTGTTCTTCGACACCTCCCTGTGGAGCATCGTCGACCTGCTCGACCTGATGCGCCAGGTGGCGCCGCAGCAGATCCTGTTCGCGACCGACTACCCCTACGGCCGCACGCCGAACCAGCTCCTGCTCGCGCTCCGCGCGGCACAGCTGTCGAACTTCGACGAGACCGAGATCCGGGGGATGCTCGGCGGTACCGCGCTCGCGATTGCGAACGGTGCACCGCTGCCGCAGCTGACGGCGCCGAAGGGGCCCGAGGTGCTCGCACACAGCCTCCCCCTCGCGCGGATCCACCAGTACATCTCGACTGCGACGCCGCTCCTCTGGATGCGCCAGCCCGATCGGGCGGGAGGCCTGGGGCTCGCGCTCAACGCCGCCCACGAGGCGAACGTCGACGGGGTTCCCGACGCCGACCTGATCCGGCACGCGCTCTCGGTCGCAGCGGAGCTCTGGGCCGGGATCGAGGCGATCGAGGATCGGGACGAGTCGGAGCGAACCGCCCGCCCGGCGCGGATGCTCGTCCACATCGCGGACATCCTCGCCGTCACGACGCCGGCGTAGCCGGCCCGGCGGGGGGCTTCAGCGTGCGTCCGGGCTCGTCCGCAGCTACCGCCACGATTGCCCGCTCGACCAGCGTTTCGAGCACGATCCGCTTCCAGGCGCTCTGCGGGTGGCCGGGGAGGCCGGCGAGCGGGTCGGCAGGGTCGAGCTCCCGGGGGACATTCGCGATCCCGGCCGCAACGAGGGTGAGCTCGCCGTCTCGGCGGGCGGCGGCGACCGAGACGAGCGGAAACGAGAACGCCTGCCGCTCACCGGTGCGGAGATAGGTCGAGGCGGCGGGCGGTGCGGGCAGCCGCGCCGCGACGACGATCTCACCGATATCGAGCGTGACGAGGGAGCGGTTTCCCTCGGTCGGCGAGCGGTACAGCTCGAGCAGAGGCAACTCCCGCTCGCCGTCACGCGACCGCACCACCACGGTTGCGCCGCAGGCGGCAAGGGCGGGAGCGAGATCCGAGGGATGCGCGGAGATGCAGTCCCCCTCCTCGAGGTTGTGCTTGCGGTGATCGCCGATCTGGGCAAAGCAGGTATCTCCACCGCCGAGCCAGCAGTTCCACTCCTCGCCGCGGTAGTACCAGCAGCGCGTGTGCTGGCAGAGGTTGCCGCCCACCGTGCCCTGGTTGCGCAGCAGCGGCGAGGCGGCGAGGCCGGCCGCGGACGCGACGGCGGCGTAGCGGGCGGCGGGGGCGGCGGCCGCGAGCTCGGCGAGCGTCGTCGTGGCACCGATGCGGATGCCGTCGCCGTCCGCCTCGATCCCTCCCAGGCCGGCGTCCTGCAGGTCGACGAGCAGAGACGGCGCCCGGATCCCGCGGTCGATCTGCCCTGCAAGGTCGGTGCCGCCGGCGAGGACGGCAGCGCCCTCGCGGGTGAGGAGCTCGAGCGCCTCCTCGATCGAGCCGGGCCGCGCGTAGGTGCTCACGCGAGCGCCTCGATCACGCGGTCTCGGGTGAGGGGCAACGCGGCCGCCCGGCGTCCCGTTGCATGCGCGAACGCGTTCGCGATCGCGGCGGCCGTCGGCACGATCGGCGGCTCGCCGAGGCCCTTGGCCCCGACGTTCGGCAGGTTCACGTCCGGGACGTGCGGGTAGTCGATCACGATCTCCGGCACGTCGGCGATCGTCGGGATCTTGTAGTCGTCGAGGTGCGCGTTGACGGGGACGCCGGTCGTCGGATCGACGACGAGCTCCTCCGAGAGGGCGAACGCCATCCCCTGCAGGATGCCGCCCTCGACCTGGCTCGACGCTGTCAGCGGGTTCACGATCCGCCCGACGTCGTGGACGGCGACGATCCGCTCGACCCTCACCTCGCCGAGCGCCGGGTCGACCGCGACCTGCGCGATCTGGCAGCCGAACGTGTGCACGACGAAGCCGTCGGGGTTAGGGCCGCGGGAGCCGGAGCCGTCGATCGTGGCATCGCCGAGCTTCCCGGTCACCTCGGTCACGTCGACGTCGATCGCGCCGTCGCGCGAGCGGATCCGCCCGTCGCGGAGCTCGAGGTCGCCGGCCGCTATCTCGAAGACGTCGCCCGCGAGCTGAAGCAGGGTCTTGCGCACCTTTGCGGCGGCCGACCGGACGGCGGGCATCACCGACGGCGTCGTCTGGGAGCCACCCGCGACCGGACCGTAGACGTTCGGCCGCGTGTCGCCGCCGGTCACGCGTACGTGCGCGAGCGGAAGCCCGAGCTCCTCGGCGGCGACGATCTGCGCCCCGGTCAGCGTGCCGGTGCCGATGTCCTGGATCCCGGTGATCACGGATGCGTGCCCGTCGGCGTCGAGCCGCACGGTTGCGTGCGAGGGCGGCCCGCCGCCACCCCACCAGATCTGCGTCGCGCAGCCCATGCCCCGCAGGAGCGCGTCGCCGCGCGGCACCCGGAGCTCTTCCCGCCCCGCCCAGCCGGCGAGCTCCGCAGCGCGGTCGTAGCAGGCGAGTAGCTGCTTGCTGGAGTAGGCCAGCCCGCTCACCTGATCGACGTCCGCATGATTGCGGCGCCGCAGCTCGAGCGGGTCGAGGTCGAGCGCGAGCGCGAGCTCGTCGATCGCCTGCTCGAACGCGGCCGTTCCCTCCATCACGCCGGGGGCCCGGAAGGCGTTCTGCGCGCGCAGGTTCGTCTTCACCGGGAAGGTCAGCGCGCGCACGTCGGCACAGCGGTACAGCGTGCGGGCCGGGATCAGCACGGGGAAGACCCATCCGCCCTGCCCCATCGCGATGACGGCATCCGCGTCGATGGCGGTGATCGTGCCGTCCCGGCGTGCGCCGAGACGAATGGTCTGGCGGGTCGCTGCACGGCGGCCACCGTCGAGCTGCTCGGCGTGGCGGTCGTTCACGAGTCGCACCGGCCTGCCCGTGATCCGCGAGAGCTCGGCCGCCGCGAGCGCCTCGAAGCCCGCGCCCTGCTTGGCGCCGAAGCCACCGCCGACGAACTCGGTCCGCACCCGGACGTCGTCCTTGCGCAGCCCGAACGCCCGCGAGAGCTCGTCGCGGGCCGCGAACATCCCCTGGGTGGAGACCCAGGCGGTGAGCATGTCACCGTCCCAGGACGCGACGGCCGCATGCGGCTCGAGCGGTGTCTGCACCTGCGCCGGCGTGTCGAGAGCGAGCTCGATCGTCACCTCGGCGGCGGCGAGCGCCGCCTCGGCGTCGCCTCTGGCATGGTCCGACGGATCGGTGGTGAAGCTCTGCCGGTTCAGGCCCTCCTGCGCGTCGACGACGTGCGGGAGGATCTCGAGGTCGAGCGCGAGGGCCGCGACGCCGGCCCGTGCCGCCTCGAGCGTGTCCGCCGCGACGACCGCGATCGGCTGGCCCGCGTAGGCGGGCTCGGCGGCGAGCAGCGGGGCCTGGGTCGTGAGCGAGAGCTCATTCTCCGGGCCGAGCACGGCCCGCACGCCCGGGATCGCGAGGGCTGCAGCGACGTCGAGCGAGCGCACGCGTCCGTGGGCGGCGGGTGAGCGCAGCACGGCGGCGTGGAGCATCCCGGCGAGCCGGACGTCGACGGTGAACCGGACCCGCCCGGCAGCCCTTGCTGCGCCGTCCTGCCGAGGCGCCGGCCGGCCGACGAGCGCGAGGTCGGCCTCGGGCGCCCAGCTCTCGACGTCGTCCGCCTCGTCGACGAGCACCCAGACGTCCTCGTACCGGCCTTCCATCTCCTTCTGCGTGCGGACGAGGCGGGCCGTCATGCGCCACCGGCCGCGCGCAGGATCGCGCGCTCGATCTTCGGGTACGCACCGCAGCGGCAGAGGTTGCCGGCCATCGCCTCGTGGATCTGCTCGCGGGTCGGCTGCGGCACGTGCTCGAGGAGCGCGGTCGCGCTGACGATCTGGCCCGGCGTGCAGAACCCGCACTGCAGGGCGTCCTCGGCGACGAACGCTTCCTGGATCGCCGAAGCGCGGCCGGTCGAGAGCCCCTCGATCGTCACGATCTCGTGACCCTCGGCCGCCTCCGCGAGCAGGAGGCACGCATTGACGGGCCTGCCGTCGACGAGCACCGCGCACGCGCCGCAGGCGCCCTCACCGCACGCGAGCTTGGTTCCCAGCAACTCGAGGTCGTCCCGGAGGACGGCGAGCAGCCGGCGCCCGCCCGGCTCCACGACGTGGCGCTGGCCGTTCACCTCGAGGACGATGGTCACGCTCGTAGGACTACACGTGCCTGCCCGCGCGCGTCAAGCGGGGTAGAATCCGCCGGTGCGTCGAACGCTGCTCATCTTCCTGCTTGCGCTGGGTCTGCTCGTATCCGGCTGCGGCGGATCGTCGAGCGACGAGGCCGCCACGAGCACCGCGGCGGCGACCGACGCAACGACCGCGGCCGGTGACACGACGGCCGGCGCCGACGGCTGCACCGACGTCGACGTTCCCGCCGCGCGCGAGGACGGTGGTGCAACGGCGCCGAAGGAGCGCCTCGATCCCGAGCAGACGTACAACCTCGTCTTCGCGACGAACTGCGGCTCGTTCACGGTGACGCTCGACCTCGCGGCGGCACCTGCGACGGCTGCATCGCTCGTCTCGCTCGCGAAGGCGGGCTTCTACGACGACACGATCTTCCACCGGATCGTGCCGGGCTTCGTGATCCAGGGGGGCGACCCGACGCAGTCTGGAGCCGGCGGGTCGGGGTACAAGACGGTCGATCCACCGCCGGCGGACGCCGCTTACACGAAGGGTGTGGTGGCGATGGCGAAGGGCGGCTCCGAGCCGGCCGGGACTGCGGGCAGCCAGTTCTTCGTCGTCACCGGCGCCGATGTCGGGCTTCCGCCCGACTACGCGATCGTCGGCAAGGTCACGAGCGGGATCGAGGTCGTCGAGCGCATCGGCGAGCTCGGCGACCCGACGACGGAGAAGCCGACGCGCCCGGTCGTGATCAAATCGGTGACGGTCGAGGAACAGTGAGCATCGCCGCGATCGTGCTCGCCGCCGGGGAGGCGTCCCGCTTCGGGACTCCGAAACAGCGGCTCCTGCTGCCGTACGTGCTGGAGCGGCTCGAGCAGAGCCCCGTCGACGACATCGTCGTCGTCGCGGGAGCGCACACGCTCGAGACACCCGCCCGGGTCGTGACGTGCGCCGGCTGGAAGCGCGGCCCCGGCGCCTCGCTCGCGAGCGGGCTCGAGGAGCTCACCGACGAGGTCGAGGCGGCGATCGTCGTCCTCGCGGACGGGCCCGACCTCGCGCCGGGCGCCGTCGAGCGCGTGATCGCGTCCTGGCGCGCCGAAGGGGGCACGCTCGTCGCGGCCTCGTACGCCGGAGAGCGCGGTCACCCGCTTCTCGTCGCGCGGGAGGCGTGGGACACGATCCCGGACGCAGGCCTGCGCGAGCTCGAGGTGCGCCTCGTTCCCTGCGACGATCTCGGCGACCCGGGCGACGTGAACACCCCGGCGGACCTGCCGGAACGGCTGCGCTACCCGTAGAGACCCGGTTCAGGCGTCGGCGGAGCGCAGCTGCGTCAGCTTCTCCATCAGTCCGACGGGCATTCGCTCGACCGCCGTCGTCTGGACGTACTGACGCAGGGAGACCTCGAAGCGATACCGGCGCCGGCAGTAGTCGCACCCGTCGAGGTGAGACTTCGGCCTGCAGAACCTCTCCGTCCGTGAGCTCTCGGTCGAGGTACCCCTGCAAGAGCTCCTCGCATGCATCGCACGGCCCATGGCTCATGAGATCGCCTCCTCTGCAAGTGTCTGCTTCAACAGCCTCCGGCCGCGGTGGAGTCGCGACATGACGGTGCCGATCGGGATGTCGAGGATCTCTGCCGCGTCGGCGTAGCTGAACTCGCCGATGTCGACCAGCACGACCGTGTCGCGGAAATCGTGGGGGAGCGCCGCGAGCGCGGTCACGATCGAGTCCTGCGAGAGGTTCTCGACCACGCGCTCCTGGTCGAGCACCTGCTCTCCCTGCGACTCGGCCATCTTGTTGGCGAGGTAATAGTCGCCTTCCTCGATCGGTTGCATGTCGGGCGTCCGCTGGACCTTGCGGCCGCGGTCGAGATTGAGGTTCGTGAGGATGCGCAGCAGCCAGGCACGCAGGTTCGTGCCGGGGGTGTAGGAGCGCCAGCTCCTGAATGCTCGACCGTAGGTGTCCTGGACAAGATCCTCAGCTTCTTCACGGGTTCCGACGAGCCTGCGCGCGACGCGGTACACCTGATCGGCGAGCGCGAGCGCCTCCTCTTCGAAGCGAACCCGGTCGCGGGCCTCCGCCGCGATCCGGCGTCCCTCGAGCTCGGGCTCGTGCTCGTGCTCACCCACCACGTCACCGTATCTGTTACGGACGCTCAAACGCGCCGGCGCGCCGGGTTATTCCGTAGATCTGTGTAGGAGTCAGGCTGAAGCCTGACACCTACGACCGTAGATCTGTGTAGGAGTCAGGCTGAAGCCTGACACCTACGCTGGTTCTTGCTCGCGAAAGCCGGCCTTCGCCATCGCGGCGACGAGCGCGTCACGCGTCGTCTTCTCGTCGTCGAACCGGAGCGAGACCTGGCCCATCAGGTTCGCGTTCGCGCTCTCGAGGCCATCGTGGCCTCGCAGCGTCGCCGCCAGCCGGTTGACGCACCGCTCACAACGGATCCCCGTGACCTGCAGGGTTTCGGACTGAACGGCCATCTCAGGCGGATGGTACCGGGGCGCCTGCCCGTAGCTGCACGTCGTCGTCCGCGAAGCCGATCAGCACCGGGTCGTGGGTCGCGCAGACGAGCGTCGTCCCGTGCTCGTGCGCGATGTCCGCGAAGAGCCCGCCGAGCGTGAGCGCGGCAGCGACGTCCACGCGCGAGGTCGGCTCGTCGGCCAGGATCACGGGCGTGCGGGCGGCGAGTGCTCGCGCGACGGCGACGCGCTCCTGCTGCCCGGCCGAGAGCAGATCGACGGGCCGGTCGGCGTGCTCGCCGAGACCGACGGCGACGAGAGCGTCGATCGCCCGCTCGTGCGCGTCGATGCCCTCGACGCCGCGGATCGCGAGACCGATCTCGACGTTCTCCCGTGCGCTGAGGAACCCGGAGAGCCCGGGCGACTGGCCGATGAACGCGATCGTGTCGCGCCGGAAGCGGGCGCGGGCGTCGCGGTCCAGCACCGAGAGCGAGACACCACCGATCACGATCTCGCCCTCGTCCGGAACGTCGAGCCCTGCCACGAGGGAGAGCAGCGTCGACTTCCCCGAGCCCGACGGGCCGGTCACGACCGAGAGCCGGCCCGGGCGAGAAGGTCGCCGTGGCGCCGTCGAGCACCACGTCCTGGCCGTAGCGGCGCGTTACGCTTCGCAGCTCGACGACGGCCCCGGCGGTGCCCTGGATATCGGGAAGCATCAAGTTGCTCTCGCGCAGCGCTCCCAGCGGACGGAGCTCGACGACGCCCTCGCGCACCGCCACCGTCGCCCGCTCGGAGATCCCGGCCTCGTGCAGCGCAGCCTCGGGGATCCGCAGCCAGCCGCCCCGTCCGACGACGACGGCCGCACTCTCTCCGCTCCGCTCCTCGCTGACGCGGCCGTCGCGGATGTGGACGACCCGGTCGGCGATCGCCGCCGAGCGTGGGTCGTGACTGACGACGAGCGCCGTGACACCCTCCTCCCGGGAGAGCTCTGCGAGGAGCGTGTAGACGGCTGCGGCGCTCACCTCGTCGAGCTCGCCGGTGGGCTCGTCCGCAATCAGCAGGCGCGGCCGGTGCGCCAGCGCGGCGCAGAGGGCGATCCGCTGTTGCTCGCCACCGGAGAGCTCGCCCGGGAGGGCACCAGCCCGGTCGCCCAGGCCGACTCGCTCGAGCAGGCTGTGAGCGCGCGCGAGACGCTCCGGCTCCCGGGTGCCCTGGAGCCCGAGCGGCACCGCGATCAGCTCCTCCGCAGTCAGCTCGCCGGCCAGCGCCCGCCAGTAGTGCTGGTCGGCGTAGCCGAGCGTTCGGGCCCGGTAGTCGGCCAGGCGCCGCTCGGACAGCGATCCGAGCTCGACGCCCGAGACGACGATGGTGCCGGCGCTCGCCCGCTCGAACCCCGCAAGCACGCGCATCAACGTGGTCTTCCCCGACCCACTCGGACCGAGAACGACACAGATCTCGCCCTCTCCGACATCGAGCGTCAGACCCTGAAGTGCCGCGACGCCTCCGCTGCTTCCCGGATAGACGCAGAACAGGTCGCGGGCCTCGACGAGGCTCATGCGCCCACCTCCTGCGCCCGGGCCGGGCCACGATCGTCACGGAACGCCCGCCGGGTAGCGAGCGCCACAAGCGCCGCCGCGACCAGCAGGTAGACGGCCGCTGCGAGCGCCACGACACGGAGATCGAACGACGTCTGCAGGGGCAGGTCCGTGGCCGCCGCACGCGCGGTGACGGAGACGACACGGGTCACGAGCAGGGCGAGCAGCGCCCCTGCAACGGAGCCGGCCAGCACGCCCGCGAGGGCGACGACGAGCGCCCTGATACGGACGATGCGGCGAAGCAGGGTGGGCTCCGCGCCCTGGGCCTCGAGGTCGTAGAGGTCGCCCCTGTCGTCGCGCAGGTCGGACAGGACGGTGAGCGCGAGGCCCAGAGCAGCGAGGAGGAGCGCGACGACGGCGGCCGCGTCGAGCGCGAGGAGCGTACCGTGCCCGAGGGGATCGTCGCGTGCCTCGTCGAGCAGCGCCGCGCGGGAGACGGCCTCGAGCACGCGAAAAGGGGGCCGCGACAGCTTGGCCGCAACGGCCCCCGTCTCACCTGAGGGGACGTCGAGCCAGATCTCGTTCGTCCGACCGGCGCCGGGAACCTGGGTGTCGACCGCAGTCTCGAGAGCGCCGCGATCGCCGATCACGGCCTCGCCGTCGGTGCCTGGGAAGTGGCCGACGACAGCCGCGATGCGCACCGGAACCCTGCGGCCGCCGATCGCGAGCGCCAGCGTCCCCCCTTCACCGCCGGCGAGCACGCCGAGCCGAGGCGTCACGAGCACCACCGGCGGGGAGGTGTCCGTCGCCTGCCGGATTCGAATGCGCGCGTCGCTCTGCTGCGAGATCCGGTAGCGAAGGTCGATACCGTCGGCGAGCGGACGGGCCTCGACGCCGCCTTCGCCGATCCATCCGGCCGCCGGCAGCCCGTGGAGCCGAAGCCGCCCGGCGAGCGGGCTACCGGCGTCGGCGCCGCGGTCGACCAGTCGCGGCGGGACGAGCTCGAGCGCGACGAGCGTGCCCGCCTGGAGGGAACGCGGCAGTGCACGATCGATGCGGGTTGCCGAGCGGGCCGCGAGTGCACCGAGGTCGAGTGACCGGTAGCGCCCGTCGGCCGTGGCGATCGTCGCACGGAGGGAGAGGAGGCCCCGGCCTGCCTCGAACCGCAGCCGCGAGCCGAGGCGGATGCCCTGGACGGCGGTCTCGCGCGAAGGCGCCACCGCGGAGACGAGCGACTCGCGCGAGCGATCGGTGAACCCGTCGCGCCAGCCGTGCAGCCGGGAAATCTGCTGCGACGGCAGGCCGAGCACCGTGATCCCGCTGATCCCCTCGGCGTTCCCGGCGCTGGCGCGAAGCCGCAGGACGGGAACGGCGCGGACACCCCCTGCCAGAGCGGCGTACCGCTCGAGTGGGGCCGCGTCGAGGACGGGAACGAGCGACTTCAGGTCCTCGCGGACGACGAAGTCGAGCGGGACGGCGAATGAAGCCTGATCGCCCTCGGCGCGAACCAGCGTCGCCCGGTAGCCCTCGGCGAGCAGCGCCAGCGCAAAGGCGAGCGTGAGGAACGCAACGGTCACCGCAGCCGCGCCAGGGCCGCGGCCGAGGGTCACGGCAGCGAGACGGACGCCGACGCTACGGTCGACGAAGCGGCTGGTCAGGCGCACGAGCGGGCCGAACAGCCGTGCCGCCGCGACCGCGGCGGCAAACGCGATCAGGCCGGGGAGCAGGAGCAGCACGAGGCCCACCCCGCCGCCCTCGGCGAGCCGCGCTTCGTCGGCGGCACCACCCGCGAGAGAGGCGACGACGACCGCCAGCGCTGCGAAAGCGGCCACGTCGAGCGGACCGAGACGGTTCCCTGCCCGGGGGGGAATGGAGGTGGCGCCGGCGATGACGATCGTCGCCACGATCAATACGCCCGCCGCAAGCGCGAGCCCGGCCGGGGCGAGCACGCTCTCGCGCAGGACCGCGCCAACGGGCGCCCCGGCCCGTCCGGCGACGAACGCCCCGACCAGGAGCCCGATCAGCCACCCGATCACGGTTCCCACGACGGCGACCGTCGCGCTCTCGGCCCACGTCAGCAACCGCAGGTGCCAGCGTCGCGCCCCGTACCAGGTGAGTCGGCGCCGGGCCGCCTCGAGATCACGCCGCATGCCCCGTGCGGCGAGCACCGCGAAGGCGAACAGCAGCGCAGCCGCCTCGCCGCCGACGAGCAGGAGCCTTCGGCCCGCGACCGTGGCAGAGCGCTCGGCGGCGCGCAGCTCCTGCACCGGGGCCTGCACGCCGTATCCGATCGAGCCGACCGAGAGCGCCGCCCGCGCCTGCTCGCTCTCGCCCACGAGGTCGCCGATCTGCCAGAGCCTCGGTTTGCCGGCCGCGAGCGGCCACACCCAGGCATAGCTCCGGTAGGTATTGGCGACGGCCGCGGCGCGCGTCAGGACGTCGATTCCCTCCGCGACGACGAGGGGTGCCGGCGGTGGCCGGTGATACTCGGCCGCCTGCTGCAGCGCCGGTGCCACCTCGCGGTCGGCGAGGGCGTTGTCCGTGGGTGCGAGGAAGTCGCCGAAGAGCCGGCTCGACTCGAGCGTCGCGGTGCCGACCTCCACCAGGCGGAGCCCCGGTGCATCCGGGAGCGCGCCCGCGCCCCTCAGGCGCACGACCTCGCAACGCTGCGGCGTGCAGCGGCGGGGCAGCCGTCCGCTCGTCAGGCGGACGTGCGACGCGAGTCCCTCGACGCCGGCGAGGGAGACGAAGCGACCGGCAACCGTGCTCTCCCGGAACAGGACGATCCGTGTCGGGCCCGGGAGGCCGAGGCCGGAGAGCGTCGAGCCGACCGCCGCGTCGAGCGCCGGGTAGGCCTGCCCGGCGCCGACGGGAACGCCGAACCACACGGCACGGACCGAGCGAGAGGCCGCGGGAATGCGCTCGATCGCCTGCGAGACGCTCCGGTCCTGGGCGATCTTCGTGCCGGCGAGAACGCCGACCAGCACAGCCGTCCCCACGGCGATGCCGCTGGCCGCAAGCAGGGCGCCAGAAGAGCGCCGTCGCACACGCCGCCACGCAAGCGCCACGACGTAGAGCGCCGCCCTCGGCTCGCTGCGATGCCCGGCGCCGTCGGGCAGTGCGTCAGACCTTGCCGCGAACGCCGTGGACGGGTCGCCCGGCCGCCTCCCAGGCGTAGTACGAGGCGCTCGGCCCGAACGACCTCTCGTACGAGACGACCCGTGGGTTCCGGCCCACCTCCATCGCCCGCTGGGCATGCCAGAGGAGATTCGGGTCGTCGCGCTCCTCCCAGACGAGCACGAGGTGCGCCGCCGTCATGTGCCCGGCGACGAAGGTGCAGCCGGGAGCAGGGCACGGGAAGGGGTCGGTACGCACGCAGTACCAGCCGTCATAGTCACCGGAGCCGTCGTCTTCCCAGAGCTCCTCGTTCTCGACGGCCCGCTCCTCGTCGAGCAGCAGGGAGCCGGTCTCTGGCCTCTCGTCCTCGCTCACGGCAGCACGATAACCACAGGCGCGCGCCCCGCGACGGCCGAGAACGCGAGAGGCCCCCGGGCAACTCGTGCGCCGGGGGCCTCGTCGTGTCGGTTCCGACCCGGGAGGGGGGTCGGTCGCGGGCGGCTACTGGGAGGGGGAGGTCGGCTGCCGCCCGAGCGTGACGGTGACGGTCTTCTCTGCATCACCGCGGTAGATCTTCAGTTGGATCTTGTCGCCGGGCCCGTGCGCGTCGATCACGTCACGCAGCTCGTCGATCGAGGAGACGGCTTTCCCGTCGGCGGACACGATCACGTCGCCGCCCTTGCGGAAGCTCTCGCCGGCGATCACGACCTGCTCGCTGCCGGCCTTGAGACCGGCTCCTGCCGCTCCGGAGCCGTTGCTGACGGTCTGGATCACGAGGCCCTCGGTGACCGGGAGGCCGAGCGACTTCGCGATCTCGTCCGTGACCTCGACGGCGGAGACGCCCAGGTAGGCGTGCTCGACCTTCCCCGAGGCGAGCAGCTGGTCGACCACGGAATTCACCGTATTCGAGGGGACGGCGAAGCCGATCCCCACGTTGCCGTCGCCGGAGCCGCCCGTCTCGATCTGCGAGTTGACGCCGATCACCTCGCCGCGCGTGTTCAGCAGCGGGCCGCCGCTGTTGCCGTGGTTGATCGGCGCGTCGGTCTGGATCACGTGGTCGATCGAGTACCCGTTGGGGGCCGTGACGTTCCGCTGGAGGGCGCTGACGATGCCGGAGGTGACGGTGCGCTCGAGGCCGAATGGGTTCCCGATCGCGACGACCGCGTCGCCCACTTCGATCCGTTTCGAGTCGGCCAGCGCGAGGGGGGTGAGCGCGTTGGCGTCCGCGGCGACCTTGAGCAGCGCGATGTCCGTGGACGGGTCACTGCCGACGACGGTCGCCTTCAGGGTGTCGTCGTTCGAGAACCGCACGTGGATCGACGTCGCTCCGTCGATGACGTGGTAGTTGGTGACGATGTGACCCTCTTTGTCGAGGACGAACCCCGAGCCGAGAGCCTGCGAGGACTGCTGGAACTGGCCTTGGGAGGAGTCGGAGGAGCCGAGCGTCGACGTGATCTGCACGACGCCGGGACCGCTGCGCTTGTAGATCTCGTTGATCGAGAGCGCAGCGCCGGCCGAGGTCGGGATGGTGACGGGGGAGGTGGCCGACTGCTGCACGACCGTCGTCGAGGAGTCGCCGTCGAGAGCGCCGACCGCTGCTGCTCCGCCGAGCGCGGCAGCTCCGCCGAGCACGGCGGCGACGGCGAGCAGGGCAAACGGCTTGACGGTCGAGCCAGCGCGCGACGGCTCGGGGCTCGGAGTCGGGGTGCCGGAGGTGAGAGGGGAGGGGGGAGGCGTGGGGGTGGTCGATTCCATGACTCCTTTATACGGGCACCTTCGTGAACCGCGGGTTAGCAGGGGTTAAGCCGGTGTTGCGGGGGGATAGGAGCCCGCTGTGGGCGCCGCTGCGCGATCAGCCCCGCGGGGCCAGCTCGTCGGTGATCTCGACGAGAGCGCGGACGTCGTCGTCGGTCGTGCGGAAATTGACGAAGCAGGGTCTGAGGCCGACCTTGTCGTCGATCGTCGCCGGCGCCACCCAGATGCGCCCGTCGTCCTGGAGCGCCCGCACGAGGCGGGCGTTGGCGGCGTTCGGGTCGCCGGATGTGCCGATGTGGCGGAACGGGACGATCGACAGGGGCGGCGGCCCGCAGAGGGGCTCGAGGCGGTCATGCGCCAGGACGAGATCGTGGAGCAGGCGAGCCTGCCGCAGGTTGTCCTCGACCGCGTCGCGGAACGACTGGGCGCCGTGGGCCCGGAAGGCCAGCCACACCTTCAGGGCCCGAAACGGGCGGGAGTACTCGAGCGTGATGTCGACCATGTGGCCCGTGCGCTCGTGCGGGATGTACGCCTCTTCGTGCGAGAAGGCCTGGAACAGGTCGTCGTGACGGCGCACCAGCAGGACCCCGCAGGCCTTCGGCAGGTAGAGCCACTTGTGCGCATCGAGCGTCACGGAGTCGACCCGGTCGAGGCCGGCGAAGAGATGGCCGGCCGACGGCGTGGTCGCAGCAGGAAGTCCGTAGGCGCCGTCGACGTGCAGCCAGACACCGGCCTCAGCGCACACGTCCGCGAGCTCGTCGATCGGGTCGACGGCGCCGGTCAGCGTCGTCCCCGCCGTGGCGATGACGGCAACCGGCACCCGCCCCGCGGCGCGGTCGGCGCGGATTGCGTCCGCCACCGCCTCGGGCACGAGCCGCCGGTTCCCGTCGATCGGTAGCGAGCGCACGTTGCCGGAGCCGATCCCGAGGATCTCGGCGGCTCGCTCGATCGAGTAGTGCGCCTCGTCCGAGCAGTAGAGCGTCGCGGAGACACCGCCGAGCCCGCGACGTCGCGAGCCTGGAACTGCTCGCTCGCGGGCCGCCGCGAGCGCCGTCATGTTGGAGATCGTGCCCCCACTCGTGAATGCCCCGGCACCGGCCGGGAAGCCGACGAACTCGGCCACCCAGCGGACGGCCTGATCCTCGATCTCGGTGGCGGCGGCCGCCCAGACGGCGAGGTTCGCGTCGAAGCACGAGGCGAGGAGATCCCCGATGACACCGATCTCGAGGCCCGACGAGGCGACGAAGGCGAAGAAACGCGGGCGAGTCTGGGCGATCGACTCGTCGAGTCCCCGACGCGCGTCCTCCAGCACCTCGAGCGCCCCGGTCGGCCCGTCGGGCAGCGCCGCCTCGAGCAGCACCTTGAGCCGGTCGTCGATCGGGGGCTCGATCGCGCGCGCCTGGTCGAAGCTGCGCCAGCCGGCGATGACGATCTCCGTTGCCCGGAGGAGAGCCTCCTCGCGGGGGATGTCGAGGCGAAGGCTCACGAGAGCAGGATAGGGGGCACCGCCTCCGCAGGCGGAATCCCGGAACGGTGCGCGGGCCCGATGCGCTGCGTCAGTCCGTCCCCCAGGCGAGCTCGAGCGTCGCGGGCCGCCGGAATGCGAAGCCGGCGGGCTCCGCACCCGCGACGAGCCGGAGGCCGGGCAGGCTCTCGAGCAGGAGACCCACGGCGCCCGCGATCTCGATCCGGGCCAGGTGCGCGCCGAGGCAGAAATGCTCCCCGAAGGAGAACGAGAGATGGCGCCGCGCGTTCTCGCGCCGGCTGTCGTAGCGCAGCGGATCGGCGAACACCGCCGGGTCGCGGTTCGCCGCGAGCACCGAGGCGCCGACGAACTCGTCCGGCCCGAGCTCCACGCCTCCGAGCTCGCACGGACGCGCGGTCCAGCGCTCGATGAATGCGACCGGTGGGATCAGGCGCAGCGACTCCTCGATCGCGTTGGCTAGCCCCCCACGATCGGTCAGCATTGCCTCGAGTTGCGGCGGGTCGCGAAGCAACAACAGGAGCGTGTTCATGATCGCCGCCTGGATCGTCTCGATGCCGCCGAACATGCTCACCCGCAGCTGGGCAACGATCTCGTCGTCGCTCAGGTCCACACCGACGTCGTTGCCGACCTGGGAGGTGAGCGAGCCGTCGGGCTCGTGCCGGCAGCGCGCGAGCTCGCCGTGGAGCACGCCGTTCAGCTCCCCGCGGGCGGCATCGGCGAGACGCTGGGGCTCGGGGTTGCCGTCATAGACCATCGCTCCTGCGAAGGCGGAGTAGAAGCCGTCGATGCGCGCGACGTCGTCGAGCGAGAGGCCGAGCACGCGGCCGGTCATCCGCACGGCGAACGGAGCGGCGAACTCCCGGCCGAGCTCACACCTCCCGTCGGGGACGAGCCCCGCGAGCAGATCGGCCGCCTCCGCAGCGATCGCGCTGCCGAACAGCTCGTCGACGTCCCGCAGGCGGAAGGGCCGCTCGAACGGCGCCCGGAGACGGGTGTGCTCGGCCCCGTCGGTGGTCAGCATCATCGTCCCGAGCGACGCGCGAACGAGGTTCTCCTCGGCCTCGACGGTGAGCCCGAGCCGCGGGCTCAGCATCTGTCGCGCCTCGGCGTACCCCGTCACGAGCCAGCCGCCGAGGGCAGGGACCCACGAGACCGGCTCCGCCTCGCGCAAACGGTCGAGCGCGGCCTCCCGGCCCGCCTCCTCGAGGTCCGCGAACTCGATCGACGCACCCACCGGGAACCGCTCCCGCCGGGACGCGTCCTCCGCGGCCGTGATCCGGGCCTGCTGCAGCATCGTCCGCTCCTCTCTACCCGGCTCCGCAACCTTGTGACACTTTGTCACGAGGAAGCTCGAGTGTCCCGACGCGCTCGACGACCTCGCGGCACCAGGCCGGGTAGAGCGCGATCTCGTCGACGAACTGCGACGGCTTGATGCAGAACGTGCCGAAGCCGCGGGCCGCCATGGCCGGGATCGTCGCGATAGCCGGCGCGAGCGGCGACGGACTCGCGTCGTCCGGGAAGACGGCTCGCATGCCGCCGACGAGCTCGAGCTCCGAGAGGTCGCGGCCCGCCGCGACAAGGCCCTCCTGAAGCACGTGCAGGTCCTCGTCAGAGGGCTGCCCGAGCGGGTGGAAGCCATGGGCGTAGCGCACGATGCGACGGAGGAGGCGCGGATGCACCGACTCGCCGCCGAGCCACAGCCGCGGCCCGTCCGGACGCCAGGCCTTCGGCTCCAGGTAGACGTCCTCGTACGCGTAGTGCTCGCCCTGGAACGACGCCGGCGTCTCGCGCCAGAGGCCCTCCCACGCGGCGAGCTGCTCGTCGAGCAGGGCGCCGCGCCTGTTGAAGGGAACGCCGAGCGCCTCGTACTCGTCCCGGTGCCAGCTCACGGTCGGCTGCACGACAAGGCGGCCCTCGGAGAGCAGGTCGAGCGTGCCGAGCTCGCGCGCAAGCAGGAGCGGATGGCGCAGGGGCGCGATCACGGCGCAGGCGGCGAGGCGGAGGCGGGTCGTCACGGCGGCGATCGCCGAGAGGAGGACGAGCGAGCTCGGCCACGGCAGCGCCGGATCCTGATTGCCCGGCATCGCGTAGTCCCGCGGGTTGCCCATGATCCCGCCGGCCCCGGCGCTCGGGCCGAGCACGATGTGCTCGCTCACCATCACGGCGTCGAACCCAGCCTCCTCGGCGACGACGGCCATCTCGACGAGGGCGCGCAGGTCGCGAGCCGGGGTGAGCGTCCAGTTCTCGCTCAGCACGAGGACGAGCTTCGGCGCGCTCAGCGGGGCACCCCGCCGACGAGGGCGGCGGCCGCGTCGACCGCTGCACGCTGGTGTGCCGCCGGCTCCTGGCCCGGGACCTCGGCCAGGTAGGCGAACGGATCGTCGATCCCCGCCGAGAGGCCCGAGAGCGCCTCGATCACGGAGAGGCCGCAGAACGGGACGTGCCCCGCGGAGTAGCCGCCCTCGTGCGAGGCGACGAGGCGACCGCCGCAGAGCCGCGCCGCAGCCCCGAGCAGCCGCTCGGTCATCGCACCGAACGCGGCGGCCGGCAGCAGCATCCGGCCGAGCGGGTCGAGCGCACCGGCGTCGAAGCCACACGCAATCACGATCAGCTCCGGCGCGAAGGCGTCGAGCGCCGGGACGACGACACGGTCGAGGGCGTCGAGGTAGGCACCGGTGCCCGATCCCGCGGGCAGCGGCACGTTGAGCGTCGTGCCCGACCCCGCGCCGGCGCCCGTCTCGCCGAGCAGTCCCGATCGCGCCGGGTAAAGCCCGTCCTGATGGAGCGAGACCGCGAGCACCGCGGCGTCCTCCCAGAAGATCGCCTGGGTCCCGTTGCCGTGGTGGACGTCCCAGTCGACGACGGCGACCCGGCCCACGCCCCGCACCGCCTGGGCGTGACGGACGCCGATGGCAACGTTCGCGAACAGGCAGAAGCCCATCCCGAGCTCGGGCAGCGCGTGGTGCCCCGGCGGCCGCACGAGCGCGTAGGCGTTCTCGACCGTGCCGTCGAGCACCGCGTCGATCGCGGTGATCGTGCCCCCGGCCGCGAGTCGTGCGATCTCGAAGGATCCGTTGCCGAAGGGCGCCTCGCTGCCCGCGTCGCCACCGTGCCCGGCCGAGAGCTCCCGGATCCGCTCGACGTAGGATGGCGTGTGCACACGGCAGAGCTCGTCGAGCGTGGCCTCCCGCGGCGGCAGCATGACGAGGCCGTCCGTGAGCCCGGTGGCGTCGAGCAGGTTCTTCAGCCGGCGCTTCGTGGCCGGGCTCTCGGAGTGCTCTCCCGGTTCGAGCCAGCCACCGGAGGGCAGCTCCGAGGCACCGGAGCCGGTGTCGTGCCACATCATCCGCTCGTGCCAGACGAGCCCTGTGCGCGGGGTCACTCCGTCGTACCCTCGGCGATCTGCAGCGTTTTCAGATCCGAGTAGAAGTCCAGCGCGAAGTCGCCGCCCTCGCGGCCGATCCCGGAGATCCCGATCCCGCCGAACGGCGCCGTGAGGTCGCGCACGAGGAAGGTGTTGACCCACACGGTCCCGGCGCGGATCGCCCTCCCCACCCGCTGCGCACGCTCGGCCGAGCGGGTGTAGAGGATCCCCGAGAGGCCGTACGGCGTCGAGTTCGCGAGCGCGACTCCCTCGTCCTCGTCAGAAAAGGTCTGGACCGTTAGGACGGGTCCGAAGACCTCGCGCTGAACGATCTCGCTCTCGTTCGAGCGCGGCGCGACGAGCGTCGGCTCGTAGAAGAGGCCGCCACGCTCGGCGGGGTGGCCGCCGCGGACGATCTCGTCGCCGTTCGCCCGTGCCCTCTCCACGAAGGCGGCGACCCGGTCGAAGTGCTCGCGGTGGATGAGCGGCGTCACGGTCGTGTCGTCGGCGCGCGGGTCGCCGAGCACGTGCTCGTCGGCGAAGCGGTGGAAGAGCTCGAGGAACGGCTCCGCGATGGACTCCTGCACCAGGAGCCTGGTGCCGGCCAGGCAGACCTGCCCCGCGTCGTCGAACTGCCCGGCCGCCTTGCGCGCCGCGGTCTCGAGGTCGCAGTCTGCAAAGACGAGCAGTGGCCCCTTGCCGCCGAGCTCACCGGTGAAGGGGACGATGTTCTTCGCCGCGGCGACGCCGATGTGCCGTGCCGTCTCCGGCGAGCCGGTGAACGAGATGCGGCTGACTCCCGGGGTGGAGACGAGCGCGGCCCCGATCTCCTCGCCGATCCCCTGCACGATGTTGAAGACGCCCGGCGGGAAGCCCGCCTCGGCGACGAGGTCGGCGAGCAGCGAGCACGAGAGCGGCGACCACTCTGCCGGCTTGAGGATCATCGTCGACCCGGCTGCGAGCGCCGGTGCCGTCTTCCAGGTGGAGAGCATGAACGGTGCATTCCAGGGGGTGATCACGACCGCCGGGCCGCTCGGCATCCTGATCACGCGGTTGTGGGTGCCGTTCGAGTCCCACACGCGCTCCTCGTAGGCAACCGCGAGGTCGGCGTAGCTGCGGTAGTTGCGGGCCCCGCGGTTGATCAGGCGCGCCTTCAGCGAGCGGAGCAGCATCGCCATGTCGACGCACTCGACAGGGGCGAGGCGGTCGACGCTCGCATCGATCAGGTCCGCGAGCCGGTGCAGGTAGACGGCCCGGCCTGCGGCGCCGAGCGCGGCCCAGGCGGGGAACGCCTCGGTCGCGGCGGCGACGGCGAGGTCGGCCTCGCGCTGCCCGCCGCGGGCGATCTCGCCGAGCGGCTGCTCGTCGATCGGCGAGTAGTCCGTGAACGTGCGCTCGCTCGCGACGCGCTCGCCGCCGATGAAGTGGTCCGGCGAGACCTCGATCCCCGCGACCTTCATCCCGCCCTCCCGAACGCCAGCGTGCCGACGTCGACCATCGTGTGGCCACCGTCGACCGGGATCACGGCACCGTTCACGTACGAGGCGTCGTCCGAAACGAGCCAGGCGACCGCTCGAGCGACCTCGTCCGCAGAGCTGGGCCGGCGGAGCGGCACGTCCTGCGTGACGAGCGCGTACGCCTCCTCTCGCCCGATCCCAAGGGCGTCCATCTCGGCGTCGGCCATGGGGGTGCGCACCCAGCCCGGGCAGAGGCAGTTGGCCCGCACGCCGTCCGGGCCGTGGTCGAGGGCGATGCACTGCGTGAGCATCGCGAGCGCTGCCTTGGACGAGCAGTAGGCGAGGCTCCCGGGCGCCGCCCGCAGCGCGGCCGCCGAGGCGATGCTGACGACCGCACCACGCCGCTCGAGCAGGTACGGCATCGCTGTACGGGCGGTCAGGAACGCTCCCGTGACGTTCGTCCGGAAAACGCTCTCGAAGGTCACCGGCTCGAGATCGAGCAGCGACCCCTCGCCTCCGATGCCGGCGTTGAGGATCACCGCGTCGAGGCCGCCGAGATGCGTGACCGTCTCCGCCACGGCGCGCTCGGCGTCCGCGGCGCTGCCGGTGTCGGCGACGACTGCGAGACCACCGATCTCGGCCGCTACCGCCTCGATTGGCTCCGGCCGTCGCCCGGTCACCGCCACCGCGTATCCGCCGGCGGCGAGCCGCCGGGCAACCGCCGCACCGATCCCCGTCCCACCACCGGTGACGAGGGCGACGCGGCTCACGTGCGCAGGTCCTTCACGATCTCCTGGTCGTCGACCGTGTAGCCGAAGGTGAACCGGAAGCCCTTGCCGATCTTCACGGGAGCGAGCAGATCGTGCTCCTCGTGCGCCGCTCCGAAGAGCTCGAGGGTCGCTGTTCCCTCCCACACCGGCGAGATCACGCGGTCGCGGCTGAGCGAGCGTGCGAGCTCGTGCACGGCCGGCTCGTCGTGACGCCCCGCCTCGAGCCGGGGGAAGTGGCGGACGTTGACGATCGGGGGGTCGTTGTGGGTCGGGCCCGTCTCCGAGAGCCGCTCGAGCGTCACGGTCGCCTGGGCGACGCGCCGCTCGTAGGCCGCGCACGTGCCGCCGAAGGTCGCCCCCGGCTTCTGGCCCGGGTCGGCCGGGCTGTCGAGGCCGAAGGTGCGGGTGATCCAGATCGAGCCGAGCTTCTTCGGGAAGCCCTGCAGCCAGCCGCGCGTGAGCGCGAAGTCACGGTCGACCCAGATGAACGGGCACGTCGTCACCTCCTCGCCGTCGAGCAGCGCGTTGACGACGAGGAACACCTCCTTGTACTGCGAGCGGGAGGGGTCGATCAGCTCGTCGCCGCTCTCCGAGCACGACTGCCAGTCGGCGAACACCGCGGCGCAGCGACCGGCGTCGGGATGAGGGTCCAGGCCTTTCGGCAGAACAGAGACTGCCTTCTCCGGATCGGCCCAGTACTCGACGACGAGAAAGTCGCCGACGTAGTGCCAGGGTGGATACGGGATGATCGAGGCGCGTCCGCCCGGCGAACGCGGAATGGTGTAGCCGGTGACGGCCATCAACTCGCCTCGCGCGGGGGGAGAACGTGCCCGCGCGTCTCGAGGCTCTCGCGCTCGTACTCGATCGCGACCGGGTCGAACCGGAAATACGACCGCGGCGGCAGCGGCCCCCACGTGTTCGACGAATAGCGGTCGTCGGGGTAGACGCGCGGCACGTGGTCGTCCTGCAGCTGCTCCATGTCGCAGTAGAGCTCGACGAAGCATTCCTCCTCGACGATGCGCACGTAGCTCGCGATGTTGCCGGCGATACCGTGCCGCGTCGGCCCCCAGCCGAGCCAGCGGCCGTGGCGGGCGACGTGGTCGAGCATGTCGCGCATCTTCCCGATGTCGACGGTCTCGAAGGCGAGATGGTGGAAGTGCGCGTAGCCGAGGTCGACGAGCGCCATCACGTGGTGATCCGTGTTGACATGGAACCAGACACCCGCCTCACCGAGCCAGTCGGAGAGCCCCATCCCGAGCACCTCGGTGTAGAAGCGCAGCCCTGCCTGGATGTCACCCGTGAGGCAGTTGACGTGCCCGAGCTTGCGTGCTCCCCCCAGATGGACGGTGGTCGACGGACGCGCGTGCTGGGGCCAGCGATCGGTCTCGGTGGCAGGAACGCGGTACGGCATCACCTGGACGGGCCGCCGGTCCGGGTCGTCGACGAAGAGCGAGCCCTCCCGCTCCTCCCACGGAACGCCCATCGCCTCGAAGTGGGCGCGCGCCTCGTCGAGCGGGCAGTCGTGCGCCAGTTCGAACGCGAAGTGGTCGTGGCCGGGGCTCCCTCCCTCGACGAGCTCGAGGCAGTACGGCTCGTCGTTGCACGCGAGCAGCGCCCGTCGGCCCTCGCGCGAGCGCTCGACGAGCCCGAACTGCAGCGCCCACCGCGACGCCGCCTCGTCGAGATCGGCCACGCGCAGGCAGACGTGGTCGAGCCGGTGGAGCCTGATCACGGCTCGCGGCCCTCGGCCACCATCCGCTCGGCCTCGTCCTCGGGGATCGCGAGCGCGACGTGAAGGGTCTGGGCCGAGACCTGCATCTGCTCCCCGGGGCCGGCGAGGTCGACGTCCCACTCCTCGATCGTGTTCGTCAGCCGCCCGATCCCCGAGATCTCGACCTCGACCACGTCGCCCGGCTGCATCGGCCGCGAGTTCGCAGGCGTGCCGGTGAGGATCACGTCACCGGGCTCGAGCGTGATCAGCCGGCAGAGGTCGGCGAGCTGGTAGGCGACGGGGAAGAGGAGGTCGTCGGCCGCCGCCTCCTGCACGACCTCGCCGTTGAGATAGGTGCGCAGGGTGAAGTCGGTCGGGTCGAACTCCGCCGCGGGCACGAGCTCCGGGCCGAGCGGGAGGAAGCCGTCGTGGCCCTTCACCCGCAGCATCGCGCCACGGTCGGCATGGCGGAAGTCGTGCATACCGATGTCGTTCGCGCACGTGTAGCCGCCGACGTAGTCGAGCACCTCCTCGATCGGCACGCCCTTCAGGCGCCGCCCGATGACGACGGCGAGCTCGCCTTCGTAGTTGAGGAAGCGCGCGCCGCGGGCCATCGGCACGGGTTGGCGGTGCCCGTTCAGGGTCGTCGGCGGCTTCATGAAGTACGAGGGCTCCGGCGGCGTTCGGGCGCCGTACTCGCGCACGCGGCTCTCGTAGGTCAGGTGGACGGCGAGGATCTTCGACGGCGACGCCGGGGCGAGGTACGTCACGGTCGCCTCGGGGACGCGAACTCCGTCGGAGAGCACGATCTCGTCGCCGTCACGGCTACCCCACCGGGCCTCGTGTCCGACCTCGACGCGGACGCAACGCCCGTCCGGGCTACAGATGGGACGCATATTCCTCGATCTCCCAGGGGGTGACGACCTCGACGTCGAGCTCGCCGACCGCCTCGTCGAAGCGCTCCACCTCGAACCGCTTCATCGCGAGGAAGGTGGAGACGAGCTGATCCCCGAGCCGCTTCGTCAGCACCGTGTCGGCCTCGAACGCGTCGAGGGCCGAGCCGAGGTCGGAGGGCAGCGTCGAGCCCGCGTGAGCGTCGTCCAGCCGGTACGAGTCGCCGACGACGGGCTCCGGAGGCGTCAGGCCTCGCTCGATCCCGTCGAGGCCCGCGAGCAGCAGGGCCGCGGTGATCAGGTGCGGGCAGGCCGCGCCGTCGGCGGTGCGGATCTCGACCCGGGCGCGCGCACCGCGCTCGTTCGGCACCCGGCAGAAGGCCGTGCGGTTGTCGTGGCCCCAGTTCGCATGGGTGGGCGCGAGACTGTCGGGGAGGATCCGCTTGTACGAGTTGATCGTCGGCCCGAGCAGCGCCTGCAGCCCCTGTGCGTGCTCGATCACGCCCGCGATGAAGTTGGCCGCCAGCGGGCTCAGGCCGTCCGGGCCGCCCTCGTCGGCGAACGCGTTGTGACCGTCCTCGCCGGCGAGCGAGAGGTGGAGGTGGAAGCCCGAGCCTCCCTGGTCGGCAAATGGGCGGCCCATGAACGTGGCGAGCATGCCCTCCCGGGCCGCGATCTCCTTCACCGCCGCCTTCAGCATGAAGGCGCGATCGGCAGCGTCCAGGGCCTCGGAGTGCTTGACGTTGATCTCGTACTGGGAGTTCATGAACTCGTGGTTCGCGGCGAAGGCCTGCAGGCCGAGGTCGTCGCACCAGAGCAGCATCCTGAGGACGATCTCGCGTGGATCCGAGACGGCGCCGACCGTGTAGACGCGGGAGAGCTCGTCCATATAGCGCCGCAGCCCGTTGACCCCCTCCGGGTCTCGCTCGGCGAGGAAGAACTCGAGCTCCGGCGCCACGATCGGTGTCAGGCCACGCTCGGCGTACGCCTCGACCACCCGCTGCAGCAGAGCACGCGGACAGGACGGCCAGTGCTCCGAGCCGTCGAGCGTCCACGCCTCGCCGAGGCACCACGCCACCTCCGGCTGCCACGGCACCGAGCGCAGCGTGTCGAGGTCGGGGCGGATCGCGAAGTCGACGTAACCCACCTCGCCGCCGACGACCGGCGTGTGCCGCAGGTCGGTGCCCATCACCGCCGCGCAGAACGCGACGCCTTCGTCGCACAGGCCGCTGAAGTGCCCGATCGGGATGTCCTTGCCGCGGGCGACGCCGTGGAGGTCGGTGTAGAGGAGCCGGATGGCTCGCACGCCGAGGCCGCTCATCGTCCGGACGGCCGCCTCGGCCTCGTGGTGGTGACTCAACTCCTCGCCTCCTTGTCGCTCAGGCGTGAGCCCGCACGGGCAGGCTCTTGATGCCGTTGAAGAAGTTCGAGCGCAGACGCGTCGGCGTGCCGGCGAGCTCGATGCGCTCGAGGTACGGGATCATCTCCTCGAGCCAGATCCTCACCTCCAGCTTCGCGAGGTGCGCCCCGAGACAGAAGTGGGGCCCCCCGAGCCCGAACGTGAGATGCCGGTTCGGCTGCCGGCCGAGATCGAGGCGGAACGGGTCGGCGAACTTCTCCTCGTCGTAGTTGCCGGAGGCGTACCACATCGTCACCTTATCGCCGGCCTTGATCCGGCGACCGTGGATCGTCAGGTCGCGCGTTGCCGTGCGGCGGAAGTGATGGACGGGGTGCGCTCGGCGCAGGATCTCGTCGGCTGCCGGGGCGGCGAGGGACGGGTCGGCGATCAGCCGCGCCGCCTCCTCTGGATGGGCCAGCAGGTCCAGGAGACCGAGGCTGATCGTGTGCCTCGTCGTCTCGTTGCCCGCGGTCGTGAGGAGGATGAAGAAGAGGCCGAACTCGTGCTCGGTCAGGCGAGAGCCGTCGAGCTCCGCCTCGACGAGCTTCGTCGTCACGTCGTCGCGCGGGTCGGCACGGCGGGCCTCGCCGAGCCTGCAGCCGTAGTCGATCAGCTCCGTCGCAAACGGGCTCGAGAACGGCAACAGGCGGATCGACGGGTCGGTCGCGGTCAGGTCGCGCAGGTTCTCCTCGCCGACCACCTCGGGATCGGTGTTGCCGAGCAGCTTGTCGCCGAGCTCGATCAGGAGCCGCCGGTCGTCGACCGGGCAGACCCCATGATCTCCGAGAAGACCCACATCGGGATCTCCGAGGCGACGTCCTCGACCCAGTCGAAGGCGTCGCGCTCGAACGCCTTCGCGAGGATCCCGCGGGCAAGGCCCCGGATCCGCTCCTCGTACGTGTTCACGACCCGCGGCGTGAAGCCCTTGTTGACGAGCGCCCGCAGGCGCGTGTGGGCTGGAGGATCCGTGTCGAGCATCGACTTGCGCGCCTCGACCTCCTCGGGTGTCAGGTCTTCCAGCGACGTCCCGCCGACCTCGGACGAGTACGTCTCCCAGTCCTTCGACATCTGGACGATGTCGTCGTAGCGGGTGAACACCCAGAAGCCGCGGCCGTTGACTTCGGGCTGCCAGAAGAGCGGAGCCTCACGGCGGAGCAGCGTCAGCCACTCGTACGGCACCCTCTGCTCCCAGACACCCAGGTCGGTGAGGTCGACGTCGTCCAGCACGAGGCCCTCGACGGAGGGGCCGGCGGCCGTCGCGGCACGGGACGCGTCGACGGAGAGGTGATCCTCCCGCTCGTGCAGCGCCTCTGCGGCCGCCGGCGGCGGCCCGAGGCGCACCTGCAGCTCGCCGGCCTCGACCCGCGCTTCGAAGATCGGGAGCGGCTCGAGGGCCGGGGGGCAGAGCACGTCGCCGGTGCGCAGGTCGAACTCGGAGGCGTGGCAGGGGCAGACGATCACTCCCCCCTCGAGCTCACCGTCGGCGAGGGAGCAGTCCTCGTGGGTGCAGGTGTCCTGGAACGCGACCCAGCCGTCCGCGGTGCGGCCGAGGCAGACTGCCGCACCGCCGACCTCGACCCGGCGGAGGAACCCCACCGGGGCCTCCTCCGCCGTGCCGACGCCGTGCCACGTGAGCTCGGTCACCGTCTCGCCTCCTACAGCGGGGTCGTCTCGCCGGCCGGCTCGAAGTCGAGGGTCTCGTCGAGCGGCGCGACGCCGTGGTGCTCGGCGGCGTGCGCGGCGGCATTATCGACAGCATCGCGCCGGGTCACGACGACGGCGATGAACCAGATCCCGGCGAGGATCAGGAGCCCGATCGTCCATTCGGCCGCGACCCAGTTGAAGTTCGAGTTGTCGTGGGGGGCCGGGTTGAGGGCGCCGTAGAATCCGAGGATCGGCGTCGCGATCGCCACGAGGACGATCGCGTACTGCCAGACCTTGTTGCCGCTCGAGCGCACGAGCCCGAGCGCCGCGATCGCGAGCACGAGGTAGACGAGCTCGATCGCGAACGAGCCGATCGTGGCGGAGAGGATGAAGGTCGCGAACGGGTCATTGGGGAAGAAGGGCACGAACTTGCCTGCCTCGTCGAGGAACCCGAATTGCGACGCGTAGTTCGTGAGGCTGGCGAGCACGACGAGGCCGATGCCGCCGACGGCGACCATCAGGTTGCCGACCCAGGGCGTGTCGCGCCGCGAGGTCTTCGCGAAGAACGAGGGCAGCAGCCCGTCGCGGCCGAGGGCGAAGAAGCCGCGCCCGATCACGACGCAGATCGCGAGCGCCAGCGCCATCGCGTCGAGAATCACGACGAGCTCGAGGATTGTCGCGAACCAGCTGCCGACGTACTCGGTCGCCATCTCGCCGACTGCGCTCGGGGAGAATGCCCAGGCGCCTTCGCTGACCGCAGCCTTGCCATAGCCGATCGAGAAGGCGTAGCTCATCAGCACGTAGAAGCTTGCCGCCACTGCGACCGTCCCGATCAGCGCCCGCGGGATCGAACGGTGCGGATCCTCGGACTCCTCGCCGATCGAGGCGGCCGCCTCGAAGCCGACGAAGAGGAGGATGCCGAGCAGGATGCCACCGAGCACGCCGCCTCCGGTGATGCCGAACAGCGAGGTCTCGCCCGGGTTGAACATCGTCAGCGTGTTGCCGTCCTTGCCCCCCTTGGCGATGATCACGAGTGCGAGGATCACCATCGGGATGAACGAGACCGCGGCGAAGGTCAGCATGGCGCGGATCGCGATCCGCACGCCGAAGTAGTTGAGGACGAGGACGATCCCGAGCGCGATCATGCCCCAGATCCACCAGGCAGGCCCGCTGTCCGAGATGTGCGACGTCCAGAAGCCGTCGCTGAGCACCCCGAGCCCGAGATAGATGCCGCCGCCGCCGAGGAAGAGCGCGCCGACGAAGAAGAAGCCGGCCGTGAACACGCCGACCCACGGGTGAGCACCGTGCGTGAGGTACTCGTAGACCGCTCCCGCGCCCGCGTACTTCCGGGCGTAGAGGGAGACGGTGTAGGCGATCGCGAGCACGCCGAGGCCGGCGAGGAGGACGGCGAGGGCCGCGTTCCAGCCGGCGCCGATGTCGGGCCGCGAGACTCCACCGAGGATGAGGGCGACGGAGAACATCGGGCCGATCGCGAGAGACTGCGCGACCGCGTGCATGGTCGTGAGGTTCTTCTTGCCGAGCGTTCCTTGCGCGGTGCCGCCTTCCGAGGCCTGGCTCATGCGATCACGCCCTCCTGTGTCGTTCAGGCGCAGCAACGAGCGGCGCCAGCGGTCGCCGACACGATAGAGCGAAACCCGGTGATACACCAGCCCCTGCCGTGCAGGGGGTCAGTCGAGCGCGAGTTCGACCGTGCGGACGGTCTGCGCGTGCTCGGCACCGAGCGCCTCGTCGATCTTGGCCCTCAGCTCGCCGGAGGCGTTGAGCTCCTCGGTGATGTCCGCGCCGCCGATCAGCTCGCCCTTGACGAACACCTGCGGGATCGTCGGCCACTCGCTGAGCGCAGTCAACTCCTGCCGGATCCGCGGATCGGGAAGCACGTCGATGGCGGCGATCGGCGCGCCGGCCTGCCAGAGCGCCTGGAGTGCCCGCATCGAGTTGCCGCAGGCGGGTGCCTCCGGCGTCCCCTTGATGAAGACGGCAACCGGCTCGGTCTCGATGACCAGCTTGATCTGCTCCTGCAACGTGCTCATGCGGTCCCCTTCGTTCGGATGCGAAGCTCGTGGATGGTGCCGTCGGCGAGTGGCGCGGCGAGTGCGGCGTTGACCAGCTTGTGCTGCTGAATCAGGGGCAGCCCGTTGAACGCGTCGGAGACGACGGTGACCTGGAAGTGATCGCCGCCACCCGTGCGATCCTCGACGTCGATCTCCCCTCCGGGGAAGGCGTGGTCGAGGAGACTGCGGATCACGTTTGCGGCCATCGGCAATGATGCTAACGATGGCCCGCCGCATTGCCTTCCTCGTATCACTGCCGGAGCGCGCGATCCGGTCCGTGTTCGCGCTCGCCGGAGGCGGCGTCCACGAGACCGCAGAGCTCGTGCTGCCACGCCTCGTTCGCCGCTCGCGGCTCTACGAGGCGACCGCGAAGAACCTGCTGCGGATCTCGATCGAGCTCGTCGGCGGCGTCGAGACACCTGCGCGGGTGGCCGACGAGTACGAGCCGAATCCGACACGACTCGCGGTGCGCAAGACGGCGGGGAACGCGGTCGAGCTCGGTTCGATCGCCGCCTTCGGCTTCTCGCCGCTCTGGCTGCTCGCCGCCGGAGCCGACGTCACCCACGGGACCCGCGTCTATCTCGACGCATTCGTGAGCGAGCTCAAGGCGGTGGGAGTACTGGCCGAGGGGGCACACCTCGGATCGGTCGACGATCTGCTCGCGGCGCTCGAGGGTGGCTCCGGAACGGCGGCCCGGCTGATCGACATCCCGCCGCTCGAGCTCGCCGCGTTGCGCCGCTCGCTTGCAGACCTGCGCGCGGACGCGGGCGGGCTGCCCTCGCCGGCCGAGATGACCGCGCTCTTCGACGGGCTCCGCGCGGAGGCGGTGCGTGAGCGGCGCAGCCTGCTCGAGGTCTCGACCGGCGTCGGGATCGCATTCTTCAACTCCGCCCGCCACGTGGGGCGACAGCACCTGCTCGACCCGTACGGCGATGACCTGAAGCCGCTCCGCGACGAGGGCTTTGGCGCGTATGCCGCCCGCGTGAGCCGCCCGTACGGCGCCGCCGTGGCCAGGCAGTTCGATCCCGAACGCGCGAGCCTGACAGAGCGGGGGCTGGAAAAGCTACGGGGAACGCCGTGAAGGATCTCGCCAGACAGCGGTACGACGAGGCCTGCGCGCACGACCGTGCCGGCCGCGAGGCAGAGGCGATCCCCTGCTATGAGGAGGCGCTCTCGCTCGGTCTCGAGGATCCCCTGCGGCAGCAGGCCCTGCTCGGGCTCGGGTCGTCCTATCGCAACGTGCTTCGTCACACGGACGCGATTGCCCTGTTGCGGGACGCGGCGGCCGAGTACCCGGACGACCAGGCGTTGCAGGTCTTCCTCTCGCTGGGGCTCTGGAGCGGCGGGCGGGAGCGCGAGGCCATGCAGACGCTCGGCCGTGTCACGGTCGAGAGCGCCGACCTGCGCGGCTACGGCCGGGCGGCGCAGCTGTACTTCGAGCAGCTCGACTAGCGACGGCAGCGCGAGGAGCCGGGCCGCGATCGGGCCGGGCTGGGTGCCCCCTGGGCCCGGCGATCGCCGCATCAGCCGTCGCGACCCGCGTCGCCTCCTCGCCCGTCCAAGCGACAGCGCAAGTGGCTCAGAGCCACATGGGCGCTGACGCTCCCGGCACTACCGCCTCGACCGGCCCGGACGTCGACGATCACCGGCGAGCACCTCACTGCGACGAAGTGCAAGGTCGACCGGATCGGGCGCCGTCCGCGAGACGAGGCCGACAAGGGCCTCGTCCCGGATCTCCCTCAGTTCTGCCGTACGCTCGCGTTCACTGACGACGATCCGCCGCAGGTGAACATAGCTTGGTCGCGGCACGCCGAGCCTTTCGGCTACCCCGCCCACCCGTCTCCAGACCTCGGCAATCGGCAGCGCCTCGTCGTCGAGCCGCCGGATCGCGCGGACAAGCCTCGGGTCGTACCTTGGCGCCGATGCCGGCATCCAGAGATCGTGACCGCCGAGCTGTGCCTGACTGGTGACGCCTTCGTGCCAGCTCTGTGTCCGGCGCGCGCTCGCAGGCGGACAAGAGACAGCGCTTGTGGCTCTGAGCCACGAGCTCTTCGAACCTCGGACGACTTCAGATCGGAGGGCTGCACACGTCCTGGAACGTGGCGCCTGGCGAAAGAGAGAAAGGGGCGACGGAGCAGTCAGAAGACAGCGCTTGTGGCTCAGAGCCACATGCGGTGGAGCGCTCGGGCTGCGACGTCGGGCATCCCCCACAGCCCACGCTCCGTCAAGGGGACGCGTTCCTCGAGTTCCGGGAGCCGTCGCGACCTGCCGTGGGGGCGTTGCAGGGCGAAGAGCGTCCCGCCTCTACAATCACGCCATGTCCCACCCAGACTCCTTCGGCGCGCGCTCGACGCTCTCCGTCGGTGACCGCGATTTCGAGATCTTCCGTGGTGACGCGCTGCAGGCCCACTACGACGTGGCCCGGCTTCCCTACACCCTGCGGATCCTGCTCGAGAACGTCCTGCGGCGGGAGGACGGCGTCACCGTCACCGCGCGCGACGTCGAGGCGGTCGCGGCCTGGGACGCGACGGCCGAGCCGTGGCAGGAGATCAACTACAACCCCGCCCGCGTCCTCCTGCAGGACTTCACCGGCGTGCCGGCGGTCGTCGACCTCGCCGCGATGCGCGCGGCGATGGCCGACCTCGGCGGCGATCCGCAGAAGATCAACCCGCTGATCCCCGTCGAGCTCGTGATCGACCACTCGGTTCAGGTCGACGACTTCGCGACGCGGTTCTCGATCGAGCGCAACTCCGAGCTCGAGTTCAGGCGTAATCGCGAGCGCTACGCCTTCCTCCGCTGGGGCCAGGGCGCCTTCGCGAACTTCAAGGCCGTGCCGCCGAACACAGGCATCTGTCACCAGGTCAACCTCGAGTTCCTCGCCCGTGTCGTCGAAGAGCGTGACGGACAGGCGTTCCCCGACACCGTCGTCGGCACCGACTCTCACACGACGATGATCAACGGGCTGGGCGTGCTCGGCTGGGGCGTCGGTGGAATCGAGGCCGAAGCTGCGATGCTCGGCGAAGCGATCTCGATGCTCGTGCCACAGGTCGTCGGCTTCCGGCTCCACGGCGCACTCCCCCGGGGTGCGACCGCGACGGACCTCGTGCTCACCGTCACCCAGATCCTCCGCCAGACCGGCGTCGTCGGGAAGTTCGTCGAGTACTTCGGCCACGGGCTCGCCGGGCTGACGCTCGCCGACCGGGCGACGCTCGGGAACATGTCTCCCGAGTACGGCGCCACCTGCGGCTTCTTCCCGGTGGACGACGAGACGCTCCGCTACCTGCGCCTCACCGGCCGCAGCGACGAGAAGGTGGCGCTCGTCGAGGCCTACTGCAAGGAGACCGGGCTGTGGCACGCCCCCGACGAGCAACCGACCTACTCGCAGGTCGTCGAGCTCGACCTCTCCACGGTGGAGCCGTCGATCGCCGGCCCGCGACGCCCGCAGGATCGGATTCCCCTGAACGAGGCGAAGAACGCGTTCTCGGCAGCGCTGCCGTCGTTCGGGGTTACCGAGGGAAACGGGCACGTCGAGGAGGCCGGCGAGGAGTCGATGGACGCGAGCGACGCTCCGGCCCTGACGGCCACCGTCGAGCGCACGGCCGTCGAGCTCACGATCGACGGGCAGACGGTCGAGATCGACCACGGCGTCGTCGTCATCGCCGCGATCACGTCATGTACGAACACGTCCAACCCGGCCGTGATGATCGGCGCCGGCCTGCTCGCGAAGAAGGCCGTCGAGCGCGGCCTCACGCGCAAGCCCTGGGTGAAGACGAGCCTCGCGCCCGGCTCTCGCGTCGTCACCGAGTACTACGCGAAGGCCGGTCTGACCGAGTATCTCGACGCGCTCGGGTTCAACACCGTCGGCTACGGCTGCACCACCTGCATCGGCAACTCCGGCCCGCTGCCGGCCGAGGTGTCCGACGCAGTCACCAAGGGCGACCTCGTCGCGTGCGCGGTGCTCTCCGGCAACCGCAACTTCGAGGCGCGCATCCACCCCGAGGTGAAGGCCAACTACCTCGCCTCACCCCCGCTCGTCGTCGCCTACGCGCTCGCCGGCCGGATGAACATCGACATCACGACCGAGCCGATCGGCGAGGACCGGGATGGCGAGCCCGTCTACCTGGCAGACGTCTGGCCCTCGCCCGACGAGGTGCAGGAGACGATCGAGGCCGCGATCGGTCGCGACATGTTCCTCGCGACCTACGCGAACGTCTACGAGGGCGAGGACGCTTGGCGCGAGCTGCCCGTGCCGACCGGTGAGCTGTTCGACTGGGAGGAAACGTCCACCTACGTGCGCCGCCCGCCCTACTTCGACGGCATGGCGACTGCCGCGGGAACGATCGAGGACATCAGCGGCGCCCGCGTCCTCGTCTCGATCGGCGACTCCGTCACGACCGACCACATCTCCCCCGCCGGCTCGATCAAGCTCGACTCGCCCGCGGGCCACTACCTCGTCGGGCACGGCGTCGAGCGGGGCGACTTCAACTCCTACGGCTCGCGGCGCGGCAACCACGAGGTGATGGTGCGCGGCACGTTCGCGAACGTCCGCCTGCGCAACCGGCTCGTGCCCGGCTCCGAGGGAACGTGGACGGCGCACCTTCCGGACGGCGACGAGACGACGATCTTCGCTGCCGCCCAGCGGTATCTCGCCGACGGCGTGCCGACGATCGTGCTCGCGGGCAAGGAGTACGGCTCCGGCTCGTCGCGCGACTGGGCTGCGAAAGGCCCGAACCTCCTCGGTGTCCGCGCCGTGATCGCGGAGAGCTACGAGCGGATTCACCGCTCGAACCTGCTGATGATGGGCATCCTGCCCCTCCAGTACCTCCCCGGCGAGAGTCTCGCCTCGCTCGGGCTGACCGGCCGCGAGGAGTTCTCGGTCACGGGGGTCGAGAACGGCGAGGCGCGTGAGGTGACGGTGACGGCGGACCGCGTCGAGTTCCGCGCCACGCTCCGCCTCGACACCCCGCGCGAGCGCGAGTACGTCCGCCACGGCGGGATCCTCCCCTACGTGCTGCGGCGGCTTCTGGCCGGGTAGGAGGCGCCCGTCCCGGGCATCTCGCCCGCGGCGTCCTGCAGCAGCGGTTCGCTCGCTATTCTCGGGCGAGCGTGACCGAGCTCGTCGTGGCCACACCCGTCTTCCTCGACCTGACGTTCGTCGGGCTCGAGGCGCTGCCCGCACTCGGCGAGGAGCGGTTCGCGGGGGAGCTCCTGCGCTCCCCGGGTGGCGGTGCGATCACGGCCGTCGCCGCGGCCCGGCTCGGCGTCTCGGCGGCGGTCGCGGCACCGCTCGGTGACGACGTCGCCGGCGACCTCGTACGGGCCGCGCTGGCCGAAGAGGGTGTCGCGTCGACAGCGACACGGCCCGCGCCGCGAACACCGACGACGGTGGTCATGCCGTTCGGCGGCGACCGGGCGATGGTGACGGTCGATCCCGGAGCGCGCGCTGCGGCGGCCGACGTTGCCGCGAGCGCCCCGTGGGCGGTGGCCGTCAATCTCGACCAGATCTACATCGTGCCGGAGGGGGCCCGGGCCTTCGTGACCTGCGGTGACGACGACGCCAGAGCGTTTGCCGGCCGCCCCCCGGCGGGTCTGAGAGGAGTTCGGGCCATCTTCGCGAGCAGACGCGAAGCGCTTCAGCTGACCGGAGAAGCGACCGTCGAAGCTGCTGGGACAGCGCTTGCAGAGCTCGCGCAGACGGCCGTCGTCACCCTCGCCGGAGACGGAGCCATCGCGTTCAGCGGTGGCGAGACCGTCGAGTTCGCGTCCGAGAACGTCGAGCGCCCGGTGGACACCACCGGTACAGGGGATCTGCTCGCTGCCGCCTATATCTGGGCCGAGCTGCGCGGTGCCGAGCCCGGCGATCGACTGCGCTGGGCGGTGCTGTACGCGAGCCTCGCGGTCACGACGCCGACGGGAATCGGTGGCGCGGTCACCGAGGCGGAGCTCGTGGGCTCAGGAGTCGCGCACGGTCTGACGCCGCCGCCGCTCGCCGGCTTCTCGTGAGCGACACGCTCAACGCAACAACCACTCCTGGAAGCGCCGGTCACACCTCGCGACGTGGCGGCTCGGTGCCGTAGAGGTGCGCTCCCGGCATCGTCGCGTCGACGAGGGTCGGATCGTAGGGCGCGCCGCTGCGATCGAGCGCCGCCAGCAGAGCACCCGCGACCGGCTCGCGCACCGGCCGCACGGGATCGGCCTCCGGGACCTGCGCGAGGATCTCCTCGACGATGAGCTCGGAGCCCGCACCCCGCAGGACGCCCCCGAGCAGCACGAGCGGGAAGGGCGCCTCCAGCCCGACCTTCGACACGGCGACACGGGCCATCGCCCCGAGCTTCGCCCCATGATCCCGGACAATCGACTCGGCGACGCCGTCACCTGCCAGGGCAGCGTGCAGCACCGACGGGGCGAAGAGCGCTGCGTCCCACGAGTGTCTCCCGCCTCGGCGCGTGAAGGCGTGCAGCACCTCCTCGACCGTTGCGGCCTCGTACCGCTCGAGGGCAGCCGGGGTCAGCGCGGTCGGCGGGCCGACGCCGAGCTCGGCGTCGTAGACCGCCCTCAGAGCATCGCTGCCGATCGCCCAGGCGCCCGTGTGGAGCGCCCACCAGCTCGAGTGCCACCCACGGCCCTCACGACCGGTCGAACCGACGCAGCCACCCGTGCCGACGACGACGGAGACGCCGATGCCGTCGGGTGTGCCGGCGCGGAGGGCGCCGATCGCATCGTTGATCACGGTGACGTCGCCATGAGGCACTCGCTCGGCGAGGGCGGCCTCGAGGTCCGCCTTGTCCTCGTCCCAGTCGGCCCCGGCAAGGCTGAAGACGGCACTCGTGACGTCCTCGACCGACGAGCCCCGGGGCAGCGCGGCCCGCACGGCAGTCTCGATCTCGGCGATCGCCGCCTCGAAGGACGGGGCGCCGTAGATGTCCGAGCAGCCTCCGCGACCCGCGCCGACGACGGTTCCGTCGGCACGGGCAACGAGGGCAACGGTCTTCGTGTTGCCCCCGTCAACGCCGAGAACGAGAGCGCTCACGCAGCCAGGAGCCGGTCGGGGAGGTAGGCCCGGTGGGCGGCCGACAACTCGGCGTACACGGCGTCCGCCTTGTCGACGGACTGGACGAGCGGGTTCGCGGCGAGCGCGCGGACCGCGTCGGTCCGCGTTCCCGACCAGGCCGCCTCCGCCGCCAGCAGCTGGTACTCGGCGAGCATCTCGACGAGCCCACGCAGGTGTCGGGGAAGCGCACGCTGGGGAAGCGGCTCGATCCATGAGGCCGAGCAGCGGCCTGTGATCTCGACGACGAGGTCGTCGGGGAAGCCCGGCAGCGAGCCCCGGTTCGGGACATTGACCGGCAGGACGTCGCCCGTGTCGTTGAACACCGCGTGCATGGCGTCGATGGCGAGCTCGAGCTCGTTGATGCCGCCTCGCGAGCGATCCGGGTCGAGGACCGGGTCGTCGGTCTGCGCCTGCTCTGCGTAGTGCTCCCAGTACCCCGGGACCCACGAGATGATGTCCTCGGCACGGGTCGTCGGCTTCGCGAGCTGCTCGGCGAGCACCTCGTCGCGCCAGTAGTAGTACTGGAAGTAGTCGGCGGGAATCGAGTCCATGGCGGCGGCGAGCCGCAGGATCCGCTGCTCGTGCAGGGCGAGCCGCGAGCCCGGGCCGAGCCGTTCCGCGGCCGCTGCGTGGACGTACGGCATCAGGTCGTGGCCGTCGTAGGTGTGCTCGACGCTCCAGCAGGCGTGGTTGAGCCCCACCATCGTGGACGCGACTCGGGCCGGGTCGAGCCCGGCCGCCTCTGCGATCTCCTCCGTGAAGATGATCGGGCCCTCGCAGAGCGACACGAGCGGGATGTCGGTGTTGGACGTCCACGCCTGAGCGACGATGTTGACCGGGTTCGTGTAGTTGAAGACCCGGGCGCCGGGGCACACGGCCTCGATGTCGGTGGCGACGCCCTTCATCACCTCGATCGCGCGGAGGGCCATGAAGAAGCCGCCGACGCCCTGGGTCTCTTGCCCGATCAGCCCGTGTCGATTGGCCGTCCGCTCGTCGAGCGCGCGCGCCTCGAAGCCGCCCGGGCGAAAGCTCGAGAGCACGGCGTCGCAGCCGTCGAGGCCGGCCCGCCGGTCGGTCGTCGACGTGATCGTGATGTCCAGGCTACGAGCGCGGGCCATCTTCTGCGCCAGCAGCTCCACGAGGGCGAGGCGGTCCGGGTCGAGATCGATCAGCACGACTTCGGAGCCCTCGAACTCGGCTCCCCGATGGTGGATGAACGAGGCCATCGTCCCCGCGCCGCGCGTCGACCCACCACCGATGTACGCCATCTTGATCCGTGCCATCGTGCCCCCTTCAGACCTTGGTGATTCCGACGCCCGTGACCGCGTCGAAGAGGTGAAGCTCGCCCGGAGCGAGCCCGAAGCGGACCGTCTCGCCGATCCCCACCCGGACGTTGCCGTCGGCCTCGATCACGAATCGCGCGCCGTCGGCGGCCTCGACGCCGATGAACGTCTCGCGCCCGAGCGCCTCGGCATACTCGACGCGCCCTTCGAACGGGCCGATCAGCGTCTCACCGTCCCGCCACGGACGGCAGAACTCCGGCCGAACGCCCACCGTGACCTCGTCGGGGAGCCCCTCGATTCCGGCTGCGAGCGGCAGGTTCAGACCGCCGCGGGCGAGCGCTCCGGTCGGCCCGCGCGACATCGAGACGAGCGACATCGACGGGCTGCCGATGAACGCGGCGACGAACGTGTTGGCGGGGCGCGAGTACACGGTGTCCGGATCGCCCACCTGTTCCAGCCGTCCCTGGCTCATCACGGCGATCCGGTCGCCCATCGTCATCGCCTCGACCTGGTCGTGGGTGACGTACACCGTCGTGGTGCCGATCTCCTGCTGGAGCCGCTTGATCTCGCCGCGGGTCTGTGACCGCAGCTTGGCGTCGAGGTTCGAGAGCGGCTCGTCCATGAGGAAGACGCGGGGCTGGCGCACGAGCGCCCGACCGAGCGCGACCCGCTGCCGCTGGCCCCCGGAGAGCTCCCGCGGCTTGCGCCCGAGCAGCTCGCCGATGTCGAGCGCCTCGGCAGCCGAGTCGACCCGCCGCCGGATCTCGTCCCGCGGCACCTTGCCCATCTTGAGGCCGAAGGCGAGGTTGTCGCGCACCGACATCTGTGGGTAGAGCGCATAGTCCTGGAAGACCATGGCGATGTCGCGACGGCGCGGCGCCACGTCGTCGACGACGTCGTCGCCGATCCGGATATGCCCACCGGAGAGCCCTTCGAGACCGGCGAGCAGCCGCAGCGCCGTCGTCTTGCCGGACCCGGACGGGCCGACGAGCACCATGAACTCCCCGTCCGTGATCTCGAGCGAGAGCTCGTGCAACGCGATCACGTCGCCGAAGTGCTTTGCCGCGTGCTCGTAGGTCACCGCTGCCATCTGCTCAGCCTTTCAGCGATCCGGAGACCATGCCGCGGATGAAGTGCCTCTGCAGGAAGACGTACACGACGAGCACCGGGAACGCGACGATGATCGATGCGGCTGCGAGTAGCTGGATGTCCGTCGTTCGCTGCGACTGAAAGAACGCCAGCGAGAGCGGCGCCGTGAGGATGTTCTGGCCCGAGAGCATCACCAGCGAGAGGAGGAAATCGTTCCACGTCCACATGAAGACGAGAACGACCATCGTGAGGATCGCGGGACGTCCGTATGGCACGAGCACGCGGAGCAGGACACCGAGGCTCGAGGCGCCGTCGATCCGCGCCGCCTCCATGAGTGAGCGCGGGGCCGAGAGGAAGAACGCGCGCATCCAGAAAGTGCCGAACGCGATGGAGAGCGCGGTGCTGGGCAAGATGACGCCCCACACGGTGTCCGTCAGACCGAGGTGCCGGAAGTCGAAGTAGAGAGGGATCACCGTCGCCTCGAAGGGCATGAGAAGCCCGAAGAGGAAGACGTAGAACAGCACGTTCACGCCCCGAAAGCGCATCGTCCCGAACGCGTACCCGGTCATCACCGAGAAGACGGTCGAGAACGCGACGGTCGCGAGCGTGATCTTCGCGCTCGTCAGGAGGGACGACCCGAACGAGCCGTCCGTCCACGCGACACGGAACGACTCCGTCGTGAATGGATGCGGGACCGCGAGGCCCGAGACGAGCGCATCGGGCCCGTGGAAGGCCGTGAGCACAACGCCGACGATCGGGGCGAGGGCGAGGACGGAAAAGAAGATCAGGAGCCCGTAGTTGAGCGCCCGCTCGACGGTCGCCGTCATGAGGTGCCCTTCTCACCGAGCCGCGTGATGCCGAACGCGACGGCGAAGATCGCGATCGCGAGGACGATTCCGATGGCGGCGCCGAGTCCCGCCTCGCCCGTCTGAAACGCAGCGGTGTAGAGACGATATGACGGAACGCTCGTCGAGGTGCCGGGGCCGCCACCGGTCATTACATAGACGAGGTCGAAGCTCCGGAGCGCGGTGGTGGTCGTGAGCACGAGGACGACGACGATCTCGTTGCGTAGGCCCGGCAGCGTGACGACGAAGAACTCCCGCAGCGGGCCGGCCCCGTCGACCCGCGCAGCGTCGTACAGGCTCGTCGGGATCTTCTGCACGCCGGCGACGAGTAGCACCATGGCGAGGCCGAACGTGACCCAGGTACCGACGAACCCCACCGCCGGCAACGCCCAGGTGAAGTCCCCGAGCCACGGGCGCGCGAGGGTTCCGAGGCCTACCGCGCGAAGGCCCTCGTTCAGAGGCCCGTCCGGGGCGAGGATCCAGCGCCACACGACCCCGACTGCAACGAGCGCGACGACCTGCGGGAGGAAGAGGACCGCGCGGAATCCGGCGATCCCGCGCACCCGGATGCGTGAGAGCAAGGCGACGAGGAACAACCCGAGGATCAGCGGCAGGAGGGCGTAGAACCCGACGAGGACGAGGGCGTGCGCAAACGTCTCTCGCACCTGGGGGTCGGTAAAGACGCGCCTGTAGTTGTCGAGCCCGACCCACCGGGACGGCGTGATGCCGTCCCACTCGTGGAACGAGATCCAGAACGTGTGCCCGAAGGGAACGAGCGCGAACGCCGCGTAGATCAGAAACCCGGGCAGGATGTACAGGTACGCGATCCGGCGCGGCTCACCGGGGGGACGGGCGTCCCCCCGATGCAGCCGGTCGTTGACCTCGAACGAGGCGGTCGGCGTACCTGTGTCCGCCACGTCCGGGCTCGTCTACTTGTGGAACTTGAGGTAGTCGGCGTCGAGCTTCTTCGCAAACGCCGCCGGCGTGAGCTTTCCGCCCATCAGCTCCTGAATCGCCGCCGTCACCGTGTCGTAGAACGTGGGAGTCGCCCAGTCCATGTACCCGGCCATCGCGTTCGTCGTGCTGAGCTTCGCCCAGCCCGCGAGTGCGTCTCCCTTGACGCCGGCAGGCTTCTGCCTGACGACGATTGCGGGGACGTCACCGGCAGCCTGAATCACCTTGGCGGCGGCGGGGCTCGTGATGAAGTTGATGTATCTCGCCGAGAGCTCACGGTTCCTCGCCTTGGCCGGGATCGCCCAGGCGAGGCCACCGCTCGCGAGGGCGCCGGGTGCCTGGCCGGCCCGCGCAGCCGGAAGGAGCATCAGGCCGACATCGTCCTTCAGCCCACTTGCCATGTCTCCGGTCTTCCAGGTGCCCGTGATCGTGAACACGCCCTTGCCCTTGACGAAGTTCTTCGTCGCATCCTCGTAGCCAAGACCGGCGTAGCCGTCCGAGTAGTACCCGGCCTTCGACCACTTCTGCACCGTCGCTGCCGCCTTCAGCACCGCCGGAGTCGACCACTTCGAGCCAGGCTTGCCGAAGATCGTGTTCCCGACCTGGGCAGCAGGCGCGACGGCCATGAGCACCGACTGGAACTCGTGGATGCCGGGCCACTTGTCGAGGTTGCCAAACGCGATCGGCGTCTCACCTGCGGCTTTTGCGGTCGCGAGTGCCTTCTCGAACTCGGCCAGGGTCTTCGGAACGGCGATCCCGAGCTCCTTCATCTTGGCCTTGTTGTAGAAGACACCGACCCAGTCGCCGGTCGTCGAGATGCCGTAGAGCTTCCCGCTGCCGATCTGACCCTTGGGTGTGGCACGGCCATCGATCGTGAGCAGGGCTGCCGACTGACGCTTGTTCCAGCCCCACCTCGCCGAGTAGCCGTCGAGCGGCGTCAGCAGGTTTGCCTTGACGAGCTGACCGAGATCGCCGAGGCCCTGGTTCACATGCGTCACGTCCGGCGGATTCGACCCGGACAGCTGGAGGGCATCTGTCTTGACCAGATCCGCGTACGACTTCGAGACGTGCTTGATCGTGACACCCGGGTTTGCCTTCATGAACAGCTGGTCGAGCTGCTTCAGGGCCGCGATGCGCGCCGTGTTGCCGCCCTCACCGTCCTGCACGACGAGAGTCGTCGCAGTGCGGGCGCCTGTGGCCTGCCCGGCGAGCACTGCGAGCACGACGACGAACATCGCCATGAAGGCGAGCGAGGCGCGGGCCGTTCGGCCCGGCACAAGGGAGTGGTTCATGTGGTGGTTCCTCCTCCTGGTTGCGGCTTGCGCACGAGAGTCGCGCGAAAGCGATAGCGGTCAGAACGGTACGTCGTCTCACCGAGCTCGACGACCCTGTCGGAGACGTCGTAACTTCTTGTCGTGGCGAGAAGCAGCGGACTCCCCGGCGTGACCCCGAGCTGCCGGGCCTTGCTCTCGTCTGCGGCAATGGCCTCGGTGGTGTAGTCGGCCCGGACGAGCCCTGCACCGGCCTGGTCGAGCACGGCATACAGCGAGGTCGTCTGGAAGTCGATCGCCGGAAGTCCCGGCGCGAGAGCGAGCGGGATACGGGTGTGGTCGAGTGCCACCGCTACGCCGTCCAGCATCCGTAGGCGTTCGAGCTCGAAGATGTCCGCGCCTGGTGCCACCCCGAACACCTCCGCCTCCTCGAGGGTTGCAGGGCGCACGTCGGAGCCGAGAACGTTCGATGTCGCGCGGAGGCCCCGCTCGGCGCCGAGCTCCGTGAAGCTCAGGAGCGCATTCGGCGGCTCTGCGAGAGCCGTGTCGCTTACGAACCGCCCGCTGCCGCGTGCGGCGCGGACCAGCCCGTCGTCGGCGAGTGCGTCGAGCGCCCGGCGCACGGTGACCCGGCTGACGCCCATCTGCTCTGCGAGGTCCCGTTCGGATTGCAGGCGGGCGCCGGGCGGAATGATCCCCGACCTGATCTGCGCCGCTATCACCTCTCTGACCTGGCCGTGGAGGGGCTGGGAACCGGCTAGGGAGGACGGCATCGCGCCGAGTATCGGGCAGGACCTGGTCAACGTCAAGTCACGAAGTGGTCTCGTACTGGTCGGATCTGGTCTGGAGTGGTAGGGTCGCGCGGCGATGCCCCTTCCCGCTCCCTGGCGAGACACGGCGCTGTGGCGCGAGACATGCGCCGTGCCGCTCACGCTCCAGCGGACCCTGGGCGACGCCGAGGGGGTCGCCGCTGTCGCGCGACTCGTCGGCAGACCCGGTGTACGGCGGGTGGTCGCCACGGGCAACGGCGCTGCCTACTACGCGGCGGCAGCGCTCTGGCTCGCTTCGCTCGGAGATCGCCCCGGCCCGGAGGTCCTCTGCATCCCTGCCGGTCTTCTCGCCGGCGGAGCATTCGGATGGCGCGACGGCGACGTCCTCCTCGCGTTCTCCTCGTCTGGAGAGATGCGCGACGTGATCGAGGCACTCGACGCCGGTGCGCCGACACCGTATGCCGCGATCACTGCGTCTCCGGAATCGACGATTGGATCCCGCGCCGACGCTGTCGCGCTCGTCGCCGTTTCGTCACAGGACGCGGTCACGCACACGCAGGCCTTCTGCGGAAACGTCCTCGCGGCGCTCGCGGTGTGGGCAGATGTGACCGGAGACGAGATGCTCCAGGCCGCGGTTCGCGGTGTCCCCGAGCTCGTCGCACAGGCGGTTGAGACCGCGGAGACGTGGGCCGGCGGCCTGCCCGACCTGATGAGCCCGTCCGCTGGAATCGTCTTCGGATCGCGTCACGCCTGGGCCGGCGCGCTTGAGGGGGCGCTGCTGCTGAAGGAGGTCGCCGGCATTCCCGCCGAGGGCGTCGAGACCCGGGAAGGAGCAACGTCGGCGATGTATCCGCTCCGGCCCGGCCACCTCGCAGTGAGCCTCCCGACGGCGGGAGACACGCTGCTCGACGAGGCCGAAGCGGTCTGTGCAGCTCGAGGCGCCACCGTGCTCCGCGCACCGGGTGGGGATCTCACGGATCCCCGGCTGGGCGTCGTGACGGCCTTCCCGGCAACCGTGGCGCTCGCGGCCCGGCTCGGCGTCGAGGCCGGCCTCGACGTGGACAAGCCTGCGTGGACAGACGCCTACTACGCCGTCGCGCGGGGGCCAGCATGAGCCTCGGGATCGGCGTTCTCGGCTGTGGGAGCGTCTTCGCCGGCCCGTACGTGGGCATGATCGAACGCCTGCGGACGCGTGACCGCGTGCATGTCAGCGCCGTCTACGACGTCGACGAGCAGAAGCGCCACGGTGCGGCGCGCCGATTCGACGTCTCACCGGATCTCCGGGACGCCGAGAGCCTGATCGGCGCAGCCGACGTCGACATCGTGCTCGTGCTGACCAGCATGAACGAGCACGCAGCGCTGACGCGAATGGCGCTCGAGGCCGGAAGGCACGTCCTCGTCGAGAAGCCGCTCGCGACCTCGCTCGAGGAGGCACACGGGCTCGTCGAGCTCTCCCGGCGCAGCGACGGGTTGCTCGTCTGCGCGCCCCACATCCTGCTGAGCCCGACATTCCGGGCGATGCATGCGTGCGCCCGGGAGGGCCGGATCGGGAGCCTCCTCTCCGCGCGGGCGCGGTATGGCTGGGCCGGACCGTCGTGGAACGAATGGTTCTACCGTCCCGGCGGCGGTTCCCTGTTCGACCTGGGCGTCTACAACGTGACGACCCTGTGCGCGCTGTTTGGACCCGCGCAACGCGTCACGGCGCTGGTCGGAACTGCGATTCCGGAGCGCGAGGTCAACGGCCAGGTGATCACCGTCGAAGCCGACGACAACGCGCACGTCCTGCTCGACTTCGGCGAGGCGAGGTTCGGGGTGGTCAGCACCGGCTTCACGATGCAGAAGTACCGCTCGCCGGCGGTCGAGGTCTACGGCTCCGAGGGCACGATGCAGATGCTCGGAGACGACTGGGCGCCGGAAGGATGGGAGTTGTGGCGTAACGCCGATGCTGTCTGGCAGCTGCACCCCGAGAGCGACCCACACTGGCAGTGGACCGAGGGGCTCCGCCACCTGGTCGACTGCGTCGAGAGCGGCACTCCGACGACCACGCGGCCCGAGCACGCGTTGCATGCCCTCGAGATCATGCTCGCGGCGCAGGCAGCCGGCGCCGACGGCATTGCGCGTCGGATCGAGACCGGCTTTCCCGAGCCGGTGTACGGTGATGCGCTCCTGGCGGCCGAAGCGGCCCATCGTTCGCACGACCGTCGAAGCCACGATGGGCTATAAGCCTTCGCCCCGTCCGACGTTCGATCGCCCGACGGCTCTCCCCTTCGCCGACGTGACACGGCACACGTGGGGCAACCCGGAGGCCGGGCTCGTCGATGACTGGATCTACGTTTCGAGCGACCTGCTCCACACGATCGTCTTCGGCATGGACCCCGGCCGGTGCTTCCGGCATTCGGAGGACTTCCGCACGGTCTTCGGCGCGGACGAGGTGCTCCACGTCCTCCAGGGGACGTTCGTGATCGCAAATCCGGAGACGGGTGAGGTGCACCGCGTCGAGCCCGGCGAGAGCGTCTTCTTCCGCAAGGACACCTGGCACCACGGCTTCTCCTACGGCAGCGAGCCCGTACGTGTGCTCGAGTTCTTCGCCCCGCCTCCCTCGACGGGCACCTCCGGCCCCTACGCACGCACCAAGGAGTATCTCTCGAAGGAGCGCTGGTCGTACGGTGACGACGGCCTCATCGGCGCGTTCTCCGGGGCGAAGACGCACGCTCGCACGATGCGTGTGGTGCGCCAGGGCGACCGTTCGCATCGACTCGAGGGGGACGCGCTCGTCGGCCTCATCGCCAGCACCGAGCAGCTGACCGTCGCGAGCGTTCGCGTCGTCCCGGAGGGGACGAGCGACCATGTCGCACGGGGCGGCGACACGCTGATCTTCGTCGAGAACGGCAACGTGCTGGTCCAGGTCGAAGCGGCGGGACGGACGCAGACGTTCGAGCTTGCACGCTGGGACGCGGCCTACGTCCCTCGAGGCGCGAGCTATCGGATCGAGGGAGCCGGTGACGGGCCGGCCGACGCGCTCGTCGGTGTCGCTCCCACCTACCTGCCGGTGGGCTGATCCCGTCCCGGCCCCCGTCCTGCGGGTTCCCAGACGGAGAGGCCCGTCGCGCCGATCCCTGAGTAGCATCACCCCATGCCACGCGCGGCCATCGTCGGCAACCTCGTCCTCGATCGTGTTGCGGGAGCGCCGGAGCGGCCCGGCGGGGCCGTCTGGTACTGCGCTCGCGCGCTCCGCGAGATCGACCCGCACGCCGACGTCGTGCTCGTTTGCCGCTGCGCCCCCGAGGATCGCGACGCGCTGGTGCCGGGGCTCGAGGAGCTCGGCTTCCCGGTGCACTGGAGACCGGCCGATCGGACGACCCGCTTCTCGTTCCACTACGTGGGCGAGCAGCGGATCATGCAGATCGACGCACTGGCGGAGCCGTGGACGGCCTCCGACATCCACGGCTGGGTCGGTGAGGCGATCGGCGACGCATCGTGGGTCCTCGTCGGCGCGCTCACCCGCGGCGACTTCCCCCTCGAGACGTTGACGGCGCTTACGGCCCGGGGCCACCGGCTCGTCCTCGACGCCCAGGGCCTCGTCCGCCACGCCCGGATCGGGCCGCTCGTCAGCGACGGCTCGGTCGACCGGGCCGTGCTCGGCCACATCACCGCGCTGAAGCTGAACGACGAGGAGGCCGAGCAGCTGTGCCGAGGCACCGACGAGGCCGCGCTCCGCACGCTCGGAATCCCGGAGGTCGTGCTCACGCTCGGCTCGGAGGGAGCCCTGATCATCTCGGGCGCCGTCGCGGCGCACGTGGATGCAGTTCCGGTCGACGGGCCGGTCGATCCCACGGGGGCCGGCGACTCGTTCCTCCTCTCCTACGCCGTCGCCAGGCAGCGCGGCCTCGAGCCGCACGAGGCCGGGGCGCTCGCGGCCCGCTTCGTCTCGACGATCATCGCACGTTGATGCAGGCGCACGCTGCCACCGCGCTCGGTACGGTGCTGCTCGACCTCGAGAGCGGCGAGGCGGTGCTCGTCGACGACGACCCGCCCGGGGCGCCGGTGATCGAGGTCTCGTTGCCGCTGCTCATCGCCGCCGACCAGGTCGGGTCCCGGATCGTGGCCGTCGTCGCCCGCCGGCCGCCGCTCGTGCTCTCCGACGACGCAGGGCAGACCTGGCGCGAGGCCGGCGGCGGCCTCCCTGCAGGCACGGCGGTCGCGATCGACCCTGACGACCCCGACCAGCTGCTCTACGCGTCGGAGTCACGCCTCTTTCTGTCGGAGGACGGCGGCCGCTTCTGGCGCGCCCTCGAACCTGAGCTGATCGGGATCACGGCGCTCGCTTTCTCGTAGTCTTGGGGTTCAACGGCGAAAGGGATGAACTGATGAGCGGGCTCGACGATCTGATCAAGAGTGTTTCGGGAGGCCAGGGCGGCGGCCTCGGCGGCCTCCTCGGCGGCCTCGCCGGCGGAGGTGGCGGAGGTGGCGGAGGTGGCGGTGGCCTGGGTGACATCCTCGGTGGGCTCACGGGCGGTGGTGATAGCCAGGGTGCGAGCGCGCCGGGAGGGATCGGCGGCCTCCTGACGGCGCTCCTGCCGATGATCGGTGGCATGCTCGCCGGCGGCGGGTTGCAGAAGGTGCTCTCCGGGTTCCAGGCGAACGGGCTTGCCTCCCAGACCGACTCGTGGGTCGGCACCGGCGAGAACGCGCCCATCAGCGGAACCGACGTGCGCAAGGTCGTCGGAGACGAGCAGATCGCGCAGTTCGCAACCCAGCTCGGCGTCTCCGAGGAGGAGGCGGCCGACGCGGTCGCGCAGGTGCTGCCGACGATCGTGGACAAGGTGTCGCCCGAGGGCCACCTGGCACCCGACAGCGAGCTCGACGCGGCGTTCGGCGCGCTCGAGCACCTCGGCGACCCGGCGACAGGCTGAAGCCCGGCGCCGCGGCGCCGGGCTTCAGCTTGTCTGCCGGGTTCCGACCACGCCTACAGCCGAAACTCGCCGCGGGCGACCGTGACGGCCTGCCCACCGACCTCGACGCGGTCGATCAGGCCGTCGCCACCCTCGGCGCGCGCGTAGAGCGTCGACGGCCGACCGATAGAGGCCCCCTGGGAGATCACGATCTCGTCGCCCCAGGCAATGCGGCCGTGCCGGGCCAGGTGGCAGGCAAGTGGTCCGGCAGCCGAGCCGGTCGCGGCATCCTCGCCGCCGGCCCAGAACATCCGGGTCGTCCAGCGGTCGCCCGCTCCCGCAAAGCAGCTGACGCCCGTGACGCCGAAGTCGACGACCCTGGACACGTTCGGTCGCAGCGCTGCTACCTCCGCGTCCGAGCCGAGTGCGACCAAGAGGTGCGTGGCGCCGTTGTCGTACCGCTCGACCGGCAGGTCGGAGCCGGCGACTCCCAGGGCCTCGAAGATCGCCTCCACGGCCGCGAACGGCTCGACCGTCGGCACCGGCTGCTCCATCCGCCCGAACACGATCCGGCCGGACTCGTCTCGCTCGAGCGCGACGGGGATGTTGCCGCGCCCGGTCTCGAGCGTGATCACCCCCAGCTGGAGCGGCGCTCCGAGCACGAACGCGGTGCCCAGAGTCGGATGCCCGGCGAACGGAAGCTCGTAGTGCGGCGTGAAGATCCGAATCCGGACGTTGCCCCCGGCCTCGGGCGGGAGCACGAACACCGTCTCGCTGAACCCCACCTCGAGTGCGAGGGCCTGCATCACCGCGTCGTCGAGGCCGCGCGCGTCGGTGAAGACCGCGAGCTGGTTGCCGGTCAGCGGCGTGTCCGTGAAGACGTCGGCAACGACGTAGCGGAAGGTCTTCATTGCCAGAGCCTACGCGCCGCCGCGGGCCCAGTCGGAGGGCACGTCGGAGCCGCCCTCCTCGCTGACGCGCGCGCCGAAGCGGACGAAGGTCGGGGTCGGCACGACCTTGCCGGCGATGAGAGCCTCACCTTGCCGCAAGCCCGTTACCCGCCGGAGCAGGCTCGGTGGCACGAACGAGAACACGTCGGTCAGGTGGCCGACATCGGCGACCGAGTGCCGGTCGAAGCCGGCTGCGCCGATCCTCGCAGGTACCGCGCCGTCGCCACCCGCGGGCAGGGTGCCGATCACGAGCTGGGTCGTACCGCCTCGCGGCCGGGACAGCTGCGCGACCTCGAGGCCGGTCGCATCCTCGATCGTCGCATCGACGAACGAGGCCCCCGTCGCCCGAGAGCACGACGCCGCTCGCTTCCACGACCCGCACCTGAACGCGCGCCTGGATGTCCAATGCTCCCTCTCCCGACAGGCTCTCACCGTCGAGCGAGGCACCGACCCCGGGGCCGTCGCGCGTCACGAGCTCCTGCGTGATCACCTGGCCGAGCCGGCGCACGCCGCCGCCGACGAGCGCCACGAAGCCTCCCGGCGGCGGCACGGTGCTGCCGATCGCGATCTGGTAGTCGAACGAGCGGCCGTCCATCGAGACTGCCGTCGCGGGAATCGCCTGCTCGAAGCGGCGCCGCAGCTCGCGGAATCGTCCGATCGCGCCGCCGAGCTCGTCAGGGGGTTGGACGCTCATGCAGAGAGGCTATCCGCTCTGCCTCGACCCACTTCGCATGGTGCTTCCGGGCCCAGTCCTCGTCGACCTCTCCGGTGGTCATGCCCCGCAGCGCGTGCCGGGTGCTCGGGTGGATCAGGGCGAGATACAGGTGGCCGACGAGCAGCCCCACCGAGAGGAACGTGAGCACGTCGTGGACGGTGCCCGTGCCGGCGAAGATGAACCGGTGGTCGCGCTCGCCGAGCCAGAGGAAAAAGCCCGAGAGCGCAAAGAGCAGCGCGAACGCGACGGTCAGCAGGGCGTTGATCTTCTGCCCCGCGTTGAACCGGCCCTGCGGGGCCCTGCGGCCACGCAGCCAGCGGCGGTCGTCACTGTCGATCGTCTCGATCTCGCGCCAGTCCTCGGCGAGACGCTTGCGGTTGCCGACGACGACGATCACGACGAGCGCGACCGCCCACGCCACGGCGACCCAGATGTGGACGTTCTTGACCAGGTTGCGGCGGCTGACCAGCGTCGACAGCGCCGGGAGGTAGAGGATCAGCCCGGTCGCGAGCAGGGCGAAGAACGCCGAGGCGTGCATCCAGTGCAGGGCCCGCTCGGTCAGGGTGAAGCGCTGGATCCGGGCAACGGGTGCGGCGCCGGGCGGAGCGGAGTCAGGCAGACTCGCCATTGGAGTTCCCGACCCACGCGTCGGCGTCGTAGCCGTGCTGCTCCCAGTACCCGGGCTCCGCCGTCACGCCAAGCTCGATGCGATCGACCCACTTGACGCTCTTGTAGCCGTACATCTGCGGCATCACGAGGCGCACCGGGGCGCCGTGCGGCCGCGAGATCGGAGCGCCGTCCATCTCGTAGGCGAGCATCACGTCGGGGAGCAACGCCTGCTGCAGCGTCAGCGAGTCCTCGTACGGCTTCTCGGCCGAGACGAACCGGAGCGCCCCGACGCCGTCCTTCGCTCCGGCCTGCTCGAGGAGATCCTTGATCCGAACCCCGGCCCAGCGGACGTTCTGTACCGACCAGCCGGTGACGCAGTGGAAGTCCGAGACCTGCTCGGCCCGCGGCATCGCCTTGAGGTCGTCGAGCGAGTAGCTCGTCGGGGCTCCCACGAGACCGTCGACCCGGAGGCGATAGGTGGCAGGGTCGAACGTCGGGATCGAGTTACCGATCGTGTAGATCCGCCAACCCGACGTCGGGACGACCGCCGAGACGGACTTCGGCACGGCGCGGTCGAGCACCCCGGTGACGTCCTTGGCGAAGAAGAGGCCGACCGCGCCGACGCCCAGGAGTCCCAGGAAGCCCGCGCGCCCGATGGTGCGATCGTTCATCGACTCGGCTCCGTCAGTCGACCATGACGGTGATCGTCTTCGACCGCGTGGGCTCGGAGAGGGGTGAGTGGTCGTTGTCGTTCAGTGTCACGTACACCTTGTAGTCGCCCTTCTTCAGCGCCTTCGTCCTACCGGACGTCGCGGCGGCGAAGTTGTTGTACCTGCCGTTCACGTAGATGTGCCAGTGGCCCTTGCCGGCGACGTTCTTCTTGCCGACGAGAGCGGGAGCGAGCTCGAGACCGCGGATCTTCACGCTGATGGTAACGGTCTTGTTCGGGTTCACCTTGAAATTCGTGATCTGGATCGCGTACATCCCACGCGCTGCGCCGGATCGCGCCTGCGCTGCGCCCCCGACGACAGCGGTGCCGAGCACCAGCACGACGGCGAGCGTGATGATTCTTCGCACGTCGTCTCCTCCTCGTTTCGGGGCAACGCCGGCGGCGCCACCGACTTCCTCCGTTCTACGCGGTATTCCTTACGGCCGCCTTACATGCGGATGAACGGTGGGTTATCCCTATCCTGCTGCACGTGCGCGTCTACCTCTGCAGGCATGCCCAGGCCGCGGCCGGCGAGCCGGACGAGTTGCGCGAGCTGACGCCCGCGGGCCTCGAGCAAGCCCGCGCGCTCGGGGACAGGCTCGCCGCGCTGCCGGCTCCGCCGCGCCTCGTGCTGACCAGCCCGCTCGTGCGGGCGCGCCAGACGGGCGCAGAGATTGCGGATGCCACGGGGGCGACGGTCCGTGTCGAGGAGGCGCTCGCGCCGGGCGCCACGGCGGCCGCGCTGATCGACGCGATTGCCGGCGAGACGGGCCCCGTTGCAACCGTCGGCCACCAGCCCGACTGCTCCGAGATCGCGCTTGCCCTGCTCGGCCGTGACCCGGGGTTTCCGGTGGCAGGCATGGTCGAGCTGGAGCTCACCGCGTGACTGCGCTCGCGGTCAACGATCTCCGCAAGAGCTACGGCACCGTGGAGGCCGTCGCCGGGATCAGCTTCACGGTCGAGCAGGGGGAGGTCTTCGGCCTGCTCGGGCCGAACGGTGCCGGCAAGACGACGACGGTCGAGATCCTCGAGGGCTACCGGAAGCGTGACGGCGGTGGCGTGACGGTACTCGGCGTCGACCCCGAGCACGGAGGCAAGGCGCTTCGCGAGCGAATCGGTGTCGTCCTGCAGTCGTCGGAGTTGCCACCCGCCTTGACCGTCCGCGAGGTGCACCGGATGTTCGCCGGCTACTACGCGCACCCGCGCGACATCGACGAGGTGATCAGCCTCGTCGGCCTCGAGGAGAAGTCCGGCGCCCGGGTCAAGACCCTGTCGGGAGGGCAGAAGCGCCGGCTCGACCTCGGCGTCGCCCTCGTCGGCGACCCAGAGCTCCTGTTCCTGGACGAGCCCACGACCGGCTTCGACCCCGCCGCCCGGCGGACGGCGTGGGAGCTCGTGCGCTCGCTCCGCGCTCTCGGGAAGACGATCCTGCTGACGACGCACTACCTCGACGAGGCGCAGCAGCTCGCCGATCGCGTGGCCGTGATCCGCGACGGCCGGATCGTCAAGCAGGGCTCGCCGGCAGAGCTGATCGGCATCGCCCCGAAGGTCGAGATTCGCTACCGGGAGAACGCCCGCGACGTCGTGATCGAAACCGACGAGCCGACCCGGCTGCTTGCCGAGCTGACAGGAGCCGCGGCGGCCGCCGGCCGGGAGCTCGAGTCGCTCGAGGTCGTGCGCCCCTCCCTCGAGGACGTCTACCTCGACCTGATCGACAACGGCGACCCGGACGGCGACGGACGGGCGTGAGGCTCTTCCTCCACGAGCTGCGCAACCAGCAGCGCCTGTTCTGGCGCAACCGCGAGTCGGCGGTGTTCGTGTTCGTCTTCCCGCCGATGCTGTACCTGCTGCTCGGGGCCGTCTACACGGGCACGTCCGAGGGCTTCAGGCTGGCCGACGTGCTGCTCGTCGGGCTGATCGGGTACGGCTGCGCGAACACCGCGTTCGCGGGGCTCGCGATCACCCTCGTGATCCGCCGCGAGAGCGGCGTCCTGAAGCGGATCCGGGCGACACCGCTACCTACGGTGACCTATCTGGCGGGTGTCCTGTGCTCGACGCTGGCGGTCTTCGCACTCCAGACGCTGTTGACGATCGCGCTCGGCCTGACGCTCTACGAGGCGAAGGGGCCAAAGAACTGGATCGGGATGATCCCGGCCGTGCTCGTCGGCGTCGCATGCTTCGCGGGCATGGGCTTCGGCGCTACAGCGTTGATCCGGTCGTCCGAAGGAGCGTCAGCGGTCGTCAACCTGATCGTGCTGCCGATGGCATTCCTGTCCGGCTCGTTCGGGCCGACGCGCAACTACCCCGAGGTGCTGCAGTGGGTCGCCGACGTGCTGCCGCTGACCTACCTGATCGACCTGATGTACGACGTGTACCTGCGTGGCGGCTCGTTCTTCGGGCATCCGAAGGAGATCGCGATCCTGTTGGCCTGGGGACTCGCGGGTGTCGTCGTCGCCTGGCGCCGCTTCGGCTGGGAGCCGCGCGAGCGATGACGGCTGCCCCATTCGGCGTCACCGAGATCCTCGCCGCGGTCACCGGGGCGCACCGATTGCTCGATGCGGGCTGCGGCAGCGGGCGGCTGACCGTTGCGCTTGCCGAAGCGGGAGCGCAAGTGACCGGGATCGACACGAACGCGAAGCAACTCGCGGAGGCTCGACGCCGGGCCGAGAGGGCCGGCGTCGAGCTGGAGCTTTTCGAGAGCGACTTCAACGCACCCCTACCGTTCGTGGACGGGGCGTTCGATGCCGTCGCGAGCAGACTCGCGCTGATGGCCGCGAACGACCCCGTCGCCACCCTCCGAGAGCTGCGCCGCGTGCTCGAGCCCCGCGGACGGCTCGTCACCGTCCTCTGGGCCTCGCCCGCCGAGAACCCGTGGTTCGGCGTGCCACGGGAGGCGATCGCCGGGGTGCTCGGTGCAGAGCGGGCGGCGTTTGCGCGCGCCTTCGGGAGACTCGGCAACCCCGACGAGGCCGCTGCCGCTCATCGTGCCGCCGGCCTCACGGACGTCGTGGCCGTTCGCCTGCACGAGCGACGCATTGCACCCGACGTGGCGACCTACTGGCAGGAGCTGTCCGCCGAGAACGGGCACTTCCGCCGGGTCGCAGCGTCTCTCGGCGAGCCTGAGACCGAGGCGCTCGCAGCCGAGGTCGAAGCGCGGCTCGCACCCTACCGTGAGGGAGGCCACCTCTCCCTGCCGCGCACGCTCGTGCTCGTCACCGCGCGCCGCTAACAGCCTCCGAACACGCTGTCGCTAGGTTGGCGACGTTCATGGTCGACGTCGTCGAGAACCACGAGCAGCGCTCCCGCCGGGCCCTCCTTTGCGTGCTCGCCCTCTCCTTCGCCGCGCTGGCGATGGCCGGCGGTGCGCGGGCCCAGACGGAGCGCCCGGGGATCGACGTCTCGAACTGGCAGCGGCAGATCGACTGGCTGGCCGTCGCCGGGACCGGGAACTCGTTCGTGTTCGCAAAGGCGACGGAGGGGACGACGTTCGTCGACGTGACCTACACGTTCAACCGGTTTGGCGCCAAGGGCGTGGGAATGCGGTTCGGCGGGTATCACTTCGCGCGGCCCAGGGGCTCGTCCGACTCGGCCGTGGTCGCGAGTGCGATCCTCCAGGCCGACCATTTCCTCTCGGTCGCTCAGCCGCTCGAGGGCGAGCTCCTTCCCGTGCTCGACCTCGAGGACGCCGGCGGGCTGCCGGTGGCGCGTCTCTCCCTCTGGGCGCAGACATGGCTCGGCCAGGTCGTCTCCCGCACCGGTGTCAAGCCGATCGTCTACGTCTCGCCGAACTTCTGGAAGACGAGGCTCGGCGACTCGCCCGTCGTGGCAGCGTCGGGGCACCGGCTCTGGATCGCACACTGGACGAAGTCCGCCCTGCCGATCCTGCCGGGCGCGAGCTGGGGCGGGCTCGGCTGGTCGTTCTGGCAGTGGAGCAACTGCCAGAAGATCGCAGGCATCAACGGGTGCGTGGACGGGAACCGGTTCAACGGAACGAGCTTCACGAGCGTCCTCGTCCCCCGCTACCCCACCGGCCCGCCGACCAGGGTCGGCGCCCCCGCGATCGTCGGCGAGGCCCGTGCCGGGAAGCTGCTCACCGCCCGCTCCGGGACGTGGGGTGGTGGGAAGCCGGTCTCGCTCACGTACCAGTGGCAGCGCTGCGACGGCGGCGGGCGCGGGTGCGCACCGATCGTGGCCGCGACGTCGCCGACATACACGCCCAACGGGGCCGACGTCGGCCACGCGCTCGTCGTTCGCGTGAGTGCCGTTGCCACCGCGGGCACCGCATCGGCGTCGTCCGGCCCGACCGTGGCCGTTGCGGCCTCGGGGGCTCCCGGAGGAACCGCGCCGAAGCCGCGCCTGCTGCCGACGGTGGCGGGCGCCGGCACCCAGGTCGGCCAGACGCTCACCGGATCCACGGGCACGTGGACCGGCTCGCCCACGTCGTACTCGTACCAGTGGCGCCGGTGCGCCGCGAACGGAACGGCGTGCACGGCGATCGAGGCAGCGGGAGGCATCGCCTACACGATCTCGCCCGACGACATCGGCGCCACCCTCTCGCTGACCGTGACAGCGGTCGGCAAGGGGGGTGCCGGCTCGGCCACCTCGGCGCCGACCGCGATCGTCATCCCCGCACCCGTGCCGGAGCCTGCCGTGGGAACGGTTTTCGCGCAAGCGGGCCAGGCGGGTGCCGTGACGACCGCCACCAACCTCGCGGTCGCAACCTGGCAGCCCGGAGCCCTCCCCGACCAGGCGGCGGTCGGCCTCGTCGACACGGCGAGCCGTCTCGCACTGCCGGCCACCGCGATCAGGCTCAGCTTCGGGGCTCCGGCGCCGCTCCCGTGGCCGATCGACGTCCGGTACGCGGCCGCCCCCGCCGACGCGGTGCCCGGCATCCTGCCCCTCGAGGGCGTCTGGCAGCCGCTCGCGGAGCTTCCGTCGCCGACGCTGCCCGCGGCACAGCAGGCGGGCGCCTACCGCGACGCGGCCGGGGCGCTGCACGTGTTAACGCGTACCGCGGGGCGCATAGCGCTGTTCGCTCCCGGCAAGTGGGGCGACCCGCGCTACGCAACGGCCCTGAAGCCGCGCGTCGCGCCGATCGCAGGCGTGACCGTCAAGGTGGCTGCGGACCGCAGCGTGACCCTGCTCACCCGGATCACGCTCGACACACAGGCGCACCTCTACCTGAGCCTGATCGGGGCAAGCGGCCAGAGGCTCCTGCTGCCGCAGAAGGGCGCCCGGATCGGCTGGTGGCTGCAAGGGAAGCCCTCGAAGACGCTCCAGGCGCTGCAGCTCGTCCCCGGCGCACTACCGCTCCGGTTGCGAATCCCTGCCACCCAGATGCGCGGCGCGGCTCCGCTCAGGCTCCGGATCGTGGCGATCGACCCGTATGGGCGCAGGTCGACGCTGGTCCTGAAGGTCACCTGAGCGCCAGCAGATGGTCGAGCGCATCGTTCCCGCGCTCGCCGTGTCGCTGACCGTCCTCGAGCCCGAAGGTGAGATTGGACGGAACAGGACATGAACCCCGGCGAGCGAGCAAGACCGCCGATGCCTGATGCGCCCGCGCGGCGAGAACGAGAGGGATAGGATCGACTCACATTCTCTCAGCAACTGGCCAACGTCCGCGAACGGAGGTTCCACCATGACTGAGATGCGAGGTGCCGACCTTGTCGTCGAGTACCTGCTCCGCGAGAAAGTCCCCTACCTCTTCGGGTATGCGGGCCACGGAGCCGTCGGCCTGCTCGACGGCGTCTTCGATCGGCAAGACGAGCTCAAGGTCGTCTTCCCCCGCATCGAGACCGGCGCCGGCTACATGGCCGACGCCTACTTCCGTGCCAGCCACGAGGTGATTCCGGTGTACACCTCGACCGGTCCGGGGCCGATGCTCCTCACCGCCGCCATGGCGAACGCGTTCTACGACTCATCGGCGTTCATCGCGATCACGGGACAGGTGGCGACGAGCCAGTACGACTCTGGGGCCCTGCAGGAGGAGTACCGCTACTACCAGGCCGACTTCCCCTCGCTCGCGAAGGTGATCACGAAGCGCAGCTTCCAGGCGCACCGGGTCGAGGATCTCGGCAAGTTCCTGCCGAAGGCGTTCAAGATCGCGCGCGAGGGCCGGCCCGGGCCCGTCCACATCGACGTGCCCTACGACCTTTGGGTGACGAAGGCCGACGTCGACGTCCCCGACCCGGCGGAGCGCTCGACGATGCTGAGTTGGCGTACGTCCGGCTCGCCCGAGGCGGTCGCGAAGGCGCTCGACATGCTGCTCGCGGCCCGGCGCCCCCTCATCCTCGCGGGCGGCGGTGTGATCCTGTCGGAGGCCGCAATGGAGCTCCAGGCGCTCGCCGAGTACGTCAACGTCCCGGTCTACTCCTCCTTCATGGGCAAGGGTGCCCTGCCTGCGAGCCACCCGCTGCACCTCGGCGTGGCCGGCTGCTGGGGTGAGTACCCGGCCCAGGAGGCGGCACGCAACGCGGACGTGATCCTCGCGTTCGGCTGCCGCTTCTCGGATATCCACTCGTCCTCATGGGTGCCGGGCTACACGTACAACATCCCGCCGACGAAGCTGATCCACGTCGACCTCGACCCGCAGGAGATCGGCCGCAACTACCCGACGGAGCTCGGCATCGTGGGAGACGCCCGCGAGGTACTGCGGCAGCTGCTCGAGCTCGCGGAGAAGCGCGGCCCGAAGCGGGAGCGCTCGCCGTGGATCGGCCAGGTCGAGGAGTACAAGAGCGAGTGGTCGAACTTCATCGAGCCGGAGAAGGCGTCCGACGCGGTTCCGATCGACCCGCGGCGCGTGATCAAGGAGCTACGCGCGGCGGCGCCGGCAGACACGCTGATGATCACCGACACGGGCAACCACCAGACGTGGGTGGAGCAGTACTGGGACGCGCCCGGCCCGCAGATGGTGTTCACGCCGGGCGGCTTCGCCGGAATGGGCTTCGGCACGTACGGCGTGCTCGGCGTGAAGCTGGCGCGGCCCGAGCAACCCGCCGTGTGCGTCACGAGCGACGGCAGCTTCATGATGTTCCCGGGCGCCGTCGCGACGGCGAACGAGTACGACATCCCGGCGATCTGGGTGATCCTCAACAACTACACGATCGGCGTGATCCGTGACCTCCAGCGCTTCTACATGGACGGTCGTGAGATCGGGACGAGCTTCATGAAGCACTCGACCGGCGAGTTCTGGAACCCGGATTTCGCCAAGATGGCAGAGGCGATGGGAGCCGGGGGCATCACGGTCGACGACCCGGCCGATCTTGGCTCGGCATTCGAGACTGCCCTCGCCGCGGGGAAGCCGTACGTGATCGACGTGCGCGTCAACCGCGACACCGCGGTGCCGCTGATCGGGACGTGGAAGTTCGACCCGATCCCGCAGGCGGAGCCCACCTTCGGACGGCCGCTGATCCTGGGGTAGAACGGTGAGCGATCCGTATCCCTTCACCGCCATCGTTGAGCAGGAGCGCCTCAAGCAGGCGCTCCTGCTCAACGCGGTCAACCCCGCGGTCGGTGGCGTGCTGATCGAGGGCACGAGCGGCACCGGCAAGTCGACGGCGGTGCGGGGTCTCGCGGCGCTGCTTCCCGAGATCGAGGTCGTGGCGGATTGCCCCTTCTCGTGCGACCCGGCCGCACCGTGCGAGACATGCATGGCCAGGCACGAGCGCGGCGAGACCCTGCCGCTCGTGCTCCGGCGGACGCGCATCGTGACGTTGCCGCTCAATGCGACCGAGGACCGCGTGGCCGGCTCGGTCGACATCGCACAGGCGCTCCGCGAAGGCGTCACGGCGCTCGAGCCGGGGCTCCTCGCCGAGGCGAACCGCGGGATCCTCTACGTCGACGAGATCAACCTCCTCGACGACCACCTCTGTGACATCCTCCTCGACGCGGCGGCACTCGGCGTCAACGTCGTAGAGCGTGAGGGAGTGTCGGTGTCGCACCCGGCGCGGTTCCTCCTCGTGGGCACGATGAACCCTGAAGAGGGGGAGCTGCGTCCACAGCTCGCCGACCGGATCGGACTGCGCGTCGAGGTCGAGGCCCTGCTCGACGCCGAGCATCGAGCCGAGGTCATGCACCGGCGGGAGGACTACACGCGCGACCCCGACTGCTTCTCAGCCGCCTGGGTCGAAGCGCAGGCCGAGCTCGCGGAGCGTGTCGTTGCGGCCCGCGACCATCTCCCGAAGGTCGAGGTCGAGCCTCCCATGTACCGAGCCATTGCGACGCTCGTCACACGATCGGGGGTGACGAGCCACCGCGCGGACGTGACCATCCTGCAGTGCGCCAAGGGCCTTGCCGCGCTCGCCGGGCGCGAGGCGGTCGGACGAGACGACCTGCTGGCGGCCGCCACGCTCGCGCTGTCCCACCGGGTGGCCCTCGACCCCTTCCAGGCAGGGGGCGACGTCGACGAGCGGATCCTTCGGCGCGTGCTCGACGAAGTGCTCGACGTGGAGACGGCCGAAAAAAAAGTGGCGGGCCGGGCGACGCCGGCACCGAACTCGACGTGAGCGAGCTCGACGGCACGCCGGGGATCGCGGAGCTCCCCGTCGATGCCGCGCGGGTGCTCGAGCGACAGTCACGAGCCGACCGCCACGAGCGCGGGGCGATCGGCCGCCGTGACCGCTCCCTCGTCGCGCTTCGCCGCGGCAAGCACTCGCGACACCGGCTGGCGGAGTCGCACCACCGCGACGTGGCGCTCGACGCGACCCTGCGCGCAGCCGCTCGCCGGGCAGGGCGCACGCGGGGGGCGGTCGTGATCGAGTCGGAGGACCTGCGCCGGAAGGTTCGCGAGCACCGCGTTCCGCTCGAGGTCTGCTTCGTCGTCGACAACAGCTACTCCCTGCAGGCCGATCGCATGGTGGAGAAGGTGAAGGGCCTCGCGTTCGGCCTGCTCGAGGACGCTGTCGGCAAACGCGACCGCGTCTCACTCGTGGCGTTCAGGCCCGGGACGCCCGAGGCGACGCTGGCACTTCGGCCCACCTCGAGTCTCCGCATCGCGGCTGCCCGGCTCGCGGAGGTGCCGCTGTCCGGCCGAACCCCCCTTGCGGCCGCGCTCCGGGTCGCGGGCCGCACCCTCCGCCAGGAGCGCGCCAAGCGTCCGAACGCCCGGCCGGTCGTCGTCGTCGTCAGCGACGGGATCTCGAACGTGCCGCTTCGCGCGGGAGGAGACCCGCTTGCCGACGTGCTCGCCGAGGCGCGCGCGCTCAAGCGGGCAGGCGTTCGCTGCGTCGTCATCGACGCAGCCCAACCGGGACGCGAGACACAGAGCTGCGGGCCCGCGCTCGCCGAAGCGGCCGACGGCCTCCACCTGCCCCTGGCCGACGTGTCGCCGGAGGCGTTCCTGGACGCCCTTGGTGGGGTCGCGTAGAGATGGGCGAGCTTCGAAGCGACGAGGTCGCTTGGCTCGAGGCCGTGCTGGACGAGCGCATTGCACTCGATCCCGGAGGATTGCCCGCGCCGGTGGCGGACGCGCTCATCCACTCGGGGCTGCTCGAGCCCGCTCGGTTCCGGGACGCATGGGCCGAGGTGCGCGAGCTGCGCATCGGGAGACCGCTGGAGTGGACGGGCCAGGAGGTTTCCCAGGGCGAGGTCCTGGCCGCGTTCGCACGGCACTGCGACGATGACCTCGACGACGTCGTGGTCGTCGAATCGACAGCGGAGCTGCTCGTAGCGCAGTGGCGGACCGAGACGAGCCGGCTCGAGCTGCGCGCCGGCTTCGTCGGCTTCGAGCGGCTGCTCTCGACGGAGCCGACGATGCTCCTCGGCGATATCGGAGGGCAGGCGCGTTCCATCGTGGAAGCGTTTCTCGACGTCGCCGCCCTCAGGACGGGTCTCGCGGTCGGCGATCTCGGCCGGCTCGAGCGATTCGGCTCACCCCGTTCGAGCGTCTTCGTCTACCTCGAGTGGTTCCTCCGGGAGCGCTACGGCGTGAAGCTGCTCCCGGCGAACGCCTTCACGCAAGGCCTGATCGAGCAGGGGATCATCTCGCTCGGCATGGGCTGACGCCTCGCGCGACTCACAGCTCTCGCGAGCAACCGGCGTCGCCCGCGACCGTCACATCCGACCGGTCCCTGGCTGCACTCTGAGCCGCCGGTGGACAAAGCTCGCCTGCCGCGAAAGTCCTTCCGAGAGCCTTTCGGACTCCGGGGGCGCCGAGGCGCGAGCAGCGAAGGTTGACCATATACTCCGCACGAATCCCTCCAAGATCGCCGCGCCATGATCACCCTGCACCCGCTTCCCAATTTGTCTTCGATAGCCACGTTGAAGGCGCAATACCTGCAGAACCTTGTCGCTCCGATGGACGGCATGTGGGATGCCGGATTTACCGACCCGGCACCCCACTGGGAACTCAGAATGGATGGAGAACGGGCGGGTTACTATGCCGCCAACGACGAGGGAACGTTGCTGCAATTCTTCGTGTGCCCAGCATTCGAACAGCACGGGCGAGCCCTGTTCGACCACGTTATCGCACAGGCTTCCATTTCAGAGGCGGTGGTAAGCACAATCGACCCAGCCTTTCTCTCGCTGTGCCTCGACGTTCAAGAGAAGGTGACGGTTCACACGTACCTGTATCAGGTGCAGAGGGACGTCTCGCCGTCCCATCCAGAGGCTCATGGAACCGATTTTCGGAAAGTTGTCGCCGCCGAGTTGGATCGCGTCATCCCTTTTCAACAGGCGTGCCTTGGAGGTGACCATGACCTGGTCGGATGGCTTCGCGGTTACTCCGCCAACTTGATCCAGAGAGGTGAGATGTTCGTCCTGTGCCGCGACGATACGTGGCTCGGGCTGGGTGAATGCCGGAAGAGCGACTCCCAGGCCGGAGTCGCGGATCTGGGTATGATGGTCACCCCTGAGCATCGCGGAAAGGCGTGGGCGACGTATATATTGAGTTGCCTTTCGGCTCGCTGTAGAGAGCGGGGAAAGAAAGCGATCTGCTCGACAACGATTGAGAATGTAGGTGCTCAGAAAGCAATAATGCGCTCGGGATTTGTCAGCAATCACCGAATCATGACCGTGACCCTCGCCGCCGAGACACCCGGCGACGATGCCTGAGTCGGCGGAAGCCGAGTGGCTCGAGTTCGTGCGCTGGTGCGAGGAGCACGGCTTCGAGGCCGTGGCGCCCGAGGATTGGGACGAGGACGCCGAGGCGGGAGACACGGACGTCACGGTGATCGGCAGGGCGGATGCGGGAGACCCGAAGGATCAGCCCACCGCCTGAGGTTCGCGTGCTCCGGTCGGCGTGCGTGCAACTTTCCAGATCCGGGGCACCCGTTACAGTCGATGGAGCGCCGAAGACACGTCAACAGATAGCTCAACAAGAGCACCCTTTTCGACGAAATACCTGCAAATCAGCGTTCTTCGCCCCCGTAGCTCAGCGAATAGAGCAGGGTTTCCATGCTCGCGGGACAACCAGTTGCGTCCCTGCCCTCCTGCCTCGAGCCGATGAGGCTAGACCGGAACCGCAAAGACGAGCGTGTTACCGAGGTAGTGACGGCGCGCGGCGTCGTATGCGCCGCCGCAGGTGACGAGGGTCAGCAGTGGTCGCCCGCGGGTCGAGAAGATGCGGGCCGGCAGCTCGTCCTTGCCCACCAGCCGGCGGGCGACGACCCGGAACACCGCCGTGGAGCCGTCACCATACCCGACCACCATCCTGTTCCCGGGCTCGAGCTCGGCGAGCCGGAAGAACACCGCTTGCCCCTCGCCGTAGTCGACATGACCGGCGATCACGGCCGATCCCTCCCCTCCGGGCGACGCCCCGTATCGGTACCAGGCCGCCGTGGCGTTGTCGGGCGGCAGCTCCATCTCCCGCGTCTCGCGGTCGACGCCGACAGGCACCACCGGCGCCTCGACGTCCAGCGCCGGAATCCGCAGCGAGATCGGGACGGGATGCTTCCGCCGGGGTATGTCCTTGACGCGCGCACGGCGCACGGGAACGACGACCCGGGGCTCACGGGCGGCGAGCGGGAGACCAAGCCACGGCTGTCGGGGTGCCGCGGCCGGCATGGGAGCTTCCAGGCTGAGGCCGTCGAGTGAGCCGGCCGAGGTGTCGGGCCGCGACGACAGCCACCAGGAGGGTACGGCGACGAGAGTCGCCGCGCTTGCGGCCAGGAGGAGTAGGAGCGGAGTCCGTTTCATGTCGAGGCCGGTGGGGGCTGGCGCGCCCCCACCGGCGATAGTACGGCTAGCGCCGTGTGCGGGCGAGTGCCAGGCCGGAGGTTACGATTCCGATACCCGCAGCCGACAGCAGCACGATGGCCCACAGAGGGAACGTGCTCGAGGTAGCGGCGAGCCCGACCGTGCCGGAGGGGACGCCCGAGGGCGACCCACCCAGGCCCGACGTCGTCTGAACGATCACGTTGAGATTGTCGTCCGCGAGGGATCCGACGGCATAGACCGCGTAGCCGGTACCCGCCTCGAGGTCGAGGTCGACAGGGCCGATCACCGGCTCGGTCGTGCCCGTCGCCGCCACGGCCGCCGAGTAGGTGCCGGCGGCCACATCGGCCGACTGCTCGTCCGGGTTCGCCAGGTTCGTAAAGAGCGGTGAGCCGTTCGCGAGCACGTCGACGGCCGGAGCCGCCGCGGTGTGCCGCACAGTCAGTCGCGCGTCGCCAGCCGCGACGGTCGACGTGTCGTTGACGAACACCGTCAGCGTCGGCTTGCCGCTCTCGTCGAGGTGCGCCACGATCGAGGCGTTCGTGTCGTCGGCCACGGTCGCGCTGCCCGACAGGGCCGGCTTCGCGGTCGGCGGATCGCCCGCGGCGCGAATGTCGATCTTGTAGGTGCCTGCGGGGAGATCCAGTGGGTCGGTGATCGTCTCGTACTTGAAGTCCTCGAGCGTCAAGTCGCCGTTGACATAGACGTCGACGGTTAGGTCGGGAACTCCGTGGACAACGGTGACCTGCGCCGCCTGGGCCAGTCCGGCTATCGCGAGCGATGCAACTGCTCCAGTAGCGAGTAGTGCGAGTAGGCGTCTCATGCGGCCTCCTTGAGTTGAACGCTTCCTTGAGTTGAGGTTCGAGTGTAGCAAATATTGTATAAGTTTTGTCTAGGTCTTTGGGCCGGGAGCCGCCGAGCAGAAACCAGCACGCCGACACTCGGCTCGAGTCCGGTCGCGCTACCCTCCGGTGCGGGCCCCGTAGCTCAGTGGATAGAGCAGTGGTTCTTTCCACAAGAACGCCGATTCGAGGCTCTATTCAAGCCGCTCTCGGCCATCCGTCGTGCCGAGGCAAAGTGTTCTATTCACCGCCTCGCCCGGTCTGACTCGAACTGATTCGAGCGATCTGCTCTAATCGCTTCGAGTTATCTGCTAGTGTCCCTGTCATGACTGACGCGACGCTTGTCAAATCCCTGCGCGAGGGAACGGGCTTAACGCAGAAGGACGCAGCGGAGCGACTCGGCGTCACCCCGCCCACGCTTGCCGCATATGAAGTCGGACGGTATGTCCCAAGTCCGGAGTTGATGTGGAAGATCGCACGCTCGCTGGCGATCGGCTCCCCGGGCAAGGGCGAGACCAACCCCCGTTTCCTGATTTCATATCTCCTTTTCGGTCAATGTTTTGCTGCGGACGCGAAAGGTCGGCTCGTTACGTTCCGCGATCCCTGGCGCGCCCACGCTGCGGCCGAGTTGTTGTTGGCAAATCACTTTCATGAAGTCGTCGTCGTTCCGGTTTGGCGAGGAAGTCGACGCGCTCTCCTCAGGCAGTTGAAGGCCGAGGGCGAGGTCAATTGCGACAACGACGATAAGCCGTTGGTCGCGCTCATCGAATACGTGCAGCGGCTCGCAGACGATTTCGGGAGGCGCCAGCTCTCGAGGCGCCCAGCGCGGAGTAGGACGTGAATCGCGAGGGCACACCGTCGAACCTCGTTGCCGCGCACCCGGGTAACGTGAGCGCGGCGAGATCGGGTGTCTACTCGCCACGTCTGCTTGCGCCTCGGGCGAGGGAGGTCGCCGATGCCTTGCAAGCGGCTCCGCAGCGACCCCGCTGGATCAGATAGCGGCGGAGGAGATCGGCTCGCTGGTCGCGCTGCTCGAGGCCATCGACGCGGATCTCGGTCACAACGGCCTGACTAACCGAGCGGGGAATGCTCGGACGTTGCTCGACCTCAGGGTGCGGGTGTCGGGGAGACTCGAGAGGTGGCTGCGTGAGTTCGGCGCCACTCCGGCCGCGCGGGTCGAGTGGGCTGGCTCGCTCGGGCGCGCCGAGGCGATGGCGTCCGTCATGCGAGACGAGCTCGCCCGCGGCCGAGCTCTGCGCGAGGAAGCGGCAGCAAGGGGCGATCTGGGACCGACACCAGGCGGCGAGGAGGTGACGAGCGATGCCAGCTGACCGTGTCGATCGGGCGAGCGAGGCTGCGCTCGATCTCCTCTCGACAATGGTTCTGGAGGATGGGCGCCGCTGGGGCGAGGCGGCCACGAGGTGGCAGTGGGTCGACGCACGGGCGAATCTGACGATCGGTAGCCCGACGCCGTACCACTTTCAGACGCGCCCACGAGGCGGGGCCAAGACAGCCGATCAAGCCGGCGTCCTCCTCGCAGTGATGCTCACCCAGGCGCCCCCGGGAGCCAGGCTGTATGCACTTGCGGCCGACCGAGATCAGGGGCGCTCGTGATCGAGTCGATCGTCGGCTACGTCAGCTGATCCTCGTCGGCTTGCCTACGTCCGATCAGAAACAGGTTCCAGGCGCGCGCCACACCCGCATCATCCGCGTGCATCGCCCGTACCGCAACCACATCCGGCGCTACCCGGGGCGACATCCGCGCTCAGCTTCGCTCGGCGGCAAGCAGCGGAGCGAACCGCCAGTCACCCCGATGAACACCCCGTCCGTTCTGAGTAGCTGGTGAGGGCAGAACAGGCGGCGCCCAGCATGCTCTGGCGCGGGGGTGCGACCGAGCTGTGAGCGTACGGTGAGCGTACCGGCCTGCCTCCGCAGGGTGCAGTTCGTTGCAGTGTGTTGCAGTGATCAAAGCGGCTATTTGCAGGCAGATTTAGCGTGCCGCAGTTCGCTGCAACTTGTCCGGCTGGACTTCTAGTCCGCGGGTCGGAGGTTCGAATCCTCCCGGGCGCATCAGGGAATCGCTACCCACCGGTGAGATCGACGAACGATCCGATGCGGTTCCGTAGCCGGGTGCACTGCCGCAAGCGCACGTTGCACGTTCTCTGCGGCTCGCGCATCAACCACCCACTCCGGTCCCCATACCACGCAGCGAGCCGAGCAGCTCCTCGATGTCCTGCTCGACCTGCGCTGCGACCGCGTCACGATAGGTGCCGAGGCGTTCCGCGGCCGCAAGGCGCGCCTTGACGGCATCCCCTGCCTCGTCGTGGATGAGCTTCACTTCGCCGTCGGTACGCGCCAGGCGGCGTGCGTCCGTGGAGCGCAGGACGTCGAGCGAGCTCCGCGCGTCGGCCACCTCGTCGTCCAACTCCCCGCCGAGCAGCTCCACCGCGAGGGCGGCAGCCTCCCGTAGCTGCCCGATCACAAGCGCTCCCACGGCACCCTCGATCGGCTCGGTCGCCGCAGCCGGTGCCGCGCCCTCGACCGGCGGCACGATGAGCATCGTCCCGTCGGGAACATCCTCGAGCTTGCGCAGGAACGGGTTGGCATCACGCAGCGTCCGTCCCGCCGCCCCCACCGCGGCTGCCGACGCCTTCCCCTCGAACTCGTAGACGCGCGCCGCAAGCTCTTCCAACGGCTCTCCTGACCTCGTGCGGGCAATGCGCATGCTCACTCCTTCCTAGGGCACATTGAGGTGATCCCACGGCGCCGGCAGGCCGAAGCCGTTCAGGGCGATCTGGCCGCTCGCGACGTTGCCGGAGACCGTGAAGCCTGCCGCCGCCGGAACATGCAGAAGCAAGGCAGGCAGCTCCGTCATCCCCTCGAGATAGTTGTCGCTCGCGACGAGGGCCCCGGCCCAGATCTCGGCCACGGCGGACCGGCGCGAGACGAGGAAGCAGCGGTTGCCGCTGAAGACACACGACCCCTGCGTGCTCATGAGCACGGCGGGGGAGCCGCCGACCGCCTCCACGAGATTGCCCTGCGCCGCGATCGAGCTGCGCCCGCGCGGGAGCGTGACTGCCTTGCCCCGCACCGCGTCGATGGCAATCAGCGTCTCGTCATCGGGCTGCAGAAACGCGCGCCTTGTCGTCGCCAGGGCTCCGAAGCTCCCGAGCTCGACGATGCGCTTGCGGTCGTCGCCGATGACGACGATGCCGTACCACTCGCCGTCCGGCGTGATCGTCGCACCGGGGTCACCGGCACGACGGACCGAGTTGGCCACGATGTCTGCGCGACTGAGGTCGCCGGCCACGACGATTCCCTGCCCGCCTCCGGACTCGGGCACTCCGATGTCCCCGATGTCGTTGCCGGCGACCCGCGACCGCACGCAGTCCACGACGCCGATCCCCCAGGCTCCACCGGACTTCGTCACGCCGTGGACGGTGTTCCCCACCGCGGCGACGTCGACGCCGTTCTGGAGCAGGATCCCGTTGGCAGCGTCTGCCTGCTGTGCGAGCAGGCAGACACCGATGATCTGGTTCCCCTCGACCGTCAGCGCAATGGCCGACGAGCCGTCCTGCATCGTGATCCCGTCACCGCCGATGCCCTCGATCGTGTTGTGGGAGATCTGACCGGAGCGAATCTCCGTCCGGATCGAGATCGCATTCCCGAGCACGCGCGCGACCCGGTTGCCCTTGACCTGGGCGCGGTCGATGCCCGACGGGCGGATGCTCGGGCTCAGCACGATCCCGTCCGCCCGGAGGAAGCCGATCGCCGTCGCAGCCATCCCGACCGAGGCGAGGCCACCCGCCCCGGCCGCCGGCGCCGCGATCACGTTCCGGCCGCGGGCGATCAGGCCGAGCACGTCGTTGTCGGCCACCCGCGTGTCGTCGGTGCCGAAGACGATGCCGAAGCCGAACACCTCGAGCAGGTTGCTCACCACGTCGACGCGGCTCATCGCCGGCAGCGTGAAGCCGTTGCAGACGATTCCGGCCCGCATCGCGCCGAGTAGCTCGTTCCTCGCGATGCGAGTGTTCCCGACGCTGACGGTGAAGCCCTCGAGCGAGATCCCGGTGAGGAAGCAGAGGAAGAGGTTCTCCTCGATCGAGAGGTCGAACGTGAGGACGTACCCCGAGCCACGGGCCGCTGCGGCAGCGCTCGAGGCGCGGAGCCGCTCGTCGAGGCCCGCCTCCATCCGGCGGAAGCCCATCTTCCGGTAGAGGTCGCCCCAGACTGCGCCGATCCCGGTCGTGCCGATCAGGACGTTCTCGTGGACGCGGGTCTCGGCGACGATGCCGTCGAGCGCGATCAACGGGGCGCCGGCCGCCCGCGGACCCGTGCCGAACCCGCTCGCCGCCGCGGGCTGCGCGTGCGTCGGCGAGCCCGTTGCGCCCGTGTCACCCTTGATCGCCCCGACCTGCGCGAGGACGCACCGCTCGATCACGGTCCTGATCGTGTTGCGGAGGGCGATCGCGATCCCGGCGGGTGATGCTCCCGACCGCGCCAGGGCGGCGGTCAGCACCGTGAGCGAGTCGATCGAGACCCCGAGCGAGCCCTGCACCACGATTGCCGGCTCGCGACCCGCGGTGATCAGGATCGTGCGCCAGCCCTTGCCCTCGAGGGTGAGGGACTGGGCTCCCGTGATGCGTACGGCGCGGTCGAGGAAGTAGAACCCGGGCTGCAGGCACACCTTGCCGCCCGTGCCCTTGACCTGGTCGACCGCCATCTGGATCGTGAGCTCACCACTCGCATGGGACTCGGGCGTCACACAGGCGGCGCAGGCGCAGTCGTGTCCTTCGCCGCCGCAGTCGGGCGGCCAGAACGTCCTGCAATCGACGGCCGAGCCCGGAAAGGTGACGACGGCGAGGCGGCAGAAGTGATGGAGGATGCCGCGCGGCGGCTCGTCGACGAGCTCCTCGACCGAGGCATCCGCCGTGCGGGCGGCGAAGATCCAGTAGTCGCCGACATGGATGTCGCCGGTCGCCGGGTCGGCGTCGAAGGAGACCTGGACGCCGTCCTCGAGCACGATCGCGGTCCCGGCGGCGGCCGGCACCGGCACGACGCCGCCCGCAGCATCGACGGCGACGCCGCTCTGGTCCCAGCGGCGGACGCGCGTGTGCCGGGAGGCGTCGAGCGGATCGAAGGCGCCCCCCGGCAGCGCGGACGCGAGCGTGATCGTCTCGTCTCCGTCGTCGACCTTCGCGACCTTCCGCAGCTCGCCCGGCAGCCCGTTCAGCTCGCGCCAGTCGTCGGTCACCTCGACCCAGTTGCCGATCGAGATCCGGGCCACGGAATCACGCCCGACGCGGGCGACGCTGAGTTTCGTCCGGGCGGTGTCGAGCTCCGTGACCGCGAACGCGATCGACGCGTCGTCGCGCGACCACTTGAACGTGGCCGTGCCCAGTGGACCCTTGTCGTGGATCTCGACGCGATAGAGCCGGTTCTCCGTTCCCCGGTAGCCGCCCGTGAGCGGGACGGTGCAGGGGTCGTCGTCGACGGGGACACCGACGGCCTTCGTCGTCAGCCGGCCCGCCGACGGCGCCGTGAGCGCATCCCAGTTGGCGAGCGCCGAGCCGCAGGTGGTCCCGGCCGGAACCTCGAGCAGGCGCACCTGCCACGCCGTCTGCAGCCGGGCCGACGTCTCCACGCCGATCGCCTTCTCGATCAGCTCCGGCTCCTCGAGAGCTGTCACCTCGCGCCGCCACACGTCGAGGTAGGCGAGGTGCGTGCCGGTCGTCGGGAGTGGCGCCACGGCGGTCGGGTTCGGGAAGTACGGCTGCGCGTCGTAGGGCAACGGCGCCGTCCCGCGCACCTCCCCCAGCACCCGGTCGAAGGCGTCCGGGGCCCCGCCGTGGCACTCGGCGAGGATCCCGTGCACGTAGGCGCGGCCCGGGCCGATCGTCAGCCCGCCACCTGCCAGTCCAATCGCAAATCCGTCGGGCGTCTCCTTGGGCACGACGCAGCGGCCGACGATGTCGATCGTCTCCGCACGCAGCCGGCGGTCGACCAGCTCGACGAGCTCGTTCCAGTCGGCATCGAGGGTGATGCGACCCTGCTGCATGAGCACGCCCGCGTGGTCCCTGCGTGGCTTGAACGTCGCTCGTGTGTAGTCACCGGCCATCGTCCCCTCCTAGGTCACATGGATGAAACCGGCGTCGAGCCCGAACGGCAGGTACTCGCCGAGCCGGATCCGGAGATTGCTCTCTCGCTGGGGTTGCTTCAGGTGGCAGTAGACGCCCATCTCGGAGCCGTCCTCGGCGCCTGTGCGGATCTCTTCCGGGCAGGACGGCGAAAGCTGGCAGTACTCGGGGCGCCCGTACACGGTGGTCGCGAACACGGGGCCGAGCCAGCCCGCGACGAAGAGGCGAATCGCGTCCTTCTCTGCGGTCGTGAGGCCGGGATCGGCTTCCTGCGCCTCTCGCAGTGCAGACCTGATCCCGAGGTCCGGCTGACACCGATAGCGGCGAGGCGCCCGCGAGCCGAGGGGGACGAAGCTGAACCGGACGCAGCCGGCCTGTGTGCGCGCCGTGTCGACACGCCCAGTGAAGATCGACTCGCTCGCATCGAGCTCCCGCGCCTTGACCCGTCCGAGCAGCGTTGTGCGCTCGACGTGAAGCGGGCAGGAGTGGCTGTTGGCCCGGTCGGCGACCGCCGACCCGCCGAGGCCGTCGACGATCGAGTCGAGCACCCAGATTCCCTCCGCGTGCTCGGGGCACTCGATCGGGCCGCACACGCTGAAGGCGATCTGAAGCCGCAGCCTCGCGTTGATCCGGGCGCCCGATCCGAGCGCCGGCTCGATCACGATGCCCGGATCGAAGGTCTTCGCCGAGCCGTCCTCCTTCAGGCTGCGCCCCGGGACGACCGTCGTATGGAGCAGGTGCAGGCGGCCGACGTCGCCGACGACGTGGATGAAGCCCTCAATGAGCAAGCCGCAGAGGGTGAGGCCGCCGCGGAGCTCGGGGTCCGGCGGCGGCACCGCGTCGGCGTCGATCTCGAACCCGGCGGTTCGCGTGCGCAGGTGCGGCCGCTCGCCGTTCGCGGCCTCGATCGTCAGCCGGTTGAGGCTCGAGAGGGTGATCCCGGCGGGCAGCGTGTATGTGAGGCTGTCGAGGATCCTGATCGTCGCTGTCGGCCTCCCGTCGGTCTGCCAGCGCGAGAGCGCGGCGGTCACAGTCGGGAACTGCGGCGCCGTGGCGCCGGTCCGCACGACGTATTCCCGCACGGCGGGATCGCGCTTCGCGAGCCAGGCGCGGCGCTCGTAGGCACCCCCGCCGAGCGCCGCCGGGAAGCCGAAGGTCATGAACACGCGCACTGGCCGGCTCTCGTCAAGCGCGGCACCGAGAACGAGCCTGCCGAGCTGCACGTCGACCCAGACCACGGTGCCGGCTGGGCGGGCGGCGGGCCAGGCGTCGAGCCGGCGGCACCGGATCTCGGCCGGAAGCACCGGCGTCTGGCCGACGATCACGAACAGGCTCGCGTCCTCGGCGAGGACAGGCACCGGAGCGGGTAGGCCCGGATCGCTCGGGAGGCCGTAGAGATCGGAGAAGTCCGCCGGCGGCAGCGTCTGGTGCCTGCGGATGTCCAGGCCGAAGAAGGACCGGCGGATCGGGCCCGGGACGTGGAGCTCGGTCGACAGGCCGGTCTCGTCCGCCTCACGCCGCGGGTGGGTGAAGAGGGGCGCGGCGTTCCCGAGTGGGCTGAACGAGAACGTCCAGGCGGTGGCCGCCCGGCGAGCGTCGACCAGGAGCCGGTTCGGGACGAGCCTCCAGCAGAAGAAGCCGATGTTCTTGATCGAGTGCCAGCCGTCGAAGGCCGAGATTGGCGCCACGTCGACGGTGTGGCTCGCGTCGTCGAAGGCGCCGTCGACACGCTCGTTGCGCTCGTGCGAGCGGACGTCGAACCAGCACGCCTGGGGCCGGTTGTGCTCGACCTGCTGGGTCCAGCCGAGCAGGTCGAAGAACTCGACCGCATGAGCCGGCCAGCCCGTCACGTCACGCGCCAGCTCCTCCAGCATCGGCAGCGTCCCCTTGCGGCGCCGATAGTAGATCGTCTTGGCGACATCGGCCCGGGTCCGGATCGCCACCGGCGGCCTCAGGTCGGGGCCGGTCAGATCGGTGAACAGCTCGTTCGCCGAGGTCGAGCCGCGGCCACCGTCGTAGAGCAGGTTGTTCGAGACGAGGTCACCGATGTAGGGGATCACCCAGTCGCGGCAGGTCTCGATGAAGAGGTCGCTCCACAGCTGCGCCACGTCCTGTTCCATCAGGTCGAGCTGCGTGCCGATGATGCTCGTCAGTCCACGCAGCCGGTACCCGTTCTCGGCGTCCTGCTCGCGGTAGACGGCGGGCAGGAGCTCGTAGAGGCGATCGGCGCCGGGTGTCGCCATCAGGAGCTCACCCCGGTGGCGACGATGGTCACGTCACGGGCGGCGTCGTCCACGATTGCCAGCTCCGCCGGGAGCACGCGGCCGCGAACGGCGGGGTCGGGCCTCGCCGGGTAGAGGCGGACGTGCGGCTGCAGCTGGGACGGAGTGATCCCGTCGGGCAGCAGGTCGACGTTCGGGCGGCCTCGGTCACCTGGACGTTTCGCCTGGAGCTCGTCGATGTCCACAGCGACCACCCCGGGAACGTCCTGCAGGATGCGATACACGTCCGAGAGGTGGATCGGCGTCCCGAGCTCGACGGCGTCGAAGTCCAGCGCGCCCAGGGCGGCCGCCAGGGCCGTGGTCCCGACCTCGTCCGCGACGTACCGGGGGTCGACTCTGACGGAGCCGCGAAGCACGACCGGGAACGGGGCGAAGTTCGCGATCCGGAGGCGATAGTTCGGGTCGCGGGCGCGGTCGAGCGATGCGGCGATCCGCCGGAGGTCGTCTTCGCCGAAGACGCCGCTCTGCTGGCCCGCAACCGTGAGGTGGATCGCCCGCTCGAGGCCGTCCCACACCCAGATCGCCTGCGCCTTGGCCACCTCGCCCGTGGCGCGGACGAGGTCTGCGAAGTCCTCCAGCGACACGGCCCGCCCGAAGGTGCGCACCGTTGCCGGCGCGTTCTGCCGCGCGTCGTCGACGTGCTCAGGGTCCGCCCCACCCCTGGCCGCGAGAGGGTTCGTGACGGCGCGAAGGCCTGCGGGCCGGTCGAGCGCCGACGTCAGCGTCGCGGACCGCACGCGACCCGCGACTCCCGCCCCGACCCGGTAGGTCGCGACGACGTTACTGCGCCCGGTCGGCACTGTCGAGCCCGTCACCCGGTCGCCGAACTGGGCGACGGTGAAGCCGTCGTCCTGGGTGCGTGTCGCGAACACCTCGGCAGTCGGCGGCTGGCGGTACAGGCCCGAAGCCTCCTCCCAGGCGACGCCGCTCACCCGCACCTCGAGGGTCGACTCGGCTCCGCCCTCGTGCCCGCTCGGGAGGTACGTCAGCGGCTGCTTCTTCAAGGCGAAGCGCTGGAAGCGCGCCGACGCGTCCCCACTCCCGAGCACCTCGGAGCGCACGGTCTCGCCGTGGCTCGCGGCGGCGACGTTCCCGAGCAGGTAGGCCGAGGAGGCCGCGAGGTCGAGCGGCTCGTCGAGCGCGAGCTCGAGGCGGAGATACTCCGGTACCTCTGCGTCGATCGGGCCGGGGAAGACGACGAGCCTGCCGTCGACCGCGAAGATCCAGGAGCGCCGGAACGATGGGGAGGCATCGGCGGAGGCCAGTTCGAGCCAGAGCGTGAACGCCAGCTGCTTGAGGCCGACGCCCGTCGGCGGCGTGATCACCCGCGGCCCGACCGGCCCGATCGTCACCGCCAGCTCAGGTGCGGGATTCGTGAGCGTGATCGAGCCGCTGGGCAGCGGCGCCGAGCGGAGCGCGCGCGTCGTGAGGGCGTGCTCGGGGCCGAGAGCGAGTTCGTCCGCCGTCGTGTTGTCGGCCTCGGTGCCGGTGAACACGACCTCGCCACCCTTGCCGCCGGGAACGACGACGAGCCTATCGTTGAGCCAGAGCACCCGGGTGTCGGCGAGCTCCGGCTCCGTTCCCGCTCCACGCAAGGCGGCCTCGAGCGCCGTCGCCGCCCCGACGCGCGTGGTCACCGTTCCGGCCAGCGTCACCGTCCGCGGACCGATGTCGCCGATCCGGACGACGAGCGTGGGCTTCGCGCTCGCGAGCGCGAAGCTCGACGGCAGCGGGCCGCTGACCAGGGAGATGACCACGGTGGCGGAGGCGTCGTCGAGCCCGAGCTCACGCACCGTCGTCTTGTCTCCCGGCATCGGCTCGAAGACGACCGAGGAGCCGACGATCGCAGCCGACTCGATCGTTCCGGCGACGGGATCCGTCTCCGCATCGCCGACGAGGACGGTCCTGCCGGGCGAGAGATCCTCCAGTCGCAGCCGTGTCCCCGGCCCGTAGGCACCACGGACGATCGTCCGCTCGACCTCGATCGTGCTCGGCTCGACGAGGCGGCCGGACATGAAGATCGTGCCGCCGGTGAGGCGTTCCGAGAAGGCCGAGCCCCAGAACGGGATCGCCGGGCCGACGAGCTCGTACACCGTCACCGTGCGCCGGTCGGCGACGGTCGGGATGCCGGGGCTCACAGTGAGGACGGTGACCGTGTCGACGAGGCCGCCGAGCGACTGCGAGGTCGTCGCGGCGGCGGTCACGGTGACGACCGTCGTGGCGCCTGCCTCGTCGTCGATCAGCAGCCGCGACCCGGTCGCGAGGCCCTCCACCCGGGACTCGAGTGGGACGGTCGTCCCGGCTCCGAGCCCGAAGGCGGTCGGGGTCAGCGTCCATCGGATCCCGCCCGGAACCGCCGCCGTCGAAGGGACCAGCGAGGACACGGGCGCGCTGTGCCCGAAGAGCCGGAACGTGCGCCCGAGCTTGGCGGTGGCGCTCGAGAGATCCCAGGCGCCCTGGATCGGGCCGTGCCAGCGGAGCTCGATCCGATCCTCGTCGAAGCGGACGTCGTCGAGCGTGACTGCCTCGACGGCCCCCGAGCCGCCGGTGGCGAAGACGGCGATCCGGTCCCCACGCCCCAGCCCACGTGCGGCCGCCAGGCCCGCGTCACCCGGGGCGACCAGACCCGAGGTCGCGCCGCGGGCGAGGGGGTTGACCCCGTACGGCGCGGGTAGCACCCGACGCCGGTTGAGCCGGGAGTCGGCCAACAGGGTCTCGAGCGCCTCGAAGACCTGCGGCTGGTCGTCCTGCCCGGGGACGCTCTGGACACGGAGGCCCGGGTCAACCCGGAAGCTCTTGCCCTCGTCGGCGGTGAACGCGAGCCAGGCGAGGGCAGCGATTCCGGGGCGGAGGCGGTAGTCGATCAGCCGTGCCAGCCTGCTGACCGACTCGCGCCGGGTGGCAGTTCGCAGGAACGCCTCGTTGGCGTAGCGCTCCTGGTAGAAGGTCAGGACGTCGGCGACAGCCGCCCAGAGATCGAGCACGGTGACCGTGTAGTCGTCGTCGCTCCGCGTCGTCAGGGCCGCCAGGTCCGGCGTGCGGACGATCTCCTCGAGCATCGACGCGCGGAAGCTCCCGTAGGTGCCGATCCGGTAGGCGATCGCCGAGAGCGCGGGGCGGTTCTCGACGAGAAGCGGCGTCAGAGGGGTCAGGGGCTCACAGCATCCGCACGGGCAGCTCATCCCTTGCCTCCCTTCCCGACCACGGTCAGCACGCCACGTTCGACGAAGCTCGGATCGTTGTCGAGCCGGACGATCTCCCACGGTCCGACCGACAGGACGCCGCTCGCGAGCTCGCCCGCGGCGGCCTCGCCGTAGCGCTGAAATCGCCGCACGACGACCGACTCCACGCCCTCGACCCGCTCCACGGCCGCGTAGAGGCGGCTCACGTAGAGCGGCCCACCGAACGTGAAGTTCTCGGGGTGGAAGAACCCCCGCGTTCCGTCCGGCAGCACCTGGGCCGAGAGCGCCGTGCGGACCGCGGCGGCGACGTCGGCCCGGAAGTGACCGGGCGCCGCACAGACCTCGAGCTCGAGGTCAAGGGGCACGAACCGCGGAGGCCGCAGCTCGACGTCGTACCCCGCGAGGCGGAACTGGGTCAGGAATGCCCGCAACCGACGCTCGAATGCGGGCTCGAGCCGGGTGCGCCCATTCGGCAGGTCGACGAGGTCGGCCCGGTCGCGCGGGTCGACGGCGACGAAGACCGTGTACCAGCTTCCCGTCCAGCGGTACGTGGCGACGGCGCCCTGGATGTCGGGGAGCCTGCGTGCCGCGTCAGCCCAGTCCTCGACGGTGACGGCGCGGAACAGCTCCGAGTAAAAGGCCTGCGGCGCGAGCTGCCGGACCTCCTCGATCGTCTCGGCGTCGGCGCCCGCCCGGGCGGCGAGCGGATTGCGGATCCCGGTGATCCAGCCGGCCGGAAGGGTCGGGGCCGCGTGGGCGATCGCCTCCGCGCCGACGTTCCCGGCACGGCCGTTCCCGACCCGGTAGACGGCGCGCAGGGAGACGACGTCGCCGAGCTTCGAGCCGTACTCCCCGTCCCCGAAGCGGAGGACGGCGCGGCCGTCGTCGTCGATCTCGGCCACGAAGTGCCTGTCCGCGGGGGAGCTCTCGAGCAGCTCCGGCACCGCTTCCCACGGGTCGACGTCGACCGGTGTCGTGACGAGGAGCGCGACCGAGGCGCTGACCGCGCGAACACCGGCGTCGAGCTCCATCCGGTCCGTCAGCAGGCGGCCGTTCGCGTCGTACGACACCGACGCGGGCCGTGCTTCCATCGTCACCGGGCCGGTGCCGAGCGTCAGCCTGCCGTCGATCGTGAGCACCTCAGGCCCGAACGTCTCCTCCGTGGTGAGGCCGTGGTCGGCGAGCACGATGTTCCCGCGCGCGACCGAGACCTGACGGACGAGCGCGCCGCCCGCAAGCCGCGCCGAGAGGCAGAGCGGGAAGCGCAGGGCGTCCTCGCGCCGCCAGCGCACCCGCAGCAGCGGCAGCGCGGGCTGGCCGACGCGCCTGATCTGCAGCACGTCGGCAACCAGCGTGCGGGCGTAGAGGGGGTCGGTCAGCTCGGCCACCTCCTCGAGGCGGACGAGCTGACGGTGAGCCGGGTCGGCGTCAGCAGGCGCCCCGCTGCGCGGGCCGACGACCTCCTCGAAGACGAGGTAATCGCCCGCCTGCAGTGCCGGCGCCCGTGCCGTCGTCAGGCCTTCGGGCACCGAGTAGAGGTACGCCTCGATGACGCCGGGGGCAACGCAACACTCCTCCTCGCCCCACGTGTGGAGCCGGATCTCGTTGTTGTCGCGGTGCAGGCGGACCGTGTGCGCGGTCTCGAACGCGCGCACGGAGGCGAGATCAGGGTTGAGCCGGAGCGACTCGACCGTGATCGCACCGGCGGGAATGACGGTTGGCGGCGCCACGCTCTGGCCCGGCAGCGGCGCGAGGAGCTTCGTGAAGAGCGGCGTGCCGCGGGCGAGGTCGACCGGCACCGTCGAGTCCACCTCGATGTGCACCGGAGCCCAGGCGTTGCGGCCGTCGTGCATCACGTAGTCGACGAGGCGTGCGTGGCGTCGCGCCGAGATGCGCGTTCGCAGCGTGTCGAGGTAGGCCTCGTTGGCGACGGCGTCCTGGAAGTAGGAGAGGCGGTCACCTTCGTACGCGAGCAGCTCGAGCAGGGCCATGCCGAGATCCGACGGGTTGCGATCCGTCCAGTCGGGGTTGAGGGTCGGCAGCAGGTCGACGAGCAGCCGCCGGATGCTGGCGTAGTCCTTGGCGAGGTAGTCGAGCAGCGGCTCGTCAAGCTGGGGTGGCGGGCAGACGCAGGGCTGCCGGCAGTCCACGTCGGTCGGACAGGTGGCCATGAACGAGAACACGGTGCTGCGCCGGACGGGGTCGAGGTCGGGGTGCTCGGGGAGGGAGAGCACGTAGGGCGAGAAGTCGCCCGGCACGTCCACCTCGATCCTGAGCCGGCGCGTCGTCTCCAGCACCGCCCTGACGGCCCTGATCCCGACGATCCTGGTGCCGCCCTCGATGCCGACGCCGATTCCCTCCGGCGTCACCCCGTAGAGGCCGGCGGGGACCGGCTTGAGGAAGGTGACGCGCAGGATCCGGTGATCGGCGGCGTCGACCTCGAGGAAGTCGATCCCGTTGAGGTCGACGAACGGCGGCGGCCCGGCCGGTGGCGGCGCGACCAGGTCGGCGCGGCGCTCGTCGTCCGCACAGGCGGGGACGGAGACGAGGTCGCTCATTGGGTGCTCCCGAAGCGCTCGACGCGGAGCTCGCTCTCGCTGCGGCGGCGGTAGGCGACCGTGACGACGATCTCGTTCTCGATCACCTCGACCTCGAGGTCCAGCACCTCGATCTCGGACTCGAGCCACTTCTGCAGCGACCCTTTCACGAGCACCTTCGTCGCCGCGGCGACGGCCTGGCTCGCCGGGGCGAAGACGAGCGTCCGGAGGCCGCAGCCGAAGTCGGGCCGGTTGACCCGCTCTCCCGGATTCGTGAAGAGGACGTTGAAGATCATGTCGCGGACGTGGTCGTCCTCGCCGGTCGTGGCGGTGCGGCCCGCGCCGGTGAGTGCGTAGGGGACGTCGAGGTGGAGAGGCTCGATCGCCATCAGATGTCCGTCCCCTCGATCACGACGCGCCCGTGGTACTGGCTCTCGTTCCCACCGGGGGCCTGCGTGATCTGGATCACGAGCGCGTCCGGGTTCGCGGCGAGGTGCTCGATCACGCCGCGGGCGATCGCCGCGAACATGCGCCGCCGGTCCCGCGCCTCGGGGGAGTCGCCCGTCGGCAGCGGCTCGGTCAGGAGGTCGTTCAGCTGTCGCTCGATAGCGGCGGCCATGCTGTTCTCTCCACTCGCGAAGACGGTGCCGCCGCCGGTGAGTTTCGTCGCCATCTCTCCCCCTACCCCACCAGGTTCTTGGTCGAGATCAGACTCGGCGTCGCCGGCGGGAACGGCGCAACGGGCACCATCGGCGTGACCGGGATGAACCCGGCGGCGAGCTCGCCGGGGTGCAGGTGCGTGTTGAACGTCGTCACGAGCTGGTTCAGGTACGTCAGCAGCTGATCCCCGAACACCGCAGGGTGTGTCGCTCCCTCACCGTGCTCGATCAGCGGAGCCTCGAGCATCACCTTGACTGCGCTCCTGATCTCGATCGTCCCCTCCCCGACCTTGACCGTCATCAGGTTGATCCCGACCGCATCGGACAACGTGATCGTCTGCGCGTCGTCGTCGAGGGATACGAGCAGCCCAAAGTCGGAGCGCAGGATCTTCCGGCTCGGCTCCGACAGCGTCGACTGCTCGTCCATCGGGACCTCGGCGGTTCCCCACCAGGCACCCGCCCAGATCGGCCGCGACGGATCGCCTGCCTCGAACTCGATCCAGACGCCGGCGCCGACCGGCGGGATCGCGTAGAGCCCGGCGCCCGGCCCTGCATACGGGGCGCAGGGCAACGCCCAACCGCTCGTCACGTCCCCGAGAACCTCCGGCACCGCCGCCTGGAGGCGACCGATCATGAGCGGATCCTGGTTGTCCCGGACGAGGCCCCGGTACTTGCCGTAGAAGCGGTCGAGGTTGCGCTCGAGCCCCTCGAGCGCCGCCTGGGGAGCGTTTGCGCTCATGCGACCTCCATGTAGATTTCGGCGCCCGTCTCGGCGACGGCGTTGCGGACCGCCTCGAAGCGCTGCTCGATACCTCCGACACTGATCTTCTGGTGCACCCTCGTCACGAAGTACGAGCCGTTGTAGAGCCTGCCCACTCCCCTGATCGAGAGCAGCCCACCCGGACGCAGCAGGCCGACGTCCATTCCCACTGTTCCCTCCGCGACGACCGACCACGCCGACCGGTCGACGATCGCCTGCGCGGCCTGCTGGAGCTCGGCGGTCCTTGGCAGCCCCGTATCCGCGGGACGGACCGTCGGTGCCGCGCTCTGGCGGAGGAGCGTCCCCTCACTGCCGAGCGGCTGCTCAAGGGCGACGGGCGCAGTCACCGGCTGCGGTGACTTCGTGAGCACGTCGAGCCCGCTCGTCGAGACCCCCGTCGCGCGCGTGAGGTCGTAGCGGATGCTGAGGTCCTGCACGTTCGTCTCCGCCCCCATCTCGACGGAGAGCACCGCCTGGGGCATCCCCGTCACCTCGCGCCGGCGGAAATGGCCGACGTCGAGCCCGGAGAGGGGCTCCGGCTGGACGTAGCAGTCGAATCCGTTCCGGCGGGCGAGCCGCCGCAGGAAGCGGATGTCGGATCCGCGCTGGATGGTCGTTCCCTCGGGATCGGTCAGCACCGGCGAAGTCGCGTCGACCCGGGGGATGATCGCGTGCTGGCCGAAGATCACGGCCGCGATCGCGCTGTCGGGGAGATTGGGCCAGGCGGTGACCTTCTCCACGAGGTTCATCGAGTGGGTGGCATCCAGTGCCGTCACCTCGACGGTAGAGCCGCCGGCCGCCGCGTAGAGGACGCGGTGCTGGGTGACGAAGGCGTTGACCACCGCCTCGGGGATTCCGGCCCCGCGCTGGATTCGCAGCTGCAGCGGGACGAGCGGCCGGAAGGGGTCCTCGTCCAGGACGCTCCAGTCGCCGAGCTCGGTCGCCGAGATCCCGAGCCGGATGCGGAGCACGCTCGCCTCCTCCAGGGCCGTCTCGACGTCGATCTCCTGAATGGCCTCTACGAGCGCATCGGATGCGGGCGCGAGATCGACGAGCAGGGTGTACGCGGCTCCGACGGGCATCTACCGTACCACCACCGGAATGTCGAGCCGGAGGCCGACCACCTCGAGGGTGTCCGGCCGCAGCGCGTGGTTCGCGTCGCAGACGCGCCAGAACTGCTCCGGGTCGCCGAAGACATGGAAGGCGATCAGATCGAGCCGTTCGTGCTCGGCGAACGTGTGGTGAGCCTGCGTCGGGACCGACGGCGGGAAGGCGCGCAGCAGCACGTACGGGTGCTGCCGCCCGTCTCGGTCGACGTGCACAGCGGTGGGAACGCGCTCGTATCGGCTGCCTGGGCTGAACATCAGAAGAGCTTGAGCGACCCTCCGATCTCGACTACCGAGGTCGCGCCAGCCGTGCGCGCGAGGCCCTCCCTGGCGATCTGGTTGACGAGCGCGAGCGTGTCGAACGGCGGCCCTGCCTTCTTCAGCTCCTTCGCCGTGAGGCTGCGCAGTCCGAGGTCGACCTTGGCGCGAATCGGGTTGAGCAGCTGGTCGAAGGCCTCCTCGGTGATCGCCACCGACTCGACCCGGACGGGGATTACCCGCAGCGGCCCCCAGACGAGGAGGACGAGCGGCACCTTGGCGGGCGAGATGCGGGCCGACCCGAGCTTCGAGAGGACCTTGCCGAGGATGATGTCCATCGAGGGCGGGTAGAGCAGGAGCTCGAGCGCCGAGAGTGTCGGATGCAGGCCGGTCGCGATTGCGAGTGGGTCCGTCGCCTCGAGCTGGTCGGTAGCGTCGAACTCCGCGGACATCCGGAACGTCTCCGTCGGCGGCAGGACGCGATCGCTCGAGCCCGAGGATTGCTGCGGATCGCCCCGGCCCCGGTCCTGTTGCTGCTGAAACGCCCGTGTGACCTGATCGGGGTTGTACTGGAACGCGATGATGTTCGTGGGCACGGGCACGATCGCCTCGAAGACGACGAGCGCGCCCTTGAGGAGTCTGGGGCTGCCCGGGAAGTCAGACGCCATGTGACCGCCTCCTCACGTCAGCTCCCCTTCGAGTCCCTCGACCGGCGTGGCCTCGGCGAGCCGCGCGTCCACGGCCCCGGTCTCGGCGGCTGCGCCCGCGCCGGCGCCGCACCGCCGGCCCGGCTCGCAGGCGACCGGCGCCGCGCGGCCGTCGATGACGACGCTCGTCGCCCTCCCGCGCGAGAACTCGGCGATGCGCTTCGCGTTGCCCTCGTCCATGCGCACACAGCCGTGGCCGATCGGCTCGCCGGTGACTTCGGTGTGCTGGTGCAGGGCGATGCCGCGCTTGGAGTAGTTGGGCTCGATCGGCGTCCAGTGCAGCCAGCCGTTGTGCTCGGGCTGCGGCGTGCCCGTCCAGAATCCACTGCCGTAGTACGTACAACACGCCCCGACCTTCCCCGGCTGATTCCAGGGGGGCGCGCACTGGGTGGCTGCGTCGCTGCAGCAGCTCCGGCTGCACGTGCCCGGCGGGTCGCCGGGGTCCCCGTAACCCTTGCCGGTCGAGACGGTGAACGAATCGGAGCCGGGAGCGGTCGCCGGCGGTGTCCCATCCCAGGTCAGCTCGGCGCTCTGCTTCGGGGCCAGGTGCACCGCGATCTGCTTGATGTACGGGCCGGCGACGCGCTGGACCGCCTGTCGCGCCGGGCTCAGTGAGACCGGCGAGGCCGACGACGGCGAGACTCCCGCAGGAACCGCGGCCGCTCGCTCCGCTTCGCGTTCCTCCGGGCCGGACTCCGGGCCGATCGGAATCGTGCCCGCCGGCGGGCCGGCATCGCGCTGCTGGACGACGTGCGTGAGCTCGTGCGCGATGAGGGCCTTGCCCTGTGGGGACGCGGGGGCATAGCGGCCGGAGCCGAAGACGAGGTCCCGCCCTACCGTGTAGGCGAGCGCCCCGACCGCGTCGGCGGATTCGCCAGCCCGCGCGTCCGTGTGCACCTGCACGCGCGAGAAATCGTGACCGTACCGCGCCCCCATCTCGCTCCGAAGCGACGCCGGGAGTGGCCGGCCGGACGACCGGAGGACGTCGTGCACGATCGGAGGCGCGACCTCCGGGGCGGCGCCGATTGCGCTGCGCTGCAGCCGCTTCGCCTTGCAGGCCGCGCACTCCCCGTCGGGGCCGGGTGTGCCGCCGCAGGCGCAGCGCCGCTGCAGGGCCGGGGCCTGCGCAGCGACCTGTGCCGGCTTGGGTGAGGCGACGTCAAACATTGAAGGCGAAGTAGGCGTAGGCATCAGGGGCGTTGAGGGTGTCGCTGCGGCTGATGAAGGTGAACAGCGGCCCGAGGAACGGGACGTAGCGCGCCCCGGTGCCGCGCGGCGTCATCTGGTCGTAGGCGGCTCGCTGGCTGACGTAGTAGGGCCGGTCGACCGCGAGGAGCGCGTTGTGGGTGAGCTCGTGGACGAAGTCCTGCTGCTTGCGGAGCGCGCTCGTCTCGCTCTTGAAGTACGGACAGACGTGGATGTTCGACCAGTACGTGTAGTAGAGACGAGACCCGGAGCACATCCCGGCTCCGCCGGGCTCGTACTCGACGGTGAGGTCGTTGTCGAACTCGCGCCGGATCGCACGGAAGTTCACGAGCACATCCGCGACGAACCCCTGGTCGACGCCGGAGCCGGACGGGTCGAAGTACGTGTTGAAGACCGCCTGCTCGGCAGCGCTCATCCCGGCCCAGCCGCGTGCGAGCACCGAGATCGCCCGCTCCACCTTCGCGATCCCGACCGGGATCAGCGCGCGGACCTCTCCGATCACGGCTGCGCGGTCACCGGCAGGGACGTCCTCGAAAGCAACGTCCTGGATCGCGGGGCGAAGCACGCGCAACGCGTGCGCATAGTCCTCGCCCGAGAGGTCGCTGCGGAGGTCGGCGACGAGGTCGCCGTACTTGTCGCGGTAGCGCCCCTCCATGGCCTGCAGCGCAGCCGTGTTGCCCGCGAGCGGGTCGAGCGCCCGGAAGATCCGGTCCTCGTCCGTCCCGAGGCCCCCGACCGCGAGGTACAGCTCGTCCTCGGCCTGGAGCATGCCCTGGTTGAGCAGCATCAGCGCCTCGGTCAGCTCGGCGCCCGAGAGCTCGTCCCGGAGATCGGACTCGAGCGTCCTCCGGGTGCGGCGCAGGTAGGCGTCCTTGATCCCCGTGCGCTCGGCAGGCGTGCGACCGGTGAGGGCGCCGAAGATCGCGCTCTCGTCTGTCCCGAGCCCTCTCATCGCTGCGTCGAGTTGCGTGGCGACGACGTCTGCCAGTCGGGCCTGCTGGGCCGGGGAGGTGGCCTCGGGCGAGCCGGCCGGGTGCTGCGGCGCGAAGACCCCGAGCTGGAGAAGCTCCGAGTCGTCGAGCTCGCTCTGGAGCTCGCTCAGCAGGGAGCGTGCGTACATCGACTGGTACGTGCGCGCGATCGCGTCGACCTGCGACTGCGTTCGACCACCGAGCGCAGCGTAGATGGCGGACTCGTCGGTGCCCAACCCCTCCATCGCGTCGTGAAGCCTGCGCGCGATCTGCTGCACCATCTCGTCGGAAAGCCCTCCGGTGTCGGCAGCAGGCGCCGGTGCGGCCGGACCCGCCTGGCGCGAGAGCGTCACCGGCGCCGCCGAGGGCGCGAGGCCCGTCGCCGCAGCGCGCTCGGCTTCGGCCTCGGCCGGGCCGGCGGCCGGGCCGATCGCGATCTCTCCACCGCGGGTCGATCGGGCCTGCTGCAGCGTGTGCGCGAGCTCGTGGCGCAGGAGCCCCGACCCGGCCGGGGTCGCGGGTGCATACCGGCCGCGGTCGAAGGCGAGGTCGCGACCGACGGTGTACGCGACGGCGCCAACGGCGCGGGCGGATGCGGCGGCACGCTCGTCGGTGTGGATCCGGACGTGCGAGAAGTCGTGACCGAGCTGCGCCTCCATCTCAGCGCGCACCGGAGCCTCGAGCGGCCTGCCGCTCTCCCGCAACACGTCGTGGACGATCGGGGGCACGACGCCGGGTACCTCGCGCTTCGCGGACGTTTCACGTGACACGGCCCACCGCCTTCCCGTGCACGTCCGACGCTTCCCGTGTCAGAGCCGCCGCGACGGAGGTCGCCAACCGGCTCGCCGCGTCCTCGAGGCCCCGCTCTGCGAGGGCCTGACCGAGCGCACCTACGAGCGCGGAGTGAACGAACGCGTCGTCGGGCTCAACGCCGTCCAGGACGAGCTCCTCGATCACGAGGGCGACGTCACGGCTCATAGCCAGCGCCTGACGGCGGTCTCGGTCAGCGGCCGCTCCAGCTTGGCGCACTCCCGCGCAGCCGCACGAGCAAGATGGCGCATGCCGATCGGCTCCCTCTCGTCGGCGGCGAGGAACGCCGCGGCCAGGGCCACGTTGCGGATGTTGCCCCCGGCGAGCGAGAGCCCCGCGAGTGACTCCTCCTCGAGCGCGGAGACGGGCGCCTCCGCAGGGAAGATGCGGCGCCAGATCTGTAGCCGCTCGGCATGGTCGGGGAACGGGAATCGGACGATGAACCGGATCCTTCGCAGGAAGGCGTCGTCTAGCGCATCCGGCTGGTTCGTCGTCAGGATCGCGAGCCCGCGGTACTGCTCCATCCGCTGGAGCAGGTAGCTGACCTCGATGTTCGCGTACCGGTCGTGGCTGTCCTTGACCTCGCTCCGCTTGCCGAACAGCGCATCGGCCTCGTCGAAGAGGAGGATCGCTCCACCGGCCTCGGCGGCGTCGAACACACGGCGGAGGTTCTTCTCGGTCTCGCCGATGTACTTGCTCACAACCTGGCTGAGATCGATCCGGTAGAGGTCGAGCTCGAGCTCGCGGCCGAGGACCTCCGCTGCCATCGTCTTGCCCGTGCCGCTCGCACCCTCGAACAGCGCGCTGACGCCGAGGCCACGCACGCTCTTCCGCGCGAATCCCCACTCCTCGTAGACGAGCGCACGCCCGCGGACGTGCATTGCGATCTCGCGAAGCACGTCGGCCTCGGCGACCGGGAGGACGAGGTCGTCCCACCCGGCGACCGCCTCGATGCGCTGCGCGAGATCGTCCAGCCGGGGCCGGGCCCGCTGACGGCAGGTGCCCCACAAGGCGCCCGCGAGGTCGTCGTCGCCGATCCCCGCAACCTCGGCACAGGCCTCGCCGATCGCGTGCGGCCCGAGATCGAAGTGCGAGACGAGGGCGTCGACCGTGCCGTTGAGGTGCACCGCACGCCCTCCGAGCTCACGAACCCAGATCGCACGCTGTTCGGCAGTCGGCACGTTGGGCACCTCGAGGCGCACCACGGTGCCGTGAACGCCGGCCACCGGTTCCCGCGAGCTCACGACGACCGGTGCGCCGAGCTCGTCGGCGAGCGCTGCCACCCTTCGGCGCAGCTCCAGCTCTGCGTCGTCCTCGACCTCGATCAGGAGGCCGGAGCAGCCGATCACGACCTCGCGCTGCCAGAGCCGGGAAAAACTCTCGCGCTCAGCCGCGTGGGCCGGAACGTCAGCGGCACGCATCAGCTGCAGCGCGAGACCCAGGCGGGCGAAGGCGTGCGCCGCGGCGCCCCGCCTGCACTCGGGGGTGCTGCCACCGAGCGCGACCACGGGCTGCGCTCGAGCTGCGCCCCGATTGCAGCTGCGGGCGAGAGCTGCAACGACGTCCTCGTGGGACGCAGGCAGCCGGTCGGGCACGGCGACGGGCGTCACGAGTCCCTGGAGCCGGACGTCGAGGTACTCCAACCCGACGAGGTGATGGAGGACTCGCTCGTCGATCCGGATCGGGCTCGTCACGACGTTGGCGCCCCCCTCGAGCTCGATCAGGCGGCAGTGACGGAGTGGCGCCGCGGGCGCAACGGCGCTCCAGTGCGGCTCTGGCAGGCACGAGAGGGCCAGGCTGAAGGTCGGTTGTCGCGACCGGTCGTCGCCCGCGGCCGCGGCACAGAGGCCCGGGAATCGCGCATCGAGCTCGATGCCCGCGCAGAGGAGGAGGACGTCGCGCTCGAATGGAGACAACCCGAACGCCGCCGAGAGCGACTCGAGCACGAGGGGTCGCTGCCGGCTCCCTGCCGACTCCGGCGCCTGTCCGCGTGCGTGAGCCTCGAGCGCTGCCGCGATCCGACCGAGCTCGCTGCTCAGGGCCTGCTGGTTCTCGACGATGCGCTCGGTCATGGCAGCGTCAGCACCGGCTTTCCGTACGTGTTGCCGACCAGCTCCGGCCGGCTCTCGGCGCCGTCGATCTGGACCCGGACGAGGTACGTGCCGGGGCGTGCGCGCCGCACCGGGAAGACGACCGTCGTCGAGTCCGCAGCGAGGGGTCTCGCCTGAAACGTGTACGCATCGGGGTCGGTTGCCGTGAGCTCGTTGAGCACGAGCATCACCCGCTGCTCCATCCCGATCTCGGGGCTGACCTTCACGGTCACGTCTGCCGAGTGGACCGTGACGCCGTTGATCGTCTCGGTCGTGACGGCGCCGACCGTGATGTCGTCGAGCGGGCCTGTCTTCGTGATCCGCGGCGCCAGCACGAAGGCCGTCACGTCCGACTCGACTCCCCGATGCGGTTGCTCGGGCGTGCCCATCAGACGCTGATGGCGGACCTGCAGGCCCGCCGGGCCGGCGCGAAGCGGAGCCGGCAGCGTTGCCAGGATCTCCGAGTCGCTGACGGTCATCGGTACGACGGGCTCGCCGCCGATCGTCAGCTCCGTCGTCTCGCCCTGGAGGCGCCGTCCGCGAACGCGAACCTGGCTCAGCGCCACGATCGGCTCCGCATCACCCATGGCTGCGACGACCTCGTCCACGTCCGGCTGGCGGAACGTCTCCACGTACAGGTTGCGCAACCGCACGGGCAGCGGCGACGCAAACGAGTCGTTGCTCTCGATCATCACGACGGTCCCCTGGTAGGCGACCGAGAGCGTGTACTGGGTCTGGAAGAAGACCGACCAGAGCTTCGACAGCTCCTCGAGCGTAAGTGGCAGCTGCGTGAGCTTGACGAGCTCGAGGTCCGACGCGAGGTTCGAGCCGGCGAGGAACGCGCGCGCCGAGACCGAGCTGTTGACCTGGGCTCGGGTGAGCACGGATCTCGCGTGCAGCACCCGCGCCGTGCTGCCGAGCAGTCGCTGCGGGATCAGCTGCGCCTCCGCGCCGTAGAACGTCAGCAGGTAGTGGAGGTCGAGCCCAACACGGGGCCGGCGCACGAGCGTCCCGTTCTCGCTGCGCGTCGGCAGATCCTCGTTGCGGGCGGCCGCGGACGGCGTCACCTGGTAGAGGAAGATGTTGACCCCCGTGGCCGGGACGCCGCTGCCAACGCCATCCGGCTTCACCATGGTCACGTTCGCTCCCGGAACATCGGCGCTCACGGCCGCGAAGACGAGGTCGCGGAGCGTCGCCGTCACGGTTGCGATCGCCAGGTGGTTGCTCACGGCGGGTCAGCTCCAGCGCCGATCGACGTAGCGGCGAGTGGCGGCGAGATCGTCGAAGCCGTTGTGCGGCCGCTCGTCGGCGGCGGGCGCGACCGGCCACTCGAACGGATCGGGTGGTGCGGGCCTGTGGATCTCGACCCGTCCGATCCGCACCTCGATCCGCGGCGCCTCGTGCGGCGCGGCGGCCGCGGCCCGCGACCGGGGAAGCTCGACGGCTACCGGTCGAGCGGCCACAATCCGGGCAGCGGCTCTGCTGCGGGGCTGCGGGTCGGTGCTGCCGGACTGCTCGACTCGAGAAGAGTCGGTCGGCAAGGACGGCGTAATGCCGTCCGAGAGGACGCCGGGAGGGCCGCCCGCCGCTGGCGCGGCCGGGTCGGCAGGCGCGCCTGCTGCTGCGAGGGGCGCGACGCTTCCGGCCCTGAGCGCGATGCTGGGAACCGAAGAAGCCGACGGCCGGAGCACCGGTGTCGTCGGAGCAGGCACCGGCTCGGAGAGCACACAACCTGGAGGCTTCGGGGAAGCGGTCGGGGAATCACGAGGCCCCGGCCGCTCTCCCGGTCCGGCCGGAGGCGCAGCGGCCGCGAGCGCGCCGGCCGCGCCGTCAGTCGTCCCCTCCGGCAAGCGCCGGGCAACGGGCTCGGCGACGAGTGCCGCCCTGGCGTCCAGCCCGTGCTCCTCGGTGCCGAGTGCGGTTGCGCCCGTCCAGTCGTCGTCTGCCGTCGGCGTGAGCGGAAACACCGGCCCGACCGTCGGTGCGATTGCGCCCGCTGCCGAACCCGACGCGCGATCGACGAGCCTCGCCAAGTAGCCGGTCACGTTGCCTCCCCGGGCGATTCGGCGAGCAGCTCGAGGTACTGCCGCCGGCGGCCCACATCGAGGCCGAGGATCTCGGCTTCAGACCAGTGATACACCCGCGCGATCGCGTCTACCTCGCGCAGCAGCCGCTCGTCGCTCGCCGTCAACTCGGGGAAGAGGACAGCCGCAGCATCGAGGAGCGCGGCGAAGGACTCCTCGCAGGCCGGGCAGCGGACGTCGATCGTGATCTCCGCTTGCGGATCGAGCTCTGCCAAGCGGCTGGACAACGCCTCCGCGAGCTCGCGCCGGATCAGCCGTGGAGCCGGCGGCGTGACCTCGAGCAGGCACCGCTCGATCAGCTCCTCGAGGCCGGCGCCGGCTTCATCACGACGGGCCGCCTCCTCCTGGTCGGCACCCGTGACAAGCCTCACGACCGCCTCGCCGCGCGTGCCGGCCGCCTCGAACGACACGGTGTAGCGCTCGCGGATCTCGGCGTACGGCTCGACGAGCAGGTCGGAGATCCGGAGGTCGACGTCCATGCGCTCGCCGCAGGCGGGGCAATCGAGAATGCAGCCGAGCCGGTCACCGAAGGCGGCCGCCCGGAGAGCGAGCAGCAACGCCTCCCGGTCGCCGACGGTGAGGCCACGTGCGAGCTCCTCGTCGATCTCGATGTCACCGATGCGCACGACGCAGCGGCCGAGAAGGCCTGTGACCCGTTCGGCCCACGACAGGTCCTCCACAGCGAGGAGGTACGCCTCGTCCGCGCCGGTCGGAAGCCGGAGCTCGGCCTCCGAACGGCGCTCGCGCCCGTCCCAGAGACCGTGAGGCAGCGTGATGACACTGCTCGTGCTCACGGCTGCACGACGCTCCTACGGCTCCACGAAGCTCGGCTCGGACGGCTCCGCGACGTCGTAGTCGCGCTCGATCCCCTCGTTCTCGAGCTTGATGTGCTGGATCGCGACCGCGTTTGCATTCGCATCCAGGTCGGGCAGCGACTGGTACTCCGACACCCAGCAGCGGTAGACCTTGTAGGCGAGAGCAAGCTGGCCGGCCTCGTTGTAGACCTCGATGATGATGTTCTTGCGGAAGTCCGAGAGGGACACTTCGGCGCCGAGCCCGGAGCCGAAGTTCCACACCTTGTTCGCCCACTGCTCGAACTCGACATCGTGGGTGACGCCGCGCTCGAGCGTGATCGCTTCGAACTTCGACCTTCCTGGCGACTTGCGGGAGGTGCTCGGATCGCCGCCCTCGCGATGCTCGACCACCTCCGTGGTGCGCTTGAGCGCCGAGCACTTGCTGACACCTGCGACGCTCTTGCCGTCCCACTTGACCCGGAACTTGAAGTTCTTGTACGGGTCGAAGCGGCTCGCGTTCACGCTGAACTGGGCCATGGCAGCTCTCCTTCCGGGACCCTAGGTATCGATCTGTCCGGCGAGCTGCTGGATCTTGATGATCACGAACTCGGCCGGTTTGAGCGGGGCGAACCCGACGAGGATGTTGACGACGCCGTTGTTGATGTCCGTCTGGTTCGTCGTCTCCCTGTCGCACTTGACGAGGTAGGCCTCTTTCGGGGTGGTTCCCTGGAAGGCTCCCTGGCGGAACAGGTTGTGCATGAACGCACCGACGTTGAGGCGGATCTGCGCCCACAGCGGCTCATCGTTCGGCTCGAAGACGACCCATTGGGTGCCGCGGAAGAGGCTCTCCTCGAGAAAGAGGGCCAGGCGGCGGACGGGGACGTACTTCCACTCGGATGCCAGCGCGTCAGCCCCCTGGAGCGTACGGGCACCCCAGACAACGTGCCCGGACGCCTTGAAGGTCCGAAGGCAGTTGACCCCGATCGGGTTGAGGATGCCGTTCTCGCCGTCGGTGAGCTTTGCCTTCAGCTCCTGCACGCCGCCGATCCCCGCCTCGAGCCCGGCCGGTGCCTTCCACACTCCGCGTGCGGCATCCGTCCGCGCCATCACCCCCGCGATCGCGCCGCAGGGCGGGAACTCGACGATCGCGTCGTCCCGGAGCGAGTCGGGCGCCTTAAGGTACGGGCAGTAGATGCCGGCGTTCCGGCGGTCCGAGGACCCGATGCTCGTGACGTAGGTGCTCAGCTGGGTGCCGCCGGATGTGATCTGCGACGGCCCTGTCCAGTCGGGATGCGGGTCGACGATGAAGAAGGCGCGCTCGGCGACGCAGAAGGCGGCAGCCCGGCCCTTCGCCGCGGCTCCGAGCACGCGGCCGGCCGCCGTCTCGCTCGGTGGCAGGAAGGGCGGGATGCAGAGGAGGTTGAAGAGATCGGCTCTCGCCAGCGAGTACATGCCGAGTCCGTTGTCGGTCGCAGGGACGAGGTCGGCGTCGGACTGGTCTCCGTCGTTGCCCGTGGACATGACCGAGAAGCGGGTCGCGACCGTCGGGTCGAAGGGGTCGCCGCCGGCGGGTACGTCAGTGTGCTTGTCCGGCCGGGCGGTCGGTGTGGTCGTCGCCCGCACGAGCGTCGACTGCTGCTCGATCAGCGCGGCGGCCGACGAGTTGAGCGGAAGGTTGCGGATCGTCTCGACCACTCCGGTCGCGAGATCCTTGACCGAGAGGTTGTACAGCTTGGGCGTCGGCTCGTCCTGGTCCTTGGTGTCCCGGTCGATCCGGACGCGCAGCTGGCCCGACCAAGCGCCTTCGCTCGCCGCGGTGACAACCAGGTTCTTGGCCGCACCACCTCCGACGGTGACGGTTCCCTTCGTCGCGAGCGTGCCGCCACCGGACAGGTGAGCGGTGCGCACGATAAGCGCGTCGTGCCCTCCGTTGAGGAAGAACTGCTGCACGGCGTAGCTCATCGTGCTCTTCTCCCAGAGCCCACCGAAGACCCGGATGAACTCCGGGAAGCTCTGCACCGTGGTCGGCTCGTTGACCGGGCCACGCGCGGCGTAGCCGACGAAGGCGGTGATCGACGTTGCGACGCCCGTGATCGGGTGGACTCCGCTCGACACCTCCTCGATGTAGACGCCGGGGAAGGTCGGTGTCACTGGCACGGGAATCTCCTCTCTCGAACGGCTCGGTTCATCTGTTCCACCACGGGCTCGTGCCACGCGAAGCGACGGCGTGCTGAACGGCCCACGCAAGCCGGGTCGGCGACAGGGCGCCGAGCCGGGTTCGCTCGGGGCTGAGGCCGTAGAGCCAGGAGTCCTCGCCCTCGTTCGCGACCGCGAGCACCTTCAGCCGTGGGCTCTGCTCCAGGAGCTCGGCCGCGAGGTCCGGATGGTCGCCCCCGAGGACGACGACGTCTGGCCGCGTCCGCGCAACCTCCCGGGCAAGACCGTCGATCTTCCGCGCCGTCCCGGCGATCTCGATGTCGCTCTTGGCGCTGAGGGCATACGAGACGATCTCCTCGAGCATGCGCGGCAAGGCAACCAGCAGAATTCGGGTGGGAGTCAAGGGCGTTCAACCTTGCGTCGATTCTGCGAGAGCGGGACGCCGACCGGAATGGGCTCTTCGGCCCAACTTCGGCCCAGGCCGGGGTCCAGTCCTCGTTCCCGTCAGGGTTCAGGACGGCCTGGCCCCTCGGACCTGAGCTCTCGGGCCTCAGCGATGGGGCGAAATGGCCGTGCGCGCGATGGCAGCGGCTTCTGCACGCCGCCGCACTCCGAGCTTCGCGAGGATGTTGTGCACGTGGTTCTTGGCGGTCGGCAGCTCGATCCGCAGGCGTTGCGCGATCTGCTTGTTCGATAGACCCTCGTCGATCAGCTCGAGGATCTCCCGCTCCCGTGCGGTCAGCGGCTCGATCGGGTCCGGTTCCGGCCGCTCGCGCGCCAGGGACGCAAGCCGCCGCATCAGCGCGGCGGCCACTGACGGAGAGCACAGCGCCTCGTCGCGCGCCACGCACTCGATCGCCGCGACGAGCTCACCGAGCGAGGCGTCGGAGGTCACGAACCCTGCGATGCCCGCCTCCGCGATGGCGACGATCTCGCTCTCGCGATTCGGCACGGTCAGCGCCAGCACGCGCGCACCGGGCAACGCCGAGCCCAGCGACCGAATCCGCAGCTCCGCGTCCCCTGAAATGGTGTCGAGCAGGATGACGTCGGGCAGCTCCGACAGCCGGGCGCAGACCTCCACTCCCTCCGCGACGCTCTCGGACGAGCCGACCACCGCGATCCCGCCGGTCTGCCCCAGCATGTCGGCCAGACCGTCGCGATACAGGCAGATGCCGGAGATGACGAGGACGCTGATCACCTCGGCGCGATCGGCTCGTGGTTCGTCGTGACCGCCGGGAACGTCACCCGCGCGACCATCGCCGTCGGCGAAGCGAGTATCCAAGCTGTTTCTGCTTACACGACCCTCGGCGATTCGGGGATCAGCCATCCATCACCCACCCCGCCGCAGGGTTGTGAACTCTGCAGCCCAGTGTAGGGAAGCGCCGAAGGCGGTGTCAACGAATGGATCCGGATCTCCACCGCTTGGACGCCGGTTCCCGACTGATCGCGACGCCCTCTCGAGGCCCAAGGCGAAGCTGAACTGAGCGTACGGTGAGCGTACCGGCCTGTCTCCGCAGGCTGCAGGTCGCTGCAGCTTCTTGCACTGCTGAAAGCGGCCATTTGCAGGCACATTCAGCTTGTCGCAGTTTGTTGCAGCCTACGCGGCTGGACCTTTAATCCGCTGCCGAGCGTTTAGTATCAGGCCGTGCGGTGAATCGCCGTCATCAGCGACGATGAGACCCGAACCTGGACTGTCCAAGTGCTCGAGGAGGTGGGCAGGCGGTGCTTGCTTGCATCCATTCGCTGAAGAGACGCGCGAGCAGGTGAGTGGGCCTTGACCAACAGGCGGCTCCGCCATTCCTCAAACTATGCTTCAGCGGGCGATGGAGAGAACATCGACCGTTACCACATCGGCCGCGAGGGCAGTTATTGCCACTGGCGGCACACGCCCCCGTAGCTCAGTGGATAGAGCAGTGGTTTCCTAAACCGCGTGCGCAAGTTCGATTCTTGCCGGGGGCATCTTCGATTACGGCTCTGAAATGGCTATTTTGCAGGTATTTTATTGAGCTACTCCTTGAACGCGTTGTCCGCTCAGATCCGCTGAGATCCGCTATCGACTGTCGCGCACTGTCGCGCGGACTGTCGCGCGGTGCTATTTTTCGGGTCGTGGGGCAGCTCACGGGCATCGAGGTTCGCCACGCAAAGGCGTGCGCGACGCGCGCGGGAGGCAAGTGCAACTGCCGGCCGACCTATCAGGCCAGCGTCTGGAGCGCCCGGGACGAGAAGCGTCTGCGCAGAACGTTCCCGACATTTTCGGCGGCGCGCGCCTGGCGGGCCGAGACGCAGACGGCGATTCGCCGTGGGACGATGCGAGCACCTGCCGCGACGACGGTGCGCGAGGCGGCCGAGGATCTCGTCGAGGGCATGCGATCCGGACGCGTCAGGACGCGATCCGGTGAGGTGTACAAGCCGAGCGTGGTTCGCAGCTACGAGGGGGCCCTTCGAGACCGCATCCTGCCCGTCCTCGGCGGGAAGAAGCTCGCGGACGTCCAGCGCCGCGACGTCCAACGCCTCGCGGACGAGCTGCTCGGGACCGGCCTCGACCCGTCGACCGTGCGGAACGCCTTGATGCCGCTCCGAGTCATCTTCCGCCGCTCGATCGACGACGGCGACCTCGCGCTCAATCCGACCAGCCATCTCCGGTTGCCGGCGGTCAGAGGCAGGCGGGAGCGGATCGCATCACCCGAGGAGGCTCAGCTTCTCCTCGCCGCGCTGCCCGATCGCGACCGGGCAATCTGGGCGACAGCCCTCTACGCGGGGTTGCGCCGAGGCGAGCTCATGGCGTTGCGCTGGGAGGACGTCGACCTCGCGAAGGGCGTGATCCGGGTCGAGCGGGCCTACGACGACAGCAAGCCGGGTCGAGGTGGAGCCGAAGAGTCATGCCGGCCGCCGGACGATACCGATCGTCGGCGCACTTCGCGACGAGCTCGTCGCGCACCGAGCCCGTCAGGATCGCGACGGCGGGCTCGCCTTCGGCCCCAGTGCCGACACGCCCTTCCAGCCCTCGAATCTCTGGCGCCGCGCTCAGGTCGCATGGCGGCGTGCCGGTCTCCGGCCGATCGGCCTTCACGAGGCCCGCCACACGTTCGCCTCGGTCCTGATCGCCGCCGGTGTCAACGCGAAGGCGATCACGACCTACATGGGTCACGCCTCGATCCAGACGACGTACGACCTCTACGGCAAGCTCATGCCTGGCTCGGAGGCGGAGGCGACCGCGCTCGTCGATGCGTATCTCGCCCGCGCCGACACCGCATCGCGGATCGCGCGCATCGAGGGTGAGGCAAACTGACCCGTTCGATTGTCCGCGGGTCGCGGTGGGTCAACTCCGCTGAGGCGTTGGCGAATCTGCAACCCAACGTATATGATGTGTCATGACAATCCCGCCGTTCGCCGACAGCGGGAACCTCCCGGAAGGACTCCACGAGGCACGCTGGGATGAGATCGTCGAGAGATTCGGAACAAACGACCGGCGCCGCGAGCTGCTCGACGGCCTCCGGCGCGCGCTCGAGAGCCTCAGGGATGCCGGCTGCCGGCGCGCATACCTCGACGGGAGCTTCATCACCACGAAGGAGCTTCCGGGCGACTTCGACGCCTGTTGGGAGGCGGACGGCGTCGATCCCGACTTGCTCGACCACGTTCTTCTCACCTTCGCGAACAAGCGTGCGGCTCAGAGGCAGCGCTACGGAGGCGAGCTCTTCCCTGCCGACTGGGCCGCTGATCCCCACGGGACGCGGTTCCTCGACTACTTCCAGCGCGACAGGACGAGCGGCGAGCCGAAGGGCCTCGTCGTGATCGATCTGGAGACCCTGTCGTGATCACCAACGAACGCCAGTACAGGATCGCCGGAGCCGAGGCACGGAAGTTCGAGGAGGCGATCGCCGCAGCGCGCGAGCGCGAGCCGAGCCCGGGTACCCACCCGCGCATCCACGAGGCGATGATCGAGTCGCTCGAGAGCGAGCTCGCAGTCCTCCGCGAGGATCTCGACCGCTACCAGGCGCTCAAGTCCGGCAAGGTTCGACAGCGCAAGGTCAGGTCGCTCCGCGAGCTCCCGGTCCTGCTCATCGAGGCCCGCATCGCCGCCGGCCTCACGCAACGACAGCTCGCCGAGCGCCTCTCGCTGCCCGAGCAGCAGATCCAGCGATACGAGTCGACCATGTACGCCGGTGTCAGCCTCGAGCGCGTCCAGGACGTCGCAGACGCGCTCGGGCTCGAGATCGAGGAACACGGCACGTACGCCGTGCCGGCGTAGATCTCCTCGACTGTCGAGCCGAGTCAGGGTGCCGGAGGGCAGCAGCTAGTTTCGTTTCGAGGGCCCGAAATGAAATAGCGCGTGAGCGGGGAGGGTCCTAGTGAGGCAGCGCGAAGCAACTGGGGCGCCCCGAGAGTCAGGCGCCGAAGCGGGCCGCGCTCTTCTCGACCCACCGCTCGAGCTCGGCGACCGGGATGAGGATCGTCTTCGAGCCGCGGCGGATGATGCGGAGCTCCGGCTTGATGTGCTCGTCCAGGTAGTCGCGGCTGACGCCGAGCATCGCGGCCGCCTCATCCGGCCTGACCGAGAGACGCGGAAGCTCTCGCTTCGCATCCTTCCGCGTGGCAGTGCGCTTCGCGCTGGCCGCGGGAGACTCCGCGAGCTGCAGCGACAATTGGGCATCTGTCGGATTCACGGTCTGCGTAACTTATCGCTCACGCGAGTTGTTGTCAACACGAAGGTAGGATCTCACCAATGACGAGCGCCCAGATCATCCGCGAGGCTCGCCTGAGAGCGTCACTGACCCAGACAGAGCTGGCGGCACGGCTCGGTCGAGACCGCGCCCAGATCGCCCGCTGGGAGACCGGCGGGCAGGAGCCGAGCTTCGAGAACCTCGGAGCGGTCGTAGAGGCGTGCGGTTTCGTGCTCAAGCTCGAGATCGCCGAGCCCGAGCCGGACGCGACCCTGGATGCCGAGCTTGAGACGAGCCTGCTGCAAGCGCCCCAGCAGCGTGTCCAGGCGCTGCTCGACGAGATCGGCAGCGGATGAGCAAGCCGGATTCGTTCGATCCCTATGCTCTCTTCGAGGTGCTCGACCGCGAGCGCGTCAGCTACGTGGTGGTCGGCGGCTTCGCCCGAGTGGTGCACGGCAGTGGCGAGACGACACACGGCCTCGACATCGTCCCGTCGCGGCGGCCGGAGAACCTGCGCCGCTTGGCCCGCGCCCTCGAAGAGCTTGGTGCCACAGGTGTGGAGGGCGGGCCGGTCCAGGCGGACACGCTGACTTCGGCCGAACCGGTCACGGCGCAAACCCGGGCCGGCGAGCTCACGATCGTCCCGGAGCCGTGGGGAACACGCGGCTACGACGACCTGCGCATTCGTGCGGTTCGCGAGAACCTCGGGCGCGGAGTTCGACCGGCGGTCGCATCGATGGTCGACTGCGTGCGGATGCTCGGCGCGAGCGATCGGGACCTCGACGCCGAGCGCCTGCAGCGGTTCCGCCGCGTGATGGAGCTCGAGCGCCAGCTCACCCGCCATCGCGGCCTCCGCATCGAGCGCTGATCGGCCGGCGTCTTCGGCTCCTCGCGTACAGTAACTGCCCAGCCAGGTAGGAAGCGAGACACATATGCACCCTGGTGCAAATACGGGTCATAGTTGGTGTATGCTGTTCGGATGGCACGCCGCCGGCAACGGCGCAGAAGCGAGAAACAGCCGCGCCACACGCCTCCGCCGGCCGATCCGCTGCGGCAGCCGACCCTCGTCCGTGAGGCGGAACGGGTGGAGCGACTTGCCTACACCCGCAGCCAGGCCGCCGAGGCACTCGGGATCAGCACCTCGACCTTCAACCGGCGCGTGCTGCCGCTGATCGCAACCGTGCAGATGCCCTCGGGGACGCGCCTGGTTCCCGTCGACGAGCTCGAGCGCCTCCTCGCTCGGCGACGACAGAGGGCACGAGCACAGCCTGGCCCGCCGACGCGTGCCGGCCGAAAGCCCGGCCTCCCGGCCGAGGTCGTCACGCGTATCCGCCGGCAGCACGCAGCCGGCCGCAGCCTGGCCGAGATCGCCCGCTCACTCAATACCGACAGCGTGCAAACCTCGCAAGGCGGCCGCCAATGGTGGCCCTCGACCATCCGCGCCGTCCTCAACCGCCCCAGTCCGCCAGACACCGCTCAAGCGAGCCCCGGCCGCCTCTGACGCCGTACGTCCGCGTCAGACGTCGTCCCGTCCCCCCGTCGGCGTCTCGCTACGTCGTCGGATGCGTCGTCGATGATCCTATGGTCGACAGCGGAAGCCCCTTCAGCATGGCCGCGAAGTCACAAAGGCCGAGAGCCAAGACCTTCCCTTCGAGCCGACATCCATCACCGGCTACTGCATCGTCAACGCCTAGAGCCTCGACGACCCACAGAAGCTGCTCGAAGGTTGCCCGATCATCCACTCCGTACGGATCTACGAAGCCACAAGCATGTAGACCGGCGCGACCGGCGGGAACAAAGGGTCTAGCACGGCGAAGCTGATCACACGCCGTGCTCACCCATCCGTTTCTACGTCGATCGCGAGACCACCCTTCCCGCGGCCTGATAGGCGACCCGTATGGAAGGCAGCGGTCGCGGGCCGCACTCATCCGGTAGGACGAATGTGCGATTGTGGCTGGGACCTCCCTGACGGCAGTGTGGCAGCTGTCAGCCACCAACGAAGGAGGAGCACGATGAAGAAGCTCGCAACACTCATGGCCCTGGTCGCAGCGCTAGCGGTCTCCGCGCCGGTCGTGGCGCAGGCCCGCCACTCGGCCGACGATCCTGTCACCCATGTCCGTCACGGAGCCGACGACCGCGCCGGCGCGGTCCAGTCGCGCAGCAAGGCAAAGGCGCTTCAGGCTGTTGCTAAGCGGCATGGCGCCGACGACCCGGTCGGCCACGACCAGGGCCGTCACGGCCGAGACGACGGCCCGAACCACGCGTAGCAACCTCTGTTCTCCCCCGGCAGGAGGGCTGCCATCCGGCCGCCCTCCTGCGTCGGGCTGCGCTCGAGCCTCCATTGACGAACCGAGGCCGGATTCCAGGATTCGCACTGGTTCAAGCCCTGTCCCGCGACACCGGTGCTCGCCCCCGCTGGCGTCCAAATATCGGTCGAGCGTGGGCCTCAGCCGCCGCCTTGTTTACGAAAACGCCGGTTGAGCCGCTTATCTAAGCCAAATCGCGATGGCTTGCGCAATAACTTCTTACCCGAGGGTCCCGACCATCGGTTGTCTATTTCAGCAACGTCGACGCGCCGCGATGACGGGGGTTCGTGCGGGCGATCCCGACGCCGGACGCGGCCGGCGGCGCGGGCACCGGTGCTGGGCCGCGCCGCCGTAGTCTCGAGTTAGGCGTTCACGAAGATGGCTGCGGCTGACCGGCAGGCTCTTCGGCCCGGCCGGCTGTGATCAGCCAGACGCCGGCGACGAGGCTCCAGAGCAAGAGCGCGAAGTGGGGAATCCATGCCATCGAGGCGAGTCCGAGCACGCCGGCGATCAGGGTGAACCAGCGCAGCCAGGCGGGAAGCGCCTGGCGCGATCCGAGCATCAACGCGATCAGCGTCAGGCCGAGGAACGTTCCGCCGACTCCGAACATGATCACCCATCCAGCCTGGGCGAGCACATATGTGAGTTTGGGGTCGATCACGACGACGTTGCTGCCGCCGTACGCGATCGCCACGGGCACGGCAAAGATCGTCACCCAGCCAATGGCAAATGCGGTGACGGAGACCAGGCCGGTGGTCGAGAACACGCTCGCCAGGAACGAGTCCCCGCCGGCGACCCGCTCGCGCAACCCGACGAGCAGCAGGAGCAGCCCCAGCACGCTGAGCAGCCCCAGGAAGAGGGCGATGAACACGGATGTGCGGTGATCCTTGGCGACGAAGTCGGCCACGGATGAAGCGTCGTACGTCCCTCCCGGCGCGTTCGGCACAAATGCGGCCAGGAACCACAACACCGGGAAGAGGATCCCGCCCAGACCGGCGACCGCGGAATCACGTTGCATCATCTGTGCCCTCCTTCGTCGTTGCCCGCTCCTGGCGGGCCAGGGTGTGTGACTCTACTTTGGAGAGCGGACTCCAGCAACCGGGCGGCGCTGCCTGGAATCCTTTCGAGGTGCCCGTCACCGATGAGTTTTCGGGTGCCTGCCGGTTGTAGAGGTGAAAGGGGCCAGTCGTTGGTCTCCGAACCGAAGGAGGGAAGCGATGGCGGATGTGACGGTGGCTGCGATTGACGAGATGGAGCCGGTCTACGACGGCTTGATGAGGCGGACGCGGGCGACGCTCGGGGTGACGGGGTGGGGGATGCAGGTGCTGACGCTGCCGCCGAGTTGGGGCGGCTATCCGAACCACAACCACGACGCCGCTGCCCAGGATCCGAATCAGGAGGAGGTGTATGTGCCGCTGGAGGGGTCGGGTGTGTTGGAGGCGGGTGAGGAGACGTTCGTGCTGCGACCGGGCATGATGGCGCGTGTGGGGCCGCAACAGATGAGGCGAATCGTCCCCGGCCCCGACGGGATCCGCTTCCTGGCGCTGGGCGGGACGCCGGGCGCGTTCACGCCGGGCGCGTGGAGTGAGCTCGGTGCGCCTGCGCCGGTCGCGGGATGAGCAACCGGGCCGAGCTGCTGGATGCACGGGCGGCCGAGGCTGTCCTGCTCGTCGCCGCCCGCAGGGGCGACGAGCAGGCCTTCGTGCGACTGACGGCCCCGTACCGGCGAGCGTTGCACCGGCACTGCTACCGGATGCTCGGCTCGCTCGACGACGCCGACGACGCCGTGCAGGAGGTGCTGCTGAGGGCGTGGCGGGCGCTTGACCGCTACGAGCCGCAGGCTCCTCTGCGTGCCTGGCTGTACCGGATCGCGACGAACGTCTGCCTGACTGCGGCGGAGCGCCGTGCCCGCGACCGCGCCGGGATCGACGTCTTTCTGCAGCCGTACCCGGATGCGCTGCTCGATGAGATCCCGGCGTCCGACGCTGCTCCGGAGATGATCGTGGAGGAGCGGGAGGGTATCGGCCTCGCCCTCGTGGCGGCGATGCAGGTGCTGCCGCCGAAGCAGCGGGCGGTGCTCGTGCTGCGAGAGGCGCTCGGCTGGTCGGCGCGGGAGGTCGCGGCAGTGCTTGAGGACAGCGTTCCCGCCGTCAACAGTGCGTTGCAGCGGGCGCGCGAAGGCCTCGCGCGCGAACGGGCGGACGGCGGGCTCGTCCGTGCTCATGCCTCGCCGGGGGGAGAGGCGGAGTCGCGGGTGATGCGCCGCTTTGTCGAGGCGTGGGAGGCGGTCGACGTCCAGGCGCTCGTCTCGCTCCTCTCCGACGACGCGCTGCTGACGATGCCGCCCGAGCCGATGCGGCTCGTCGGCCGCGAGGCAATCGCGGAGTTCTTCTCGACTGTTCCGGCCGCTGGCAGGCTCGAGCAGATCAGGCTGATGGCGACCGCCGCAAATCGGCAGCCGGCGCTGGCCGCCTTTTGGGCGGAGGAGCCGGGTGAGCCCTTCCGCGCCTATGGTGTGATGGTGTTCGCGCTCGAGGGCGAGGCGATCGTGGGGATCACCGGCTTCGCCGGGTATCCGCAGCTGCTGCCCGCCCTCGGTCTCCCCGAGGAACTGGCGGCGTAGATGGCCTACGACGAGAAGCTGGCCGACCGCGTGCGAGACGTCCTCGACGAGGAGGACGGCGTGACGGAACGGAAGATGTTCGGCGGGCTGGCGTTCATGATCCGTGGTCACATGGCCTGCGGCATCGTCGGCAACGACCTGATGCTCCGGCTCGGGGCCGAGTCCGCAGACAAGGCGCTCGAGCGCCCGAATGTGCGTCCGATGGATTTCACCGGGAGGCCGATGACCGGCATGGTCTACGTCGGGCCTGGCGGGCTCCGCGGCGCCGCCCTACGCCGCTGGGTGGGCACGTCGGTCGCCTTCGTGGAAACCCTGCCCCCGAAGGGCTAGAGTCAGAATTCGAGCACGACCAGGTCGAGCACGCATCGACCCCCGTCACCCCGCTGAATCCGATTGATCGTTCACACAAACGACGTTGAGAAAAGGAGAACAGCTGATGCCGAACTACGTTTTCGCCTATTACGGTGAGCCGACGTTCGAGAGCCGCGAAGAGGGGGCCGAGCATATGGGTAAATGGCAGGCCTGGATGGGCGGCCTCGGCGACGCCATCGTCAACCCCGGCTGGCCGATGGGAAAGCCCCAGACCGTAAGCTCCGCCGGCATCTCCGATGGTGCCGGGCCGAACCGCCTGACAGGGTTTTCTGTCGTGAAGGCCGACAGCATCGACGCCGCTGTCGAAATGGCCAAGGAATGCCCGCACCTCGAACACGGCACGGTTGATGTCGCAGAAGCGATGGAGATGGAAATGTAGGCACCCAGCAGCAGGAGCGTGCTTGCGTTCCTTCGGGGTACTCGGGGCCAGAGGTCGTGGACTGTTTCGGGTCGTCGCGTGGGTCGTCGATCTTCTTCGCCGCGATTACGAGCTCGACGTCGTCGCGTCCTTCGTTCTGGGCAAAGCGTACGACGTGCCGCCGATGATGGATTCGATTCGTGACCGAACCGCATCCGTTGCACCCGCCTCGTCGAGAAGGCGCCGCGGAGGCCGTCCTCGGCCTGGCGGGGTCATTGCGCCAAGAACGTAATGTGCCCACGACGTTGTGGCCTCGGGCCCCGCCGCGATCTCCGCAGCTTGGCGAAGAAGCTGTGCGACCTGTCCCGACAGTTGAGTCACGATGATGCTTGTGCAGGTGCCGGCGGGGCGGGAACTGGTAATGTGAAACCGAATGGTTGTAGGTTCATCTGACCGAGAGCGAACCGACCGGCTCTTCCAGGCGCTCGCCGACCCGACGCGACGCGAGATCGTGGCGATCGTGCTGCACCAGGAGCAGAGCGTGTCCGACCTTGCACGCCGGTATCCGATCAGCTTCGCTGCGGTCCAGAAGCATGTGGCGGTGCTTGAGCGGGCCGGGCTCGTGAGCAAGCAGCCGCGCGGACGGGAGCAGCTTGTGCGCGGCAACCTCGACGCGATCCGGCGGGCACACCGCCTGCTCGACGAGCTCGAGGTCGTCTGGCGGGACCGGATCGACCGCTTCGGCGATGTCCTCGCCCAACCGAAGGAAGGAGCAGCCCGATGAGCGTCACCAGCGTCACCAAGAACCCCGAGGCACTCACCATGACCATCAGCGCGACGTTCGACGCCCCCGTCGAGGAGGTCTGGCAGGTGTGGGCCGACCCGCGCAAGCTCGAGCGCTGGTGGGGCCCACCCACCTACCCGGCAACCGTCCTCGAGCACGAGCTCACCCCCGGCGGACGTGTCAGCTACTTCATGACCGGCCCCCAAGGTGACCAGCACCGAGGCTGGTGGCTGGTGCTCACCGTCGACGCGCCGCACCGCCTCGAGTTCGAGGACGGCTTTGCCGACGACGCTGGCGCGCCCATCCCGAACATGCCGACCACGACCACCCGCGTCTCCCTGATAGAGCTCGAGGACGGCCGCACCACGATGGCGGTTGAGGCGACCTTCCCGACCCTCGAGGCGATGGAGAAGCTCGTCGCGATGGGCATGGAAGAAGGCATCACCCTCGCCATCGGCCAGATCGACGAGCTCCTGAGCTAGGGCCCACCTGCACCTCAGACGTGAAGCATTGGTACGTCGCCCTGTACGCTCTGTAATCCAAAAAGACAACAGAGACTGACGATAAACATTCAAGTTTCCAGGTCTTTTTGATGCGCCCGGGAGGATTCGAACCTCCGACCCGCGGATTCGAAGTCCGCCGATATGTATTGAGACCTGCCTTTGAGACGCCTACGCCGTCAGGGCCATTTCGTCCAAGCGTCGTGACGATTTTCAGGCCGCTTGTCGACCGCGGACAGCGTTAGTGTCGACGTCAGGAGCCGGGCAGCGTGGCGGTCGCGCGGCAGCTGAGACCGTTCGGGCCCCATGCGCGCGCTGTGACCGTGTCGTAACCCGGCAGGTCTGAGAGTGATTTCCCGATTGCGAACGAGCCACTCGGTCGTGTCGTGCGGGCTGACCCTTTCCAGGCGACGCGGCGTTCGTGCACGAGGGCGACGCGCCAGAGGACGCCGGCACGGGCGTGTTCGATCTCGAACTCGAGCTCGATATCGCCGCCGTCGGCCCTGAGCCTCAGCTTCGCCCTGGCACCGCCGCTGCAGGTGCCCGCGACGCGCACCTCGGGTCTATCGTCCTTGCCGTCCCGCGCGAGGCCTTGCGGGACGGCGACGAGCAGCAACGCCGCAAGTGCGACGGCAATCGTCACCAAGACCCGGAGGGCCGACCTCATGCGACAAGTGTGCTGCTGAAGTCGAAGGCGCGCAACGGGACCTTGGTCCTACCGCGCGAGGCTGCCGCGTACACCTTGGCGCTCGGCCCACAGGACCGCCTGGACGCGGTCGGTGACCCCGATCTGGCGGAAGACAGCCGTGAGGTGGGTCTTGACCGTCTTCTCGCTGATCCCCAGACGTACAGCGATCAGCTTGTTCGGGAGGCCCTCGAGCAGGAGCCCGAGCACCTCGCGCTCGCGGGGTGACACGCCGTCGAGCGGATCCGGCGCGGACTTCGCCTCGAGCAGCGCGCGCGCGGCGCGCGGGTCGAGCGGCGAGCCGCCCTCGGCCGCAGCTCGAACACCGCGCACGACATCGTCGGCCGCGGCGTCCTTCAGGAGGTAGCCGACGGCGCCGGCGTCGAGGGCGGCCATGATCCGGTGACGGTCGGAGAAGGACGTCAGCACGAGCACCGCCGTCGCGCGGCAGCTGCGCCGCGATCGCCCGTGTTGCCTCGATGCCGTCCAGTACCGGCATTTCGAGGTCCATCAGCACGACGTCCGGCTCCTCTGAACGGCACATCTCGATCGCCTCGGCGCCGTTCGCGGCCGTCCCCGCCAGCTCCATGTCCGGCTGCGCGGAGATCAGGCGGCCAAGCCCGTCGCGGAGCACGCCGTGGTCGTCGGCGACGAGAACCCGGATCACCGGCACGGCACCTCCAGTTCGACGCTCGTGCCGCGCCCCTCCTCAGACCTGACCTCGAGGCGCCCACCGGCCTGCCGGACGAGCTCCTCGAGCAACGAGAGACCGAGATGCCCCTCGGCCTTGCGCTGCTCTCGCGCTTCGGGCGAGAAGCCGCACCCGTCGTCGCGGACGACGAACCGTGCGATGCCGTCGGCACACACCAGCCCGATGTCGACTGTGTGGGCGTTCGCGTAGGCGGTCACGTTGCGGAGCGCTTCCTGCGCGACGCGGTAGACGAGCGCCTGCTGACCGGCGTCGAGCGAGTCGGCGCCGTCGATCACGACGGAGACCTCGACGCCGCGCGCTTCGAGTGGGCTGACGAGGTCGGCGATCGCTGCCGCGAGTCCCGCGGCGGCGAGGTTCGGTGGATACAGGTCGACGAGGAGTGTGCGCAGGTCGCGCACGTTGTGGCGCAGCTGCTCGATCGCGGACTCGCAGCTCCTGCGCCTCCCTCGCCGCGCCCTGCGCCGCCGCCCCGTCGGCCAGCGGGGCGAGCGCGAACGCGACACCGGCGATGTCCTGCACCGGGCCGTCGTGGAGGTACGAGGCGATCCGTCGGCGCTCCCGGTTCGATGCGGCGATCGCGTTCGCCAGCAGCGCCTCGCGCTCTTCGTGGCCACGCTGAAGCCTGCGGGTGAGCGACCAGACGAGCGGTATCTGCACGAGCACGATCAGCGCGATCGCGCCCAGAATCGGAGGTGCGAGTGCCTCGAGCAGGCGGCGCGCGCTCGCAGTGACCGAGTCGAAGCGCTCGTAGATCTCGAACAGCACCGGCGTCCCCGACGGCGTGCGGACCCGCGTGTAGGCCTCGATCAGGTCGCCCTGCCCCCGGTCGAGCGCATTCTCCGGCCGGCTCAGATCGCTCACCTCCACCTCGGCGCCACCCTCGCGCAGCAGCCGTCGCTGGCCGGCGTCGAGTGCGTAGCGGCCGCCGACCTGAGCCGCGTCGTCGGAGTAGAGGACACGACCGTCCGCCGACCAGATCTTCACCCGCACCACAGAAGGGCTGAGCACCCGTGCGACGACGAGGTCGTCGACCGCTCCTACCGCGGCCGGCTCACCGGTCAGGAGGCCGTCGGCGAGTGCGGACTCGACGAGCTGGCCCGCCTCCTGCACCTTCGTGCGCGTTGCTCGCTTCGCCTCGTCGATCGCGACGGAACGCAACGCGAAGTAGCCCCCGACCAGCGCGACGGCGATCGCGGCCGCGCTGCCGAGGAAGAAACGCACCAGCATCGCCCGAGCGGTGGGAGGCCCCTGCGACCGAGTCGACAACGCTGCTGAACGGAGAGACGTTCCCATTGCCCACATCATGGCCGCTCCCCGCGTCGCTCATGGGCCACTCGGACCAATGTCGCATTGCCGCCCGGACCAACTCGTCGCCACAGTTGGTGTCGTCAACACACAGGAGGAGATCCGATGTTCATGCTTCGCGCCACAACATTCGCCGCAGTCGTCATCGTCGCCGTCACCGCGACCGTTCCAGCCGCGCTCGCAAAGGGCGGCGACCCGCAGGTGCGCGGAACCTGCACGGCCAGCTCGACGGCCAAGCTCAAGCTGAGCAGCGAGAACGGCCGCATCGAGGTCGAGCTCGAGGTCGACCAGAACCGCAACGGCGTCGCTTGGAAGGTGTCGCTGAAGCGCAACGGCACCGCCGTGGCCTTGACGACCGCGATCACCCGCGCCCCCAGCGGCTCGTTCAAAGTCCGCCGCGTGATCACAAACGCACCGGGCCCGGATCGCATCGCCGCCACTGCGACCAGCCCGTCCGGTGAACGCTGCACAGCGAGGGCCACCTTCTGAGACCCACGGGCCGGTGGGCGGCCAGCCCGAGCCGCCCGCCGGTAAGTCGGGAGCGTGGCTCGAGGAGAACGTCGATTACTGCCCGGAGCCACGGTGAGTCGGAGCAGTTGCCGGAGGCCGATCCGGAGCGCACCTCGTGATGACGGTACCGTCCAGCAGCGCCGAACATGGGATCGGCGAGAGAACGAGTCGGAACGACGCCGAGCACGCGCCATGTAGTCTCCGCCGTGCGGAGCGGATTGTTGCCGGCACGGCCTCCGCGGCCACGCCGGGCGACCGCGCCGAGCGGTTCCATGGAGACCGCCGCGGGCCCGCCCCGGGGTGAGCATGACGAGTCGCCGGCGAATCGGCAGCCATAGAAGAAGCCCCGTCTCCAGGGCTTTCTCCGTAGCAGGCCTGTACGCCGGAGGGTCAGGCCGACTGTGAACAAGCTGAACGGACCGTCAGCCCGCGGAACATGTTGGTCGATGAACGTGGCGGTCCTCGGTCGCGCGGGTCAGTCCTCTCCATCCTCACTGACGCGGCCGTACTGATCGGGGATCCAACCCCAGCCCCAGATCGGGACCGGTCCCTCAGGCGGGGCGCCGTACTCCTCAACAGGGTCGACGTCGGTCGAAACGAGAACGCAGCGGTGGCTCCAGTCGTCGCCGAGGTCGAAGACGTAGTCGAACTCGGATCCGCGTACGAGGTCGAGCGAGCCAAGGGTCGTGCCCGTGCTGTCGATCACCTCCGGCTCGAACTCGCTCCCCCCGAGCATGTAGCGCCTTCCGTCGGCGAGCTCGAACGCGTGCAGGTGCGAGTGATCCCAGCGCGCGAAGGCGAGATCAATACCTTCGGCGAGCTCCGCGAGCGAGTGGCGCGGCGAGGCGATAACCACCCGCCCCGGGGGATGTTCGAGCACGACGCCCCGACCTGAGCGGAGCTCCACGCGGATGGACAGCCAGCCGCCGCTAGCCACGACGCCTCTCCGCGGCTGCCCACCAGTCCGGCCGATCCCCTTCTTCGGTCAGGCGCTCCAGCGTCGCGGCGACCGTCTCCACGTAGGCGCCCGAGCCGCCGAGGAAACAGAACTTCCAGAGCTCACGAGCTGCCTTCTTGTACCGGTGGATCACCTCGTCGACGTCGTGAACGTCGAGCGCGCCCGCGCGATAGCGCTCGATCGCCTCCGCGACGTGCTCGAGCAACCCGGCGAGCTCGGCTTCGTAATAGGTCGCCACGAGCACCCGAGCGACGCGCCGCCGCTCCTTCGTGCCGTGCACCCCGCGCTCCTCCATCACGAGCGAGCGTACCGAGCAGCGCTTCCTGCCGCTCGAGAGCGGTGTCCAGCGGACACGAGCGGTTGCCAGCGGAGAAGACGAAAACGTCTTTTCTGACTGTCGCTCCGACTGTCGCGCGTCGAAGGCATCTCTACAAAATACCTGGAAATAGGCGAATTCTATCGCCGACTGCCGGCGTTCCTAAACCGCGTGCGCAAGTTCGATTCTTGCCGGGGGCACTCGGTGCAAACCGCTCACCTGCGTTGAGAAGCCGACGGCTGAGCGGCGGTAAACGCTCGTGGCTCGGTCGCCACGGTCGGATCCGGGGCGGAGCGCCGGTCGGAGCCCGTCCGGGACAGTGCTTACTCGGCTTCCTCCGTCGTCACGAGGTCGGCCACGGGAATGTCCGACGGATCTACCCAGTAGTCGCCCATGACGTTCTCGAGCTCGTCGGCGGGGGGACGGTCGGCGCGCGCGACGGTCTTCTCGTACTTCACGATCCAGCGGTGCGGCAGGCGGTCGTACTCGCTCCAGCCCAGTGCCTCGATTGCGGCAGCTTTCACGCTGATCTCGAGGAGGGGGGTCTTCTCGAAGCTCACTACCGCCAACGCATTTGTGATCTCAGATCCCATTCGACTCGACCCGCTCTCGTCGCTCGTTCGTGAGGATGACCCCGCCGCACGTAATCAAACCATTCCGGACATGCTCGCGCTCCCGCTTATGCGCTGCCGTGATCCGCGTATGCCCGGATGGCAGCCGGCGAAGCTGATGCAACGATGCAGTTGACAGCCAGGAAGGAGACAGGTCATGGTCAGGACGGTTCAGGGTCTGCCAGCCGAGGTAGGCGACCGGATCGAGATCACCGGTCACGCCGTCGGTGACGCACCGCGCAACGGGGAGATCATCGAGGTGCTTGGCGAGCCCGGGCACGAGCACTTCCGGGTGCGCTGGGAGGACGGCCACGAGTCGATCAACTTCCCAGCCGAGGACGCGGTTATCCGACGCCCCAGGGCCCGACGCTCGCGGAAGGGTTGACGCCTTCACCCGCTCCCGGCACTCCCGGGCAGTGGAGAAGTTCTCGGGCCGCTGGTCAGGAACGGCGGCTGGCGCCGGGATGGTCACGGCGCTGAAAGCGATCTCACTCGTGCGATCTCCAGGGCCGCTGACACGTAGCGACGAAGATCCACGCGGGGCGAACTGGTTGAACAAAGCCCAGCTCCACCTCGATCACGAGAAGGCAGTCCGTCGCGACGAGCGACACCTTGACCTGCGGATCGCGGGCCACCCCACGCCGCTAGGCGGCACGTTCAGTGCACGCCTGACGCCCACCCCCTCCAGGAGCGCCGACCCCGGTTCGCATTGCCGGCACTCCCTTTCAGCACGCCCCCCTGAACCACAATACTGACGTCCACACCTTCCGCAGCCGTGACCGGTGTACCCCTGCGCGGCAACCCGCGGCCACGGAATGGTCAGCTGTGCACCCGTCCGGTCTCGTAGGCCCACATCGTGATCTCGACGCGGTTTCGCGCATCGAGCTTCGCCATCAGGCTCGCGAGATGGGTCTTCACGGTGCTGAGGCTGATGAAGAGCTCCGCGGCGATCTCGGCGTTCGTGTGCCCGCTGGCAACCGCGACGAGGATCTCCTCCTCCCGCGCGGTGAGCGGCTCACGGGGCTGCACCGGCGCTCGCACGCGAGCGCCGGAGGAGAACTCGGCGAGGAGTCGCACGGTGACGTTCGGGGCGATCAGGGCGTCGCCGTTGGCGGCGGCGTGGATCGCCTGGATCAGGAGCTCGGGGCCGGCGTCCTTGAGCAGGAAGCCGTGCGCGCCGGCCTTCAGCGCGCCGTGCACGTACTCGTCGAGGTCGAACGTCGTGATCACCACGACCGCCAGCGGGTCCGGGACGTCGTGACCGGCGAGCTGCCGGGTCGCCTCGATCCCGTCCAGCTCGGGCATCCGGATGTCGAAGAGGCAGACGTCGGGGCGGAGCCGCCGGGCCAGAGCAACGGCGGTACGCCCGTCGGCAGCCTCGCCCACGACCTCGATGTCGGGCTGGGCGTCGAGAATCATGCGGAGCCCGGTGCGGATGATCTCCTGGTCGTCCGCGATGAGCACCGTGATGCTCATGCGGGCGAGGCCACCCTCGGCATCACGGCGGCGACCGTCCAGCCGCGGTCCGGGCCGGGCCCTGCTTCGAGCGTGCCGCCGAGCAGCGCCGCCCGCTCGCTCATGCCCGCGAGGCCGTAGCCCGACCCGGCCGTGCCCGCATCACTCGCGCCGTCGTCCTCGACGGTGAGCCGCACCGAGGCGTCATCACCGACGACGTGGACCGTGATGCGGGTCGCGTCGCGCGCGTGGCGGGTCGCGTTCGTGATCGACTCCTGCGCAATGCGGTACAGCGCCGCGTCGACCGACGGTGCAAGGTCGTGGAGATCGCCCTCGATGTCCACCTCGATCCGAGGCGGTCCGTCGAACGAGCGGGCGAGCTGCTCGATGGCGGCCACGCCCGGCGTCGGCGCGAGGTCGGCATCCTCCCCCTTGCGGAGGACGCCGACGATCAGCCTCATCTCCGCGAGCGCCCGGGAGGCCTCGTCCTCGATCACCGCCAGAGCATCGACGGCGGCGTCGGGATCGGTCTTCGAGAGGTACCGCCCGGCCTGGGCCCGGAGCACGACGGCGGAGACGTGATGGGCGACGCTGTCGTGCAGGTCACGGGCGAGGTGCTCGCGCTCCCGCAACTTGACCTCCTCCAGGCTGCGCTCGCGTGAGACGACGAGCGTGCGAACGGTTACACCGACCGCGGCCGGAAAGAGCAGGACCACGACCCCCACGATCGCCTCGGTGAAGCCGTTGAAGTCGCCCGCGGTCGCGAACGACGCCGACGCGAGCATGAATCCGAGGCCGATCACGGCCTCTCGGCCGGAACCCCAGCGGAAGAGAGCGTAGGCAAGCAGCAGAACGAACGCGGTGGTGTAGAGCCCCGGCTGTCGGACGCCGGCGACGAGCGCGGCAGCGTCCATCGCCGCCAGCGACCCGAACGCGATCGCGACGGCCGCGAGCGGGTGGGTGCGACGCCAGAGCAGCGTGAGCACGAGCGCCACGCAGACGGCGAGCGCCAGCGGCCGCCAGACGACGTCGTGCCGGAAGAACGCTTCGGCGAGCGCTGTCGGCACGAGCACCGCGACCAGCACCCAGTCCCGCCACACCCGCCTCGGGGGGTGCGGGGCCCGGGGCTCGGCCCACAGCAGACGGAGGGCGTTGCTGACCATGAACGCAGCGTAGCTCTCCGTTCCGGCCCGCAACATCGGGCGAAAGGACGATCCGAAGACCGTCCTATCGGCCGCCCCGAAAGGGCCGGAACGCCGATGTGCCGGGCGTCGCCGAGGCGCACGCTGAAGGTGTCAGTCACCGACTGACGGCCAGCACCGCCAAGTGAAAGGTCCGTCGATGTCACGAGCTCTCTATCTGATCGGTGGGTTCGCAGCCCGCCGCCCGTTCACCGTCATCGCTTCGTGGCTCCTTGCCGCCGCGCTCATCGTCGTGGCGGCAGGCGCCTTCGGCCAGCGCCTCAGCGACTCCTTCACGGCCCCCGGGCTCGACTCGCAGAAGGCGACGGACCTGCTCGCATCGGTCCAGTCCGACCAGGCGGGGCTCACGGCCCAGGTCGTCGTGACGCCACGCGGCAACGGCGTCACGTTCCGCAACTCGGCCGCAGCCCGCGACGCTCTCGCCCACCTCCAGGAATCGCTCGCCGGGCTCCCCCACGTGCTCGGCACGACCGACCCGGCGGGAGACCTCCGCAGCGGAGCCTCCACCGAACGGCTGCTCGGTGAGGTGTCCGCGAGCGGGCGGGTCGCGATCATCCGCGTCCAGTACCCGGAGATCGAGGGCCTCTCGGCCGGCGATCTCACGAACCTCAAGGACCTCGTCAACGGCTCTCGAGCGGGATCGGCACTCCAGATCGAGGCCGGTGGCGACCTCTTCGCGGCCTTCGAGTCCGGGGAGACGAACGCCGGCGAGATGATCGGCCTCCTCGTCGCGGCGATCATCCTCCTGCTCGCGTTCGGCTCGATCATCGCCATGGGCCTGCCGATCGGCATCGCGCTCTTCGGCATCGCCGTCGGAGTCAGCTCGATGGGGCTCCTCGCCTACCTCGTGGACGTTCCCAGCTGGGCGCCCGTGCTGGCGAGCATGGTCGGCCTGGGAGTCGGGATCGACTACGCCCTGCTCCTCGTCACCCGCCACCGGGGCTACCTCGCCGACGGCCTGACGGTCGAGGAGTCGGCGGCCCGCGCGGTCTCCACCGCCGGCCAGGCCGTGGTCTTTGCCGGCGGCACGGTGATCGTCGCGATTCTCGGTCTCGCAGTCGCCGGTGTCCCGGCCATGACGGCCGCGGGGATGGCGGTCTCCTCCGTCGTGCTGATCATGGTCCTGGCGTCGATCACGCTGCTGCCGGCACTCCTTGGCCTGGCCGGGCATCGGATCAACGGGCTCCGACGGCGGCAAGACGCCGTCCCCAAGGGCGCAGGGTCCGAGCGCCACTGGGAGCGCTGGGGCATGCACGTGTGCCGGCACCCGTGGCCCTACGCCGTCGGCGTCGCGGGCATCCTGCTCGCGCTCACAGTCCCGGTGCTCGGACTCCACGTGGGCATGCCGGACGACGGCTCGCTGCCCGGGAATCGCACCGAGCGGCGCGCCTACGATCTCGCCGCGGGCGGGTTCGGCCCGGGCTTCAACGGCCCGCTCCTCGTCGCCGTCGATGCGTCCCGCAACCCGGCCGTCGTCGGCCCGCTGCGCGACGCGATCGCGGCCGATCCCGGCGTTGCCGCGGTGGCGCCCACCGAGCGGCAGGCCGGGATCGCCACGCTCGTCGTCTTCCCCACGAGCGGCCCGCAGGACGACGCGACTTCCGCGACGCTGCGCCGACTCCGCGCCCACGTCCTGCCGACTGTGCTCCAGGACGGTCGGGCGACCGCTCACATCGGCGGGCGCACGGCGAGCTTCGTCGACGTCGGCCAGCGTGTTCAGGATCGACTCCCGCTCTTCATCGCCGCGGTCGTCACCCTGTCGTTCCTGCTCCTGACGCTGGTCTTCCGGTCGATCGTCGTGCCGCTCAAGGCCGCGCTCCTGAACCTGCTCGGGGTCGGCGCCGCCTACGGCGTGCTCGTGATGGTGTTCCAGTGGGGCTGGGGGGCCGGTCTGATCGGGCTCGAGTCGAAGGTGCCGATCGTCTCGCTCCTGCCGATGTTCATGTTCGCGATCCTCTTCGGCCTCTCGATGGACTACGAGGTCTTCCTCCTCTCCCGCGTGCGCGAGGAGTACCAGGCCTCGGGCGACAACCGCCAGTCGATCGTGCGTGGCATCTCGAGCACCGCCAGGGTGATCACCTCGGCGGCGTTGATCATGATCTCGGTCTTCCTCGGCTTCGTCCTCGGCGACGACCCCGGCACGAAGATGTTCGGCCTCGGCCTCGCGATCGCGATCTTCATCGACGCCACGCTCGTGCGGATGATCCTGGTGCCGGCCACGATGAGCCTCCTCGGCAATGCCAACTGGTGGCTTCCCCGCTGGCTCGACCACCGGCTGCCGTCGATCGAGGGCGCCGGCTCTCCGGTCGCTTCCTCCTCGGCGGCGTAGCCGACGCACGCGCGCTGCGGCGGAGCGCGGCCGGCCTACTTCGGCTGCAGCCGCGCTCCGCCGTCGAGCCGCACCACCTCGGCGTTCATGTACGGGTTCGTCAGCAGCTCGAGCGCGAGCGAGGCGAACTCCTCTGCCGTTCCGAGCCGGTGCGGGAAGAGGACGTCCTGCCTGAGGCGCTCCTTGAACGCGGCGGGATCGGGCGCCTGGTCGTAGATCGGCGTGTCGATCAGGCCCGGGGCGATCGTGTTGACGCGGATCCCGACGACGGCGAGATCGCGGGCGAGCGGCAGCGTCAGGCCGACGAGGCCGCCCTTCGAGGCGCTGTAGGCGGTCTGGCCGATCTGCCCGTCGAAGGCGGCGACCGACGCCGTGTTGAGGATCGCGCCCCGCTGGCCGTCCGTGTCGGGCTCGGTGCGGCTCATCGCCGTGGCCGCGAGCCGGGCGCAGTTGAACGAGCCGACCAGGTTCACGCCGACGACGAACTGAAAGGCCCCGAGGTCGTGGGCCGAGGCGTACTCGCCGTCCCGGCCGATCGCGCGCGCCGGGATGCTGATCCCCGCGCAGTTGACGAGCATCCGCAGCGGGCCGAGACCGGCCGCGGTGTCGACGGCGGCGATCACGTCGGCCTCGTCGCGGACGTCGGCCCGGGCGAAGAGCCCGCCGATCTCCTCCGCCACCATGGCGCCGCGCCCCTCGTCGAGGTCGAGGACGACGACGTGCGCGCCGCGGGCGGCGAGCAGCCGGGCGGTCGCCTCTCCGAGCCCCGATGCGCCGCCGGTGACGAGCGCCGCTGCGCCGGTGATGTCCATTCGCCGACCTCCCGTGTAGTGGAGGTCCCATTCTGGCGCGCGCCGCGGAGGCAGCGGGTGATCCAACGCCGGAGCACCGGCGTATACATCGACAGAAGTTCGACAATAACCCATCAGCAAAGGAGCTCTACCGATGCGCAAGTGGTCTCTCGTCCTCGTACTCTCGATCGTCGCCGCATTCGCCGTGCTCGCGCCCGCCGCCTCGGCGAAGCCCGCCGCCGGCGAGTCCGACATCGTCTCGACCGCCGTCGCGGCCGGCCAGTTCACCACGCTCGCCTCTCTCCTCCAGGCCGCCGGCCTCGTCGACACCCTGAAGACCGGTGGCCCGTTCACGGTCTTCGCCCCGACCGACGCCGCGTTCGCGAAGGTGCCGAAGGCGACGCTCGACGCTCTCGCGGCCGACCCGGCCAAGCTCAAGGCCGTGCTGCTCTACCACGTCGTGCAGGGCAGCGTCGCCTCGGGCGACGTCGTCAAGCTCACCTCGGCGAAGACGCTGAACGGTGCAAACGTCGCGATCAAGGTGCAGGGCGGCTCGGTCTTCCTGAACGGTGCCAAGGTGGTCACGCCCGACGTCAAGGCGTCCAACGGGATCATCCACGTGATCGACAGCGTGCTCCTGCCGCCGGCAGCGGCCGCAAAGCCGCAGAACATCGTCAAGACGGCGGTGGCGGCCGGCCAGTTCAAGACGCTCGCCTCGCTGCTCCAGAAATCGGGACTGGCGAAGACCCTGCAGAGCGGTAAGTGGACGGTGTTCGCCCCGACCGACGCAGCGTTCGCCAAGGTGCCGAAGGCGACGCTGGCGCAGCTCGGCAACAACCCCGCCCTGCTCAAGAAGGTACTTCTCTATCACGTCGTCAAGGGCGGCGTGCCGGCAAGCAAGGTCGTGACCCTCAACGGCAAGTCCGTGGGCACGGTCTCCGGCTCGCCGGTGCGGATCTCGATCGTCGACGGCAGCGTCTTCCTGAACAAGCTGACGAAGGTCACGAAGGCAGACGTCAAGGCCTCGAACGGCTACATCCACGTCATCAACAAGGTGCTCCTGCCGCCGGCAGCGGCCGCAAAGCCGCAGAACATCGTCAAGACGGCGGTGGCGGCCGGCCAGTTCAAGACGCTCGCCTCGCTGCTCCAGAAATCGGGACTGGCGAAGACCCTGCAGAGCGGTAAGTGGACGGTGTTCGCCCCGACCGACGCAGCGTTCGCCAAGGTGCCGAAGGCGACGCTGGCGCAGCTCGGCAACAACCCCGCCCTGCTCAAGAAGGTACTTCTCTATCACGTCGTCAAGGGCGGCGTGCCGGCAAGCAAGGTCGTGACCCTCAACGGCAAGTCCGTGGGCACGGTCTCCGGCTCGCCGGTGCGGATCTCGATCGTCGACGGCAGCGTCTTCCTGAACAAGCTGACGAAGGTCACGAAGGCAGACGTCAAGGCCTCGAACGGCTACATCCACGTCATCAACAAGGTGCTCATCCCCAAGGCGTAATCCCCCGTACCACGCCGAACGAGCAAGAGGGCCGCGACCTATCGCGGCCCTCTTGCGTTCGGGCTCCCGTTCCCGCAGCCCCGGATCCGGCCCCTGAATGTGACGAGGCCGCCCGTGGGCGGCCTCGTCGGACGCCTCGCCCGCAGGCGCGCGTCTCCCCTCCCCTAGACCAGGGCCTTCATGAAGACGGCAACGTCCTCTGCCGGGAACGTCTCGGTGTGGACGACCTCGAGCTTGGCGATCTTCGCCAGCACCCGGAACGCGGTCTCGTTGTCCGGATACTTCACGATCGCGAGGAAGTCCCACGGGCCCATGATCGCGAGGGTCCGCTCGAGGGTGCCGCCCTCGAACTCGATGATCTCGCCGATCTTGGCGAGGTACTCGGGCGCCTTCTCGAAGTGCTCCCTGCCCTCGGCTGTGACCTTGATCAGGCCGATGTACGTGAACATGCGCACGCATCCTTTCTGGTTCCGGCGCGCGTCTCGCCTCTCGGGGCGCGCGACTCCGAGCCAGCGTGCCACACACGAGGCGTTCTCGCATCCGCAGAAACTCCGGATCTTCACGCCTGAAGGGACGGGATCGTCGGGCCGACCGGCTGTCGGAGTCGGACGCGACCACTTCCCGGCGCGTTTCACAGCCGGAGTGCAAGGATGACGCCATGAGTCCTCCACGGCCCCCGCGCGAGACACGGTCGACCTCGCCCGGGCAGGCCCGGCTGGTCGGCGCTCTGGGCCTCGCTGCGCTGCTCGGTGGCATGTTCGTCGTCGTGATCGCGAGCGGCGGAGGCGACAAAGGCTCCGGGGTGGTGATCACGACAACCCAGCCTGCCCCGAAGCCGAAACCCAAACCGACGCGGCCTCCTGCCGTCAGGATCAGGGTGACCGGGGTGGGAGCCTACGACCCAGCCGGCGACCAGTCCGAGAACGATGGGGATGCGCCGCTGGCCACCGACGGGAACCCCGTGACCGCCTGGAAGAGCGAACGCTACCGGAGCACCTTCGTAAAGACGGGCGTCGGCCTCGTCGTCGACGCCGGCCGTCCCGTCAAGGCATCGCGTGTCGTCGTGACGACCGAGACACCGGGTTACAGCGCCGAGATCCAGGTCGGGAGCTCACCCTCGGGCCCGTTCGTCTCCGTATCGGGCCCGAAGACGATGTCGCAGCGCACGGCGTTCGTCCTCAGGCCTCGGAGCGGCCGCTACCTGATGGTGTGGATCACCTCCATGCCGCCCGAACGCGCCGCTGCCGTGAACGAGATCGCCGTCACGGCCGGCGGCTGACCGTGTCGCTGGCCGGCGCGGTCGCCGTAGCAGTCGGCCTCTTCATCGGGCTGCCCGCGCTGATCCTGCTCGCGGCGGCAGCAGGGCCGATCGGCTGGATCGTCGCCGCAGTCGTGCTGCCGCTCGCCGTGCTCGCCGTGCTCCTCTGGCTCGGCTGGTTCCGGCGCCGGGAGGACGACGGTCCCTACGGCGGCTCTGACACGATGTGGCGATGACCGAGCCCGCTGCCCCGAGCGCCGCACGAGAGGCGATGAGCTGGGACGACCTCGGCCTCGGCTGCCGCGAGCTCGCCGAGGCGATCCACGCAGATCACTGGATACCCGACCTCGTGCTCGGGATCTCGCGGGGCGGACTGCTCGTCGCAGGCGCGCTCGCGTATGCGCTCGGGGTCAAGAACACGGCGACGATCAGCGTCGAGTTCTACACGGGCGTCGACGAGCGGCTCGAGCTGCCGATGCTGCTCCCTCCCGTGCCCGACCTCGTCGACCTCACGACCGCCCGCGTGCTGATCGCCGACGACGTCGCCGACACGGGTGCCACGCTCGAGCTGGTGCACCACTTCTGCCAGGGCCGCGTAGCCGAGGCGCGCGTCGCGGTCCTGTACGAGAAGTCGCGGTCGACGATCGAGAGCGAGTACGTGTGGCGGCGGACCGACCGCTGGATCACCTTCCCCTGGAGCGCCAGACCGCCCGTGACCGGCGGTCTGGCCGAGTAGCTTCTGCGACGACACTCACAAATGGAAGGGTTGGTAGTGTGCCTGGCACGCGGGCTCGCGGAATCGACGATACCGTAGACAAGGGGTAGATTCGGGAGTGCGTTGGGGTACGCCACTCGTCACGGCCGGCCAGGTCAGCCTGGCTGCTGCTGTGATCGGTGCGGGAGTTTGCACCGCAACAGGTCAAGCCGCAGCACCCAAGCCGGATCCCGCGCCCGTGACCCGGCCGGAGCGCACCGCCAGGGTCGTGCCGAGGCACGACAGCCCCGCCACGAAGCCGGCGCCGGCACCTCGTCAGACATCGCCAACGACGTCGTCTCCCTCTTCCTCGTCGTCGAGCTCTCAGCCGGCCCGTGGGGCTTCTCCCTCGACGAGCCCTGGGACCTCGCACTCTCCGAACCTGCCGGGCCAGAAGCCGAAGTCGAAGCCACGACCGGCGGAGCCTGCCCGACTCACGCCCCTGCGACCCGGTGACGGCGTCCCGGGTGTCTTCAGGCCGCCGGTCGCGAAGCCGGCAGTTGCCGCCACGGTCACCGCCGCCCCGGCACCAGGCGGTGTCCCGGCGGTCGTCTGGGCCATGATTCTCCTCTCGGCAGTGCTCGCGATCGTGGCGGCGATCCCAAACCGACTGACCTACCGTGTCTCGATCCCCGTCGGGCGCACGATGGGCGCCGCCCGGCTACCGCTCATCGCGTCCGCATTCGCCCTCACGATCGGTGTCGCCGTCAGCCTCCTCGTGGGCAACGCCTGATGCCCTCGCCCGGAGGAGAACCGTGACGCGGTTGTGGCTTGCCGGGGTGATCGCTGCGGGAACCGCCTTGTCGGTGATCGTCCCGTTCGCGGGCGCCAACGTGCCCGGCGTCCAGATCACCTCCAAGCCCGCCGACCCGACGCGTTCGACGTCGGCGACGTTCCAGTTCGTCAACTCGCTCGACAGTGACGCGGCGTTCGAGTGCCAGCTCGACGGCGGCGCGTTCTCCAGGTGCCTCACCCCCTTCACGGCCACCGCGCTCACCGCTGGGCAGCACACGTTCGCCGTGCGGGACGCGGGCCTGCCGAGCGACGGAGACTCGTTCACGTGGACGGTCGACACGACACCGACGAGCCCGCCGACCGTCACCGTGACGTTACCGGGGAGCGTGAGGCGTGCCACGGCCAGGGCCGGAGATCGCACGGTGCTCCTTGGCTGGGCCATGCCCGAAACGCCCGGCATCGCGTCCGTTCTCGTCAGGCGGTCGGTCGTCGGCGGTTCCGCGACGAAGATCGAGTACCGCGGCCTCCGCACGACCTTCAGGAGCAGGGGGCTCCGCAACGGCGTCACCTACCGCTTCGTCCTCATCGCCTTCGACCGAGCCGGCAATCCGTCCGGGCCCGTCGTCTTGACGGCGACTCCGAGAGCGAGCCTGCTCACCACCCCGGAGTACGGCGCCCGGCTGGCAAGCCCGCCGCTCCTACGCTGGACTGCGGTCGCCGCGGCGGAGTACTTCAACGTCCAGCTCTACCGGAACGGGATCAAGATCCTCTCGACCTGGCCCAACGTCGGCCGTCTCAAACTCACCTCTCGTTGGCGGTACGGGAAGAGCACCTACACGCTCAGGCCGGGCGTCTACACCTGGTACGTCTGGCCGGGCCTCGGTGCCCGCGCGGACGTGCGCTACGGCAAGTTGCTCGGTCGGAGCACCTTCGTCGTCGTCGCCCGAAGGCAGGCTTAGCGAAGCGGTCGCAGGCGCGCCGGATCGATCCCGAGCCAGGACCGAGTCAGCCGGTGCAGCGTCCCGTCCGCACGCATCCGCGTGAGCGCCCGGTCGACCTCCGCAACGGCGACCGGACCGCCCCGGGTGACCGCCACGACGGAGCCGCCGCCGATCTCGATCCGCGCCGTGATCGGGCCGAGGAGCGCTCCCCGACCTGCCACGAGCCGGCCGACGGCGTCCGCCGGAACGACGGCGGCGTCACAGACACCCGTCTGGACGAGCTGGAGCAAGCGCTCGTTGGAGGGAGCGAGGATCGGACGGACGGTTGGTGCAACCGAGGCTGCGAGCGCCCGCGCGCCGTCGCCGCCGCGCAGAGCACACGTGATCCTGCTTCGGAGCTCCCCGAGAGCCCCGAGGCGTGGGAGGCCCCGGCGGAGGATGACCGCCTGATCGGTACCGAGGTAGGGCTTGCTGAGGTCGGCGACCGAGGAGGCCGCCCTCCCGGGCCGGATCGACGCGATCGTGAGGTGCCAGGGGCGAGACTTGTCGGCGAGCAGCCGAGACGCCGGCCGCACGTAGAGGAAGCGGACGCGGGGGATGCCGAGACGCCGGGCGAGATTGCGGGCGAGATCTACTTCGAGCCCGCGCGCCAGGATGACCTCGCCGTCGCGCACCACGCCGGCCTGCAGCACGGGGTCGCCCAGGCTGAGCGCGACCACGAGCTCCGTCGGGCGTGGCTGTGCGACGGGGATCGGAAGCGGGTCGTCGGCCCTGCTCTCGGCCGGAAGCCCCAGGGCGACGATGACCGACGCGGCCACGACGGCGAGGCCGAGAATGCTCGCGACGACACCGATCCCACCAACCATCGCTTTCGCAGCCGAGCGCGGGCTCATGCGGTTGCCTCATCGAGGACGTCGACCGGCGTTCCCGTCTCGGCGAAGCCGAACAGCGTGGGTGCGTCGTAGTGGTTCACCCTCACGCAGCCGTGCGAGGCAGCGTACGTCGGCACCGACCCATACTCGTGGAAAGCGATCCCGCCCGTGAAGTAGCTGGCCCAGGGGAGCCAGACCTTGAACGGCACCGACCACGAGTAGCGCTCCTTGCGATAGACGCGGAACGATCCTCTCGGCGTCGCCCCTCCGGCGCCGGATGAGATGTGCACCGCACGGACGACGCGGTTGTCCTGGATCAGGAGTGCAAGCTGCCGCCGCAGCTGCACCTCGATCCTGCGGCCGGGAGACCGGAGCCTCGGCTCCGGGCGGGTCGCCCGCTGCAGTGCCGTGATCGTGGCCTCGCCGAGGGAACCGTCCCGCGAGAGGTTCGCCCATTTCTGGAAGCCGAGCACCGCGGTCGAGGTCTGCCCGTCGAGCGTGCCGGTGAGGCCCGACGGCGCCATGAAGCCGAGGTCGACGAGTTGCTGCTGGTAGTCCCGGATCGATGCCTTCCGCTGCACCGGCTCGACGGCCGTGGTGACGGGACGCCGAAAGTCGTAGTTGGGAAAGAGCCCGACGGGAACACCCCCCTCGACGAGGAGTCGAACCGCGCGAACGCCGGGGATCCCCCTCAGGGTGCGGACGAGCTGGCCGGCGCGGCTCTGCAGCACCTTCTCGTCACGCCCTGCGGCGAAACGGGCCCCGAGATCGACGGTGACGATGCGCTGTGTAACGCTGACCGAGAGGAGCGGGGTGGCGCGGGGCACCGCGGAGCGCACCCCACGACTCCGCTCGGCCGGCGTCGGGCCGGCGAGCAGCTGCCGCACCACGCTCTCGATCGTGGTGCCGCCGCGGACGACGGACACCGGTTTCCCGTCCGACAGGAACCAGACGCTCGTTCCCGCCCCGGCGGCGCCCGGAAGTGCCAGCGCTGACACGGCGAGCGCCAGGAAAGCGCTGCATTTCATGGCAATGAGGTTCGACGCGCCGATTCGCATTCCCTACACGATCGGCACGAACGGGCCAGACCTCAAGTCGCCCACGCCTCGGTGCGACGAGAGACGGGAGGCACCGCCGGCACCGGTCTCACGCGACGCGACGCAGGAGCAGAAGCGAGCGCCCCTCGACCTCGACCTCGCCCCGGACGACGGTCTCCCAGGCACCCGCCTCCAGCTCCGGGTGCGCCGTCGACAGCTCGAGCGCCCAGCGACGCCCGAAGCGCGCCGGTGGCAGCCTGAAGGGCAGCGTGTCGCGCCACGCGTTGAAGAGCACGATGAACGAATCGTCGACGACCGGCTCGCCCTCACGGGTCTCTGCCATCATCTCGGCTCCGTTGAGGAACGCTCCGACCGCGGACGCGTCACCGCGATCCCAGTCTCGTCGTGTCATGGCGCGCCCGTCGGGACGGAACCACCAGACGTCCGGCGCGCCTGAATCCTCCTGCTCCTTGCCCGTCAGAAACGTCGCCCGGCGGAAGATCGGGTGCGCGCGACGGAGGGCGACCAACCGCCGCGTGAAGGCGTGCAGCGCACGTGCCGGCTCGTCGAGGTCCCAGTCGACCCAGCTGATCTCGTTGTCCTGGCAGTACGCGTTGTTGTTCCCCTCCTGGGTGCGGGCGATCTCGTCCCCTGCGAGCAGCATCGGCACTCCCTGCGAGAGCAGGAGCGTCGAGAGGAAGTTCCGCACCTGCCGGTCGCGGAGAGCGTTCACCTCGGGGTCGTCCGTCTCTCCCTCGACGCCGCAGTTCCACGACCGGTTGTCGGTCGTCCCGTCGTGGTTCGCCTCCAGATTCGCCTCGTTGTGCCGCTCGTTGTAACTGACGAGGTCGCGCAGGGTGTAGCCGTCGTGACACGTGATGTAGTTGATCGACGCGAAGGGGCGCCGCCCGTCCGATTGGTAGAGGTCGCTCGAGCCGGTGAACCGCTGCGCGAAGGCCGCAACGGCGCTGTGCCCACGCCAGAAGTCCCGCATCGTGTCGCGGTACATCCCGTTCCACTCGGTCCAGAGGACCGGGAAGTTGCCGACCTGGTAGCCGCCCTCGCCGACGTCCCACGGCTCGGCGATGAGCTTCACCCGGGAGAGGATCGGGTCCTGGTGGATGATGTCGAAGAAGGCCGAGAGACGATCGACGTCGTGGAACTCGCGGGCGAGCGCCGAGGCAAGGTCGAACCGGAAACCGTCGACGTGACATTCGCTCACGAAGTACCGCAGTGAGTCCATGATCAGCCGCAGCACCGACGGGTTGACGGGGTTGAGCGAGTTCCCGGTTCCCGTGAAGTCCTTGTAGTACCGCGGGGCGTCGGGCATCGTGCGGTAGTAGGCGAGGTTGTCGACGCCCCTGAAGGACAGCGTCGGGCCGAGGTGGTTTCCCTCGGCCGTGTGGTTGTAGACGACGTCGAGGATCACCTCGATGCCGGCGCGGTGCATCGCCTTCACGAGCCCCTTGAACTCGCGCACCTGCTCACCCCGCGTACCGGTTGCGGCGTAGCCGGCGTGCGGCGCGAAGAAGCCGATCGTCGAGTAGCCCCAGTAGTTCGTCAGGCCGCGCGCCTGAAGGAAGTGCTCGTCGGCGATGTGGTGGATGGGGAGCAGCTCGACCGCCGTCACGCCGAGGTCGAGGAGGTGTGCGATCGCTGCGTCGGAGGCGAGGCCGGCGTAGGTTCCCCGGAGATCCTCGCGCACGCCCGGCATCCGCCGGGTGAAGCCCTTCACGTGCAGCTCGTAGATGACCGTCTCGTCCCACGGGCGCCGCACGAGCTCGTCTCCCTCCCACTCGAACGACTCGTCGAGGACGACCGACTTGGGGATCGCGGCGGCATCGTCGGTCGCGTCCATGATCAGGTCGTCGCCGTCCACGTAGGCGAGGGTGCGTCCGCGGTCCCATTGCACGGGCCCCTCGATCGCCTTGGCGTACGGGTCGATCAACAGCTTGTGCGGGTTGAAGCGGTGCCCCCGCTCGGGTGCCCAAGGCCCGTGGACCCGGTAGCCGTAGCGCTGGCCGGGGCCGACGCCGGGGAGATAGCCGTGCCAGTTGTGCGCGGTGTGGCGGGGAAGCTCGTGGCGGGTCTCGACGTCCGCATCGTCGAAGAGGCACAGCACGACACGCTGCGCGTGCTCCGACGTGAGCGAGAAGTTCGTACCGCTGCCGTCCCAGCTCGCGCCGAGCGGAAACGGCTCTCCGGGCCAGGGGCGCATCGCGGCACCCTAGCGACCGCACCCCCCGTCACTCACGCGCCACCGCTCGCTCCCTACCCCGTCGCCTCCGCGGAACGCAACCCGCGCAGCGCCCACACCGAGAGGACGACTACGGCGGCGAGCGGGAGACCGAACCCGAGCGCGACGTGGGTCGGGTCGCCGGCGAGGAGGCCGCGGCCGGCCTCGAGCGCGTACGTGACGGGATTGAGCCTCGCGACGGCGTGCAACGTGCTCCCGAGGAGAGCGAGCGGCACGTACACGGGCGCGATGAAGAGGATCAGGAACACGGGCATCTGCATCAGGGGCCCCGCCTGGATCGTGCGCAAGCGCATGGCGATCCCCGCTGACCAGAGGAACCCGCAGAGGTTCATGACGAGCGCCAGCGTGTAGAGCGCGACCACATCGACGGGGCCTCCGCCCACCTGCATTCCCGCGGCGAGGGCGATCGTGGTCAGGAGCGTTGCCGTGATACACCAGCGCAACACGGCCGCGAGGCAGTACCCGACGACGATCCCGGTCCGATTCGGGGCCGCGAGCATGAGGCGGCGGGCGAAGCCTCCCTCGAAGTCGCGAGCGACGCCGAAGCCCGTGAAGACGCCGCCGAACGCCGCCGACTGGAGCAGCACGAACACGAACTGGAACGCCGTGTAGCCGTTCGGGTAGTCGAAGCCGGGTGTGTTCTGCACCTGGGACAGCCCGCCGGCGAAGGCGACGAAGAAGAAGAGCGGGAACATCAGCGAGGGGAGGAGCAGCGACGGCGTCGTGATCACGTTCTTCAGCGTCCGCCAGGCGACACCCGAGGCAACGGGCCAGATTCTCATGTCCGTTCCAGCCTCCGCCCGAGTGCCCAGCTCGCGGCGATGAGCGCCACGATTGCCATCGCGGCTGCGATGCCGAACCCGAGCGCGAGCGCCTGCGCGTCCCAGCCCGTGATGACGAGGCTGCGGACACACTCGATCAGGTAGGAGACCGGGTTGATCGAGGCAAGGAACCGGAACCAGTCGACGGCGATCAGGTTGCGCGGGGTGTTCATCGACGAGATGAAGAGGAAGACGAAGAGCACGGGGAAAAGCCCCTGGATCGACTCGCCCGAGCCGGTGCGAAGCGCCAGGAACGAGCCGAGCGCACCGAAAGCGACGGCGACGAGGGCTGCGTAGACGAGCAGCAGCGCGATGCCCGCCGGCCCCGCCGCGAACCGGACGCCGAGCAGCAGGCCGACGGAGATGTAGAACACCGCCTGCAGCACCCCGAGGACGACGATGCCGGTGATCTGCCCCGCGAGCAGAGCGGAGCCGCGCACGGGGGTCAGCGAGAGACGCGAGAAGAATCCGGTCTGGATGTCGCGTGCGAGATCCGTGCCGGCATTCATCGTCGAGAACAGCGCTCCCTGGATGAAGGGGACCGCCAGGGCGAAGGCGAGGAACGAATCGGTCGGGAAGCCCGGCAACTCGGTCGACGCCTTGAGCCCTCCCGAGTTCAGGAGCAGCAGCGCCACGGGAAAGACGAGCGGCGGAATCGCGCTGGCGGGCTGGCGTGCGGTCCGCATGATCGAGCGCCGCGCAAGCGCACCGACCTGCGTCGGCAGGGCATTCATCGTGCGGGTGCCTCGTCCTCTCCGCTCGCTGCGCCCTCGAGCGTGCGGCCCGTCTTTGCGAGGAAGACGTCGTCGAGCGTCGGAGCCCGCAGCTCGACGTCGTCCACGACGACGCCGTCCGCGTCCATGGCGCGAATCACGTCCGCCATGCCGATGCCCTCCCGCAGGCGCACGGCGAGGTCGCGATCGTCCCCGAGCTTCTCGCCGAAGCGGGTCAGCAGCGAGAGGATCCGCGGCCTGTCCTCCTCGCGGCACGGGAGCACGTGGATGCTGGGGCGGCCGATCTCGGCCTTCAGCGCCGTCGGCGTGCCCTCGGCGACGATCTTGCCGTGGTCGATGATCCCGACGCGATCCGCGAGCACGTCCGCCTCCTCGAGGTACTGGGTCGTCAGGAACACGGTGACGCCGTCCTCGCGCGCCAGCCGGGAGACCTCGGCCCAGAGAGCGGTGCGGCTCTGCGGGTCGAGCCCGGTCGTCGGCTCGTCGAGGAAGAGGATGCTGGGCCGGTGGACGAGCGCGAGGGCGAGGTCGAGGCGCCGCTTCATCCCTCCGGAGTAGCCCCCGACCTTGCGGTCTGCGGCGTCGGTGAGACCGACCCGGTCGAGAAGCTCGGTCTGCCGCGGCTTGCGATCGGCCCTCGGGATCGCCTGCAGCATCGTCTGCAGCCTGAGGTGGTCGCGTCCGGTCAGGAGCGGGTCGAGTGCCGCCTCCTGCAGCGCGGCGCCGATCACCGAACGCACCTTCGGGCCCTCCTTGCGGACGTCGAACCCGCCGACGCGGGCCGACCCGGCAGTGGGCGGCAGCAGCGTCGTCAGCATCAGGACGGTGGTCGACTTGCCCGCCCCGTTCGGCCCGAGGAAACCGTAGATCTCCCCCGGCGCGACGAAGAGATCGATCCCGTCGACGGCACGCGGCCCCTTCTTGAACTCCCGCACGAGCTGTTCGACGACGATGCTGTTGGTCTGCGCCATGAAGACGCAGGCTAGACGACGAGCCGTGACCGGCCCGGCAGGTTCCGCCGGATCAGGCGGGAGCGCAGTCGGTCTCGAACGCGGTGCGCTCAGCCTTGCCGCCCGTTGCAGCGGTCTCCGCGCTCGCGTACGCGTTCGTGAACGCGGCGACGTTCTCCGTGTCGATCGCCGACTGCATCGACGTGATCGACGCGAGGTAGGGCGTCGTGTAGTTGGTGTAGGCGTCGAGCGACGTCGCGCAGGTGCCACCGACAGTGCCGTTGAAGCCCGCGAGCGTGGAGGTGAGCTCGCGCGTCGCGGCCTCCACCGTCGTCAGCGAGTCGCCGAGACACTTCGCGAACACCGTCGTGTCGCCGGTGCCCGACTTGGGACAGGCGTCGTACTTCTTCAGCAACTCGGTGTTCGCCGCCTTGAACGGCGCTGCGGCGGCCTCGTAGGCGGCCCATTGCTCTGCCGTCAGGCGCTCGTTCTGGCCGGAGCCGGAGGTATCGGTCGCCGTCGACCCCGAATCGGAGCCTCCACAGCCGGCCGCGAGCACGGCCAGCACGGATGCCGCCGCCACGACACGAGCGATCCCGATCCTCGACATCCCTTCCTCCTTCGTCCAGCGAGCGTCGACCGACGCATGCAAGGCTAATGGAATGCCGCCCGCGCCGCGTTGCCAGGGCGCCCTGAACCGTGCTACGCGGGCACGAGCCACACCGTCGCGAGCGGCGGCAGCGTGACGAGCCCCGAGCAGGGCTGACCGTGCAGTGGGGAGGCCTCGGCCGTGATGCCGAGCCCGTTGCCGACGTCGGAGCCAGCATAGAAGCGTGAGTCGGTGTTGAGCACCTCGACCCAGCGGCCTCCTGCGGGAAGCGGCAGCCGCCAGTCCTCCCGCACGACGGGCGAGAAGTTGACGACGCAGACGAGCGGGGCACCGTCGGCCGCGAACCGCGCGAAAGCGATCACGTTCTCGTCGCGCGCATCGCCCACGAGCCAGACGAAACCCTCGGGCCGGAAGTCGACCTCCCAGAGCGCCGGCCGGGCCCGGTAGGTCGCGTTGAGGTCCCGGACGACGGCCCGCACGCCCGCGTGGTCGGGATCGTCGAGCAGCGGCCAGTCGAGCGATCGACCTTCCGACCACTCGCCCCACTCCGCGAGCTCGCCGCCCATGAACAGCAGCTGCTTGCCGGGGTGGGCCCACATCAGCCCGTACAGCGCCCGCAGCGTCGCGAGCTTCTGCCAGCGGTCGCCCGGCAGCTTCGAGAGCAGCGACCGCTTGCCGTGGACGACCTCGTCGTGGGAGAGCGGCAGCACGAAGTTCTCGTCCCAGGCGTAGACGAGCGAGAAGGTCAGCTCGTCGTGGTGGAACCGCCGGTGCACCGGCTCGTGCTCGACGTACGACAGCGTGTCGTTCATCCAGCCCATGTTCCACTTGAACGTGAATCCGAGCCCGCCCATCGACGTGGGGCGCGAGACCCCGGGCCAGGCGGTCGACTCCTCCGCGATCACCGCGACACCGGGCTCGCGGGCGTGCAGCACCTCGTTCAGCTCCCGCAGGAACGCAACCGCCTCGAGGTTCTCGCGCCCACCCTGCTCGTTCGGCGACCAGGCACCTGCCTCACGCGAGTAATCGAGGTACAGCATCGAGGCGACGGCGTCGACGCGGAGCCCGTCGGCGTGGAACTCGCGCACCCAGTAGAGGGCGTTCGCGAGCAGGAAGTTCCGCACCTCGTGCCGCGACAGGTTGAAGATCAGGGTGCCCCAGTCGGGGTGGGCTCCGCGGCGCGGATCGTCGTGCTCGTAGAGCGCCGTACCGTCGAACCGGGCGAGCGCCCACTCGTCCCGGGGGAAGTGCGCAGGCACCCAGTCGAGGAGCACGCCGATGCCCGCCGCATGGAACGCGTCGACGAGGGCCCGGAAGTCGTCCGGGGCGCCGAACGTCGACTGCGGCGCGAAGTAGCCGCTCACCTGGTACCCCCACGACGGTGCGTAGGGGTGCTGCATCACCGGCATCAGCTCGACGTGGGTGAACCCGAGCTCCGCCACGTACGGCACGAGCTGGTCGGCAAGATCACGCCACGACAGCCCCTGCCGCCAGGAGCCCGTGTGAACCTCGTAGACGGAGGTGGGCTGGGTGAGCGGGTCGGCGGCGCGCCGGCGCGCGAGCCAGTCGTCGTCGGACCACGTGAACCGGCTGCGATAGACGATCGACGCATTCTCCGGCGGCACCTCCGCGTAGGCGGCGTACGGGTCGGCCTTGAGGCGGGTGATCCTGTCGGCCCCGGCGACCGCGAGCTTGTATCGCTGGCCCTCCGAGGCATTGGCCGCGACGCCCTCCCAGATCCCGGACGTCCCGAGCGGCAGCAGCGGGTCGGCGCCCTCGCTCCAGTAGTTCCAGTCGCCGACCACGGAGACGGCACGTGCGTTCGGCGCCCAGACAGCGAACCGCACCCCGCCCTCGTGCAGGCAATGGGCGCCGAGCCGCTCGTACAGCCGCTCGTGCCGGCCCTCGCCGGCCAGATACAGGTCGATCTCGCCGAGACCGCTCATGCGACCGCCGCTTTTCGGTCCGATGCGGGTTCGGTGCCGTCCGCCTCGACGACGATCACGTGGGCACCACCCGGCTCGAGGCCGACGTAGTTCCTCCCCGTCCGCCAGCGGTACGTGCTGTCTGCAAGGAGGTCGACCGCGATGAACGCTTCGGGCAGCCCCAGCCAGGACGGCACGATGCACAGCCCTTCCTGCGGTGCGATCGGATCGAGGTTGACGACGGTGATCACGAGGTCGTCGCCCTCGCGCTTCGCGTACGCGACGAGGTCGTCGCTGTGCGTCTCGAGCCAGGCCAGGCTCTCGAAACGCTGGAGGGCCGGATGTGCGCGCCGGATCTCGTTCAGCCGACGGATCAACGGCAATAGTGGCCCCTTCAGCGAGCGCTTCTTGGCCTCGTACTTCTCGGAGTCGAGGTACTCCTCGCTCCCCGCGCGCACCGGCACGTTCTCGCAGGCCTCGTACCCGGAGTAGATCCCGTAGCTCGGAGACAGGGTGGCCGCCAGCACGAGCCGCGCCTCGAACGCGGGACGCCCGCCCTCCTGGAGGTACTCGTGGAGGATGTCGGGTGTGTTCGGCCACATGTTCGGGCGGTAGAACGCCGACCACGAGCGCACCTGCTCGACGAACTCGACGAGCTCGGCCTTCGTGTTCTTCCAGGTGAAGTACGTGTAGGACTGGCCGAAGCCGACCTTCGCGAGCGTCGTCATCGGCGCAGGCCGTGTGAAGGCCTCGGCGAGGAAGAGGGCCTCCGGGTGGACGGCGCGCACCTCGGCGATCAGCCACTCCCAGAACGGCATCGGCTTGGTGTGCGGATTGTCGACCCTGAAGACGAGGATCCCGCGCGAGCACCAGCCGAGCACGACGTCGCGGAGCGCATGCCAGAGCGCCTCCCGCTCCCCGGTGTCCCAGTCGACGTTGTGGATGTCCTGGTAGCGCTTGGGCGGGTTCTCGGCGTACTTGAGCGTCCCGTCGGGGCGGCGGTGGAACCACTCCGGATGCTCGGCGAGCCACGGGTGGTCGGGCGAGCACTGGATCGCGAAGTCGAGTGCGAGCTCGACCCCCGCCTCCCGCGCCGCCACCACCATGGCGTCGAAGTCCCCCTCGCTCCCGAGATCGGGGTGCAGCGCATCGTGGCCGCCCGCCGTCGCACCGATCGCCCACGGGCTGCCCACGTCCGCGTCGCGTGCGCGCTCGGTGTTGTTGCGACCCTTCCGGTGGGTCTCGCCGATCGGGTGCACAGGGGGCAGGTAGACGATGTCGAAGCCGAGCGCCGCCAGGTCCGGCAGGACGGCTGCCACGCCCCGGAAGCCACCCCACGAGCGGGGGAAGAGCTCGTACCACGAACCGAACCGGGCTCGCTCGCGCTCGACGTCGAGCCGCAGCAGCGAGCTCTTCACGGCGCCGTGGCGCCCGCGGTCGGAGAGGCCGGCTGCCGCCTCCCGCCAGTCCTCGACCGTGCCCTCGCCGAAGAGCTGTCGCCCTTCGGACAGCTCCCCGCGGAGATCCACCTGGCCCGCCGCCACCTTGCGGTCGTGCTCGTCGAGCCAGCTCGCATAGGGATCGACCCACGCCTGGATGCGGAACTCCCACGGCCCGAGCGCGTCGGGTGTCACGGTCGTCTCGAAACGATCGTTGCCCGTCGCCTCGAGCGCCACCTCACGCCAGCGGCGGGCTCCCGAGGGCCGGAACCGGACGATCGCGCAGAGCTTGTCGTAGCCGTCACGGAAGATCGTGGCCCCGATGTGCACCGTGTCTCCGAGGCATGCCTTGACCGGAAACCGGCCGCAGTCGACCTCCGGTTGGACGTTCAGGATCTGAATCCGTGCCGGCGCCATCCCCGACAAGGTAAACAGTCTGGCGATGTGGCTCACCCGTTCCCTCGGCGTCAACCTCCATCCGACCTCCCTGCCGGGCGGGCGGCTCGGGCCGGAGGCGTACGCGCTCGTCGACTGGCTGGCCTCCGCCGGGGCGCGCTTCTGGCAGATCTTGCCGCTCAATCCTCCTGACGAATACGGTTCACCGTACGCCTCGGCCTCGGCCTTCGCGGCGTGGCCAGGGCTCCTCGACGACCCCGACGCATCGGTCTCGCCCTCGGAGCTCCGCCGGTTCGAGCAGGAGAACGCGTACTGGATCGGCGACTGGGTCGCCTTCGCAGGCGGCGCCGCCCTGGCCGACCAGGTCCGGTTCGAGCGCGAGTGGTCTGCGCTCCGCGCCTACGCCGCGGAGCGCGACGTGCGCCTCGTCGGGGACGTCCCGATCTACGTCGCCGCCGGCAGCTGCGACCACGTGGCCCATCCGGAGCTCTTCCTCCCGGGAGATTTCGTCGCGGGCGCCCCTCCCGATCCGCTCAACGACATGGGCCAGAAGTGGGGCAACCCGATCTACGACTGGGACGCCCTGGCACGAGAGGACTACCGCTGGTGGACCGAGCGCCTGCGCCGGACGCTCGCCCTGGTCGACGTCTTCCGGATCGACCACTTCCGCGGCTTCGCGGGCTACTGGGCCGTGCCGGCGGCCGCCGAGACCGCGCGGGAAGGGCACTGGGAGCCCGGGCCGGGCGCAGCCGTCTTCCGCGCCGCTGAGCGCAGGCTGGGCGAGCTGCCCGTGATCGTCGAGGATCTCGGGTTGATCACGCCGGATGTCGTGGCGCTCCGCGACGAGCTCGGCTTCCCCGGCATGGTCGTCCTCCTCTGGGCGTTCGAAGGGCCGCCCGACAACCCGTTCCGTATCGAGAACCACCACGTGCACCAGGTCGTCTACACCTCCACCCACGACACGGAGACGCTCGCGGGCGCCTTCCCGCACCAGTCGGCGTGGGAGCTCCTCGAGCTGGCGCTCTCCTCCCCGGCGGCACTCGCGATGGTTCCCATGCAGGACGTGCTCGAGCTGGGCTCCGAGGCCCGGATGAACCGTCCCGGCACGCTGGGTGGGAACTGGTGCTGGCGGCTCGAGCCGGGCCGCCTCGGGCCGGAGCTGGCAGCTCGTCTGCGGACCGCAGCGGAGGCGTCGGGCCGTGCGTGACGACTTCCGGCGGCTTGCGCACGCCGGCCTGACGTTCAACGCACCACTCTCCGAGGAGCGCGCGGGCGAGCTCGTGGCGGCGCTCCCGATCTCGCCCGGCCATCACGTGCTCGACCTCGGTTGCGGCTGGGGAGAGCTCCTGCTCCGCATCCTTGCGGCCCACCCGGCCAGCACCGGCACAGGCGTCGATACCGCGAAGGACGCGCTCGACCGGGGCGTCGCTGCTGCGGCGCGACGCGGGTTGCACGAGCGGGTCGAGTTCGTCGAGGCGGCAGCCGAGACCTTCGTCGACCTCGCCGACCTTGTCCTCTGCGTCGGCGCCTCGCACGCCTTCGGTAGCCCAGCCGACGCGCTCCACCGGCTGCGGCAGAGCGTCGCGCCCGGCGGCCGTGTGCTCTACGGCGTCGCCTTCTGGAGGGCCGAGCCCACCTCCGCGGCACTCGAGGCGATCGGCGAGCTGCCGTTGCTCGACGACGTCCGCGCCGCCGCGCGGGCCGCGGGCTTCCGGATCGAGCTCGACGAGGCATCGACGATCGGCGAGTGGGACGCGTTCGAGGAGGGTTGGCGCGCAGGGCTCGAAGCCTCGGCTGACCCGGGGGCCGTGGCCTTCGCCGCGCAGCGCCGCCGGGAGTACGAGGAGGGCTATCGGAGCGCGATCGGCTTCAGCTGGCTCGTGCTCGCACCCGGATAGGCAGGCCGAGAGCCCGGGAGACGGGCTGCAGCCTCGTTGCCGTCAGGGAAGCCCGGGTTTCGGTCAGTCGCCCGGCTCGACGGGCAGCTTCGCCGCTACCACCTTGCGCCCGTCGCGCTCGTAGGCCACGTCAACGGAGTCGTTCTGCCTGTACGAGCCCGCGATCCCGAGCGTGATCGACGCCCAGCGGAGGAATCCGAGCTTCCCCTCCTCCTTCATCGACTGCTCGAAGAGGAGATCGCCGTCGCGCACGACGTAGTCCTTCCCCTCACGCTGGAGCACCCCGTTGACGAACACTTCGAACGGCCGCACGACGTCTGCCGGGAGGTGGACGACCGTTTGGGTTCGCTCTCCGTCGACCATGCCCCTAGAATGCCAGCGCAACCGCCCTCCGACCCTCGAGAACCGCGGCCTGCCGCCGCGTGCGACTGGAGCACACCGACGTGAACGCCGAGACATCCGCCGCACAGACCGGTCCCCACTGGCGCGAGGGGCGAGTCAGCAGCTGGATCTTCGCCACGGATCACAAGCGGATCGGGATGTTGTGGCTCGCCCTCGGCGGTCTTGGAATCTTCCTCGGCGGGATCCTCGCGCTCATCAGCGCGCTCCAGACCGCCCGGCCCGACGCGGACCTGATCGGGCAGGGGACGTATGCCAGCGTCGTGACGATGCAGGGCACACTCTTGACCTACGGCGGCATCCTCCCGCTCGCGCTCGGTCTTGCGGTTGTGATCGTCCCGTTGCAGCTCGGCGCGCGTGGACTGGCGCTGCCCGGCCTCTCCGCTTTCGCGCTCTGGCTCGGTTGGGCAGGCGTCGCCGCCGTGGTGCTGTCGTCGTTCTCGAAGGGCGACGCTCCGCGCTCGAGCTGGGCGACCACTCCGAGCGTCGCACTCGATCCGTCCCGCCCGGGCGAGACTGCACGCCTGATGGGCCTGTTCCTGATCGCGCTGGCGACACTCCTGACGGCGGTCGCGCTCGTGGCGACGTTCCGTGGGCCCCGCGCGCCCGGGATGAGCAATGACCGGCTGCCGCTCTTCGCACAGTCCGCCGGGATCTTCGCAACGGCTCTGCTCGTGCTCGCGTCGATCTCACTTCTCGGCACCGGCCTCCTTCTGCTCGACCGGAAGCACAGTGGCTCGTTCGACTGGTACATCGACGGCGGAGCCAACCTGGTCGACGGGTACGAGTGGGTGTTCAGCCAGGCGATCGTCGCGATCGTGATCGTGCCCGCGCTCGGGATCGCAGCCGAGATCGTTGCGACGTTCCACCGCGGGTTGCTCGCCCACCGCCGTCTCGTGACGCTCGCGCTCGTCGCGGCCGCCGTCCTCATCGCACTCGTACCGAGCATCGACACGGTCGCGGGCAACCGCCTGGCTTCCGCGCTGGCCCTCCTCGCCTTTCTGCCGATCGCCGCCGCAGCCGGGATGCTCCTCTTCGTCGGGATCGGGACGGCGCGGACGGGCGGCCCGGGCATCCCGCTGCCGTTCGCAGTGGGATCACTCGTCCTGCTGATCGGGGCCGCGCTTGCGGGCCTCGCGCTCGTCGTTGCCCACGGCGACCTGAGTGGAACGACGTTCGAAAGCGCTCGGCTCGACCTGATCTGGTCGGCCGTCCTGCTCGCGCTGCTCGGCGGAGCCGTCTACTGGTGGCCCAAGCTCAACGGCAGGATGCTCGACGGGCGCCTCACCAACCTCTCCGCCTTTGTGATCGCCGGCTCGTCGCTGCTTCTCGCACTGGGGCGGGCGATAGCCGGCTGGAACGACCAGCCGAACCTCGCAGGCGTAACGATCGACGGTGCAGGGACAGGGTCGCTGCTCGGAACGCTCGGCGTGTTCGGCATCGCTGGCGGCATCCTCCTCTTCGGACTCGCGAAGCTCCGTGGCCGCAGCGGGCGCCGAGTCGGCAACGACCCGTGGCGCGCCGACACGCTCGAGTGGTACACGACCTCGCCGCCGCCGCCGCACAACTTCGACTCGCTGCCGCCGGTCACGAGCGCGCGGCCGCTCGACGACCTGCGCACGAGGCTGAACGAGCTCAATGCGCTCTGACGTGGAGGCGCCGCCGATCGCACCCGGGCCGCTCCTGCGCCTGACGATCGGCGCTGCCGCCATTGCCACGGCGGTCGTCGTCGTCAGCGCGACGCTCAACTCGGGCCGGAGCCACTGGGCTGCGGCGCTCGTCGCGCTGCCGCTGCTCGTCGCGGCCGTGACCATGGCCCGGATCGCGTACCCCCGGCTGGGCGTCGCGACCGCGGCGGCACTCGGGCTCATGCTCGCGGCGGTCGCGACGGGGGGCCTCGTGGCGCTCGCCGACGACGCGCAGTGGGCCGTTGCCGTGCACGTGGCAGCCGCCGGTGCCTCGCTCGCCGCGTCGCTCCTGGCCCTGGTGCTCTCCTTCCGCGGAGAGCCCGTCCCGTTCGGGCCCTGGCGGGACTACGTGACGCTGACGAAGCCGCGGATCATGTCCCTGCTCCTCCTTACCGGTGCCGCCGGGATGTTCGTCGGCGCGGGCGGGTGGCCCGACGGCTGGGACTTCCTCGCGATGATGGCCGGACTCGCGCTCGCCTGCGGTGGCTCGAGTGCGCTCAACCACGTGATGGACGCGGACATCGACAAGCTGATGGGCGAGCGCACAGCGGCCCGCCCCGTCGCGTCGGGCCGGGTTGCCGCACCACGCGCACTCGAGTTCGGCGTCGTCCTCATGGCCCTCTCGTTCGCATTGCTCGCGACGAGCGTGAACGTCCTGACGGCTGCACTGGCGCTCGTCGGCGGGCTCTTCTATGTCGTCGTCTACACCGGCTACCTGAAGCGGTCGACCGACCAGAACATCGTCATCGGCGGCGCCGCCGGAGCGATGCCACCCGTCGTCGGCTTCGCTGCCGCGACCGGGAGCCTGACGCTGCCGGCGCTCTGGCTGTTCCTGATCGTCTTCCTCTGGACGCCGCCGCACTTCTGGGCGCTCGCGCTGATGATCAAGGAGCACTACGCTGCGGCGAACGTGCCGATGCTGCCGGGCACGAAGGGCGAGCGCGAGACGACGCGCCAGATCCTTCTCTACTCGATCGTGATGGTGGCTTTCACGGTCGCCGTGGGTTGGTGGCTCGGACCTGTCTACACCGTCGCGGCCGCGCTTCTCGGTGCTTACTTCCTCCTGCTCGCCTGGAAGCTACGGCTCGACACCTCACGCCGCCGTGCGTTCGTGCTGTTCCACTACTCGCTCGGCTATCTGGCGCTGCTCTTCGTGGCCGCGGCGGTCGATCCACTGCTCGTCTGAGCTCGTCCCCGCCGACCCGGCCCCCCGAAAGGGGCGATCAGCTCGAGCGGCGGACGGACTTGGCAAGGAACCGGGTCGCCTTGGTCGAGCCTGCGCCCTTGGCGCGCTTGCGCTTCAGAACGGTCACCTTCGGGGTCGGCGACGTCGCGTTCGTCGTCGCGACGACGGGTGGAGCGCCACCGATCGCAAGAAGCGCTGCCGCCGGATCGATCAAGCCGTCGGCCGCGCCCTCAACGGGATGTGACGAGCGGCGGATCGCCTGAATGACGTTAGCCGCCGTAGCAGTGGGGACGGCGGCACGGAGCACGGCGGCGACGCCGGCGACGTAGGGGGCGGAAGCCGATGTCCCACAGAAGAGCACCTGCGCACCGTCCGGGGTGTTCGACCGCCCGCAGGCGGGCGCGAGCACGCTCACCCAGGAGCCGCGGTTCGAGAACGCGGCAATCACGCCGTCGTCTCCGGCGGCGCCGACGGAGAGCACGCCGGGATACGAGCCAGGGTACGCGGGAATCGATGAGGACGCGTTTCCGGCGGCCGCCACGACGACGACGCCGGCGTCGGTGGCACGGGCGAAGGCTGCGCGCTCGACCTCGGTCGGATTCGAGGCGATCATGCTGAGGTTGACGACCGCGGCGCCAAGGCCGACGGCAGCGTCCACAGCGGCTGCAATGTTGTCGGACGAGGCAATCCCACTTGCCCCTGCCGAGACGCGGAGGGGGAGGATGCGGCACTTCTGACAGACGCCCATGGGGCCGGCGATGATCCCGGCGACGGCGGTGCCGTGCCCGTTCTCGTCGGCAGTCGCGTCGCCGCCGACGAAGCTCTGCCCCACCTCGACGCGCCCGGCGAGGCTCGATGTCGGAGAGACGCCCGTGTCGATCACGGCGACAAGCGTGCCCGGCAGCTCGGTTGCCGTCCGGCCCCATGCCGACGATGGCGCCGCCTGTCCGATCGGTGCTGCAAGCGCAGCCGGATCGTCCGTGATCGGCACCGCGGCGGTTCGGCTGTCGACGCCGCCACCGACGAGGGACGTCGCCAGGGCGAGCGCTGCGAATGTGACTGGAAGCGCGGCCACGACGAGACAGGAACCGCGCGTGATCAGGTGGCTTCTCATGACGAGACACATCGTCACCCGGTCGAGGGGGCAGCATCCCCCGGTCGGGGGAGAGCCGAGACAGCGCTCGTGCCGACACATGGGCTATGCGTACCGTCCGCCTCTCCTCCGTCGCTCTCGCCGCCTTCGTTGCGGCCACGCTTCTCTCCGGCTCCGCCATTGCCCAGCGCTCTGCAGGGGTCAATGCACCGAGCTCGCTGAAGCCGTTCCTGCTCCGCGCAAGTGAGCCCGCTGCGCGGGACTTCCCCCGCACACCGTCGTTCTCATGGGCCCCCACGAAGGGCGCTACCCGCTACGAGTTCCAGCTCGCGAAGACGTCGAACTTCCAGGACGGCACGATCTTCTGGGCCAGTTCGTCACTCAAGAGCCCCGCCGTCGCGATCCCGTTGACCCTCCCCTGGATGACCGGGGCACCGTACGCCGCGTACGCGCGGGTGCGGGCCGTGACGAAGAAGGGCACCTCGCGCTGGAGCGCCGGCTACGGATTCAACATCCGCTGGAAGGACGTGCCGGAGCAGACGGCGTCTTACCCGGGCCTCGCCCGCTGGACGCCGGTCGAGGGCGCAACGAGCTACCAGGTCTGGTTCACGGACGTCAACCGTGTCGTCGAGACTCGGGTCAACGCGGTCGACCAGCGCGAGTTCTACGCGTTCCATCAGGACGCGAGCTTCACGGGTACGGTCAACTGGCGCGTCCGCGCCGTGCGCCGTGTCGCCAAGCTGCAGGGCTTCATCACTCCCGTCAACTACGGCCCCTGGAGCAGGACGTTCACCTCGAAGAACCCTGCGATGGGCAGCGGCGTCGTTCGCCCCGTCGCCGCGGTGACGGCACTCGCGACCAGCACGCCCTCGAGCCCGAAGGCGCACGAGATGACGCCCGCGTTCGTGTTCTCCGGGACGCGTGACGCGTCAGGCAACAGTTACGGCCTCTACCGGGTGTACGTCTTCAGCGACCAGCAGTGCGTCAACCCCGTGTTTCGTGGCGCGATCGTCGGCGGCCCAGCCTACGCCGCACGGAACAAGGGCACGATCAAGCTTCCGGCCGACGCGGCCGGAGTCGCCGCCGCCGCAAACACGATCCTCGAGCTCGGGGACGAGGGCAGCAGCTATACGGCCGAGGGAGTGCTCGCCAAGCCTGCGAGTGAGGCAGGCACCGGTACCGCCGCCCCCGAAACGGCGACGTCCGGTAAGGGCACGCCTGGAAGCCCGGTGGAGCAGGCGTCGAACAGCACCTGGCCGCAGATCGAGCTCCTCGAGAGCGGCTGGCCGAACGGACGGTTCTACTGGACGGTCGTCCCCGTGAAGCTCGTGGCGAAGATCGGAGCAGACGGCAAAGTCGCGTCGTTCACGTACATGGATGCCGAGCTGCCCCAGGACACCTGCGCCGGCGGACGCGTCCTCGCCTTCGGCAAGGCATCCTCCCCCGTCGTCGCCGGCCAGGGCACCCCGTATGCATCCGGCCTCTCGCCGACGGGACGGCTGATCGCCTCGTCGGGCGCCAAGCCTTTCTACGGCCGCCCGCTCGTTGCGTGGCTGCCCGTCCCGGGCGCAGACACCTATGAGGTCGAGTGGTCGCACTCACGCTATCCGTGGCGGGCCGTCAAGCGAATTGCGGTCGACGGAGGCACGGCTACCACGCTGCCGCTCAAGCCCGGCAAGTGGTGGTATCGGATCCGAGGCACCAACAGTGCCCTGCCGCAGGGTCGCCAGTTCATGACGTGGTCACAGCCGCTTCAGCTCGCGGTGGCGGAGCCGAAGTTCCGCCTCGTCTCCTCTTCGGGGTAGGCCGTCGAACGAGTAGGGTCGGGGCTCGATGAGCCCCGACCTTCTACTCGCCCTCGCCCTGGCGGACCAGGCTGACGCGATCTCTCTCGGGCGCTTCGGCGCCCGCGATCTGCACGTCGAGACCAAGCCCGACCTGACACCCGTGACCGAAGCCGACCGGGCCGTCGAGACCGCGATCCGCGAGCGGCTCGCGAGAGAGCGTCCCGACGACGGGTTGCTCGGGGAGGAGTTCGGCGGCACGACCCGCGGCAGCCGACGCTGGATCGTCGACCCTATCGACGGCACGCGCAACTACTCGCGCGGGATCCCGGTGTGGGCGACGCTGATCGCTCTGGAGGAGGAGGGCGAGATCCTGCTCGGCGTCGTCTCGGCGCCCGCCCTGCACCGCCGCTGGCACGCCGAGCGCGGCGGCGGCGCCTGGGCCAACGACGATCGGATCCGCGTCTCGGCGATACGGCAGATCGAGGATGCGGTGCTCTCGTTCGCGCTCGAGCAGCCGATCCCCTCGCTCGCCGGCTACGCGTGGCACGCACGCGGCTACGGCGATTTCTGGGCCCACATGCTGGTCGCCGAGGGCGCGGTCGACGGGGCCGTCGACGCCGTCGGAGTCAAGATCTGGGACCTCGCCGCGATCCAGCCGATCATCGAGGAGGCCGGCGGCCGGTTCACGGACGCGGCCGGCGAGACCCGCGTGGACGGAGGCACTGCGATCTCCTCGAACGGGCACCTGCACGAGGAGTTGCTCGAGGCGGTTCGCTCCGCTTAGCTTCCCGGGGCGACGGCCCGCGCGGCGGCCTCGTACACCCGGTCGCGGCCGAACTGGTCGAGCTCGGCGGAGAGGAGCTCGCTCGGGCTCAGCGGCTCGCCCGGCGAGCCGACCGGCTCGCCGTCGATCCACATGGCGGTCACGGTTGCCGCCTCGCGACGCGTCAGCGAGATCTCGCGCTTGAGCCGGGAACGGAGCCACCCGGCGACGAGTTCGGCGTCGGCGCGTGGGCCTTCGACGCGAAGCCTCTCGATCGAACCGATCGCCGGCCAGAGCTCGGCGAGGCGCCGCCGCCAGGGAAGCGTGCGCGAGAAGGCAATGTCCGAGACCGCGACCTTGCCGAAGAGCTCCGCCAGCCGCGTGTACGCGCCCGGGATACCCCGCCACTCGGACGAGTCGACGACGAGCCGATCGGTGACCCCGACGACCTCGGCGAGCTCACCGCGATCCCATGCCGGCTCGCCGCGCCACCGGCAGAACACGGGCAGGTCGGAGACGAGGAGCGGGAGCACGACGGAGCTCGGATGACGCGCCGCCGAGCCCCGGAGCCGGAGCTCGATCACCTCCGAGAGCACCTCGCGCGACATGCCCTGGAGCTGGAAGTCCTTCAGCTCCACCCGGGCGTCGATTGCGGTCTCGCCGCCCGGCTCGGGGATCAGGAAGATCGTGCGCGCCGGATGGCGCTCGAGCAGCCCCGCGAGCGTCGCCCGCGCCTGCGAGCGCCATGCGGGCGGGCACCAGACGATGTGCGTCATCGTGCTCGTGCGGAGCTCGGGCATCCCGTCGGCGGCCTCGCGCGCACGCAGCCGCCCCAGCTGGCGCTCGATGTCGGCAACGACGCTCATGGCACGCTAGTGGCGGCGCCAGGAGCGGTTGTCGCGGTGGATCAGGTCGTCGGCCGCCCGCGGCCCCCAGGTCCCGCTCTCGTAGTTCGGGAAGCTCGGCCGGTCACGCTGCCAGCCGCCGAGGATCGCGTCGACGAGCTTCCACTGCTCCTCGACCTCGTCCTCACGCGTGAACAGCGTCGCGTCGCCGAGCATCGCATCGAGGATCAGGCGCTCGTACGCCTCGGGCAGGCCGGTGCGGAAGGCGCCGCCGTAGAGGAAGTCCATGTGCACTGTCCTGATCGTCATCCCGGCTCCCGGCACCTTGGCGCCGATCGCGAGCGAGACGCCCTCGTCGGGCTGCACGTGGATCAAGAGCACGTTGGGGCGGAGGCCGTCGCCGGCGATCGCCTCGAACGGCGGGTGCGGGGCGCGCTGGAACTGGATCGCGATCGTCGTCTCGCGCCGCGCGAGGCGCTTGCCGGCTCGCACGTAGAACGGCGTATCGGCCCAGCGCCAGTTGTCGACGTAGAGCTTCGCCGCGACGTACGTCTCGGTCAGGGAGCCCGGTGCGACGCCGTCCTCCTCGCGATAGGCCGCCACCTCGAGGCCCTCGACGAATCCGGCGCCGTACTGCCCGCGCACGACCGACTTCGGCCCCGGCGTGTGCATCGACTTCAGCACCTTGACCTTCTCGTTGCGCACCGAGTCGGCCGTGAAGTCGATCGGCGGCTCCATCGCCGTGAGGGCGACCAGCTGCAGGAGGTGGTTCTGGAAGATGTCGCGGATCGCACCCGCCGACTCGTAGAACCCCGCCCGCCCCTCGATCCCCATCGACTCGGAGACCGTGATCTGGACGTGGTCGATGAACTGGCGGTTCCAGATCGGCTCGAAAATGCCGTTCGCAAACCGCAGCGCCAGCATGTTCTGCACCGTCTCCTTGCCGAGGTAGTGGTCGATCCGGAAGATCTCGTCCTCGCGGAACCAGCGGTGCAGGAGGTCGTTCAGCTCGAGGGCGGACTTGAGGTCGTGGCCGAAGGGCTTCTCGACGATCAGCCGCACCCAGCCCTCCTTGTCACGACGCTCCCCGATCTCGGTCACCGCCGAGGTGAACGCCTGCGGCGGCACGGCGAGGTAGTAGAGGCGGTTGCCGCCGGTGCCGCGCTCCGCGTCGAGCTCCTCCAGCGCGCGCCCGACCCGGTCCTCGCCCTCCTCGTCGTCGAACTCGGTGCCGACGTAGCGCATCCCCGCCGCGAGCGTTTCCCACACGTCCTGGCGGAACGGGTCGCGCGCGTACTGCTTCACGGCTTTCTTCATCGCAGCGGCGAATTGCGCCGAGCTGCGCGGCGTGCGCGCGACGCCGACGATTGCGAACTGCTCCGGCAGAAGCTTGCGGTACGCGAGCGCGTAGAGCGCCGGGATCAGCTTGCGCTTCGTCAGGTCGCCCGAGGCGCCGAAGATGACGACCGCGCACGACTCGGGACGCCGCCGCAGCTGCAGGCCCTCGAGCAGGGGGTTGGCAGCGTCGCTCACGCGGAGGCCAGCGCGCCTGCCTTGGCGCGGATGCCGTCGAGCAACTCCGCGAACGAGTCCGAGAACTTCTGCACGCCCTCGGCCTCGAGGGTTGCGACGACGTCGTCGTAGTCGATCCCGGCAGCGGCGAGGTCGGCGAGGAGACGATTGGCTCCGTCGATCCCCTCGGTCACGCTGCCCACTTTCACCTCACCGTGCTCCTGGAACGCCCTCACCGTCTCGAGCGGCATCGTGTTCACCGTGTCCGGGCCGATCAGCTCCTCGACGTAGATCACGTCGCGGTAGGCAGGGTTCTTGGACGAGGTCGAGGCCCAGAGGCAGCGCTGCGGCCGCGCGCCCTTGCCCGCGAGGTAGGTCCAGCGGTCGTCACCGAAGACGTCGACGTAGTGCCGGTAGGCGAGCTTCGCGTTCGCGACCGCGAGCTTGCCCTGCAGATCGCCGCGACCCACCGCTTCGAGGCGCCTGTCTGCCTCGGTGTCGACGCGGGAGACGAAGAAGCTGGCGACCGACAGCACCTTGCCGGGGTCACCGCCGCCGGCGACGAGCCGCTCGAGGCCGCGGATGTAGGCCTCGGCCACCGCCGCGTAGCGCTCGAGCGAGAAGATCAACGTCACGTTGATCGAGACGCCCTTGGCGATGCAGTCCTCGACCGCACCAAGACCCGGCTCCGTGGCCGGGATCTTGACGTAGAGGTTCGGCCGGCCGACCTCCTTGTTGAACCGCACCGCCTGCTCGAAGGTGCGATCGCGCTCGTAAGCCAGCGTCGGATCGACCTCGAGCGAGACCCAGCCGTCGACGCCAGCCGTGCGCTCCCAGACCGGGTGCATCAGGTCGCAGGCTTCCCGGATGTCGTCCATCGCGAGGGCGAAGAAGATCTCCACCGCATCGTCGGTGTTCGCGGCGACCTCGCGGAGCTGCGCGTCGTAGAGGTCGCCTTCCGCGAGGGCCTTCTGGAAGATCGTCGGGTTCGAGGTGACCCCGACGATCGCGTCGTCGGCCATCAGGGCGGCGAGCGAGCCGGAGTGGAGCATCTCGCGAGAGAGCGAGTCGATCCAGGCGCTGACGCCTGCGCCGCTCAGCTCCTGCAGTCGTGAATCAGCCATCGGACATCCTTTCGAGCTCGGCCACCTTCGCGAGGCGGTCTGAGTAGCGTCCCCCACCGACGAAGCGGGCGCCGAGGAAGGTGCGCACGAGCTCCCGCACGAGCTCGCCGCCGACGATCTCGGAGCCGAGGCAGAGAACGTTCATGTCGTCGTGCTCGACGCCCTGATGGGCCGAGTACGTGTCGTGACAGATCGCTGCGCGAATCCCGGGGATCTTCGAGGCGGCGATCGACGCACCGACGCCGGAGCCGCAGACGAGCACGCCGCGGTCGACCTCCCCACCGCGGATCGCCACGCCGAGCTCGAGCGCCTTGTCGGGGTAGTCGACGCGTACGGCATCGGTGTCGACGCCGAGGTCGACGGCCTCACCACCCGCGGCGGCGATCGCCTCGAGTACCGCATCCCGCAGCTTGACACCGCGGTGGTCGAACGCGACGCCGACCCTCACGCGAGCTCGCCCTCGAGCTCGGCCTGGAGGGCCGCTGCGATCGCCTCGGCGGTGATCCCGAACTCGGCGAAGATCCGCTCGTAGGGCGCCGAGGCACCAAAATGGTCTATACCTATGATGGCGCTCGCGTAGCGCTCCCAGCCCAGGGTGATCCCGGCCTCGACGGCGAGCCTGACCTCGACCGAGGGCGGTAGGACCGAGTCCTGGTAGTCGTCGTCCTGCTCCTCGAACAGCTCCCAGCAGGGCATCGAGACGACCCGCACGTTCGCCTCGAGCGACTGCGCAGCCTCGAGCGCGAGGTGGACCTCACTCCCGGTCGCGATCACGATCGCCTCGGGGTCGCCGTCACTGCGCTGCCACAGCGAGTAGGCGCCGCGCAGCGCGCCCTCTGCCGGCGCCACCTTGGCCCGGTCGAGCGTCGGCAGCTTCTGCCGGGTGAGCGCCAGGGCAACCGGCCCGTCGGGCCGCTCGAGCGCGATCCGCCAGGCGATCGAGGTCTCGTTGGCGTCGGCCGGCCGCACGTACCAGAGGTTCGGGATCGCCCGCAGCGCCATGTGGTGCTCGACGGGCTGATGGGTGGGGCCGTCCTCGCCGACGGCGATCGAGTCGTGGGTCCACACCCAGGCGGTGCGCAGCCCCATCAGCGCCGAGAGGCGGACCGCGGGGCGCATGTAGTCGGAGAAGATCAGGAAGGTGGAGCCGTAGGGGCGGAGCATCGCCGGCTCGAGCGCGATCCCGTTCACGATCGAGCCCATCGCGTGCTCACGAATCCCGAAGGCGATGTTGCGGCCCGCGTGGGTGGCGGAGAAGATGCCGGTGCCCGCGAACTCGGTCTTGTTCGACTCGACGAGGTCGGCCGATCCGCCCACCATCGTCGGCGTGAACGGCTTCAGCGCCTGCATCACCGTCTTCCCGGCATCTCGCGTCGCGACCTCCTCGCCCGCCGGGAACACGGGCAGCGCCTCGCGCCAGCCCTCGCGCGGCTCGCCGCGGAGGTCGAGCTCGCGCTCCTTTGCGAGCTGTGGGAACGTCGACGCCCAGGCGGCGAGACGTCTGTCCCAGTCGCGCTGGAGCTCGGGGCCACGTTCCACCACCACCGCCATGTGCTCGCGCACCGCGTCGGAGACGGCGAACGTCGCGTCGGGGTCGAAGCCCATCGCCGTCTTCGTGGCCCGGATCTCGGCCTCGCCGAGCGGCGACCCGTGCGCCTTCGAGGTGTCGATCGCATTCGGCGCCGGATACGCGATGTGCGTGCGCAGCACGATCAGCGAGGGACGGTTCTCCTCGGCCTTCGCCACGGCGAGGGCGCCGAGCAGCGCGTCGAGATCCTCGGAGTCGTCGACGTGCTGGACGTGCCAGCCGTACGCCTCGAACCGCTTGCCCTTGTCCTCGGTCGTGAAGGTGAGCGACGTCGTGCCGTCGATCGTGATGTGGTTGTCGTCGTAGACGTAGACGAGCCGGCCGAGCCCGAGGTGGCCGGCGATCGAGGCGGCCTCCTGGGTGACGCCCTCCATCATGTCGCCGTCGGAGCAGATCGCGTAGATCCACGAGTCGACGATCGCGTGGTGGGGACGGTTGTAGCGGTCGGCGAGGAAGCGTTGCGCGATCGCCATGCCGACGCCGTTTGCGAAGCCCTGGCCGAGTGGCCCGGTCGTGGTCTCGATCCCCGCCGTGTGCCCCCACTCCGGGTGGCCGGGCGTGCGCGAGCCCCACTGCCGGAACTGCTTCAGGTCGTCGAGCGAGAGGTCGTAGCCCGCGAGGTGGAGCGCCGCGTACTGGAGCATGCAGGCGTGGCCCGCGGAGAGGACGAAGCGGTCACGGCCCGGCCAGTGCGGGTCGGCCGGGTTGTGACGCATCACGTCGCGGTAGAGAAGGTAGGCGACGGGCGCGAGAGCCATGGCGGTGCCGGGGTGGCCGGCGTTCGCCTGCTGCACCGCGTCCATCGCGAGCGCACGAATCGTGTCGACCGTCTGGGTGCGGGGATCCGAGGCCACCGGGGCCGAGCATATCGGCATCCGCATCTACCCTAGTGCCGTGTCGGTCCTGATCGCGTCCAATCTCCGTAAGGAGTTCTCCGGGGATCCCCTCTTCGACGGAATCTCGTTCGCGGTCGACCGCGGGCAGCGGCTGGCGCTCGCGGGCCAGAACGGGTCCGGCAAGACGACGCTCCTCCGCGCGATCATCGGCGAGACGACGATCCAGGGCGGGGAGCTCGCGCTGCAGAAGGGCGCCCGGATCGCGCTCCACGACCAGCGCCCTCCCCGGGACCGGGGCCTGACATTGCGCGAGTACGCGCTCTCGGGTGCCGCCGACCTCGTCCGGATCGAGCAGGAGCTCCGCGAGCTCGAGCAGGCAATGGCTCGCGGGGTGCACGACGACGCGACGATGCGCCGCTACAGCGAGGCTCAGGCGCGACTCGAGCATGCCGGCGGCTGGAACTGGCGCGACCGCGCCTCGTCCGTCCTGCGCGGGCTCGGCTTCCACGACCACGACCTCGACCGGCAGCTCGAGACGTTCTCCGGCGGCGAGCTGACGCGTGCCTCGCTCGGCCGGGCGCTCGCCGGCGACCCCGACCTGCTGCTCCTCGACGAGCCCACCAACCACCTCGACGTCGAGAGCCTCGAGTGGCTCGAGCGCGAGCTGACGACGATCGATGCAGCGGTCATCCTCGTCGCGCACGACCGCTGGTTCCTCGAGTCGGTGACGACGGCGGTGCTCGAGCTGGAGGGCGGCCGCGGCCTCTACTTCGCCGGGCCCTGGCACCAGTGGCGGCTCGAGCGGGCCGCCCGGGCGCAGGCGGCGGCGAAGTCGGTACAGCGCGTGGGCGCCGACATCGAGCGCCTGAACCGCTTCGTGGAGCGGTTCCGCTACAAGAAGTCGAAGGCGAAGCAGGCCCAGGCGAAGCTGACGCAGATCGGGCGGCTCGAGCAGGAGCGGAAGAAAGCGGCCGGAGAGCTCGAGAACCTGACACACCGCCGTCGCACGATCGGGTTCGAGTTCCTCAAGCCGGCACGTACCGGCCGTACCGTCGTCGAGATCGACGGCCTCAGGCTGTCGGCGGGTGGGAAGCCGCTTCTCGAGAAGGCCTCCCTCGTGATCGAGCGAGGAGAGCACATCGCACTCGTCGGGCCGAACGGCTCCGGCAAGACGACCCTGCTCGAGACGCTGATGGATCACCGCTCCCCCGACGCGGGCGTGATCCGCTTCGGCCACGGCGTCGAGCCCGCCTACTTCTCGCAGCACGAGGTGGAGCTGGACGAGCGTGGCACGGTGCTCGACTGCGCGGTCGCGATGACCGGGCTCTCCCGGCCCCAGGCGCAGAACCTGCTCGGGAAGTTCCTCTTCTCGGGCTATACCGAGCAGGAGAAGCAGGTCTCGGTGCTCTCCGGCGGCGAGCGGCGCCGGCTCGCCCTGGCGGCGATCGTCGCCTCGGGCGCCAACTTCCTCGTCCTCGACGAGCCGACCAACCACCTCGACCTCGAGAGCCGCGAAGCGCTCGAGGCCGCCCTCGAGGCGTTCCCCGGCTCCATCCTCCTCGTCTCCCACGACCGCGCGCTGCTCGACGCCGTCGCGGAGCGCACGGTTGCGGTCGAGGAGCACACGCTGCATTCCTACGACGGCGGCTGGGCCGACCTCGTCCAGGCGCGCGAGGAGAGGAGCGAACCACCCGTGGCCGTCGTGGCTGCGCCGAAGGAGCCGAGGGCCCCCCGGGCGACGCCGAAGAAGAAGGGGCCGACCGAGCTCGAGCAGGTCGAGCGGCGGATCACGACGCTCGAGCAGCACGTCGCCCAGCTCGAGGCGAAGCTGGCCGAGGACTGGACGAACATGGACACCCTGACCGAGTACCGCACCTCCCGTGACGAGCTGCAGGAGCTGCTCGCGCGCTGGGAGGCGCTGTTCGAGTCTGCCTAGGGCGATTCGAGCGAACCGGGCCGCCGATCCGGCCTCCCGCAACGTGAGCTCGAATCCGCGAGGCCGCCTCGTCCATGACCGCGCGGCCCGTCCCTCCGCCACCGACCGGCGAGCGCAGTAGGATGGCCCTGCCGTTCGTCCCCTCCCTCGTGGAGGCACCCACACCGTGCAGCTCTATCGGATCGCCTACGTCTCCGCATCTCAGGCACACAGCGTCGTGCGCCAGCTTGCGGTACAGCCCATGCCGGGAGATCGCATCACGCTCGACGGGAACACGGTCGTCACGGTCAGAGAGGTCATCGCCCACGGTGACAGCGACCACACGATCGCGGCCGAGGTCATCGCGGAGACCTACAACGGCACCGAGGAGGCCCTGTAGGAGCGCGCGCGTCGGGCGGCCCGAGGCTCGGCTCGAGACCCGCCGATCTGGGTCACACTGTTGCTCGTAGCACTGGGGCCGGCCAGGTCGGTCGCAAGCATGCTGCCCGTCCGAGAGGACACCGGCACCTGCTGAATCGCCTCCCCGGCCGTTCCCCGAGGGATGGACATGCCCCCTTGCCGTCGCGACGCCGGAATCCGGGCGGGAGTGACCTGACCCTTCCGGGACGCGGCCACTGAAATCCGCGAACACGGCAATTCCAGTCCCCGAAAACCGGTAGAGCGCGGCCCCTACGGGGGACGTCTCCTCGAACGAGTTCCCCCTTTATAGGGAGTTCGACTACCGGAATCCCGACGATCTAACTGTCGACCCAATGACAGCACCACAATCGTTCGGAGGAGGATTACCGCAATGAACAGGCACAGGAAGGGTAAGCGCTCGCTCGTGGTCCTGGCACTGCTTCTCGTCGGCGCAGTCGCCGCCGTCGGAGGCTACGCGTACTGGACGAGCAGCGGCTCGGGTACCGGCTCGGCCACCGCGGACACGACGGTCACGCTCAGGGTCAATCAGACCTCGACGCCGAAACCGCTCTATCCGGGCGGCCCGGCACAGGCTCTCAGCGGCAACTTCGACAACACCAACACGGCCGCCGTGACCATCTCGTCCGTGACCGCCGCCGTGAGCAGCGTCACGCCGCTCGCCGGCAGCACGTTCGCGGGCAACGGCAAGCCGGACTGCACGGCGGCCGACTTCACGATCGGCGGCTCTGCGGCCGGCAGCACCGTACCTGCCGGTACCGGCGTCGGCTCCTGGAGCGGCCTCACCATCCAGCTCAAGAACACCACGGCCAACCAGGACAACTGCAAGGGTGCGACGGCCAACATCACCTATACGGCCAACCCGTAACCGCGACGCACCGCGCTGGAGAGGCGGCCCCGCCGCCTCTCCAGCTGCTCCACCATCGACGCTCTCCCCCCTGAGCCGCCCGAAGCGAGGAAGAAGCGAGTCCAATGACGGATCCGAGCAGGCGGACCGAAGCAGAGAAGGAGGACGAAGGGCGGAAGAGGCTCCTCCTCCTGCTGCTGCTGCTTCTGCTGCTGCTGTGTCTGCTGACGACCGGCATGGGTGACACGTTCCTCCGGTTTGGGAACCCGACCTCGAGCCCCGAGAATGGCCTGCCGTACGCCATCGGCGGCAGCGTGTCGCAGAGCCTTCGTCCGGGAGCACCGGCATCCCCGATCGCGATCACATTCAACAGCCCGAACGTTGGCAGCGGCGTGAACGGCACTCGCGTCTCGCGCCTGATCGTGTCGATCGCATCCGTGACCGGCGGGGGGAGTCGCCCGAACCCCTGTACCGCCGCCGACTTCGCGCTCACCCAGATCCCGGCGGCGGCGTACCCGTTCTACGTGCCGTTCGGGGAGAGCAGTCTCACCTCGCTCATCGGCGCGAGCAACGTACCGACACTCCGCATGCTCGACCGCACCGACGTCGTTTCGGGTGACGGCGCGGGCAACCAGGACGCGTGCATGGGCGCAACAGTCCACCTTGCCTTCGAGGCGAAACCGTGACCTTCCGGCTCCGAGCACGTCAACGGGCAAGGATCTGGCTGACTCTCTGGGGGGCCTTTGTCGTCGGGCTCGTCGCCGCAGTCGTCTCGCTCGCCTTCTACACGACGAGCGGCTCGGGCAGCGGCGCGGCGGGTGCCGCGACGCTGCCCGCACCTGTCATCACAGGGAGAGCGCCCGGCGCAGGAACGGTCACGCTGACCTGGACGGCCGCCGCGACGCCGCCGGGCTCCGGCCCGGTTACGTATTACGTGACCCGCAACGGTGGCACGGCCGCGGGGAGCTGTCCTACGGCGGCGGCCCCCACAGCTGTCCTCACCTGCACCGACTCCGGCCTGACGGCAGGGACGTACACCTACACGGTGACTGCCAAGTGGGCTTCGTGGACTGCGACGAGCGCCGCCGGATCGGTGACGCTCGCTTCAGGCGCACCCTCGCAGCTCGTGTTCACAACCCAGCCCGTCGGTGGGGTACCCGAGGGCGTTGCTCTCGGTTCGTCTCCGGTCGTTGCAGTGCGAGACGCGGCGGGCAACCTGGTGTCGGCCGATACAGGCGGTGTGACGCTTGAGATCAACTCGGGCCCGGCCGCGGGCATCCTCTCGTGCTCGAATGCGGGGTTCCCGACCGTCGCGGCGGTCGCGGGCGTCGCGACGTTCACGGGCTGTCAGGTGACAGGTACCGCGGCCGCCGGGACCTACACGCTGAAGGCCACCCGGATCGGGCTGACGCAGGCTGTCTCCGGCAACGTGGCGATCCAGGTAGGCGCCGCGAACAAGCTCGCATTCACGACCCAGCCGGTCGGTGGCGTCCCCGAGGGCGTGACTTTCGGGACGTCGCCGGTCGTGGCAGTGCAGGACTCGTTCTCGAATACGGTCGCCGGCGGCGGCGGCATCACACTCGCGATCAGCTCGGGCCCGGCCGCGGGCATCCTCTCGTGCTCGAATGCGGGGTTCCCGACCGTCGCGGCGGTCGCGGGCGTCGCGACGTTCACGGGCTGTCAGGTGACAGGTACCGCGGCCGCCGGGACCTACACGCTGAAGGCCACCCGGATCGGGCTGACGCAGGCTGTCTCCGGCAACGTGGCGATCCAGGTAGGCGCCGCGAACAAGCTCGCATTCACGACCCAGCCGGGCAACTCCACAGGCGGGCTCGCACTCGCCGTGCAGCCACAGGTTGCCGTCCAGGACGTCTTCGGCAACGCCGTTACGACGTCCACCAGCGCTGTCAGCCTGGCGATCGGGACAAACCCGAGCGGCGGTGCGCTCACCTGCGCAACGAACCCGGTCACGGCGACCGGCGGATCGGCGACGTTCGCCGGCTGCGCTATCGACAGGGCCGGAACCGGATACACGCTCGTCGCCACGGGAGGGGGACTCACCTCCGCCACGAGCACGGCGCTCGACATCGCCGTCGGGCCGGCAGCGCGGCTCGCCTTCACCGTCCAGCCTTCGGGCGCCGTCGTCGGAAAGGCATTTGCGGCGCAGCCCGTCGTCACGATCCAGGACGCCGGAGGCAACACCGTGACCGCGGGCACCAACTCGGTGACGCTGGCGATCGGAACGAACCCCACCGGCGGTGCCCTTACGTGCGCGACCAACCCGCTCGGGACGTCGGCCGGCGTGACGACGTTCGCCGGCTGCAAGATCAGCAACGCGGGTACCGGTTACACGCTGATCGCCAACGCCGGCACGCTCACGGCCGCGACCAGCAACCCCTTCGACGTGACGAAGCCCCCGATCGCCCGGGTGGCGACGGGCCTCACAGTCACGCGGACGGGCTCCGGCTCATTCTCTCCCCCGATTCCGGCGGGCCTGCTCGGCGACGACCTCATGATCCTGATCGTCGCAAACACGAGGGCGAACGAGAGTGCCGCGCCCGCCGGTTGGACGACGATCGCGACCTCCAGCACGCGCACGGGCGCAGACATGAGCCTCTCCGTCTTCTACCGCTTCTTCCAGACCGGCGTCACCTCGCCCACCGTGACCGTCGCCACAGATCGCGGCGGTGCGTCGGCAAGGATCATCGCCTACCGGAACGTCAACACGGCAACCCCGCTCGATGTCACTCCGACGGCTGGGGTGTCGGCGAATGCGGCGCCGACGTTCACACCGCCGAGCCTTACCACCCTCGCCGCAAACGCCTATGCGGTGTCGATCGTCGCCCAGAACGACCGCGCCAGGACGGCACCGACGCTCGGTCTGGCCACGTCTCAGGGCTTTGCCCTGGAGAGCGGCTTCCCGGAGGCGCCGGCGGTGGGGAACAACGGCAACCATCACGCACTCTGTGTCGCCGGCCAGATCATCCAGACCCCGTCCACGGTTGTGTTTCCAACCTTCGCCACGAATACGTCCCCACGCAACTCGGTCTGGGTCGGCGTGAGCATCGCGCTCAGACCCTGACCCGGCTTGGAAGGCGGGACCTGTTCCACTGCCGAAATCCGGAGGTGCGGTCGGGTCGACGGCGTCTCGCGCCCGGGAATGAGAAGATGAGCGCCATAGACGTTGCCCCGAATCCCGAACCGCATTCTGCCGACGAGGCCTACCGGCTGCTCTTCGAGCATTCCGGCGAGATGGTCTGCACCCTCGATCTCGAGGGGCGGTTCACCTCGGTCAACCCGGCCGGCGAGAAGCTGACCGGCTACGCGGCCTCCGACCTCGTCGGGCGGCTCGCGGTGGAACTGATCGCACCCGAGTCCCGCGAGGAGGCCGTGCGCCGCTTTCGAGACCGGCTCGAAGGCGATGCGGCACCTCATGAGACGGTGCTCACCACCCGCCAGGGTGCCAGGGTTCCCGTCCTCGTCACATCGGCCCTGATCGGGCACACCGACCGGCCGGTCGGTGTGCTCGGCCTGATCAGCGACCTGACCGAGCGAAACCACGCCGAGACAACGCGTGTCGCGGCCACGTCGCACCTGCTCGAAGCAGAGGCCCGTTTCCACAACTTCTTCGAGTCTGCCCCGATCGGCGAAGCAATCGTCTCGCTCGACGGGAAGTTCCTCGAGGTGAACGGCAGGTTGTGCGAGATCGTGGGCTATTCGGTCGCCGAGCTCACTGCGATGACGTCCCAGGAGATCACGCACCCCGATGACCTCGACGCAGATCTCGAGTTCGTTCGCCAGATGCTTGCGGGCGAGATTCGCACCTACCAGATGGAAAAGCGCTATCTCCACAAGGACGGACACGACGTCTGGATCCTCGCCAGCGTTTCGCTCGCGACCTCGAGCTCCGGCGAGCCGAGCTACCTCGTCAGCCAAACGCAGGACATCACCGAACGCCGTAACGCCGAGTTCGAACGGGACCACCTCCGCGAAGCCCTGCTCGATGCAAAGAAGATGGAGGCCATCGGCAGGCTGGCCGGAGGCGTAGCCCACGACTTCAACAACATGCTCACGGCGATCAAGGGGTACAGTGAGCTCCTCCTCGGCGAGCTCGAACCAGGGACCCGATCGCACTACGAGGCCCGACAGATCCAACGCGCTGCCGAGCAGGCCTCGTCGCTGCCGGAACAGCTGCTCGCCTTTGCCCGCAAGCAACCGCTCGAAGCGCAGCTGGTCGACATCAACAAGCTCGCCACGACGGCGAGTCAGCTCCTCCGGCACCTGATCGGCGAGCGGATCGAGTTGATCACGATTCCGGCACCACAACCGGCTTTCTCGATGGTGGATCCCGATCGCGTCGAACAGATCCTGGTCAACCTTGCTCTCAACGCGCGCGACGCCATGCCGGCAGGCGGCTCGCTGACGATCGCGATCTCGACGACCCAGATCTCGCGCGAGGCGACTCCCACACAGGACGGGGGCGCCCCGGACTCGGGCGGGCACGCCGGCTCGTTCGTGGTCATCTCGGTCGCCGACGACGGTCAGGGGATGGATACCGAGACACGAGACAGGGCGTTCGAGCCGTTCTTCACCACCAAGCCACGGGGTACGGGGTCCGGCCTGGGACTGGCGAGCGTGCACGGCACGGTCAGCCAGAGCGGTGGGTTCGTGCAGCTCGAGAGCGAGCCCGGTCGTGGCACGACCGTTCGGCTGCTCTTTCCGGCCGCGGCGGCCCGCGACGTCGAGGCAGCAGATCCCCGGGCCGGGCGAGCGCCCCTCGTTCTTCTGGCAGAGGACGAGGATCTCGTCCGCGAGCTCGTGAGCAACATTCTCGAACGAGAGGGGTTCGAGGTGGTCGCGGCCAGGAACGGCCTCGAGGCGCTCGAGCAGCTCGAGCACATCGACCGACCTCTCGGCCTCCTCGTCACCGATGTCGTGATGCCCAGGATGGGAGGCCGGGAGCTTGCAGACCGCGTCGCCGAGAGCCAGCCGCAGGCGAAGATCGTCTTCATCTCCGGCTATTCCGACGAGGCGCCCGACCTCGAATCCCGGGCCCCGGCCGGATCGGTGCTCGTCGGCAAGCCCTTCTCCCCCGGCGATCTCGCGGAAACGGTCAACAGGCTCACCGCCCGCCCCGGAAGCCCACGACTGCCCGCGGAGGCCGAGATCCGGCCCGACGTCGTAACGTGTGTCGTCGCGGACGACCACCCGTCCGTGCTCGATTCCGTCTCGCGCTACCTGGAGGCGGCGGGAATCGGCGTCGTCGCCAGCGTCCTGCGAGCCGACGACGCGGTGCGCGAGATCGAAACGCATCGGCCCACGACCGCACTCGTCGACATCACGATGGAGCCGTTCGACGGTATCGAGGTTGCTCGACAGGCGGCCGTCAGATCGCCGCACACAGGCATCGTCGTCTACACGGGGCACAACGACAAGGCGCTGCTTCGGGACGCGCTCGACGCGGGGGCACGCGGATTCGTCCTCAAGAGCACGCCACCCTCCGAGTTGCTCACGGCGATCACAACCGTTGCCGCGGGCGGAAGCTACGTCGAGCCCCTCCTCGCCGGCGCCCTCGCATCGGCAGCGACGGCCGCCCCTCTCGCCGCGCTGACGAAACGCGAAAGCCAGATCCTCACGCTCCTCTCGGGAGGGATGACGAACGACAAGGCCGCAAAGGAGCTCGGGATCTCGGCCGAGACGATCCAGTCCCATGTCCGCAACGCAATGACCAAGCTCGAGGCCGACAACCGCACCCAGGCCGTCGCCACCGCAATCCGGCAGTCGCTGATCGTGTAACGCCGGCGGCCGGCGGCTCGGGCCGGGCCGACCGATGCGTGAGGGTAACGTCAGTCGACGGTGCCGACGCCGATTCCCCTCTCCGTGCTCGATCTCGCTCCGATCTCACTCGGTTCGACAGCGGGTGACGCCCTCCGGAACAGCCTCGATCTCGCCCGCCACGTCGAGCGGCTCGGCTACGTCCGCCACTGGGTCGCCGAGCATCACAACATGCCGGGGATCGCCAGTGCCGCGACGGCCGTCGTCGTCGGCCATCTCGCCGCCGGCACCTCGACGATCCGGGTCGGCGCAGGCGGGATCATGCTCCCGAACCACTCGCCGCTCGTGATAGCGGAGCAGTTCGGGACGCTCGAAGCGCTCTATCCCGGCCGCATCGACCTCGGGCTCGGACGGGCGCCCGGAACCGACCAGCTCACCGCGCGTGCCCTGCGGCGCGACCCTCTGAGCGCCAACGAGTTCCCCCAGGACGTCCAGGACCTGCAGTACCTCTTCGGACCCGAGCAACCCGGGCAGGCGATCCGGGCCGTGCCGGGCGCCGGCCTCGAGGTGCCGCTCTGGATCCTCGGCTCGAGCACGTTCGGCGCCCGGCTCGCGGCGGCGCTCGGCCTCCCCTACGCCTTCGCCTCGCATTTCGCGCCCACCGACCTGCTGGAGGCGCTCGCGCTCTATCGGCGCGAGTTCCGTCCCTCGCAGCAGCTGGCGGAGCCCTATGCGATGGCCGGCCTCAACGTCTTCGCCGCGGACACCGACGTAGAGGGGCGACGGCTCTTCACGACGCCACAGCAATCGTGGGCGAACCGCTTCCGCGGGCTTTCGGGCCCGTATCCGCCGCCGATCGACGACATCGAGGCGTACTGGACGCCCACGGAGAAGGCACAGGCCTCGGCCATGCTGACGCACTCGGTCGTCGGCTCGCCCGAGACCGTGCGTACCGGCCTCGAGCAGTTCGTCGAGCTGACGGGCGTGGACGAGGTGATGGCGGTCTCGGCGATCTACGACCACGCGGCCCGCCTCCGCTCGTACGAGATCCTCGCCGACGTCGCATCCCTCACCCCGTAGGACCACCTCAGCGGGCTCACAGACGACCCTCAGGGTCGTGTCGTAGCGTGCGGGACATGACCGCCATGTTCCCCGCCGCGGCGCGCCGCCACCTCTGGTCACCCGAGATCGCCGTTGCACTCGCCGCCTTCGCCGCCCTCTGCGTCGCGGTGCTCCTCCGCTCGGCGCAGGTTCTCGAGCCGGACGACTACGCCTACCGCGCCTCGATCGTCGCGCTCACCCACGGCCACATCACGCTGACGAACGCGCAGTACAACGCCCTCGCGAGCCAGCTGGGCTCGATCGCCCAGTGGATCCAGCTCCCGGGCGGCTCGTGGATCAGCGAGAAGAACCCGGGCTACCCGTTCTTCGCCGCACCGTTCCAGCTGCTCGGGATCCTGCGCGTCGCCCCGCTCTTCTACGGCGCACTCGGCTGCCTCGGGCTCTATTTCGGCGGGCGGCGGTGGCTGGGGCGCTGGGGCGGCACCGCGGCGGTCGTGCTCTACTGCGCCTCCGGAGCTGCGCTCGTCTTCGCCTGGCGCGCCACGATGCCGACCTTCACGGACGCCTCGCTGGTCGCGGCCGGCACCGGGGTGCTGCTGTGGGCGATGCTCGCCACCGACGCGACGGTGCGACGGCGGACGGTCGCCGGGCTGCTCGGGTTCCTCGCCCTCGAGAGCGCCGTCTCGATCCGGTACACGAACGCCGTCGTGCTCCTCGTCGCCCTCGTGGCCGTGACGGCGGGCAGGCGAGCGGCGGGGCTGCCGCTGCGCACGCTGGCGTGGTGGCTCGGCTCGGCCGGCGTCCTCGTCGCACTGGTGGCCGCGTTCGACCTGCACTTCTACGGCGGCGTCCTGAAGACCGGCTACTCGACCGGGGAGATCACGTTCAGCCTCTCGGCCGTCTGGCCGAACGTGCAGGGCATGCCCTGGCACCTCGTTCGCTCGATGCCGCTGCTGCTGCTCGGGCTGGTGGCGGTGGCATGGATCGCCGTCCGTGCGGCCCGAAGCTTCGGGGGCGGTCTCGAGCCCGCAACGAGGATCGCGTGGCGCCGTGACGCCGCGGTCGGCGTTGCCCTCGTGGCGTCCTGGCTCGGGATCTTCGGGCTCTACTCCGCCTACACGTGGACCGTGAGCCAGGCTCCGATGCACGATCTGTCGGTTCACGTGATCCGCTTCTACGTTCCGGCGCTCGGCGCGGTCGCCCTTCTCGCAGCCTGGTTCCTGACGAGGCTGCCACGGGGGCTGACGATGGCCGGGCTCGTGACGCTCGCCTGCATCGCCGTCTTCAGCTTCTCGAGCCTCGCGAGCGGCGGCGCGGGCGGGCCAGGAGGGCCCGGCCCGGGAGGCGGCTCCTCCGGCAGGGCGCCGAACGGGCAGATGCAGGGCGGGCCACCGCCCGGCGGCCTCAAGCTGCCGAACGGGCAGCTCCCGGCCGGCCCGCCCCCGAACGGCGCGGCGCCGCCCGGCAGTGCCCCGCCACCCGGGGGCGTCCGGCCACCGTCCGCCGCCTCGTCCTGAGCCGGGCCAATCCTTGTGACAATTTGTCACAAGGATTGGTGTGACACGACAGCCACCCGGCGGCGTAGAAAGGGTGTGGAAGCGATGACGCTGACCCGGCCCCTGACGCACACAGCCACCCCCCTGACGTTCGCCGACGCCGCCGAGCAGCACCTCGACGACGTCTTCGGCTACCTGCTCTACCTGACCCGCGATCGCACCCTGGCCGAGGACCTCGTGAGCGAGACGTTCGAGAAGGCGCTGCGCAAATGGTCGCGCTTCGACCCCCTCCGGGGCAGCGCCCGCACCTGGCTGCTCGGGATCGCCCGCTCGACCGCGCTCGACTGGTTCCGCGCCGAGTCACGCCGCCACCGGCGCGAGCAGGCGGCCGCCCAGCCCGAGGCGCAGGAGGCCGACTTCGTGGAGGGCCTTTCTCCCGAGCTTCAGTCTGCCCTGGCGACCCTCAGCGCCGGTGAGCGCGAGGTGCTCGCCCTCCGGATCGTGATCGAGCTCGACGGCGACCAGACCGCCCGCTTGCTCGGCATCAGCCCGACGGCCGTGTCGAGCAGGCTCAGTCGCGCGCTCAACAAACTCGAAGAGAAGGTGAGGAACGATGGACTCCGTTGAGCTGATCACCGAGCTGCAGGCGGCCCGGCCCGCCGCCGACGGCGCGCTGCGCTACCGGGTCCGCACGATCGCGGCCGCCGAGCCGGTACACGCACCGTCCCCGTTTGCACGGCTCTCGCGCTTCTCGCCGAGGCGCTTCGCGCTGGTCGCCGTTCCCGCGACGGCTGTCGTGCTGCTCGGTGTCGCCGGAGTTGCGGGCCTGCTCGACTCCGGCTCGCCGCAGCAGGGCGTGATCGCCGCGCGCGAGAGCGCCGCTGGAACCGCGATCTCGCCGGGCTACGCCCAGGGGACGGCGCCGCCGCAGCTCAAGACCGGCGCTGCTGCCTCCGACGCCGCCACCCCGGCGCCGACGACGGGCCGGGCGCAGCGCTTCTCGGCCCAGCTGACGCTGTCGGTGAAGGACGTCGACGCGCTCTCCAACGCGACGCAAGCGGCGCTTCGGATCACGCGCGACCTCGGCGGCTACCTCGTCACCGTTTCGTACGCTACGTCGGACGCCGGCGTCTCGTCGCTCACTCTCAAGGTGCCGACCGCGAACGTGCAGGACGCGATCGTACGGCTCTCCGGGCTCGGCAAGATCGTCTCGCAGCAGGTGCAGATCGACGACCTGCAGGGGCAGGTGGACGAGCTCACGAAGCGCGAGACAGTGCTGCGCGAGCAGATCGCCCGCCTCTCTGCCCGCATCGCCGCCCCTGACGTCGACGCCGAGACGAAGGCAACGCTGGAGGCGCGGCGCGACGCCGCCCGCAGCGAGCTCGCGAAGGTGCGGGTCACCCGCGCCCAGGTGAACGCCGAGGCGCGGTACGCGACGATTCAGTTGACGTTGCAGACACCGCAATCGGCGGTCGTGCCACCGGTGCCGTCGCGGTTCGATAACGCGATCGACCGGGCCGTCGAGATCCTCGCCGTCGAGGCGATGGTCGTCCTCTACGCGCTCGTGATCGCCGGCCCGATCCTCCTGCTCGCCCTTCTCGCCTGGCTCGGCCGGCGCGGGCTCCGGCACAGGCAGGACGAGCAGCTGCTTTCGGCGCCATAGGCCCCGCTCTCCCCGTCACGCCTTCACGTCGAGCGTGGCGATCAGCGCCTCGGCCACGACCTTGAGCGGCCGCCCCGAGATCTGGCTCGCCTTGCGGAGCCGTGCGAAGGCATCCTGTTCGCTCAGCCCCTCGCGCTCCATCAGGAGACCCTTCGCTCGTTCGATCGCCTTCCGGGCGGCGAGCGCCTCGGTGAGCGAGTCCGCCTCCTCGCGCAGCGCCGCCAGCTCCTCGTGGCGAGCACGGGCGGTGGCGATCGCGGGCAGCAGATCGGTCTCCCGGAAGGGCTTCACGAGATAGCCGAACACGCCCGCCTCGACCGCGCGCGAGACGAGCTCCTCCTCGCCGTACGCCGTCACCATCACGATCGGGATCGGACGCTCGTCCAAGATGCGCCGTGCAGCCTCGATGCCGTCGAGCTTCGGCATCTTCACGTCCAGCAGTGCCAGGTCGGGCTCGACGGTGCGCGCCATCGTCACGGCCTCCTCCCCGTCCTTCGCCTCGGCGCACACCTCGAACCCGGCCTTCTCGAGCATCTCCCGCAGGTCGAGCCGGATGATCGTCTCGTCTTCAGCGATGAGGATTCGCATCGTCGTCCTTTCCAGTGCGTGCCGGGAACCTGACCTCGGCACGCAGCCCGTGGTCGTCCACGAGCGTCAGCCCTCCGCCCAGCTCGTCACGAACGAGTGCACGAACGATGGAGAGGCCGGTGCTGTCCTGTGCGGCCTGCATGCCGTCGCCGTCGTCGGCGATCGCGAGCACGACATCACCGTCGTGCCCCGTGAGACTAATCGAGATCGCCCTGCCGCCGTGCTCGAGCGCGTTCCCGAACAGCTCCGTGAACACCAGCGCGAGCGAGGTCGCCCGCTGGCCCTCGAGCCAGACGCGCTCGAGGGTCGAGCTGACGTCCTTGCCGACCACGAGACCCTGTACGAGCATCGCACGCAGCCGGTCGATCAGCTCGTCCACCTCGACGTCGTCCTCGCGATGCTCCGTCAGCACCTCGTGGACCGCGGCGATCGCGAGAATCCGGTTGACCGAATCGCCGAGCGCCTTCTGCGGATCGACGTTCGGGGCACGTGCCTGCAGGCGCAGCAGTGATGCGACGGTCTGCAGGTTGTTCTTGACCCGGTGGTGGATCTCCTGGGCAAGCACGCCGCGGAGCGCCATGCGGCCGTGCTCGAGCGCCACGGCAGCCTGGCTTGCGATCGCCTCGAGCAGCTGCCGGTCGTCGTCGCTGAACGTTGTGTCACGGTCGACGACGAGCTCTCCGATCGTCCTGCTGCGCCAGCGCAGGGGCAGCCGGACGGCGTGTGCGCCCGCGCGGCCCTCGGGCCACGCGATCCGCCCGTCCTCGAGCACGATCGCCGCGCCCGTGGCGTGGATCGACTCGACCGTCGTCTGCACGATCGCCTCGAGCGACTCCTCCAGGTAGAGCGACTCCGAGACGGCCTCGGAGATTCGGGCGAGCGCCTCGAGCTCGTGCACCCGCCGCTGCGCCTGCGCGTACAGCTTGGCGTGCTCGATCGACTGCGCCACCTGAGCGGCGATCGTCATGAGCAGGTCGACCTCGGCCTGCGTGAACGCGCGGGGCTCTCGGGTGCGCACGTTGAGCGCGCCCTCGAGCTTCTCTCGGGCGAGGATCGGGACGGCGAGGATCGAGGCGTACTGGTCTTCCGGCAGGTTGGGAAACGCCTTGAAGCGCGGGTCGAGATGCGCTTCGGAGGCGATCATTACCGGAGCCCGGTCTGCGGCCGCCGTCCCGGTGATGCCCTCGCCGCGCCGCATCCGCGGCACCTTGGTTGCGATCTCGACGCTCGTGCCGTGCGTCGCACGAAGCACCAGCTCGTCCGTTCGCTCGTCGTAGAGGTAGACGTAGGCCGAGTCGGTCTCGAGGGCCGCCGCGACCTCGTGCGCGATCGCTTCCATCACCTCCTGCAGGTCGAGGGAGGAGTTGACGACCTCCGTCGTGCGGGTGAGGAGCGCAAGGTGGCGGGCGGCGTCGTTCACGGCGTGCCTAGTCGAGGTAGGTGAGGACGATGGCGCCGAGGATCGGGATCGCGATCGTGAGCGAGAAGTTGAACCAGCCGACCCGGATCAGGCGCCGCCGCGTCACGGGAGCCTGCGGCTCGCCGGCGCGCAGCTCCCGCTGCAGCCGCGGCCCGAGCACGTAGTCGTGGACGAGGGCGCCGGCGCAGAGGAGCACGACGAGCACGGACTTGAGGATCAGGGTGCGGTCGAAGTCGGTCGAGAGCGCCACGGAGTTGAACCCCCCGTGGATCTCCGTCAGCCAGAGGCCCGAGAGGATCGCGACACCCATCGCGCTCCAGCCGAGCGGCCGCCAGCGGCGCCCGAGCGCGCGCATCGCCGTCGCGCGGGCCTCCCCCTCGAGCTTGCGAATCGCCGGCACCCCGACGAAGACGAGCGCGACGGTACCGCCGACCCAGACCGTGGCCGAGAGCAGGTGCACGATGCGAAGGAAGGTCAGCACGCACGCAGGCTATCGTCGTGGTCGATGAGCGAGGAGGGCATCCTGTTCCTGCACCTTGCCGGCGTCCTGCTCTTCGTCGGCGGATCGATCGCTGCGGCGGTGCTGAGGCTGGCGGCGCTGAGGCGCGAGCGCCCGTCGGAGATCGCCCTCCTGCTTCGCTCGGTGCGACCAGCGGTGCCCCTTGTCGCGGGCGGCCTCCTGCTTGCGATCGCTGCCGGCTTCTGGCTCGCCCACGAGAACCACATCTCGCTCTCCTCGACGTGGCTCCTGTCCACGTTCGCCCTCCTCGGCTGGATGATTGCAGTCGGTGCCGTCGCCGGCCGCCAGGATCGCAGGACCCGGGAGCAGGCCGAGCGACTGGCTGCGGCGGGCGACGCCCCGAGCGCCGACCTCGACCGGCGGCTGCGAGACCCCGTCAACCTGGCCCTCAACGCGTCACTGCTCGTGGCCGTGGTCGCCGTGGTTGCGCTGATGGTCTGGAAACCGGACGCCTGACGCTCTATATTCACGACTCGTGAAACTGAACGACTGGCTGCTGGCCCTGCACCTGTTGAGCGCATTCGCCCTCGTCGCGGCGATCGTCCTGTTCACCGTCGCGATCGTGGTGATCCGGCGCACCGACCTGCCGGAGCAGGTGGCGAGCGTGGCCCGGCTGCTCCCGGTCGGAAACGTGGTCGTGATCGTGGGCGGAGTCGCCGCGCTCGTCTTCGGCATCTGGCTCGCCGTCTCTCTCGACGGCGTCAAGGTGTGGGACGGCTGGGTGATCGCGGCGATCGTCCTCTGGGCGGTCGCGACGGAGAGCGGCCGCCGCTCGGACCCTGAGTTCGCCCCGTGCGTGGCACGCGCGAACGAGCTCGTCGCCGCAGGTCAGACCGGGCCGGACGCACAGCTCGCCGAGCTCGCACGGACGGGCAGGGGGCTGCTGCTCCATTCGATCGCGACGGTCGCGACGCTGCTCATCCTCGTCGACATGATCTGGAAGCCGGGCGCCTGATGCTCGCCTCGCTGACCCGCCCCGACAGCTGGAACGTGCCGCTCTTCCTCCACGTCCTCGGAGCCATGGTGCTCGTCGGCGGCCTGCTCGTCACGACGACGGCCGTCTTCACCGCACGCGGCGAAGCACGACTGCTGCGGCTCGGCTACCTGACGATGCTCGCCGTCTGCCTGCCCGGATACATCGTGATGAGGATCGGAGCCGAGTGGATCTACGCGCGCGAGCACCTCGAAGACCTGCCGACCGATCCGGCCTGGGTCGGGATCGGCTACATCACGGCCGACATCGGGGCCTTGCTCCTGCTGATCGCGCTCATTCTCGGCGGGATCGGCGTCCGGCGGCTGCCGGCCGGCCGCACCGGGCTCGTGCGCGCGAGCCTCCTCATCTCGGTGCTCCTGCTCGCGGCCTACATCGTCACCGTCTGGGCGATGGGCGCCAAGCCCTCCTGACGGCCGGTTGCCCCACAACGACCACGGGTCCCTCATCGGGGACCCGCGATCGGCCGTCAGACACAGGCGCGCCGCTCGCCTAGCGGCTGCACCTGCAGCACCGATGATGAGCCATTCGGGGAACGATGTCCAGTCGGAACTGACAGGGACAGTTCGGGGTGGTGCGCCGTCCCGGACCCGGGGGACGACGCACCACCGCTGGACTACAGCGCCGCCAGGTAGCGGTCGAGCTCCCACTGCGAGACCTGGGTGCGGTACTCGTCCCACTCGTTGCGCTTGAGCTCGACGTAGCGCGGGAAGATGTGCTCCCCGAGCGCCTTCTGCAACAGCTCCGAGCCGGCGAACGCCTCGATCGCCTCGCCGAGCGAGCCGGGCAGCGCCTCGACACCCTGCTCCAGCCGCTCCTCCTCGGAGAGCCGGTACAGGTTCGTGGTCATCTCGGCCGGCAGCTTGTACCCCTTCTCGATCCCCTCGAGGCCAGCGTGCAGCAGCGCCGCAAAGGCGAGGTACGGGTTGCAGGCGGGGTCCGGGCAGCGGATCTCGGCCCTCGTGGCCTGCTCGGAGCCCGGCTTGTAGAGCGGGATCCTGATCAGGGCCGAGCGGTTGCGCTGCGACCACGCGACGTAGACCGGCGCCTCGTAGCCCGGCACGAGCCGCTTGTACGAGTTGACCCACTGCGCGAGCACGGCAGAGAGCTCGCGCGCGTGCACGAGGAGGCCGGCGATGAACGACTTCGCAGTGTCGGAGAGGTGGTTCGGATCCTTGCCGTCGAAGAACTGGTTTCGGCCACCCTTGAACAGCGACATATGGGTGTGCATACCCGAACCGTTCTCGCCGAACAGCGGCTTCGGCATGAACGTCGCGTAATAGCCGTGCCAGGCGGCGACCTCCTTGACGACGATCCGGTAGGTCATCGTCTTGTCGGCCATCGCGAGGGCGTCGTCGTAGCGCATGTCGATCTCGTGCTGGGACGGGGCGACCTCGTGGTGGTGGTACTCGATCTGGATCCCGACCGACTCGAGCGCCGTGATCGTGTCGTTGCGCACCTCGGTGGCCGCGTCCTGCACGGTCATCGCGAAGTAGCCACCTTCGTCGATCGTCTCCGTGCCCTTGTCGTCCTCGAAGAGGAAGTACTCGAGCTCGGGCCCGACGTTGAACGTGTCGAAGCCCATCTTCTTCATCCGCTCGAGCGCGAGCTTGAGGATGTAGCGCGGATCGCCCTCGTAGGGCGTGCCGTCGGGCTTGACGACGTCGCAGATCATGCGTCCGACCTTCGAGCCCAGCTCGTGCCCGTGGTCGTCGACCGGCCGCGGCATGATCTCGAACGTCGCCGGGTCGGGGATCGCGACCATGTCCGACTCCTCGATCCGGTTGAACCCCGTGATCGACGAGCCGTCGAAGCCCATCCCGTCGTCGAGCGCGCCGGCCATCTCGTTGGGCGTGATCGCGAACGACTTGAGGTGCCCCTCGAGATCGGTGAACCAGAAGAGAACGTGCTCGACGCCCTCGTCCTTGATCCGCTTCAACACCGCGCGCCGGGCCGCGACGCTCGAGGTCGCCCGGTCCTTGCTCTGTATCTGTGCCGGCCGTCTGGGTGTCGCGGCGGCGCTGCTCCGTGGTCTGGCCATCTTGAACTCCTCCTTGGAACGAAAAAAGCCCCAGGCGCAAGCAGCGCCTGAGGCCCCGTTGCCTCGAAAACAAGCCCGGTGAGCGTATCAGCGTGCTGCGTCGAATGCATCCTCTCACACCGCCGCTGCGGCGATGCCCAGTGCCTTTACAGCGCCTCGCCATGATGCCTGGCAGCGCGGCGGTAGAGCGCGAGCGCCGGTGCCATGCAGACCGACCCGGCGACGAGCGCCGCCCGGATCGAGAACGCGTTACCGATCAGGCCGATCGCCGGCCCGCCCGTCCACTGGCCGACGGCGTCCGCCTGATTCGTGATCGAGAGCACGGTCGCACGCACGCCGGACTCCTCGACGTTCCGGTTCAGCCAGGTCTGGAAGATCGGGTTCGCGACATTCCGGGCGAGACCGACCGCGAAGTACGCCACGAGGGCGAGCCAGAACTCCCCGGCAACGCCGAACAGCATTGCGCTGACGAGGAGAGAGGCGTCGAGCCAGAAGAGTGCAGTGGCCATCTTCCCGAGCCCGACGTGCTCGAGCCGCTTCCCGAGCGGGTGGGCGACGGCGATCGAGAGCAGGATCGCCCCGGCACCGAAGATGCCGAACCAGACGACCGGATCGAGGCCGCCGAGCGACGGCAGGCCGATGTCGCGGATGAAATGGGCCTGCCAGAGGCGGTCGAACCCCTCGCTCCACATCCCCGCGAAGGCCGCGATGCCGAGGATCGCGAGCAGCGCCGGCCTGGCCCGGACGAGGCGCCCGCCCTGTCGGCCGGTGTGCGCCATCTGGGCGAACGAGCCTCGCTCCTCGCGGGGCAGCGGAGTGAAGCCCGTCTCACGCATCGTGAGTGCCGAAGAAGAGCGCGAGCGCGATCCCACCGGCGCCGGCAACGACGATCGGCAGCCGGAGGTCGACGACGGCCAGGCCGACGCTCGCGCCGATGCCCGCAAGAGCGGCGACGCGGCCGACCTGGGCCCCGCGCAGGTAGACCCCCGCCAGACGCTCCTGGCCGATCTCGTCGGCGAGCCAGGCGTCGAAGGCGCCGCTCGTGAACGTGTAGCCGAAGCCCCAGAGCGCGTTCGCGGCGAGGATTGGCCACACGTCCCCGAGCGCGCCGAAGAGGATCACCGCAACGCCCATCACGAGCGTGCCGATCACGATCGAGAGGCGCCGCGAGTAGGTGTCCGCGACGATCCCGGTTGGTACCTCGAAGACGAAGATCGAGACCTCCATCAGGGTGCCGACGAGGACGAGTTGGAGGGGGCTCATGCCCACTTCCGTGACGTAGTAGACGGCGGTCACCGTGAACGCGAGCAGGCCGAGGAACGAGGCGCCTGCTTCGTAGGCGTACCAGGTGGTGCGCGCGGAAAGACGGTTCATCGAAGAGCTCCAGTCGGTCTCGCATCAGGACGCGTGTGTCGGAGCAGGCTGGCGCTGCGGAGCCGAGGACGTGCGAACCGGGCTGCCGGGCCGTGCCTGCTGTCAGATGGAGACTGGCACTTCGGCCCGAACGCTACACGAGCGCCGGGACTGATACCCCCTTGCGCTCGGGGGGCTTGCGTCAGTACAGTGTCGCCCCGGGGACCGACGACGGCCCTCAGGATGGCGACGACGCCTCAGAGCTCCTCGAGAGCCCTGGGGCTTTTTTTGTGCACGTTTTCGTGTTCGACGGGAGGATTGATCTGATGCAGAAGTTCAAGCTCGAGTACATCTGGCTCGACGGCTATGAGCCGGTTCCGAACCTGCGGGGCAAGACGAAGATCGTGGAGTTCGACCGGTTCCCCACGCTCGAGGAGCTCCCGCTCTGGGGCTTCGACGGCAGCTCCACGCGGCAGGCCGACGGCAGCAACTCCGACTGCGTCCTCAAGCCGGTCGCGCTCTTCCCCGACCCGGCCCGCAAGAACGGCGTCCTCGTGATGTGCGAGGTGCTGCTGCCGGACGGCACGCCGCACCCGAGCAACAGCCGCGCAGCGATCCCGGACGACCCGGACACGTGGTTCGGCTTCGAGCAGGAGTACTTCTTCTACGTGGAGGGCGCTCCGCTCGGCTTCCCGGCGGGCGGCGGCTTCCCGGCGCCACAGGGCGAGTACTACACGGGCGTCGGCCACAAGAACGTCGGCTCGCTCGCCCGCGAGATCGTCGAGGCGCATCTCGACCTCTGTCTGGAGGCCGGCATCAACCACGAGGGGATCAACGCCGAGGTCGCCAAGGGCCAGTGGGAGTTCCAGATCTTCGGCGAAGGCTCGAAGCGTGCCGCCGACGAGATGTGGATCGCGCGCTACCTGCTCCTGCGCCTCTGCGAGAGGTACGGGGTCGACGTCAACTGGCACTGCAAGCCGCTCGGTGCCGAGGTGGACTGGAACGGCTCCGGCATGCACGCCAACTTCTCGAACCGGGCCATGCGCGAGGTCGGTGGCAAGGAGTACTTCCTCGCGTTGATGGAGGCCTTCGAGCAGTACATGGCGGAGCACATCGAGGTCTACGGGCCGGACAATCACCTTCGCCTGACCGGCCTCCACGAGACGCAGTCGATCGACACATTCAGCTGGGGTGTCGCCGATCGCGGCGCCTCGATCCGGGTGCCGCACAGCTTCATCGAGAACGGCTACCGCGGCTACCTCGAGGATCGGCGACCCAACTCACAGGGCGACCCGTACCGGATCGCCGGTCGCATCATCGAGACGATCGCGATGGTCGACGAGTCGGCTCTCGAGAGCGAGTGGGAGCTCGAGCTGAGCCAGACCGGCTAGGACCCGCACGACCGCCGCCCGGAGCCGGATCACGTTCGGCTCCCGGCGGCAACCACGCAGGATCGATTCATCTGGCAGGGCCGATGCGGGCTCTTCCGCAGGGCGATGACGCCTCAGTGCTCCCCGGGAGCCCTGGGGCCTTCTGTTGTTGGTTGAGCAAGGGAGGGAACGAGATGATGAAAGTTGAGGCGGTCGTCGTCAGAGACCGCGTGGAGACAGTGATGGAGGCCGTCGAGGCCGCCACCGGGCACGTCGGCGTGACGGTGATCGAGGCCGTCGGACACGGCCGCGAGAAGGGCATCACGCACGAGTACCGGGGCCGCGTGTTCGAGTCGCGCTTCCTGCCGAAGGCGTTGATGACCTTCGTCGTTCGCGACGACCTCGCCGAGGGCGTGATCGGCGCCGTCGTCGATGCGGCGCGCACGGGCCACGCGAGCGGGGACGGCATCTGCTGGGCCTCTCCCGTCGGCCACGTCACCCACAACCGGACCGGAGCGAAGCTCGAGGAGGTAGAGGTCGTATGAGCGTCAAGGAACTGGGTTTCGCGGCAAGCACGATCTGGGTCGTGCTCGCGGCGATGCTCGTGATCTTCATGCAGGCGGGCTTCGCTTTCCTCGAGGCCGGTCTGACCCGGATGAAGAACGTCGGTCACATCGCGGCCAAGAACGTCCTGATCCTGGCGATCGTCTCGATCATCTACTACCTCGTGGGGTTCGGAATGGCCTTCGGCGACGGCGGCAACGGCGTCGTCGGCGGCTCGGGGTTCTTCCCGTCGGTGAACGAGCTGCTCTCGATCGGGGAGGCCCCCTTCTCGTGGTTCGGCCAGATTCCCGGCGCGGCGGGCTACCTGTTCGAGGTCGCGTTCGCGGCCGTCTCGCTCGCGATCGTCTGGGGCGCGATGGCCGAGCGTACGAAGCTCTGGGTCTACTTCGCGTTCGGGGCCGTCTTCACCCTGATCTACTCGCTCGTCTCGCACTGGATCTGGAGCCCTGAGGGGTGGCTGTTCTCGCGCGGGATGCAGGACTTCGCCGGCTCGACGGTCGTCCACTACCAGGGGGCGCTCGCGGGCCTCGCGGGAGCGATCCTGCTCGGGCCGCGGCTCGGCAAGTTCGGTGCCGACGGCAAGCCCAACGCGATCCCGGGCCACAACATGGCGTTTACGACCCTCGGCGTGCTGATCCTCTGGTTCGGCTGGTTCGGCTTCAACCCGGGCTCGACGCTGTCCGTGGACTTCGGCGGTGTGGGCTTCTTCGCCTACGTGGCGCTGAACACGAACCTGGCCGCAGCCGCGGGAGTGCTCGGTGCCGTGGTCACGTCGTGGCTCGTCGTCAAGAAGCCCGACCTCTCGATGATGCTGAACGGTGCCATCGCAGCCCTCGTTGCGATCACGGCAGCGTGTGCGTTCGTGGCGCCGTGGGCCGCGATCCTGATCGGGTTCGTGTCGGGCATCATCGTCGTCGTCGGCTCGCTCTTCGTCGAACGGATCGGGATCGACGACCCGGTGGGCGCGATCGCGGCTCACGGCATGTCGGGCGTCTGGGGCACGCTGTCGCTCGGGTTCCTCGCGGTGCCGGAGCTCGTGGGCAAGCTCGAGACGGGGAAGGCCGGGCTGTTCTACGGCGGCGGCTTCGCGCAGCTCGGGACGCAGGCTCTCGGCCTCGTCGCCGTGGGGGCGTTCACGTTCACCCTCTCGTTTCTGATCCTCCTGCTCTTCAAGGTGACGGTTGGGATCCGCACCGAGCCGGAGGTCGAGCAGATGGGCCTCGACGTCTCGGAGCACGGGATGTGGGGCTATCCCGAGTTCTACATCCCGGTGCCGGGTGGGTACGGCACCGAGCACCAGATCGTCACGCCGCAGATCGTCGCACCCGCCGCCGCGCCGGCGCCTGCGCCAGGCTGAGGCGCAGCCCCGGCGACCGGCTGCTGCCGGTCGCCGGGGCCCGGCGGTGGATGCCGGAGAGCGTCAGCCCTGCAGAATGGCGCGCGGCGAGTCGGTCGCGCGATCGATCGCGAGCAGCCGATCGAGAGCCACGAATCCCGAGCCTGCGGCGGTCGTCACCCGAACCCACGTCCGGCCGTGAAGACGCCGTTTCCGGCCGAACGACCAGACAGGGCCGTCGTCGAAGCGGAGCCTGAACAGGCACTCGCCGTCGGGGCGATCGAGCACCTCCAGCGCGTCGTCGCGCGAGATACCGTCGACGACAAAGGCCCGGCGTCGCCGGAACACGAGCAACCAACCCCCGAAGAGGCCTGCCCAGGCGCCCGCGAGGACGAGCAGCCGGATCGGGGTGTCGAGCCCCTGAAGTGCTTCGAGCAGCGCCCGCGCCATCGTGAGGAACCCGGTGTGCAACGTGTCTGCCACGCGCCCGGACGTCCGGAGACCCGTGCCGAGGCCGTGCCCGCCGAGCAGCGACCCTCCTGTCCACCACGCTGCCTGCTTCGGGCGCTCGACGAGGACGGTGACCTCGGCACTGCTGCGGCGGCCGTCGGCGCCGACGATGGTGTACGAGAACCGGTCGCTTCCCTCGAAGCCGGGCGCAGGCGTGTAGATGATGCTTCCGTCCGGCAGCACGCGCACGGTGCCGTGCCCGGCCGGCCCGGCCGTGACGGTGACGCTTTCACCGCCGGGGATGACGTCGTTCCCGAGCACGGCGATCGCCACGCTCGTGGGTTGGGTCGTCCGGGCGCGATCGTCGCGGGCCGCCAGGGGCCGCGGTGCGACCGGCGTAGGCTCGCCCGCTGCCGCGCCGGGCTGCTGGCGCGCCGGGCTGCTGGGCGCCGGGCTGCGATGTGCCGTCCTTGCCGGGAGCGGGAGTGGAAGCAGGACCAGCCGTGGGTGCAAACGGCTCGGCGACGACGATCGTGATCGTCACCCGGTCGTTGCGCTCAGGCCTTCCTCCGTCACTGACGACGACGTCGAACGAGTAACTGCGGGCCGCCTGCGCTGCGGTGGGCGTCCAGGAAAACGCTCCCGTCGTCGGGTCGATCCGGGCACCCGCGGGGGCGCCGACGAGGGAGTACGTCAACTCGGGGCCGTCGACGTCGCTCGCAGCGGCTCTGAACACGACAGCAGTGCCGGCCACTGCCTCGACTCTGCCAATCGTGGCGAGAGCCGGCGGGTCGTTGACGGGCCGCACGAGCACGGTCGTGCTACTTGTGTCGGAGAGGCTCGTCGCACTCGGGTCAGCCGAGACAAGTACCAGCGTGACGATGCCGTGGGCGTTCGCAAGCGGTGTGAACGTGAGCCCGTCGAGCGCGGAGTTGACGTCGGCGATGCTGCCGGTGAAGGTCAGGCTGCGGTCTGCAGTTCCGTCACCGACCGCGAACGCCAGACCGTCTCGGCGAGGGAGCGTCAGGGTGCCCGACGTGACCGAGAGCGTCACGCGCACCGTGCCGCCCGGGCCGTCGGGGTCAGCGACCGTCAACGCCCGCCCGTCGGCAGCGCGAAGCACGAGCGCCACGTCCTCGTCGGTGACGAGCCCGGACGGCAGGAGGCTCGTCGGGCTCTCGTTGACGTTGCGTACCCGAACGACGAGCGCCTGCACGTCCGTGAGGGAGCCGTCGGACGCCTCGACGACGACCTCGTAGGCGTTGTTGAGGTCGCGGTCGGCCGGGCTCTCGTAATCGGGAGCCGACAGGAATGCGAGCGCTCCGGACACCGGATCGAGGCTGAAGAGTGCTGCATCTGCACCCCCCCTGATCGCGTAGGCCACCGGCGCACCTTCCGGATCCGATGCCGTGACGGTGCCTACAGGGGTCGCCCCCTCGTCCGTTTGGATTTCCGCCGAGTCCCCCGCCCCTGCGGAGGTGATCACCGGCGGCAGGTTCGCGGGTGTCTCGAGGCTGTCGCCGACCACCACCGACAGGGCCTGCGTGGCGGAGAGGGAGCCGTCGCTCGCGGAGACGATGACCTCGTAGACGTTGTCGCCGTTCGCATCGACCGGCGCCTCGAAGTCGGGAGCGGTCGTGAACGTGAGCATTCCGGTGCCGCCGTCGATCTGGAAACGGCCGGCATCTGCGCCTCCGGCGAGCGTGTAGGTGAGCGTTGTACCCGGATCGGGGTCGGTCGCGTCGACGTCGGTGACCGCGGTCGTGTTCTCCACGACCGGGACGGACGCCGTCGGGCCGCCGCCGTTCGAGATGATCGCCGGTGCCTGGTTCTCGACGAGGACGTCGAGGACTGTGACGGTGAGATCCTGTGTGTCTGCGAGCGCTCCGTCCGAGACGGACACGTTCACCAGGTACACGTTGTCCCCGTTCGCGTCCCCAGGCGCCTCGAAGTTCGGCGCAGTCAGGAACGAGAGCACGCCCGAAGCACCGTCGATCACGAAAGCTCCGGCATCGGCGCCCCCGGCGATCGAGTAGGTGAGCGTCGTGCCCGCGTCAGGGTCGATCGCGTTCACGTCGGTCACGGAGGTCGTTCCCTCCGGTACCGACACGGCAGCGGTCGGCCCGCCACCGTTCGAGGTGATGGCCGGTGCGTCGTTGACCGGGGTCACGGTGATCGTGAACGTCTTCACGGCGCTGGTGCGGGCTACATCGCAGGCCGGGCCGGCCGGGGCGCAGTTGTCGGGATCCCCTCGATCCGTGACCGAGTAGGTGAACGAGGCGCTGCCGTTGAAATCAGCCGCCGGTACGAACGAGAAGACGCCGTTCGTGCCCGTCGCCGTCAACGTCCCCGCCCCGACGGCGGGGCCCGACACGACCGCGTAGACCAGGTTCGCGTCCGCCGTCTCGGCGTCCGCCACCAACGCCCGCAGATCAACCGACAACGAAGCCGCGTCCTCCGCGACCGTGTCCGCCCCGTCAGCAGCCACCGGCAGATCGTTGACCGGCGTCACCGTGATCGTGAACGTGCGCACCGCGCTCGCCAACGCCGCCGAGCAGCCCGGGCCCGCAACACAGTTGTCGGGATCGCCCCGATCGCTGACCCGATAGGTGAACGAGGCGCTGCCGTTGAAATCAGCCGCCGGCACAAACGAGAACACCCCGTTCGTGCCCGTCGCACTCAACGCCCCCGCCGCAGCCGCCGGGCCACCCACAATCACGTAGGACAGGTTCGCGTCCGCCGTCTCGACATCCGCCACCAACCCGCGCAAATCAACCGACAACGAAGCAGCATCCTCCGCCACCGAACCCGACCCATCCGCCGCCACCGGCAGATCGTTGACCGGCGTCACCGTGATCGTGAACGTGCGGGTCGGCGAGCTGTCGACACCACCGTTGCCGGTGCCGCCGTCGTCGCGCAACGCCACCGACACGAGCGCCTGCCCGTTCGCGTTCGCGGCCGGCGTGAACGACAGCACCCCGGCCGCCGACACGGCCGGCTGCACCGAGAACAAACCGCTGTTGTCGTTCGAGACCTGGAAGGCGAGCGCCTGCCCCGACTCGTTCGCCGGGCCCGCCGAGATCGCCGTCGCCCAGCCCGCCACCGTCTGCGCCGCCGCGTCCTCAGCCACGACCACATCAGCGCCCGCCACAAACGACGGCGCATCGTTCACCGCCGCCACCGACACCGGCACCAGCAGCTCCGCCGAGTCGCGCGCGACAGCGGCACCATCACCCGTGTCGGTCACCTTCAACCCAAACTGGTCTGCCCCGTTGAAGTCAGGATCCGGGGTATAGGCCAACGTCGCGGGCGTCCCCGTGAACGTCGACCCGACCGCCAACACCGCCGCCCCCCGCCGCAACGTCCCGTTCGCAGGAACCTGCGTCACCGTCACCAGCAGATTCGCCGGCGCCGTCTCCACATCCGCGCCGTCGACCTGCACCGACACCGCCAAACCATCCTCCAACAACGACACAGCCGCCGGCGTCGCCACAACCACCGGCAGATCGTTGACCGGCGTCACCGTGATCGTGAACGTGCGCACCGCGCTCGCCAACGCCGCCGAGCAGCCCGGGCCCGCAACACAGTTGTCGGGATCGCCCCGATCGCTGACCCGATAGGTGAACGAGGCGCTGCCGTTGAAATCAGCCGCCGGCACAAACGAGAACACCCCGTTCGTGCCCGTCGCACTCAACGCCCCCGCCGCAGCCGCCGGGCCACCCACAATCACGTAGGACAGGTTCGCGTCCGCCGTCTCGACATCCGCCACCAACCCGCGCAAATCAACCGACAACGAAGCAGCATCCTCCGCCACCGAACCCGACCCATCCGCCGCCACCGGCAGATCGTTGACCGGCGTCACCGTGATCGTGAACGTGCGGGTCGGCGAGCTGTCGACACCACCGTTGCCGGTGCCGCCGTCGTCGCGCAACGCCACCGACACGAGCGCCTGCCCGTTCGCGTTCGCGGCCGGCGTGAACGACAGCACCCCGGCCGCCGACACGGCCGGCTGCACCGAGAACAAACCGCTGTTGTCGTTCGAGACCTGGAAGGCGAGCGCCTGCCCCGACTCGTTCGCCGGGCCCGCCGAGATCGCCGTCGCCCAGCCCGCCACCGTCTGCGCCGCCGCGTCCTCAGCCACGACCACATCAGCGCCCGCCACAAACGACGGCGCATCGTTCACCGCCGCCACCGACACCGGCACCAGCAGCTCCGCCGAGTCGCGCGCGACAGCGGCACCATCACCCGTGTCGGTCACCTTCAACCCAAACTGGTCTGCCCCGTTGAAGTCAGGATCCGGGGTATAGGCCAACGTCGCGGGCGTCCCCGTGAACGTCGACCCGACCGCCAACACCGCCGCCCCCCGCCGCAACGTCCCGTTCGCAGGAACCTGCGTCACCGTCACCAGCAGATTCGCCGGCGCCGTCTCCACATCCGCGCCGTCGACCTGCACCGACACCGCCAAACCATCCTCCAACAACGACACAGCCGCCGGCGTCGCCACAACCACCGGCAGATCGTTGACCGGCGTCACCGTGATCGTGAACGTGCGGGTCGGCGAGCTGTCGACACCACCGTTGCCGGTGCCGCCGTCGTCGCGCAACGCCACCGACACGAGCGCCTGCCCGTTCGCGTTCGCGGCCGGCGTGAACGACAGCACCCCGGCCGCCGACACGGCCGGCTGCACCGAGAACAAACCGCTGTTGTCGTTCGAGACCTGGAAGGCGAGCGCCTGCCCCGACTCGTTCGCCGGGCCCGCCGAGATCGCCGTCGCCCAGCCCGCCACCGTCTGCGCCGCCGCGTCCTCAGCCACGACCACATCAGCGCCCGCCACAAACGACGGCGCATCGTTCACCGCCGCCACCGACACCGGCACCAGCAGCTCCGCCGAGTCGCGCGCGACAGCGGCACCATCACCCGTGTCGGTCACCTTCAACCCAAACTGGTCTGCCCCGTTGAAGTCAGGATCCGGGGTATAGGCCAACGTCGCGGGCGTCCCCGTGAACGTCGACCCGACCGCCAACACCGCCGCCCCCCGCCGCAACGTCCCGTTCGCAGGAACCTGCGTCACCGTCACCAGCAGATTCGCCGGCGCCGTCTCCACATCCGCGCCGTCGACCTGCACCGACACCGCCAAACCATCCTCCAACAACGACACAGCCGCCGGCGTCGCCACAACCACCGGCAGATCGTTGACCGGCGTCACCGTGATCGTGAACGTGCGCACCGCGCTCGCCAACGCCGCCGAGCAGCCCGGGCCCGCAACACAGTTGTCGGGATCGCCCCGATCGCTGACCCGATAGGTGAACGAGGCGCTGCCGTTGAAATCAGCCGCCGGCACAAACGAGAACACCCCGTTCGTGCCCGTCGCACTCAACGCCCCCGCCGCAGCCGCCGGGCCACCCACAATCACGTAGGACAGGTTCGCGTCCGCCGTCTCGACATCCGCCACCAACCCGCGCAAATCAACCGACAACGAAGCAGCATCCTCCGCCACCGAACCCGACCCATCCGCCGCCACCGGCAGATCGTTGACCGGCGTCACCGTGATCGTGAACGTGCGGGTCGGCGAGCTGTCGACACCACCGTTGCCGGTGCCGCCGTCGTCGCGCAACGCCACCGACACGAGCGCCTGCCCGTTCGCGTTCGCGGCCGGCGTGAACGACAGCACCCCGGCCGCCGACACGGCCGGCTGCACCGAGAACAAACCGCTGTTGTCGTTCGAGACCTGGAAGGCGAGCGCCTGCCCCGACTCGTTCGCCGGGCCCGCCGAGATCGCCGTCGCCCAGCCCGCCACCGTCTGCGCCGCCGCGTCCTCAGCCACGACCACATCAGCGCCCGCCACAAACGACGGCGCATCGTTCACCGCCGCCACCGACACCGGCACCAGCAGCTCCGCCGAGTCGCGCGCGACAGCGGCACCATCACCCGTGTCGGTCACCTTCAACCCAAACTGGTCTGCCCCGTTGAAGTCAGGATCCGGGGTATAGGCCAACGTCGCGGGCGTCCCCGTGAACGTCGACCCGACCGCCAACACCGCCGCCCCCCGCCGCAACGTCCCGTTCGCAGGAACCTGCGTCACCGTCACCAGCAGATTCGCCGGCGCCGTCTCCACATCCGCGCCGTCGACCTGCACCGACACCGCCAAACCATCCTCCAACAACGACACAGCCGCCGGCGTCGCCACAACCACCGGCAGATCGTTGACCGGCGTCACCGTGATCGTGAACGTGCGCACCGCGCTCGCCAACGCCGCCGAGCAGCCCGGGCCCGCAACACAGTTGTCGGGATCGCCCCGATCGCTGACCCGATAGGTGAACGAGGCGCTGCCGTTGAAATCAGCCGCCGGCACAAACGAGAACACCCCGTTCGTGCCCGTCGCACTCAACGCCCCCGCCGCAGCCGCCGGGCCACCCACAATCACGTAGGACAGGTTCGCGTCCGCCGTCTCGACATCCGCCACCAACCCGCGCAAATCAACCGACAACGAAGCAGCATCCTCCGCCACCGAACCCGACCCATCCGCCGCCACCGGCAGATCGTTGACCGGGCTGACCGTGATGCTGCGGTTCGCGGTGTTGCTGTTCAGGGCGCCGTCGGAGACGGTGAAACCGACCGTCCGCAGCGCCGTGCTCGGGCTCTCGCTCGCGTTCGCGTACCTCACCGTCCGCAACGCCGCCTCGTAGTTCGCGACCGTGTCGGAGCCCGTCAAGGTCAGGGTGCCGTTGAGCGCGTTCCAGCTGCCGAAGATGGTCGCCGTGTTCACGAACGACAGCACGTCCTCGCCGGCCGCATAGTTGCCGCTGATCTGCACCGTCGCCGACACCAGGTTCGCGCTGTCGAGATCGGCCACCGTCACACCCGGGTCGACCACCATGGCCGCGGCGTTCTCCGTGTACGCCAACGCAGTCCCCGTCGCCGTCACCACCGGCGGATCGTTGACGGCGACGACGGTCACGGTCGAGCCGATCGAGAGCGTGGTCGTGTCGGCGCCGCCGTTGGCGGTGCCGCCGCTGTCCTTGACCTGGGTCAGGGTGACGGCCCGGGTGCCCGAGGTCGGGTTGTCGGCGCTCGTGTTCTGGTAGCCGATGCCGTCGACGAGGGCCTGCGTGGCCGCCGTGCTCAACGCGCCGCCCGAGAGCACCAGCGTCGCCGAGCCGCCGCTGACCGTCGCGGTGAAGGCCAGACCATTGGTCGCGGTCGTACCCGAACTCGTCGAACCCAGCGTGATCGTCGTGCCGTCGACCACGACCACCTCGTCGGCGCCGTCCACAAGGCCGCCGACCGTGAAGGTCAGGCCGCTGATCGTCTGCCCCGACTCGATCGTGCTCGCCGCCGCTCCACTGAAGACGCCCACCGCCGGCGCCTGCACACCCAACCCCGGCGCCTCCGTGAAGGTCGGGTCGAGCACCGTCGCACCCAGAGTCGGCGGATCATTGACCGCGGAGCCGCTGATCGCCTTGCTGCCTGTGACCGAGAGGCTGCCGTCGCTGACACTCGTCGCGATCGTGAAGCTGCCGTTGAAGTCCGGAGTAGGCGTGAACGTCAAACCCGCCAGCAGCGTGTTGACGTTCGCGATCGCGCCGCTCGCGCTCCACACCCCGGTGCCGGCGTCATAGGTCGAGGTGACCGCACCCGAGGTAGCGGTGTTGAGGCTGCCGGCGCCGGCAGCGGACAACGTCAGCGTCGCCGCGACGTTGGCGCTATCGACATCGCTGGCCACGATCGCGGTCAGCGCCAGCGGCGTGTCCTCGGTGTAGCTCTGCGCGGCACTGAGGTTGGTCGCCGTCGGCGGATCGTTGACGGCGACGACGGTCACGGTCGAGCCGATCGAGAGCGTGGTCGTGTCGGCGCCGCCGTTGGCGGTGCCGCCGCTGTCCTTGACCTGGGTCAGGGTGACGGCCCGGGTGCCCGAGGTCGGGTTGTCGGCGCTCGTGTTCTGGTAGCCGATGCCGTCGACGAGGGCCTGCGTGGCCGCCGTGCTCAACGCGCCGCCCGAGAGCACCAGCGTCGCCGAGCCGCCGCTGACCGTCGCGGTGAAGGCCAGACCATTGGTCGCGGTCGTACCCGAACTCGTCGAACCCAGCGTGATCGTCGTGCCGTCGACCACGACCACCTCGTCGGCGCCGTCCACAAGGCCGCCGACCGTGAAGGTCAGGCCGCTGATCGTCTGCCCCGACTCGATCGTGCTCGCCGCCGCTCCACTGAAGACGCCCACCGCCGGCGCCTGCACACCCAACCCCGGCGCCTCCGTGAAGGTCGGGTCGAGCACCGTCGCACCCAGAGTCGGCGGATCATTGACCGGATTGACCGTGATCAGGATGAACTGACTGATCGAGTTCGATCCGCCGTTGGCCGTCCCGCCCGAGTCGGTGACGTTGAACTGGAAGCCCGTGACGCCGCTCCCGTTTGCCGCCGGCTTGAACCGCATGCCCCGGATTTCGGCCAACGTATAGGCACCCAACGCGACCTGGGTGGTGCCGTCGACCAGGAAGACGTTGCCGACGCTGCCCGCCGGCAGGGCCGTGACCGCATAGCTGAGCGTCTGCCCGCTCTCGTCGACGCCGCCACCAGGGCCGTAGGCCACACCCCCAAGACCCAAGGAAGTCAGGCCCGAGTCCTCCAGAACCGTCAGATCGACCACGGACCCCGCAGTCCGGACCGGCGCGTCGTTGACCGGGGTAACGACGATGTTCGCACTGTCGCCGCTGCTCAGGGCACCGCCACCCGTATTGCCCTGATCGTCAACCGACAGCGCGAGGTTGTCCGTGCCCGCGTAGTCCGGATCAGGCCGGTAACTCACGGAGGCCAGGGCTGTGTTCAGCGCCGTGACCGTGCCGGTGAACGTCATGCCGGCACTGTCGTTCGCCCCGACGGTGAACGTCAGCCCCGCTGTCGTACCGAGCCTGATCAGGCCCTGGCCGACGCCGAGAGTGACGGCCAGCTCGTTCGAGCCGGCATCAGGGTCCGAGACGCTGATGCCACCCAGAGGACGGTAACCATCATCTTCGTTGACCCCGTATCCGGAAGGGCCAATCGCGGCCGTCGGCGCGTCGTTGACGGCGGTGCCGCTGATCGCCTTGCTGCCTGTGACCGAGAGGCTGCCGTCGCTGACACTCGTCGCGATCGTGAAGTTGCCGTTGAAGTCCGCCGCCGGCGTGAACGTCAAACCCGCCAGCAGCGTGTTGACGTTCGCGATCGCGCCGCTCGCGCTCCACACACCCGTCGCGGGAACGAAGGTCGACGTCACCGCACCCGACGTGGCTGTGTTCAAGCTGCCCGCAGCCGCGTTCGACAACGTCAGCGTCGCCGTCACACCGGCACTGTCCACATCGCCGACAACGACGTCGGTCAAGTTCAGCGCCGTGTCCTCCGTGTACGTCTCAGGGGCATTCAGATTGGTCGCCGTCGGCGCGTCGTTGACGGCCGTCACGGTGATCGTGCGGCTGACCGTGTTACTCGTCGCGGCACCGTCGCTGACAGTGAAGCCGACCGTGCGCGGCAACGTGCTCGGATTCTCGCTGCCGTTGCTGTAGCTGACCGCCCTCAAAGCCGCCTCGTAGCTCGCGACCGAATCGGAACCGCTCAACGTCAGCGTCCCCGTCCCCGGCACCCAGCTGCCCGTGATCGCGGCCGTGTCCGCGAACGACAACAGATCCTCCCCCGGCGCATAGTTGCCGCTGATCCGTACCGTCGCACCCGACAGGCTCGCGCTGTCCACATCACCCAACGTCAGCGAGCCCGTGATCGCCGTCGCCGCCTGATTCTCGGTATAGGCGAGCGCCGACCCCTCGACCCCGGCAACCACCGGCGAGTCGTTCACCGGCGTCACGGTCAACATGATCGACTCGCCCAGGATGTCCGAACCACCGTTGGCGGTACCCCCGGAATCCTGTACCTGATACGAGAAGAAGGACAGCGGGCCGTTGACGTCCGGCACCGTCTTGAACTGCATCCCCCGGATCTCGGAGAGGGTGTAGGTACTGCCGGCCGACACCGGGGTCGTGCCGTCTGCCAGCACGATCAGGCCGAAGAAGGCCGGCGAGGGAATCACGGTGACGGTGTACGTCAAGGTCTGGCCGGCCTCGTCGACACCTCCACCCGATCCGTAGGCGACGCCGCCGAGCCCGAGCGACGTGAGTCCCGAGTCCTCGGCGACGGTGAGGTTGTCGACCGAGCCCGCCGTCCGAACCGGCGGATCGTTGACCGCGCTCACGGCGATCACCACGCTGTCGGTGTCGCTCAGCGATCCTCCCTTCCCGGTATTGGCCTGGTCGTCGGTGACGATCTGCAGGCCTGCCGCGCCGTTGAAATCGGCCGTCGGCGTGAACGCGAGGCCCGCGAGAGCGGCGTTGACGTCGACGGCGGCGCCGGTGAAGGTCATCGCCGCATCGGCGCTGCCGTCGCCCGTCGAGAACGTCAGGCCGGCGGTGCCGGCGAGGGTTATCGTCCCGTTGCTGCCCGTGAGCGTCACCTGCAGGTCATTGCTTCCCGCGTCTGAGTCGCTGATCGTGATCGCGTTGCCGTTGCCGGACGAGAACACGAGCGTCGCGTCCTCGCTCACCGTCTGCGCGCCGGGCACCGCGTTCACCGGGGCCAGGTTGGGCACCTCGAGGTTCGTTACCGAGAGATCTCCGGGATCCGACCCATCGAAGCTCGGGTCGGAGCTCGTCGCGGGGCCGAGCAGGACCTGGTAGACGGTGTCGCCGTCGTTGCTGAAGTCCTGTACCCCGGTGACTGTGACGGTCTGCGCGAGGCTCCAGTCGCCGGTCGTGAAGGTCAGCGAGCCGACCGGGACGGTCCCTTCGGAGCCGTCAGGCACGCTGACCGGGATCACCACGTCGGCCGTCGGCGCCGCCTCGAGGACGACGCCGAAGGTCGCGGTGCCGCCCGCCTCGGTCGTCGTCAACCCGTAGCGCTGGACGAAGACGCCGTCCGGGTCGCCGGGCCCGTTGCCGCCCCACGCCACGATCCAGCGGCCGCCCGGTTGGGCAACGGCCTCCGGGTACAGCTGCCTACCGGCGCTCGTGGCGTTGACCTGGAACTCGCCGGTCAGTGGCGAGGCCGACCAGTCGTAGCGCCGTCCGAACACGCCCTCGTTTGCGCCGTCGCCTGACTTGTTCCAGACGACGAGGATGTTGCCGCCCGGATCGACGGCCACCGACGGGATCGGGAAGTAGCTCGGATCCGAAGCCGTGTTCACCTGGACCTCGCCGCCGACCGGCGAGCCGTCCGCCGCGTAGCGCTGCAGGAAGAGGTCGAGGTTGCCGCCGCCGTTGACGCTCTGGAAGACGACGACGAACCGGCCGTCGGGCAGCATCGCGACGTCGTTGTAGAGCTGGCTGTTCGCGGTCGTGGTATTGACCCTGAACTCGGAGCCCCGTGGCGCTCCACCGGCATCGAAGCGCTGGCCGTAGACGCCGTAGTTGGATCCGTCCTGACCGTTGCTGCCCCAGGTGACGACGAAGTTGCCGGCGGCGTCCATGGAGACCCACGACAGCTGCTGGGCATTGAGCGTGTACGTGTTGACCCGGAACTCGCCTCCCTGCGGTGCGCCGGCCGCGTCGAAGCGCTGCCCGTAGATGCCGGAGCTTCCGTCCGGGTCCTGGGTGGCGCTGTTCCAGGTGATCACGAAGGAGCCGGCCGGGGACATCGCGATCGCCGGTCCGCCCTGGTACCCGGCCGTCGTCGTGTTGACCCGGAACTCCCCGCCCTGCGGTGCGCCGGCGGCGTCGTAGCGCCGGGCGTACACGCCGGAGCTGATCCCGTCGTCCTGGAGGTTGCTCCCCCAGGTGACGACGAAGTTGCCGGCGCCGTCCATCGCCACGCTCGGGTTGAGCTGGTCGTTGGCCGTCGTCGCGTTGACCCGGAATTCCGCTCCCTGCGGCACTCCGTCCGCCGTGAACCGCTGGGCGTAGATGCCGTAGCCCGAGCCGTCCTGGAGGTTGCTCGTCCACACGACGACGTAGTCGCCGTTGGCAGCGGTCGCGACGGCCTGCGCCACGTTGGCGTTGATCGCCTGGCCGTCGGCCGTCTCGGTGTTGACGAGGGTCTCGCCTCCGAGCGGCCCGGAGGAGGTCGGCGTGACCCGGATCCCGTCGGCCACGTCGGTGACGGTGACGGCGATCGCCTGCGTATCGGTGCCCCCGTTCCCGTCGCCTACCTGAACGGTCAGGTCGTAGACGTTGTCGCCGCCCACGTCGCCGGGGTTCTCGAAGTCCGGCGGTGTCACGAACGCGAGCACGCCGGTCGACGGGTTGATCGCGAACTTCGCTCCGTCGCCGCCGGGCAGGATGCCGTAGGTTGGCGCGCCACCGTCCACGTCGCTGGACGTGACCGTGGTGACCGCCGTCGTTCTCTCGGCGACGGCGACCGCCGCATTCGCGCCGCCTCCGTTGCTCGTGATCACGGGCGGGTCGTCGACGGCGGTCACCGCGATGTTGCGCGACGGGGTATTGCTGCCGGTGACGCCGTCGTTGACCGCGAACAGCATGAGTCGCGTGGACGTGCTCGGCGCCTCGCTCGTGTTGGCGTAGGTGACCGAGCGAAGCGCCGCCTGGTACTGGGCGACGGTCGCGCCGCCACTCAGCGTCAGCATTCCGGCGCCGGAATCCCAGCTGCCGGTGATGCCGTTCTGGTCGGTGAAGCCCAGGACGTCCTGCCCGCTCGCGTAGCCGGAGGCGAACCAGACCCATGCCGTGGCCAGGCTCGCGCTGTCGACGTCCGACACTGTCAGGCCGGGGTCGATCGCGACGGCCGGGTCGTTCTCGGTGTAGGCGAGCGTGCCGCCCGTGCCCGTGACGGCCGGAGCGTCGTTGACGGCGGTGACGGTGATCGTGGCGGCGGCCGCTTGGCTCGAGTAGGCGGAGCTGCCGCCGCCGGGGCTGGGGTCGGCGTAGCGGGGGACGAGGTTGGTGGAGGCGGTCCCTGTCGTCTGGTCCCAGGCGACGAAGTCGAAGCCGGCCGTCTCGCCGTTCACCCCGTCGGGGAGATAGCGCAGCTGCGAGGCCGAGCTCAGCAGCAGCGCGTTCGTGGCCCAGACCGTACCGACGCCCACCCAGGAGAGGCCGTCTTGGGAATACTGCCAGGTGCCGTTCCCGGACGTGCCCGTGACCGCGATCCCCTTCAGGGCGCCGCTGTCGACATCCGCCCAACCCGCCGAAGCGAGGATACCGCCCACCAGCGTGCCGCTCGAGGCGGTGTCCTCGTCCGTTCCGGCCAGCGTGACGGTGGCTGCATTGGTGATCGTGGGCGCGTCGTTGACGGCGATCCCGGTGACCGCCTTCGAGCCCGTCAGAGCCGGCGCGACCGTGTCGCTGACGCTGGTCGCGATCGTGAAGGAGCCGTTGAAGTCCAGCGCCGGCGTGAACGTCAAACCCGCCAGCAGACTGTTCACGTCCGCCAACGCACCCGCAGCACTCCACACACCCGTCGCGGGAACGTAGGTCGAGGTCACAGCCCCCGAGGTGCCCGTATTCAGGCTCCCCGCCGCCGGACTCGACAACGTCAACGACACACTCGCCGTCGGCCCATCCACATCACCCACCACGATGTCGACCAGGTTCAACGCCGTATCCTCGGTATAGGTCTCCGCCGCACTCAAATTCGACGCCGACGGCGGATCGTTGACGGCGATCCCGGTGATCGCCTTCGAGCCCGTCAGAGCCGGCGCGACCGTGTCGCTGACGCTGGTCGCGATCGTGAAGGAGCCGTTGAAGTCCAGCGCCGGCGTGAACGTCAAACCCGCCAGCAGACTGTTCACGTCCGCCAACGCACCCGCAGCACTCCACACACCCGTCGCGGGAACGTAGGTCGAGGTCACAGCCCCCGAGGTGCCCGTATTCAGGCTCCCCGCCGCCGGACTCGACAACGTCAACGACACACTCGCCGTCGGCCCATCCACATCACCCACCACGATGTCGACCAGGTTCAACGCCGTATCCTCGGTATAGGTCTCCGCCGCACTCAAATTCGACGCCGACGGCGGATCGTTGACCGGGTTGACCGTGATCGTCGCGGTGGCCACATTCGAGTCGACGGTGCCGTCGTTGGCCCTGTAGGTGAAGCTGTCGGTGCCGTTGAAGTCGAGGTTCGGCGTGTACGTGAAGGAGCCGTCCGCGTTGATGCTCAGCGTTCCGTTGCCCGGCCCGGTGACGACCGCGGTGTTGACCCTCAGCTTGGTGTTGTCGGTGTCGGTGTCGTTGGCGAGCACGCCCGGCTGCATGACGCCCAGGATCTGCGCGCCCGACAGCTCGCCGCTGTAGACGCGCACCTCGTCGATCTGCCCGTTGAACGAGCGCGAGCCGTCGCCCGGCGAGCCGATCCGCAGCGCCTGCCAGACCGAGCGGTCGTTCTGCGTCCCCGTGTCCGTGCCCTCCAGCCTGCCGTCGACGTACAGCGAGGCGCGCATCACGCCGCCGCCGATGTCGGCCACGCTCACGGCAACGTGGTGCCAGGCGGTGGTGTCGGTGAAGTCCGACGCCGAGACGATGAAGATCGAGTCGGCGCCGTTGGCCGGGATGTCGTAGCCGAGCGAGAAGACGATCTTGTTGTTGTACGCCGCGGTGTAGCCGCCCACCGAGAGGCTCATCTCCGATGTCGCCGGCGTGGTGGAGCCGCCGTTGCCGTAGCCGTTGCCGCCGGCGTAGCCCTGCCAGAGGAGGTGCTGCGTGCTCGTGGTCGTGGTCGTCTTGAACCACGCGGACAGGGTGAAGCTGCTGGCCGTCTTGAGGTCGGTACTGGTGGTCTGCACGTAGTCTCCGGCGCCGTCGAAGGACAGCCCGTGGCCACCCAGGTAGCCGGCGGTCCACGTCGGGTCGGCGGCGTCCACGCCGGCGGAGCTCCCGAGGGTGCCGCTGCTGCCCAGCGACCCTGCGCTCCCGGTGGCCTGGCTCGGACTGCCTTCGTCGAAGCCCCACCAGTTCTGCAGGCCGCCGGTCGACGGAGCCACGACGAGGGAGGTGTCCTCGTTGGTCGCGTACGCGTCGTTCACCGCCACCGGAGGGTCGTTGACGTTGGTGACGTTGATCGCCTTCTTCGCCGCGGCGCTCGTGGCGCCGTCGCCGTCCGACAGCAGCACGCGCAGCACGCGCGGCGCTGCGGACGGGTTGTTGGAGACATTGGCGTAGGTGAGATTGCGCACGAGTGCCTGAGCCGAGCTGGGGGTCGCGAACGAGTTCAGCGTCACCACCAGCGGCGTAGATCCGTCTGTGCCGCCGCCGAAGGTGCCGATCACCACGCCGCCGTAGGTCACGTTGCTGCCGGCCACGCCGATCTGACCGGCGCCGAGGCCCTGGTTGCGGATCGCCAGCCGGTCGTTGGGTGTGCCCGTGCCGTCGAAGTCGACGAGCAGCACGCCGGTGTCGAGGTCGGGCGAGTCCAGGTCGCTGACGGTGGCTGTGGAATCGACGATCACGGCGCCGGCACCCTCGGTGTAGGCGAGTGTGGCGCCGGGGAGCGTCACGGTCGGCGGCACGTTCCCGCCGGCGCTCTGAACCAGCAGCCCCACTGCGTCCACGTTCTCCGCCGCAGCGTCGAACTTGGCTTTCGAGTCACCGTCGAACAGCGTCGCAGCCGTGGCCACGGCCGTGCCCGCGCCGTAGGTGGTGGCGGTGAAGCGCAGCCGCACGATGTCCTGCGGGAGTGCGGTCAACGTGCTGGCACCGCCGCCGACGCCGTCGACCTGCTTGTTGAAGCCGACCAGGACGTCGCCGGTCTGGAAGGTGAAGCCGCCGGTCGTGAACGTGCCCTGCACCACGCCGAGGCTGTCGATGCCCGCACCGGCACCACCGCCCGGAATGCCGACCTGAGAGCCGTCGATCAGCAGGCTGCTGGTGTTTCCGGCCGTGTGGTACCAGTAGATGTTGTTCTGCTGCAGGGTGCCCGCCTGCGTGAAGAGCAGGTCGCCGGCCGCCAGCGCTGTGCCGCCGACGGTGGTGGGCGCTTCGACCAGCCCGATCTCGCGCGTCGGGTTGATACCCGGGCCTACCGTCACGAGGCGGAAGTAGCCGCTGCCGTAGTTGCCGCCGCTGACCGGGCGGAAGGCATAGATGCTGCCGGCCGCCACGCTGATGCTGCTCGACCACCCGGCCGGAGGCGACCCTGCTGCGGTGCTGAGGCTCTCGGCCGCCGGTGTGACGAATAGCATGTCGCCCTTGACCAGGCTGACCGAGCCGCCCGAGATCGCCGGACCGGTCAGCGTCACCGCCTGGTTGACGCGGTGCAGGCCGGTTATGTCGACGTCGGTGCCGAAGGTGTCGAAGTTGGTGAGCGTCGAGAAGCGGCCGCCGGTGGCGTTGGCGCCGAGCGACAGGCCGGGGTCGCCGAAGGTCAGCACGGTCGACTGCGTCCAGCTCGGCAGGCCGGGCACGCCGCTGCCGCTGACGTCGCCGCTGGTGGACATCCACAGCAGCACCTGCAACGGCTCGACGTAGATCGTGGCCACCTGCACGGCAGTGCTGAAAGGGCTCGTGCCGCCGTTCGTATTGGTATCGACGGCGGCCGTGCCGCTCGGAAGCGCGTCGCTGCGATCCCACGCGCGGAACGAGAACGTCGCCGCGCCGCTCACGCCGGCAACGGGCAAGAACCGGATCAGGTCGTTGGCAGTGGCTCCGAGCACGAGGGCCTTGTTGCTGCCGACGTTCCCGACGGCGTACCAGTTGGCGCCGGCGTCGGTGGAGTACTGCCAGGCTCCGATGGCGCTGCCCGCGGCGGTGATGGCGATGCCCTCCACCGCGCCGGGGTCGACATCGGTGATGCGGTCACCCCCGGCGCTGGCGATGAGTGCCGGCACCGTCATGCCGGCGGGGTCGGCCGTATCCTGCAGGCCGTTGGGCAAGGACATGCTGCCGCTGTTGTCGAGCACGGGTGCGTCGTTGACCGCGGTGACGGTCAGGCGGGCCGTGTCGGTGGAGGTGCTGAACGCCGTGGCCCCACCGTTGGCCGAGGTGTCCACGAGCGCGCCGTTGGCTCCGCTCGTCCGATCCCAGGCGCGGAACGTGATCGCGCCGGCCAGCGTGCCGTTGAAGTTCGCGTTCGGCTGGAAGTGGAGGCGCGTCCCGGCATCGGCCGCCAGCAGCCGCGCGCTTGCGTTCCCCACCGCGCCGAGTGCGCTCCAGGTGCTGCCGCCGTCGGTCGAGTAGCTCCAGATGCCGTTGCTGTTGTCGACGGCCGTCACCGCAATCCCGAGCAGCGCGCCGCCGTCCGGGTCGGTGACGTTGTCGACCTGCCCGGAAGGCGACGCGAAGTCCACCAGCGACGAGACGAGCGTGCCGACGGCACCGACCGGCGCGGCCGCGTCCTCGCCGACCGGGGCGAGCACGGGGCTCTTGGTCGCGTCGAGCGTCGGCGCGGTGTTGGGCCCGACGGTGATCGCCAGCACGTCGGTGTCGATCTGCGCCGCGTTGCCCGTCGGCGTGAAGCCCGCAAAGGCGGAGATCCGCCAGGTGTTCGTCGAGTACGTGCCGCTCCATGGCGAGGCCAGTCCCAGCTTCGGGTCGTAGTTGCTGAACCGCGTGTTCCCCCCGGTTGCGCTGTAGTGCAGCGCCCCCTCCTTTGCCGGCGCAACCGCCAGCCAGTAGGTGCCCGCGCTGACGGCCACGTCGGGAATGTCGAAGGAGAACCAGTCGGAGCCGATGGGCAGAGTTGCGTTCATCTCCGCGAGCAACGCCGCGGGCTCACCCCCCACGTTCGAGTAGAGACCCAGGCGTACGTCGCTCGCCTTGGTGAGATCGAGGTACACGTTGAGGTTGGCCACCGTCCCTGCAGTCGCAAACGAAACACTGGTGGCCACCTGCTGCTTGTCGAATTGCGCCGCAGCCGAGGTCGACGGCAGCACGGACGCGACGCCGGTCGGCTGGCCGCCCAGGTCGCCGGTGGCCATCGTCAAGCTGGCCGGACCCGAGTAGTTCGTCGTCGGAGTGAAAACCAGGCCGTTCAAGGCCGCGTTGATATTGGCTATGCGTCCGACGAACATCATCGTGGCATCGCCCGTGCCGGTGCCACCGCTGAAGGAAAGCCCGGCCGTGCCGGACAGCGTGACGGTGCCGCCGGTCGCCGCCAGCTTGACCTCCAACGGGTCGGAATCGGTGTCGCTCACCGACGGCGCAAGGGCGCCCGACAGGGTCAGTGGCGTGTTGAGCGGCGTCGCCTGCGAGGGGGGTAGGCTGTTGACCGGGGCAGCGTTGCTCGCGAAGTACCCCAGCAGGTAGAAGTTCGCCATCGTACGGTTGCCGTGGTAGTACTGAATCGTCGCGTTCGCATCATTTGACGCCTTCGCGAACATGCGCGCGTTGTCCGGCCCGCCCGTAGCCCCCGCGCCGTACGAATTCAAGGCCAGCACGCGGTTGTTGGCGGACCCCACGTCGCGCACGCCGGCGGAGTTGGTGGTGTTCGTCTCTTCGTTGGTGAAGATGACGTCGGCGACCGAGTTTGCCGTGACGCCGTACGTCCCGAGGTTCACCGACTGCCAGGTCGAGTTGGCCGACGGTGCACCGATGTTGGCGAATGCCTCCACGTAGTTGCCCGGCGCCGTGCTCCAGTAACCGACTACGTTGAAGGACACGTTGGCCGTGAGCTCGCTGTAGGCCTGGATGTTGGCCGCGCCGGTGCTCCCGGTCTTCGCCAGCATGGTGATCGTTTGGGGTCCGCTGCCCCCGGCGAGATTGCGGACATCGATGATGCGGCTGAGGCTCGAACCTTCTGTCCGCACTCCGACCTGGGGCGAGTTGTTGCTGTCGTTCGTGATGACGATTTCGGCCACCTGGTTGGGGCCAATTCCCATGCCGCTCAAGCTCCGTGATTGCCACGTGGCCGCCGAACTCACGGTGAACGACCCCATCGTCTCGACGTACGCGCCGTTCGTCCAGTAGCCCAGAACCGTGTAGTTGATGTTGGTCGTGCTGCTGGCAAACGTCTGGATCTGCCCGCTGGCGTCCGCCTGCACGAGCATCTCGACCGACTCGGTTCCTTTCTGCTGCTTGTTGATCGAGAACGATCGATTCAGCGCTGAGCCCACGGCGCGAACGCCACCGGTCTGCGCGGCACCGCTGTCGCTGTTGGAAATGGCGATTTCCACCACCGCCTTGGCCGGTACGCCAAACGCGGAGCCGAGGTTCTTGGTCTCCCATACACCGGCCATGGTCGGCGCCCAGGTTTGGAATTGCTCGACTCTCGAGCCGGACGCGGTCGAGCCCGCCACGAGCACGGCGAGGAGAACGATCGCTAGTGCCGCGAGGAGGCGCCCGGCGGGACGGCGGGCACCGAGGCCGCGCAGGCGTGCGCCACGGCACGGCATGCCCGCAGGGTGCACTGAATTCCGCTGCTCAACGTTCAATCTGGTCAAGTCCTCCGGCCCCCGACCACGATCCTGTGCGGACCGGCACCGGGGATGTTGAACGCGATCGTGTCGGTGCCCGGGTTGGCGTTCGCGTCGATAAGAACCGACCCGTGTGCAGGCGGCCTGCGGGGCCGCGAAGGCATCCTCGATCGCGGGGGCACGGTGCCCCTGAGAGTCCCGTCGAACTCTGCGCTTCAACCTTCATCTGACCGCCGCATCGGAGGACGCCTACCTAGTCAGCATCGTCGGCTTCGGCAGGTCGTGGATCCCCCGTCGGGGGTAGCTCCGGAAACGGGCTCTGCGACCCTCGGAGCGGGCCGTTCCGGCTCGATTCGAAGCCGCGACACGTGCGCGGACCGACCCGATTCGAGGCGCTTTCGTTGACAACAAGTACCTGCTTTGCTATGTATTACGGCGAATGGCCCCTCGCCCGCGCACTCGAAAGGCGGCGACCGCACGAGCCAAGGCACCTGACACGATGGCCGAGCTCGCTGCCCTCGGTGAGCTCGGCGACGAGGACGCGTGCCTCGACTACCTGCGCGACCTCGCCTTTCCGCCCGGCACGCCGTGCCCCAAGTGCGAGCGGCTCTCCCGCTTCCACCGCGTGCGCGGGCGTTCGGCGTACTCGTGCCAGTACTGCGGCAGCCACGTCTACCCGACCGCGGGGACGATCTTCCGGCGCTCGACGACCGATCTCCGGACCTGGTTCCGGGCGATTCAGCTCGTCGGCTCGCGACCCGGCGAGGTAACGGCCAGAGAGCTCGAAGACGAGCTCGGAGTCACGCGCCCCACGGCCTCGCGGATGCTCACCCGCATCACTCCGGTCGTCGAGGTCGGTCCCGAGCGGCTCTTTCTCTCCCCTCCCGGGGCGCAGGCCCCCGAGGCGATGGCAACGACGCTACGGGCCGGGGGCAAGAAGACGGGAAAGCCGGCGGAGCCGGGCCCGGGCCCCGAGCCCGTGTCGTCCGACCTCGTTCGCGACGAGCTGCTCGCAACCCTTGTCGGCCTGCAGGAGGATCTCCGGGCAGCGGAGCTCAAGGCAGCCGAAGCGCAAGCTGAGATCGAGGAGCTACGGGGGGCCGTGGCGGCGATCGAGCAGCTCGCCGCCGGCCACCTGGCCTCTCCGGCTCACTGAGGCCGCGGCGGGGGTTCGGCCGACCCCGCGTCGCTTACTCAAGCAGGGCGGCTCTGAGTCCGATGGTTCCTCTGTAGACCTCGTAATGCGGTAATCGAGACCCCACGTGGATCCTCAGCGGCCAGCTCCCCGAACCGAGCACGACCAGGCAAGCGCCCAGGCGACGCTTGGCCGTAGCCTCCGGCCGGTCCGGGTCGTGCTGTCGGTGGCATTCCTCGCGGTCGTGCTTGCGGCCCCCGCGCAGGGCGTCGTGTCGTTCGGCCTCGGGACGTCGCTGTTCCTGGCAGCGATCGGCGGCTTCAACGCAGTCGTCAACACCGCCAGGATGCTCGGGCTCGCACCGGAGGGGACGCGCCGTTCTGCCGTGGCGCTCCAGATCGCGGCCGACTCTCTGATCGCCCTGACCGGGATGCTCCTGCTCAACGCGTCCGCGACGCCGCTCGCCTGGATCGCGCTCCTCCTGCCTGTCTTCGACGCAGGCGTCGCGTTCGGTGCGCTGGCCGCCGGGCTCGCATGGGCGTCCCTCAGTCTCGCGTACGTGGTGTCCAGGCTGCAGATCGACGCTCCGGGCGATTCCGGCGATGCGAACGTGCTCGGGCTCGCGCTGCAGCAGCTCGCGGCCGTCGCCGTGGTCGCGATCCCGACCGCCTACGTCGCAGCGCGCCTGCGCGACGATCTGACGACGTCCCACAGGGCCCGGATCGACGCAAACCGACGGGCGGAAGAGCTGCTCGTCGTCGGAGCGGCCGCGCAGAGGCTGGCGACGACGACGGACTCGGTCGAGGTGCTCGATATCGCACTCGACTGTGTGGTCGCCCTTGGCTTCGCCCGAGCCGACGCCTGCGAAAAGCACGGCGACCGCGCCTGGCGGCTCCTGCGTGCCGCAGGCTCCCACCACGGCCCGGACCCGGCACGTGATGGCCACCTCGACGAGGTCGTCTTCAACGACCACGCCGTGACGATGGGGATCGGAGGGGCTCAGGTCGACGCCGAGGAGCTTCGGCTGCTCGGCTACCGCGCGGGCGCCGTCCTTCCCGTCGGCAAGAGACCGGGGTACGCGATCGCAATGCGCGCCTGGTCGACCGAGCCGCTCGCTGCAGGCTCGAGCGCCCTCGAGTCGCTCGAGCTGGTCGCCTCGCTGACGGCGGGTGCCTGGCGGAACGCAACGACTCTTTCCCGTCTCGAGTCCTGGTCGAACGATCTCACCCACCAGGCGACCCACGACGGCCTGACCGGGCTGGCGAACCGCACCCACCTGTTCACGAGCGTCGAAGCCTCGCTGGAGCGAATGCGACAGACGGGCGTGAGGTTCGCCGCCCTGTTCCTCGATCTCGACGGGTTCAAGGAGGTGAACGACGGGCTCGGACACGAGGCGGGAGACGCAGTCCTCCGGAGCGTCGCCGAGCGGCTGACCCGCCAGGTTCGAGGCCACGACGTCCTCGCCCGCCTCGGCGGCGACGAGTTCGTCGTCGTCCTCAACGACCTCGACGAGCCCCGCCACGCCACCACGGTTGCGGAGCGCATCTGCCAAGCCATTGCAGCGCCGTTCTCGATCGACGGCTCCATCGCCAGCCTGGCCGCGAGCGTCGGCATCGCCTACGCACGGCCGGGCGACTCCGCCGACAGCCTGCTCAACTCCGCAGATCGCGTCATGTACGAGGCAAAGAGACAGGGTGGCAACCGCTTCGTCGTCAGCCGCCCCGACGCCGCGTAGGGCCGATCGGCAGGCCGGCCGCTCAAGCCGGCCCGACGGAACGCCGATCAGGGATATGTGGAGAATCGCACCGATTCCGGCCGCGGCGCGCGGTATCGCCCGTGGGCCGGCCGAGGGCGCGCGCTGGCCCTCGCGGTCATGCTGACGGCCGTCCTCGTCCTGCTGGCGAGCGCCGTGTTCTCGATCGCCGGGCGCTCGCGAGAAGTCGCGAGCCGATCCGTCGAACTGCATTCGTTGAACGAGAGTCTCCGTGCGGCGACGGTGGTTCGCGCCCAGGTGACATTTGCGGCCTACCTAGCCGAGAACGACAGGGCGTTCGGGACGAACTCACAGGGGGATATCCGGGTGGCCGTTGGCGAGGCGCGGCAGAACCTGAAGGAGCTCGAGGGCGCGTTCGCGAGCGCCCAGCCTGCCGGGACGCCCGATGCGAAGACCGGGGCAGCGCTGATCCGCTTCAGGACAGCCGCCAACCGGACGCTCGCCGCTGTGCAGAGCAGTCGACCCGCAGGAGCGCGCCGGCTGGCTCGTGGCCAGCTCGTGCCGGCATTCGTCGTGCTACGTGACCGTCTCGTCGTCAGTCGCGACAACGCGCTCGGCGACGTGAGGCGATCGGGGGCGCTGCTGGGCCGGCTCGGCGGGTTGGCGAGCTTCGTGATCGCCTTCGTGCTCCCCACCATCGCAGTGCTCGTGTACCGGCAGATCATGCGCCGCTCGCGAGAGTCGATCGAGCTCGCCAGATCCCTGGCGGTGGAGCGCGGCCGTGGCAAGCGGCGTCAACAACTCGTCGCGCGGTCGCTCGCGGGACTCCAGGAGGAGATCGCGCACGTCGAGGCGATCGATGCCGACGCCCGCGGCCCGTTCCTGCGCCGGCTCGAATGGGAGGTCGATGCGCTCAGCACGGTGATCGCCGGGACCCGGAAGCTCGCCTTTGTCAACGTGGATCTGGGTGGCGAACTGGCGACACTCGCCGTAGCTCTGCGAGAGGCCGGTATCGAAATCAGCCTCACGTCGGCCGGCGGCACGGCCTGGACCGATCCGGGGGTGCTCGGCACCGCGGTTCGGAACCTCGTGCTCGAGGCGGAGAACTCCGGCGCGCGACGGATCGAGCTCCGATCCTCGGCGAGCGCCGAACGTGTCGAGATCACGGTCTCCCACGACGGCGCCGCACTTGCCCCCCGTCTCGCAGCGCTCGTGTTCGACCGTGCGCACGACGACGAGCGCACGGCGGCCGAGGCCGGCGCGGCACCGATCCGCCTGCTCGCCGCCCAGGACCTGATCGAGGCGATTGGCGGATCACTCGTCCGTCTCGCCGACCTCGGCCGACCCGCGTACGCCGTTCACCTGCCGCGTGCCCCGGAGCGGGTCGACATCGACCCGCTCGACGCCCAGGCCGCCGCGCCCACTCCCGCCTGAGGTTCCGGGAGGGCGAGCCTCGGGGGAACCAGGTGACCGCGGAGCGACCGCGGTCGAGATCACGTGAGGGCGAACGTCACCGTCACATTCGCCGTCGTCTGCTGCATCCCGGGCTCGATCGGCGTCCCGGCTACGGCTGCGTCGGCCTTCGCGAACATGGGAACAGGAGTGATCCCGCTGCTCTCCACCACCGACGTCACCTTGCCGAGGGAGCGGCCCGCGGCAGCCGCGAGCGTCTCGGCGCTGAGCTTCGCATCGGCGACCGCCGCCTCGAGCGCCTTGCGGTAGAGCGTGCCCCGGTCGGCGACCGCGAGCGAGGGCCCGTAGACCTGATTGGCCCCGGCGCCGACGGCCGCGTCGATGAGCGCTCCGGCGGCGGCGACGTCGACCGTGGCGGTGACCGCGTTCGCCGCGGTGAATCCTGCCGGTCGGCCGTTCTCGCCGAACGCCTGCGAGACCGACACCGCCTGCGTGCCGACCTCGCGGCCGCCCGCCGCCTTGACCGCGGCGATCACCTCGCGCATCTCGCGCGAATTCGAGGCGAGCGCCGCCCTGGCCGCCACCTCGCGGGTCTCGACGCCGAAGGAGAAGACGGCACTGGAGGGCACCACGGCGACGGAGCCGTTGCCCGAGACGGTGATCGAGTCGCCCGACGGCATCTGGCCGTCGACAGCGTTGGCGCCCTCGGGTCGCGCGACGCCGGCGACGGCCACAGCGGCGAGCAACAGGGCGGCGGCAAGTGCGATGCGCTTCATTGGAACCTCCGGAGGTCGTGTCACCCCCTCTACGCCGCCGAGCGCCCTTCAGGTCACAGCTCCGAATCCGCGTCCGGCCGTCCCCCCAGCCCGATCGAGCCTGCGTGGCGCTCGACGAGCTCGGCGCGGGCGTGCAGGCCGCGCTTCCGGTAGATCCTTGTCGGGTGGAAGGCCCCACGCCTCTGGCAGATCCGGGCCGCCGGCGTCGCCACAGACGCCGGCAGCTTGCGCTCAGAGGTCCTCGTGCCGCTGGTGCGGGAGCATGAACGTTGCGACGAGCCCGACAAGGATGAAGCCCGCCGCCACGAGAGCCGTCGTTCGGGTTGCATCGGCTCCCGCCGTGCGGAGCGCCTCGCCGGCAGACGGCGGAAGCGTCTGCGAGAGCGACGGGATCGCCGTGCCTCCCGAGCCCGAGACCGCCGAGGCGATCTCCGTCGCCTGCACGGGCGGCAGCCCCGCGGCCGTCAGGCCGGACTCGGTGTGCGAGGACAGGCCCGCGGCGAGCGTCGCGCCCAGGATCGCGATCCCGAGCGCGGATCCGACCTGCCGTGAGGTCGACTGGATCCCCGAGCCCTGTCCGGAGCGCTCGGTGGGCACGTCCGCGAGGATCACGCTCGTCAGCTGCGCGGTGGCGAGCCCGATCCCGAAGCCGTAGAGGAAGAGTGCCGGGACGAGCCGCCAGGCGGAGATGTCCGGCCCCACGAGCACCGCGTAGAGGACGAGCCCGACCGCCTCGAAGCCGAGCCCGAGGCGTGCGACGGCCCGGGGGCCAATCCTCTTCGAGAACGCCGCTGCCGCACCGCCCGCGACGAGCGCTCCGACCGCGGTGACCGCGAGCGCCGCGCCGGCCTCGAGGGCTGAGAGGCCGAGCACGCTCTGCAGATAGAGCGGGATCGCGAAGACGAGCCCGAATTCGCCGAGCGCCACGATCAGCGCCGCGACGTTCCCGGCCGAGAAGCTGCGCAGGCGGAAGAGGCCGAGGTCGACGAGCGGCTGCACCGCGCGGCGCTCGATCGCGAGGAAGACGACGACGAACAGGGCCGAGAAGGCGAAGGCGAAGGCGATCGGCGAAAGCCCCGCGAGCGGCCAGTCCCAGCCCCCCACCGAGAGGGCCTGGTCGGGGCGGAGCCAGCCGTAGGTCTGACCTTCGATCAGGCCGAAGACGAGAAAGCCGAGGCCGAGCGTGAGCGTGATCACGCCGGGGATGTCCCAGCTCTGCACGGGTACCGGGTCCCGCGACTCCGGCACGAGGCGCCGGGCGAGCACCACGATGACCACGCCGAGAGGGAGGTTGACGAGGAAGATCCAGCGCCACCCCACGAACTCCGTCAGCGCCCCTCCCGCGAGGGGCCCGAGCGCGGCCATGCCTCCGATCGTGGCTCCCCAGACGCCGAAGGCGATCGGACGGGCTGGGCCGAGGAAGGTGGCGTTGACGAGGGAGAGCGAGGTCGGTAGCACCGCCGCACCGCCGACTCCCTGGACGACGCGCGCAAGGATCAGGAGGTCGCCGGTCGGGGCGACCGCGGCGAGCAGGCTCGCGCAGACGAAGACGGTGATGCCGGCGAGGAAGACGCGCTTGCGACCGAGTGCGTCGCCGAGCCGCCCGAACAGGATCAGGAGCGACGCGAACACGAGCGCGTACGTGGAGTTGACCCACTCGGCCTGGGTCAGCGTCAGCTCGAGCTGGTCGATGATCGTCGGCAGCGCAACGTTGACGATCGTCGCGTCGATGATGATCAGCGAGACACCGGCCGAGAGAACGACGAGCGCGCTCCACGGGGGACGCTCCGCGGCCGCGTCGGTGGCGGCATCGACGCTCTTCACGGCATCACCCTAGCGCCGGGCGAGGGCACGACAGCGACCGCGTCAGCCGGTCGCGTCGAAGCGAGACCGTGCCTCGGCGAGCGCCTCGCGCACCCCACCCGGGCCCGGGGCGCCGCGGGCAGCGACGCTCTCGGCGGCGGTCCCGGCCGGGGTGAACGAGCCGTCGCGGACGCTCGCCGCAACCCGCTCGTGCGCCTCGCGGAACGGGACGCCGTCACGGACGAGCGCCTCGGCGGCATCGGTCGCGAGCACAAGGGGGTCCGAGACCGCGGCGGCCATCCGCTCACGGTCGACCTGGAGGCCCGAGATCAGCGCAGCGAGCGCCCGCAGGCCGAGACGCGTGTCCGCGCGGGCCGCGAACACGGGCGCCTTGTCCTCCTGCAGGTCACGGTCGTAGGCGAGCGGAAGCCCCTTCACGGTCGCGAGCAGACCGGTCAGCCGGCCGATTGCCGTTCCCGCCTTGCCGCGGGCAAGCTCGGCGACGTCCGGGTTCAGCTTCTGCGGCATCATCGACGAGCCCGTCGCCGCGTTCTCCGGCAGCTTCACGAAGCCGAACTCGCCCGAGGACCAGAGTACGAGCTCCTCGCCGATGCGCGAGAGGTGGGTGTAGAGCACTGCGACGGCGTAGAGGTAGTCGAGTGCGAAGTCGCGGTCGGCGACAGCGTCGATGGAGTTGCGCATCTGGCCCGGAGGCCCGGGGAGGCCGAGGGTCGAGCCGGCGAGGGCGCCCGCACCGAGCGGGCTCTCGAGCGCGGCGGCGGCGGCCGCCGCGAAGCGGGTGCGGTCGCGATCGAGCATCTCGACCCAGGCGAGGAGGTGATGCCCGAATGTCACGGGCTGGCCGCGTTGGAGGTGGGTGTAGCCGGGCATGAGGGTGTCGGCCTCGGCCTCCGCGAACGACAGGACGACCAGCGCGAGCACCTCGATCTCCTCCCGCGCCTGCGCACACGCGTCGAGGACGTAGAGCCGGAACGCGGCCGCCACCTGGTCGTTGCGCGAGCGCCCCGCGTGAATCTTGCGGCCGAGGTCGCCGAGCTGACGCTCGATCGCGCTGTGCACGTCCTCGTCCTCGTCGAGGTAGCCCGCAGGATCCTGTGCGATCTCGGCCAGCCGCGCCTCCACCGCGCCGAGCTCCTCGTCCGAGAGCAATCCGGCCCCGTGCAGCCTCTGCGCATGCTGGACGCTCGCCTCGCAGTCGTACGGCAGCAGCTCCGCGTCGTCGGCGTGGAGGAACGCCCACACGGAAGGGTCGAGGGAGCCACCCACGCGGCCCGACCAGAGCGTCATCCCGTGACTCCCTCCGCGAGATAGGCGGCGAGCTCAGCCTGGAGCTCGTAGGGCGTCGTCCCGTCCTTGGCAGCGACGAAGATCGTGTTGTCGCCTGCGAGCGTGCCCGCGATCGAAGGGTGGCCACCCTCGTCGATCGCCTGGGCGAGGGCGCTCGCGTAGCCCGAAGGAGTCGTCACGACCACCAGGCCGCCGGCCGCGGCCTCGACACCGGTTGCGTACCGTCGCATCGCGGCTCCGACCGCGCGGAGCCGGTCCGCGTCGCCCGCCCCCGGGGCCGCATAGATCAGCCTGCCGCTGGGGGCACGAACCTTGGCGAGCCCGAGCTCCGCCACGTCGCGCGAGACGGTCGTCTGCACGACGTCGTGCCCCTCGTCTCGCAGGGCCTGGACGAGCTCGGCCTGTGTCGACAGCGCCCTTTCCTGGACGAGCTGGAGGATCGCCGCCTGGCGCTCGCGGCGGTTCACGAGGCGAGCACGCTTTCGATCGTCCGGAGCGCCTGCCCAACCTCGTCCGCACCGACGACGAGGGGCGGCGTCAGGCGCAGCACATCAGGGCCGGCCGAGAGAACGAGGAGCCCCTGCTCGCGGCAGGCATCGACGACCGGGCCGACGGGACGGTCGAGCTCGGCGCCGAGCAGCAGCCCGCGCCCCCGTACCGCGCGGACGCCGGGAAGTGCCCCTAGCCCCGCCGCGAGCTGAGCGCCGCGCTCGCGCACCGCGGCCAGCAGCTCCTCGTCGATCGCCTCGACGACGGCGGCGGCGGCGGCGGCGGCAACAGGATTGCCCCCGAAGGTCGAGCCGTGGTCGCCGGGCACGAAGCCGGGCGCGGCACGCGCGCCGGCGAGGAGAGCTCCAATGGGCAGCCCATTTCCCAGGCCCTTCGCGAGCGTGATCATGTCCGGGTGGATGCCGAGCTGCTCGAAAGCGAAGAACGTGCCCGTACGACCCATCCCGGCCTGCACCTCGTCGACGCACAGCAGGGCCCCGACCTCGAGCGCGAGCTCGGCCGCCGCCTGGGCAAAGGCAGGCTCGAGCGGGATCACGCCACCTTCACCGAGCACGGGTTCGAGGAGAAGAAGCGCCGTGTCGCCCGCGGGCGCGAGCGCGGCCTCGAGGGATTCGACGTGATTCGGGCGGGCAAACGAGATGCCGGGCACGAGCGGACCGAAGCCTTCCCACTTGGCCGGCTGGCCGGTGGCAGAGAGCGCGCCGAGCGTCCGCCCGTGGAAGCCGCCCTCGAGCGCAACGATCCGGGTTCTGCCGGTCGCCTTCCGCGCAATCTTCAGAGCAGCCTCGTTCGCCTCGGCGCCGGAGTTGCAGAAGAACGCCTGCCCGCCCTCGAACCGCTCCGCAAGGAGGGCAGAGAGGCGGAGCATCGGCTCCGTCCAGTACAGGTTCGAGGCATGCCAGAGCCGGTCGAGCTGCTCGTGGGCGGCGGCGAGCGGACCCGGCGCCCCGTGCCCGAGCCCGACGACCGCGATCCCCGCCACGAAGTCGAGGTACTCACGCCCCGTGTCGTCCCAGACGCGGCAGCCCTCCCCGCGGACGACGGTGATGTCTGCCCGGGCGTAGGTCGGCAACACCGTCCCGCGGGCAGCTGACAACGCTTGTGGCTCTGAGCCACGAAGTGACGTCATGCGACGACCTCCGTGGCGCCGATCGAGGCGCGGACGCCGCTCCGGACAGCCCGCACGGCGGCCACGAGCTTCGGCACGATGCCGCCCTCGAAGGTCCCGTCGCCGAGCATCCGGTCCGCTTCGTCGACGCCGATGTGCTCCAGCACGGCTCCGTCCATGAGGACTCCCGGGACGTCGCTGACGAACACGATTCGCACCGCACCGAGACCGACCGCGAGGGCGGAGGCAGCCTCGTCGGCGTTCACGTTGAGCGACCCACCGCTGTCCGGCTCGGCGGCGAGCGGCGCAACGACCGGGATCCGCCCGGCGGCGAGCGCAGCGACCACCTCGGGCGGCGCCGAGGGAGCAGGATGGCCGACGAGCCCGAGCGACTCCATCTGCGCAGCGGGAAGCCCGATCTCGTCGCCGAAGAGCGCCACGGCGTCCGCGCCGATCGCAGCACAGACGGCGGCGTTCACCTCGGCCAGCGACTCGCGGACGACCTCGAGCACGGCGGCGGTCGTGACCCGCCGGCCGTCGACGAACGACGGCGTGATGCCCCGCCGCTCCATCTCGGCGGTGATCTGAGGGCCGGCGCCGTGCACGACCGTGACGGCGTATCCCGCGGCCCGCAGAGCGAGTGCCTCGCCCGCGCCGGCCTTGGCGACACGCCCTCCGAGCTTGAGGACGACCCGGCTCACGTCGTGTACTCCGCGTTGATTCGCACGTAGTCGTAGGTGAGGTCGGAGGCGAGGTAGGCGGCCGCGCCGGAGCCGAGACCGAGCTCGAGGTCGATGCGGCAGGCGGCACCGGAAAGCTCCGGGACGTTGCCGGTCGGTGCTCCGTCGACGAACACGGGCACGCCGTCGAATGCCACCGTCAGCCGGTCGGTGTCGAGCCGGGCGAAGCCGTCTCCGACCGGCGCCGAGCCGGCGGCGGCGAGCACCCGGCCCCAGTTGGGGTCGTGGCCGAACGCGGCCGTCCTGACGAGCGGCGAGGTGGCGATCCGCCGGGCGATCGCCTCGGCCTCCGCCGGCGTGGCAGCCCCGTTGACGCCGATCTCGAGCACGACGGTCGCACCCTCGCCGTCGGCGACGACCTGTCGGGCGAGGTCGGCACAGACCTCGCCGAGCGCACCGGCGAACGCGTCATCGTCGCGCTCGACCCCGCTCACGCCGTTCGCGAGCAGGATCACGGCGTCGTTCGTGGAGCAGTCGCCGTCGACGGAGATCCGGTTGAAGCTCGTTGCCACGGCCGGCGTGAGAAACGCCTCGGGCTCGCCGGGCGCGAGCGGATAGTCGGTGGTGATCACGACGAGCATCGTCGCGAGCCGCGGGTGGATCATTCCCGCGCCCTTGGCCATGCCGCCGATCGTGAAGCCGCCCGCCCGGGCGACCGCGACCTTCGGCCCCGAGTCCGTCGTCAGGATCGCATTCGCCGCTGCGTCGCCGCCCTCGGGGGAGAGCGCGGCGGCGGCGGCGCGGGCTCCCGCAAGCACCCTTTCGACGGGCAGCGGGATGCCGATCACCCCGGTGGAAAGCACGAGGATCTCTTCCTGCTCGAGTCCGAGCTCGGAGGCAAGGCCCACGGCAGTGGCGACGGCGTCGGCCTCGCCCCGGGCTCCGGTTGCCGCGTTCGCACAGCCGGCGTTGATCAGCACCGCTTGCGGCTGCGCGTGCTCGAGATGCCGCTTCGAGACGGTCACCGGCGCCGCCTGCACGCGATTCATCGTCCACAGCGCAGCCCCGACGGCGGGCGGCACGGAGCGCACGACGGCGACGTCCGGCTTGCCCGACGGCCTGATCCCGGCGGCCACGCCGCTCGCGACGAACCCCTGCGCAGCGGTCACAGACATGGTCTAGACCATTACTCCGGCGAGTCGGAGCCCGAGCGTGTCGTCGAAGCCGAGCGCACGATTGACGTTCTGGATCGCCTGCCCCGCCGCGCCTTTGCCGAGGTTGTCCTCGGCACAGATCACGACCGTCCGATCGGTGAAGCCGTCCGCGAAGACACCGATCTCGGCCCTGTCGGTGTGCTGAACACGGGCGAGCTCGGGCGCGACCCCCTCCGGCAGCACGGTGACGACGGCACTGTCGGCGTAGGCGGCCTCGAGCAGGGCACGCAGGTCCGGGCCCGTGGTTCGGACGTTGCAGGTGGCGATCAGGCCCCGCCGCACCGGCAGGAGGTGCGGCGTGAACGAGACCGGGAAGCCGAGCAGCTGGGCGATCTCGGGCACATGCTGGTGCCTGCCGACGCGATAGGGGGAGAGGTTCTCGAGCACCGCGCCTGCGTGGGAGGAGTCCTTGAGCGTCCGACCCGCGCCCGTCATCCCCGAAAGGCCGTCGACGACGACCGAATCGGGCTCGATCGCATCCCTCAGCGGCGCGAGCGCGAGCAAGGTCGCCGTTGCGTAACAGCCGGGGTTCGCGATCAGCCGGCCCGTCTGCGCAACGAGCTCCGGCAGGCCGTAAACCCAGTCGCCGAGGCCGTCGGGATGGGGGTGCGTGAAGCCGTACCACTCCGCGTAGCCCGCGGCCTCGCGCAGGCGGTGCGCGCCGGAGAGATCGACGACGACACCGGCCGGCGGAACCTCGATCGCAGCCGCCGCCTCGTGCGAGAGACAGACGATCGTCACGTCGGCCTCGTGGGCCAGCGCCTCCTCGTTCGTGACGAACGAAGGGATGACGGCCCCTGCCAGCCGCAGGTCGAGCGCGCTCCCAGCCTGGCCCGCGAGCGAGTCGGAGCCGACCGCGACCAGGCGCAGCTGCGGATGGCCGAGTACCCGGTCGAGCGTCTCCTGGCCGGTATAGCCGGCGGCACCGACGATGCTGACATCTGCCATGGATTGCATAGTATGCATGTTGCTCGTCATCTATGCGCTTCCGCGACGCCTGGGACGCGACACATCGGGCTTGCGGCCCGGAAGCGGTTCAGGCATGCTTCGAAGCCGATGCTCTGCCTCGCCGTACCCCTGCCCGACAGCGATCCGCGCGTCGCGGCTTCGCGCGGCGTAGGCATCGAGCTCATCGACATTCTCCCCCGCTAGGGAGACGTCGCTCGCGCACCGCAGGAGAGTGCAGACGGCGACGGGAGCAGGCACCGACCGCCAGCCCGGCGGCCGGAGAAGGGACGAGGCACCGTGAGACCGAAGGAAAGGCAATGAAGATGAATGGAGCCGACGCGATTCTTCGCTCCCTCGAGGCCGAGGGCGTCGAGGTGATGTTCGGGATCCCGGGCGGGGCGATCATGCCCACGTACGACGCGATGGCGCGCGGCACCACGGTGCGCCACGTCCTCGCCCGCCACGAGCAGGGCGCGGGTCACATGGCGCAGGGATACGCCCGCGCCTCCGGGCGAGTCGGCGTCGCGATCGCCACCTCCGGCCCCGGCGCCACCAATCTCGTCACCCCGATCGCCGACGCCTGGATGGATTCGACGCCGCTCGTCTGCATCACCGGCCAGGTGCGCTCGACCCTGATCGGCACCGACGCCTTCCAGGAGTGCGACATCACCGGGATCACGATGCCGATCGTCAAGCACTCGTGGCTCGTTCAGGACGTGAAGGAGATCCCGGCCGTGATGAAGGCGGCGTTCCACGTCGCCCGCACCGGCCGCTGCGGCCCCGTGCTCGTCGATGTGCCGCGCGACATCCAGGAGTCCGAGCTCGACTTCACCTATCCCGACACGGTCGACCTGCCCGGCTGGCGTCCGCCGCGGAAGGTTCACCCTCTCCAGATCCGCGATGCGGCCGCCCGGATTGCGCGGGCGGAGAAGCCGGTGCTCTACGTCGGCGGCGGCACGATCAACGGCGACGCCTGCGACGAGTTGCGCGAGCTGGCCGAGACCGGCGGGCTACCGGTGATCACGACGCTGATGGGCAAGGGCGCCTTCCCCGAGACGCACCCGCTGTTCTTCGGCTGGCCCGGAATGCACGGCACGAAATGGTCGAACCTCGCCATGAACACCTGCGACGTGCTCGTCGCGATCGGTGCGCGCTTCGACGACAGGGTGACGGGGAAGCTCTCCGCGTTCGCCCCCGGCGCCACCATCGTCCATCTCGACATCGACCCGGCCGAGATCTCGAAGCTGCGCGAGGCCGACATCCCGGTCGTGGGACCGCTGAAGAAGGCCCTCGCCGAGCTGACGACCGCAATCGGCGGTCACCGCGAGGCCGGTGTTTCCGCCCCCGAGGCGTGGGTCGAGAAGATCGAGGCGTGGCGCGACGAGTTCCCGCTCCGCTACGGCAAGGGAGGCGAGTGGCTCAAGCCACAGAAGCTGATGGAGGCGCTGCACGAGATCACCGCAGGAGACGACGTCATCTTCACGACGGGCGTCGGCCAGCACCAGATGTGGGCGATGCAGTACCTCCTCACCGATCGTCCACGGAACTTCATCACCTCGGGTGGGCTCGGGACGATGGGCTACGGCATCCCGGCGGCCGTCGGCGCGAAGGCGGCCCGGCCGGAGGCGACGGTCGTGTGCGTCGACGGCGACGGCTGCTTCCAGATGACGGCGCAGGAGCTGACGACCGCGGTGCTCGACGATCTCCCCGTGATCGTCGTGCTCGTCAACAACGGCTACCTCGGCATGGTCACCCAGTGGCAGGACATGTTCTTCGACGGGCGCCGCTCGCACGTCGACCTCAGCGGCGGTGTCCCGGACTACGTCAAGCTCGCCGAGGCCTACGGCGGCGTCGGCATGCTGGTCGAGAGCGAGGCGGAGTTCGAGCCCGCCTTCCGCGAGGCCCTGGCGCTCGGCCGAACCGTCGTGATCGACTGCCGGGTCGACCCCGCCGAGCACTGCTTCCCGATGATCCCGGCCGGCGCGGCCGCGATCGACATGGTCGAGTACGAGGACCAGGTCGAGGCGACGCCGTGAAGCACACGATCTCGGTCCTCGTCGAGGACAAGCCGGGCGCGCTCGCCCGGATCGCGACCATGTTCGCGCGGCGCGGGTTCAACATCGACTCGCTCGCGGTCGGGCCGACGGAGCGCCCCGGCGTGTCGTGCATCACCCTGCGCGTCGACGCCGAGCATCACTCCCTCGAACAGATCGAGAAGCAGATCCACAAGCTCGTGAACGTGCTGCGCGTGACGGAGCTCGCACCCGACGAGGCCGTCGAGCGGGAGCTGCTCCTGCTCAAGGTGAGCGCGAGCCCCGACCGCCGGGCCGAGCTGATCTCGACCTCCGAGGCCTTCAAGGGCCGCGTCGTCGACCTCGGCGCGGAGTCGGTCACGTTCGAGCTGACCGGGACGCCGGAGGAGCTCGACGCGTTCCAGGAGCTGGCCCGGCCGTTCGGCATCCAGGAGCTCATCCGGACGGGACGTGTCGGCATCGCCCGCGCGTCGGCCAGGAAGTCCCGCCGCCTCTCGGCATTGAACTAGCGTCGGTGACAGGCTTCAGCCTGTCTCCGACACAGATCTCGACAACACGCGAGACTCCAGACGAAACGCGACCGCACACGAAGGGACGAACAGCAATGGCGACGATTCTCCGCGAAGGCAACCTCGGCCTGCTCGACGGCAAGGTTGCGGTCATCGGCTACGGGAGCCAGGGCCACGCCCATGCGCTCAACCTGCGTGACTCAGGCGTCCAGGTCGAGGTGGGCCTGCGCGAGGGCTCGCCCTCCTGGGGCGAGGCGGAGGCGACCGGCCTCACGGTCCGCACCGTGGCCGATGCCGTCAAGGGAGCGCAGCTCGTCGCAATCCTGCTGCCCGACCAGGTACAGCCGCAGGTGTTCGCCGAGCACATCGAGCCGAACCTCGCGCCGGGCGCCGCGGTGCTGTTCGCGCACGGCTTCAACGTCCTCTACGAGCGGATCGCCCCGGCGGCAGACCACGACGTGATCATGGTCGCCCCCAAGGGCCCCGGCCACGTCGTGCGACGGCTCTTCACCGAGGGCTACGGCACCCCGGCCCTGATCGCCGTTCAGCAGGACCCGTCGGGCAACGCCCGTGAGCTCGCTCTCGCATATGCGGTCGGGATCGGCGCTGCGCGCGCCGGCATCCTCGAGACGACCTTCAAGGAGGAGACGGAGACCGACCTCTTCGGCGAGCAGGCTGTCCTCTGCGGCGGCACCTCGGAGCTCGTCCGCGCGGGCTTCGAGACCCTCGTCGAGGCCGGCTACGCACCCGAGATCGCCTACTACGAGTGCCTCCACGAGCTGAAGCTGATCGTCGACCTGATGTGGGAGAACGGCCTCGCAGGCATGCGCTACTCGATCTCCGACACGGCCGAGTTCGGCGACTACACGCGGGGCAAGCGCGTGATCGACGAGCACGTCCGCGAGGAGATGAAGGGGATCCTGGCCGACATCCAGTCGGGCGCGTTCGCCCGCGAGTGGGTCGAGGACATGGACAACAACGAGGCCCGACTGAAGGCGATGCGGGCCGAGGCCGCCCAGTCCCAGCTCGAGACCGTCGGCAAGGAGCTGCGCGGGCTGATGCACAGGGCCGGGGACAGGTAGAGACGTGGCATCCGTCGACGTTCCCGTAGCGCTCCTCGGATACGGCACCGTCGGCGCCGCAGTGCACCGCCTGCTCGAGGAGTCGGCCGACGAGATCGAGCGGTCGACCGGGCACCGGCTGCGGGTCACGCGCGCGCTCGTGCGCGACGTGGGCAAGGATCGGTCGTTCTCGCCCGAGCCCGGCGTCCTCACCGACGACTTCGGGACGATCCTCGACGACCCGTCGATCCAGGTCGTCGCAGAGGTGATGGGTGGGGTCGACCCGGCCGGGGGGCATGTGCTGGAGCTGCTGCGATCGGGCCGTCCCGTCGTCACCGCGAACAAGCAGCTCGTCGCCCGGCGCGGAGCGGAGCTGTTCGCGGCGGCCGCCACGGGCGGCGTGCAGCTCCGGTTCGAGGCCTCCGTGTGCGCCGCGATCCCGGTGATCAAGGTGCTGCGCGAATCCCTCGTGGTCACGAACGTGCACCGCGTGCTCGGGATCGTCAACGGGACGACGAACTTCATCCTCTCGGCGATGGAGGAGGGGCGCTCCTACGGCGATGCCCTGGCCGAGGCCCAGCGGCTCGGCTTCGCCGAGTCCGACCCCACGGAGGACGTCGGCGGGCTCGATGCGGCTGCGAAGACCGCGATCCTGGCAACCGTGGCGTTCGGCTCGCGCGTCCCGCTCGAGTGGGTCGAGGTGGAGGGGATCGAGGGCGTCACGCTCGACCACGTCGCCGCCGCGCGGGCACTCGACATGCACGTGAAGCTGATCGGCCGCGCCAGCCTCGTCGGCGATCGGGTCGACGTGCGCGTCGGCCCTGCCTTCGTGGACGGCCATCATCCGCTCGCTGCGGTCGAGGGCGCGTTCAACGCCGTGATGCTGCAGGGCGACGCGATCCGCGAGATCACGCTCGAGGGCCCCGGCGCAGGCGGCATCGAGACCGCGTCGGCGGTCGTCGCCGACATGGTCTCCGTCGTCGGCACGATCGGCACCGGCTTCCTGCAGAACGACCCCGTCTGGCGCAATCTCGAACGGCTGCCGCCGGGCGACCTCGCCTCGCCCTTCTACCTGAGGCTCGAGGTCGAGGACCGGGCCGGCGTGCTCGCCCGGATCGCCCAGGAGCTCGCGGCCGAGGGAGTCTCGGTGGCCCAGCTCGTGCAGCAGCCTGGCGACGGCCACGCCGTCCTCCATATCGTCACCCACGAGGCCGCAGCCGGCCACGTGCAGGCTGCCCTGGACGCGATCCGAGCGCTGCCCGAGGCGCGCGGCGAGGCAAGCGCGATGCCGGTCGTCTCCGGCCGCGGGGTCGCGGAACTGGGCTGGGCATGACGATCCCCTTGATCGAGCGGTATCGCTCGAGCCTGCCGGTGAGCGAGCGGACGCCCGTGATCTCGCTCGGCGAGGGCTCGACCCCCCTCCTGCGCGCCCCACGCCTCTCCGAGCGCCTCGGCGTCGAGCTCTGGCTCAAGTGGGAGGGGTCGAACCCCACGGGCTCCTACAAGGACCGCGGCATGACCGTCGCCGTCTCGAAGGCGGCCGAGGACGATGCCGAGGCGGTGATCTGCGCCTCGACCGGCAACACCGCAGCGTCGGCGGCGGCCTACGCCGCCCGGGCGGGGATTCCGGCCGTGGTGCTGACGCCCGAGGGCGCCGTGGCCGGGGCGAAGGTCGCCCAGACGCGCATGCTCGGGGCAAAGGTGCTCGAGGTGCGCGGTGACTTCGACGAGGCCCTCGCGGCCGCGCAGGAGCTCGCCCGCCGGGGTACGCACGTGATCGTCAACTCGGTCAACCCCTATCGCCGAGCGGGGCAGAAGACGGCGGTGTTCGAGATCGTGGAAGAGCTCGGCGCCGCGCCGGACGCGTTCGTGATCCCTTACGGCGGCGGCGGCAACACGTCCGCGTACGCCGACGGGATCGGCGAGCTCGGCCTGGCCACGCCCATCTTCTCGGTGGAGGCAGAGCACCGCCCGACGACCCTTGCCTCGGCGATCCGGATCGGCGACCCCGTCCACGCCGAGAGCGTGCGGGCCGCCCGCGCGACCGTCGTCACGGTCTCCGACGACGAGATCGTCGCCGCCTGGCTCGAGCTCGCGAGGATCGAGGGCCTCTTCTGCGAGCCGTCGTCGGCCGCCGGACTGGCTGCGATCCGCCGCGGCGCCGTCCCGGGTCAGCGGCTCGCGGTCACGATCACCGGACACGGCCTGAAGGACACCGAGAGCGCCGACCGCTTTGCGCCACCGCTCGAGCAGGTCGACGCGGACGCCGACTCGATCGCTGCAGCCGCACGCAGATGAAGGTCCGCGCCCCGGCGACCTCGGCCAACATCGGCGCCGGCTTCGACGCCGCCGCCGTGGCCTTCGAGCTGTGGAACGAGCTCGAGGTGACGGAGGGCGAAGGAGTCGTCGTCGAGGGAGAGGGCGCCGCCGAGCTCGCCGCCGACCATTCGAACCTTGCCGTCCGCGCATACGCCTTGCTCTCGAACCCGGCCGGCAAGCGCTTTCACTTCGTCAACAGGATTCCGCTCGAGCGCGGCCTCGGCTCGTCCGCCGCCGCCATCGCGCTCGGGCTCGTCGCCGCAGCGCCGCACGAGAGTGCCGAGGAGCTGCTGGCCGCCGGGCTCACGCTCGAGCCGCACGCCGACAACCTCGCGGCTGCTCTGCTCGGAGGCCTCACGCTTGCCTGGGACGGGAAGCTCGCCCGCATCGCCCAGAGCCTGCCGCTCGCGGCAGTCGCGGTGATTCCCTCGGAGCGGACCTCGACCAGGGCCTCCCGCGGGACGTTGCCCGCAACGGTGCCTCACGCCGAGGCGGCGGCGAGCGCGGGCCGCGCGGCCCTGCTCGGCGCCGGCGCCGCGAGCGGCGACGCCTCGCTGTTCGCAGCCGCGCTCGGCGACTGGCTGCACGAGCCGTATCGTCCCTCCGAGGTCCTCGACGCCGTCCGTGCGAGCCTGCCGCCCGGGTGCGCGGGGGCGACGCTGTCGGGCTCCGGGCCGACGGTGATCGCGTGGGTCTCCGATCGCGCCGCCTGCGCCGCCGATCTCAGGGCCCGGTTCCCGGGCCACGACGTCGTCGAGCTCGACGTGGCCCCACGAGGCGCCCTGTGAGCATCGTGCTCGTGGACGTCCGGCCCCGGGCCTCGTACGACGTCGGCCACATCCCCGGCGCCGTCCACCTCGACCCGGAGGCCGACCTCTCGGCGATCGGGCCGGATCCCGCCCTCGGCGGCCGTCACCCGTTGCCGGACGACGCGCAGGTCGAGAAGGTCTTCTCCCGGGCCGGGATCGGCTCGCGGTCGTTCGTCCTCGCCTACGACGACGGCACGGGCTGGGCGGCGCGCTGCTGGTGGCTCCTGCGCCATGCCGGCCACGACATGGCCGGCACGTTCGACTTCGGCGGCTATGCCGGCCCTCTGACACCCGAGAGCGCGGAGCCTCCGCCCGGCGACTTCAGGGCGCGGCCGCTCGCCGGCGACACGGTCACGGCCGACGAGATCCTCGCGCGACTCGACGACCCGGCATTCCGGCTCCTCGATGCCCGCAGCCGCGCACGGTGGCTCGGTCAGGAGGAGCCGTTCGACCCCGTCGCAGGCCGCATACCCGGAGCCCTCAATGCCCATTTCACCGAGCCCCTACCCGCTGGGATCGCCGGCGCAGGGGAGACCGTCGCCTACTGCGGCTCGGGCGTGACCGCCTGTGTCGTGGCGCAGAAGCTCATCCTCGCCGGCAATGAGAATGTCCGCCTGTACCCCGGCTCCTTCAGCGAGTGGTGCCGGCGCGAGGGCTACCCCATCGAGAGAGGAACACCATGACCACGCCGTACGACACCCCGTCCGATCCCGCGAAGCGCCACAGCGCCGCCCTCACTGACGGCCCCGACCGCGCCGGCGCGCGGGCGATGCTGAAGGGCACGGGCTTCAGCGACGAGGACCTCGCGAAGCCGATCGTCGGTGTCGGCACGACGTGGATCGAGACGATGCCGTGCAACCTCAACCAGCGAGACCTGGCGGTGCACGTCAAGCGCGGCGTCAGGGATGCGGGCGGCACGCCGATGGAGTTCAACACGATCGCCGTCTCCGACGGTGTCTCGATGGGGACCTCCGGCATGCGCGCCTCGCTCGTCTCCCGCGAGGTGATCGCCGACTCGATCGAGCTGGTCGCCCGAGGGCACCTCTTCGACGGGCTCGTTCAACTCGTCGCGTGCGACAAGACGAATCCCGGCGGTGCGATGGCCGCCGGCCGGCTCGACATCCCCGCGATCGTCTCCTACACCGGCTCGATCGCGCCCGGCGTGTACCGCCAGCGAGAGGTCTCGATCGGCGACGTCTACGAGGGGATCGGCGCCCACGCGGCGGGGAAGATGAGCGACGAGGAGCTCCACGAGCTCGAGTCGGCCGCCTGCCCGGGCGCCGGAGCCTGTGGCGGCCAGTTCACCGCGAACACGATGTCGACGATCCTCGACTTCCTCGGGCTCTCGCCGTTCGGGACGAACGGGATCCCTGCCATGCACCGCGACAAGGAGCAGGCGGCGTACGAGGCCGGCCGGCTGGCGGTGCAGCTCGTCCGCGACAACGTCACCCCGCGCTCCTTCGTGACGAAGGAGTCGTTCGAGAATGCCGTTGCCTCGGTTGCCGCGACCGGTGGGTCGACCAACGCCGTGCTGCACCTCGTCGCGATCGCCCGCGATTTCGGGATCGACTTCACGATCGACGACTTCGAGCGCATCTCGGCCCGGACGCCGATCATCGCGGACATGAAGCCGTGGGGACGCTGGCACGCGAACGACATGTACAACGCCGGCGGCGTCGCGCTCGTGGCACGCGAGCTGAGCAAGGGGGGCCTCCTGCACGAGGACGCACGCACCGTCGACGGGCGGACGTTCGGCGAGATCGCGGACTCGGCGGTCGAGACCGCCGGACAGAAGGTCGTCTTCCCGATCGAGACGCCGCTGAAGGCCCGCGGCGGGGTCGCGGTGCTCTACGGCAACCTGGCTCCCGACGGCTGCGCGGTGAAGCTCGCAGGGCACGAGCGCACGCTCCATCGCGGCCCGGCCCGGGTCTTCGACTCCGAGGAGGAAACGTTCGCCGCCGTGAAGGCAGGCGCGATCGTGCCGGGAGATGTCGTCGTCATCCGCTACGAGGGCCCACACGGTGGCCCCGGGATGCGCGAGATGCTCCACGTCACGGGGGCGATCGTCGGCGAGGGCCTCTCGGAGTCGGTGGCACTCGTCACCGACGGGCGCTTCTCGGGCGCGACGCACGGCTTCATGATCGGTCACGTCACGCCGGAGGCATCGAGAGGCGGCCCGCTTGCGGCGCTGCGCGAGGGCGATATCGTCGTCGTCGACGTCGAGAACCACGAGCTGAACGTCGAGCTCACGGACGCCGAGATCGCCGAACGCCTGCAGGACTGGGTCGAGCCCGAGCCACGCTACCGGCGCGGCGTGCTCGCGAACTACGCGACCCTCGTGGCCTCGGCGTCGCACGGCGCGGTGACGCTGTCGCGGTACGAGACGCCGTAGACGTCTCTAGGACGCGACCTGAAAGGTAGCCTCGACCACCGGGCGGGCCGCCTGCTCGCGCGACGAGCCGTTCGACCGGGGAGTGGCAGACAACGTGTACCGGCCCGCGGGGAGAGCGAGCTCGGCCGGAAGTCGAAGGGTCGTCGCTCTCGTCGTCGCCTCGTACACGTTGCGGCCGTCACGCACGATCTCGATCTCGTAGAAGTCCGCGCCCGGAACCACAGGCCAGGTGTAGGAGCGGGCGGCCCGTGTCTGCTTCGCAGCGCGCGCCTCCAGGCGCGATTGGGTCGCTGCTTCGACCGCCGGTGCTCTCGTCACGCCGTGATCCCGGAGGCCGGGCACCAGACCGACGATCACGGTCACGGCCGCGGCAGCAGCGGCCCCGGTGAGAACGAATGCTCTGGTGTACACGCGACGATTTCGAGCCGTTCGCGACGGGACATGGGTTGGCGACGTGATCTTCTCTCGAGTCGGCGTGGCGAGCGGGGCCCGTGGTTCCCACCCGGGCCGGAACCGACCCGGCTCGTAGAGCTGCGCGCGCGCCGTGGCACCGAGGTCCGGATCGACGAGTACGAGCCCGGGGGTGATCGAGCTCATCGGCTCACCCCACCGTGACCACGAGGGCCGTGGGGTAGGCGGCGGTCATGGTGAGCCAGAGATCCTTCTCACGGAAGAGCAGTCTCACCCGGAGCTCGTTGCCCGCGGGGATGGCGCGGCTGACGCTGCCGATCGTGATCGACCGGTAGCCCCAGTTGGTCAACGAGGTGTTCCATGGGTTCTTGAGAACCGCGTTCGAAGCGATCTTCGTGCAACCCGACCAGGCAGGGTCGGCCGCGCCGCCGGGGGTGCAGTCGTAGAGGTAAGCGAACAGCGTCGCCTTCCTGGCCGTCCCGAACGGCCCGGTCGAGCTCCAGAGGTCGAGAGCAACAGGACCGTCGAGCAGGAGTGACCCCGGCCCCGGAATCGTGTAGGTCCAGATCTGGAACTTCGTGCCCTGGCTGATCGTCTCCTTACCGTCGCTGTTCTTGAGTGTCAGCCCCGGCAGGAGATCGCCGTCGAAGTCCGTCAGCGGCGACGCGGCAGGCGCCAGGACGGACGTCATGTTCCAGATGTCGGGCGAGGGGCCGGAGCTCTGGAAGTACAGGGTCGAGAAGACCGCGGCGCTTGCGCTGACCGTAACGGTGACGACTCCGTCTGCGCTGCGCCCGGTGCCGTCTGAGATGTGGTAGGCGAAGGAGTCGGTGCCGCTGAAGCCGGCATTGGGTGTGTAGGTGAACGAGCCGTCCGCGACCAGCGCGACGGTGCCGTTCGAGGCTACGGGCACGGGAGCGACCTGGAGCGTGAGAGCGTCTCCGTCCTCGTCCCCGTCGTTGCCGAGGACTCCCGGGGCAGGAACCGAGAGCGGCGTGTCGCTCGTTGTGGTGTACGAGTCGTTTCCGGCCACGGGATCGTGCTGAACCGGCGCGACGGTGATCGTCACGGTCGCCGACGCAGTGGCGCCGGAGCCGTCGGCTGCGACGTACGTGAACGTCTCCGTGCCGGCGAACCCTGGGTCGGGGATGTAGTGGAAGCTGCTGCCGCCGCTCGTCAGCGTCCCGTTGGCGATCGACGAGCCGTCATAGGAGAGGACGGAGAGCGTGTCACCGGGGTCGAGATCGGTGTCGTTCGCGAGCACGTCGACGGTCACTCCCGCCGGGTCGTCCTCGTTCACCCCGACAGCGTCGGGATTCGCGACAGGCTGGTCGTTGACAGGGGTCACGGTGATCGTGAAGGTCTTCGGCGGGCTCGTATCGGCGCCGCCGTTCGCGACGCCGCCGTCGTCCTTGGCGCGAACGGTCACCGTCGCCGATCCACTTCCATTCGGCGCGGGTGTGTAGGTGAGCGTTCCCGCCGGATCGAGGTGAGGCTGCTCCGTGAACAGGCCGCTGTTGCCGTTGACGACGACGAACGTGACAGCCTGGCCGGCCTCGCTGGCCGCACCCGGGGTGATGTTCCCGGCCCAGGCCGCAATAGTCTGCGGGCCGGCGTCCTCCGGCACGGACTGGTCGGGGCCGGCCGTGAAGGACGGGGGAGCGTTGACGAGCAGTACCTCGACCGACACCTGGGTGCTGTCAGTCGTTCCGTGGGGATCGGCGATCGTGTACGGGAAGGTGACCCGACCGACGTAGTCGGACGGCGCGGTGAACTGCAGCCGGTCGCCGACCCTGGTCACGGCACCCCGGCCGGGCGAGCCGACCGAGACGATCGAGATCGGCTCGCTGTCGGGATCGCCGTCGTTGGCGAGGACGTCGATGAGCACCGTCCCGCCTTCGGGGACGGAAAGCACGTCGGGGCGGGCCTGCGGCGCCCTGTTGGCCGGCAGCGCCGGCTTCGCGGGAGGCGTCTGCTTCGCCGGGACAGCGGCGACCGGTTCGGGATCGGGCGCAAGGGGGGCCGGCTCGCTCCGGGGCTGTACGGGAGCTGGAGCGGGTGGCGGCGGAGGTGCGGTCTTTGCCGGCGGCGGAGCCGGCCGGCTCCCGGCAACCCGCACCGTGACACTGGCGCTCGACGTGCCGCCGTGTCGATCGGTCGCCGAGTAGCGGAAGGACGTCGTGCCGACGAAGCCCGCCGGCGGAGCCCAGCGGATCTGCCCGTCGACGATTCTGGTCGTGCCGACGCGGGGATCCGAGACGGAGAGGATCGAGAGCAGATCGCCCTCGGCGTCGGAGTCGTTGGCGAGAACGTCGATCGAGACCGGTTCCCCGCGTTCTGTCGTCGCCCGATCGTCTCGCGCCGTTGGCGCGTCGTTCACCGGCACGACGCTGATCCGGATGATGCCGCGGCGACAGCCGCGGCCGGCCCAGCATGCCTCGTACTCGATCGAGACGTCCCCGCTGAAGTCGGGCGGCGGAGTGTAGAGAACCTCATGACCGGCGGTCGTGCGGAAGCGGCCGACCGACGGCGGCCCGACGATGCGAAGGGCGGTGACTCTCGCGCCGAACCCCGCCCGGTCGACGCTGACGACCACGCTCTGATCCTCGTGCGTCATCCGCTCGATCGGGCGCACGACGCCGTGCGCGGCTGCGAGCCCGGCGCTCGCGAGCCCCGGGCTCGGTGGCGTCCCGACGAGGCCGGTTGTCACGACGGCTGCCATTGTGGCAACGGACGCGGTCACGGCCCCGATCGCCGGGGTCAGCGGCAATCGGCCCAGCACCGGGACGTGGGCCAACCACGAGAGCGGCCCCATCACGAGTCTCAGGCGCCCGAGCGAGATGTTCAGGAACGCGCGCACGACTCGGGGGTCGAACTGCTCTCCCGCGCAGCGGGCAATCTCGTCCCGAGCGACAGTGGACGCGAACGGCGACTTGTAGGACCGCGCCGAGGTGATCACATCGAACACGTCCGCAACGGCGACGATCCGAGCGGCGAGCGCGATGTCGGTGCCCGACGTGCCGTAGGGGTAGCCGTTGCCGTCCCAACGCTCGTGGTGCTGAACGACGGCGTGCGACCACTCCCCGAGCCATTCACGGAGCGGAGCAATCAGCTCCTGGCCGAACTCTGGGTGACGACGGAGGACGCTCCACTGCTCCTTCGTCGGTGACCCCGCCTTCGTCAGGATCTCGGACGGCACGCTCAGCTTCCCGACGTCGTGCAGAAGTGCGGCCCAGTTCAGCAGATCGAGCTCGCGCGGGCTCAGATGCATCTCGTGTCCGATCATCTGTGCGTAGGCACGCACGCGCTCGGAATGACCCCGGGTGAGGCGGTCGTGCGAGTCGAGCTCGGACACGAGGGCGAGCAGGCGCTCGGCCGCCTCGACGGGCGTCGACCCGTCGTTCACCGCTTTCGCTTGGGCGACGCGCTCGGCGAGCGTCTCGACGGTGTTCGAGCGCAACGCATTCCGAAAGCGAGACGGAGCGGCGTCAGGGAAGACCAGCGAGAGCTTGTAGAGCGCGACGAGCGGAAGGAGCCTGCGGGCGGCGCGTTCGATGACGACGAGCACGACGGTCGCCGCGCCGCTCATCATCACCCACCAGGAGATGAAGAGCACGAACGAGCTCGTCGGCATCGGGACGAGCCCACTCAGGAAGTGCAGGAAGACGACCGAGCCGGCGATCGGGACGACGAATACGAAGGCGCGAATCAGCGCTGCCTGAACGGGACGAGCCGCCCAACGTTGGGCAGTCTCGTCGGTCACCACGAGGTGTCCTCCGGATGAGGCATTCAGAGTTCCTATCGGCCCCCTCGCGCCGTTGCATAAGGGGCGGACGGTGTTCCAGATCCGGAAATCCCACGTACCTGCTTTACTTCTTGAAGTAATGCTCGGAGGGTCGCGTGCACGGTCGTAACGCTGTTGCGGACGGCAAGGTACGCCAGCTCCTGCGGGCACCCGCTCGAGAAACGAGGAGGACGAAGAATGGCACTGCAGCTCGGCGACACGGCACCCGACTTCGAGGCCGACACCACGCAGGGGCGCATCCGATTCCATGACTGGATCGGCGACTCGTGGGCGGTGCTGTTCTCACACCCGAAGGACTTCACTCCGATCTGCACGACCGAGCTCGGCTACATGGCGAAGATCAAGCCCGACTTCGACAGCCGCGGCGTCAAGGTCATCGGCCTCTCCGTCGACCCCGTCGACAGTCACGCCGCGTGGGCGGCGGACATCGAGGAGACCCAGGGATACGCGCCGAACTACCCCATGATCGCGGACGTCGACTTCAACGTCTCCAAGCTCTACGGAATGCTCGGCGCCGACGTCTCCGGCGACCCGGCCGACCGGACGGCGGCCGACAACCAGACGGTGCGGAACGTCTTCGTGATCGGCCCCGACAAGAAGGTGAAGCTCGTGCTCGTCTACCCGATGACGACGGGCCGGAACTTCGACGAGGTATTGCGGGTGATCGATTCGTTGCAGCTGACGGCGAAGCACAAGGTCTCGACGCCCGTCAACTGGCAGCCGGGCGAGGACGTCGTCATCGCCGGCTCGGTGTCGGACGACCAGGCGCGAGAGATCTGGCCCGACGGCTGGGACGCACCCAAGCCGTACATCCGGATCGTGCAGCAACCGCGCTGAGTCGTTCGTCGAGGCCGTGAGCGGCAGTGTCTCGTCCCGTCCGCTCGTCTCCCTGCAGGCGCGGGATCCGTCTCGCTCCGCATCGAGAGAGGCTGAGGGACCGGCCCTGTGACGCCTCGGCAACCTGCCCCACATCTCGGGCGACGGTGCCAATCCCGGACGGATGTCGAGCGACGACCAGGAGGTTCTTCCCCATGCCCGCTGTTTCCCTTTGCTGCCGCGTCTGTGCGACCGAGCATCCGCTCGAGGCGACCGGTACGTGCTCGAGCTGCTTCGACCCGCTCGATCCGACCTTCGACTGTGAGGCGCTGCGCGCGGGCGTCAGTCGCGCGTCGATCGAGGCGGGGCCTGCGTCGATCTGGCGCTACGCCGAACTCCTCCCCGTGACGGCTCCTGTGGAGGCGCGGCTCGCACCGGGAATTGACGCCTCTCGTCCCGGCGCCACGGCTGGCGGAGACACTGGGGATCGCGGAGCTCTGGCTCAAGCTCGAGACGGCGAACCCGACTCACTCCTTCAAGGACCGGGTCGTCGCCGTGGCAGCGCGCAAGGCGCAGGAGCTCGGCCTCGATACGCTCTCGTGCTCCTCGACGGGGAACCTCGCGACGGGTTGAAGACGCCCGACCCGGTCTCGCACACCTACGATCCCATCATGATCGAGGCCGACGCAGACGCGTTCGTGGACCGGCTCCTGGTCGCCTGATGGCGGGACGGAGCCTGTTCGACAAGGTTTGGGACCTGCACGTCGTCCGCGACGAGCCGGGGGAGCCGACCCTGCTCTACGTCGACCTGCACCTCGTCCACGAGGTCACCTCTCCCCAGGCGTTCGAGGGCCTACGGCTTGCGGGCCGCCGCGTCCGCCGGCCCGAGCTGACGGTGGCGACCATGGATCACAACGTTCCGACCCTGCCGGGGCCGATCACGGACCCGATGGCGAAGGCCCAGCTCGACGCGCTGCGGGCGAACTGCGAGGAGTTCGGGATCGAACTGCACGCCACTGGCTCGGGTCAGGAAGGGATCGTGCACGTGATCGGCCCGGAGCTCGGGCTCACCCAGCCAGGGAAGACGATCGTCTGCGGCGACAGCCACACGTCCACCCACGGCGCGTTCGGAGCGCTCGCGTTCGGGATCGGCACGTCCGAGGTCGAGCACGTGCTCGCGACGCAGACGCTGAACCAGAGGCGACCGAAGACGATGCTGCTCGAGTTCGTCGGCGCGCTGCCTCCCGGCCTGACCGCCAAGGACATGATCCTCGGCGCGATCGGCCAGGTCGGAGTCGCCGGCGGGGTGGGCTATGCGGTCGAGTACGCGGGCGAGGCGATCCGGGCGCTCTCGATGGAGCAGCGCATGACGATCTGCAACATGACGATCGAATGGGGCGCGCGCGCCGGAATGGTTGCGCCCGACGAGACGACGTTCGCCTACCTGGAGGGGCGTCCGCACACCCCGCAAGGCGCAGCCTGGGAGCGAGCGGTCGAGGACTGGCGCTCGCTCTGCTCCGACCCGGACGCCACCTACGACACGCACGTCGTCGTCGACGTCGCGGATCTCGTGCCGCAGGTCACATGGGGCACGAATCCCGGCATGGTCGTCCCCGTCACCGGCACGGTGCCTGACCCGGCCTCGTTCGCGGAGTCCGACGACCGGGTCGCGGGAGCACGCGCGCTCGAGTACATGGGGCTCCGGCCCGGCCAGGCCATCGAGGAGATCCGGGTCGACCGGGTCTTCATCGGCTCGTGCACGAACTCCCGGATCGAGGATCTCCGGGCCGCCGCGGCGATCGTCCGCGGACGCACCGTCGACCCGCGGGTGACCGCGCTCGTCGTGCCCGGGTCGGCCCAGGTACGCCGACAGGCGGAGGCCGAAGGGCTCGACCGCGTATTTCTCGACGCCGGCTTCGAGTGGCGCCTCGCAGGCTGCTCGATGTGCCTCGGGATGAACCCCGACGTGCTCGCGCCGGGCGAGCGGTGCGCCTCGACGTCGAACCGCAACTTCGAGGGCCGCCAGGGCCGGGGTGGCCGGACGCATCTCGTCAGCCCGCAGATGGCGGCCGCTGCGGCGCTCCACGGCCGCTTCGTCGACGTCCGCTCGCTCGCAGCCGAAGCGGTGACCGCATGAAGGCGATCTCGAGGGTCGCGGGACGCGTGGCGGTACTCGACCGCCCCGACATCGACACGGATCAGATCATCCCGAAGCAGTTCCTGAAGCGCATCGAGCGCACCGGGTACGGACAGTACGCGTTCTTCGACTGGCGCTTCGACGAGGAGGGGCGCGAGCGGCCCGGCTTCGAGCTCAACCAGCCGCAGTTTGCCGGCGCCAGGATCCTGCTCGCCGGCCGAAACTTCGGGTGTGGCTCCTCGCGTGAGCATGCCGCCTGGGCGCTCCAGGACTACGGATTCGACGTCGTCATCGCACCGTCGTTCGGGGACATCTTCCGGTCGAACGCCGCCCAGGTGGGAATGGTGATCGTCGAGCTACCCGAGGAGCAGGTGAAGGAGCTGATGGAGTCGGTCGACCTCGACCGCGGCTCTGACCTGACCGTCGACCTCGAGGCGCTGACCGTGACCACAAGGGCCGGCAAGGTGCTCCCGTTCGCATTCGACGAGTCGAGCCGCTACCGGCTCCTCAACGGCCTCGACGACATCGGCCTGACGCTGGAGCACGAGGACGAGATCGCCGCCTACGAAGCCGCGAGGCAGCGCCCATGACCGGCTCTGCCCGCCTGCGCCCGACAGCCGAGCGCGCGTCTCCTCGTGACAATTCGTCACAAGAATCGCTGCCGGGAAGCGATGCCGCTCGATGACGATTCGCCACCAGGTTGGGCGACACGCGGCGGCTGGACCGCCGGGCCGTCGCCGGACATCCTTGTGACGAAGTGTCACGAGGTGACCGTGCGATGACGCACGTCGCCGTGCTGCCGGGGGACGGGATCGGGCCCGAGGTGGCGGCCCAGGCGATCAGGGTGCTCGACGCCCTCGGGATCACCCACTCCGAGCACGCATTTGGCGGGAACGCCATCCTCGACCGGGGGACGCCGCTGCCCGACGAGACGCTGGCAGCCTGCCGCGGAGCCGACGCCGTCCTCCTCGCCGCCGTCGGCCTGCCGGAGCTCGAGGGCAAGCCCGTGCGGCCCGAGCAGGGGCTACTCGGGCTCCGCAAGGAGCTCGGCGTGTACGCGAACCTGCGGCCCGCGCGTGGCAACGGGATCGACATGATGATCGTCCGGGAGCTCGTCGGCGGCCTCTACTTCGGCGAGAAGGGCATCCGTGAGGACGGCACCTGGTTCGACACCTGCGAGTACTCGCGCCCCGAGGTCGAGCGGATCGCACGGCGCGGCTTCGAGGTCGCGCGGTCGCGCGGCGGGCGGCTGACCTCGGTCGACAAGGTGAACGTCATGCACACCTCGCGGCTGTGGCGCGACGTCGTCACCGAGATGGGAGCTGTCCGCTACCCGGAGATCGAGCTCGACCATGCTCTCGTCGATTCCTTTGCGATGAAGATCGTGCAGGCACCGGAGACGATCGACACCGTCGTGACGGAGAACACCTTCGGCGACATCCTCTCCGACATCGCCGCAGCCGTGACCGGAGGCCTCGGCCTCGCCGCCTCGGCGTCGCTCGCCGACGACGGGCCGGGCATCTTCGAGCCCGTGCACGGCTCGGCGCCACAGATCGCCGGCCGGGGAATCGCGAACCCGGCGGCCATGATCCGCTCGGTCGCGCTGATGCTCTCCCATGGGCTCGGCCGCTCCGACGAGGCTGCCGCCCTCGAACAGGCCGTCGATCTTGCGCTCGCCGCGGCGCCGACGCCGGATCTCGGAGGCACCGGCACGACCACGGCGGTCGGCGATGCCGTCTTGCGCGCCCTCGACGCTGCCCGTACCCTGTGACGACGATGCGACGCGCACCCGCCACCCGCTTTGCCCGTGCGCCCTTCGGCTTCGCCTTTACGGGCTAGCCGGCGCCTTCGACCCTTGCCTCGCGCCGTCTAGCTGAGTCCCCGGCGAACCGACATCCAGCGAAAGGCGCTCTTCCCACAATGGCTTCCAACGAACTGACCGTCGCCTACCCCGGACGCGAAGGGGCCCACTCCGCCGCGGCCTGCGACAGGCTCTTCCCGGCGGCGCGCCTCGTGCCGCTGCCGACGTTCTCCGACGTGGTCGAGGCGGTCGCCTCCGGCCGCGTCCCCTACGGCGTCCTCCCGATCGAGAGCTCGCTCGTCGGGCCGGTTGCCGAGACGCACGACCTGCTCTACGAGTCGCCGCTCTCGATCGTGGCGGAGGCGATCCTGCCCGTGAACCACTGCCTCGTCGGCCCCACGATGGTCAGCATCTCCGAGATTCGTGAGATCCACTCGCACCCCGTTGCGCTCGACCAGTGTCGCAGGCTGCTTGCGTCGCTCCCCGACGCCATCGCCGTCGCCTCGCCCACGACCGGTGACGCCGCGTCCGTCGTGGCCGGGCTCGCGGATCCCACCGTGGTCGCGATCGCAAGCGACCGGGCGGCGCGGATCAACGGGCTCACGATCATCGACGGGAACGTCGGCGACCACCCGGAGGCGTTCACACGCTTCGTCTCGGTCGCCCCGTATACGAGACTCGACCGGCGGGACGGGCAGTGGCGAACGGCGTTCTCGTTCACGACCGACCACCGGCCCGGCGCCCTGTTCCACGCCCTCGAGCCGCTCGCCCGGCACGGAATCGACCTCAACCTGCTCGTCTCGCGTCCGATCCCGTCGCGCCCGTTCAGCTACCGATTCGATGCCGTTCTCGGGGGCCACCCGCTCGACCCCGAGATCGCCTCCACGCTGCGGGAGATGCGCGACCTGACGGCGGAGATCCGTGTCTTCGGCTCGTACCGGGCCGACCACGAAGGCGGTATCGCCACACGCAGCGTCTGACGGGGCGGGCCGACTCTCAGGCGGCTGCGGGCTCGACCTGGTCGAGTGTCGGCAGGTACTGCCGCCAGCTGTCCGGCACGCGCTGTGCCGCAAGGCGGATGAAGAGCACCGGCGCAGGAGCCCGCGGTGGGCGAGGGAGCGTCATCGCCACCTCCTCGAGCAACCGGTCGCCCTTGCGCAGGTTGCAGGGCCCGCACGCCGTGACGACGTTCTCCCAGACGGAGTCGCCGCCCTTCGAGCGTGGGATCACGTGGTCGAGCGTCAGCCGTCCGCCGGGCGTGCCGCAATAGACGCATTTCCACCCGTCGCGGGCGAAGAGCGCGCGACGCGAGATCCGCCGCTTGACCGCGCGGGGAACCCGGACGTACTGGAGCAGGCGGATCACGTGTGGCCGCACGAACGAGCGCTCTGCCGACCGCAGGGGCTGCGTCGTGGTGCTCGACGACCTCGGCCTTGCCCTTCCACACGAGAACGTGCGCACGCCGGTCGGAGCACACGTTGAGCGGCTCGTAACTTGCGTTCAGGACGAGTACCTGATGCACGTCCGCGAGCGTACCTGTCCGGACGAGGAAGATGCCACGCCGGGGGCCAATCCGGCCCCGTCAGCCGGCCGAGAGGGGCAGGCCAGCGCGGTAGACCTGGCCCTCGAGCTCCTGCCCGAGCACGCCCTCGAGCCACTCGGCGACGGCGATCACCGCCGCGAGGTCGACGCCCGTCTCGATCCCTTCGCCGTGCAGCAGGTAGACGAGATCCTCCGTCGCGATGTTGCCGGTCGCGCGGGGTGCGAACGGGCAGCCGCCGATCCCGCCGAGCGAAGAGTCGAGCAGGGTGGCACCCGCCCCGACCGCGGCCAGGGCGTTCGCGTACCCGGTGTTACGGGTGTTGTGTAGATGCGCGCCGACGGGGACACCGAACGGCAACACCGCTGCAACGAGCCGATTGACGTCTCGCGGCACCGCGACCCCGATCGTGTCGGCGAGCACGATCGCGTCGGGGCTCGCGGCCGCCAGCTCGGCCGCCAGCTCGAGAACCCGATCCGGGACGACGGTGCCCTCGAACGGGCACCCGAAGGCGGTGCTGATCGTCACGGTCGCGCGCAGGCCGTCAGCGCGGGCCCGCGCCACGATGCGCGTCGCCGCGGCCACCGACTCGGCAACGGTGGCACCCTGGTTGCGCCGGTTGAACGTCTCGCTGGCGGCAAACGCGAAATGGACCTCGTCGAGACCGGTTGCGCGCAACCGGTCGTAGCCTCGCTCGTTCAGCGCGAGCCCCGCGTAGACGACACCCGGCCGGCGGGCGAGCGCGCCGACCACCTCTTCGGCACCGGCCATCTGCGGTACGCGAGCGGGGTTGACGAAGCTGACCGCCTCGATCCGCGGCAGCCCGGTCGCGGCCAGGCGGTTGACCAGCTCGGCCCTGAGCTCCGGCTCGACGCTCGCTGGGTGGTTCTGCAGGCCGTCGCGGGGCGCGACGTCGCAAAGCGTGACGAAGCTCATCGCCTGGACGAAACGGTGCGTGAAGCGCCCGGCAGGGCTCAGCGCCCCATGGCCCGCTCGACGGCCGTCTGCTCCTCCGGCGAGAGCGCGATCGAAGCCGTTCCTCGCTCGATGTCCTTGACGTAGATCCGGGCGTAGTCTCGACCCTGGATGGCCGTCACGACCGTGCCCGTCCGTGTCGCGTCGAGGAACGCGAACGAGGCCGACTGCCTGCCCCCGGTGTCCTCGTAGGCGTCGTAGCGCACGACGGCCGTATTCGTGATCGCGCCGTCCACCCGCCGGTCGACCCGCGACAACCCTGTCGCGACCTCGTCGACGGCGCGATGCAGGTCGTCGATCCTGCCCTGCAACGAGACCGCGAAATCGACCATGTCATGGGCGGCGCCGCCGAGGACGGCCTGCTGCGCGCCCTGGAGCCGACGCAGCCGAACGGCAAGCCACAGAGCCGCGACGAGCGCGACGACCGCCACGACACACGCGACGACCGCGACGGCAAGCGCTGCGTCCATTACTCGAGCGAGAAGATGACGGGATACTCGGCGCTGTTGTTCGCCGTGTTCGTCTCCCCCGAAACCGGCTTCACGCTCACCTGCACCGACGTCTTCTCGCCGAACGGCACTTCCGGGAAGTCCTTGAACGTGACCGTCTTGGTCTCGCCGACGTCGAGCAGGTCGATCGTCTGCTTCTTCACGATCGGGGTCGTTCCCTTCGGAATCGTCAGGGTCACCTCGACCCGGACTTCCTGGTTCTCGCCGGTGTTCTTCACGAACGCGTCGAAGGCGAGGCCGGTCGACGCCTTGATCGTCGTCTCCGTATCGGGCGAGAGCTGCGCGCCGGCGGGCTGGACGACGACCTTCTCGAGCCCCGTGCCGTGGACGCCCGACGGGCTCCCTCCGGTCGAGGCGCCGTGGATGCGGAGCCAGATCGCGGTCATCGAGCGGGCGGTGTACAGCTCGACGTTCTCGACGAAGACCGAAGCGGGCGCCGCGAGGTCGCCAAGGCCCTCGTCCTCCAACGTCACCTGAGCGGACGCCCGGAAGAGGTACTGCCAGACAACGTCACTGGCCTCGAGCCGACGGGCCTGCTCCGAGAGCTTGTCGCCGGCGGCGGTGGCATTCTTCGAGTCGTCGTCCTTCGTCGCCTTGAAGGTATCGAGGAGTCCCTGCATGCCACCGACGCGCAACTCGAGTGCCTCGACGGCGTGATCCGTCGACGGCCGGAGAGGCCCGGGAACGTCGAGGCCGGTTGCGGCTTCGACGTCCTGCTGCTGCCGCTGGATCAACCCTCCCAGCGACGTCTCGAGCTCTGCCTGCTTGAGGCCCGGCGTCGTCAGGAGCTCCGCCAGGTCGGCGCCGATCTTGGCGGAGTTGGCACCGATCGTCCCGATCTCGGTCATCGCGTCCGAGTAGTTGCTCCGTTTCTTGTCGCTCGAGCAGCCCTGCCCCCAGACGATGAGGAGCACGACGACGAGGATCGCGAACGCGACGAACCCGATCAGGCGCAGCAGCGGAGTGACCCCGTGTGGTGCACGCAGCTGTGGCCGCCGGGGGCCCCCTCCTCGGCCACCACCGCCAGACGGGCGCGCGGGCGCCCCGCCACGGTCGGAACCGTGCGTTTCGCGGGTGGCATCGGCTTCGAAAAAGTCGAAGTCCAGGATTTCGTCGTCGTTCGAGCTCAAAGATGTGCTCCCGTCGGGGGACGGGCTGAGTCTACGCCAAGTTTCGGCCGGAAGGACGGTCCCCTGCCACGGCGAAGAGGCCAGGACCGTGTCGAGTACCGCGTACGCCCTTCCCGCTCCCGACCTCGTTCTCGACCGCTACAGGCCCCTCCGGCCTCTCGGCCGCGGCGGGTCCGGATCGGTCTGGCTCGCGAGGGACGAGCGAACCGGTCTCGAGGTCGCCCTGAAGATCGTCCCGCGCGAGGGCAAGCGGGCTTCCAGGGCGGCACGGGAGATGGAAGCAGCGTCGCGGCTTCGCCATCAGCGATGCGTCCGCGCCTACGACTTCGGCGGTGACAGCGGCCACGTCTACATCGCCTACGAGTACGTCCAGGGCTGCACGCTGCGCGAGACCCTGCGCGCCGGCAAGCTCGGCGACCGCGACGCCGTCGAGGCCGGAGCGCAGATTCTCGACGCGCTCGCCCACGCCCACCGGATCGGGATCGTCCATCGGGATGTGAAGCCGTCGAACGTCCTCGTCGAGGAGTCGGCGCTGATCTCGATCCGGCTCCTCGACTTCGGCCTGGCCCAGTTCGACGAGGCCGACACGCTGACCGCCGTCGGTGACGTGCCCGGCACGCTCGCGTACATCGCACCCGAGCGCCTCCGTGGAGGCGACGCGACGACCGCCAGTGACGTCTGGGCCGTCGGCGTGGTGCTCTGGGAGTCGCTCGTCGGGGAGCACCCGTTCTGGGGCGTCCCCCTGCCCCAGGTTGCGGCGGCGATCGAGGCGGGGCCGAAGCCGCTCGGCACTGCCCGTGCCGATCTCCCTCCGGCGATCGTCGACGCCGTCTCGTCGGCGCTCACGATCGAGCCTTCGCGCCGCCCGTCGGCGGAACGCCTTGCAGCCGACCTGCGGACCGCGCTCACCTCTCCCCGGCGCGATCGGACGACGTCGTCGCGGCCGCGACAGACGCTTGCAGCCCCAAAGGCCGCTCCGGCATCGCTGCCGCTCGAGCGGCGGCTCGTCCCTGCAGCGCTCGCGGCCCTCACCGTCACGTTCGCCGCGACGCTGCTGCCGTTCTGGACGCCCGGCCTCGTGCTCCTCCTCGCGCTCGCTGCCGGCGTGGCGATGCTCCGAGTGCCGCGACTCGGGCTCGCGATCGCCCTCTTCGTGCCGGTCTTCCCGCTCGGGAACGTCGCCCAGGCGGCTGCCGTGACGTACGCGGCGATCGCCCTCGCCTGGCTCGCGGTCTGCTGGCGCGACGCACGTGCAGGCCTTCTGTTCGTCGCGGGACCGCTGCTCGCGACGGTCGGTGCGATCGCGATGCTCCCGTTGGCCGTGCAACCCGCCTGCGGGCGGGCCCGGCGCGCGCTCCAGGCGTTCGCGGGCGTCCTCGCCGCCGCCGCAGTCGCCGGCCTGCGCGGGCAGCCGCTGCCGCTCACCGGGTCGATCGTGCCCAACCTCGGAGTGGACGGCTCGACACGCGTCAGCGACGTGATCCATGCGCTCGCCGTTCTGGTCGAGGCGAACGCGGGCCTCGTCGCCGTCGCGCTCGTGCTTGCCCTCGCAGCCGCACTTCTGCCGGATGCGCGCCGGCGAGGGCTCAAGGGCATCGCCATGCTCGGGGTGGGCCAAGCTCGCCCTTCTCCTCGTCCTCGCTCCGTCGCTGCCCGCGCTGCCGCTCGTGCTCGGCACGGCCGCGCTGGGCGCCGTCCTCGCACTCCTCACGCTCCAGACCGGCCGCTACCCTTAGCCGCGAGGCGGCCACTCCGCAATGAGCGTCCTGCGCACCATCGAACGCAAGATCGAGGGCCTCTTCGAGGGCGTCTTCGGCCGCGCCTTCAGAACCCACGTCCAACCCGTGGAGCTCGCGCGCAAGCTCGCCAAGGAGATGGACGAGCATCGCTCCGTCTCCGTCTCGCGCGTCTACGTCCCCAACGAGTACACCGTCTACCTCTCGAGCGCCGACCGGCAACAGTTCGTCTCGTACGAGGGCTCGCTCGTCGGCGAGCTACAGGAGTACCTGACGGAGCACGCGCGACGGGAGGCCTATGCGCTCTTGACGCCACCCCGCGTCCGGTTCGCTGTCGACGACGACCTCGCGGTCGGAGAGTTCGGGATCGCAACCCGGGTCGCGCAGCCGGAGGACGGAGTGCCTTCCCTGCCGGCGCCCGTACCGGCGGCAGCGGGCGCCGCACGCAGTGTCTCGATCCCGGCCATGCCGATCCCCGACACGCCCGCCGCACCGTCGCCCGTCGCTGTACCGGCGCCGGCCGCCGTTGCGGCGCCCGCAACCACGATGATCTACCGGCAGGACGGAGAAGCCGGCAGCGTCCGCGAGAGCGCGCCTTCGGCAGCCCCGCGAGAAGTCGTCACGTTGACGCTCGACGGGCGTGCGCACCCCGTCACCTCCCACAGCACCGTGATCGGTCGGTCGCGCGAGTGCGACCTCCGGATCGTCGACGGCAACGCGTCCCGTCGCCACGCCGAGGTCGTGCGGGAAGACGCCGACTACGTCATCGTCGACCTCGGCTCGACGAACGGCACGGAGCTGAACGGGAGGCGCATCACGCGGGCGACCCTCAGCGACGGTGACCGCATCACGATCGGCGCGACAGACCTCGTCTTCGGCCGTTCGTCTGCGTGACGTGCTCGGTGCTCTCGACACCGAGCAGACACTGCTCGCACTGAAGATCGGCTTCCTGGTGCTGCTCTACCTGTTCATCTGGGCGGTCGTGCGCTCGGTCACGCGCGATCTCCGTGCCGCCCCCCAGGAGTCGATCGTGCTCAGCGCCACGGAGGCGAACGAGCTGCGAGCACGCTACGAGCCCGTCGTCCCGACTCCGGTCGGCCGGTTGCTCGTGCTCGACAGCCGCGCACTGCAGCCAGGCTCGACGTTCGAGGTGAGGGTACCGACCCGTCTCGGTCGAGGCGGCGAGAACGCCATCCGGCTCGACGGCGACGACTTCGTGTCGACGCGTCACGCCCTGCTCGAGCCTCGCCCCGACGGTCTGTGGGTCGAAGATGTCGGCTCGACCAACGGCACGTTCGTGAATGGGGCCCGCGTCACGACTGCGCGACTGCTCGCAGCGGGAGACGTCGTGCGGATCGGGCAGACGGATCTACGGGTGGAAGCATGAGAACCGGTCGCGCGAGCGCGCTGACCGACACAGGTAGGCGGCGGCCGCAAAACGAGGACACCTTCGTTTGCGACCCCCCGCTGTTCGCCGTCGCCGACGGTGTCGGCGGTGCGCAGGCGGGTGAGATCGCCTCGCGCCTCGCGGCTTCCGCGCTCGAGGAGCGTCCCGCCACCGCGCTGGGCGAGGAACCGCTCGTAGAGCTCCTCCACGTCGCGAACGACCGGATCTACCAGCACGCGCTGGCCGACCCGGCTGCAGCCGGCATGGGCACCGTCGTCACCGCCCTGCTCGTGGACGAAGCCGGCGGCACGATCGCGATCGGCCACGTCGGCGACTCGCGCGCCTACCGGCTGCGTGACGGCGCGCTCGAGCAGCTCACCTCCGACCACTCCCTCGTGGGAGAGCTCGTCCGCGCCGGACGGCTGTCCACCGAGGAGGCCGAACAGCATCCGCACCGGTCGGTGATCACGCGGGCCGTCGGCACGGAGCCGTCTGTCGAGGTCGAGACGCTCACCGTCGTCGCGGCGCCCGGGGATCTGTACCTGATCTGCTCGGATGGGCTCACCGACATCGTGCGGGACGGCCAGATCGCAGAGCTGATCGCGGGCGCCGACTGCGATCCCGAGACCGCGGCCGAGGCGCTCGTCGCCGCCGCGAACGCCGCCGGCGGGGTCGACAACATCACGGTCGTGCTCTTCGAGATCGTCGCAGGAGAGCCGCCTCCGCTGCCGGAGCCAGCCGCACCGACCGAGCTGCTCGAGCCGGACGACGACACGATGGAGCAGGCCCTGGAGGAGCCGGACGTCGTCCCCGTCGCGCCGGTGCGGCGCCACGGCGCGGGCGCGGGTGGCCGCTGGCTGGCCCTGGCGGCAATCGTGCTCACGGTCGTCGTTGCAGCGCTCGTCGTCTGGTGGAGCCTCTCCCGGTGAGCGCCCGCAACAAGGAGCTCCTCAACCTCGGTTTCGCGGCGCTCGTCGCGTCCGCAGCATTCGCGAGCGTCTCGATCGTCGATACCGGTCTCGTCTCCGCCCGCTGGCTCGGCTACATCGGCGTCATCTTCGGTCTCTACCTCGTCGCGCACGTGGTCGCGCGGTTCACGGTTCCCTACGCCGATCCGACGCTGCTGCCGCTCGTCGGCCTCCTGACCGCGCTCGGGCTCACGGTGATCTACCGGCTCGGGCCCGAAGATGCGCGGCGCCAGGCCGTCTGGGTCGCCATCGGGATCGGCGTCCTCGCCGCAACGCTGATCTGGCTTCGCTTCGACTATCGCGTGCTGGAGCGCTACAAGTACCTGTTCGGGATCTCGGCGGTCGTCCTGCTGCTCCTGCCGTCGGTGCCCGGCCTCGGCTACCGCGTCAACGGGGTCAAGTTGTGGATCAAGGTCGGGCCGATGCAGTTCCAGCCCGGCGAGCTGGCGAAGATCCTGATGATCGTCTTCCTTGCCGGCTACCTGCGCGACAAGCGCGAGTCCCTCGCCCAGGGACGGATCAAAGATCTCGGGCCGCTGCTCGTGATCTGGGGAGCTTCGATGCTCGTCCTCGTGCAGACGAGCGATCTCGGCTCCGCACTGCTCAATTTCGGGATCTTCCTGGCCATGGTGTACGCGGCGACGGGGCGCGCGCTCTACGTCGGCGTCGGGATCGCCCTTTTCGTGGCAGGGTCCGCCGCACTGTACAACGCTCTCGGGCGCGTCCAGCAGCGGGTCACCGTCTGGCTCCATCCCTGGACGGACGAGCGGGTCTACTGCTCGATCAACGGCAAGCTCGACTTCCGGCAGAACTGCGACTCGTACCAGCTCGTCAAGAGCCTCTACTCGATCGCAAACGGCGGGTACGGCGGCACCGGGTTCGGCAAGGGAACGTTCACGACGGTCGACGGCACGCAGCTGATCCCGTATCTCAATACCGACTTCATCTACTCGGCGATCGCGCAGGAGCTCGGCCTGATCGGTGCAGCCGCAATGCTGCTGCTCGTGATGGTCTTCGTGGCCCGTGGCATGCGGATCGCGCTGATCGCCCAGGACGGCTTCTCGAAGCTCCTCGCCACCGGTCTCACCTTCGGGCTCGCCCTGCAGACGTTCATCATCGTCGGTGGGGTGCTCCGCGTCGTGCCGCTGACCGGGATCACGCTCCCGTTCGTCTCGTACGGCGGCTCGTCGATTGTCTCGAACTTCGTGATGCTGGCACTGCTCCTCCTCGTCTCGAACCGCGCTGCTGCGACGGCGGCGGTGGTGGGCCGGTGAACAAGCAGATCTCCCGGATCGCCAGCCTCGCGATGGGTCTTCTGATCGCCCTCATCGTCGCGACGACGTACTGGCAGACCTGGGCCCGTCCCGCGCTCGCGGAGCGCCAGGACAATGCGATCCAGCGCGTGGCCCAGTTCGAGATCAAGCGTGGTCTGATCCTCTCCCCGGCCCGCGTGCTCGCCCGCAACAAGGAGCGCCGCGTCAACGGGCGCACGTTGTACTTCCGACGGTACCCCCAGGGCCGGCTCGCAGCCCACGTCGTCGGCTACTCCACCGCCGCACGTTCGCGCACGGGGCTGGAGCGGTCGCTGAACGATGTCCTCACGGGCTCCGTGCGCAGCCTCTCATCGCTCGTCGACCAATCTCTGGACAAGCTGAACGGAAAGCCGATCGTCGGGGACACCGTCGTCACGACCCTCGACGTGAACGGCCAGCGAGTGGCCCTCGACGCGCTCGGCACGAAGTGCGGTGCGGTCGTCGTGCTCGATCCACGAACCGGGCGGCTTCGCGTGATGGCGTCGTCTCCGAGCTACGACCCGAATCTCGTTGAGACCGACTTCGGGCGGATCGAGAAGATCCGGGCCGACTGCACTCCGGCCTCGCCGCTGCTCAACCGCGCCAGCCAGGGTCTCTACCCGCCGGGGTCGACCTTCAAGGTCGTCACGGCCTCCGCGGCTCTCGACTCGGGCAAGTACACCGCCGCCTCCACCTTCTACGACCCCGGCTACTGCACGGTCTACGGCAAGCGCGTCAACAACTTCGACACGAGCCGCCCGTTCGGCAATGTCTCTCTCGCCACGGCGCTCCAGTACTCCGTCAACTCGGTGTTCTGCAACATCGGGGCCGAGCTCGGCGCGCGACGGATCGTCAAGCAGGCGAAGAAGTTCGGGTTCTACGAGCGCCCGCCGCTCGAGACCCCCGAGAGCGAGCGGCTGCCGAGTGGCCTCTACCGCAAGGGCAGGCTCTACGACCCGAAGCGCGACCGCGACGTCGACGGGGGCCGGATGGCGTTCGGCCAGGAGCGGCTGCTGGTGACGCCGCTGCAGATGGCCATGGTAGCGGGTGCGATCGGCAACGACGGCATTCTCATGCGCCCGTTCGTCGTCTCGAAGCTCGTGACGCCGAACGGCAAGACGCGGGACCGCACGAAGCCGACGAAGATCCGCCGGGCGGTTTCGCCGACGACAGCGCGGGACGTGGGCGCGATGATGGTACGTGCCGTCGAAGCGGGCACCGGCACGGCGGCCCGGATCCCCGGCTTCGAGATCGGCGGCAAGACCGGGACGGCCGAGACGGGCGTCTCCGGGAACAACACGACCTGGTTCATCGCATTCGCCGGCGACCCGGGCCAGAAGCCGAAACTCGCGATCGCCGTCGTCCTCCAGAACCAGTCCCTCACCGGCGGCGCAACGGCCGCTCCGATCGCGCGTCAGGTGATGCAGGCACTCTTGACCCCGACGGCGAATCCGTAACGTACGTCATTCATGACACGCAACGACCTCACCGGATCCCTCTTCGCAGATCGCTACAGCCTCGAGCGCAAGCTCGGCTCGGGCGGGATGGCGGACGTCTGGCTCGCCGAGGACCAGGAGCTCGGCCGGCGCGTCGCGGTGAAGATCCTCCACGAGCGGTACGCGAACGACGAGCAGTTCGTCGAGCGCTTCCGCCGCGAGGCGACGCACGCCGCCGGCCTCTCGCATCCCAACATCGTCTCGATCTACGACCGCGGTGTCGCGGAGGGCTCCTACTTCATCGTGATGGAGTACATCGAGGGCCGGACGCTGAAGGAGCTGATCGTGACACGGGGGCCGTGCCCCGTTCCCGTCGCGATCTCGTACACGCGTCAGATCCTGGCCGCGCTGCGCTATGCACACAGGAACGGGATCATTCACCGCGACATCAAGCCCCACAACGTGCTCGTTGACCAGGAGGGCCGCCTCAAGGTCGCCGACTTCGGCATCGCGCGCGCGGGTGCCAGCGAGATGACCGAGGCCGGCTCGATCGTCGGAACCGCGCAGTATCTCTCCCCCGAGCAGGCCCGTGGCGCTCCGGTCGACGAGAGCTCCGACCTCTACTCGACGGGGATCGTCCTGTACGAGCTGTTGACGGGGACGGTGCCGTTCACCGGCGAAACGCCGGTGGAGATCGCGATGAAGCACCTCTCCCAGACACCGGACGCACCGTCGGCCCGTCGGCCCGATATCCCGCACGATCTCGACCTCGTCGTGCTCCGTGCCCTCGCGAAGGAGCCGGCCGAGCGCTATCGCAGCGCCGCCGAGCTGGACCGCGACCTCGAGCTCGTGGCACGAGGCGATCCCGTCGGCGCCGAGACCGAGACAGCTGCGACGATGGTTCTGGCCGGGGCCGGTGCGATGGACGCCACCGCTGCCACCCAGGTCGCTGCACCGATCGCCGGCTCGTCCGGAGGGACGTACGGCGGAGACGAACGCTACCGGGCCTACGACGGGCCCCCGGTACGGCGGCGGAGCATCTGGCCCTGGGTGCTCGGCCTGGGGGTAGCCGTCGCGCTCGCCGCCGGCGGCTGGCTGGTCTACGACAACGTCCAGAAGCAGATCGACGACAACAAGCCGCTCGTCGTGCAGCAGTACACCGGCATCGTCGAGAGCCGGGCCGTCGACCTGATCCTCGGAGACGGATTCGAGCCCAACGTGCGCCGGCTGGCGAACGGCGAGCAGCCGGCCGGAATCGTGTTCGAGCAGTCCCCGGTGGAGGGGACCGGGCTCGCAAAGGGCGGCATCGTCACCATTCTCGTCTCGACGGGCAAGAGGTCGGTCGACGTGCCCGACGTGGTCGGCAAGCAACTGACGGACGCCGTGGCGACGCTGACGAGGGCCGGCCTGAACGCCAGGAGCGTTGGTGTGCCCTCCGACAAGCCGTCCGGCACCGTAACGGCCCAGGATCCTCGGGCCGGAACCTCCCTCGTGGAAGGGGCGACGATACGGATCAACTACTCCACCGGCCCGAAGCAGGTCGCCGTGCCCCCGGTCGTCGGTCTCGATTACCCGACCGCCCTGCAGCAGCTCCAGGCCGCCGGCTTCGCCGTGGCGCGTACCGACGTCGAGAACTCGCAGCCGGCCGGGATCGTCGTGAGCCAGGTGCCGAGCGGCTCGTCGACGGCGACCAAGGGCTCCACCGTCAACCTGTCGGTGTCGAACGGGCCACAGACGACGCCGTTGCCGGATGTCACGGGCCAGACGAAAGCGGATGCGAAAGCGACGTTGGCGGCGGCCGGATTCAAGGTGAGCGTAACGCCGCAGGACACGGACGTGGAAACGTTCGACGGCGTCGTGATCTCGCAGGACCCCCCTGGCAACACACAGCAGGATCCGAAGACGATCGTGACGCTCTTCGTCGGCGTCTACGTGGCGCCCCCCGTCACGACGACGACCGACACGACGACGACGATCACCACCCCGTGACCTCGCGCCTGCGCGTGGCGGTGCTCGCAGGCGGGCGCTCGAGCGAGCACGAGATCTCGCTCGCCTCCGCGCGCTCGGTCGTCGAGGCCCTCGACCCCGACCGCTACGAGACGCAGACGATCGAGATCGGGCGGGACGGTGCCTGGGCCCTACCGCCGGCGCCCGGCTCGGCTGCACTCCCGGCTGCCGGCGGAGCGCTGCCGATCCCGACCCCGGCATCGCCGTCGGCACTCGGGGCCGTCGACGTCGTGTTCCCGATCCTGCACGGGCCGTTCGGCGAGGACGGAACCGTTCAGGGCCTGCTCGAGCTCGCCGCCGTCCCCTACGTGGGCTCCGGCGTGACGGCGTCGGCGCTCTGCATGGACAAGGATCTCTTCAAGGCCGTGCTGCGGGACCGCGGGATCCCCGTCGCCCGAAGCATCACGCTCCGGCCCGGAGCAGCGACCGAGAACCCGTTCGGGTATCCCGTGTTCGTGAAGCCGGCGCGCCTCGGGTCGTCGGTCGGCATCTCGAAGACCCGGAACGCCGCGGAGCTGGACGCGGCCGTCGCCCTGGCGTTCCGCCACGACGACAAGGTGCTCGTGGAGGAGTTCCAGCCAGGCGTGGAGGTCGAGGTCGGTGTCCTCGGGAACCGCAACCCGATCGCTTCGATGGTCGGGGAGATCGTGGCCAACGCCGACTGGTACGACTTCGACGCGAAGTATGCCGATGGCGGCATGGAGCTGATCGTCCCGGCCAGGCTGCCAGCGGAGACGACGGAAGAGGTGCAACGACTCGCGGTCGCATCGTTCGTTGCGACCGACTGCGAGGGGATGGCCCGCGTCGACTTCTTCGTGCGGCCGGACGGCGAGGTCGTCGTGAACGAGCTCAACACGATCCCGGGCTTCACCTCGACGAGCGTCTATGCCAAGCTGTTCGCCGCGAGCGGCATCCCGTACGCCGCACTGCTCGATCGCCTGGTCGAGCTTGCCATCCAGCGGCACGAGCACCGGAAGGCGCTCGCGTTCTAGCTCGCTCCGGCTACGCTCCGAGCACGGCGGCGAGCGCGTCTTCCCAGGTGGCGAGCGCCTCTGCCAGAACGGCGTCCTCGATCGTCAGAGGGCACAACACCCGGATGCAGTTGCCGGAGATCCCGGCCTTGAGGAGAATCAACCCCCGCTCGAGTGCCGCCTCGATCACGCCGGCGGCGAGATCCGGGGCCGGCTCCTTCGAGTCCGGGTCGTGCACGAGCTCGATCGCGAGCATCGCCCCCAGGCCGCGCACATCGCCGATCCGCGGCCAGCGGGCCTGCCAGGCGAGCATTCTCTCGCGGATCGTGGCGCCGACAGCGTTCGCCCGCGCGACCAGGTCCTCCTCCTCGAAGATGTCGAGGACGGCAAGTGCGGCAGCCAGCGCGACGGGGTTGCCGATGTAGGTGCCGCCGATCGCACCCGCGTGCGGCGCATCCATGATCTCGGCCTTGCCGACGACCGCGGAGAGGGGAAGCCCTGCGGCGATCGACTTCGCGACGATGATCATGTCCGCTTCGACCGGGAAGTGCTCCATCGCGAACATGCGGCCGGTCCGGCCGAACCCGGTCTGCACCTCGTCGGCGATCATGAGGATCCCCTCGCGGTCGCAGATCCGGCGGAGCCCTTCGACGAACTCCGTGGGTGCGGGCACGAAGCCTCCCTCACCGAGCTGCGGCTCGAAGACGATGGCCGCGACCTGGGACGGCGCGACGTGCGACGCGAACATGCGCTCGAGATCGGCCAGGGCTACGGCTGCCGAGGGCCCACGGTAGTCGTTCGGGAACGGCGCGCGGTACACCTCCGCGGCGAATGGGCCCATCCCCGTCTTGTACGGGTGCACCTTGGACGTCATCGTCATCGCGAGCAACGTCCGGCCGTGGAAGCCGGCGTCGAACGCGATCACGGCGGGACGGCCGGTCGTGACCCGCGCGATCTTGACGGCATTCTCGACGGCCTCCGCGCCGGAGTTGAAGAACGCCGCCCGCGTCGGGCCCGCGATCGGGACGACCCGACCGAGCCGCTCCGCGAGCTCGATGTACGCCGCGTAGGGGACGACCGTGAAGTCGGTGTGGACGAACTTCGCCGCCTGCTCCTGGATCGCCTCCACGACGCGTGGATGGCAGTGGCCGACGTTACAGACGCCGACGCCACCTGCGAAGTCGATGAACGTGTTGCCGTCGACATCCGTGATCGTCGAGTTCAATGCCTCGGCGGCGACCACCGGCAGGTAGACCTGCAAGGGGGCCGCGATGGCGCTCTCGGCGCGCACGAGGATCCCCCGCGAGCGTGGCCCGGGGATTTCGGTGCGAATCTCGATTGCCTTGGTCATGGACACGCCAGGAGCGTACCGGAGCGCGGGGCGGGTACTCTCGCAGCGTGGATCTCGACGACCTCGACCTCGATCCCCACGTCCAGTTCAGACAGTGGTTCGCCGAGGCAGCGGAGGCGGGGGTGCGCTACCCCGAGCAGATGGCGCTGGCGACCGCCGGCCGCGACGCCGTGCCCTCTCTCCGGATGGTGCTGCTCAAGGGCCACGACGGGAGGGGGTTCGTCTTCTACACCAACCGCTCGAGCCGCAAAGCGGCAGAGCTGGCCGCGAATCCCCGGGCCGCAGCGGTGCTGCTACTGGGAGCTCCAGAACCGCCAGGTTCGCGTCGAGGGCCCGGTCGAGGAGGTCTCGGACGACGATTCTCTCGCCTATTTCCGGACCCGCCCGCGAGCCAGCCGGATCGGCGCCTGGGCGTCGCCCCAATCCAGGCCCGTTGCCAGCCGGGCCGATCTGGAGACCCAGGTCGCGGAGATCGAGCGCCGCTTCGCGGGCCAGGACGATGTCCCGCTCCCGCCGTTCTGGGGCGGATACCGCATCGTCGCGACGGCGATCGAGTTCTGGCAAGGGCAGCCGAACCGGCTCCACGACCGGGTGCGCTACGTGCTGGGCGACGGGGGCTGGTTTCGCGAGCGACTCGGGCCGTGAGCCCGGCGACTACCCCTCGAGCTTGGTGCTCGCGGGTGCGAGAGCAGCCTTGGTGTACAGGCCCGACGCATTCCAGAGCAGGTATCCCTTGGCCCCCTGCAGCCGTGCCGCCGCGATCTGCGCCAGCACATCCTGCGGAGCGTAGTCCCAGTCCTGCACCCACGGCACGAGCTGGGCGCGCGAGCCCTTCACCTGGCGGCGGAAGTCCGTGAGCGTCCGGAACACGGTCTCTCCCGGCTGCGCCCGTGGGCTCTCCAGCCCGAGCTCGCCGTCACCGTAGAGCACCGGGTAGGACATGGGAGAGAGGCTGTCGACGTCCTTCGAGATCCAGCGTGGCACCTGCCCGATCCCGAGGTCCCGTGTGGCGGACAGCCCGAAGACGGCGGCCGAGACACGCGTACCGCTCGGCTCGAGACGCTTCTTGGCATAGGCGACGAAGCCGGCGATCACGCGGCCGCGCGAGACGCTTGTCTTGCCCGGGTAAACGGTGCTCGCGATGTCCCCGTCGGACGGGAACCGAACGTAGTCGAACATGATCTGGTCGAAGCCTGCTCGGGCAGCTGCCTCGGCCACCGAAACGCAGTAGTCCCAGACACGACGGTCGTAGGGGTTGACCCAGCCAAGGCCGGCGCTCGTCGTCCAGACGCTTCCGTCGGGGCGTTGCACAGCCAGATCCGGTCGGCCCTGAGCAAGCTTGGGGTCCTGGAAGCACACGACTCGCCCGATCATGTAGATGCCGTTCCGGTGCGCGAGCCCCACGAGCGCCTTCGGATCGTAAAAGCGGCGGATGGCTCCGACCGTGCGCGCGAGGGGCACGTCGGACGGCGAGAAGCCGATCTCGCCGCCCTCGTCCTTCACGTCGAGCTCGATCGTGTTGAGCCCGTACCGCTTGTACCCGACGTACTCCCGGAACTTCCCGGGCAACGAGGCCAGTGCGCCGGTCACGTGTACGCCGCGGATCTCGACCGGCAGCGGGCGAAGCGTGCCCGCCGCGGGGGTGGCTGCTCCCGGATCGGACGCAACGCTCCGGGCGGGAGCCGGTACCGCTGTCGACTGGTTCTCGCCGACGAAACGGGCCCCCATCACGACGGCGATCACCGCTCCGAGAAGGAACGCCAGGACCGCTGCCCGACGCCGCCGCTTTTTCCGGCGAATCTGGTCCCGCCGAGCGCGAAAACGCTCGTTCGGGTCCATTGGGCCGTAGAGCATGGACACCGGATCACCGAGCGTACCTCATTCGAAGAGTCGGGACGGTGAATTACCGGTCGCTAGGATCGGGGCATGGTTCTCTCCGACAGAGCGATCACGCGGCTGATCGACGCGGGCAGGATCGCGATCGATCCGTACGACCCGTCCCTCATGCAGCCTGCGAGCCTGGATGTGCGCGTCGATCGTCTGTTCCGGGTCTTCCGGAACTCGCGCTATCCGTACATCGACGTGAAGCGTGAGCAGGAGGGCCTGACGGAGCTCGTCGAAGTCGAGGACGAGGAGCCGTTCATCCTCCATCCCGGCGAGTTCGTGCTCGGCTCGACGCTCGAGCGCGTGAGACTTCCGGACGATCTCGTCGCGAGGCTGGAGGGCAAGAGCTCGCTGGGGCGGCTCGGGCTCCTCATCCACTCGACCGCCGGCTTCATCGACCCGGGTTGGGACGGGCACGTCACGCTCGAGCTGTCGAACGTGGCGAACCTGCCGATCACGATCTACCCGGAGATGAAGATCGGTCAGCTGTCATTCGTGCAGATGGCCGAGCCGACCGACCATCCGTACGGCTCGAGCGGCCTCGGTTCGAAATACCAGGGCCAGCGCGGGCCGACTCCGAGCCGGTACTGGCGGAACTTCGAGACGCCACGGTGATTCTCGTCACGGGCGCCACCGGCTTCATCGGGAGCCATGTCGTCCGAGAGTTGGCTGAGCGCGGCGAGAGGGTGAGGGCGCTGGTACGGAATGCGCGCAGGGCTGCCGTGCTCGACGCCCTCGACTGCGAGCTCGTGCGCGGCGACGTGACGGATGCCGCAAGCCTGCGCGCCGCGGTCGAAGGGTGTGCGGCAGTCGTTCACCTCGTCGCCATTCTCGTGGGCAGGCCTACCGCGTTCGATCGCGTGATGACGCAGGGGACGGCGAGCCTGCTCGCTTCGTGTCGCGACGCCGGGGTGGAGCGCTTCGTCCAGCTCAGCGCGCTCGGCACGAGCGTGCACACGAAGGACTCAGTCCCCTACTACCGCGCCAAGTGGGCGGCGGAGGAGGCGGTTCGTGACTCGGGGCTCAGCCATGCGATTCTGAGGCCGAGCTTCGTCTTCGCCGGTGACGGCGGTGCTCTCCCGGAACTTGCGAGGATCGCCCGGCTGGCCCCCGTCACACCGGTGATCGGTAGCGGCACCCAGCGTCTGCAGCCGATCTGGGCGGATGATCTCGCACGCGCCGTCGCGCTCGCGGTGGGGCGTCGTGACGACCTGCTGGTGGAGCTCGGCGGCCCGGACATCGTCGACTGGAACGAGCTCTGGTCACGGCTGAAGTCGGCGCTCGGCGCTCGGCGCCCGGCGTTGCACCTGCCGGTGTGGCTCATGCGCCCGCCGGTAACCCTGCTCGAGCGCTTCCCGAAGCCTCCTCTCACACGGGACCAGCTGCGCATGTTGACGCTCGGCGACAACGTCGTCTCGGACGGAGGGGCCGGCCTCGAGGCACTCGGCCTCCGTGATCTGCTTCCGCTCGACGAGCAGATCCGGCGCAGCGTCGCTCGACCGGGCTGAGCCGATCCCACGCCGTGCCCGAGCACGGCCCGCCACCGGATCGAGCCGCCGACCTGAACCACGCCACACCACACCGGCACGGCCAATCAACCGCCGCGCGCCCCACCCACAAAGCCGCAATGTCGCGTTCCCGCCGCTGCGCCCTACTCCGACCCCGCCAGGCCACCGGTCGTGCCCGGCACGGCCGGCGACAAGCTTGTGCCGAAGTGTCACAAGCCGGGGAGCCACGCTGCCTGCCGGACCGTCGGCCATCGCTGTCGGGTTCGTGGCACTTTGGCACAAGTGATTGCTCGCGTTCGCAGACTGCACGGATCTCCACGAAGAGGGCGCGGATCGGCACGAAGTGGGCGCGGATCGGCACGAAGTGGGCGCAGATCGGGCACGAGTGCGTCACCGCTTCGCCGTCACAGTTGCGGGATGGAGTTCTCGCCTGCAATCGACGTCCGCCTGGCCGCAAGCGTCGCCCGTACCGCGGAGCTGGGCTCGTCCGCCGCCGTCTGGCGACTGCTTCGGCGCCGCGCCCGCCGGCTCCGGACGACGACGCCTTGCTACGAGAGCGTCCGCAAGCTCGTGGTCGCTGAGCGGGAGCGCCGCGCCCGCATCATCGCGACGATCGCGACCGTGCTCGAGATCGCCACCAGACGCATCCCCGTCCTGCCCGAGGATGTGCCGCGGATCCATGCCCGCCAGCTCTCGCGGAGCCGCCGCTGGATGTGGGCACCCACGACGCGCCCTCCCTGATTCCATCGCATTCCTGGAACGACCGGGCAACCGCGCTCGGACACGACGGGTGACCCGGTGCCTCGACGGCCACCGCTGTGCGGCGACGGATCGGCCAACGCAGGCGGGGGCGCCTCCCAGCGCAGAAGACATCTCTGAAAAAGGGGAGGGCCGCCTTTCGGCGGCCCTCGATCCCGGTAGCCAGCGTTGGATTTGGTAGAGGCGCTTCCTGCCTGGCCGCCCACCCGGAGGCGAGACGACCGGCGGCGCGGAACGCGCGTCCCCTACGCTCGGCTATGGCGATTCCCCAATGGGTCTCGGGGACACGCCTCTACCCGCTGGTACCTCCACTGCCGGTACTGCTGGAATCTGTCACGTCCGGACCACCTCCTTTCCGCGGTAAGTCCGAATGTATACCGAGCCTGGTGGACGACGGCAAGCCGGATCGGGGTTGCGGACGTTACCGTTCGGTTCAGGCGTCGACGACCACCATGCCGTCGGGGCGCAGGCGCACCGCATACGACTCGACCGCGATGTAGGCCGGCAGGGTCAGCGCGCGGCCGGTCTCGATATCGAAGCGGGCTCCGTGGCGCGGGCAGACGGCCACACGCTCGACACAGTCGAACTCGCCCTCGCACAGCGGCCCGTCGTCGTGGGAGCACCGGTCTTCGATCGCGAACAACCGACCGTCGCAATTGTAGACCCCGATCGTGAGCAGCGGCTTGACCTCGACGATCCGCACCGTCCCAGGCGGCAGCTCGTCCAGCGGGCAGACGTCGACCTCCGCCACGACTAGCCGACCGAGATCTCGCCGCTCGACGTACCCCACTCCTCGGGCAACGGCGTCCCCTTGGCCTTGTGCAGGGCGACCTTGAGCACCCCCAGTCCGAGCAACGCGCACTTGAGCCGTACCGGTGTCAACGGGATCCCGATCTCCTCGAGCAGCTCGTCCTTCGGCATCAGCGCCACGTCCTGCGCTGTCCGCCCGATCACGAGGTCGGTGAGCATCGACGTCGCGGCCTGACTGATCGCACACCCCCGCCCCTCGAAACCGACGCTCTCGATCACGTCGCTCTCGCCGAACCGGATGGAGACGGTCACCTCGTCGCCACACAGCGGGTTCTGGCCCTCGGCAATGGCGTCGTTGGGATCGAGCAGCCCATGGTGCCGCGGGCTCTTGTAGTGATCGAGGATGACCTCGCGGTAGAGCTGCTCGAATTCGCTCATCCGAGGCTCTTCTTCACCTTGTGGAGGCCATCCACGAGACGGTCGACCTCCTCGGCGATCGAGTAGAGGTAGAAGCTCGCACGCGTCGTCGCCGGAACGCCGAGCCGGGCCATCAACGGCTGCGTGCAATGGTGACCGGCGCGAACGGCGATGCCGTCCCAGTCGAGGATCTGCGCCACGTCGTGCGGGTGGACGCCTGCAACGTCGAACGAGACGATCCCGGCCCGGCGCTCGACGGGTGGGCCGAAGAGCCTCACCCAGTCGAGCTCCCCGAGCCTGTCCATCGCGTACACCGTCAGCTCGTGCTCGTGCTGCTCGATCGCAGGCAGTCCGATCTCGCTGATGTAGTCGACCGCGGCGCCGAAGCCGACTGCCTCGGCGATTGCGGGCGTGCCCGCCTCGAACTTGTAGGGCAGCTCGTTGAACGTCGTACGCTCGAGGCCGACCGACCGGATCATCTCGCCGCCGAGGTTGAACGGCTCCATGGCCTCGAGGAGCTCACGCCGGCCCCAGAGCGCGCCGATCCCGCTCGGCCCGCACAGCTTGTGCGAGGAGAAGGCGAGAAAGTCGCAGCCGAGCGCCTGGACGTCGATCGTCCGGTGGGGCGCTGCCTGGGCCGCGTCGACCACCATGATCGCCCCCTGCTCGTGGGCCCAGGCCGCCAACCGCTCGACTGGATTGATCGTGCCGAGCGAGTTCGACACGAGGCCGATGGCAACGACCTTGATCGAGGCCTCCCGGGCGAGGTCGTCCAGCGCCTCGAGGCGAAGCTCGCCTGCGTCGTCGATGGGTATGTGGCGAAAGCTCGCACCCGTCTTGCTGGCGATGAACTGCCAGGGAACGAAATTCGCGTGGTGCTCGAGCTCCGTGATCACGACGGTGTCTCCCGGCCCGAGGTTCTGCAGGCCCCAGGCGTAGGCGACGAGGTTGATCGACTCCGTCGCGCTGCGGGTGAAGATCACCTCGCTCTCGGATGGGGCGTTGACGAACGCAGCAACCGTCCGCCGGGCGCCCTCGTACCCCTCCGTGGCCCGCTCTGCAAGCCGGTAGACACCGCGATGGACGTTCGCGTACTCGTGCTCGTAGAACATGCGCATCCGGTCGAGCACCTGTCGTGGCTTCTGTGTCGACGACGCCGAGTCCAGGTACGCGAGCGGCTTGCCGTCCCGCTGCTCCTCCAGGTATGGAAAGTCGGCGCGGAGCGCCTCGGTGTCGAGCGGGATCGATGTGCTCACGGCCACCACGCCATCGTAGCCGGGAGGGCTAATCCGCCTGGCTCCGCAGGGGGACGAAGCGGTCGTCGGTCAGCCAGAGAAAGCCAATCGCAGCAGCCGATCCGACCGCGATCAGCACGAGTGCGGCTGGATTCGGTACCGCGAGCTCGAAGAAGTGCCGCAGCCCCGGGATCAGCAGGATGACGACGTACGCCGCGAGGAGCCCCGCGCAGAGCGCGCCGACAAGGCGGGCGCGGCGTCTGCTCGTCGCCTCCAGGGCCAGCACGAGGTAGAGCCCGATCACGATCAGGGTCGAGGTTGCAGCCGTACGGGACTGCAGCAGGCCGAGGTCGAGCACGTTGACGGAGATCAGGTAGGTGATCGTCACCCCGAGTCCCGCTGCCACCCCGGCGGGCACCGCAAACCGACCGATCTCGCGCAGGAAGCCGTCCGTTCGCCATGGGCCCTCGCTCGGGGCGAGCGCGAGGAAGAAGGCCGGGATGCCGACGGTGAGCGCGCCGACGATTGTGAGGTGCCGGGGGAGCAACGGGTACTCGACGGGCGTGATCCCGATCGACACGATCAGGAATGCCGCGAAGACGGACTTCGTCACGAACAGCTTGGTCACACGCTGAAGATTCCGGAGAACTCGGCGACCCTCCGCGACCATGCCCGGGACGGCCGCGAAGTCCCCGTTGACGAGCACGACGTCGGCCACGGCCTTCGCCATCTGCGTCCCCGACCCCTGGGCAATCGAGAGACGCGATGCCTTCAGCGCCGGCACGTCGTTCACGCCGTCTCCGACCATCGCCACGTACCGGCCCCCGCGGATGAGCGATTCGACGACGCGACGCTTGCCTTCGGGCGAGATCCGGCCGACCACCGAGAGCGACGGGGAGAGGCGGTCGAGATCGCCTGCGCCTGCGGGGAGTGCCCCGCCGTCGAGCACCGGCCCGCGCTCGGGAATGCCCGCGTCGCTCGCGATCGAGCCGACGGTGCGGGCATCGTCGCCCGAGAGCACTACGATCTCGACTCCCTGCTCGACGAGGTAGGCGATCGTCTCGCGTGTCGCCGGCCGGAGCTCCTCGGCCAGCACGGCGACCCCGAGCGGCCGGAGTGGAGGGGGGCCGGCGTCGGGGTCCTCCGGAAAGCGGGTGTCCGTGACGCCGAAGCCGACCACCCGGCGGCCGGCCTCCTGCTGGTGAGCGACCTCCCCGCGGAGATCACCGAGGGGAAAGAGCTCCGGCGCCCCGAGGACGTAGCGGGTGCCGCCGATCCGCAGGCCGCTCCAGCGCCGCCGCGAGAGGAACGGAACCGACTCGTCGGCGGTCTCGAGGTTCGAGGGCAGCTCGCGTGCGAGGGCGGCCAGCGTCTGATTCGGCGCCTCGGCTGCGGTGGCAAAACGACCTAGCGCAGTCCGGAGCTCCGGCTCGGTCGTTCCTGCCGCCGGCAGCAGAGCGACGAGCCGCAGAGACGCCCCCGTCAGCGTGCCGGTCTTGTCCACGCAGATCGTGTCGACGGACGCGAGCGACTCGATCGCATTCAGCTGCTGAGAGAGGGCTCCGAGGCGGGCCATCCGCACGGCCGCCGCAGCGTAGGTCACCGAGACGAGCAGGATCAGACCCTCGGGGATCAGCGTCACCATCCCCGCGACGGCGGTCTCGACAGCGTGTCGGAGCGCGACGTCCTGCTGCGCGAGCGCCACGATCAGCATCGTCCCGAGCGGCACCATCACGGCGAGCAGCACGTAGAGGAGGCGGCCGATCGCCCGTTCGAGCGGCGAGCGTGGATGCCGGAACTCACGTGCCGTCCCGGCGATCCTCTCCGCGTAGCTCTCGGCACCGACGGCGGCGACCTCGAACGAGCCGGTGCCCTCGACGACGAAGGAGCCCGACCGGACCTCCTGTCCTGCCGACCGCGCGATCGCGCGGGCCTCGCCGGTCAGGATCGATTCGTCCAGGCGGAGAGCCACGCCTGCCAGCAGAGGGCCGTCGGCGACCACCTGGTCGCCGGGGCCGATCCGGACGAGATCCCCCACGACGACCGCCGAGACGGGCAGCGACCGCGGCTCGCCGTCCCGAACGACCGTTGCCCGCGGGGCCACGAGCGCTGCGAGCTCGTCGAGCTTTCTCTTGGCCCGGAGCTCCTGCCAGATGCCGATCCCCGTGTTCGTGACGATGATCCCGAGGAAGAGCGCGTCCCGCCAGTCTCCGAAGACGAGCGTGAGCAGGCCGAGCGCGAGGAGGATCGCGTTGAACGGCGTGATCGTGTTCGCGCGGACGATCGTCGCGGTCGACCGGCTCGCGGGGGGCTCCCGCGGCTCACCCCGCGCGGCAAGACGCGTGGCAGCCTCCGCTTCGGACAGGCCCGGGGTCACCGGAACGAGGCTAACACCGCTCCGGCGGGTCTCTCGTCATTCGGCTGGCTGAACCTTGCCGTTCGACTGCGCGCGCTGGGCGATCTCCCTCTGGCGCTCGACCGTCTCCGCCGCGATGGCGAGCAACTCGCAGAGGCGCGCGAGCCGGATGCGCTCGGAGCTCTCGTCCAGGAGCTCCTGCTTGATCTCGGGAGCGAAGTCGAAGGAGCCGGCGATCGCGAACGACAGCTCGGGTGTTTCGGGATCCGGGGCTACGACGTCGGACGAGGTCAGCTCGACGAGGCGGGCAAACAGGGTGAGCGCGCGGTCGATGTCGGCCGGCTCGGCGGGATCGTGCTGGTCGTCGACCCGCTCCACACGCCCGGTCGCGAACGAACGGCCTTCGGTCAGCTCGAGTAGCCGGAACCTGGCTCCCCCCTCGATCAGGATGTTCAGCCGCCCGTCTTCGAATCGCTCGACGACCTCGGTGACCGTGGCCAGCGTGCCGATCCGGCGAAGGCCGTCGTCGTCGGCGAAGACGACGCCGAACGGGCTTCCGTGCTCGAGGCTTTCCCCGATCAGCTCGCGATAGCGAGGCTCGAAGATGTGCAGAGGCACCTGCTCGGTGGGCAGCAAGACGAGGCCGAGCGGGAAGAGGCCGATCTCCGACATGGCAAGAAGCCTACTCGCGGGCCTGCGGTTATTCACCCGTTCGGGTGACGCGGCGCAAGTTTCTCGGCCGATTCCTCTCGTACAGCGTAGGTCAGTCAACGCCCCAGGAAAGGTCGACATGGATCGGATCGCCTTCGCCGCCTCCGCGGCGATCCAGCCCATCGGTCACGACTTCCCGACCGGGAAGGCGGGCCGGTGATCTCGCGTGCGCACGGGCTCGTCCTCGCGGTGCTCCTCGGTACAGCCTCCGCCGTCGGAGCGTACGCCCTCATCGCGACAGCCCATCTCGGCGACACCGAGACCAAGCCGGAGGCGGTCTCGAGCCGTCAGATCGCGCAGCGCGCGCGGAAGCTCGACGCATGGGAGGCGTCGCTTCGGAAGACCCTGAAGGCAAAGCCTCCGGCGCTCCCGACGCTGAACCGCTATGCGGCGGTGACGTTCTTGGCGCCGCCCGGCGCTGCGACGCTGCCGACGCCGGTACCCGGTTCGCGTCCGGCGGCGCCACAGGCCAGGCTGACGGCAAAGCCGACCGCAAAGAGGCCGACGAAGAGGCCGGGCGCAGAGAAGAGGCCGGCCGCAGAGAGGCCGACGAAGAACGTCGCCGCAGCCTCAAAGCCGATCCGCGGCGATGACGCGCCGGAGCGCGCCACACCCGTCGCTGCGACCGGGCCGGAGCGCAGCACCCCGGATCCGACCCCGACGCCCGCGCCGGCCGTCGTCGCGGTCGCCGCTGCACCGGCCCCGGCGGCTACGCCGACGCCGCCCGCGGCGCTCTCGGTGGAGCAGCAGTGCCGGGCGCTGCTACGTGCCGCCGAGAACAAGAGCGAGCAGATCAAGCAAGAGGCCGAGCGTCAGTGCGAGGCGCTCAAGCAGGCCGCGGAGAAGAAGGGATGACGAACCATCTCGCGCGCCTCTATGTCGCCGCCGGCACGATCATCGTCTTCTTCCTGCTCTGGGTCACGATCGCAGCGCACCCGTGGGCGACGACAGAGCCGGTGACGCCGCAGGATCCGCGGCTCGTAGCGCTCGCACAGCGCGAGAAGAGGCTGCAGAAACGGGCCGCAGACGTGAAGCGCATCGTCGACCGCCGCTGGGCCGTCTACGAGCGGCGGGCGGCGCTGCGCCAGTGGCAGAACTCCGTCGCACTGCAGCGGCACCTGCAGCAGCTGGAGGCGTCCCAGGCAGCGGCCGTTCGGGCCGCCCAGGCCGCGGTCGCACAGACTGCGCAGGCTCGCGCCTACGCGGCGAGCGTCGTCGCCTGGGCGAATCAGCAGGTACAGGCAGCCGGCTCGACCACCTACGCTTCTTCTCCGGCTGCCGCAGCCACTGCTCGCCCGGCTTCAGCGAAGACAGGTCGAACGGTTACGCCATCCTCGGGCCGCGCCTCGGTCGCGACGCCCGTGACCTCACCCGCGCTGCCGGCGCCCAAAGCGCCGGCAGCGGGCTCAACGGCACCCGCGGTGGACGCCCCGCCGCCTGCCGCGACGACCGCGCCGGCGCCACCGGCAGCGCCCGCACCCGCGCCGGCACCCGCACCCGCCGCGGCACCGCCGCCGGTGCAGGTCGTGACGCTACCGCCGGTGACCACGACGAAGGTGTCAAAGAAGAAGTGAGCGTCGTCGCCTCGACCCTGGTTACCCGGCCCCTGACCCGACGGGCGTTCGACGCCATGGGGTCGACCGTCGAGCTGATCCTCGACGGCGAGCCGGCAGGTGCACAGGAGGCCCTCGATGCCGCGGAGCGTGAGATCCACCGGCTGGAGCGGATGCTCTCCCGCTTCCTACCGACGTCGGAGCTGTCACTGCTCAACGCAGCCGGCACGCTCGAAGTCCCGCCGGAGCTCGTGGAGGTGACCCTCCTTGCACTTGCCGCGCGCGAGCGCACCGGGGGTCGCTTCGATCCGACGGTGCACGACGCGGTCGTGGCCGCCGGCTACGACCGCTCCTTCGACGACCTCGCCTCCGACGGGAGCGGCATCTCCCCCGGGGCCGCCTGTGGCGGGCACGTCCGCGTAACCGGCTCGACGATCGCGATCGCGCCCGGCTACCGGCTCGATCTCGGAGGCATCGCGAAGGGCTACGCTGCCGATCGTGCGTGTGCCCTGCTCGCAGCTGCCGGGCCGTGCATCGTCGACGCGGGCGGCGACCTCGCGATCCACGGCCCGCCGGCCCAGGGCGTCTGGCCCGTGGCCGTCGAGGTGCCGGGGACACCCCTGACTCTCGGCCTGCCGAGCGGCGCCCTCGCGACCTCTGGCTGCGATCACCGTCGCTGGCGCCGCGGGGGGATCGAGCTCCACCACCTGATCGACCCTGCAACGGGAATGCCGGCCGCGACGTCGCTCGTGCGCGTGACGACGTACGCAGAACATGCAGCAGACGCGGAGGTTGCCGCGAAGGCGCTCCTGCTCGCAGGCGAGCACGCTGCCCGGATCGAGGCCGAGGCGCTCGGAATACCCGCCGTTCTCGTCACCGGTGACGGTCGCGTCGTGCTCGCGGGCGGGCTGGCGTGAGCTCCGATCCGACCTTCTGGATCGAGGCCCGGGCGTCCGGAATGCTCGCGTTTGCCCTGCTCACCGTCTCGGTGATCGCCGGGCTCGTACTCAAGTCACGGCCTTTCGGCACCGCACTGAAGCCGGCGACGGTGACGGACACGCATCGCTTCCTCGCCCTCCTCTGCCTGGGAGCGACAGGGATCCACGGTGTCGCGCTGGTGCTCGACTCGACGGTTCACATCGGCATCACCGGGCTGCTCGTCCCCGGGCTCGTGCCGTACCGCCCGGTCTGGGTCGGAGTCGGGGTCGTCGCCGCGGAGCTGCTGGTGCTCGTCTACGGGTCGTTCTCGCAGCGCAAGCGGATCGGGGCGAAGAACTGGCGGCGCCTCCACTGGGCCACCTACGGCATCTTTGCCGCCATGGTCGTGCATGGGGTCATGTCAGGTACGGACACGACGCAACCGTGGGCGCTCGGAATGTACGTCGGCGCGATCGGCGCAGTCGTGACGGCGACAGCCTGGCGGGTGTTCGTACCTCCGGTGAAGCCTCAGCGCAAGCCGCGAGCCGCGGCGGCCGAGACGGCCTAGACCGTTCCTCTATCCCTGGGGGATGCGGGCCTCGAGCGCCTGCCCGAGCGCCTCGCGGACGGGCTCGAGGTCGATCCGGTCGAGCACGTCCTGGAAGAAGCCCCGGACGATCAGCCGCTCCGCTTCCTGGCGCGAGAGGCCACGCGCCATGGCATAGAAGAGCTGCTCACGGTCGACCTGGCTGAGGGTCGCGCCGTGGGTGCAGCGCACGTCGTTCGCGAGGATCTCGAGCCCCGGGATCGAGTCCGCGTGCGCCGTCTTCGAAAGCAGGAGGTTACGGTTCTCCTGGTACGCGTTCGTCTTCTGCGCGTCCTTCTCGACGCGGATCATCCCCCGCCAGACGGCGCTCGCCGTGTCACGCAGCACACCCTTGAAGGCGAAGTCGGACGTCGTGTTGGGTGCGATGTGCTCCTGGAACGTGTCGTAGTCGAGCCGCTGCTCGTGATCGGCGAAGTACGCACCGGTGACCCTGGACGTGGCTCCCTGCCCGGCGAGGTCGTTCTGGATCCACACCTTGCCGCCGCCCGAGCCGAAGCCGCCGGCGACCCAGTCGAGCTCGGCATCGCGCCCGACCGTCGCGTGGTGGGAGGCGAAATGCCATGTGCTCTGCGAGAGGTTCTGGATCGAGACGTACTCGACCTTGGCGCCTTCCTCGACCACGATCTCGACCGCGGCGTTGGAATACCCCGAGAGCTCCGGTGCGGCGGAGACGTACTCCTCGATCACGGTGAACCTGCTCTGCGCCTCGGCGACGATCAGGAGCCGCCAGAACAGCGAGCTGCCCTCGACTGCGTTCGCGATCCGGATGTAGATCGGCTTGTCGACGACAACGCCTCGCGGGACGTGCACGAGCAGCCCGTGCTCCCACATCGCCGCGTTGTGGGCAGCGAACTTCTCGCCGTGGCCCACGAGCGTGCCGAGCAGCGGATGATCGTCGGTCAGAAGCTCGAATCGGATGCCCTCGGGCGCGTGGTCGATCGTGATCCCGTGCTCGCCGACGGCTGCGGCGCCGGACGCGTCTATCTCGAGCATCGTCGCAGGCGGTGCGCCACTCGCAGCGCCGCCGACGGAAGAGCCGGAGTAGCTCTCCGGGTCGAAGCCGGCGAGGTCGGTGAAGCGCCAGTGCTCGTCCGACTTCGTCGGTAGCGGGATCGCCTGGTAGCGCTCGAGGAGCTCGGGCCTAGCCATGCGCCGCCGCCTCCGTCGGTGCATAGCGCCGGTGCAGCATCAACGCATTCCCTTCCGTGTCCGTGAAGAAGGCCATATGGCACACGCCCGTGTCGAGGATCTCGCCCTGGAACTCGACACCCTGCGCCTCGAGGATCGACCGTGCCTCCTGCACGTCCGGTACGCGCAGGGCGATGGCAGAGCTGTGCCGGGCGAAGGTCGACCCCATCGCCGTCGGATCGACGAGGTAGAGGCTGACGTTGCCCGTCTCGAACTCGGGCCAGGCGCTCTCGAGGTTCGGGCTGCGGATCCCGAGCGTTTCCGCGTAGAACCGCTTCGCGCGCTCCATGTCCTGCACCGGGAGAGAGACGAAGTCTGTTCGCTCGATCATGATCGTCCCACCGTGCTGCTCAGCCAACGGAGCCTTCCATCTGCAGCTGGATCAGCCGGTTCATCTCGACGGCGTACTCGAGCGGGAGCTCCTTCGTGATCGGCTCCACGAACCCGGACACGATCATCGCGCTTGCCTCGGACTCGGAGAGGCCGCGGCTCATCAGGTAGAAGAGCTGCTCCTCACCGATCTTCGAAACGGTCGCCTCGTGGCCGAGATCGACGTCGCTCTCGTCGACTTTGATGTACGGGTAGGTGTCGGAGCGCGACTCGTCGTCGAGGATCAGGGCGTCACAGACGACCTTGGACTTCGAGCCGGTCGCGCCACGCGCCACCTCGAGGAGGCCGCGATAGCCGGCACGACCACCGTCCTTCGAGATCGACTTGGAGGTGATCACCGAGGACGTGTTCTTGCCGACGTGGACGACCTTGCCGCCCGCATCCTGATGCTGGCCCTTGCCGGCGAACGCAATCGACAGCACCTCGCCGTGCGCCCGCTCGCCCATCAGCCAGATGGCGGGGTACTTCATCGTCAACTTGGAGCCGAGGTTGCCGTCGACCCACTCCATCGTTGCGTCCTCGTGGGCCACGGCACGCTTGGTGACGAGGTTGTAGACGTTGTTCGACCAGTTCTGAATCGTGGTGTAGCGGCAGCGGCCGCGCGGCTTGACGATGATCTCGACGACCGCCGAGTGCAGCGAGTCGGACGAGTAGATCGGTGCGGTGCAGCCCTCGACGTAGTGCACGTACGCGTCCTCGTCGACGATGATCAGCGTCCGCTCGAACTGGCCCATGTTCTCCGCGTTGATGCGGAAGTAGGCCTGCAGCGGCATCTCGATCCGGACGCCGGGCGGGACGTAGATGAACGAGCCGCCGGACCAGACGGCCGAGTTGAGGGCCGCGAACTTGTTGTCGTTTGCCGGGATGATCGTTGCCATGTGCTGCTTGACGATGTCCTCGTGCTCGCGCAGCGCGGAGTCCATGTCGAGGAAGATCACGCCCTTGTTCTCGAGATCCTCCTGGAGCTTGTGGTAGACGACCTCGGATTCGTACTGCGCCCCGACTCCGGCGAGGTACTTCTTCTCCGCCTCCGGGATGCCGAGCTTGTCCCACGTGTCGAGGATCTCGGCGGGAAGATCCTCCCACTTGTCGACCTGGTTCTCGGTCGGCTTGATGTAGTAGTAGATGTTCTCGAAGTCGATCTCGCCGACGTTGCCGCCCCAGGTGGGCATCGGCCGCGCATAGAAGTAGTCGAGCGCCTTGTGGCGGAAGTCCCGCATCCACTGCGGCTCGTTCTTGTGCTCGGCGATCGCCTCGACGACCTCGTGCGAGAGCCCGCGGCCCGACTTGAAGAAGTAGTCCTTCGCCTCGTCGGGGTTCGAGAAGCCGTACTGGTAGTCGCTCCGAATTCCCTTGACGACGTCGTTCTCGGTGGTGCTCATCCGCCCTCGCCCCCTACCCCTGCAGGAATGAAGGCCTCGTAGCCCTCCGCCTCGAGCTGCTTTGCGAGCTCTGCCCCGCCCGAGGCCACGATCCGCCCGTCCACGAAGACGTGCACGTGGTCGGGCGTGATGTAGTTGAGGATTCGCTGGTAGTGGGTGATCACGAGCGCGCCCATCTCGGGGCCGACGAGCTCGTTGACGCCGTTCGCGACGACCCTGAGCGCGTCGATGTCGAGGCCCGAGTCGGTCTCGTCGAGGACGGCGATCCGCGGCTTCAGCATCGCCATCTGGAGGATCTCGACGCGCTTCTTCTCACCGCCCGAGAAGCCGTCGTTCAGGTAGCGCTGTGCGAGCTCGCGCGGCACCTTGAGGTGCTCCATGGCCGCGAGCATCTCGACGCGGAACTCCTTCACTGCGATCGGGTCGTCCTCGCCACCGTTGGCCGCTTTGCGCTTCGCGTTGATCGCACTGCGCAGGAAGCTCGTCACGGTGACGCCGGGGATCGCGTGCGGGTACTGGAAGGCGAGGAAGAGTCCCTTCTGGGCGCGCTCGTCGGCTCCGAGCTCCGAGACGTCCTCGCCGTCGAGCAGGATCTCGCCCTCGGTGATCTCGTACGAGGGGTGGCCCATCAGCGCATAGGCGAGCGTGGACTTCCCCGAGCCGTTCGGGCCCATGATCGCGTGCTTCTCGTTGGTGTCCACGGCCAGGTCCACCCCCTTGACGATCGGGGTGCCGTCCTCGAGCGCGACGTGCAGATTGTTGATCTCGAGCAGTGCCACTGGTCTCCGTCCTCGCCTCGTGTGGGAAAGCCGCGGGTGTGGGAAAACCACAGTTCCGTTGCGGAAAAGCCGCAAACCCGCGACTGCCCGTATCGTACCCGGACCGATCCGGGGCCCGGAGAACGGTGCGGTCCACTGCTATTGTCTGGCCATGCCCTTCGGAATCGGTATCTGGGAACTCCTGATCCTCCTGCTCGTGCTGCTCCTCGTCTTCGGGCCCAAGCGGCTGCCGGAGATGGGTCGCCAGCTGGGCAAGGGGATGCGCGAGTTCAAGGACTCGGTCACCGGCGACTCGAACGACGACGACGACGACGCAGCCTTGACGCCTGCCGAGCCCGTCGTTCCCGCTGCACCTGCCGCGCGCGAGCAGCGCGAGCGGGACACTGTCTCCTAACCCCTCATAGGATGATCCGCAGGCTCGCCCCTCGCCGTCTCGGCACGGACGAAGAGGCGACCGTCGTCGAGCACCTGTCGGAGCTCCGCCATCGCCTCCTGATCGCGATCGCCGCGATCATTCCCGCGTTCCTGCTCTGCTTCGCGTTTCACGAGCAGTTGATCGAGTGGCTCAAACGCCCCCTCCCCGCGGACAAGACGCTCGTCACGCTCGGTGTCACGGAGCCCTTCACGACGGCGGTCAAGGTCAGCGGGCTCGCCGCGATCGCGATCGTCCTCCCGATCCTGATCTGGCAGGTGTGGGGCTTCCTCGCACCCGCGGTCGATCACGCGACCCAGCGCATCCTGAGGGTCTTCATCCTGATCGCGACGGCGCTGTTCGTGATGGGCGTCGTCTTCGCGTACTTCGTCGTTCTCCCCGCCGCGATCACCTTCCTGACGAACTTCGACGACACGCTCTACGACGTCCAGATCCGCGCCAGCTACTACCTCTCGTTCACGTCCCTCGTCCTGCTCGCCTCGGGCCTCGCGTTCGAGATGCCGATCCTCATCCTCGCGCTGGTTCGGATCCGAGTGCTCAGCTACGACAAGCTGCGGCACAACCGACGGGTCGGCTATGCCCTCATGGTCGCCTTCGCGGTCCTGCTCCCCACCGTCGATCCCGTCTCGCTGCTGTTCGAAACGATCCCGTTGCTGATCCTCTTCGAGATGTCGATCTGGCTCTCGAAGATCATGGAGAAGCGCTGGGGCCTCGCGGGTGACGCCGAAGCGGACGTGACGGACACCGATGACGACTGGGCCGACACAGACGACGACGTGGCCGACACAGACGACGACGACTGGGCGTTGGATGACCTCGCCGCCGACGGCGAGGGCGAAGAGCCGGAGGACGCGACGCCGTGAGGATCGTCTCGGCGGACTGGGTCGTTCCCGTCGAGGGCGTACCGATCGAGAACGGAGCCGTTGCGATCGCCGCTGACGGCACGATCGCGGCCGTGGGAGCGGCCGCCGACCTGGGGCACGGCGAACGCCACGACGGCTGCGTGATCGTGCCCGGCTTCGTCAACGCGCACTCCCACATCGAGTACGCGGTCTACGCAGGCTTCGGCGACGGACTCCCGTTCGTGCCCTGGATCGGGATGCACGTCCAGCGCAAGGAGGCGCTCGACCTCGACGATATGGTGGCGATCGCGACCGTGGGCGCGCACGAGTGCCTCCGGTCGGGGATCACGACGATCGGCGACTGCAGCTTCTCGGGTGCGGCGGCGACGGCCGCGGCTGCAACGGGCCTGCGCGCAATCGTCTACGTCGAGGTCTTCGGCCGTGACGCCTCCGCCCTCGACCGGTTCCACGAGATCTGCGGGCGGATCGAGCCCCTGCTCGACGACCGGGTGCGTCTGGGCGTCTCGCCACACGCGCCCTACACCTGCACGATCGAGGTGTACAGCGCCTGCGCGGCGCTCGGGCTGCCACAGGCGACGCACTTCGCCGAGAGCTCCGCCGAGCACGAGTGGCTCGTCCACGGCACGGGTGACTGGAGCCCTCTGGCCGGGTTGCTCGTGCCGCCCCCCGGCGAGACCGGCATTCGGCTGCTCGCCTCCGAGGGCCTGCTCGGCCCCGGCCTGATGGCTGCCCACTGCGTGCACGCCGACACAGAGGAGATCGCCCTGCTCGCGGCGAACGGCGTCGGTGTGGCCCACTGCCCCCGCTCGAACGGCTACCTCGGCTGTGGCGTGGCGCCGGTGGAGGAGCTCCTCGCGGCGGGCGTCGCCGTGTCGATCGCAACCGACAGCCCCGCGTCGACCCCGTCTCTCGACCTCTTCGAGGAGATCCGCAGCGCCATCGTCGGCGCCCGCGCACGCGGTGGGCGCCCCGATGCGCTCTCCGCGGCCCGGGCGCTCGAGCTGGCCACGCTCGGCGGCGCCCGCGTCCTCGGCCTCGACGACCGGATTGGATCGATCGTTCCGGGCAAGCAGGCCGACCTGACCGTACTCTCCCTCGCAGGATCCCCGTTCGATCCCGTGGAGGATCCGGCTACGGCGGTCGTCCTGGGCGGATCGCCCGAACGCGTCGCAGCTACTCTAGTGGACGGCGAACAGCGCTACCTGAAAGGAACGTCTCGATGGCCCGATTCGACAAGAGCAGCACGAAGCGCCCGAAGCAAGATGCTGCCGTAGCAGCCTCTCGCGGCGCCAAGCGTTCGACTGCACCGTCGATCGAGGACACGATGTTCTTCCCGCGCCTACGGCGCCACGCGAAGTGGATGTTCGTCTTCCTCGCCGTCGCCCTCGGCGGCGGTTTCGTCCTCTTCGGGGTCGGGGCCGGCGGCACCGGCGTGGGAGACATCCTCCGGGGCGGCGGCGGCTCGAGCGGAGTTCCGTCGATCTCGAGCGCCCAGAAGAAGACCGAGAAGAACCCGAAGGACGTGGAGGCGTGGCGCGAACTGTCGACTGCGCTGCAGACGGACGGGCAGACCGACAAGGCAATCGCCGCTCAGAAACAGGTCGTCGTGCTGGCTCCGAACGACGCCGACGCTCTCCGCGAGCTCGCTGGCCTCTATCTCGCCCAGTCGTCCCTCAAGCAGCAGGAAGCGCAGCAGGCGCAGATCCGCATCGCGTTCCAGGGCGCAGGACAGGGCTTCCCCGGCCTGCTGCTCACGTCGACCGGTCAGTCGCTCCTCGACGATCGCATCAGTTCCGTGGTCAACGCACAGGACTCGGCGACGATCCAGACCCTCGCCGTCGCCGCACAGACGGCGTCCGGCCAGGCGGTCGACGCGTACAAGAAGATCGTCGCGCTGCAGCCCGGTGACCCGAACATCCAGCTCGAGCTCGCACAGGCGGCCCAGCAGGCGGGGGATACGACAACCGCGATCGCTGCCTACACGGCCTTCCTGAAGCTCGCCCCGGACGACCCGAGCGCGTCCATCGTGAAGCAGCAGTTGAAGCAGCTGAAACAGACACCGGCGTCATCGGGATAGACTCCCGCGGATGACCTCGACAACCACGACCGGAAGACGGCGCCGGGCGATCGCGGTGCCCCTGGCCGTCGTCACGGCTGCGGTGTTCGCGGCCGGTTGTGGGTCGGTCGGGTTCTCCCAGGGCACGGGCGATCAGACCAAGGGCAAGGAGCTGTTCGTCGCGAAGTGCGGCAGCTGTCACACGCTCGCGGACGCGGGCACCAAGGGTCAGATCGGGCCGAACCTCGACAATGCGTTCCGCGAGTCGCGACTGAGCGGGCTCGGGGAGAGCACGATCGTCCAGGTCGTCCGGGGCCAGATCGCCTACCCGATCACGAAGACGTCGACCGGCGCGCCGGGAATGCCCGCGGACCTCGTCGAGGGCCAGGACGCAGACGACGTGGCCAGCTACGTCGGCAGAGTCGCCGGCAAGTAGCCCGGCGGCACGCGATGCCCGGTAGCCGCTAAGCCTCCGGAAGGGGATCGCTGATCACATGAGTGACCGGCCCGTCGAAGCGGGCACCCGCCGCCGCGACGACTCCCTGCTCGAGCCAGGCGGAGTGTCCCGCCGCCCGCGTCGAGATCACGATCTCGTCGGCGGCGAACTCCTGCAGCGCAGCCTCGATCGCAGCCATCGGATCGGCGTCGCCGAGTTCACCCCGCACCACGATCCCGGCGGCCCTCAGCGCGGCGACGGCGTCGTGCAGGCGCTTCTCGTCGGCCCCTCCGGTGAGCGATCGCGCCGAGGTGACCGGGCAAACGACGAGAACGTCCTCTGCCACGCGGGCCGCGATCCGAACGACGGCGTCCTCGAGGCGTGGGCTCCCGAGCGTCTCGTTGGCGATGACGAGGATTCTCCACGTGTCCGTGACGGCGGCCCGCTCGACGGTGCCCGGCGCTGCCGGAGACGATGCGCGCCCGCCACGGAGCACCACGACCGCCACGACGGTCGCGGCGAGGAAGACGACGATCCCGAGCCAGGTTGCGATCCACGAGGCGAGCACGATCGGGGCGAGGTAGGCGATCGTGCCGAGAACGAGCCGGAACGCGGCATCCTCGTTGGCGAGCGGGTTGCGCATCGGCTCCCCCTGTTCACCCCGGCCGGGCCGCCGCGCGCAACGGACGTCCGCGGCGCGGAGGTGGTGTACCGCTCAGATCAGAGCAGGTAGACGGTCACGTAGACGACGATCCACATCACGTCGACGAAGTGCCAGTAGATCCCGGGCAACTCGACGCCGTGATGGTGCTCGGGCGAGTAGTGCCCACGGAACGCCCTGCCGGCAGCGATCACGAGCAGGATCAGGCCGACGAGAACGTGGGCGCCGTGGAGGCCCGTGAGGCCGAAGAACACCGAGGCGAAGGCGCCGTCGCTCGTGTTGAAGCCGACGTGGGCGTACTCGATGAACTGGGTCAGGAGGAACGCGGTGCCCATCAGGATCGTGAGCACGAGCCCCGCCTGCAGGCCGCGGCGGTTGTTGCGCTTGATCGACTGTAGCGCCCAGTGCATCGTGAAGCTCGACGTGACGAGGATCGCCGTGTTGATCCCGGCGACGAACTTCGGGAACTCGTAGGGCGGCGGCGGCCAGATCGTGGAAGCATCGGGGTTGACGACCCGCACGAAGAAGTACGCCGCGAAGAACGAGCCGAACAGCATCGCCTCGGTGCCGATGAACATGAGCATCCCCAGGATCGTCGGCTCGACCTTCGAGCTACGGTTCGCGAGCGGTGGCCCATGGTGCTCGTGGCCGTGGAGGGCGGCTTCGGCGTGAGCGGTCATACCGTTGCCTCGGCCGGCGCGGTACCCCCGGCGAGGATCGCGTGCCGGGCGCCGGGAACGCCGTACTCGTAGGGCCCACCTACGACCTGCGGGATCTCGTCGAAGTTGAAGACGGGCGGCGGCGACGACACCTGCCACTCGAGCGTCATGGCGCGCCACGGGTTCGACTCTGCGATCGGGCCGCGCGCCCAGCTGACGATGATGTTGTAGAAGAAGACGACGACCGACGCGCCGAGCGCGAACGAGGCGATCGAGACGACCAGGTTCAGGTTCGCGAAACGGTCGGAGTAGTCGGCCACCCGTCGCGGCATACCGACGAGCCCGACCCAGTGCATGGGGAAGAACGTCAGATTGAAGCTGACGAACGTGAGCCAGAAATGGAGCTTACCGAGCGACTCGCTGTACATCCGGCCGGTCATCTTCGGGAACCAGTAGTAGATGCCGGCGAAGATCGTCAGCACGGAACCGCCGAAGAGCACGTAGTGGATGTGCGCGACGATGAAGTACGTGTCGGACGCGTGGATCGTGATCGGGACCGACGCCAGGTAGACGCCGGACAGGCCGCCGATCAGGAACATCGAGATGAAGCCGAGCGCGAACAGCATCGGCGTGTTGAGATGGATCCGTCCCTCCCAGAGGGTCGCGAGCCAGCTGAACACCTTGACTCCCGTGGGCACGGCAATCAGGAGCGTCGAGATCATCATCGGCACCCGCAGCCAGTCGGCCATGCCCGCGACGAACATGTGATGGGCCCAGACGGAGAACCCGAGCACGAGGATCCCGAGCAGCGACATCGCCATCAGGCGGTAGCCGAAGATCGGCTTACGGCTCATTACCGAGACGATCTCGGAGATGATCCCGAATCCGGGCAGGATCATGATGTAGACGGCGGGGTGGCTGTAGAACCAGAAGATGTGCTGGTAGCCGAGGACGTAGCCGCCCCCCTCCGGGACGAAGAAGCTCGTGTGCATGACCCGGTCGAACATGACGAAGAACTGCGAGCCGGCGATGAACGGTGTTGCGACCACGACCAGTAGCGAGGTCGTGAAGTTCGCCCACACGAGGAGCGGCATTCGCCAGAACGTCATTCCCGGCGCCCGCATCGTGATGATCGTGACGAGGAAGTTGAGCGCCGTCAGGATCGAAGAGGCTCCGGCCCACTGGACGCCCATGTTGAAGAACACCTGGCCGATCGGCTGCTCCGACGCAAGCGGTGCGTAGCTCGTCCAGCCGGTCGCGAAGGCGCCACCGGGGGCGAGGAAGCTGCAGAGGAACATCGTGCCCGCGATCGGGAGGAACCAGAACGAGAGAGCGTTCAGCCGCGGGAAGGCCATGTCGGGGGCACCGAGCATGAGCGGCACCGCAAAGTTCGCGAGGCCTGCGAAGGCAGGGATGATGAAGACGAAGATCATCAGCGCGGCATGCATGGAGACGAGGCCGTTGTACGTCTGCGTGTCCATGAACTGCATCCCCGGCTGCGCCAGTTCGGCGCGGAAGAGCATTGCCATCAGGCCGCCGAGCGTAAAGAAGACGAACGTCGTCGCGAGGTACTGGACGCCGATCACCTTGTGGTCGGTGTTGACCTTGAAGTAGTCCTTCCACGTGTACGCACCGTGATTGGCGTGATCGTCCGGCTTCGTCGGCCGGCCGGAGACCCAGTAGAGCCAGTAGTCGAAGGCACCGATGCCGAGCAGGAACCCGACCGGGCCAAGCGTGAGGCCGCCGACGAGCACGATGATGTTCCAGTCGTAGACGGGATCCCAGCCGGCGAGCCAGCGAATGCCGGCGACGAGATAGAGGCCGACGAGGAAGAAGAGCGCGAAGCACCAGGCGCCGCGGACGAAGCCTGGCCGCATGAAGATGTTGCGCCGCGGCGGCGCGCCGGCGCCCGGGGCCGGGTCGTGGGACGTGTGCTCGACGACGCTCACCCGTTCGGCTCCTTTGCTCTGCATGTTAAGTCGGCTCCGGTCACTTCTTCGCCTCCGTCAGATACGTGGTGAGGGCATCGATCTCCTCGGTGGAGAGCGTGTCGCCGTAGTTCCCCGGCATCACACCGGCGGCATAGCCCGACGCGAGGACCCTGTTGGGGTAGACGATCGATTCCCTGACATAGGCCGCCGGATCCTCGCCGGCCTTCTTCGCATCAGCCGCAATGTTGTCGAGGTTCGGGCCGACGGCGCCGTCAGTGCCGGCGGGCGTGAATGCGTGGCAACCGCCGCACCCGGCGGACGCGAAGACCGCCGCACCCGAGGTGTCCTTGCTCCCGCCCGACTGCTGCTCCTTCACCCACGCGGCGAAGTCGGGCTGCGAGAGCACCCTGACCACCGCCCGCATCGTGGAGTGGCCGAGGCCGCAGAGCTCGGTGCAGACGAGCGCGAACGTCCCCGTTCGCGTCGGTGTGATCACGATGCTCGTGTCGAGACCCGGCACGAGATCCTGCTTCTGCCCCATCTCGGGAATCCAGAACGAATGGATCACGTCTGCCGACTCCATCTCGAACGTGATATTCCGGTCGACCGGCAGGACGAGCTCGCCGCTCTTGATCCCGTTGTTGTCCGGGTACTCGAAGCGCCACGCGAACTGCTGCGCGAAGACGTTGATCGTCATCGGGTTCGTGCCGGCGTTGCCGTTCTGCGAGAGGACGACGGCGCTGATCACGCCGATCGCGATCACGAGGATCGCGGGGACGATCGTCCACACGATCTCGAGCCCCGTGTGCCCGTGGATCGAAGGCCCGTCCGACTCGTCCTCGGGCGGGGACCGGAACGTGAACACCGAGTAGATCAGCACGGCCATCACGAGGGAGAAGATGCCGATGCAGATCACCGTGGCGAACCAGTAGACGTACTCGATCCGCCGCATCTGCTCCGAAGCCGGCGTGGGCAGCCACTGAATCAGGACCGCGACGAGCGTGACCAGGATCGCGATGACGATCCCGAGCCCAACTATGCGGACGATCGCTCCCCGGCGCACGCGTCGAGGTTACATCACGCACGCGCGCGAATGTGCATCGAACCGGCGCCCGCGGGGGGAGAGCCCCGGACGGTCACCACCGCCTGACGACGCGCCTGGCGAGAGTTACCGGTGCTCTCGAAGCAGGATTCGGGCCGCCACGATTGCGACTGCCCAGACCGGAACGATCGTTATCAGGAATGGCCGCAGGGTGTCACTCGCGGAGTGCGAATGGGCATCGAAAGAGTGGAAGACGAGCACCGTGCCCATCATCAGAAGCAGAGCTCCGACCACCAACAACAGCGTCCGCCACTTCATGCCGTGGAGTCTATGCAACCGCGAGATCGGTTACGAGGAGCGGCCGCAGTCGCCTGCGGTCGCTGATAGGGCCGCGCTCGACACCTCCGACCTGTCCTCCCGCTTCGGTGGTTCCGGGTAGGCAGGGCGCGAATACGCCCCGATGTGGTGGACATCGTCTGCTGCTCCGGCCGACACGTCAAGCCTGAGTCCGCCAGTTCCAGCGGCAGCGCCGGCCTCTCTCTGGACGCTGCGCGTTCCGGGTCGGCAGCATCAGCGGCGGCGCGAACTACCAGAAGCGGCTGAGCGGTCATTGGCTCGCCGTGGAGTGCTGAAAAGTACTCGTCCGCCTCAGCGTCCGCCCGGATGTGTCGTGGTTGCGGCTCCGTGAAGCTTGGGCTATGGGAGTATTCGATCGCGTCGTCGTTGGTGTCGATGGAACCGACTTCGGCTTCGAGGCACTGCGTCAAACGCTTGCGCTGATCCCCGCGTCGGCGGCCGTGTACGCCGTCACTGCGCTCGACACTAGCCTCTCCGTTCACGCGGGCTTCAACATGGGCCACGTCTCTGCTCAGCTGGAAGATGAGGCGGAGAAGGCGTGTGCGGCAGCAGCCAAGATAATGAACGGCCGCCTCAACTGTACGGCGAAGATCACCCGAGGAGACGCGAAGTCCGTGCTGCGCGTCGCGTGCAGCGAGCACGACGCGACCCTGCTTGCGCTCGGCGGCCGCAGCAGCAGCCGGTTCCTGGGCGTCCTGGCCGGTGAAACGGCAACCATCCTCCTGCACGAGGCTGCCCGGTCGGTGCTGTTGGCACGCCCGCAGTCGGGTGAGCACTGGCAGCCGAGTCGTGTCGTGGTCGGCGTAGACGGCTCGGAGTTCTCGCTCGCCGCACTCTCCGTCGCGGATGACCTAGCCGCTCGGCTCGGCTCCATCGTGAGGGTGGAATCGGCTACCGGGGGAAAGCTGCTCGACCGTGAGGGCGAGTGGGCCGAGCGGGTAGACACCTGGGACCCCGGCCATCCAGTTGTAGCCCTGCTTGACCGCTCTCTGCACGCAAACCTCGTCCTCGTCGGCTCGCGTGGACTGCACGGCGTACACGCACTCGGGAGCGTCAGCGAGCGCGTCGCCCACCGGGCCCACTGCTCCGTGCTCGTGGTACACACACCAGCGTCGAGCGGTCACGCATAGCGCCTGGCTGCCACGCGGCACCTGACCCGGGCCTCTCCCCTGCTCGCGCTCGAGTAGCCCGACCCACAAGAACACCGATTCGCACGTCGTCGCGTGGACGCTGGCCGCGGCACCTGGCCTCTGCCGAGGTCGACCCACGCGGCCCGAGGAAGCGTTCTCAGCGCCTTGGACGACAGGGCCTACGCCGTTTTGCCCCCGGTTTTCGCGTCGAGGCCTATCCGCGAATCCCTGAGCGCGGCGGGGTACCACGGGGCCGTTGGGACACCGTGTGGGACACGTCCCCCTTTCCAACAATCTGCAGGCCGCCCGGATCAGCCTGTTCAAGCGGGTTCTGCGATGGGCCGTGAAGGATTCGAACCTTCGACCTTGGGATTAAGAGTCCCCTGCTCTACCAACTGAGCTAACGGCCCGAGCCGAGCGGAAAGTGTAGCCACGACCGGGCGGCCGGGCCTCGTCGCACGAGCGCCGGCGGGCCGGCGACACGGACCGTGCGCCGCGAAACCTCATGTTGCCGGGATCGTCGCGCGCCGCGTGCGCGGCACGAGGACGACGAGCGCGACCACGAGCGCCAGCGCCCCGATCGCCGCGAAGGCGACACGCACCTCGGCACTGCCGACGGCGAGCCCGGCGAGGAGCGGCGTCACGAGCGCCATTACTGCCCAGGCGAGGTTCATCACGCCGATCACCGCCGGCACGGACGCACGGCCGCTCTCACGCGCCACCACTGCGTAGGCGAGCGCCGCAATCGTCGGGCGGCAGCCGGCCGAGAGGATCAGGAACGCCACGATCGCCACGGTCGAGAGGTGCACCGCCGGGATGATCCAGGCACAGGCGAGAATCGCGGCCAGGAGGCCCACGGCCCGGAGGTGGACGACGGAGGCGTCGAGTCGGCCGACGACGGTCGCGGACGCGATCCACACGACACCCGAGATCCCGAAGACGAGCCCGATCCCTCCGGACGACACCCCGTTGGCGGCAAGCGCCAGAGGCACGAGCAGGCCGGAGGCGCCCGTCACGACGCCGAGGAGGCCGCTCGCGAGCGTCGCGCCGACGAGCGTGCGGCTCCGGCGCACAGTGCCGATTGTGGCACGGAGGAGCCGGCGGTCGAGTGTCTCGCCGGCGTTCTCGTCCACTGCGTAACGGAGCACGACGAAGAACAGCGGCAGCGTGGTGACCGCCAGCGCCGCCAGCGCCGCCCGCCAGCCCACGACCTGCGCGAGGCCGCCGCTGAGGATCGGGCCGACGAGCCAGCCCGCCCCGGAGGCCGCAAGAAGCGGTCCCGTGCCGCCTGCGCCCCGACCCCGGGCCGAGGCCCGGGCGGGGCCGACGACCCAGAGGATCCCGAAGGCAAGGCCGGACACGACGCGGGCGGCGAGAAGGACTCCGAGGCCGCCGGCCAGCGCCTGCCCTACGAGGCCCGCAGGGATCAGGAGCCCCGCGAGCAGCATCAGCCTCCTCGTCCCGAGCCGGTTCGTGGCGAGGCCGATGGGCATCGTGGCAACGAGCATGGCGAGCGTCGCCGTCGAGAGCAGCATGCCGGCCTCGACCGTCGAGAGCCCGAGGCCCGTCCGCACCGCCGGCAGCAGCGGCACGATCGCCGATTCGGCGATGCCGTTCGCGAACGCGAAGACGAGGAGGACGCGCAGTTCGAGGTCGAATCGTTTCACGACTTCAGCATCGTCATAGCCGACCGATTCGTAAAATGCGAATATCTGAATATTGTGATCACAAACCATCATCGGTTGGCAGGGGTCGAGATCCGCCACCTCGCTGCGCTCGAGGCCGTCGTCGAGACGGGGTCGTTCGGCCGCGCCGGAGTCGCGCTCGGCTACTCGCAGTCGGCGATCAGCCAGCAGATCGCGACGCTCGAGCGCGCGGCCGGCCTGCAGCTGCTCGAGCGCCCGGGTGGCAGGCGCGCGGTGACGCCGACCGACGCGGGCAGACGCCTGCTCCGGCACGCGCGCCGCGCGTCGGCGGCGATGCGCGCCGCCGAGGCCGACCTGCGCGCGCTGGCCGAGGGCGAGGCCGGAACCCTTCGCGTCGGCACGTTCCAGAGCGCGGGCGTCCGCCTGCTCCCCGAGGCCATGCGGCGCTACGTCGAACGGTGGCCGGGGGTGGAGGTGCAACTGGTCGAGGCCGACTACGACGAGGAGATGTTGCCGCTGCTGGAGGGCGGCGACCTCGACCTCGCGTTCGTGCTCGCCAACGACGACACCATGTTCGAACAGGCTCATGTCCTCACCGACCCCTACGTGCTCCTCGCCCCCGCCGACTCCGAGCTCGCGGAGGCCACGCGGCCGATCCGCACCCGAGAGCTCGGCGGCCTGCCCCTGATCGGCTACCGGCGGGCGACCGAGGGCGCAGAGGCGTACCTGCGCTCGCGCGGCTTCGAGCCGGAGATCGTCTTCCGCACGGACGAGGGCGGGATCCTGCAAGGTCTCGTCGGTGCGGGTATCGGCCATGCCGTCGTGCCGCTGCTCGGTGTCGCGGAGCGCCCGGACGTCGCCGTGCTCGAGATGGCGGACATCCCTCCCCGATTGATCACGATCGCCTGGCACGTCGACCGGACGCCGACACCGGCCGCGCGCGCGTTCGTCGAGATCCTCACCGGGATCGGCGCCGAGATCGCCGAGGGCTACGCTCACAGGATGCGCACCCGTGCCAAGAAGCGCTCGAGGCGGCGCCGATGAGGCTCCTGACGGTGGTCGGCAACCGGCCGCAGTTCATCAAGTCCGCACCGCTCTCGGCGGCGCTGCGCGACGCCGGGATCGACGAGGTCGTCGTCCACACCGGGCAGCACTGGGATTCCGAGCTGTCGGCCGTCTTCTTCGAGGAGCTCGGTCTCGACGATCCCGCCGTCACGCTCGACCTGCGCACGGCCGAGATCGCGACCCTCGAGGAGGCGCTGCGGACGACGATCGTGGACAAGAGCCCCGACGCGATCCTCGTTTTCGGCGACACCAACTCCACGCTGGCCGGCGCGCGCGCCGGCGGCAGGCTGCCGGTGGCACATGTGGAAGCGGGGTTGCGGAGCGGCGACCTGACGATGCCCGAGGAGCGGAACCGAATCGAGGTCGACCGAATCTCGGCGTACCTCTTCACTCCCGACGAGCGCTCTGCCGCAGTCCTTCGCGACGAGAAGGCGGCGGGCGAGATCCACGTCGTCGGCGACGTGATGGCCGACGTCGCCGCGCGCTTCGGCCCGAGCGCGCGCGCGCGCTCGACCATCCTCGACCGCCTCGGCCTGCAGCCGGGCGCGTACGTCGTCGCGACAGTGCACCGCGAGGCCAACGTGAGGCCGGAGAGACTGCGACGCATCGTGGCGGGGCTCGGGCGCTCGCCGTACCCGGTGGTGCTCCCTGCCCATCCGCGCACGCGCGACGTGATCGCCGCGCACGCAATCGAGGTCCCGCCCTCACTGACCGTGATCGGGCCGCTCGGCTACCTCGACCTCGCCGCCCTCGCGTCGCAGGCCGCCGTGATCGCGACTGACTCCGGCGGGCTCCAGAAGGAGGCGTACTGGTACGGAGTCCCCTGCGTCACGATGCGACCCTCGACCGAGTGGGTCGACACTGTGGACGCGGGGGCCAACGTGCTCGTCGACGACGATCCGGATCGCATCGCCGTAGCGCTCGCCACGGCGGCGATTCCCGCCGAGAGGCCCGCGCTCTACGGCGACGGCCACGCCTCGGAGCGGATCGCGACCGTCCTCGGCGGTACGATGGCGCGCTGTGCATCGTGACGTCGCAATCATCGGAGCCGGCTACGTCGGCCTGCCGCTCGCCCAGGTCTTCGCCGACGCGGGGCGGTCCGTGCTGCTCGTCGACGTCAACGCCGAGCGCGTCGCGCAGCTGAGCCGCGGCGAGAGCTACATCGAGGACGTCCCGAGCGCGAAGCTGAAACAGCTCGTCGAGGAGCGCGGCCTTCGTGCGACGACCGACTACGACGAGCTCCGCGAGGTCGACGCGATCGTGATCGCCCTACCGACGCCGCTCTCGAGGCAGCGCGAGCCCGATCTCTCGGTCGTGCTGGCGGCGACCGAGGAGATCTCGACCCGGCTCCGCCCCGGCCACCTCGTCGTGCTCGAGTCCACGACCTATCCCGGCACGACCCGCGACGAGCTGCTGCCGATCCTCGAGCGCGGCTCGGGCCTGACCGCCGGTGTCGACTTCCACCTCGCCTTCTCGCCCGAGCGGATCGATCCCGGCAGGATCGACCACACGACGAAGACGGTGCCCAAGGTCGTCGGCGGCATCAACGAGGCGTCGACCGAGGCCGCCGCGGCGCTGTACGGCAGCGCGATCGACACGATTCACCGCGTTTCCACCCCGGAAGCAGCCGAGCTCACCAAGCTGCTCGAGAACATCTTCCGCTCCGTCAACATCGCGCTCGTGAACGAGCTCGCCCAGCTGTGCGACCGGATGGGGATCGACATCTGGGAGGTCGTGGACGCCGCCGCGACGAAGCCGTTCGGTTTCATGCGCTTCGAGCCCGGCCCCGGACTCGGCGGCCACTGCATCCCGATCGACCCCTTCTACCTCACCTGGAAGGCGCGTGAGTTCGACTTCTCGACCCGGTTCATCGAGCTCGCGGGCGAGGTGAACCAGAACATGCCGTACTACTGCCGCTCTCGCGTCTCGCAGGCGCTGAACCACGGCTCGGGCAAGTCACTCAGCGGCTCGCGCATCCTCGTGCTCGGCGTCGCCTACAAGGCGGACATCGCCGACATGCGCGAATCTCCCGCCGTGAAGCTGATCGAGCTGCTGCAGAACGCCGGCTCCGACGTCTCCTACCACGATCCGCACGTCCCCTCGTACACCGAGCACGGTACCGAGCTCGTCTCGCAGCCGCTCGAGCCCGGCGCCTACGACGCCGTCGTGATCGCCACCGCCCACTCGGAGATCGACTACGCCCGCCTCGTCGCCGAGGCCAACCTCGTCGTCGACCTGCGGAACGCCGCGGGCCGGCGCGGGATCGTCGACGAGAAGGTCTGGAAGCTGTGACTCGTGTCGCCCACGCCGGCGTCGGCGGCTGGGGCAAGAACGTCTGTCGCGTCGTCGGGGAGCTGACCGAGCTGGCCTGGGTCGTGGACACCGACGAGGGGCGGCAGGCGGACTCTGGATCGCGCTACCCACAGGCCCGCGTGACGGGCTCGTTCGCCGAGGCGCTCGCCGACGACACGGTCGAGGCAGTCTCGATCGCGACGCCCGTGCCGACCCACCACGCCCTCGCGAAGCAGGCGCTCGACGCGGGCAAGCACGTCTTCGTCGAGAAGCCGCCGGCGATGCGCGGCGAGGAGATGGAGGAGCTCGTGGCGCTCGCTCGAGCCAACGACCGCGTGCTCATGCCCGGACACCTGCTGCTCTACCACCCCGGCCTGCGCAAGGTGAAGGAGCTCCTCGACTCGGGCGAGCTCGGCGACGTTGCCTGCGTCTACGGCAACCGCCAGAACCTCGGCGTGATCCGGTCGAACGAGAACGCGCTCTGGTCGCTCGGCGTCCACGACCTCTCGGTCATCCTCTGGCTGCTCGACGAGGAGCCGTCCGAGGTCGTCGCGTACGGGCAGGACTTCGTGCAGCCCGGCATCGAGGACGTCGTGTTCTGTTTCCTCCGCTTCCCGTCCGGCAAGGTTGCGCACATGCACCTGTCGTGGCTCGACCCGCACAAGATGCGGAAGATGACCGTCGTCGGCCGGGAGAAGATGGTCGTGTTCGACGACATGGCGCTCGAGCGCAAGGTGACCGTGTACGAGAAGGGCCCCTGGGAGCCCGCCCAGACCTACGGCGAGTGGCGCACCCGCACCGGTGACATCTTCAGCCCCAAGATCTCCAACGAGGAGCCGTTGCGGCTCGAGTTGCAGCATTTCCTCCGTCTCGTCGCAGAGGGACCCGGGGATCACAGGGAGGCGACCGCCGGGCTCGCCGTCGTTCGCACGCTCGACCGGCTGACGACGTCGCTGCGCACGGGCGCACCGGCATGAGCGCCGCCGACGTCCACCCGAGCGCCCTCGTCTACCCGGGTACCGTGCTCGGCGAGGGCGTCAAGGTGCTGGAGAACGCCGTTGTCGGCAAGCAGCCGACGCTGTCGCCGCGGTCGACCGCGAAACGGGAGCCGCTGCCTCCGACTGCGATCGGCGCCGGCACGATCGTCTCCACCGGCGCGATCGTGTTCGCAGGCTCCACGATCGGCGACCGGGTGATCCTCGGCGACCAGTCGTGCATTCGTGAGCGCGTGGCGATCGGCGACGACGTCGTCGTCGGCCGTGGCTCGCTGGTCGAGAACGACACGACGATCGGCGCTATGACGAAGATCCAGGCGGACGCCTACATCACCGCCTACTCGACGCTCGAGGAGCACGTCTTCATCGCGCCGTGCGTGGTGACGACGAACGACAACTGGATGGGACGCACCGAGAAGCGGTTCGGCAACGTCAAGGGGCCGACGATCCGGCGCGGCGCGCGCGTCGGCGGCGGCGCCATCCTCTGCCCGGGGATCGAGATCGGCGAAGACGCGTTCGTCGGCGCGGGCGCCGTCGTCACGAAGAACGTGCCTCCGCGAGTGGTGGTCGTCGGGAGCCCCGCGCGGGTGTTGCGCGACGTTCCCGAGGACGAGTTGCTCGACCGGGCGTAGGGCGGCCTCCCGGCGCGCCGCTCAGCGGGACTTCGCCACGACGAGCCGGTACTGCCCGGCATCGGGCCGCGTCGCACGCACGTCGAGGATGTACCAGCCGGGGGCTTTCGCCGTGAAGCCGAGGGCCGCTCCCGGCGGGCGCGACGCAAGCCGCCGCACCCTTGCGGCCGACGGGTCGACGATCTCCGTCCCCGGCCGCCAGAGCGCGAGCGCTGGGCGCAGGGAGGCCGACGTCCCGGCGGTCGTGATCAGTCGCTCGCCCCTGCGCAGGTAGACGCGGTAGATGTCGGTGCGGTCGTTCCAGTAGTCGAGCGTTGCCTCGACCTCGCGACGGGAGCCGAAGAGCGGATAGGCGCCCTTACCTCCCTCGTCGTTCGGCTCGAAGCGGTCACGCGGCGGCTCCCCGGCTGCGAGGAGCTCGAGCGCGGCCGTCTGGTCGAGCCTTCCTGCTCCCGTGAACCGGTCGCGGCCGAGCACACACGCCCCGCACCCGTTGGCCGGGCGGGCGTCGACCGCGCTCTGCTCCAGGAGCGCCGTGACCTGATCGGACGAGAGCGACGGGGTTGTCGCAAGGAGCATCGCCGCAGCGGCGGTCACCTGGGGAGCGGCAAAGCTCGTGCCCTCCGCAGACCGGTATTCCTGCGGCCCACAGCTCGAGTACCCCTGCTCGACGCAGGCAGGAAACGCTGCGGTCAACGGCAGCGGGAACGTGGACAGGATCTCCTCGCCGGGGGCGGCGATGTCGTTGAACTGCACGTCGCGGTTCGAGAAGGCGGGCGAGCGGCCTTCCCGGCTGAGCGCGCTGACACCGAGAACGTGAGGGAGTGCCGCCGGCCAGCTGGCGTACGGCCACGGCTGCGACGGCGACTGGTCCGAATTGCCGACCGCGGCGACGACGAGAACGTCTTTCGAGACCGCGTACGCGACCGCATCCGCCTCGAGCTGGGAGTAGGTGTCCGTGCCGGGATCGCGCGGATCGCGAACGCCGCCGAGGCTCATGTTGATGATCCGCGCGCGGCTCGCGACAGCCCAGCGGATCGCCTTCGCCTCGGCCTCGACGGGGATCGACCGTTGTGGTCCAACGACCTTCGCGACGAGCAGCTCCGCCGCCGGCGCAAGCCCGGCGATGCCGATGCCGTCGTTCGTCTGCGCCGCGATCAGGCCGGCCACGAACGTCCCGTGCCCCTGGGTGTCGACGGTGGCGGGACCGTCGACGAAGCTCTTCGAGGCTGCGATCCGGCCACGCAGCTCCGGGTGGGTCCCGTCGATCCCGGAGTCGATCACTGCAACCCTGACCGCCGCGAACGGCGGCAGCTCCGTCCACACGTCGAACGACCTGTTCTGCGTCGCGTACCACTGCCGCGGCAGGAGCGGGTCGTTCGGGGCGAACGACTGTCTCCGGCTCCGCAGCCGTTCCACGTACCGCGTGCCTGCCACGCCCTGCAACGCCCTCGGTGCCGGAGCGGAGACCGCGAGGGCCGGAATCGGGGCAAGGTCGACGATATCGGCCGCACCGCGCGCGCGCAGCTGCTCGACGACGACTGCGCGATCGGCGGTCGGGGCGATCCCGACGGCGAACCGCGCGGCTTCGGCGGTGGACGCGACTGCCAGGCCGAGCGCAACGGCTACGACGGAGACCGCTGCCCTCGCGCTCACTTCGGCTGCCCGGGCGGGACCGTGACCGTCAACGCCGGGCCCACCTGCCCGTCTGCCGTGAGCCGGTACGTTGCGGTGCTCTTGGGACGGACAGTCACGGCAAATGACCCGTCCACCCGGGGCGCGACCTTGACCGACGGAACCCAACCCCCGGCGCCGCTCAGCTTCTCCAGCAGCGGCGACTCGACGTCGCGCGCCAGGCCGGAGACGACGACCGGCTTGCCTGCGGTGGTCGCAAGCGGTGGCGGGCCGACGCGCAGCACGCCGAGGCGGAACGCCGTCGACCGGAGGCCGAGCCGTGCGCGCACGTCGGCCGCTTTCAGGATCACCCGGGCGCCGGTCTTCTTGACGAGCGTGATCGAGGCGGGGCGGCCCGAGGAGGTTGGCACGACGACGACGTCGACGACGGGGGCCGACAGCCCGAGCGCCTGCGCGAGCGATGCCGCCGTGAACGAGCGCGGCGTCCACCGGTGGTACGGAGAGAGCGTATCCCAGGGGTCGTTGCCGGCCCGGAGATAGGGGAGTTCGACCCCGAAGACATCCGCGCTCGCGGCCGTGCGGCCGCCCGAGGACGAGTAGTAGAACGCCGTGACCACCTTACCGCCGTACGTGACGACCTGGCCCCGCGTCGCCTTGACGGCAGCGGTCGTCGAGGGAGACTCGGCGGCGACTCCGTAGTACATCTGGCTCCGCGTGTCGGAATAGACGTCGTAGGGCCGGTTCTTGACCATGCTGGCGAGCGCGTACGAGCGCGCGGCGACGGCCTGGGCCTGCAGCGCGGCGGCCGGCCATTCCTTCGGCATCTCGCCCGGGACGACACCGAGCAGGTAGGCGTCGAGGCCAACGACGTCGATCACCTGGAGCGACCTCTGCGTCGCCGTCACCCGCAGTTCGCCGCGATAGCCCTTGCCGTCCAGCGCCAGCGTTCCCCCTTTGCCCGGCAGGAATGCCAGCGGCCCGGGCAGCGCCACGCGCTTTCCCTCGACGACGAGCTTCAGATCGGGCTTGAGCACGATCTCCCCGGCCGGGAGCGGCGTTACCGCCCCCGCGCCGTCGGTGACCGAGAACGGGACGGTGGAGGCCAGCTTGACAGCGGGGCGGGTGTCGGAGATCAGCACCCGCACCTTGGCGATCGGCGCCTTCCCGATCTCGGTCCCCGGGTAGTAGAACCCGAGGATGTCACGGTAGCTCCGGTTGGCCCTGGCCTGGCCGAGCGCGCCGTACTGATTGAGGCCGACCCCGTGCCCGTAACCACCACCGGTGAGCACGTAGACGGGAGCCGAGAGGGTCGACGACGTCGCGGCGGGCGTGGGCGTCGGGAGCACGGGCGCATTTGCGGCTGCCGCGGCTGCCGCCAGGGAGAGGGCGAGAATGAGAACGATCACATGGCGCATCAGGGATGTCACCGAAGTCTTCTCGGTAAGACGGCTCAGGCCTTGAGTCGGTTGGAGTACTGCTCGTCGTAGTAGGCGCGATACGTGCCGGACTTGATCGGTTCCCACCAGTCACGATTGCCGCGGTACCAGTCGACCGTGGCCGGCAGTCCCCCTTCGCCGAAGGAGTGCTGCGGACGCCAGCCGAGGGAGCGGAGCTTCGTGTCGTCGACCGCGTAGCGGCGGTCGTGACCAGCACGATCCTCGACGTGGCGGATGAGTGCAGGGTGGGCTCCGGTCAGCTCGAGGATCCGGTGCGTGACCTCGATGTTCTCATGATCCTCGCCGCCGACGTTGTAGACCTCTCCGGGAGCGCCCTCGTGCAGGACCAACTCGATGCCGGCGCAGTGGTCCTCGGCATGGAGCCACTCGCGAACCTGTTTGCCGTCGCCGTAGACCGGCAGCGGCTCGCCCTCGAGCGCATTCGTGACGAAGAGCGGCACGAGCTTCTCGGGATACTGGTTCGGGCCGTAGGTGTTGGCGCCGCGCGTGATCGAGGCACGCACGCCGTAGGTCCGGACGTAGGCGAGCACCTGCAGGTCGCCGCCGGCCTTGGCAGCGCTGTACGGGCTCGACGGGCGGAGCGGGTCATCCTCGCGCGCCCGGCCACCCGCCTCGAGGTCGCCGTACACCTCGTCGGTCGAGACCTGGACGTAGCGGGCATCGTGCACGCGAGCCCACTCGAGGAGGCACATGGTCCCGAGCACGTCGGTGTGGACGAACTCCTCGGGGCCGAGGATCGAGCGGTCGACGTGGGTCTCGGCCGCAAAGTTGACGATTGCCGCGCAACCTGCCGCGGCCCGCTCGACTGCGTCCGGATCGGCGATGTCCCCCTGGAAGAAGTGGTGCTCGATGCCGTGGAGGTTCGCCGGATTGCCCGCGTAGGTGAGCTTGTCGAGGACGGCGACCTCGGTGCCGCCCTCGGCGAGCCGACGCACGAAGTGCGAGCCGATGAACCCGGCTCCACCGGTGACGAGCACGCGCATCGGCACAGGGTAGCCGCAGTCGCAACGCCGCACGGCTGTATTCCGGCTCCTGCCGCGGACACGCAGGCGGGATCGAGCCACGGCGCTCCTCCTGGAGCGCGCTCCTGAGGGTGAACCGCGAGCCGCCGCCAACCCCGTCTGGTGGCAGCGGCACGCGCTCCTCGACGCTGCCGGACGGCCGGCCGGCACGACGGCCACGCATCGGTGTCGCAGATCGTGCCCCGGACAGGCTCGAGCGAGAATCGGGCCAGCCATGGGGTGCGTCAGCCGTCCCGCGCCACCCGTTCTTCGCCACCCGGGTCACGGACGGCGTTCCTGCGCGCCGGCCGAATACCTGTGACACACAGTCACAATGTTCTCAGGGTGGCGGATGCCGCGAGGAGTTCCCGGCGCCCGGTCTCTGGTGCCGAGTCAGGACACCGTGAGCTCGGAGAGGCACGCCGCGAGGCCGTCGCGCCAGTGCGGCAGCTCCGGTGCCCCCTTCTCGCTGCGCAGGACCGAGACGGCCGGTCGCGGAGCGCGCGCCCCGAACTCCGCAGTCGTGATCCGCTTCACACGACAGTCGAGCCCGGACTGCTCGAAGATCGCCTCGGCGAAGTCCGCCCACGTGCAGTCCCCGGCCGCTGCGAGATGCCAGATGCCGAACGGCGGCGTCGCGTCGACGAGCTCGCCCGTGGCAGCCGCCAGGTGCCCGACGTAGGTGGGACAGCCGCGCTGGTCGTCGACGACCGCGACCTCGTCCCGTTCCGCCCCGAGGCGGAGCATCGTGCGGACGAAGTTGTGGCCCTCCGCGCCGAAGAGCCACGAGCTCCGTACCACCCACGCTCGATCGCCGGCCGCTGCCTCGCCGTGGAGCTTCGTCCTCCCGTAGGCGGACAACGGGTTGGGACTGTCGGACTCGACGTAGGGCGACCCCTTGTGACCGTCGAACACGTAGTCGGTGGAGTACGCGACGAGCGGTGCGCCGAGCTCCGCCGCGTGCGCCGTACCGCCCACGTTCACCTCGGCGGCGCCCTGTGGATCGTCCTCGGCACCGTCCACGTTCGTCCACGCAGCCGTGTGGAGCACGAGCTCGGGAGCCACGAGCAGGGCCGGGGCGGGAAACCTGACGTCCCACTCGTCGCGCGTCAACGCCCGCACGTCGTCCTTCGCGAACGATGCTGCAAGCGCGGCGGCGAGCTGGCCTCCCGCGCCGGTGATCAGGACACGGCGGCGGCCTGGTCCCGGGCGGAGAGAATCGGTGTCCGGGTGCTCCATAGGTCCTTCACGCGAGGGTCGTCCCAGGGGATGCCCTGCTCGTCGGGGTCGGCCGGGTCGTACTCTTCGGTCACGTGGTAGGCGAACAGCAGGTCGGTGAGCGCCTCGAAGCCGTGCGCGTGCCGGCCGGGGATGTAGAGAGCCACCGGGTTCTCGTCACCGATGTCCTCCGTGAAGGTGGCGCCGGTGAGGCGATCGAGGACGACGACGCGAGCCGTGCCCTGCAGGCAGGCGAAGAGGTCGTCCTGGCCGCGCTCGTGGAAGTGGAGACCGCGGATCACACCACGGCGTGACAGCGACACATTCGTCTGCACGGTGCGCTTCGGCAACACGCTTTCGCGGCGGAGCTCGCAGAACCAGCCCCGCTCGTCCTCGAACCGGCGCAGCGGAATCCGCACGATCCCCTCGACGCTCACTTGTTGACGCCCGTCTCGTCGATCGTGCGCCCGATCTCGGCCAGATGCTGCCAGTGCTTGCCCGCGTCCTCCCACCAGCCGCGCACCCGGACGACGGACAGCGCACCACGCTCGGCGTAGGCGCGGTTGACGTCGGTGATCTCCAGCTCACCACGGCTCGACCGATCGAGGCTCGCGATCACGGAGAAGACGTCCGGCGGATAGCAGTAGAGACCGACGACCGCGTCGTTCGTCGGTGGTGCCGGATAGCGAAGGTCGACGATCCCCGCCTTCTCGGCCAGGTCGACGACCTTGCCCTGCGCGTCGTACACGACGACCCCGAAGTTCTCCGGGTCGGGCACGTCCTTGACGAACACCTGGGCGCCCCCGCCGCCCGCACCCCAGGCGGCGATCTCGCTCGTGTGCGAGTACTCGAAGATGTTGTCACCGAGAACGACCACGAGCGCGTCGCCGGCAGCGAAGTCTTCCGCCATCCCGACCACCTCGGCGATCCCGCCGGGACGCGTCTGCACCTTGTACGTGAGATCCAGCTCGAGCAGGGGCGCATCGCCGCCACGGACGGTGAGGTGGCCGTCGCCGAGAAGGTCGATCATCTGACCCGCATGGCCCTTGCCCGTGACGACGAGTACCTCGCGAATGCCGGCGAGCTGGAGCAGCTGCAGCGGGTAGTAGACCATCGGCCAGCTGCCCACCGGCAGCAGGTGCTTGTTCGTGACGCGCGTCAGCTCACCGAGGCGCGTCGCCTCACCTCCCGCGCAGACAAGTCCTTTCATGCAGCCGATGCTAACCGGGATCAGGCCGCATGCGACACGTTGGGTGCCGGATCCGCAAGCGGGCTGCGCTCGAGCAGCGCGAAGGAGAGCTCGACCGCAGGTCCGATCCCGAATGCGAAGGCGAGCGTGCCGATCCCGACGGTGCCGCCGAGCGCGAAGCCGACCACCGTCGCGGCGACCTCGATCGACGCCCGTGTGATCCCGATCCTGACCCCCGTGCGTCGCGAGGCAACGAGCATGAGAGAGTCGCGTGGCCCCGCCCCCATCCCGGCGCCGATGTAGAAGGCCGAGCCGATCCCGGTAATCAGGATCCCGGTCACCATCATCACGATACGGCCCGGGAGCGGCGTCTCCGAGAGGCCGTCGATCGCCTCGAAGGCGAGCAGCACGTCGACCGTGAGGCCGATCAGAATCGCATTGGCGACGGTGCCGGCCCCGATGCGGGCGCCGAGCGACCAGGCAACCACGAGCACGACGAGTGCCACTGCGATGTTCGCCGTGCCGAACGAGAGCGGGGTGATGCCGGCGATGCCCTGGTTGAGGACGTCCCACGGCGGCAGGCCGAGCCCCGATTCGAGCAGGAGCACGATCCCGATCGCGAAGAGGACGAGGCCGAAGACGAGCGAGACGGAGCGGACGACGACCGAGCCGCGGACGAGGGGCGGTGCGTGCATCCCCGCAGCCTACGGGCGAGCGATCTCGCGAAGGGAATGGCCGAGCGGCTGCGGGGCAACGTGCATGATCCGCGCCACCCGCTCCGGCAGCCACCAGTTGTCGTGGCCGACCAGCTTCATCGCCGACGGCACGAGCAGCGAGCGGACGAAGCGCGTCCTCCGTTCCATCAACCGGATGCCCGCCGCCGGGCCGCTGCCTTTCGGCGTCGTACCCCGGGGACGGCCCGCACCGCCGCAAACCACACGTAGAGGAAGCCCGAGACGGCGGCGAGGAGAGCGAGCAGGATGCGTTTCGGCCGGCGCATCGGAGATGTCATCCTAGATGAGGCGAAGATCGTCATACTTCATGGAAACCGGAAGCACGAGGAAAGGACGGCCGAGATGGCCAAGAAAGATCTCAAGGTTGCGCCGACGGTCGAGGCGTTGAAGCCCTATCTCGATCGCGCGCTGACCGACAAGGAGTTCCGTGAGGACCTCAAGGATGCCCTGTCTGCGGCGAGGAAGCTGTACGGCCCGCTCGTGAAGGACGCCAGGGACGACGGCGCCGTGAAGTCGGCCTCGCGCCTCGCGACTGACGCCAAGGTGCAAGAGAACCTGCGGAACGCCCTCGAGGAGTTCGGCAAGGCGGCGGGCACCCTGAAGGGCAAGAAGAAGAGCCACAAGGGCAGGAACGCGATGCTGCTCGCCGGCCTCGTAGCCGGTGCGCTGTACAACCCGTGGTCGGGCCCGCAGACACGCGAGTGGCTGATGGACAAGATTGCCGGCGACGACGACCTCCAGCCGCTCGACGGCTTCGACCTTTCCGACCTGGACGAGTCCGGGAACGGTGCGGCGGCGGCGGCGAACGGTGCCGTCGAAGACGTCGTCGACGCAGTCGAGGCGGTCGACGAGAGCTAGCGCCTAGCGGTCTTGGCCCCCGGTCGGGCTCTTCGGGGCCCGGCCGGAAAGGGTCGTCTCGAGGGCGCCCGGGACGAGTCCGCTCGTGCTCGAGATGTCGGCTGCCTCGAGCAGGACGGCGCCTGCAGGCGGTGCGACGCCCGTCCGGGCCGACGCCGGCCCGTCGAGCGGCAGGTAGGCGCGACCGGCGTCGAACGACACGTCCTCGGCTCGCCGCCACGCGCTGAGGAACGGGAACGGAGCGACCGCGCCGTCGTAGCCGAGGGCGAGGAGCGAGACCGGGTGGATCTCGAAGTGCAGGTGGACGGGTGAGAACTCGGCGTCCCCGGTCTTGCCCATGAATCCGAGCACGTCGCCAGCCTTGACCTGGCGCCCGTTGACGGCGAGTGGCGAGTATGCGGACAGGTGGGCGTAGTAGAACTCGTTTCCCGCAAGGTCACGGAGCCAGAGACGCCAGCCGCCGATGTCGTTCCAGCCCACCGAGAAGACGGTGCCGTTCGCCACCGCGAGCAGCGGCGTTCCGAGCGGGGCGAAGATGTCCTCGCCGTGGTGCCAGCCGCCCGGGACGTCCGCACGGGGCGCGCTGAACGTGTCGCCGAACGACACGGGACCGTAGGCGGGGAAGACGTAGCCGCCGGTCGTGAGCTGCGCCGTCACCGCCGGGGCCGGGCGCACGAGCGCGGGAGGGGCTCCCGGAATGGACTTGCCGGGCTCGCGGGGCGCATCGGGGGGGATCACCGGACGGGGCGTGGGAGCCTTCGGCGGCGGCTTCGCCGCCGGCACCGGGGTGGTCACGGGAGGCGCGGCCGTCGCAGCCGTGGAGACCCTGCCGATCTCGATCATGCTGCCGGCGAGGAGCCCCGCGTGGTCTGCGATCAGCTTCACCCGGATGGCGGTGGCTGCTGCCTTCACCGACCGTGGCGGCTCCTGCACGGTTTCGACCTGCGAGCCGAGCAGCTCGAGACTCCCCCAGTCGTCGAGGGGGATGACCACGCTCGCGGTGGGTGTGACGAGCTGCCCGAGCACGGTGAGGCCCCTCACCGTCGACGCCGAGACGTCGCCCGACGCGCTCGCCGACCCTGCGGCGACGCTTGCGCGCAGATCGACCGACTCGATCGTGATCTCGCCGTCGAAGAGCGACACCGCGAGCGCGCCGACCGTGGCCTGGGCGGTCGAGGTGACGCTGGGCCGGGCGGCCGCCTGCGCGTCGGCCGACCCGATGCGCACGATCGAGCCGTCTTCCGGGTACGAGTAGCCGGGCAGGACCTCCGTCGCCGCCGGAGGTGCGGAGAGCGAGAGCGAGATCTCGTCCGGGAGGCCCGGCTGGGTGATCCGGGAGATGACTGCGGTGGCGATCGCCTCCGGCTGCTGCGGCGCCGCAGCCGCAATCGAGACCACGAGGGCGACCAGAAGCGGCACAGCGAGGAGAGGCGCGCGTCTCACAGCGCTTCAGGGTAGCTCGCACGACGACTTCGGGCGCGCCACGCGAGCTGTGCCGCGACCGCCAGGAGGAGGACGCCGAAGAGGCGGCGGAGCACGTGCTCCGGGAGCGACGTCGCGATCTGGACGCCCATCTCGACACCGACGATCGACGCGACGCCGACGATGAGGGCCGGCTTCACCCGCAGGTTGCCGTAGCGCGCCTGGCGCCACGTCCCGACCGCCGCAGTCGGCACGACCGCGAGCAGCGAGGTGGCAGCGGCTTCGACCTGGCCGAGGCCGAGGGCGACGAGGGCGGGCACGAAGAGGATGCCACCTCCGACGCCGAAGAGGCCCGACATGACGCCCGCGGCGAGCCCGACGCCGATCGCGAGAATGACCGTCGTGGTGCTCATCCCGCGATCAACCAGATGCCCATCGCGGCGAGGAGCGCTGCGAAGGCCAGCGTCAGCGCCCTGCCGGAGATCCGTGTCTGGGCGGACGACCCGATGAGCGCCCCTCCCATCGCGGGGATCCCGACGAGCAGGGCGTAAGGGACGTCGACCTTGCCGTGCAGCGCGTAGAGCATCACCCCGGCGAGTGCGGTGATCACGATCGCGCCGAGCGAGGTCGCGGCTGCCTCCCTGGTGCCGAAGGCCGCGACGATGATCAGCAGCGGCACGATCACTATCCCGCCGCCGACGCCGAACAGCGAGCTGAACAGGCCGGCGACGAGACCGATGAGAACGAGCCGCACAGGCCCATCCTAGGCGGGTCAGCAGACCGAAGCTGCTCTCGAAGGCGAGGAAGGGGCGAGGCAGACGCCTCGCCCCTCAACTGCCACCTACGCGGCCTCGGCGGCGGTCTCCAGAGCGGGTGCCGTCGCGAAGTCGCTCTGGCGGACGAGCACGAGGGAGACGACGACGCCAACGAGGGTGATGGCTGCGCCGGCCCAGAACGCGTTCCTGAAGCCGTCCGTCAGCGCCGCCGGCAGGGCCGACCCGGACGCGACTGCGTCGTTGGTCGTGGCGGCGGCAATCGTCGACAGGATGGCGATCCCGACCGCACCGCCGATCTGCTGCGACGTGTTGATCAGACCGGAGGCGAGCCCGGCCTCCTGGGCCTGCGTCCCGGCGAGGGCGGCGATCGTGAGGGAGACGAACGCAAGCGGCATCCCGAAGCCGATCACCAGGAAGCCGGGGAAGAGGTTCTTCCAGTAGGAGCCGTCCGCCGATACCTGCGTGAAGAGGACGAGCCCCAGGGTCATCACGGACATCCCGACGACGAGGGTGGGCTTCACCCCGACCCGGGTCACGGCGGCCGCAGCGACGTTCGCCCAGATGATCGCCGTGCCGGCGACCGCGAGGTAGCCGATCCCTGTCTTCAGCGGCGAGAACAGGAGCACCTGCTGCATGTAGAGGGTCAGCATCAGGAACATCGAGAAGAGCGCGGTGCCCATGATGAACATGACGATGTTCGCGGCCGTCAGGGTCTGCAGCCGGAAGATCGAGAACGGCATCAGTGGATGATCCGCCCGGCGTTCCTGGGCCACGAAGCCCGCGAGCAGCACGGCGGCCACGACGAACACGCCGATCGTCCTGCCGGACGACCAGCCCCAGTCGTTGCCCTTGGTGATCCCGAGCACGAGGATGCTGAGGCCCGAGGTGACGAGCACGGCGCCGAGCACGTCGAAGCTCGACTCGCGATCGTCCCGGCTCTCCGACAGAAGGATCGGCGCGGCGACCAGCGAGACGATGCCGACGGGGACGTTGACGTAGAAGATCCACGGCCACGAGAGCAGGTCGACGAGGACGCCGCCGAGCAGGACGCCCGCCGCCGCGCCGACGCCGCCGACCGCCCCCCAGGCGCCGAGAGCGATGTTGCGTTCGCGACCCTCCCGGAACATGGTGGTCAGGATCGAGAGCGCCGCGGGCGAGATCGTGGCCGCACCGAGGCCCTGCAGGGCCCGGGCCGCGATCAGCGATCCCTCGCTCCACGCGAGACCACAGAGCAGCGATCCGATCGAGAAGATGACGAGTCCCACCATGAAGACGCGCCGCCGCCCGAGCAGGTCGGCGAGCCGTCCCCCGAGCAGCAGGAACCCGCCGAAGACGAGGGAGTAGGCGGAGATGACCCACTGGAGGTTCCCCTGCGAGAACCCGAGGTCGATCTTGATCGAGGGCAGGGCCACGTTCACGATCGCGATGTCGAGCACGACCATGAACTGCACCATGCAGAGCAGCAAGAGCGCGATCCACCTACGGCGGTCCGTCTGAGTCATCGTTCCCGTCCTTTGCTCGTTATCGTCAATGCTGCGACACCCTACACATGCAGCTTGCGTTTTGCAAGTAGTTCGTTTACTATCACCAGTAATGCTTCGGAATCTGCATTAACTCCCCACCCCGTCGATGAAGCCCTACAACGAGTACTGCCCCGTCGCCCACGCGCTCGACCTCGTCGGCGAGCGCTGGTCACTCCTCGTCGTGCGGGAGCTGCAGCACGGCCCACTTCGCTACAGCGACCTCCACGAGCGGCTGCCTCGTTGCAGCACGAACCTGCTCGCCGATCGGCTCAAGAGCCTCGAGGCCGGCGGGGTCGTTCGCAAGCGGCGGCTGGCACCGCCGGCTGCGTCGACCGTGTACGAGCTGACGGAGGAGGGCGAGGGGCTACGCCCGGTCCTCGCCGCGCTCGCCCGCTGGGGTGCCCGCACGCTCGGGCCCCCAGGAGCGGAAACCGAGCTCACGCCCGGGTGGCTCGGCCGTGCCCTGCAGACGGCCGCAGCGCCGAGCGGCGGCGACGTGCGCGTTGCGTTCCGGTGTGGCGACGAGGTCGCCTCGCTCCTGGAAGGGCGGGTGGAGCCCGGGCTCTCCCCGGAGGCTGCGGCGACGGTCACCTGCGATGCGGCCGGCTTCTACCATCTCCTGATCGACGGGAGCACGCGGGGAATCTCGATCGAGGGCGACGCCGGCACCGTCGAGCGCCTGATCGCGGCAACTGCGCCTACGCGGTAGCGGCCTCGCGCCGGAGCACGTCCCACGCAAGCGCGACGTCGGCCTCGCTCGTCCGGGCGTTTCCGATCGCAAGCCGAGCACGAAGCGGCCGCCGAGTTTCGTATGCGAGAGGAAGATCTCGCCGCCTGTCGTTGGCCCGGCGCATGATCTCCTCGTTCTCGGCGTCGCTCCCGACCTTGCGGAAGCAGACGAGCGAGAACGGGCGCGGTGCGCAGAGCTCCCAGCCCGGCTCGGCCTCGACCCACCCCTCGAACAGCGCCGCCAGGCGCACGTGCTCGCGGATGATCGCCTGCAGGCCTTCGCGCCCGAAGCAGCGCAGGGTCGCCCAGAGCTTCAGCGCCCGGAACCGGCGGCCGAGCGGAGACGCGTACTCGCTCATGCTGACGACGTCCTCGTCGACCCGCAGGTACTCGGGTACGAGGCTGAAGGCGCGGCGGAGGTCGTCGGGCCGCCGGCAGAAGAACGCCGAGCAGTCCATCGGCGTGAACAGCCACTTGTGCGGGTTGATCCCGATCGAGTCGGCCCGCTCCCAGCCGGCGAAATGATGACGCAGCTCGGGGCAGACGGCGGCCGCGCCGGCGTAGGCGGCGTCGACGTGGAGCCACGTGCCCGTCGCGGCCGCCCGGTCGGCGACGGCCGCGATCGGATCGACCGCAGTCGACGAGGTCGTGCCGACGGTTGCCACGACGGCGCACGCGTCACGGAGATCGAGCTGGTCCGGCCGGAGCGCGAACGTCTCGTCGACCGGCGTGCTCCGGAGCTCGAGCTCGAGCAGCCGGGCAGCCTTGGTCGTGGACGAGTGGGTGTGCTCGGAGCAGACGACGACCGTTCGGTCGGGTGCGGCGGCACGCGCGGCGGCGAGCGCAGTGATCAGGCCGGAGGACGCCGTGTCCTCGATGTGGCCGTGCAGCGCCTCCGGCAGGCCGACAAGCTGGCGCAGCCAGTCGAGCGTCACCTCCTCGAGCTCCTGCAGTGCCGGCGAGGCCCGCCAGAGGATGCCTACCTGGTTGAGCGCCGCGATCAGGAGCTCGGCGAGGATGCCGGGCTCGGCTGCCGACGCAGGGAAGTAGGCGAAGTAGCGCGGGCTCTGCCAGTGCGTGAGCCCCGGCATCAGGATCTCGTCCAGATCCCGCAAGACAGACGCGAAGGGCTCTGCGCCGTCGGGCGGAACGACGGGCAGAGCGGCCCTGATCGCGCCCGGCTCGACGCGCGAGAGCACCGGGTACTCCGCCACGTTCTCGAGGTAGCGGGCGACCCAGTCGAGCGCGGCTGGCGCCGTCGTCGCGGAAGGTGCTCATGCCTCGCGCCGCCGCGATCTCGGCCCAAGGCCGCGTGTTCAACACCTGCTCCTTCGTCAGCCACGCGCGGCGCGCCTGGCCGATCCCGAGCTCGGCGTACTCGAGCGACGACGTCGAGTGCGCGTCCGTGTTCACCGGGATCGAGACACCGGCGGCACCCGCCAGGCGCGCGTGAACGTCCCGCATGTCGAGTCGGTCGGGCTGGCTGTTGATCTCCAGGGACGTGCCCGTCTCGACCGCTCGGCCGACGACCCGGTCGAGGTCGAGGTCGGCTCCTGCCCGCCGCGAGATTCGCCGGCCGGTCAGGTGCCCGATGCAGTCGACGTGCGGGTTGTCGATCGCCGCCAGCACCCTCTCGGTCGGGCTGCGGTCGAGCGACGTGTGCAGTGAGGCCACGACCCAGTCGAGCTCGGCGAGCACCTCGTCGGCCACGTCGACCACGCCTCCGGCCGTGATGTTCGCCTCGACCCCACGCAGGACGAGGAACGGCGCCAGCCGCACGTTGACCGTCTCGATCTCGCGCCACTGCTGCTCGATCTTCCCGTCGCGGAGGTAGTGGGAGTGATCCGTCAGGCAGAGGAACTCGTAGCCGCGGGCGGCGGCGGCGCGGGCCATCTCCTCGATCGTCGACTTGCCGTCGGCAGACCAGGTCGAATGACAGTGCATCTCGCCGCGCAGGTCGCCGAGCTCGACGAGCCGCGGCAGCGCTCCCGCCCGGGCCGCCTCGAGCTCGCCGCCGTTCTCGCGCAGCTCCGGCGGGATGAAGCTGTACCCGAGGAAGGCGTAGAGCGTCTCCTCGTCGCGGAACGTCCGCACCTCGCCCGTCTCGACGACGGTGACCCCGTACTCGGAGACCGAGAGCCCGTCCCGCTGGGCCTGCTCCCGCAGCGCCACGTTGTGGTCTTTCGAGCCCGTGAAGTGCTGAAGCAGATCGCCGTAGCTCTCCGGCGGCACGACGCGGAGATCGAGGCGGAGGCCCTGCGTGTTGATCACGGTCGCCTTCGTGTCGCCGTGGGCGACGACCTCGAGCACCCAGGGCAGTCCCACGAAGTGAGCCGTCAACGCGGCGGGATCGGATGCGGTCGCGATCACGTCGAGATCGCGGAAGGTCTCGCGGCGCCTTCTGGCACTGCCCGCCTCGGAGACGTCGATCGCCGCCGGGTGGGCCCGGAGCGCCGCGACCGCCTCGCGGACGACCGGGAGCCCCTTGCCGAGGAGACCGCGCCTCGGCTCCTCCGTGCCCTGGCCCTTCGCGAGCGCCTTCAGGATCTTCGCCTCCGTGGCAGCACCGATCCCCGAGAGCGTCCTCAGGCGCTCTCCCGCGGCAGCCTTCTTCAGCTCGGCGAGTGTCGTGACGCCGAGCTCGCGCCAGATCCGGGCTGCCGTCTTCGGGTCCGAGGCCCGGCAACCGCAGGAAGGCCGAGACCTCCCCCGGCACCTGGGCGCGCCGTTTCGCAAGGGCCTCCATGTCGCCCGTCTCGGTGACCTCGACGATCTTGGCCTCGATCGTCTTGCCGATGTCCGGTAGCTGCTTGGCCCTGCCCTCGAGCGCCAGCTCGGCCACGGACGAGGCGGTGTCGCGAATCCGGGAGGCGGCACGGCGGTAGGCGCCGACGCGAAACGACTGCTCTCCGAGGATCTCGGAGAGGTCGGCCAACTGGTCGAACAGGTCGGCCAGATCGCCGTTGCGGGGGAGCGCCGCGACCATCACCCGATCATAGGGCGGCCGCGACGGGCAGGATTGGGCGATGCGCGCGATGGTCTGCCTCCCCACCTACAACGAACGAGAGAATCTCGAGCCGATGGTGCGCGCGCTCGGGGAGCAGCTCGACACCACGCGCGACCGCGTCCTCGTGCTCGACGACAACTCGCCCGACGGCACGGGTGGGATCGCGGATGCGCTCGCGGTCGAGCTCCCGTGGGTCGAGGTGCTGCACCGGCCCGGCAAGGCCGGGCTCGGGCCGGCCTACATCGCCGGTTTCCGGCAGGCGCTCGACGCGGGCGCCGAGCTCGTGCTCGAGATCGACTGCGACTTCTCCCACGACCCGAAGGACGTGCCGCGCCTGATCGCGGCCTGCGAGGCGGGAGCCGATGTCACGCTCGGCTCGCGCTGGGTTCCCGGCGGGGGCACCGTCAACTGGGGCCGGGGCCGCACGCTCGTCTCCCGCGGCGGCAGCCTCTACGCGCGGATGATCCTCGACGTCGGCGTGCGTGACCTCACCGGCGGGTTCAAGTGCTTCCGCCGTGCGGTGCTGGAGCGAATCGACCTCGACGCCATCGCGGCCAAGGGCTACGGCTTCCAGATCGAGACGACCTACCGTGCCCTACGGGCCGGCTTCACGGTGACCGAGATCCCGATCACGTTCGTCGACCGGCGCGTCGGCGAGTCGAAGATGGACGGCTCGATCGTCGTCGAGGCGATGCTCCAGGTGCCCGCCCTACGCTACCGGGCCCTGCGCGGGCGTCTGTAGGGCGAGTCCGGCCACGCGGAGCAGAGCCGCGAGGCGGGGTCAGTCGGGTGGTGCCGTCGCGACGCGAGCGACCTCTGGCAGCGAGGGGGAAGGCGATCCCCCTTCTGCCCGATGAGCGCGATACGTGCGGCCGCCGAGCCGGGGATCCATGACGCCCAGCGCGAGGTCTGCGATCAGGTTGCAGACGACGACCACCAGCGACACGACCACGACGATGCCCATCAACACCGGTAGGTCGCGACGCTGCAGAGACGTGATCGTGAGCGTGCCGATCCCGGGGATCCGAAAGGCGCGCTCCACGAAGATCGCTCCCGCGAAGGCCAGCCCGACGTCCATGCCCACCATGGCGATGATCGGCAGAAAGGCATTGCGGAAGGTGTGGCGCCGAAGCGTCCCCCATTCGGAGAGGCCCTTCGCCCGCGCAGTCCGAACGTAGTCCTCGTTCTTCGCCTCGAGCAGGTTGGCCCTGATCATGCGCGCATACATCGCCGCGAACGCAAGCGCGAAGGTGAGCCACGGGAGGAGGAGGTGGTAGGACCACTGCACGGGACCGCCGCACGCGACACCGTTCTGCGGGCGAAACACGTCGCAGTACCCGGCAATCGGGAACCAGCCCAGCCGGTACCCGAAGAAGTACGCCAGGAGGTATCCGAGCCAGAGGGGCTGGGCGGCGATACCGAGCAGGACGAACACCATCCCGGCCCGGTCGAACAGCGTGCGGGGCCGCATTGCCGAGACGACCCCGATCACGAGCGCGAGTCCGATCCAGGCGATCGCACCGCCGATCACGAGCGACGCCGTCGCAGGCGCCGCCTTGGCGATGACCTCCGTCACGTCCTCCCGCGTGCGCCACGACTGCCCCAGATCGCCGTGCGCGAGCCGCCCGAGAAAGTGCAGGTACCCGGCCAGCAGCGACCCCTCGACCTCGAACCGGTTGACTGCCGGTGTCCTCGGTGGTGTTCGCGAACGAGGCCCCGAGGGAGACGTCAGCGGTAGGGACGACGAAGAACAGCACGTAGGCGTTCAGCGTCACTGCGATCACGAGCACCGCGGCCCAGGCGAGCCTGCCGAAGACGTACGCCGCCACCGTCGCCTCAGCGTGACAGCTGCACAAGCGCGAAGTCAAGGGTCGCGGCATCTACGCTTTCGGGATGGCCGGCCTCACCGAAGTAACGGACGCGACGTTCACGGACGAGGTGCTCGCGAGCGAGATCCCGGTGATCGTCGAGTTCGGCGCGCCCTGGTGCCGACCGTGCAAGGCGATCGAGCCCGCGCTCGCCGAGATCGCAGCCGATGCGACGGGCCGGGTTCGCCTCGTCAAGCTCGACATCGACGCCAATCTCCGAACGCCGTCGCAGTACGGCGTCCTCTCGATCCCCACGGTGATCCTGTTCGCGGGCGGCGAGGCCAGGGAGACGATCATCGGCCCGCACGGCAAGAGCCGCTACCTGCGAACGTTCGCCCCGTATCTCGATCCCGAGGCGTGACTCGACCCTGGGACGACCTGCTCTCCGGTGAGGAGCTCGCCTTCCGCACGACCGAGCCGCCACGGCCCGCCCGGGTCGAGCCGCTCCCGGAGGGACTCGATCCCGCGCGTCGAGGAGGCGCTCGCGGGGAGCGGCATCAACGGCCTCTATGCCCAGCAGGCGGAGACCTGGGAGGCAGCCGTCCGTGGCGAGAACGTGATCGTCACGACCGGCACCGCGTCGGGCAAGTCGCTCGCCTTCAACCTTCCGGTGCTGGACGCGATCGCGCGCGAGCCGACGGCGCGGGCGCTGTACCTCTACCCGACGAAGGCGCTGACCCAGGATCAGGCGCGGAGCATCGCGCGCCTTCGGCTCGCCGGGATCCGCCCGGCGATCTACGACGGGGACACCGAGCCGGAGCGCCGCGCGCAGATCCGCCGCACGGCGAACGTGATCCTCACGAACCCCGACATGCTGCACGTCGGGATCCTGCCGCACCACGACCGCTGGGGCGACGTGCTCCACAACCTGCGCTACGTCGTCGTCGACGAGGCGCACGTCTACCGGGGCGTCTTCGGCTCGCACGTCGGGAACGTGCTCCGGCGGCTGCGGCGGCTGGCCCGGGTCTACGGCTCGGAGCCGCGCTTCCTGCTCGCGTCGGCCACGATCGCGAATCCGGGCGAGCTCGCGCTCGCGCTCACCGGGCGAGGCAGCGACCGTGATCGAGACGGATACCTCGGCCCGGGCCGAGCGCGACATCGTCCTCTGGAACCCAGCCCTGCTCGACCCGGAGCTCGGCGTTCGGGCGAGCTCGCTCTCGGAGGCGTCGCTCCTCATGGCGGGGCTCGTCTCACGCGGCCTGCGAACGATCTGCTTCGCGAAGAGCCGCAAGGCGACGGAGCTCATCCACCGCTTCACCGCGGACCGGGTCGACACTGCCACGGCGGCACGCCTCGCGCCCTACCGGGCCGGCTACACGCCCTCGCAGCGGCGCGAGATCGAGCGACGGCTGATGGAGGGTGAGTTGCTCGGGGTCTCCGCGACCGACGCTCTCGAGCTCGGGATCGACATCGGCGCGCTCGACTGTGCGATCTCGGTCGGGTTCCCCGGCACCGTCGCCTCATTGCGCCAGCAGTGGGGCCGGGCCGGGCGCCGCGGGCACGGGCTTGCGATCCTCGTCGCGAGCGAGGACGCGCTCGACCAGTTCTTCATGCGGGAGCCCGAGGCGCTGCTCGAGCGGCGGGTCGAGGCGACCCGACTCGACCATGCGAACCCCCGGATCCTCGACCCGCACGTCTGCGCCGCTGCCTACGAGGGGCCGCTGTCCGAGGCGGATGCCGAGACCCTCGGCCCCGAAGCCCTCGAACGGGCTGCACTACTGCCCGAGCTCGAATGCACCCCGGCAGGGTTCGTCTGGAAGGGGCGCGACACCCCCGCAGGACGGTTCTCGATCCGCTCGGGCGACCAGGACTCCTTCACGATCGTCGACGCCACGACCGGTTCCGTCCTCGGTCTCGTCGAGCGCGAGCGCGCCTACTCCGCCGTCCACGAGGGCGCCGTCTACCTCCATCTCGGCGAGCAGTACCTCGTTCGGGAACTCGACGGCGCGACGCGCGTTGCGGTCGTCGAGCCCGCCCGCGTCGACTGGTACACGCAGGTGAAGAAGGACACCGAGACGGCGATCGAGGAGCCCCTCCGTGCCGCCCGGGTCGCCTGCGTCGACCTCCAATTCGGCCGCGTCTCGGTGACCGAGCAGGTGATCGCCTACCAGCGAAAGGCTGTCCGTGACGGCTCCACGCTCGCGGTCGTACCGCTCGTGATGCCGCCGGTGACCTTCGAGACCGAGGCAGTCTGGTTCTGCCCGGACGCCGGGCTGCTCGAGGGGCTCGAGGAGATGCCGAGGCTGCTCGGGGCCCTGCACGCGGCCGAGCACGCCCTCATCTCGCTGCTGCCGCTGTGGGCGATGTGCGACCGCTGGGACATCGGCGGGCTCTCGACGAACCTCCACTTCCAGACGGGGCTGCCGACCGTCTTCGTGTACGACGGGCACGCCGGCGGAGTCGGGATCACCGAGCGAGGCTTCGACTGTTTTCGCCGGCTGGGTCGCGGATACCGCGCGACTCCTCCGCGGATGCCCGTGCACGAGCGGCTGCCCCTCGTGCGTGCAGAGCCCGAAGTGCGGCAACTTGAACGAGATGCTCGACAAGGCGGCGGCGGCGCTCCTCCTCGAACGGATGTGCGCGAGCTGAGCCGCTGTCGATTTCGGCGCCTGCCGTTCGTCGACATGGTGAAATCGTCAAGCAAGCGGCAAAGGAGGCAGCATGGAATATCTGGCACTGGTCTACAGCAACCCGGACGCGTGGGAGCGGCTGTCGGAGACCGAGCGGGCGACGGCGTACGAGGGCTACATGGCCGTCTCGCGCGACCTGGAGGCGGCAGGGGCGCTGATCGACGCGGGCGAGCTCGAGTCGACGGCCGCCGCAACGAGTGTGCGGGTGCGAGGCGGCGAGGCGCTCGTCACCGACGGGCCGTACGCCGAGGCGAAGGAGTCGCTCGGCGGCTACTACCTCTTCTCCTGCGACTCGATGGACGAGGCCGTCGCCTGGGCTGCGAAGATCCCGGCCGCCTGGCACGGCGGCGCGATCGAGGTCCGTCCCGTCCACGTCGACGAGCAGGCAGCGGCATGAAGTACGCGATGCTCGTCTACAGCGATCAGTCCTCCTGGGAGGGAATCCTCGCGGAGGAAGGTGCGAGGCTCCGGGCCGAGTCGATGCCACGCTGGATCGCGCTCTTCGAGGAGATGGGGAAGGCCGACCCGAACGTGCAGGGCCGGGAGCTCGCGGGGACGTCCGAGGCGAAGGTGGTGCGGGTCGTGAACGGGCAGACGGTTGTCACCGACGGCCCGTTCGCCGAGACGAAGGAGCAGCTCGGCGGCGTCTTCGTAACCGAGTTGCCCGACCTCGACGAGGCGATCCGGCTCGCCGCTCTCGTCCCGGCATCGGAGTACGGCACCCTCGAGATCCGTCCGCTCGCGGTCCGGTGAACGAGCGGCTCGCCGCGGTCTATGCAGAGGAGTGGCCGCGGTGCGTCGCCATCCTGACCCGCGTCCTCGGCGATCTCGAACGGGCCGAGGACGCGGTGCAGGACGCCTTCGCGACGGCGCTCGAGCGCTGGCCCCGAACCGGGATGCCCGACAACCCGGGCGCGTGGATCGTGACGACCGCGCGCAACCGCGCGACCGACCGGATCCGGCGTGATCACGTGCTTGCAGACAAGACCGCCTTGCTCGCGCGCCTCGAGACGATTCCGTCGGATGCCGGCGAGGTGAACGCCCTGCCCGATGAGCGGCTCGCGCTCCTGTTCACCTGCTGTCACCCGGCGCTCGCGGTCGACGTCCAGATCGCCCTCACCTTGCGGGAGGTCGGCGGCCTGACGACGCCGGAGATCGCGGCGGCGTTCCTGGTGCCCGAGCAGACGATGGCGCAGCGCCTCGTGCGGGCGAAGCGAAAGATCCGCACCGCCGGGATCCCGTTCCGCGTACCTGCCGACGCGATGTTGCCGGACCGGCTCACCGCAGCGCTTCGCGTGATCTACCTCGTCTTCAACGAGGGCTACGCAGCCAACTCCGGGGGAACGCTCGTCCGCCGGGATCTCTGCGGAGAGGCGATCCGGCTGGCAAAGCTTCTCTGCGTGCTGATGCCCGACGAGCCGGAGGCCTACGGCCTACTTGCTCTTATGCTGTTGCAGGACTCCCGCCGGGACGCGCGCACGTCGGCAGAAGGTGAGCTCGTCCTCCTCGCAGACCAGGACCGGGGCCTCTGGGACCGACCGGCGATCGACGAGGGCCTGCGGATGCTCGCGAGGGCCGAGGCCCAGCGCCGGCCCGGGCCCTACCAGCTCCAGGCGGCAATCGCAGCCGGGCATGCACAGGGCTCCGACGCCGCGACGCTCGTGGCGGCCTACGAGGCACTGCTGCGGCTCGATGGGTCGCCAGTGGCACGACTCAACCACGGCGTCGCCGTTGCTCTCGCAGGTGACGTTGACGAGGGCCTTGCCCTGATCGAGGCGATCCCGGGGCTCGACGGCTATCGTCACTTCCACTCGGCGCGCGCCGATCTCCTCCGGCGCCTCGGCCGCGCAGCGGAGGCACTCGACGCATACGGCCGGGCGCTCGAGCTGACCGAGGACGGTCCCGAGCGGCGGTTCCTGGAGCGGCGCCTCACCGACTAGAAGGAGGCGCCCACCCTGGTCACGGCCGCACCGCCACAATGAGACCGTGATTCAACGAGAAGCACAGGGAGGGACGCTCATTCTCGGCGGCGGCTTCGCTGGCGCCTACGTCGCGCGCCTGCTCGGGAAGCAGGGCGCCACGATCATCTCGCCCCAGAACTCGATGCTCTACACGCCGCTCCTCCCCGAGGCGGCCTCCGGCACGCTCGAGCCACGGCACGTGGTCGTGCCATTGCGCCAGATGTGCCCGCACGCCGAGGTCGTGATCGGCCGCGCGACGTCGCTCGACACGGCCACGCGCACCGCTGCGGCCGACACGATCGCGGGACCTGCCGAGATCTCGTATCAACGGCTCGTGGTTGCACTGGGCGCGGTGACGCGGGTCTTCCCTGTCCCCGGGCTCGTCGAGTACGGCCGCGGCTTCAAGGATCTCGCGGACGCGATCGCGCTTCGCAATCACGTGCTCCAGCGGCTCGATGCCGCAACCGCGGGCGGGCCGTCGTCGGAGCTCGGCTTCGTCTTTGTCGGCGCAGGCTATGCGGGGGTCGAGGCACTCGCCGAGCTTCACGATCTCGTGCAAGACGCGCTGCGGTACTACCCGACCCTCGAGGGAGTACCGCAGCGATGGGTGCTCGTGGACGCGGCGCCGACGATCCTCGCTGACATCCCACGGAAGCTCGGCGTCTACGCGGCGCGCCACCTCGAGCGGAGGGGGATCGAGATCCACGTCGGCGAGATGCTCTCGTCGTTCGACGGTGAGACGGCCGTCCTCTCGGGAGGCACGACCGTTCCCGCCCGGACGCTCGTGTGGACGACCGGCGTCAAGGCCTCCCCCCTCCTCGGCTCGTTCGGGCTCCCCCTCGACGAACGCGGCCGCGTGCGGGTCGATTCGACCCTCCGCGTCGAGGGCCACGTGAACATCTGGTCACTCGGAGACTGCGCGGCCGTTCCGAATGTGAAGACGCCGGGCCGCACCGATCCACCGACCTGTCAGCACGCGCTCCGGCAGGCACGCTGCCTGGCAGGCAACCTCACCGGCCCCCCAGAGGCCTACGGCTACAGCATGCTCGGCCAGGTGGCGACGCTCGGCCGCTTCAAGGGCATCGCCGACGTGCTCGGGATCCACCTGTCGGGCTTCCCGGGCTGGTTCGTCGCCCGCACGTACCACCTCTACGCCCTACCCCTGCTGAGCAGGAAGCTCCGCGTCGTCGCAGACTGGACGACGGCACTGTTCTTCCGCCGCGACATCGCCGAGCTCTCGAGCCTCGGCCATCCGGAGGGACTCGAGGAGTGATCGACCTCGCTCCCCTCTTCGACGTGCGACTACGAACGCCGCGGCTCGAGCTCCGTCTCGGCGAGCCGGAGGAGATCGTCGAGCTCGGAGAGCTCGCGATGCGCGGTGTCCATCCTCCGGAGGAGATGCCGTTCGGGGTCGCGTGGACGGACGCGATCGGAACGCCGGGCTTCCGCGAAGGCTTTGCGGGATTCCACCGCAGCCAGTGCGAGAGCTGGTCGCCGCTCGACTGGCATCTCGACCTTCTCGTCTGGGCCGACGGAGAGCTTGCCGGGAATCAGGAGCTCTACGCGAAGGGCTTCCGGGAAGATCGGGTCGTCGGCACGGGCTCCTGGCTCGGCGAGGCCTTCCAGGGCCGTGGGATCGGCACCGAGATGCGCACTGCCGTCCTCGAGCTCGCCTTTCGTGGCCTCGGAGCCGTCGCCGCGACGAGCGGCTGGCTCGAGGGCAACCGAGCCTCGGCCCGGGTCTCGGAGAAGCTCGGCTACCGCGAGACGGGGATCGGCGAGATCCGCCCACGAGGGGTGCCCGTGCCGCATCACGACCTCAGGCTCGAGCGCGCCGACTGGGATCCGCCGTTCCCGGTGGAGATCACCGGACTGGAGCCGGCGCTCCCGCTCTTCGGCGTCCTCTAGCCGAGCGACCGCAGAGCCGCGCCGAGCGACTGGCGCAGCGCCAGGACCGGAGCGAACAGGTCGCCGTGCCGCGCCAACCGGGCCCGCACCTCGTCGAGCGTGAAGGCCGTCGGATCGAGACCGGCGCGGACCTCGTCCCACCGGAGCGGCGTCGACACCGGCGCTCCGGGGCGCGGCCGCACCGAGTAGACCGTCGCGGTCGTCTTCCCCGGGCCGTTCTGGTTGGCGTCCACGAGGACACCCCGCCGCTTGCTCTTCGTCCACTCCGTCGTGACGAGGCCGGGATGCGCCCGCGCCAGAGCCCCGGCGACGATTCCCGCGAACTCCCTCGTCTCGTCGTACCCGTGGCGCCGCGCGATCGGCACGAGCACGTGGATCCCGCGTGAGCCACTCGTCTTCGGGAAGCTCTCGAGCCCGACCAGGTCGAGGATCTGTCTGACGAGCAGAGCCACCTCGATCACCTCCGGGAAGCCCACGTCGTCCGACGGATCGAGGTCGAAGATGACCCAGTCCGGGCGGGCGGGAAGGTCGGCCCGCGAGGTCCACGCATTCATGTCGATGCAGCCCATGTTGGCCATCCACAGCAGTGCGAGGTCGTCGTTGACGAGCGGGTAGTCGATCAGCCGCTGTTCGCCGTCCCGCGTCGAAGCCGGGAAGGGCGCGCGCGCGATCCAGTCCGGCATGTGCGACGGCGCGTCCTTCTGGAAGAAGTGCTTCCCCTGCCACCCGTCCGGGTAGCGCCTCATCGTGAACGGCCGGTCGCGGAGGTGCGGCACGAGCACCGGGGCGATGTCCCGGTAGTACGCGAGCAGGTCGCCCTTCGTGATCCCCTCGTCCGGCCAGAAGGGCTTGTCGAGGTTCGACAGCTTCAGCGCCCGTCTGCCGTGCCTGATCTCTTCGGGCAGCGGGACACGCTCGGCGACGACGACGGCTGCGGGCTTGTCGTCCCGGAGGCCGAGGTAGACGGGGGCCCGGAGACGCCCCTCTCTCGTCCACTCCGCGAACTCGATCTCCGCGACGAGCTCGGGCGCGACCCAGGTGACGTCCACGCTCCGCGTGCGGGGGAGCTTCGGGGCCTCGACAAATGGGCAGCCGTTTTGGCGCAGCGGATTCAGCAGAAGCTCGAGGCGGTCGAGCTCCCTGTCGCTGAACCCGGTGCCGACGCTACCGGCGAAGCGCAGGCCGGCCGGCCCGGTCACGCCGAGCAAGAGCGCCCCGATCCCGCTGCTGCGGCGGCCCTTGCCGCGCGTGAAACCGGCGACGACGAGCTCCTGCCTGGCCTTGAGCTTCAGCTTGCGCCAGTCGGGCGAGCGACGGCCCGGCTGGTACGTCGACGTGGTCCGCTTGGCGACGACGCCCTCGAGCCCGTGCTCACGTGCGGCTTTCTCGAGCGCAGCACCGTCGTCGAACGAGGGCGAGAGGAGCACGCCGGCAACCGACGTGTCCAGAAGCCGTGCGAGCTCGCTCCGTCGCTCCAGGTAGCCGAGGTGCAGCAGCGGCTCGCCGTCGCACTCGAGCAGGTCGAAGGCGACGAAGGAGAGCGCTCCCTCGCCGCGTTGGAGGCGCCCGAAGTCGGAGCGGCCCGTGTCGTCGAGCGCGCACACCTCGCCGTCGAGCAGGGCGGACGGGGAGCGGACCGCGTGGCCGACCGCTTCGGCCACGCCGCGGAAACGCCGAGTGAGATCGTTGCCGCTGCGGCTGCGGAGCGTCGCGTCGCCGGCCGTGACCTTCACGAGGACGCGGTAGCCGTCCCACTTCGGCTCGAAGGCCCAGCCGGCCCCGGTCGGCAGGGCAACGGTAGCCGTGGCGAGCATGGGCGCCGGGGCCCGGCCGGAATCGGAGTCGCGGGACACCCCGGCATGATCGCGTAACCGGCACCCTCGCTTAACATGTTCATCACACCACAGACGTCTTCCCTGCAGAATCGGGGTTTCGCAACGGGGGATAAGCCTGTGGATAGTGTGGAGAGACGGAGCTGTGCCTCCGTCCGGAGTTACGCGTCCGGGGCCGGCTCGCCTTCGTCGCCCAGCAGATCCCTCCCCTTGCCCTTGGAGTCTTTCACGTCCTTTGCCTTGACCTTCGCGTCGGCATAGCTCTGAGAGACGAGCAGCTTGCCGCCCGTCCAGCCGAAGACGAGGATCACGAGCAGGAGGGCGTAGCCCAGGTTGACGGCCGTGGTCACGAGCTGCTGGGAGAGCGAGTAGGCGGTCGCGGTGTCGGCGCTCGTGTAGTTCTGCAGCGCGACCACGTTCGCGGCCTGGGTGACTCCGACCGCGCCCGGCGTCACGGAGGCCAAGTTCGCCGCCGAGCTCGAGCCGATCACGCTCATCACCGAGTCGAAGGTGACCGGGATCGAGTATGCCGCCAGGAACACGCAGATCACGCCGACCTTGGCAGCGTAGCTGCCGAGCTGGGGCAGCAGCACGCGTGTTCCGAACGCCCGTGGGCTCTCCAGGATCTTGCCGCCCTGTTTCGCCTGCTCCCAGAGCTTCTTCAGCCAGCGCCAGAGGATGCGCACCACGATCACGACCAGGAACGCGCCCCCTGCGATGATGCCGAGCAGAAGGACCGGATGGTCGCGGAACCAGCCGAGCTCGACGTCGAAGGCCGCGCCCGCCTCGAGGAACAGGTACAGGTAGACGACGCCGCCGACGATCGTGAAGAAGATCTTGTTGACCATGTAGGCGGCCAGAATTCCAGGAAACGTCGAGCCGGGGATGATCGCGAGGAACATCAGCAGCGTCACGAAGGTGCCGATGTTGGCCGGCAGGAAGTTGTTCATCGAAACACCGACCGCGTAGGCCGTGATGACCTGCCACATGTGCACGCGGCCCGGATAGGCGTAGGCCAGGATCCCGTAGTAGGCGAGCCCGTTCAGCGACGTCTGCAGGATCTGCAGGATGCCGCCGAGCACGAGGTACTGGAGCGGGACGTCCTTGATCTGTGTCCAGACGCTGTCCAGCCAGCCGATCACGTCGACACCCAGCAGGCGCAGGACGACCGCCAGCGCGAGCAGGCCGACGAGCCAAGCACCGATCTTCACGAACCGCCGCTTGCGCGAAGGATCGTGGAACGGGGTGACCGTCGCGACCGCGCTACTCACCGGAGCTCACCGCTGCCCCCGGCTCGACCTTGGTCAGCGCGACCTGCTCACGGTAGGTCTTCGTGACCTCGCCGAGGATGATCTGGATCGAGGCCGCGACCGGCACGGCGATCAACGCCCCGACGACGCCGAGCAGGGCGCCGAACAGCGCGACGGCGACGATGATGAAGAACGCCGACAGCTTGACCGCCTTCCCCTGGATCGTCGGGGTGAGGACGCTGTTCTCGACCTGCTGGTAGATCAGCACCACGGCGAGCATGATCAGCGCCGCCGTGAGGCCCTCCTCGGCCAGTAGCGTGACGGAGAGGATGAAGCCGGCGATCGTGGCGCCGATGTTCGGGATCATGTCGAGGAAACCGGCGATCAACCCGAGCGCGAGCGCGTAACTCGAGCCGAGGAGGTAGGCGGTGAGACCCTGCGTCGTGCCCGCGATCGTCGCGATGATCACGACGCCGATCGCCCAGCGCGAGACCATCACTGTGATGCGATCCCAGAGCGGCAACCAGACCTCCTCCTTGCCCTTCGGCAGCACGCTCGCGAGTGCCTTCTTCAGGTCGCTCACCTCGCAGAGGAAGAAGAGGCAGATGAACGTGATCAGGAAGACGGCGAGCGCAAAGGAGGCGATCGAGCCGGCAAACCCGACCAGTGCGCCGAGCGCGTCCGGCACGGCGTCGGAGACACTCTGCGCTCCCGACCGGACGCTGTCCGCCGCGCCCGTGTCGCCGACCGAGGAGAGCTCGTCCGAGCTCCGGAGCTGATCGACGATCTGTGGCAGGTCCTTGAGAAAGGACTGCATGCTCTGGAGGAGCGGCTTGAGCAGGAGGAGCCCGAGGAGCGTCAACGCAACGAGGGCGCCGATCACCGTGACGGTGGCCGCCATCCCCCGCCCGAGGGGCGTCTTGCGCTCCACCAGCCGAACAGGGGCCTCGAAGACCAGTCCGAGGAAGACCCCCACCGCGACGATCAGGAGCGTGTCGCGGATCGAGACGACAGCCCACGTCAGCAGGAACAGCGCCACCGCCAGAAGCAGCGTCTTGAACGTGACAACAACCTGTAGGGGCCCCGTTCTCATCTCCGGGTCAACACTAGTGCCTCGGCAGGCTGATGTCTCAGTCCTCGTGACCGGCAAGGGCCGACCGGTTCTCTAACTGGACACCTCGGGCGGGGTTTCCTCGGCTGCGGGGCCGGCCCCTGCAGCGCCTCCGTCGCCGACTGCCGGTTCGCCGGGGCGGCAGCGACGACTGCTCATCGCGACGACGGCCGCGGCGGCGACGATCAGGGTGCCGACGAGAATCACGTTGCGCAGACGGTGGCGCTGCTTCGGCTGCTCCACGAGGTGGAGTCGTTGCAGCAACGGCGCCACGTTTGCCAGATGTCCTGCCAACTCGAGCTTCTTCTGGAGTGAGAGTGCCAATGGACAACCTCCCTTGATCCTGCGGATGCCGGGCCGTGAAAGCCTACATCCACACGAGGTCAGCGTGAGGCAGATCCCAGCGGAGACCTCAGCAACCTGAACACCTGGGGCTGGATCGGCCAGCTGTTCTTCATTCAGGCCTATCCGCTCTGGTCGATGGCGATGTTCGCCGCGGACATCGTGATCATCTACGCCCTCGCGACCTACGCAGGGCCGAAGCTCAGGAAGTACTGAGAGAAGAGGCAGTCAAGGCCTCCGCGGGTGCGGGGGTCGTGACCCCCTTGCCTTGAAGAGCGCGGCGGCCGGCAGACGAGGTGACCGGGCCGCCGGGCTAGGCGTAGGCGCCCATCGCGCGGAACTTCGCGCGGCGGGTGCGGCGAAGCTTCTCGGGGGCGATCCCCTCGAGCTCGGCGAGGTGCGAGACGACCGACTCGCGCAGCAGCACGGCGGCGCCGTCGGGATCCGTCTGGGCGCCGCCTTCCGGCTCGGGGACGATCCCCTCGATCACCCCGAGGTCGAGGCAGTGCGCCGCGTCGAGGCGGAAGGCCGAGGCCGCCTTCTTCGCCTGTGAGGCATCGCGCCAGAGGATCGCGGCACACCCTTCGGGCGAGATGACGGAGTAGATCGCGTTCTCCTGCATCAGCACCCGGTCGGCGACAGCGATCGCGACCGCGCCACCGGAGCCGCCCTCGCCGATCACGACCGAGACCGTCGGCACCGAGAGCTTGATCATGACGGCCTGCGAGCGGGCGATCGCGCCTCCCTGCCCGTGCTGCTCCGCGGCGACGCCGGGGTACGCGCCGGGCGTGTCGACGAGCGTCAGGAGCGGGAAACCGTGCCTGTCCGCGAGCTCCATCACGCGCATCGCCTTGCGGTAGCCCTCCGGATAGGCCATCCCGAAGTTACGGCGCGTCCGTTCCTTCAGGTCACGGCCCTTCTGGTGGCCGAGCAACGCGATCGTCCGACCGTCGAGCTTGCCGAGGCCGGCCACGATCGCGTGATCGTCCATCCGGCCGCGGTCGCCGTGCAGCTCGAAGAAGTCGTCGAGGATCCGCTCCACGTAGTCGAGCGTGTACGGCCGCTCCTGGTGACGGGCGAGCTCGACCCGCTTCCAGATCTCCTCGTCCGACGTGTCCTCCTTCAGCCGCTCGAGCTGCCGCTGCAGGCGCTCGAGCTCCGACGAGAGGCGCGTGCCGCGCAACAGCTTGACGCCGCTCAGCTTCGCGAGGCGGTCGCGCAGGCCGAGCTCGGCGTCGGTCGTCACGGCTTGCTCCCGAAGAGGCGGAGCAGTCGCGCCAGCACCGGGCGCAGCTCGGCCCTCGGCACGATCCGGTCGATATGACCGAAGCGCAGGTTGGACTCGGAGAGCCCGAAGTCGTCGGGCAGTTTCTCACGCGTCGTCTGGGCCACGACCCTGGGGCCGGCAAACGACATCAGGGCGCCGGGCTCGGCGACCAGCACGTCACCGAGCGAGGCGTAGCTGGCGAGGAGCCCACCCGTCGTCGGGTGCGTGAGCACCGAGATCATGACGCCGCCGGCATCGTGGAGCTCCTCGAGGGCGCAGATCGTCTTCGGCAGCTGCATCAAGGCCAGGATCCCCTCCTGCATGCGAGCGCCGCCCGACGACGACACCGAGAGGAGCGGCAGGCCGTCGGCGACGGCGTGATCGCAGGCACGGGCGAACTTCTCGCCGACGACGCTTCCCATCGAGCCGCCCATGAACGAGAAGTCCATCACCGCGAGCCGGCACGGCAGCAGCTCGATCCGGGCGGTGCCCGTGATCATCGCGTCACCGAGGCCCGTGGCCACTTCGGCTTCCGCGAGGCGCTCGGGATACGGCTTGAGGTCGAAGAACTCCAGCGGGTCGCCCGAGCGCAACGCCGTCTCGTCCTCGACGAAGCTCCCCGGATCAACGAGCTGCCTGATCCGCTCTGGGCCGCGCACGGGGAAGTGATGGCCGCACTGCGGGCAGACGCGCAGATGCTCCTGGAGCTCATCGTCGCGGTAGTGGGATCCACAGCCGGGACAGGAGTTCGGGTGCTTCTTCGCCGTCCCCTCGTCAAGGGTGGCCCGCTTGTGCTCGATCGAGACGTCGATCTTGTCGGTGGCGGACATCTGCGCCATCTTAGACCCGCCTCCCCACCGCGTGGTTACAGGCCGGCGGCCGAGACGAGACGGGCCAGGGCCAATGGGTCGGCACCGGCGACGAGCCCGGTCAGCCCGAGACCGGCCAGGGCACGCCCAGTGACGAGGTCGCGGAGCAGCGCTTCCGCCTCCGCGAGGGTGGGGCCGCCCGGCTCCGGCATGAAGACCTCGAGCTCTCCCGGGCGCAGAACGTCGCAGTCGAAGGCCACGTACACCCTGTCGCAGCCGGCGAGCGCACGATCGATGTCGTCGTCGATGCCGCTCGCCGCCATGTACGCGACCTCCGGCGGGTCGAGGCTGCGGGCGCCGACCAGGGAGACGTCCTCGGGACGAACGGCACCGGCGTCGATCGCCATCCGTAGGGGCATCCCCCAGGCGTTCCCGGATGGCGACGTCTCGGGCGTGTTGAGGTCGCCGTGTGCGTCGATCCACACCACCGCGAGGCGGCCGGGGCGCGTCGCGAGCCCCCGGATCGCACCGACGTGGGCGCAGCAACAGCCCCCGAGCACGAGCGGGCGGGCCGGCAGGTTCCGCATCTGGGCTGCAATCTGCTCGTCGAGGGTCCCTTCCTCGATCACGGCTGCCTCGGGATACGGCAGCGGCAACGAGGCGGCGGCCGCCATCGCCTCTCCGCCCTCACCCCAAGCGCGGGGCACCCGCACGAGACCGGCGGCGAACTCACGGCCGCAGCTGTGGCACTGGTACTCCGCGTCCATCGCGACAGCGGTCAGCGTCCGGCAGTCCGGGCAGCGGGCACGAAGCGTGCTCACGCGGCACGCTCCCACGTGTCGCTGCGACGCACGACGTGCATCCCGACCCGCTCGTACAGCGCCAACGCACCCGTCGTGTTCTCGGCATCGACACCGAGGCCGGCCGACTGCTTCCCCCTCGCTGCGAACGAGACGAACGCATCTCGCAGGAGCGCCTCCCCGAGCCCACGCCGGCGCCACGGGCGGCGCACCGCGAGCACCGCGATCCACCCCATCGATTCGTCCTCGCCGCGGCGAGGGCGATTGATCGTGAGGCCGGCAATGTCGTCGCCGTCCCAGACGATGCGCCAGAGCGACGTGTCCGCCCCCCCGCCGAGGTTGTGGGCGCACCAGGAGTCGTAGAGCTCGTCCTCGTAGCCCCAGTGGTCGGCGAACGCCTCGACCTGTGCTGCATGCACGGCCTCGGCGTCCCGCCTGCCGAAGGGTCGCGCTTCGAGGCCCACCGGCCACACAGGCGCCTCCAGGGGGCCCTCGAGCGCGCGTTCCATCTCGTAGGACGAGCGCACCACCACGAAGCCCGACGCCTCGAGGCGGCTCCTGACCTCCCGGTCGTGCTCGTTGACGAAGAACTGGATGACCCCTCCCTTGCCGGCCCGCTCCTCGGCACGCCGTTCGGCCCAGCCGAGGAGCACATCGAGAGCCTCGGTCGCGTGCGGCAGAACGCGGAGGTCGACCCAGGCCTTCGGGGAGCCGTCCCCCGGCCCCGAGACGTCCGCGTAGCCAAGTGCCTCCCCGCGATCGCCGAGCGCGAGCCTCATGTCGGCCGCCGGGTCGAGGATGGGATCCGCGAACCACCGGGCGACACCGTCCGCGGACTCCTCGGTCACGCGGTCGAGCGCGAGCGAGCGGGCGTTGATGACGGCCGCGATCCGGCCCGCGTCGGCGACGGTCGGGACGACGAGCTCAGGCACCGGGCCGCAGCTCCTTGCGCCAGACGTCGGCGCGCCAGAAGATCCGCATCCCCGCACGCTCGTACAGACGGGTCGCCCCGGTGGGGTTCTCGCTGTCCACGCCGAGCGCAGCGGTCGTTTCGCCACGCTCCGCAAAGCGGCGGAATCCCTCGCGGAGGAGCGCTAACCCGAGCCCGCGTCGTCGCCACGCGGGACGCACCGCCAGCGTGCCGATCCAGCCCCAGTCGCCGAGCCGTTTCGAGTAGTTCAGTGATACCGCGGCGACCTCTTCCGCGTCCCAGACGACGAGGAACAGCTCCGGATCGAACTGTTCCACCTCGACGGCGCGCTTCGCCCAGGCCTCGTACTCGCGCGGCTCGTGCCCCCACTCGTGCTCGAACGCCTCCTCGACCGCGGCGTGCACCTTCCGGCCGTCGCGCGCGAGATCGAACGGCCTCGGCTCGAGGCCCGCCGGCCAGACCGGTGCGGGGATCGCCCCCGCGAGGTCGGCGACCATACGGAAGAACGTGCGGACGGGCTCGTAGCCGCGGCCGGCGAGCAGCTCCGGGGCCCGCGGGTCTCCGACGAGGTGCGCCGTCTCGATCGAGACGGGCTCGTCGGGAGGCATCTCCGCGGCGAGCTCGAGCGCACGCTGCTCCGCGGCTTCGAGCAGGCGGGCGCCGGCGCCACGGCCGGTCAGCTCAGGGTGGACGTAGCCGTCCGCGAGAACGCGACTGCCGCGGCGATCGTAGACGTGCATCACGCCCGCAATGCGCCCGTCCTCGACCGCGACCCAGGCATCCGTGTCCACATCGAGGCCGTCCCACTCCTCGCGCAGCTCGGGAGCGGTCCAGTCCGAGTCGCCGTAGACGGCGCGGTCGCAGGCCCGGACGAGCGCGAGCACCTCGTCGAAGTCGGTCGTCGGATCGGGACGGCGTACCTCCACAGGTGCGCAGTCTAGGAGGAGCTCTATCCTCCGGGGCGAGCCGGGAACCCTGCGATCGCGGCGGCGACAGGCTTCAGCCTGTCGTCCGGGTTGGCGGCGGTGCGCAACCCCGACGTCCGGCTGACGCCGGATGCCCCGCGACGCGACGTTCAGTCGCCATCGTGCCAGCGGCGGAAGACGAGACACGCGTTGTGGCCGCCGAAGCCGAACGAGTTCGAGACGCCGATCTCGACCTGCTCGCGCCGGGCCTCATTCGGGATGAAGTCGAGGTCGCACGTGGGGTCCGGCGTCGTCTGGTTGATCGTCGGCGGCAGGATGCCCCGCTGCAGCGCGAGGATCGTGAAGATCGCCTCGACCGCGCCGGCGGCGCCGAGGCAGTGCCCCGTCGCACCCTTCGTCGAGGAGATCGGCGTCCGGTAGGCCTTGTCCTCGCCGAGCGCCACCTTGAGCACCCGCGTCTCGCCCGAGTCTCCGGACGGCGTCGAGGTGCCGTGCGCGTTCACATACCCGACGTCCTCCGGCTCGATCCCGGCGTCGGCGAACGCCATCGTCAGCGCCCGGGCCGGGTTCTCGCCGGTCGGATCCGGGTCGGAGACGTGGTTCGCGTCCGACGAAACGCCGTAGCCGAGCAGCTCCGCGTAGATCTTCGCTCCACGCGCCTTTGCGTGCTCGAGCTCCTCGATCACGACCATCCCGGCCGCCTCGCCCATCACGAAGCCGTCTCGCTCGCCGTCGAACGGACGCGAGCCGCGCTCGGGATCGTCGTTGCGCCGCGAGATCGCCCGCATCGCGGCGAACCCGGCGATGCTGACGCTGGTCACCGGGGCCTCGGTGCCGCCGCAGATCATCACGTCGGCGCGGCCGAGCCGGATCGCGTCCATCCCGTCGCCGATCGCCATGTTCGAAGCGGCGCAGGCGGTGCACTGGGAGAGCAGCGGCCCTCTCGTCCCGAGCTCGATCGACACCCAGCCGGCGGCGAGGTTGGGGATGATCTGGACGATCGAGAAGGGATTGACCCGGTCCGGCCCGCGCTCGTTGAGCTGGTTGACGCAGGTCTCGAACGACTTCAGGCCGCCGATGCCGGTCGCCACGGCCGCGCCGACACGATCGGCGATCGGCGCGATCACGAGGCCCGAGTCGGTCTCCGCCTGACGCGCCGCAGCGAGCGCGAGATGGGTGAAGCGATCCATCCGGCGTGACGCCTTGTAGTCGACGTAGTCGGTCACTTCGAGGTCGCGAACCTCGCACGCGAAGTGCACCGCGTAGCCCGTGGTGTCGAACTGGGTGATCGGCCCCGCGCCCGAGCGGCCGGCGATCAGCCCGGCCCAGGTGTCCTCGATCGTGTTCCCGAGCGAGGTCACACCTCCGATCCCGGTGACGACGACCCTACGTCTTCCGTTGCCGGCGCTCACGAGAATCCAGGCTACATCCCGAGGCCGCCGTCGACGAGCAGCACTTCGCCCGTCACGAACGACGCCTCGTCGGAGCAGAGAAAGCGCACGGCACCGGCGACGTCGGCCGGGTCACCGAGACGGCCGAGCGGTGTCTGCTGCAACATCGCCTGGGTCGCCTCTTCCGGAAGCACGTCGGTGAGCTGCGTCTGCACGTAGCCCGGCGCGACGACGTTCGCGCGGACGTTGCGGCTGCCGAGCTCGCGGGCCAGGGACTTCGTGAATCCGATGATGCCCGCCTTCGAGGCGGCGTAGTTCGTCTGACCCCAGTTGCCGTGGACACCGACGATCGACGACACGTTGACGATCGCACCGGCGCGCTTCTTCATCATCGGGCGCGACACGGCGCGACACGTGTAGAAGACCGAGGAGAGGTTGGTCTCGATCACGGTGCGCCAGTCGTCGTCGCTCATCCGAGCGAGGAGACCGTCGCGCGTGAGGCCGGCGTTGTTGACGAGGATGTCGATGTCGCCCGCGGCCTCGACGAGCGCGCGCGCCGACTCCGGATCGGCGACGTCGGCCTGCACCGCCCGGCCGCCGATCGAACCGGCGACCTCCTCCGCCTCCGCCTGGCCGGTGCGATAGCCGACCACGACCGAGGCGCCGGCCGCGGCGAGCTCCTCCGCGATGGCGCGACCGATCCCGCGCGAGGCGCCCGTGACGAGGGCCGTCTTGCCGTCGAGCGAGCAGAAGCCGCTCACGTCGAGAGGGCCTCCCGCGCCTTCTCCAGGCTCGCGAGGTCGTTCACCGAGATCGCCTTCACGCTCCGGTCGATGCGCTTGACGAGACCGGAGAGCACGTTCCCGGGCCCGACCTCCACGAACGTGGTGACACCCCCGTGGACGAGCTCTCTGGCGGCCTGGGTGAACTTGACCGGCGCCGTCAGCTGATCCACGAGGAGTGAGGCGAGACGCGTGGCGGGCTCGACGCGTGCCGTCACGGTCGACATGAACGGTGCGATCGGGTCGTGGAACCGGATCGTCTCGATCGCAGGCTTGAGCCGGTCGGCCGCGCGGGCGACGAGAGGGCTGTGGAACGCCCCCGAGACCTTCAGCTTGATTGCTCTTCGAGCGCCGAGGTGTTCGGCCTCGGCGCACAGCTCCTCGACTGCGTCGTTCTCACCCGAGATCACGATCTGACCCGGGCAGTTGTAGTTCGCGGGCCAGACGCCGACGATCTTGCGGCACAGCGTCTCGACCGCCTCGTCCTCGAGCCCCAGGATCGCGGCCATCGAACCGGGGTGGCGACGGGCAGCCTCCGCCATCGCGAGACCGCGCTCGCGCACCAGGCCGATCGCCTCACCGGTGCCCAGCGCCGACACGGCTGCAAGGGCGGAGAACTCGCCGACCGAGTGCCCGACCACGATGTCGGGTTCGATCCCCTCGGCCCGGATCGCGGCCAGGATGGCGAGGCAGGTGGCGACGAGCGCCGGCTGCTGCACCTCGGTCTCGACGAGCGCCTCGAGCGGAGCGTTGAAACAGAGCTCCTGGAGATCGAGCCCGGACGCCTCGCTTCCCACCCTGTAGACGTCCATCGCTGCCGGCACCGCTTCGGCGAGCTCGCGGCCCATGCCCGCTTCGAGGGCACCCTGCCCCGGGAAACAGAACGCGATCTTGCCCATCCGATCCACCTCGGCTCTCTAGGTCCGACTGCCGGAGGCGGACGCGCCTCCCCATTCGATCAGCGCCGAGCCCCACGTGAGGCCGGCGCCCATTCCGGTCATCAGCACGAGCGCGCCGTTCGTGAGCCGTCCCTCCGCGCGCGCGTCCGCGAGCGCGAGGGGGATCGACCCCGACGACGTGTTCCCGAACCGGTCGACGTTGACGACCGTCCGCGCCGGTGGGATCCCCAGCTTACCGACCGCATAGTCGATGATCCGCTTGTTCGCCTGGTGCGGAACGTAGACGTCGACGTCGGCGATCGTCTTGTCGCATTGCGCCAAGATCGCCTCCGCAGACGACACCATCACCCTCGTCGCGAACTTGAACACCTCTCGGCCGTTCATCTTGAGGATCGAATTCGGATCGTCGAAGTGCCGGGAGCCGCTGCCGGGGTAGCAGAGGTGGATCCCGCCGCCGCCGTCTGCGCCGAGCTCGAAGCCGAGGAAGCCTCCGGCCGTGACCGGCTCCATCACGACCGCGCCGGCACCGTCGCCGAAGAGCACGAGCGTCGAGCGGTCGTCCCAGTCGAGAATCTTGGAAAGGAGGTCGCCACCGACGACGAGCGCCTTCTTCGACAGCCCCGAGGCGAGCATGCCGTACGCCTGGGCGATCGCGTACATGAAGCCCGTACAGCCCGCGAGCAGGTCGTGGGCCGCCGCGTTCTTCATCCCGAGCGCATCGGCCATCAGCGCGGAGGTCGTCGGGAACAGCATGTCGGGAGTGACCGTCGCGCAGATCACGAGGTCGATCTCGGACGGATCCGCGCCGGCCTCGGCGAGCGCCTCGCGCACTGCGGGCAGGGCGATATCGCTGAGCGCCTCCTCCTGGGCGGCGAACCGACGCTCCTTGATCCCCGTACGCTCCTGGATCCACTCGTCCGAGGTGTCGACCAGCTTGGCCATGTCCTCGTTCGTCATCACGCGGGCCGGCACGTTGACCCCGAGACCGGTGATCCCGATCCGCACTCCTGTCGCCGACCCGATCACCGCTCCACCGCAAAGGTGAGGGTACCGCGCGCTGCAAGCTTCCCGTCGACCGTGGCGGTCGCCTTGCCGCGGCCAACGGGGCCACGCATCGCGTCGATCTCGCACGTCAGAGTCAGGGTTTCGCCGGGCGAGACGATGCGCTTGAAGCGGCAGTCGTCGATACCCGCGAAGAACGCGATCTTGCCGCGGTTCTCCTCCTCGACGAGCACCGCGACGGCGCCCGCCTGGGCCATCGCCTCGACGATCAGCACCCCCGGCATGACCGGGCGCTCCGGGAAGTGCCCCGGAAACCACCAGTCGTCGGCGCGGACGAGCCGTGTCGCGACGACCCTGCGGCCTGGATCGAGCTCGATCACCTCGTCGAGGAGCAGGAACGGGTCGCGGTGCGGCAGGATGCGCTCGATCTCCTCCTTGCCGAACGGTACCGCGGGCGGAGTCATGTCACAGCCTCTGCCTCGAGCAGCTCGCGCATCGCTGCGCGACCACGGTGTGCGTAGCACTTGGCGGTCCCGACGGGCATCCCCGAGGCGGCCGAGATCTCTTCGAACGAGAAGCCGAGCGCGTCCTTGAGCACGATGACCCGCGCCTGGGCGTCAGGCAGCTCGGCGAGACCGTGGCGAAGGTCGGCGCGCAGCTCCGCCAGCTCCGCCTCGGAATCGGGGGCGCGGCCCGGCGCGACGCGGAGATCCTCGCCGAGCGGGTCGTGGCGTCGCATCACCTGTCGCTGCGCGACGTCTCGGCACGCGTTCAGGGTCAGCCGGTGCAGCCAGGTCGAGAATGCCGCCTCGCCGCGAAACTGCCCGATCTTGAGGCAGAGCTTGGCGAGCGCGTCCTGGGCGGCGTCATGCGCGTCCTCGGGATTCCGGAGCACGTGCGCAGCGAGGCGGCCGACGCGCGGGGCGTGGCGAGCGCACAGTGCCTCGAGGGCCAGGGAATCTCCGTCCTTGGCGCGTCGCACGAGAACGGGGTCGCTCAGTCGGTCGTGCCGGGGCTTCGGCTCGGGCCGCAGTGCGGCACCGATTCGGCGGCTGGGGCGCAGTGACGATTGCACCTGGCGAGTCTACTGGCCGGGAGCGCGGCGACCACACGGGGGTGCCGAATCCGGGACGGATCTGGCGGGCTACGGGCGGCGGAGAACCGCCCTGTTACCGGCTGCGTCGCGGGCGACGACCACGATCGACCGGACCTTCTTGATCCCACGCAACGACAGGAATCCGGAGCGAGAGGCGACGAGGCGACGCACCGACCCGTTCACGCGCGCGGTCACGGCTGCCGCCTCCGAGACCCAGATTCGCGGCGGACGGGCGGCGAGCCTGATCGTCGGGGCGTGCGAATCCACCACGAACGGCAGCGAGATCGTCGAGTTGCCGACGGAGTCCGCCGCCTCGACCACGGCGGCGTAGGGCCCGTCGAGCGTCCTGCCGACCCGCTTGGCGCCGTTCCAACCGAGGCTCTGAGAGCCCGCCGGAAGCTGTCCCGAGAAGGGCGTTGCAACCCACTTCCCGCCCCGCAGCACGCGGAGTCTCACCGTGGCGGGAACCGCGAGCTGAAAGGAGACCGTGAGCTCGTCGGCGATCCCGTCGCCGTTCGGAGTCAGCACGGCAGGGTCGAGCGAGGCGGCGCCGAGCGTTCGCGAGACCACGATCTGGATCTGACTCGAGACCCACTTCGCGGCGGCATCGACCGCCGAGAGCACGATCGTGTACACGCCGTCCGGCTGACCGAGACCGTCGAACGCAAACGTGCGCTCACCGGCAGCCACGCGGGTCGGTGGCACGATCAGCGCGAGCTGGGCACCGTTCGCGTCGAGCAGGGTGGCCGTGACGGTGGCGGCAGCCGTCGTCGCGTACGTGATCGTGGTGACGTCTGCGCTGCCGTCCCCGTTCGGGCTGATCGTCGCAGGGTCGGCCCTGAGCCCCGTGATTGCGAGCGGCCCGCCGGAGACGTTCTTCCCGAGCGTGCCCTCCGCAGGGGTGGCGCCTGCCACGTCGATGCGCCAGCGAACGCCGGTCGCGACGACGAGAGACGCATCCCAGGTCCAGTCCACCATCGTGCCGCGGCCGGCACCTGCTGCGAGCTGTTGCCCGAGCGAGTCCGAGACGGTCACCTTCCAGGCCAGCGTCCCGGAGACGCGCGCCTGGAAGCGCACCGGCCCGCCGGGGCCTCCCGTCACCTTGGGATCGTAGAGCTTCGGCAACCCGATCGCCTGTGTCCCGGCGGCGATCGCGCCGAGCCTGGCATAGAGAAGATCGCCCGGACACGACGTCAGGCCGGAATCGCGGTGCCCCGAGACAGCGCGCAGGACGACGGGCACGCCGGCGGGATAGCGCTCGCTGCCGCCGGAGACGACCGTGAGCGAGGAAAGCGGGTCGACGTGTGCGAGGTCGAGCCGCCAGGCGAGGAGCTGCCGGAGCGACACCTCGGCGGCGACCGGAATCGCGGACGTCCCGAAGGTGCCCATCACGGCAACGCCCACCGCACCGGTATTGAAGCCGCGGATATGCGCCCCCACGACGTTCCGGTCGATTCCGCCATAGCGACCCTCGTAGACCGTCCCGAAGCGGTCGACGAGGAAGTTGTAGCCGATGTCGTTCCAGCCGTTCGACTTGACGTGGTAGACCTGGATCCCGCGCATGATCGCCGCCGCCTGAGAGGGCGAGTAGTCGTTTGTCCCGGCCGTGTGATGCACGCTCGCAAACCTGATGCTCGGCGCGTACGTCGTCTCGCCGCGGCGGATCGTCTCGTCCGCCCCCCATGCGCTGCGCGGCACGATCGCCGGTGCGCCGGCCGTTGCGACGGCTCGAAGCGGGACCTTCAGCTCCGGGCTGCGCACGAACGTCGCACGGAGATCGGCGACGCGGCCGCCGATGCGATAGCGGATCCCGTTGGCAGGCCCGACCCACGTGGGGCTCCCGACGCGCCAGCCCCGCGTGGCGACGGCCTCGGACGCTCCTGCATCGGGCTGGTCGTGCTCCTCGCCCGCCGCGTCGAACCAGGGACTCCAGCGACCCGCCGTCGAGCGGACGCTGAAGCGCACCGAGCCACTCCCGTGCCAGCGAACGCCGACGAGGTCGAACCGCCCGACCGAGCCGGCAAGAGCCCGCTCCCCCTGGAGTGGCACTTCCCTGAACGAGATCGAGGCAAGGCCGGCAGATGCTGTCCCGGGCAGGGCGAGCGCTGCGAGAGCGGCGATGAGGGCGAGGAGTGGCTTCACGGCGAGTCTTTCACGGCCGGGGCCCAGGGTGGCGCAACCCGGCCCACTCCACAAGGGATTCGGCGTCACCCTGATAGAATCCTTACCGTCTTGATACGACCGCGTTTGCGGGCATTTCTGCTTCTCACCGCCTTCTTGGCCGTGTCACTCGCGGGCGCGTCTTCTGCGGCGGGCTCCGATTCTCGCGTGCTCGTGGCGGTGCTCGACAACGACATCAACCCCGTGAGCCAGGACTTTCTCCAGGATCAGGTCCGCCGCGCCGAGACCGGCGGCTACGACGCGCTCGTCGTCGAGCTCGACACGCCCGGTGGCCTCGGAACCTCGATGCGCAACATCGTCAAGACCTTCCTGGCGTCACCCGTGGCGGTCGTCGTGTACGTCAGCCCGTCAGGGTCGAGCGCCGACTCGGCCGGAGCGGTGATCGGCCAGGCCGCCGACGTCCTCGCGATGGCGCCGCAGACGAACATCGGCTCGTCGACGCCGATCACGACGAACGGTGCAGACTTCTCGAAGGACCTGCGACGCAAGATCGTCAACGACGCGGCCGCCTACATCTCCGAGCTCGCGCGTGAGCACGGCCGGAACGCGAAGGCCGCCGAGGCGATGGTCCGCGACGCGGCGAACTACGGCGCGCGCGAGGCCGCTGCGAAGAACGTCGTCGACGTCGTGTCGCCCACGCTCACCGCGTTGCTGAACGAGATCGACGGCAGCGTCACCACGCCCAAGGGGCTCACGCTCCAGACGGCGGGCGCCACGGTCGACACGGTCGAGATGTCGTTCTGGCAGCGGGCGCTCGACCTGCTGATCGACCCGAACATCATCGCGCTGATGCTCTCGGTCGGGATCATTGGCCTGGTCGTCGAGCTGTGGAACCCGGGGCTCGTCCTTCCCGGCACCGTCGGAGCGATCTCGCTCCTCGTCGGCCTCTACGGCCTCCAGGTGCTGCCCGTCTCTGTCGCGGGCCTGCTGCTGCTCGTGCTCTCGCTCGGCCTCTTCGTGACCGATGCGCTCGTGACCACCCACGGGGCGCTGAGCCTTGCGGGTGCCGTCACGTTCGTGATCGGCGCACTGATGCTCTTCGACCCTGCCGGGCCTGCGTATCAGGTGTCGCTGTGGACGGCGCTCGCGATCGCGGGCACGTTCGTGCTCCTGCTCGGGATCGCGCTCTCGCGCGTCGCGAAGGCGCGCCGGAATCCCGTTGAGGTCGGCGTCTCGAATCTCGTCGGCGAGGCAGCCGAGGTGCGGCGAGACGGGCTCGTCGCCGTCAACGGCGAGCTCTGGCGGGCCCGGCGAGCCGACGGGGGGCTGTTACCGGCCGGCGGCCGGGTCACGGTCGAAGCCGTCGAGGAAGACCTCGTGCTCGTCGTAGGATCAAGCAACCCAACCGAAGGGACCTGAAATCGTGGACATCGCACTCATCGTCATCGCGTTCGTGGTCGTTCTGCTGATCGCCCTGCTGTTCGCGACCGTGAAGATCGCGCGGGAGTACGAACGCGGTGTCATCTTCCGACTCGGCCGGCTCCTACCAGAGCCGAAGGGACCGGGCCTGTTCCTGCTGATCCCGGTCGTCGACAAGATGGTCAAGGTCGACCTCCGCACCGTGACGCTGAACGTGCCGCCCCAGGAAGTGATCACGAAGGACAACGTGCCCGTCCGGGTGAACGCGGTCGCGTACTTCCGGATCGTCGAACCGAAGGCCGCGATCGTGCAGGTCGAGAACTACATGAACGCGACATCGCAGATCGCGCAGACGACGCTGCGATCGGTCCTCGGGCAGCACGTCCTCGACGAGGTTCTGTCGGAGAGGGACAAGATCAACGCGATCCTGCAGACGATCATCGACGACGCCACCTCGCCCTGGGGGATCAAGGTCTCGGTCGTCGAGGTGAAGGACGTGGAGATCCCGAGCGACATGCAGCGGGCGATGGCGCGACAGGCGGAGGCCGAGCGCGAGCGCCGGGCGAAGGTGATCTCGGCCGAGGGCGAGTACCAGGCGTCGGAGCGGCTGAAGGATGCGGCAGCCGTGATGGCCCAGGAGCCGATCACGGTGCAGCTCCGCTATCTGCAGACGCTGCTCGAGATCGGATCGAACAACAACTCGACGATCGTCTTTCCGATCCCGATCGACCTGCTCACCGCGCTGTCGAAGCTGGCGGTGAAGGAGTAGGGCGCGGCGACCCGCTGAAGCCGGTCGCCGTCTAGTCCTCGTCCTCCTCGAGCGTCACGCCTTCCGGCGGCTCCACGGTCGGCGCGTCCGAGGTCGACTTCACCAGGTCGACGTCGTCGTCGTCCGACCCGACGACGGGGGCCAGGGTCGAGACGTGCTCGCCCTCGCGCAGCCGCGTCACGATCACGCCCTGGGTGGCGCGCCCCGACCGCTTGATCCCGTCGACCGCCATCCGGATCACGGTGCCGGCGTCGGAGATCAGCATCACCTGGTAGCCCTCGCGCACGATGCGGGCGCCGGCGAGGTGGCCCTTGCCCTCGACGAGCTGTGCCGTCTTGACGCCCATCGTGCCTCGGCCCTTGACCGGGTACTCGGAGACCCTGGTGCGCTTGCCCCAGCCGTTCTCGGTCACGACGAGCAGGTCGGCGTCGTCGGCTGCGATGTCAACCTCGATCACCTCGTCGTCGCCACGCAACTTCATGCCGGCCACGCCGGAGGCGGGGCGTCCCATCGCCCGCACGTCGCTCTCGTGGAAGCGCACGGCCTGGCCGAGGCGTGACACCATCAGGATGTCGTCGTCGCCGTCGGAGAGCCTGACGCCGATCAGCTCGTCGCCCTCGCGCATCTTCAGGGCAATGATCCCGTCGGCCTTCAGCGGCGTGTTGTACTCGAGGAATGCCGTCTTCTTGATCACGCCCTTGCGGGTGGCGAAGACGAGGAACTTCGACTCCTTGTAGTCGCGGGTCGCGATCACCGCGCGCACGAGCTCGTCCTGGCGGAACGGCAGCAGGTTCACGATCGCGCGCCCCTTCGACTGACGCGAGCCGAGTGGAAGCTCGTGCACCTTGAGCCGGTAGACCTTGCCGACGCTCGTGAAGAACAGGATGTAGTCGTGCGTCGAGGCGACGAAGAGGTGCTCGATGTAGTCGTCGTCCTTCATGTCCATCCCCATCACGCCGATCCCGCCGCGGCGCTGCTCGCGGTAGCTCGTGACGGGCAGGCGCTTGATGTAACCCGAGCGGGTGATCGCGATGACCATGTCCTCCTCCGCGATCATGTCCTCGAGCTCGAGCGAGTCCTCGCCCATCACGATCTCGGTGCGTCGCTCGTCGGTGCGGCCGTACGCGTGCTTGACCTCGAGCAGCTCCTCGCGGATCAGCGCGTCGACGCGGGCGGGGTCGCCGAGAATCGCCCGGAGCTCGGCGATGCGCTCCTGCAGGTCGGCGAACTCGGCCTCGATCTCCTTGCGCGCGAGGCCCGTGAGCCGCGCCAGCCGGAGGTCAAGAATGGCCTGCGCCTGGATCTCCGAGAGACCGAACTCACTCATCAGCCCGATGCGGGCCGAGTCGGTGTCGTCGGAGCCACGGATCAGCGCGATCACGGCGTCGAGACTGTCGAGCGCGATCAGGTAGCCCTTGAGGACGTGCGCGCGCTTCTCGTTCTGACGCAGCTCGAACTTCGAGCGCCGGATCACGACCTCGCGCTGGAAGTCCAGATAGTGCTGGACGAGCTCGAGGAGCGAATGCGTGCGAGGCACTCCGTCGGCGAGAGCCACCGCGTTGTAGCCGAACGTGCTCTGGAGCGCGGTGTGCTTGAAGAGCTTGTTGAGGGCAACCTGGGGGATCGCGTCACGCTTGAGCTCGATCTGGATCCGCATCCCGGAACGGTCGGAGTGGTCTGCGAGGTCGGAGACCTCGGTGATCACCTTCTCGTTGACGAGGTCGGCGATCTTCTTGATCACGCCGCTGTCGCCGCCCTTCTTGACGCCGTACGGCAACTCGGTGACGACGATCGCGCTCTTGCCGCCGCGAAGCTCCTCGACGTGCGCGCGGGCGCGCATCACGATCCGCCCGCGGCCGGTGCGATAGGCGTCGCGGATCCCGGAGCGGCCGACGATGATCGCGCCGGTCGGGAAGTCGGGGCCTTTGAGGTGCTTCATCAGGTCCTCGACGTTGGCGTCGGGCTTGTCGATCAGCTGGATGACGGCGTCGATCGCCTCGCCGAGGTGGTGCGGGGGCATGTTCGTCGCCATCCCGACGGCGATCCCGGACGAGCCGTTGACGAGCAGGTTCGGGAAGCGTGAGGGCAGCGCGAGCGGCTCCTTGCGCGACTCGTCGTAGTTCGGGCCGAAGTCGACCGTGTCCATGTCGATGTCGCGGAGCATCTCGGTCGCGACCTTCGTAAGCCGGCATTCGGTGTACCGCATCGCCGCTGCCGGATCGTCGTCGAGCGAGCCGAAGTTGCCCTGGCCGTCCACGAGCTGGTAGCGCAGCGAAAACGGCTGCGCCATACGCACGAGCGTGTCGTAGATCGACTGGTCGCCGTGGGGGTGGTAGCGCCCCATCACATCGCCGACGATCGCGGCGGACTTCTTGTACGGCCGGTTCGGCTGCATACCCGCGTCGTGCATGCCCCAGAGGACGCGGCGGTGCACGGGCTTGAGGCCGTCGCGCACGTCCGGCAGCGCCCGGCTGACGATCGCGTACATCGCATACGACAGGAAGCTCGAGCGCATCTCGAGCTCGAGCTCGCGTGGCTCGACGCGGCCGGCGCCGAGGGGCTCGATCACATCAGACATCGAGGAACTTCACATCCTTCGCGTTCTGTTCGATGAAGAGGCGGCGGGGCTCGACCTGGTCGCCCATCAGCATCGAGAACACCTGGTCGGCCGCGGCGGCGTCGTCGACCTCGACCTGGAGCAACATCCGGCGCGCGGGATCCATCGTCGTCTCCCACAGCTGCTCCGGATTCATCTCCCCGAGTCCCTTGAAACGGCTGATGTGCATACCCTCCTTGGCGAGCTCGAGGGCCATGAGTCGCAGGTCGGCATAGCTCTCCGCGGTGGCCGACTTCTTGCCGTAATTGAGCTCGAACCCCGGGAGACCGACGATCTCTTTGAGCTTCTCGTAGGCGCGCTTGAGACTCGCGTACGAGGGCGAGCCGAACAGGCCGGCCGGTAGCTCGAGAAGTGTGGCCGCGCTGGTCTCGGTCTCCACGATCTTGACGCTGAGCCTGTCCTCGAGTCGCTCGGTGACGGAGAGCTCGTAGCCGTTCGCGGGAATTCCGGCGATCGCGGTCTCCGCTTCCGCCGCCGTGAGCGCCCCTGTCTCGACGATGCGGTGGGCGATCACGAATTGGGCGGCGGTCGGGAACTCGCTCTCCAGCTTCGCCTGCCAGGCCTCGAGCTCCGAGAGCGCCCGAACGAAGCGGTGGTAACGCGCCTCGGTGAGCGACACGTCCTCGCCGCCGCGCGAGGTGATCGTGATGTCCTTCACGCGCTCGCGGACGAGAAGCTCCTCGAGCTGGCTGTCCTTTTCGAAGTAGAGCTCCTGGTTGCCGAGCTTGACGTGGTAGAGCGGCGGCACGGCAATGTAGACATGGCCCCGCTCGACCAGCTCTCGCATCGTGCGGTAGATGAACGTGAGGATCAGCGTCCGGATGTGCGCTCCGTCGACGTCGGCGTCGGTCATCACGATGATCCGGCCGTAGCGGATGTTCTCGATCGCGAACTCGTCGCCGAAGCCGGTGCCGATCGCGGTGATCATGGCCTGGATCTCGTTGTTCGACAGCACCTTGTTGATGCGGTTCTTCTCGCTGTTGATGATCTTCCCGCGCAACGGCAGGATCGCCTGGTAGGTGCGGTCCCGGGCCTGCTTGGCCGACCCGCCGGCGCTGTCGCCCTCGACGATGTAGAGCTCGCAGAGATCGGCCTGCTTGAGCGAGCAGTCCGCGAGCTTGCCCGGCAGAGACGAGTTCTCGAGTGCGCTCTTGCGACGGGTCAGCTCGCGCGCCTTCCGCGCGGCTTGTCGCGCCCGGGACGCCGAGACAGCCTTCGTGATGATCTGCCGCGCCTCGGTCGGGTTCTCCTCCAGGAACTCCGCGAGCTTCTGGTTCACGGTCTGCTCGACGAGGCCGCGGACCCACGGGTTGCCGAGCTTCGTCTTTGTCTGGCCCTCGAACTGGGGGTCGCGCAACTTGACGGAGATCACGGTGGCGAGACCCTCCCGCACGTCCTCACCGTCGAGGTTGTCCTCCTTCTCCTTCAGCAGGCCCTTCTCGCGGGCGTACTTGTTCAACGTCCCGGTCAGGGCCGCCTTGAAGCCGGAGAGGTGCGAGCCGCCCTCGGTGGTGTTGATGTTGTTCGCGAAGGTGTAGACCGACTCGACGTACGACGTGTTCCACTGCATCGCAACCTCGACCGCGCCCAGATCGTTCTCGCCCTCGAAGTAGACGACGTGCTTGTGCACCGGCTCCTTGGACTCGTTCACGTAGGACACGAAATCGCGGATACCGCCCTCGTAATGGAACTCCTGCACCGTTCCGCCGGGCCGCTCGTCGCGCAGCACGATCCGCAGCGCGCGCGTCAGAAAGGCAGTCTCGCGGAGCCGCTGGGCCAGAGTCGAGGCGGAGAAGTCCGTCTCCTCGAAGATCTCGCGGTCGGGGAAGAAGGTGATCGTGGTGCCGTGGCCCTCCGCGGGGCCAACCGTCTCCATGTCGCCCTGCGGGACGCCGCGAGCGAACTCCTGGCGATAGAGCGTCCCGTCACGGCGCACCTCGGCGATCAGCCATTCCGAAAGCGCGTTCACGACGGAGACACCGACCCCGTGGAGGCCGCCCGAGACCTTGTAGCCTTCACCGCCGAACTTGCCGCCGGCATGGAGCTTCGTGAGCACGACGGTGAGCGCGGGTAAGCCCTGGTCCTCGATCATGTCGACCGGGATCCCTCGCCCCGCATCGACCACGGTGACGGAGTCGTCCGGGTGGATCGTGACGTCGACGAGGTCGTTCCGGCCCGCGAGAGCCTCGTCGACCGCGTTGTCGACTACCTCGTAGACGAGGTGGTGGAGGCCCCGGGGGCCCGTCGTCCCGATGTACATCCCGGGCCGGAGCCGGACCGGCTCGAGGCCTTCCAGGACCGTGATGTCCTTTGCGGTGTAATCCGTCCCGGTCAAGCTGCTCAGATCACCCTCTCTCAACGAGAAAAGCCCTGCAAATAGGGCTTTTCGTGGATAACCGAAGTGTATCAGAAACGGCGGTCGGAAGCCGTCCTGGTGAGGCTCGCAGCCGCGGCGCGGGCGATTGTGACGCGCAGCTCCTCGTCGCTCATCTCGGACGTCAGCTCCTCGGCGAGGGCGCGGGTCTCGTCGTCGATCTCCGGCGGGACGGCAGTTCGCTCGGAAACGGGACGCGCCGGAGGCGACGGTACCGGCCCGGGCCTGAAGCGGATGGCGGTCGGGGCGCCGGTCTCGACCCTGGCGGCGAGCTTCTCGAGGATCTCGTCACCGAGCAGGCCCAGCTCGAACGCCCACGTGGCAGAGGCCGCGGCGACGAGGAGCGTGCCGTCCCGTGCGATGCGATGGGGCCAGGCGGCTCGCGCGATCGCATCGCCCACCGCCTCCGGCCACACCCGCGTCACGTCGGCCAGCGCACCGGCGTCCGGCACGCCCGCGCCCAGGAGCACGCCACGCAGCGAGCCCTCGAGGCGTTCCATCAGGCGACCCTGACCCGTCCGGGGGTGACCCGGAGGAGCTGAGCGGGCGCGAGGGGGAGCGCCTCCGGGCCCGTGGCTGTGACGATCGTCTGTCCCACGGCACCAATTCTCTCACTCAGGATCCGTCGCCTGCCCTCGTCCAGCTCCGAGAGCGCGTCGTCGAGCAGGAGCAGTGGCGGCACCCGGCGGCGGGCTGTGATCAGCTCCGCCTCTGCCAGGAGCAGCGCCAGGACGGCGAGCCGTTGCTCTCCCTGCGAGCCGAACGTCCGGAGATCGCGGTCGCCGGAGCTGATCGTGATCTCGTCGAGGTGGGGGCCGGCGCCCGTGCTGCCGCGCTCGATGTCGCGAGTGAGGCGCTCCTCGAGCAGTCTGATCGTCGGGGGCTCCGCGGCGTAGCCGAGCGAAACCCCGTCGAGCCCGAGCTCTCCCGCGCGCTCCGCGAACCCGGGTTGCAGGAGCTCGATGACGTCGCGGCGAGCTGCGGTCAGCATCGCACCCAGGTCTGCCACCTGCGCCGTCCACGGAGCCAGCACATCGCGCTGGGAGACCCCGAGCCCGACGCGGCGCAGGGCGGCATTCCGCTGCCCGACGGCGGTGCCGTAGTCCAGCGAGATGTGTGCGCGTGCCGGGTAGAGGCGCCCGAGCGAACGATCGACATACGCCCGCCTCGCCGCCGGGCCGCCCTTCACGACGACGAGGCGGTCGGGCGTGAACACGAGCGTTGCGAGCTCGCCGCGTAGCTGTTCCGCCGACCGAAGTGCAGCACCGTCGAATCGGGCCCGTTTCGGCTCCGTCGCGCTGAGGCTGACCGAGACCGTCACGGGAACGGGGCCCCGGCGGCCCGTCAGCTCGATCCTGGCGACGGTGGCTCCCTGCCTGATCAGCTGCATGTCGGAGCGCGTCCGAGGCGAGAACCCCTGGGTTCCAACGTGAAGCGACTCGAGGAGGTTCGTCTTCCCGGCGCCGTTTGCGCCCGTCACGAGAACGAGCCCCGGCTGGAGCTCGAGCTCGAGGCCGGCATACGACCGGAAGTCGCGAAGCGTGACTCCGGCGACGATCAGCCGGCGAGCCTGATCGGCATGATCAGGTACCAGAACGAGTCGTCGTCGGTGGACGTGATCAGGCCGGGCCGCAAGGGATTGATCAGCTTCAGCCTGACCGTGTCACTCCGCACCGAATCGACGCCATCTGCGAGAAACTCCGCGTTGAAGCCGATCTCGAGCGGCTCGCCGGTGTAGGCGGCCGGGAGTGACTCGACGGTTTCGCCGACGTCCTGGCTCTGGGCCGAGATCGTCAGCGCGCCTTCGGCGAACCGAAGCCGGAGCGGTGCGTTCCGCAGCGCCATCACGCCCGCGCGCCGAACGACGTCACGGAGCTCGGCCCGTGGCAGGTCGACCTCGACTTCGAACGACTCGGGCAAGAGCCGGCCGACGTCGGGGAACTGCCCGTCGATGCGTCGTGTCGTCAGCCACGTATCGGCGCCGCTCTCCGTGTCCTGGGCGCCGAACACGACCGTGTTCTCGTTCACGCCGAGAGTCACCGTCTCGGTGCCGCCTGCGATGCGGGCGAGCTCGGTCAGCGCCCGCGCCGGAATGATCGCCTCGAGATCGGGACCTGACTCCTCGAGCTCCGTCTCCTTGAACGAGAGGCGATACGAGTCGGTCGCGGCCATGAACAGGCGGGTTCCCTCGAACCGCACCTGGATCCCGGTCAACACGGGGCGTGACTCGTCCTTCGACGCCGATCGAGCGACGCGGTCGACCGTCTCGAGTAGAGACGCCGTCGCGATCGTGTGGGGAGCCGGTTCCACCGACGGCAGGCGCGGGAAGTCCTCGGCCGAGAAGACATTCAACTTCGACGAGTAGCTGCCACTCGAGATGTGCGCAACACCGTCGTCCGGCCGATACTCGATCGTGACCTCCGGCGAAGGCAGCAGGCGGGTCAGGTCGACGAGAAGCTTGCCCGGCACGACGACGGAACTGTCGCCTTCGACCTGGGCACCGAGCGTCGTCCGAAGTGAGAGCTCCATGTCGGTCGCGGCGAGTTCGAGGCCGTCCCCCGCCGGCCGGAGGAGGACGCCGGAGAGCACCTGGACCGCGCCGCGCGACGAGACGACGCGCGAGACGGTGGCGAGCTTGGCGACGAGCTGGTCCCGATCGCATGTGACCTTGAGCCCTGATCCGACGGCGATGTCTGTTTCCATCATGAGTTAAAGATCCTCTTGTAGTAGTACATAGAGAGTGTGGATGACGGGGAGGACGGCCCGGAACGGCGCAACCACGCCGTTTCCGCCTGTGGGTCCAAGCGGGGACGGATCACTCCGGTCCCACAGGCACCAACACGGCGAGGTACGGGTCCCACAGATCACCGTGTCTGCTTGATCCGGGCTGTGAGGTCCTGGACGAGGTTGTACACAGATCTATCCTCAGAGATCAGCCGCGTGATCTTGGTCGTTGCGTGGATCACGGTGGTGTGATCACGGCCACCGAATTCCTTCCCGATCTTGGGGAGCGACGCGTCCGTGAGCTCGCGGGAGAGGTACATCGCGACCTGACGAGGATAGGCCACCGCCTGTGACCTCCGTTGGCTGCAGAGCTCGGTGATCGAGAGCCCGAAGCGGTCGGAGACCGCCTCCTGAATCCGGCTGATCGTGACGACCGGAACGGCGTCACCGTGCGGGAACAGGTCGCGCAGGACCTGCTCGGCGAGCTCGACGGTCAGGGCCAGGCCGGTGAGCGAGGAGAAGGCGATCACTCTCGTCAGGGCCCCCTCGAGCTCGCGGATGTTCGTCGAGACGCGCCCGGCGATGAAGGTCAGCACCTCGGGATCGTCGACGCGGATCCGGTCGGTCGTGACCTTCTTGCGCAGGATCGCGATGCGGGTCTCGAGGTCGGGTGGCTGGATGTCCGTGATCAGGCCCCACTCGAACCGCGACCGCAGGCGCTCCTCGAGCGTCGCGATCTCCTTCGGCGGCCGGTCGGAGGAGATCACGATCTGCCGACCGGCCTCGTAGAGGGAGTTGAACGTATGGAAGAACTCCTCCTGGATCCGCTCCTTGCCCTCGAAGAACTGGATGTCATCGACGAGGAGCACGTCGTAGGTGCGGTAGCGCTGCTTAAAGCCCTCGATCCGCTTGTCCCGGAGTGAGTTGATGAAGTCGTTCATGAAGGTCTCGCTCGTCACGTAGCGCGTCGTCGAGCCGGTCGTGTGCTCGCTCACGTACTGGCCGATCGCCTGCAAGAGATGGGTCTTGCCCAGGCCCGTGCCGCCGTAGATGAAGAGGGGGTTGTACGCCTGGGCGGGTGCCTCGGCGACCGCGAGCGCGGCTGCGTGGGCGAAGCGGTTCGACGACCCGATCACGAAGAGGTCGAACGTGTACTTCGGGCTCGCAGGCGGCGGAGCCGGAACGGCGGCGCCCAGCGGGGCGGTCTCACCCACGGGCTCCCCGGGCACGCCGCCGGGCTCGCGGACGGTCAGCGTCACCCGGATGTCCCGGGCGAGCGCGTCGCGCGCTGCGGCCTTGACGAAGCCGAGGAAGTGGCCCTCGATCCATTCGCGCGTGAAATCGTTCGGCACAACGAGCGAGAACGTGTCGTCGACGAGCTCACCGGCGGAGGCATCGCCGAACCAGGTCGCGTACGTCGTCTCGTTGAGTGCTTCACGCAATCGACCCGAGACGTCGTCCCAGAGGTGTTCGGCGGTCGGCTCGGTGATGTGCTCCACCCTTCGGAGACTCCTCTCAGGTAGGGCGCAGGGAGGGCGAGCATAGCAGCGTCGAGAGGACGCCTCAATCCTCTCGAGTGACCACCCATGCCCGCAAAAAGACGCCGTTTTGCAGGTCTTTTCCTTCTTCCACACGGCTTTCCACAGGTGTGGAAAGTCCGTCCTCACAAGCCTTCGATGACAACGGCGCCCCGTCGGATGCAGCACTTTCGGATCCCTCCATCACACGACCGCTTGTGGATAAGTCGATGATCGAGGACCTCGTCTATACTGACGCCCCGCGTCCGCACGTTGCGGCCCCGATTCGCCTACCGAGAGAGCTCTACTGTGAAACGCACGTACCAGCCCAACGTCCGTCGCCGCAAGCGCAAGCACGGTTTTCGCGCCCGCATGTCGACGCGTGCCGGACAGATGATTCTGAAGCGCCGTCGCGCCAAGGGGCGCAAGCGCCTCTCCGCCTGAGCGCCCGCCCTGCTGTGGAGCGCCGGTACCGCCTGTCACGGTCGAAGGACTTCGATGCGGTCTACCGGCAGGGCCGGTCGGTCTCGACCCGCTACTTGACCCTGCACTGGTTCCCCCGCGAGGACGACCCGGCCGGCGAGCCGCGCCTCGGCCTGGCGGTCCCGAAGGCTGTCGGCAACGCCGTCGTGCGCAATCGCCTCAAGCGCCAGCTCCGCGAGACGTGGCAGGAGCTCGCCGCCGATGTCCCCCCCGGGCGCGACTACGTGCTCGCGGCCCGCTCGGGGGTGGCCGAGCCGGCAGACGCCCGCGGTCACGAATGGCTCGTGGAGCAGGTGACCGAGGTGCTCGGGAAGACGGCGGCATGAGGTACGTCGGCATCGCGCTCGTGCAGGCCTGGCGTCACACGTTCGGTCTGCTGACCCCGGCCGGCACGTGCAAGTACCACCCGAGCTGCTCGCAGTACGCGCTGGACGCGTTCCGGATCCACGGTCTCTTCAAGGGCGGCGTCTTCGCCGGCTGGAGGCTTCTGCGTTGCAACCCGTGGAGTCACGGCGGGGTCGACCGGGCCGAGGACGCGCACTTCGGCCGCCGGCGGCACGAGACGGAGCGCCCGGCGTGATCCCCCAGATCCTCGCCATCTCGAATCCGCTGCGTCCGCTCGAGAACTTCCTCCAGAGCGTTCTGATCTGGCTGCACGAGACGGTCGGATTCTCCTGGGCGTGGTCGATCGTGGCGCTGACCGTCCTCGTTCGCATCGTGCTCGTGCCGGTCACCGTGAAGCAGATCCACTCGATGCAGAACCTGCAGGCGCACGCGCCCGAGATGAAGGCGCTGCAGCAGAAGTGGAAGCACGACAAGCAGCGCCAGAACGAGGAGCTGATGAAGTTCTACCGGGAGAACAAGATCAACCCGGCCGCCTCGTGCCTGCCGATTGTGCTCCAGATCCCGATCTTCATCTCCCTCTTCTACGTGCTGCGGCACTTCAAGGCGGAGACGCTGGTCGAGTACGGTGGCTCGGTCGACTGGCTTCGTCTCGTCGACATCACAGAACCGGTGAAGGACGGTTGGGGCCCACTCCTACTCGTTATCTACGTGGCGAGCCAGCTCTCCTCGTCCTATTTCATGTCGACCACGATGCAGGGGGCGCAGCGGATCCTGCTGATGGTCCTGCCGGTGCTCTTCGTCCCCTTCATCCTCAACTTCCCGGCCGGCCTGATGGTCTACTGGCTGACGACAAACCTCTGGACGACCGGCCAGGGGCTCGTGACGCGACGCCTGATGCCGAAGCCCGAGCCACCCGAGAAGCGCACCTCCCGCACGCCTGCGAAGGACGAGCCACCGCCACCGGCGGGCAACGGTCAAGCTGGGGCTGCCGCCAAGGCCGTCGCGCCGCCGGCCCGCAAGCCCGTCGCGGGCCCGCCGCGTCGGGTCAAGCGCAAGCGCGGTGGCGGAGGGACGAAGCGATGAGCGACGAGGTCACGGTCGAGGCGACCGGCGAGACCGTCGGGGAGGCGAAGTGGAGCGCGCTCCGCGAGCTGGAGCGCCGCATCCCGGGCCTCGATCGCGAGGCGGTCCGGTTCCAGGTCGTCAGCGAGGGCGAGCGCGGCCTCCTCGGCGTGGGCTACATGCCCGCGTCGGTCGTCGCGACGGCCACCGTGGCCGGCCTCCCGGCCCGGGCAGTGGAGGCTCACGACGGCGAGGCGGGTCAGGCCGCGCTGGTACGCGAGCTGCTCGAGCGGACGATCGCTGCGAGCGGTGTGCCGGCGACGGTGCAGATCGACGAGACGACCGAGCAGCTTGTCGCCACGCTCGTCGGCCCCGACCTCGGCGTCCTGATCGGCCGGCACGGCCAGACGATCGACGCGCTGCAGTACCTTGCCAACGCGATCGGCCACCGCGTACACGGGGACGAGCGCCTGCGCGTCGTTGTCGACGCCGCCGGCTACCGGGCCCGCCGCGCCGCCACACTCGAGGCGATCGCGGGCCGCGCGGCCGAGCAGGCGGCCGCCACCGGCCGTCGCGTCGAGCTCGAGCCCATGACCGCGGTCGAGCGCCGGATCGTGCACGAACTTCTCAAGGACGACCCTGAGGTCGAGACGTCGAGCGAGGGCACCGAGCCCTCGCGGTTCGTCGTCGTCCTCCCGCGCCGATCCGCAGATTGACCACCGCTCCGATCCTGGAGGGCTGGCTTGCGGCCGTCACCTCCACGCCGGGACTGACGGCGATCCGCGACGAGGCCACCGCCCGCGCAGTTCTCCTGGACGACGCGCTGAGGGCGGTCGACCTCGTGGCCGGGACACCCGGCCTCATCGTCGACGTCGGCTCCGGCGGCGGTACCCCCGGGATCCCGCTCGCGGTCGCGCTCCCGCACCGCCCTGTGACGCTGCTCGAGGCGGAGCGCCGCAAGTGCCGCTTCCTCGAGGCCTGGGCCGCCGAGCTCCCGAACGTCTCCGTGGTCTGGGGCCGAGCCGAGGAGCAGGAGACGGCGCAGTTCGGCGTGGCGGTGGCGAAGGCCCTCGCGCACCCGCCGACCGCGGCCGAGTGGTGCCTGCCTCTCGTCGAGGAGGGCGGCCTCGTCGTCCTGTGGATCGGCGAGTCCGCGGAGCCGGAGCGGGTCGCGATCGTGGCCGAGCGGCTGGGCGGCACCCTCGAGCCAGCGCCCGCAGGTCTGCTCGCGATCCGGAAGACCGGGCCGACGCCAACGGGCTTTCCCCGCCGCACCGGAGTCGCCCGGAAGCGCCCCCTGGCGTAAGGGGCGACGGCTCGTCGACAGCGTTCTTCCCCGAGAATCCCTCGCATCGGGCATGAGGCATGCGTTGGGGCTCGCGCAACACGGACGCGTCCGCCCGTCCGGCTAGCCTGCGAGACGTGCCAGCTCGTGTCTATGCAGTGGCGAACCAGAAGGGCGGTGTCGGCAAGACGACCACCGCCGTCAACCTGGCGGCCTGTCTCGCCGAGGCGGGGGAGCGGTGCCTGCTCGTCGACCTCGACCCGCAGGCGAACGCGACCTCCGGGCTCGGCCGTCGTGCAAACGGCGTCTCCACCCACGACCTGCTCGACGGCGTCCCGCTCTCGGATCTTGCGAGGCCGACCGCGTTCCCGAACCTCGATCTCGTGCCGGCCAAGCCCGAGCTGGCGGCCGCGGCGGTACAGCTGTCGGCGATCGAGGGCGGCGAGCGGTACCTCGCTGACGCGCTCGTCTCGCCCGCGACCGATCCGTACGCGTTCGTCTTCCTCGACTGCCCGCCCGCGTTCGGGGCGCTGACCGTCAACGCGCTCGCGGCCGCCGACCGGGTGATCGTCCCGGTGCAGGCGGAGTACTACGCGCTCGAGGGTCTCTCGCAGCTGCTCGGGTCGATCAACCTCGTCAAGGCGCGTCTGAACCCCCGGCTCGCGGTGGCGGGGATCCTCCTGACCATGGTCGACGGCCGCACGCGGCTTGCAGCCGAGGTCGAGCGAGAGCTCCGCCGCCACTTCGGCGACCTCGTCTTCACGACGTCCGTGCCCCGCTCGGTCCGCCTTGCCGAGGCTCCGAGCCACGGCTTGCCCGCAATCGCCTACGACCGGCGCTCGTCCGGCTCCGAGGCCTACTGGAAGGTGGCGATGGAACTTGTCGAGCGTCAATGACACGCCCCGCCGCGGCCTGGGCCGCGGCCTCGAGGTGCTGATCGGCGGAGCCGGCGAGGCCGAGTTGCTGCACCTGCCGGTCGAAGCCGTGCACCCGAACCCCCGCCAGCCGCGGCGCCGGTTCGAGCCCGAGGCGACGTCCGGGCTCGCTGCCTCGATCCTCCACCAAGGTGTGCTGCAGCCGGTCGTCGTCCGGCCCCGCGGCGAGGGAGGCTACGAGCTGATCGCCGGCGAGCGTCGCTGGAGGGCGGCGCGGGAGGCCGGCGTGCCGACGATCCCGGCGGTGGTCAGGCATGCTGACGACCGCGACACCCTCCTGCTCGGTCTCGTCGAGAACGTTGCGCGTGAGAATCTGTCTCCGGTCGAGGAGGCGCGTGCCTACGCCGCGCTGATCGACGAGTTCGAGCTCTCGCTGGGCGAGGTCGCCGAGCGGGTGGGGCGGTCGAAGCCGTCCGTCTCGAACCGGGTTCGGCTGCTCGAGCTCCCCGAGGACGTGTTGTGGATGCTCGCCCGTGGCGAACTGACCGAGGGCCATGCCCGTGCGGTACTGGCTCTTCCGGACGACGACGCGCGTCGTCGTCTCGCGAAGCGCATTGCGAACGACGGCCTGACCGTGCGCGCGGCCGAACGAGCGGCCCGCGATGGAGGCGCTCGGCGGCGACGCACGAGCCCGCCCGTCGTCGACCCGGCGCTCGCCGAGCGAGCTCGCACGGTGGCCGCCCGGCTGACCGGGCTGCAGGCGCGGATCAGCGGCGGCAAGCTCGAGCTGCAGTTCGGGGACGAGACCGGTCTCGCCGAGCTCGTGGAGACCCTGGAGGCCCTCGCGTAGACCTGCTCGCCCGGCGGCCGGTTCGGTACACTCCGGCTCCCTGCGGGCGATTAGCTCAGTTGGTTAGAGCGCCGCTCTGATAAGGCGGAGGTCCCTGGTTCGAATCCAGGATCGCCCACTCCGGAAACCCCTGCTTTCGAGGGGTTTTCGCCGTTGGGTCGTCCTCCGGTGGCGGGTGCGTCAGGTCTGATCCTCTCCGTGGGTGGAGCCGCCGCGGGCATCGCAGCCCGAGTGGCGCTCCGTGCGCCGCGCACGCACTGCGAACCGCAGGCGTGACAAACGCGTCTCGCTGGATACACTCACAGAGAGGCCGATGCGCGAGATGACCGTCTATGGCGTGAGTTTCGACCTGGTCGGCAAGCAGCCGATCGTCCTGCTGAAGACGCAGGACGGCAATACGTTCCTCCCGATCTGGATCGGCCATCCCGAGGCCGCCGCGATCCTGATGAACCTCCAGGGCACCGAGCCACCGCGTCCGATGACCCACGACCTCGCGACCGCGATCATCGCCTCGCTCGACGCCGAGATTCGGCAGGTCACGGTCACGGAGCTGCGCGAGAACACCTTCCATGCGCAGATCACGATCGTCCGTAACGGCACGGAGATCGAGCTCGACGCCCGCACGTCGGACGCGATCGCTCTCGCGATCCGCAGTGACGCCAAGATCTTCGCCGCGGACGACGTGATCGAGGAATCGGGAGTCGAGTTCGAGGGCGACGAGGAGGAGGCCTCGCGCCGCCTCACGGGGCACGAGTCGCTCGCGGATCTCGATCCGGACGAGTTCCGCCGCTTCCTCGACACGGTCTCACCCGACGAGTTCGCAGCCGAGCCCGAGGACGAGCCCGGCGAGACGCTGTAGGGGCGCCCCAGTCGTTGGCCGGTACGGCCGGCCGGTCGTTACGCCCCGAGCTCGCTCTTCGTCAGATCGAGCAGCTCGGTGATGAGCCGGTCGAGCCCGGCAGGTGAAAGAAGCCCGGTGTTCGTTGCTGCAAGGGTCTCGCGTAGGAGCCGCTCGCGATCCGGGTCTACGGTCTCGAGCCCCCGTTCCGCCTTCAGCTCCCAGAGCTCAGTGACAAGCGCGATCCGCCGGTTGACGGCCTCGACGATCGCCCTGTCGTTCTCGGTGATGTCGCGGCGGATCTCCTCGAAGCGGTCGCTCACATCGACACCGCCGCCAGGAGCGCCGCCGCGTTGAAGATCGAGTGCACGATCATGCCGGGGATCACGCTACCGGTCTGCCAGCGCAGCCAGCCGAGCGTGATGCCGAAGATCGACAGCACCGGCAGCCCGAGCACGAGCCCGTGGGCGAGGCCGAAGGCCACCCCGGTGATCAGGATCGCGGGCCACGGGCCGAGGAACGGGGTGAGCAGGCCGTAGCCCAGGCCGCGGTAGAGGAGTTCCTCGACGAACGGCGCCGCGATGACGACGATCGCGGCGTTCGCGAGGAACGGCGCCGCCCGGCTCGAGTCCCATCCGTCGGGCACGAGGCCCTGCTCGTTCCCGGCATCGAGAAAGGGGCTCAGGGCCGCCGCCGAGGCGACGATCACGACGAGCGCGATCAGCCCCAGCAGCACGGCGCGCCCACGCCGGGCGGGGGCCTCGAGCGCGAGCAAGGGGCGGTCGAGGCCGCGCGCGATCGCGAGGATCAGGATCAGCATGATCCCGTACTGGACGAGCGCGCCGACGAACGTCGACCACCGGTAGAGAAGGTCGTCAGGCATGTCGCCGCCGGCGAGACGGCCGCCGTACGAGACTGCTGCCAGCAGGCCGACCAGGATGCTCCAGGCGACGAGTCGCCCGGACTGTCGCCGGGGTGGGGTCACCGCCGGCTCGCTCACGCCGCCGTTCAGCACCCTGATCCGATCAGGCAACCCAGTACCACAGTGCCCATCTGAGCACATTCACGCAGAGCCACGCCCCGAGAATCGTCGCGGTCACCAGGACCGCCCGCCGACTGCGCGCGAGCGTGGCGAGCGCCATGAACGCCGGGAAGACGACAACGGCGAAGCGCTGCATCGACCACAGCGGCACCTTGTCCGAGACGAATGTCAACGGGAGGGCGACGCTCGTGAGCGTGTAGAGCCCGTAGGCAGGCCCGACGCGACGCCAGGCGACGATCCCGAGCACGATCAGAGCGACTGCGACCCCGAGGTCGAGCAGGTCCCGCTCCTGGGCGGCAGCGGCCAGGCCGCCGAGCGGCCCTGCCGGTGAAAGCCGTCGCTCCCACACGACCTTCTGGGCCTCGAGGAATGCGAGCGGATGGCCGATCCAGGCAGCGAGCAGCAGGGGGTAGATCACGAAGAGCAGGGGAGCGACGGCCACGCCGGCCAGCGCCCGGCGACGGTCGGGAGCCCTCCAGGCGAGCACGACGAGCGCGGGCAAGAGCGCCACGCCCGCCGAGCGGGTCAGCAGCGCCAGCCCGGCAGCGGCGCCGGCGTGGCCGAACCGGCCCCGCTCGGCGGCGAGAAAGGCCACCACTGCGAGGAGGAGGAAGAGCGACTCGCTGTAGACCGCCCCGAAGAACAGCGACGTCGGCGCCACCGCGAGGAACAGCACGGTGCGATGGGCCGCATCCTCGTCGAGCCGGATCAGGGTCAGCCGGTAGAGCAGAGCGAAGGCCGCCGCCCCGGCGGTGAGCGAGATGATGACGCCGGCGAGGACGTGGTGGCCGGCGAGGGCCCAGCCGAGCCCCCCGACGAGGGACGGGTAGAGCGGAAAGAAGGCCGGCGTACTGGACGGCCAGGAGTAGCCCTCCGTGGCGATCCTGAGAAACCAGTCGCTGTCCCAGCGGGCCCAGACGTCGATCACGACCCCGAGGTCGTGCAGGCGGGCACTGTCCCATTCCCCCCGCCGGGCGTTGAGCGCGCCGTCGAAGCCAACGACGGCCACGAGCGCGAGCAGCCAGATCACTGCGCGGCTCCAGAGGAACAGCCGGAGCGCGGGCGCGGCACTACGCGTGTCGTCCGATGGGGTCAGGTCTTCCATGTTCCGCCTCGACCGCAGCATGGAGGACATCGACGCGCTCTGCCGGAAGATGGGAGACCTGACCCCGATGGCTACCATCGCAGCATGAGCGCGCCCCGCCGCCGACCACAGCGTGGGCGAGATCTCGACCTGCCCGTTCGCCGCCGCAGGCCGCGCAAGCGGCGGCGGCCGCTCCTCGTGCTCTTCCTCGTCGCCGGCGGCCTGCTGACGGTGGCGGCAGTTGCCGGCAGCGGCGGCGTCTACGCATTCGGGTCGTCGTGCGACCTCTCCGCCCTGCGGGAGGTCCGGATCGGGCAGAACACGTTCGTCTACGCAGCCGACGGCTCGCTGCTGGGAGCGATCCCGGCGGAGCGCAACCGCCAGGTCGTGCCCCTGGAGCGCGTCAGCCCGTGGATGCCGAAGGCGACGGTCGCGATCGAGGATCGGCGGTTCTACTCACACGGCGGTGTCGACCCGCAGGGCATCGCCCGTGCGCTGCTGGCCGACCTGAAGGCGCGCAGGCTCGTTCAGGGAGGGTCGACGATCACGCAGCAGCTCGTCCGGAACCTCTACATCTCGAACGAGCGGACGCTGCAGCGGAAGCTGAAGGAAGCCTGTCTCGCGCTCAAGCTCAACGACGCCTGGTCGAAGCAGCGCATCCTCGAGTCGTATCTCAACCAGGTCTACTACGGGAACCTCGCCTACGGGATCGAGGCGGCGGCGCAGACGTACTTCTCGAAGCCTGCGAGGGCGCTCAACCTCCGTGAGGCGGCACTGCTCGCCGGGCTGACGCAGGCGCCGTCGGCCTACAACCCGTTCGTCGAGGCCAGCAAGGCCCTCGCCCGCCGTGACGCGGTCCTCCGTGCCATGCGGGATCAGGGCGCGGTCACCGCCGAGCAGTACGCGTGGGCGACCCGCTCGAAAGACCTGCAACTGAAGCCTGGACGCCTCTACAAGGAGATCCGTGAGCCCTACTTCTTCGGGTATGTCCGCGACCAGCTCGTCCGAAAGTACGGCGCCGAGACGGTGCGGTCGGGCGGCCTCAGTGTCTATACGACGATCCTGCCGCGCTGGCAGCGCGCCGCGCAGGATGCGATCCGTGAGACGCTCGACGCACCCGGGGATCCCGCGGCGGCCGTGATCTCGATCGAGCCCGCGAACGGCGCCATCCGGGCGATGGCGGCCGTGATCCCCGGCCAGAGGAACAACCAGTTCAACCTGCTCTCACAGGCGCGGCGGCAGCCGGGCTCGACGTTCAAGACGTTCGTGCTGGCCGCGGCCATCGAGAAGGGGATCGACCCCGACACGAGCTACTACGTCTCGGCGCCCTTCACCTACCGGCCCGTCGCGACCGGTAGCTGCGACGACGGATCCTGGTGGTGTGTCAAGACGTACGATTCGACCTACAACGGGTGGACGTCCATCTCGCGCGCCACGCTTCGCTCGGATAACACCGTCTATGCACAGCTGACGCTCGACGTCGGGCCGGACACCGTCGGCGAGATGGCGCGAAAGCTCGGCGTGCGGTCGCCGCTCGAGGTCGGAGGCCAGTACGTGCCGGCCATGGGCCTCGGTTCGATCGCGGTCTCGCCGCTCGACATGGCGTCGGCGTACGCGACGCTTGCCGCGGGAGGGGTCTACTCCGAGCCGACCGCGATCCGGAAGGTCGTGCTGTCGAACGGGAAAGAGGACACGAAGGCCGGCTGGGGCTCACCGAAGCGCACCCGCGTGATCCCCGACGGCGTCGCGGCAAAGGTGACCCAGATCCTCGAGGACAACGTCAGCTACGGCACCGGCACCCGGGCGGCATTCGGAAGGCCCGCCGCCGGCAAGACAGGCACCACGGACAAGCACGCGGACGCCTGGTTCGTCGGCTACACGCCCGAGCTCGCGACCGCCGTCTGGATGGGCTACCCCGGCGGCGAGATCCCGATGGAGAACGTCCACGGCATCTCCGTTTCGGGCGGGAGTTTCCCGGCGGAGATCTGGCGGCTGCTGATGGAGCGCACGATCGGGCTCCGTCCGGTGAGGGACTTCGCCGAAGCGACGGTGCCCCCGCAGTACCAGCCGTTCCACCGTGGCCCGCTGGCGCTCAGCTATGACCCGTACTACGTCGCCCCGACGACCGAGACGACCACGACCGGCACGACGACGACCGAGACGACCACGACCGGCACGACGCCGGCGACGAAGAAGAAGACGACGCCGGGCACGGCGGCAGCGAAAACACCGACTCAACCGTGAGGCGGGCCCTTGCGGTAGCGGCGGGCGTGGCTGTTCTCGCCCTTGTCGCCGCAGCCTGCGCCCTTGCCTGGCGACCCGATTCGCCGCTCGTGCCGAGGGACGGCGGGAACGTCTCGGGGATCGCCCCGTACTTTCTCGCACTTCTGATCGCCGCGTTTGCGGCCTATCTCGCCGCGTTGCTCCTGATCCGGAGGACGACGCCCTCGACGCGGGCAGTGATAGCGCTCGCCGCCGCGATCCAGCTCGTTCCGCTGGCAGCGCCGTTGCTCCTCTCCACCGACGCCTGGACGTACTGGTCGTACGGGTGGATCGGCGCGCGTGGCGCCGCGAACCCGTATACCGACGCACCCGAGGAGTTCCCGGACAACCCGGCACTGCCGTATATGGGGAGCGACTGGCTCGACACGACGAGCGTCTACGGTCCGGTGTTCACGATCGCCTCGGAGCCACTCGCTGTCGTGGCGGGCGACTCGGACGCGGTCGCGGCCTGGACGTACAAGGCGCTGGCCGGGCTCGCGGCCCTCGCGGCCGCGTTGCTCGCGGGCCGCCTCGCCCGTCGGCGGGCGTTCGCGATCGCCCTCGTCGGCTGGAACCCGCTTCTCGCGGTGCATCTCGCCGGGGGCGGGCACAACGATGCATGGGTCGGGGCCCTGATCCTCGCGGCGCTGGCCCTGTCGGCCTCCCGTCGCCTGCAGAGCGCCGGCGTTCTCTGGATCCTCTCGATCGGCGTCAAGTGGGTGCCGCTCCTGTTTCTCGCGCTGCACGCCGCCGAGGCCCGGGCCACCGGCCGAAGCGGGGGCCGGAAGGGTCTCGTGCTCGCGTCGGCGGCGGTCGTCATCGTCGCGACGGCTGTCTACGGTGGCGCGTGGCCCCTCGCCATCGTGCCGCTCGCCGGCAACGCCGCACTCGAGACGAGCTACGCGATCCCCCATCGGCTGGCGCAGGCCGGTGTGCCTGAGGGTCTCACTCTGGGCCTTGCGGCGACGGTGCTGGTCGTCGGATTCGCGTGGCTCGTCCGTGAAGCCGGCCGTGGCCGCGCCCGGCTCGGTCTCGCGGCGTGTCTCGTCCTCGTGACGACGCCCTACCTGGCGGTCTGGTACCTGGCGTGGACGGTGCCCCTTGCGGCGGCAGACGAGGACACTGCCGCAACCGCGGCCTGCCTCGTCCTCTGCGCCTACCTGTTGCCCCAGACGATCCCGGTCTAGCGACGGAGCACGACGACCCCGTCCTCCGCGCGGACGACGCGCCACCGCGGATCACGCCGCAGGCTCGCGTACGCACGGTCGAACCGCCTGCCGAGTGCGTCGTCCCGGTAGCTCGGCCGCTTCAGGTCGACGGCGACCCAGCGCGCTTCGCGGAGGACGGGGAAGCTGAAGATGCGGCGGCGCTCGGAGAGGTGCGCTCCGAGCGTGTTGGTGGCGCTGACGGCGACGCCGGGCGGCACGGCGTGGAGGACGCGGGCCGTGGCGCGGTCGTGGTCGCTGACGACGTGGTCGCGGGCGGCGAGGTCCGAGCCGAACGGGACGTGCCGCCAGACGGGGAGCGGGCCCTGCACGACGCCGGCTGCGAGCGTGAGCGCAACGAGCCCGCGGAGAATCGTGGGCTCCGCCCGGGGCCACCGGCGCTGCAGTCGAGCGACGCCGAAGACCGTTGCCGCCACGAGCCCGGGGATCACCGCGGCCGTGTAGTGGAAATGGATCGACGTCTGCGTCCGCGTGGCGGAGAGGAGATTGAGGGCCAGGTCGGGCAGGGCGCTCGCCGCGACGAGTGGCGAGAGCAGAGGCAGTCCCCCAAGAGGCACGAGGAGATCGAGGAGGTAGGAGACGTCTCGATGCTCGGTCGCCGCCTCGAGCACGCGGAGAGGATGACCGATAAAGGTCTGAACCATTCCAGTGGGCGATCCACCGACGGCTGCATAGCGGCCTTCGAACGGCGATCCTCCGCCCGGGGCGTAGTGGGGAACGATGACGGTCGTGGCCACGACCGCCACCAGAGCGCCCGCCGCGGCGATCACCGCGCCCGCGTACCGCCGGCCATGGGCGAAGGCATGCCAGATGCCGAGCATGGCCACGGTGAGGCCGACCTGCTCCTTCGTCAGGCACGCCGCTCCGGCGCAGAGCGCGAAGGGCAGGAGGCGGTTCTGGTCGAGGAACCAGATCGCACCGAGCAGGAGCGGCGCCGCGAGCGCGACAGGGTGGAAGTCGTCCAGGACGATCCACTGTGTCGGCGGGTAGAGGAGGTAGACGAGCGCGAGCCCGAGCCCCCCGGTCTCGGTGCCGAGGTGCTTGCGGGCGAGCAGGAAGACGGGTACGGCACCGAGGGCGACGGCCACCGCCTGCACGACGAGCAGCATCTCGGGGCTCGGCCAGAGCCACCACAGAGGCGCGAGAAGGGCGACAAGCGGGTCGAAGTGGGCCCCGAGCCGTGAGATCTGTTGACCCTGGAGATTCGTCACCTCGAGGAAGCGGCCGTGGGCCGTCGACCAGACGGCCTGGGTCAGGTTGCCGACGTCGAAGCGCCCGCTCTCGAAGGCCCGCTGCTGCAGGACGGCGAGTGCAGACATTCCGGCCGCGAAGGCGCACACCGCGAGCGAGAGCAGCGTGCGCGGCCGCGTCACGCTGCTGCGATCGCCCGCTCGAGAACGCTCCGCCAGCGGACGCCGAGTACCACTTCGCTGGCCTTGGTCTCGTACGCCTGCCGGCCGGCCGCGCCGATCCGGCGTGCGAGCGCGGGGTCGCCGGCGAGACGCCGCACTGCGGCGGCGAGGGCGCCCGGGTCGCCTGCGGGCACGAGGAGAGCGTCCAGGCCGTCGTTCAGCAACTCGTGGGCTCCCGTCGTGTCGGCTGTCACGAGGGGCGTCGCACAGGCGAGCGCCTGAAACGCCTTGTTCGGGATCACGCGCCCCGCCTTGGCACTTGTCCCGAACACGCCGAGTGCGCAGCCGGCCGACCGGATCTCGCCCGGGAGATCCTCGTACTCGACCCACGGCAGCCACTCGACGTTCGCGGGGCGGTCGGCGAGGAGCGGCTCGAGCTGGCCACTACCGACGACGCGAAACGGGATCTCGGGCGCAAGCGCAGCGGCAGCGAGAATGGTCTCGAGCCCGTGCAGGGGAATCAGCTTGCCCACGAAGAGGGCGTGGAACGGTGCGTCCGGGTGCGGGCCCGGCCGGAAGAGGCGATCCTCGGCGCCGACGAAGCACACCTCCACCCGCTCGGGAGCGAGGCCGAACGTCTCGCAGAAGAACTGCGCATGCGCCTCGGTGTCGGCGACGACGACGTCCGCCTTGCGGAAGGCACGCCGGTCGATGTGGCGCACCACGCCGGAGGCGGCCGTTCCGGCCCGGAAGCGACCGCGGTCGTCGACGAGCGTGTCGTAGAGCGACACGAGCGGGTTGAAGACGACGGGCCGGCCCCGGGCGACCCGTCGGGCCGCCGTCATGTCGAAGTGCCCGGGGTAGCCGACGATGAGGACCTCGGCGCTGCGCTCGTCCTCGCGCGATCGGCCGAGGCTGCGCTCGGCCTCGGCCAGTCGCAGCATCTGGCGCAGCCCGACCGACCAGTTGTGGCGACGCTCCCAGACGGGCCGGTGTTGCTCGTAGACGTCGACCCCGGCGCAGCGGAGCGCGGAGATGACCTGGGCGTTCCGCGGGTAGGCGCGGTCGTAGGTTCCGAAGTAGAGGACGCGCATGCTAGCGCAGCACTTCGTCGACGAGGCGGGCGGCCCGGTCTGCGCCGCCCGTTCGCTCCTCGTGCTGGCTCGTGATCAACTCGGAGAGGAGCCCGAGCGAGAGCAGCTGGATGCCGACGACCACGAGGAGGACGCCGAGCAGGAGCAGAGGCCGCTGGCCGATCGCGTTGCCTGCCAGCTTGACGACGGTCAGGTAGCCGAGGATGAGGCTTCCGAGCAGGCTGAGGAGGAGCCCGAGGCCCCCGAAGAGGTGGAGCGGCCGGTGGCGGTACCGTCCCATGAATGTGACGGTGAGCAGATCGAGGAAGCCCCGGACGTAACGCTCGACGCCGTAGTTCGAGCGGCCGTGCTCCCGGGGGCGATGATTGACGGGCAGCTCGGTGACCCGATAGCCGCGGTAGTGGGCGAGCACGGGGATGTAGCGGTGGAGCTCGCCGTAGAGCTGCATCCCCTCCACGACCTCGGCCCGGTAGGCCTTGAGCCCGCAGTTCATGTCGTGGAGCCGGACCCCGGAGACCCTGCCTGCGACGGTGTTGAAGATCTTCGACGGGATCCGCCGCGTGAGCGGGTCGCGCCGCTTCGTCTTCCAGCCGGAGACGAGGTCGTACCCCTCGTCGAGCTTGGCGAGGAGCCTCGGGATCTCGGCCGGGTCGTCTTGCAGGTCGCCGTCGATTGTCACGACAACGTCTCCTGCAGCTTCGCCGAAGCCGGCATCGAGCGCGGCTGCCTTGCCGAAGTTCCGACGCAACCGGACGACGCGAACGTTGTCGTGAGCGTCGTGGAGCCGGGTCAGGGCGCCGAAGGTGTCGTCGGTCGAGCCGTCGTCGACGAAGACCGCCTCCCACGCCCGGCCGTCGCCTGCGAACGCTGCCGCCAGCTCGTCGTAGAGGAGCGCGACGCTCCGCTGCTCGTCATGAACTGGGATGACGACCGAGATCACGTCGCGAGGGTACCCCGTGCCGCTGGTGTAGCGTGCAAACGTGAGCCCGCTGCTGCCTGTTGCCGACGCCCTGGCCGCGGTCCTGGCTCGCGCCGACGCCCTGTCGCCGGAGCAGGTCCCACTCGAGGAGGCCGCCGGCAGGATCCTGGCGGGAGCCGTCGCTTCACCTGTCGACCTGCCGCCGTTTCCGAGCTCGTCCATGGACGGGTACGCCGTCAGGGCAGCGGACGTGCCGGGCACGCTGCGGGTCGTGGGGGCCGTTGCCGCAGGGCGCCCGGAGACCCGCGCCCTGGCCGGCGGTGAGGCAATCGAGATCTCGACGGGCGGCGTCGTCCCGACGGGGGCCGACACGGTCGTTCCAATCGAGCAGATCGTCGAGCGTGACGGGGAGGTAGAGATCGCCGATGCTGTCGTCTCAGGAGACAACATCCGCCGTCGCGGTGGTGATGTGCGGGCCGGGGACACGATCTTCGCGGGCGGGGAGTCGCTGACGCCGGCGCGGCTCGCAGCACTCGCAGCGTGCGGGATCGAGAGCATCGTCTCCCGGAGGGCTCCCCGCGTCGCCGTCGTCGTCACGGGCACCGAGCTCCGTCCCCCCGGCGAGGTGCTCGAGCCGGGCCAGATCTACGAGTCGAACGGCATCATGCTCGCCGCCGCCCTCGCCCAGGCAGGTGCTGTCGTGGAGCGGCTGGGTGCGACGGAGGACAGCGAGGACGCACTCGCCGACGTGCTCGAGCGCGCACTCGAGGCCGACGTCGTCGTCACCTCCGGGGGCGTGTCGGTCGGCCCCCACGACCTCGTGCGCCGCGTCGAGGCACGACTCGGCGTCGAGGAGATCTTCTGGGGTGTCGCGATGCGGCCGGGCAAGCCGCTCGCCTTCGGTGTGCGCGGCAGAACGCTCGTGTTCGGGCTGCCCGGGAACCCCGTCTCCTCGCTGGTGGCCGCGCTGCTGTTCGTGCGCCCGGCGCTGCTCGCGCTGCAGGGCCATCCCGACCCCGCGCCCCCGTTCCGTCCCGGCACCCTGGCCGCTTCCATCCGGCCCCGGCCCGAGCGGGACGACTACGTTCGGGCCCGGGTCACATGGAGCGAGGGTGGGGCCCTGCTCGACCCGATCGTCGGACAGGAGTCGCACATGATCGTCCACACGACCGCGGCTGATGCGATCGTGCACATCCGGCGCGGGACGGAGACGCTCCCACCGGGCGCCAGAGTCGACTTCCTGGCGCTCTAGGGGGCCGAGCGCCTACGACCGCTCGTGCGGAGGCCGGGGGCGCGCCGCTCGACCGGCCCGTAGCGTCCTGCCGCGAGCGCTCCGAGCTGCGCAGCGATCGCGGCCCACGCGAGGAGGACGAGCACCGTCGTCCACGGGATGAACCCGAGAGTCATCAGGGACACGAGATAGAGCGGTGTATCGAGCCCGAGCCCGAGCTGGGTGCCGATCGCGACGGCGGCGAGCAACGGCCCGACGAGCCCGGCGCCGTAGAGCAGGTCCCGTGCCCAGCCGGCCCGCCCTTCGACCTGGGGCAGCCAGAGCCACGCGTAGAGCGACGGGACGACGAAGACGAGGCCGTAGGGGCTGATCAGCGCCGTCGCGATGGCGACCGCACCGAGTCCGAGGAGCGCGACCGCATACCCCGCGAGCAGCTCGTCGTCGCTCGCCGGCGTCGCCGGCAGCAGGACCCGACGGGCGCGCCACCAGCCGAGAGCCGCCAGCGCCCCGATCACCATGAGACCGACGATCGGCCAATCGGTGACGGCAGGGCTATCGGGCGGGGGCGGGATCGCAGAACCTCGGGGAAACACCTCGGCGACCGCTCCGAGCCCGATCAGGACGCCGATCCAGAGCCAGACCCCGAACCGTATCCGCAGGGCGCGCCAGGCACCCGGCAGCGGTAGGCGCCGTCGCCGCGTGCGGGCGAAGAGATCGATCGCGCCGGCGAGAAACGGCACGATCGCGACGATGAGGACGAACTCGAGCGCCCGCCCGCGAATGATTCGACTGCCCAGGTACACGTGCCCCTCGGTTCCTCCGGCGAGCTCGATTCCCCCGTCGAGCGAGGCGAGAATCGACGCACTCGCGCGCCCGAGTTGCACGAAGCGCGCCTGATCGAGCAGCGCCGACGTGTCGGCGCCGGCGCCCGCCGGGTTGTCGCCGGCCGTCGTGAGCCGGATCGCGGAGATCTCCCGCCCCAGGAACGGCGCCTGTTCGCCGTAGCCGAAGGGCACGCCCAGATCGACGAGCTGGACGAGCCAGCCGGGGCGGGCCGGCGGCCGCCCGAGCTCGGCGGCCACCCTCACATCCGCCGTCCTGATCAGGGCCGGGGCGGGGGATCGCGGTGTCAGGCCCGCGATCTCGAGCCGGGGTCGCGCGGTGCCTGCCAGCGCATCGAGGGAGACGGCAGCCTTCACCCTGTCGCGCAGCGGCGACATCGCAGCGAATCGCTCCGCACCGTAGCCGCCGAAAGCGCCCCCGTCCGACGAGAGGAAGACCAGGGTGTGCTTGGGCTTCGGCCGTCCGGCAACGGTCCCGAGCCGTCCGTAGCCGCGCATCAGCTCGATCAGGGCGGCGGTACCCGAGGCGTTGTCGTTCGCGCCGGGGGCGCCGCCGCTGTTGTCGCGGTGGGAAAGCATGAGGATGGCGTCGGCCGTCGCACCAGGGACGACGGTCACGAGATTGCGGAGCCGGACGCGGCCGAGGCCGGGGATGGTCTCGTCCCAGGCGTCCTCCGCTGCGCGGAGACCGTAGAGGCCGAGCTTCTCCTGCACCCAGGCAGCCGCCCCGGCGCCGCCGGCGGATCCGGGCTCCCGATCGGGGTAGTCGCGGGCGAGCTCCCTCGCGAGGGCCGTGGCGGATGGCCCGTCGAACGACGGCGGCAGCACCGGCGCGGGGAACGGGCCCGGGCGGCCGATCGTGAGCGTCAGCAGCAGCAGCGGCACGATCAGGAGCAGCGCGGCCCGGCCGACGAGCCGGCTGTTGATCGATTGCTCGCGCGTGCCGCGTCTGACGCGGCGTCGCGCGGCGCGCGGGCGCGAAGGCCCCGGCGTGCGGCGACCGCCTCTCCGGGGTGAGTCTGAGGCCGGCACGACGGGGGCTATAGTACGACCTGGCGCCAGCGAGCCCCGTTTCGAGCGCCTACGACGATGCCGGAATCCCCAATCATTCTGCTCGTCGACGACGAGGATGCGATCCAGAAGCTCCTCACGTACCCCCTCGAGCGAGACGGCTATCGCGTCGTGCAGGCGCGCGACGGCGAGGAGGCGCTGCGGCGCTTCGGGGAGGAGGAGATCGACCTCGTCGTGCTCGACATCATGCTGCCGAAGATCGACGGGCTCGAGGTCTGCAAACGGCTGCGGGCCGTGAGCACGGTCCCGATCATCATGTTGACGGCGCGTGACGACGAGCTCGACAAGGTGCTCGGGCTCGAGCTGGGGGCGGACGATTACATCACGAAGCCGTTCCTGATTCGCGAGTTCCGGAGTCGCGTGCGCGCGGTCCTGCGGCGGGCCGCAACGCCCCACCTCGGAGGCAGGCGGGAGGAGACGATCGATCGCGGCGACGTCCGGATCGACCTGCCGCGACGCACCGTCGAGGTGCGCGGACAGGTGGTGCAGCTGACCTTCGTGGAGTTCGAGCTCCTGGCGCTGCTCGCGGCGAGCCCGGGCGTCGTCTACTCGCGCCGGCAGCTGCTCGAGCGGCTCCGCGGCGGCGCAGACTACCGCGAGCCACGCACGATCGACGTGCATGTGCGGCATCTGCGCGAGAAGATCGAGCGGGAGCCCCGTGAGCCGGAGTTGATCCTGACCGTGCGTGGGGCCGGATACCGCTTCCGCGATCGATGAGCATCCCGGGCGGTATCCGCGTCAAGCTCTCGCTGGCGCTGCTCGCAATCGTCGGAGGCGCACTCCTCGCGGCCTTCGCGATCGTGGTGCCCTCGCTCGAGCAGCGGCTCGTCACGGCAAAGCTCGACCAGCTGCAGAGTGACGCCGAGACCCTGGCGGTCAACTACGCCGGCCTCGAGGCGCAGAACAACCTGCGGCTCGGCGATTTCGTCGACAGCGCCGGCTTCGTCGCGAACGCACGTGTCGTTCTCTTCGGCGTGGGGGGCGAGCCCGGAAACCGGACGCTGCTGTCCCTCGCCGACTCGTCTGCGGTCGGAGGCTCGGAGATCGAGCTCGACCCGACGGCGCTGCAGGCGGCGAGCGACGTGCGTGTCGTCCGCGCCCGCGTGCGGCACGCCGGACGCGAATACGCCGAAATCGCGGTCCCGCTGCTCACCGGTGGCAACGTGATGCTCCTTTCGAGCTCGCTCTCCGATCAGCTTGCGACCGTGGCTCTCGTCAAGCGGCGGCTGCTCTATGCGACGGTCGTCGCCCTGCTGATCACGGTCGTGCTCGGGTTTGCCGTTGCCTCCCTCCACGCCCGCCGACTCGGCCGCCTGCAGCGGGCCGCCGACCGGATCGCGGAAGGTGCCTTCGACGAGCCCGTCGTCGACGACGGAGCGGACGAGGTCGGCCAGCTGGCCGCATCGTTCGACCGGATGCGCCTCCAGCTCGCCCAGCTCGATCGGGCCCGGAAGGATTTCGTCGCGAACGCCTCCCACGAGCTCCGGACGCCGCTGTTCTCTCTCGCCGGCTTCCTGGAGCTCCTCGCCGACGAGGATCTCGACGAGTCCACCCGCAGGGAGTTCCTCGCGACGACGCGGAGTCAGGTGGAGCGCCTGACCAAGCTCGCCACCGATCTGCTCGATCTCTCCCGGATGGACGTGGGCCGGATCCGGATCGAGCACGAGGAGGTAAGCCTGGCCGAGGTGATCACGGTCGTCGCCGAGGATTTCGGCGCTCTTGCCGACGCCTCGGGCCACACCCTGGTGGTGGACGCCCGCACCGATGTCTGGGCACTCGCCGACGAGGAGCGCGTCCAGCAGATCGCTCGGGCCCTGACGGGGAACGCGCTCGTCCACACCCCTGCCGGAACGACGGTCCGACTTCGGGTCGAGGAGCGGGGCGGTCGGGCCGTCCTCTCGGTCGAGGACGACGGCCCGGGGATTCCGCCCGAGCATCTCGACCGCGTCTTCCAGAGGTTCTACCGCGTCGAAGGGGGTCAGGCATCCGGCAGCGGGCTCGGGCTCGCAATCGCCCACGAGCTCGCAGGCCGCATGGGCGGTGTCGTCAGGGTGGAGAGCAGGCCGGGGTCGACGGCATTCAGCCTCGAGCTGCCGGCCGAGAAGGCGCAGCTGCGGCCTCCCGTCGCCACTGGCTGAGCCGCGCGACCGTTTCCACGTGGAAACGGTCGCGGCCCGGTCGTGAGGGTCGGATGCGCGCGGCTACAGTTGTCCTGTGCGCCCCCAGGTCTTCGCCATTGCCGTCATCGCAGCGATTCTCGGTGCCGCGGGCGCGCTTGCGCTCGGCGGCCTGACCGGACTGACCGACGGCGGCACGACCACCGTGGTCGTCGAGGGCGCGACCACCAGTCCCGAAGCCCCAGCCGTTGCCGTGCCCGCGATCGGCAACGGCTTCGATCCGGCGGCCATCTACGCCCGCCGGGCACCCGGTGTCGTCACCCTCTACGCCGACTTCGGCGCCGAGGGCCAGTCCCAGGGCTCCGGGTTCGTCGTCGACGCGAAGGGGACGATCCTGACGAACGCGCACGTGGTCACCAACGTGGCCCAGGCCGGGGGTGGGGCGGTGCGGGGAGCGGACAGGCTCTTCGTCGAATTCAGGGATCGCGACCGTGTCCCGGCCAAGATCGTCGGCTGGGACCTGTTCAGCGACGTCGCCGTCGTCCGGGTCGATCCTCGTGCCCATGCCCTGGCACCGGTGCCGCTCGGAAACTCCTCGACCGTGGTCGTCGGAACGCCGGTGGCGGCGATCGGGAGCCCCTTCAACGAGCAGAGCTCGTTGTCGGTCGGGGTCGTCTCCGCGATCGATCGCACGATCGACTCGCTCACCTCCGGGTACAGCGTCTCCGATGCGATCCAGACCGATGCGCCGATCAACCGCGGGAACTCGGGCGGGCCGCTCTTCGACGCCCGCGGCCGCGTGATCGGGATCAATGCCCAGATCCGCTCGACCAGTGGGACGGCGGAAGGCGTCGGGTTCGCGATCCCGATCGACACGGTGCGGCGGGCGCTCGAGCAGATCGTGCGTACGGGCAAGGTCGCGTACGCCTACGTCGGCGTCACAACGCAAGACGTCACGCCGGGGCTCGCCCGGAAGCTCGGCTTCTCGAGGCAGAGCGGGGCCCTGATCGCAAAGGTCGAGCCCGGCACGCCGGCCGCCCGGGCGGGCCTCCGCGGCGGCACGCGCAACGTCGACTACAACGGCCTCCAGATCTCCCTCGGCGGTGACGTGATCGTGAAGATCGGCGACCGGCCCGTCAGGAGCGCCCAGGATGTCTCACGCGCGGTCACGCGGCTGAAGGCGGGCCAGCGGATCCCGTTCACGGTGCTGCGAGCAGGGACCGACCGCCGGGTCGTCCAGGTGACGCTCGGGGAGCGACCGGCCTGACCGCTCGAGCGGCGCAGTACGATGCGGCGGTGATTCCGAGCTCCGCTCAGAGCGTGCCGTCCCCGGCCGGGGCGGATCCGGGAGACCGCGCCCGATGACGGACTTCTCGCACGTCGGCCCGGACGGCGCCGTCAGGATGGTCGACGTCGGTTGCAAGCCGCTCTCCCGGCGCCGCGCCGTCGCTCGGGCCACGGTACTGATGGCACCCGACACCGTCGCCCGCCTCGGCTCCCTCCCCAAAGGGGATGCACTGACGACCGCCCAGCTCGCGGGAATCATGGCCGCCAAGCGAACGAGCGAGCTGATCCCGCTCTGCCACCCCCTCCCACTCAGCGCGATCGACGTCGCCCTGGTGGTCGTTGCGACCGGGGTCGAGATCGAGGCCGTCACCGAGACGACCGCGCAGACGGGTGTCGAGATGGAGGCGCTGACGGCGGCGACCGTCGCCGCTTTGACGGTCTACGACATGGCCAAGGCGATCGACAAGACGATGAGGATCACGGACGTCGCGCTCGTCGAGAAGACGAAGGAACCGGTGTGAACGCGGCCGTGCTCACGGTGTCCGACGGCGTCCATCACGGCACCCGCGAGGACCGGAGCGGAGACACGCTCGCCGAGTTGCTCGCCCGCGAGGGATTCGTCGTCGAGCGGCGCGTTGTCCCGGACGAGGCCGATCAGATCGCCGATGCGATCGTCGACCTGGCGGGCAGGAGCCCGCTGGTGCTGACCACGGGCGGTACGGGCTTCACGCCGCGCGACGTCACGCCCGAGGCGACGCGGCGGGTCCTCGAGCGTGAAGCGCCCGGCATCGCCGAGGCGATCCGGGCCGATGCCCGCACGAAGACGCCGCACGCCCTGCTCTCCCGCGGCCTCGCCGGGCTTCGGGGCGCGACCCTCGTGGTCAACCTCCCCGGCTCGCCGGGAGGGTGTCGTGACGGCTTCGCGGTCCTGCAACCCGCCCTCGCCCACGGGCTCGAGCTGGCCGCGGGCGACCAGGGCTCGCGGCACGTCCAGACGTGAGCACGGAGGCGCTCTCCCTCCCCCGCCGCTTCGCCTCGCTCGTCAAGTTCGAGCACACCGTGTTCGCGCTTCCGTTCGCCTACGTCGGCGCCTTCCTCGCCGTCGACGGCTACCCGGGCACCGCCACCCTCGTCTGGCTCACCCTCGCGATGGTCGGGGCCCGGACGCTCGCGATGGCGCTGAACCGGCTCGTCGACGCCGAGCTCGACGCGCGGAACCCTCGGACGGCCGGTCGCGAGATCCCGGCCGGTGCGCTCTCACCTGGACAGGTCTGGGCGCTCTGCGCGGCGGCGCTCGCCCTCTATCTCGTGGCCGCGTTCCAGCTCGAGCCGATCGTCCGCTGGCTCTGGCCCATCCCCGTCGCCATGTTCGTGATCTACCCGTACCTGAAGCGCGTCACCTGGCTCTGTCACCTCTGGCTCGGGGCCTGTACGGGCCTCGCTCCCCTGGGAGCCTGGCTCGCCGTCACCGGTACGGCCCCCTGGGAGGCATGGGCCCTGTTCGCCGCCCAGGGCCTCTGGGTCGCCGGCTTCGATCTCTTCTACTCGCTCTTCGACCTGGAGCACGATCGTGCGGCAGGCCTGCGCTCGTGGGCGACCCGGTTCGGGGAGCGCGGCGTGTTCGTCGGTGCCCGTGCGTTCCACGTCGCCGCGGTGGCGCTGCTGGCCGCGGTCGGGCTGGGGCTCGGGAGCGACGTCTTCTACTGGCTCGGCGTGGCGGCCGTGGCGGGGCTCCTCGTCTACGAGCACACGCTCGTGCACCCCGGCGACCTCCGCCGGCTCGACGCCGCGTTCTTCACCGTCAACGGCGTCATCAGCGTCGTGTTCCTCGCCTTCGTCGTTCTCGACACCGTCGTGTAGCGGCTACCGTGGGCCGTCTGTCGAGCAGGAGGATCGCACGGTGATCGCGGGGGAGGGCCTCGAGAAGCGATACGGCCGCAAGCGCGCCCTGAGGGGGGTCTCGTTCGATCTTCCCCGCCGCGGATTCCTGCTCGTCACGGGGCCGAACGGCTCGGGCAAGACGACCCTGCTCCGGCTCGTCGCCGGGCTGGCTGCGCCGACAAAAGGCATCTCGACCGTGGAGGGTGAACGGGGCGACCTCGGCTACGTCGGGCACGAGTCGCTGCTCTACCGCGAGCTGACGGCGCTCGAGAACCTCGACCTCTACGGCCGTCTCTACCGCGTTCCGGAGCGGCGCGAGCGGAGCGGGATGCTCCTCGAACGGTTTGGCCTCTGGGAGGTGCGGGCCGATCGCGTCTCGACCTTCTCGCGCGGGATGACCCAGCGCCTCGCGCTCTGCCGGGCGTTCCTCCACGACCCGGCGCTGCTCGTGCTCGACGAGCCGTACACGGCACTCGACGACGACGGGGCGGCGCTCCTCGACGCCGAGCTCGCTGCGCTCACGGGCGAGCGGACGATCCTCCTCTCCACGCACGACCCGGCCCGCGTCGCCCCTCTCGCCACCCAGAGGCTCGTCCTCACGTGAGCGCGCTCGCCCTCTACACCGCCGACGTGGTCGCACTGGCCCGCAAGGACCTCAGGCTCGAGCTCCGCGCACGTGACACGTTGCCGGCGATGCTGCTCTTCGTCCTCTCGACGCTCGTCGTCTTCCACTTCGCGCTCCCGGCGGGCACCGGCGAAAATGCCGCCTTCGGTCTGCTCTGGATCGCGATCGTCTTCACCGCGCTGCTCGGTCTCGCCCGGGCCTGGGCCCCCGAGCGGGAGGGCGGGGCCCTGGACGGGCTCGTGCTCGCACCGTGCGACCGGAGCGCGATCTGGCTCGGCAAGACGCTCGCCACCCTCGCGTTCCTCGGCGCCGCGGAGCTCGTGGCGCTCCCTGCCTTCGCCCTCTTCTTCGCCCCCGTCGACCTCGTCGCCGTGACGGGCGTCGTGCTCGCGAGCATCGGGATCTGCGCCGTCGGGTCGCTGCTCGCCGCGATGGCCGCAGCGAGCAGGGGGCGCGAGGTGATCCTGCCGCTCCTCTTTCTCCCCCTCGCGATTCCGCTTGTCGTCGGGGGTGTCGGCGCGGGCATCTCACCCGAGGGAGCGACGTACCTGTCCTTCCTCGCCCTGTACGACCTCGTGTTCGCGATACTGGCCTGGGCCACCTTCGAATATGTCGTCACGGAATAACCTCCCGCTCCTCGCATTCTCCACCGCCGGCCTGCTCGGGGCCGCTGTCGTGCTCGCGCTCCTCGTCGCGCCGGAGGATGCCGACCAGGGCGTCTCCCAGCGGATCTTCTACTTCCACGTCCCGATCGCCCTCACCGCCTATCTCTGCTTCGGGCTCGGGGCCTGGAAGGCTCTGCGACTCCTCTGGGTCGGCGGCGAGCGCCGCGACCTCGAGAGCTACACCTGGATCCATCAGGGGACGATCTTCGGCGCCCTGACCTTGATCACGGGGTCGATCTGGGCCAAGGCGTCCTGGGGGGTGTGGTGGAGCTGGGGCTCGAACCAGCTCGTGCTCTTCCTCGTCCTCTTCCTCTTCTACTGCGCCTACTTCATGCTCCGCTTCTCGATCGAGGAAGGCGCCCGGCGGGAGCGGATCTGCGCCGTGTACGCGCTCTTCGGCGTCGCGCTGATCCCCGTCAGCTTCTTTGCGATCAGGCTCGCCAGCGATTTCATTCACCCGACGGTCTTCAACCGGGACGGCCCGCAGATGACCGGCACGATGTTCGGGGCGTTCCTCGTCTGCTGGGCGGCGATCACGCTCCTGGCCTACGTGATGTACCGCATCGAGCTCGTCGGCAAGCGCACCGATGGGAACCTCCGCGAGCTGCGCGAGGCGCTCTCGTGAGCCAGGGGCAGTACGTTGCGCTGGCGTACGGGGTCGTCCTCGTGTTCGTCCTCCTCTGGGTGGCGATCATCGCCACCAAGCTCGTGCGACTCGAGCGAGAGACCGGTGAGCTCGCCGAGCTCGCGCGCGGTCGCCGCGCCGATGGCTGAGCTCCTCGTCTGGCCGGCGTTGCTCGCCTACGGCGAGGCGGCGGTGGCGTACGCCGGCTCCCTGCGCGGCACGGGTGCCTCGGCGCGTCTCGGGATCTGGGGCGTTCGCGTCGGTTGGCTCGCACAGACGGCGCTCCTGATCGCGCAGGCGCTCGACAGCGACGGGTTCCCCTGGGGAACGTGGGCGGGCGCGCTCAACCTCTTCGTCTGGCTCGTCGTCGGGGCCTATCTGATCTGGGGCTGCACCCCCCGCTACCGGCTGCTCGGTCTCGCCGTGATGCCGCTGGCGGTCGCGCTGCTCGTCGCCGCCTGGGCGGGCGGCGGTACGGGAGTCTCGTCCAGCGACACCGCCGGCTGGCTGCTGGCGCTCCACGTCGGCCTGATGCTGGCGGGGTTTGCGGGGCTCACGCTGGCAGCGGGCCTCGCAGGCCTCTACCTCTGGCAGGAACGCCGGCTCAAGCTGCGAGACACCGGTGTGCTGCGGCTGCGGCTGCCGCCGCTCGACTCGCTCGACCGCCTCTCCGCCCGCACGGCGCTGATCTCGCTCGGCGTGCTCTCTGCCGGAATCGTCGTCGGGCTCGGGAGCTTCGACCAGGGCGACTTCGACGTGCCGATGGCCGTCACGCTGGCGATCTGGGCCGTCTACACCGTCGGCCTGCTGTTGCGCCGCGAGAAGGGCCTGCGCGGCCGCCGCTTCGCCGTCCTGCTCCTGGCCGGGTTCGCGCTCGTCGCGATCGTCCTCCCTCTGACCCACTTCGCCTCATGAGGCTCACGCTCGTCGGCGTCTCCCACCGCCAGGCACCCGTCGAGCTGCGCGAGCGCGTCGCCGTCGATGCCGCAGGCGCCACCGCGCTCGCGCGCGAGCTCGCCGACGGCTGCGAGGCCGTCGTGCTCTCGACCTGCAACCGGACGGAGCTCTATCTCGCGAGTGACGGCCCGAGCGATCACCTCGACGAGCGGGCCAGCGGCACGCTGCTGGCCCTCGCCGGCGACGACGGCGCTGCGCTCGCACCGGTGCTCTACCGCCTCGGCGACGACAGCGCCGCCCTGCACCTGTTCCGGGTCGCGGCCGGGCTCGACTCCCTCGTCCCGGGAGAGGGCGAGATCCTCGGCCAGGTGCGCGACGCCTTCGAAGGGGGCTCGACGGGGCCGCTCCTCGACCGGCTCTTCCGGCAGGCCCTCCATGCAGGCCGGCGGGCGCGGGTCGAGACCGCGATCGGAGAGAGCCCGGCCTCGGTGCCGGCTGCCGCAGCCGCCCTTGCCCAGCAGGTCTTCGGGGACCTCGGCGGCCGCCGGATCCTCCTCGTCGGTGCCGGCAAGATGAGCGAGCTCACCGCGCGGAACCTGCGCTCGCGCGGCGCCGTGATCGAGGCGGTGGCGAACAGGACCGAGGCACACGGGGAGGAGCTCGCGGCCCGCGTCGAGTCGCGCTCCGTCGGGTTGGAGGAGATTCCCGCACTGCTCGCGGCGGCGGACGTCGTCGTCACCTCCACGAGCGCCCCTGGCTTCGTGATCGACCCCGAGACGGCCTCGGCCCCGCTCCGCGGCCGGCGGGGCCGGCCGCTCCTCTTCGTCGATCTCGCCGTTCCCCGCGACGTCGACCCGGCGCTTGCCACGATCGACGGCTGCTTCGTCTACGACGTCGACGACCTCGAGGCGGTCGTCGAGGCGTCGCTCGCCGGCCGCCGGGTCGAGGCCGTCCGGGCCGAGCAGCTCGTCGCCGTCGAGGCGGAGCGCTTCCGGGAGTGGCAGGCCTCTCTGGCAGTCGTCCCCGCGATCGCCTCGCTTCGCGCCCACGCGGAGGGGATTCGCAGCGGTGAGCTGGCCAAGGCCGAGGGCCGCCTCGGCCGGCTGCCCGAGAGCGAGCGAAGGCTCGTGGAGTCCGTCACGTCCCAGATCGTGGCCAAGATCCTTCACCTTCCGACGGTCCGGATGAAGGAGGCAGCTGCCGGTGCCGAGGGCGTGGTCTATGCTGACGTCGTGCGGCACCTGTTCGGACTCGAGGAGGAGGAGCAGTCGTGACGCGACCGGTGATCATCGGGCGGCCGCTGCCGCTGCAGGCACCAACGGCGTTCGTCCGCATCCGCCCGCGGGGCCGCCTCCTGTGCGGCGAGCCGCGCACCACGACCCGTCGCTGTGCTGCTTCGCGTCGGCTCCCGCGGCAGTAGGCTCGCGCTGACCCAGGCCGAGCGCGCCGCCGAGGCGCTGCGCCGGCACCGGGTCAGGGGAGCAACGGTCGAGATCGCGCTGATTCCGATCACGACGGCAGGCGACCGCGACCGCACGAGCGCGTTCGGCGAGATCGGCTCCCGCGGCGTGTTCGTCAAGGAGCTCGAGGAGGCGTTGCTCGAGGGCCGGATCGACGTGGCGGTGCACTCTGCGAAGGACATGACCTCCTCCGACCTCGAAGGGCTCGTCGTCGGCGCCTACACGCTGCGTGAGGACCCGCGTGACGCCCTCTGCGGCGCCGACGCGATTCGCCCGGGCATGCGGATCGGAACGGCATCGGCCCGCCGCCGCGCCCAGCTGCTCGCGCTCGAGCCGACGCTCTCGATCGAGCCGCTGCGGGGCAACATCGACACGCGGCTGCGCAAGCGGGGCGAGCGGGGCCTCGACGCCATCGTACTCGCCGCTTGTGGTCTAGACCGTTTAGCGCTCGGGAGCGAGATCGGGCTCAGGCTCGATCCGTCCGTGATGCTGCCCGAGGCCGGGCAGGGCGCGCTCGCCCTCCAGGTGCGCGTGGGGGAGGAGGACCTCGTCGCGCGTGTCGACGACCACGAGACCCACACCCGGGTCGAGCTCGAGCGGCGCTGCGTCGCACTGATCGGCGGTGGCTGCCTGGCACCGGTGGCCGCCCACCACGACGGCATCACCCTGACCGCGCTCGTCGCCGCCGAGGACGGCTCCTGGATCGAGCGCCGCTCCGGCGACGACCCGGCAGCCCTTGCGGCGGAGCTCGTCTCGCTGAGCCGATGAGGATCGTCGTCACCCGCCCCGAGGGCCAGGAGCGGGATCTCGTCGCGCGGCTCGCGCGGCTCGGCCACGACGTCGTCCACTGCCCGCTGATCGCGATCGAGCCACTCGGTGACGACCCGATCGACGTCTCGGCCTACGACTGGGTCGTCGTCACGAGCGCGAACGGCGCACGCGAGCTGCTGCGCCGTGCGACCGGTACCATGCCGCGGCTCGCGGCGATCGGCCCTGCCACGGCCCAGGCCCTCGGAGGCGCCGACCTCGTCCCGGCCGTCGCGACCCAGGAAGGGCTCCTCGCCGAGCTCCCACGACCCGCCGGCCGGGTGTTGTTCGCCGCGGCCGAAGGCGCGCGCAGCCTGCTGCCGAGCACCCTCGGTGCCGATGTCGTCACCCTCTACCACACTCGCGAGCTTCGGCCCACGGATCTTCCGCCCGCCGACGTCTACATCCTCGCCTCCGCCTCGTCCGCCCGGGCGCTCGGGGCCCTCGCGACGGGGCTCCCGGTCGTCTCGATCGGGCCGGAGACCTCGCACGCCGCTCGGCAGGCGGGCCTCGACGTCGTCGCCGAGGCGGACGAGCACTCGAGCGCCGGTCTCGCGGCCGCCGTGGCGGGCCTCCCCGGCGGCTGAGCGCGGTGATCCGGCCGGAGATCTAGACTCGGGACGACCGGTGTTCATCACGTTCCTCTCCGACTTCGGGCTCCAGGACGACTTCGTCGGCACCTGCCACGGCGTGATCAAGCGGATCGCGCCGGAGGCCGGGATCATCGACATCACGCACGGGATTCCGCCGCAGGCCGTGCTGCAGGGCGCGCTCGTTCTTGCCAACACGCTGCCGTACATGCCCGTCGGAGCGCATCTCGCGGTGGTCGATCCCGGCGTCGGGAGCCACCGGCGGGCACTTGCGCTGCGCGACGGCGAAGGGCGCTTCTACATCGGCCCGGACAACGGCCTGCTGCTGCCGGCAGCCGAGCGGGCGGGGATCGCCGAGGCGCACGAGCTCGCCAATCCGGCCTACGCGCTCGAGTCGGTCTCTCGCACGTTCCACGGCCGCGATTTGTTCGCGCCGGCGGCGGCCCATCTCGCCCGCGGGGTGGAGATCGGCGAGCTCGGCCCACCGATCGACCCGGGAGCGCTGGTCCGGCTCGAGCTGCCCGAGCCGTCCTTCGCAGAAGGCGTCCTGCACGCCACGATGCTCTACGTCGACAGCTTCGGCAACATCGCCCTCAACCTGACCCGGGACGACCTCGATCGGGTCGGGGTCGTGCCCGGGACGCGCATCGAGCTCGACCTCTCCGGAGAGCGCTACTACGCCGTCGCTGCGCGTACCTTTGCGGACGCCCGCCCCGGGGACGTGATCCTCTTCGAGGACAGCTACCGGAACATGTCGATCGCGATCTCGAACGGGGACGCCGCGGCGATGCTGCATGCGGTGATCGGGCGGCCACTCAGCATCAGGATCGCGTAGGGGGACTGGAAATCGGCGTGCGCATGCGCTAGGGTCCCGGGTACTGAGAGGCGTCGGCGGAGCGGGTCTCCGTCCCCGACGTCTCTCTCTTCGTGTGCGGAGAAAGCCGTCGCGGGGCGCGGGTTCCTACTGTGGCGCCCACAACGGTGCCGGGATAGGCTGGGGCGCGACCAGAGGAGGCGCACGCCGTGAGAGCCGGAGCTCTGGTCCTCGACCACAGGAGGCCATCGTGAGTGCTGAAAGTCTCACCGTCGTCGACAATCGCACCGGCGCCGAATACGAGCTGCCCATCGTCGACGGGGCAATCCACGCGACCGAGTTCGGCAAGATCAAGGGCCAGGACGGGGCGGGCCTGCTGTCATACGATCCCGCGTTCCTGAATACGGCCTCGTGCCGCAGCACGATCACCTACATCGACGGCGACGCCGGCATCCTCCGCTACCGCGGCTACCCGATCGAGCAGATCGCCGAGGAGGCCGGCTTCCTCGAGACCGCCTACCTCGTCCTCGAGGGCGAGCTGCCGACGGCGGAGCAGCTGCAGCGCTGGACTGACGACGTGCGCAGCCACACCTATGTGCATACGAACATCGAGGAGTTCATGGCGGGCTTCCGCTACGACGCGCACCCGATGGGGATGCTGCTCGGTGCCGTCGGGGCGCTTTCGACCTTCTACCCCGACGCCAAGAACATCCAGGATCCGCACAGCCGCTACATCCAGCGCGTCCGGCTGATCGCGAAGCTCCCCACGATCGCGGCCTACATCTTCCGCCACAGCCGCGGCCTCCCGTACGTGCTCCCGCGCAACGACCTCGACTACATCGGCAACTACGTCAACATGACGTTCGAGATCGGCGGCAGGCACGAGCCGAACCCCGTGCTGCAGCGCGCGCTCGAGATCCTGCTGATCCTGCATGCCGACCACGAGCAGAACTGCTCGACGAGTGCCGTCCGCAGCGTCGGCTCCTCGAACGTCGATCCCTTCTCGGCCGTCTCCGCCGGCATCGCCGCCCTCTACGGCCCGCTGCACGGCGGCGCCAACGAGGCGGTGTTGCGGATGCTCGACGAGATCGGGGACGTGAAGAACGTCCCCGCCTTCATCGAGGGCGTCAAGGACGGCACCGCGGGCACGCGGCTGATGGGCTTCGGCCACCGCGTCTACAAGAGCTACGACCCGCGCGCGAAGCTGATCAAGCAGGTTGCGGACTCGGTCTTCGCCGAGACCGGCATCGACCCCAAGCTCGAGATCGCGCTCGAGCTGGAGCGGATCGCGCTCGAGGACGATTACTTCGTCAGCCGCAAGCTCTATCCCAACGTCGACTTCTACTCGGGCCTGATCTACAAGGCGATGGGCTATCCCACTGACTATTTCACGGTCCTCTTCGCGCTCGGCCGCCTGCCGGGCTGGATCGCGCAGTGGGAGGAAATGCTGACCGACAAGGAGACGAAGATCGCCCGCCCGCGGCAGCTCTACGTCGGCTACGACGAGCGGCCGTTCGTGCCGATGGGCGATCGAACGGCCTCCTAGCCGGCCCGGCCCGCGGCCGCAGGCCCGGCCGCGGGTCGGGGACACGTTGCGACGGTTCCGTAACCCGTGAGCGCGGCCGCCGAGACCGGCCCGCCGGGTCGGATCGTCAACCATCCGCCCGTCGCGAACGCCGGTCACGACCGGTCGGCCGTCGAGGCGACGAGCGGCGTCGGAGCAATCGTCACGGGGGACGGATCCCGGCTCCGGGATTCCTGAACTGCCGACGGGCATGGCGAGAGCCGGACTTGAACCGGCGACACCACGGTTTTCAGCCGTGTGCTCTACCAACTGAGCTACCTCGCCGCGGCTTCGAAGTGTAGCGTCCCAACCGTGAAACGGCCCGTCTCGATCATCGGCGCTCCGCTCGATCTCGGCCAGGAGCGGCGTGGCGTCGACATGGGCCCCTCGGCGATCCGCTACGCAGGCCTCGACGAGCGGCTGACCGAGATCTGGCTCGCGGTCTCGGACCGCGGCAACATCGCGACCCCGGTACCGGAGGCTCTCGCTCTCGCAGACGAGCGCGCGCGCTACCTCCCCGAGATCCTCGAAGCCTGCGCGGCGCTTGCGGCGTTGGTCGAGGAGACCGTGAGCGAAGGTGCTCGGCCGCTCGTGCTCGGCGGCGACCACGCGATCGCGATCGGAACCCTCGCAGGCCTCGCCGCCGCGGCGGGGCAGCCCGGCGGCGTGATCTGGATCGACGCGCACGGCGACCTCAACACGCCCGAGACGAGTCCGTCCGGCAACGTGCACGGGATGCCGCTCGCGGCCGCCCTCGGGCAGGCCCCGGAGTGGTTCAGGCACGACGGGCTCACGCTGCCGGCGCTCGATCCGTCACGCGTCGCGCTCGTCGGCATTCGCTCGCTCGACCCGTCCGAGCGCGCCTTTCTGCGCGAGTCCGGTATCCGGGTCTTCACGATGAGCGACATCGACCGCATCGGCATCGAGCGCACGATGCGGGAGGTGCTGGACAGGGTCGCGGGCCCGGGCTTCGTCCACGTCTCGCTCGACCTCGACTCGCTCGACCCCGAGGTCGCTCCCGGCGTCGGCACTCCGGTGCCCGGAGGCCTCACCTACCGCGAGGCCCATCTCGCCTGCGAGCTCATCGCGGAGTCGGGGCTGGTCGGCTCCTTCGAGGTCGTCGAATCCAACCCGATCCTCGACCGGGAGAACAGGACGGCGCTGACCGCCGTCGAGCTCATCGCGAGCGCGCTCGGCCAGACGATTCTCTAGGGAGCGGTCGCCGCGACGACCCGGGCGAGGCCCGGCACCGCGATCGAGCCGTCGTCCGCGACATACTCCTGCAGGTACGACTCCGAGTGCTCGCGGAGGGCGCGCGTCTCGTCCGGTGTCAGCCGCTCGACCAGCATTCCGAGCATCCGTGAGGTATCCCGCGACGTCTCCCACCACTCGTCGAGGGACGAGGCGGCCCAGGCGACGGGCACCTCCTCGATCCGCTCGATCTGGAGCCCTGCAGCTTCCACCACCGATCGCAGCCGGTCCGGATCCGAGAGTCGGAATGGTCCGGGATCGTCGTGGTTTGGCGCATCCACGAGCCCGAGCTCGAGCGCCGCCTTTCCCGTCGCGGTCATCCAGGGGTTGAGTCGCGAGCTCGCCCAGACGGCCAGTACCGCCCGCCCGCCCGGCCGGAGCACCCGCCCGATCTCGCCGGCGGCGCGGTCCATCTCGGGGACGAGCATCAGCCCGAACCGGCACAGCACGGCGTCGATCGTGTCGTCCCCCAGGGAGAGCTCGGCGGCGTTCTCGACCTCGAAGCGAATGTTGTCGAGCCCGAGCGCGGCCGCGTGGCGCCTGGCGACCTCGACCATCTCGGGCGCGACGTCCGTCGAGAGGAGCTCGCCGTCCGGCTGGATCCGGGGCAGCGCCCTGAACCCGGTCTCGCCCGGGCCGGCGGCGAGCTCGAGCAGCAGCTGTCCCGGCTGCGGGTCGAGCAACTCGATCATCCGCCCCGAGAGCAGCGCCGTCGCCCGAGCGAAGAGGCTCCGCCGCTTCTCCCAGCCGGCGGCGACGCTCCTCCAGGCCGCGACCTGCTGGGCCGCGATCTCCTCTATGCCGTCACGCCCTTGAATCCCGGGATGATGTTCTCGCCGTAGGCTTCCAGCGTCTCTTCCTGGCTGTGCGTCATCAGGTAGATCGAGTAGTGGTCGACGCCGATCGCCTCCAGCTCCCGAAGCTTTGTGGTCGCCTGCTCCACGGTTCCGAGCACCGAGAAGCGGTCACAGATCTCATCGGTCACGAACGCGCCGTGGGCGGCTCCGACCCGGGAGTGGTCGTTGTAGTCGTAGAACTTCCGCGCCTCGACGTAGTCCGTGAGAGCTTTCGGCACGACCGAGCCGTCGGTTCCGTAGCGGTCGATCAGGTCCTTGACGTGGTTGGAGACCATCGCCGGGAACCAGCGGGTCTCCTCGCGGGCCAGGGCGATATCGTCGGTGATCATGCTGGGGGCGCACACGATGCACTTGAGGGCCTCCGGGTCGCGCCCGGCCTCCTCGGCCGCGGCGCGGGCGGTGCCCATGATCCACTGGATGATCTCCGGGTCGGCGAGCTGGATGATGACACCGTCGCCGACGCGGCCCGCCACGGCGAGGGCCTTCGGACCGTACCCTGCAACCCACATCTCGATCGCGGGAAGCTCGGGCCGGACCCACTTCAGCTGCAGGTCCTTGTCGTTCCAGCGCACCTCTTCGCCGTTCATGAACGGCTTGATCATTCGGAGCGCTTCCTCGAACTCCGCCACCTTGACCGGCTGGCGCCCGATGTAGCGCACCGCCGAGTCGCCGCGACCGATGCCCATCACCATCCGCCCGTCGGAGATGTCGTGCAGCGTGGCGTAGAGGCTGGCGAGCACGGTCGGGTCACGGGTGCCCGGATTCGTTACCTGGTGGCCGAACTTCATCGTCGAGGTCGCCGCGGCGGCGAGAGCCAGAACCGGGAAGGAGTCCTGCCAGAGGACGTGCGAGTCGTAGGTCCAGCCGTACTCGAAGCCGTGGCTCTCGGCGAGAACCATGAGCTCCACGAGGCGCTGGTAGGGCGGATCGGGCAGGACGGTGACGCCGAAGCTGAGGGCCATGTTCGTCTCCTTGGGCTGTTCTCGCGGAAGGGGGGATTATCTCACAGGGTGGGCGGCCCCTCGAACGGCGAGCAGTGCGGAGGCCCAGACCAGGCCGATCACGACGAATGCGACGCGCCCGTCGCCCGGGAGCTCGAACGTGAGACCGGCGAGCGGGGTGCAGACCAGAATCACGAGGACGGCGCAGCCGTTGACGAAGCCGACCGCCGCCGCCGGCGCATCTGGCCGCAGTCTCAGCGACATGGCGAAGACCGAGGCGAACGGGAAGCCCGCGGCGAGCCCGACGACGAGGGCTGCGACTGCAGCTACCCAGAGCGGCGGCGCGGCTGCGAGCACGAGCGTCCCCATCGAGCCCGCCGCCAGGCAGACGCCGACGAGTGTCCAGGCGCGGCCCGCGGCGCGGCGGGCGGCGAGGCCGCCGAGAGGTCGTGTCACGATCCCGGCGAAGAGCACGAGCCCTCCGACGACACCGGAGATGCTTCGTCCGTGGCCCTCGTGTTCGAGCAGCGTCACGATCCAGTTCCCGGCCACGACCGAGAGCCCGAACGTCGCGATGTGGACGGCCCCGAGTGGCCACAGCTGCCGGTCGCCGATGACCCCGCGGCGGATGGTCTCGTGCGGCCCCGGGTGTGGCGATACCCGCGCCCGCTCGGCTGCGAGGACGGGAAGCACCGCCACGAGGGCCAGTGCGAGACCCGTCCAGAAGGGAGCACGCCAGCCGAGCCCTCCGACGATCTGCGGCACGATCATCAGCGCCAGGCCCGCAGCCGCCATCGTGGCGCCGCCGTAGGCTCCCTGCCAGAACGGCCCGCCCCCGCCGGCGCGAACGAGGTCGATGCCGGCCACGAAGCCCGCACCGGTGCCGAGCGCCCATCACGATTCGGCCTGCGAGCCCGACGGCGAGCGACGGGTCGAGCAGCGCGATCACGTTCCCCACCGCCACGACGGCGAGCGCGGCGAGCCCGACGCTACGGGCTCCCACCCGGTCGATCAGCCGTCCGCCCGGGATCTGCACCCCCAGGTGGGTGGCGAAGAGCGCGGTCGTGAGCAGGCCGACGGCCGCCAGCGAGACGCCGTAGCTCGAGCTCATCACGGCTGCGACGGCACCGACGTTGGAGATGTTCCACGTCACGGCCGCCCCGAGCACGAGCCCGGCGGCGATCGTCACGGGGCTACGTGGTATCGGAGACCCGGGCGATCGTCTTGTCGGCGAGACGATCGAGCGCTGCGACCGACAGCTCGATGTGCTCCTCACGCGTGTCCTCGAGCTTCGTGTGCGACAGCCCGCGAAGGCTCTGGACGAACATCATCACGGTCGGGACGCCCGCGCGCGCGATCTCGGCCGCGTCATGCAGAGGGCCCGACGGCAGGCGGTGTGAGACGCCGGCAACCTCGTGGCAGGCCTCGTCGCAGAAGTGGATCAGGGCGAGGTCGAACAGGATCGGCTCGATGCTCCAGATCCGCTCCCAGCTCACGTCGATGTTCTCCTCGGCGGCGAAGCGCACGCTCGCCTCCTTCGCCTGGCGCAGGAGCTCTGCGAGGCTGGCGGCGTCGAGATGACGCTGGTCGAGCAGCTGCTCGGCGGTCTCCACGACCGACGTCACGATCCCGGGCCGGCAGACGACGCCACCCGACGTGCAGACGGCGCCGTTCCCCACCCTCGCCGCGATCTCGCGGATCTCGAGCGCGAGCTTGGCCGCCCCGGCGAGCGCGTCGCGGCGCTTGTCCATCGGCGTCGAGCCGGCGTGCGCCGCCTGCCCGGTCCAGGTGACCCGCCAGCGCTCGACCCCGTAGGTTCCGAGCACGGCACCGAGCGGGATCTCCATGTCCTCGAGCACGGGGCCCTGCTCGATGTGGAGCTCGAGATAGGCCTCCGCGGACTCGAGCTGTGCGTGTGCCTCGAGCGCCCGGTCGAGGTCGACGCCGTTCGCGGCCAATGCGTCCGGAAGCGAGATCCCGTCGCGGTCGGTCAGCTGCCGCAGCTCGTCCTGATCCCGCATCGAGCCGGCGGCGGCCGAGGAGCCGAGGAGCGAGCGGCCGAAGCGAGCGCCCTCCTCGTCGGCCCAGTCGACGAGCCGGACGGTCACGGGCGGCGTGCCGTCTCCCGCGATCCGCCGCAGGACCTCAGCGCCGGCGAGGACGTTGAGGCAGCCGTCGAGCCAGCCCCCGTTCGGCACGGAGTCCATGTGGCCGCCGATCAGCACCGCGCGCTCCGACTCGCCCGGGAGCGTGTACCAGTCGTTGCCGGCGGCGTCGCGCTCGACCTCGAGCGGGAGGTCGGCGAGCAGCGCGGCGAGCCAGGCGCGCGCAGTCCTCCACGTCTCCGTCCACGCGACCCGCTGGGCGCCGTTCGTGTCGCCCGTGAGCGCCTGCAGCTCGCGTAGCTGGGTGACGACGCGACCGGGATCGAGGGCCATACGCGCGAGCCTAGACGATCGGAGTCGCAATGAGAAGGAGCCCGGGGACGGCGACTCACAGCGATCGAGAGCAGACGACCCTCGACTGTGGTACGGAATACGCGTGGCCGTCAACGTCCTCAAGCGCATCGGGATCGGGATCGCCGTGCTCGTCGGCCTGTGCGCGTTCTACGTCGGCTACCGCCAGCTCTATCTCTCGACCGGCTGGACGAAGCCGTTCGCCGTCGACGACTACGCGATGCCACGGCTCCAGGACATCGTCAGCCGGCTCTGGGAGCCCGCCGCGACCGAACAGCCGATCCTCGTCCAGGTCCTGTTCGAGAAGGCGCTCTTCACGGCGCGGGAGGCCGCCGCGGGATTCGTGATCGGCGCCGTCTTCGGCGTGGCGATCGGCGTTGCCTTCCACTTCTCGAACCTGATGCGCCGCGGCTTCCTGCCCTACGCGGTCGGCTCCCAGACCGTGCCGATCCTGGCGATCGCTCCGATGGTCGTGATCTGGCTCGGCGGCAGGGGCCTGCCCGTGTGGATGCCGGTGGCCGTGATCAGCGCCTTCCTGACGTTCTTCCCGGTGGCGATCAACACGCTGCGGGGGCTCGACTCGACCGACCCGCGGAAGCTGGAGCTGATGCGGTCCTACGCGGCTTCGGGGTGGAGCACCCTCTGGCGCGTCAAGTTCCCCTGTGCGCTGCCCTACCTGTTCTCGGCCTTCAAGGTGGCGGCGACGGCCAGCGTCGTCGGCGCCATCATCGGGGAGCTGCCGTCCTCGATCCAGGACGGGCTGGGAGGCGCAATCCTCAACTTCGCGCAGTACTACTCGCTCGACCCCTCGGCCCTCTGGGCAACCAACATCATCGCGGCCGCGCTCGGAATCCTCTTCTTCTGCATCGTCGCGATCGTCGAGCGGCTCGTGGTGCGGCGCGCCCCGGAGAACGTCGCGTGACCAGGGCAGCCGCAGTCTCGATCCGCAATGTCTCCAAGACTTTTGGCAAGGGAGGCACGAGGGCGCTCCAGAGCATCGAGCTCGAGTTCCAGCCCGGCGAGTTCGTCTCGCTGATCGGGCCCTCGGGCTGCGGCAAGTCCACGCTCCTGCGCGTGATCGGCGACCTGATCGAGCCCACCGAGGGCGAGGCGATCGTCGGGGGCAAGACGGCCCACCAGGCCCGGCTCGACCGCGACTACGGGATGGTGTTCCAGGAGGCGACGCTGATGGACTGGCGCACCGTCGAGAAGAACGTCTCGCTACCGCTCGAGATGATGGGCTGGGATCGCGCCGCCCGGCGCGACCGCGTACGAGAGCTGCTCGACCTCGTGGAGCTGACCGGGTTCGAGAGCCACCATCCCTGGCAGCTCTCGGGCGGCATGCAGCAGCGCGTCGCGATCGCCCGTGCGCTCACGTTCAATCCCGCGCTGATCCTGATGGACGAGCCGTTCGGCGCCCTGGACGAGATGACCCGTGATCGCCTCAACCTCGAGCTGCTGCGCATCTGGGAGGCGACGAGCGCGACGGTGGTCTTCGTCACCCACTCGATCGCCGAGGCGGTCTTCCTCTCGTCTCGTGTCGTCGTCATGTCGGCGCGCCCGGGTCGGGTGCAGCGAATCGTCGACGTCGATCTTGCGTACCCGCGGACGAACGAGACGCGCGAGGAGCCGCGCTTCTTCGAGCTCGCGACCGAGGTCCGCGAGTTGCTGCGCGAGTCGCACGATGCGCGGGAGGGGCGGGAGGGGACGTGAGCCGCGTCCGTCGGGCTCTCGCCGAGTGGCTGCCGGCACTCGCGATCCTCGTGCTCGGCCTCGTCGGCTGGGAGGTTGCCGTCAATGCGTTCGGGATCCAGAAGTTCCTGCTCCCCAAGCCGAGCGAGATCCTCACCGCATTCTGGGAACAGCGGAGTGTTCTCTGGCCGGCCGGCTGGTACACGTTCACGGAGGCGTTCTGGGGCTTCGTCGTCGGTGTCTCCTTCGGCATCGTGGCGGCGCTCGTGCTTGCGCGCTTTCGCCCTCTCGGGTCGGCTCTGATGCCGTACTTCATCGCCGCGAGCGCCATCCCGATCATCGCGTTCGCACCGATCGCGAACGCATGGTTCGGGATCGAGAAGAACTCGAAGATCTTCATCGCGGCGCTGCTCTGCTTCTTCCCGGTGCTCGTCAACACGCTGCGGGGGCTCACCTCCGTGAAGCCGCAGCAGGTCGAGCTGATGCGCTCTTACGCCGCCGGCAACACCGCCGTCTTCCGGCGCATCCGCATCCCGACCTCGCTCCCGTACGTCTTCACGTCGCTCAAGGTCGCAAGCGTGCTTGCGATGATCGGCGCGATCGTCGGTGAGTACTTCGGCGGCTCGCAGGAGCAGCTCGGGATCCAGATCAAGAACTCGGCCGCGCTGTTCCAGTTCGAGACGGCCTGGGCAGCGATCCTCGTGGCTTGTATTCTCGGCATCGCGTTCTATCTCGCGGTGTCGTTGGCCGAGATCGTCACGATGCGCCGGTATCCCTCGGCGCGGAACGCGCGGAATTAGGAGGTTCGGGCGTGATAAGGACAATGCACTACAAAGGAGGACGGGGTATGAAGAGGTATCGGATCGTCGGAGTCGCGGGGCTGATCGTGGCCGTTGCGGCTCTCTCGTTCGTGTCTCTCGGCTCGGCGAAGCCCGCCGCGACGATGGACAAGGTGACCCTGCAGCTGAAGTGGGTCGCGCAGGCGCAGTTCGCGGGCTACTACGCGGCTGCGGCCAAGGGGTACTACAAGCAGTTCGGCCTCGATGTGACGCTCAAGCCGGGCGGCCCCGACATCACTCCCGAGCAGGTCGTCGCGTCGGGGCAGGCGCAGTTCGGGATCGACTGGCTGCCGTCGCTCCTTGCCACCCGTGACAAGGGAGGAGACCTCGTCAACATCGCTCAGGTGTTCAGGCGCTCGGGCATGACGGAGCTGACCTGGAAGTCGAGCGGCATCACCACGATCAAGAAGATGGCCGGCAAGAAGGTCGGCGTCTGGTGCTGCGGTAACGAGAACGAGCTCTACGCGGCCCTGGTCAAGAACGGCATCAACCCGAAGGACACGAAGCAGGTGAAGATCGTGAACCAGCCGTTCGACATGACGCTGTTCCTTCAGAACAAGGTCGATGCCGCAGCTGCGATGACCTACAACGAGCTCGCCCAGGTGCTGGAGTCGAAGAACCCGAAGACGGGCAAGCTCTACACGCTCGCCGACCTGAACGTGATCACCATGGAGAGCGCCGGGACGGCGATGCTCGAGGACGGCATCTTCACGACCGGTGCCTACCTGAAGGATGCGAAGAACCGCGATGTGGCGAAGCGCTTCATCGCGGCCTCACTCAAAGGGTGGGCGTACTGTCGTGACAACGTCGTCGCATGCACGGCGATCGTGCTCAAGAACGGCACGCTGCTCGGCAAGGGCCACCAGACGTGGCAGATGAACGAGATCAACAAGCTGACCTGGCCGTCGCCGGGCGGTGTCGGCGTGATGAACACGGCCGCCTTCAACCGCACCGCGAAGATCGCGAAGCAGTTCAAGGTGATCGCGAAAGCCCCGAACGGCGCCTACCGCACCGACCTCGCGAAGGGCGCGCTCGCCCTGCTGAAGAAGCAGAGCGTCGACGTCGTCGGAGCGAAGTACAAGCCGGCTGTCGTCAAGGTGACAGCGGGCGGGAAGTAAGCTCGGAGAAACGAGCCCCGGGCCCGTCGAGGGCCCGGGGCGAACCACCGTCAGGAGGCGCCCCATGTCCGTGCTGATCAGGAACGGCCGGATCGTCACCGCAGCCGACTCGACCGTTGCCGACGTCTTCATCGACGGCGAGCGGGTCGCGCTGATCGGCAGCTCGCTCGACGTCGAGGCAGACACGGTCATCGACGCCACCGGCAAGCTCGTGCTGCCCGGTGCGATCGACCCGCACACGCACCTCGACATGCCGTTCGGCGGCACCGTCACGATCGACGACTTCACCTCGGGCCAGACCGCGGCGGCGTTCGGCGGCACGACCTGCCACATCGATTTCGCGATCCAGTCGAAAGGACAGTCGTTCTCGGCCGCGATCGACGAGTGGAACGCCAAGGCGCTCGGCAGCGCCGTGATCGACTACGGCTTCCACATCATCGTCACCGACCTCGAGGAGGGCGGGACGCTCGAGGAGCTCGCGCTGCTGCCCGATCGGGGCGTCACGTCCTACAAGATGCTGATGGCCTACAAGGGCGTGTTCCTGATCGACGACAACACGATGTTCCGCGTGATGGAGCTCGCCTCGCGCACCGGCGCCCTCGTCATGATCCACGGCGAGAACGGCGAGGTGATCGACGTGCTCGTCAAGGAGGCGGTGGCGGCGGGCAATCTCGCTCCTCGCTACCACGCGCTGACGCGACCGCCCGAGCTCGAGGGCGAGGCGACGAACCGCGCGATCCAGATCGCCCACGTCGCTGGCGCACCGCTCTACGTCGTCCACGTCACCTGCAAGGAGTCGGTCGATGCGATCGCAGCCGCCCGCGCCAGGAACTGGCCCGTCTGGGGCGAGACGTGCACGCAGTACTTCTTCGTGGACATCACCGATCTGGACGAGGCCGACTTCGGCGGCGCGAAGTACGTCTTCTCGCCTCCGGTGCGCGACAAGTCGAACCAGCCCGTGCTCTGGGACGCGGTGCGCAGCGACGTGCTGTCGGCGATCTCGACCGACCACTGCGCCTTTCTCATGGACGGGCAGAAGACGCTCGGCAAGGACGACTTCTCGAAGATCCCGAACGGCGCGCCGGGCCTGGAGGAGCGGCTGAAGATGATCCACCACTTCGGCGTCAACGAGGGCCGCATCAGCCTGAACCGGATGGTCGAGCTGCTCTCGACGAACCCGGCGAAGCTCTTCGGCCTCTATCCGCGCAAGGGCACGATCGCGCCAGGCTCGGACGCCGACATCGTCATCTTCGACCCGAACCGGAAGACGACGCTCTCGGCCGCGACGATGCACGGCAACCAGGACTACACGCTCTACGAGGGCACAGAGGTCACCGGTGACGTCGACGTGACGATCATCCGCGGAACGGTCGTCGTCCAGGACGGCGAGCTCAAGGTCGAGCCGGGCTTCGGGCAGTTCGTTGCCCGCGCACGATTCGGCGAGCAACTGGTGTAGCGGTTGCCCGGGCGACAGCCGCGCTACGATCGATCTGCGACCGACGAGCGAGGAGGCATCGTGGCCATCACCGAAACCGACCCGGGCACGACCGACCCGAACCTGGGGGCGCAGATCGTCGCGGACGCGAAGGAGCACGTCCTCTACTCGTGGTCCGTGCAGAACGCGATCAACCCGATTCCGGTCGCGGGCGCGGAGGGCCGGCACTTCTGGGACTACGACGGCAAGCGCTACCTCGACTTCGCCTCGCAGCTCGTCAACGTCAACATCGGGCACCAGCACCCGAAGATCATCCAGGCGATCAAGGACCAGGCCGACAAGCTCTGCACGATCGGCCCGCCGATGGCGAACGAGTCGCGCTCGCAGCTCGGCCGGATGCTCGCAGAGGTGACGCCGGGCGACCTCTCCGTTTCGTTCTTCACGAACGGCGGCGCCGAGGCCAACGAGAACGCGATCAAGCTCGCTCGGATGGTGACGGGGCGCCACAAGATCATCGCCCGCTACCGCTCCTACCACGGTGCCACCCACGGCGCGGTCTCGTTGACCGGCGATCCGCGCCGCTGGCCCGTCGAGCCCGGCATGGCGGGCATCGTCCGCGCTTTCGACCCCTACACCTACCGCTGTCCCGCCGGTCACCCCGACCCGTGCCCGGTGTGCACAGGAGCGCCGCACCTCGAGGAGATCCTCGAGTACGAGGGCGCTCACACGGTCGCGGCGATCATCCTCGAGACCGTCACCGGCACGAATGGGATTATCGTCCCGCCCGACGGCTATCTGCAGAGCGTCCGCGAGGTGTGCGACCGCCACGGCATCCTCCTCATCCTCGACGAGGTGATGGCGGGATTCGGCCGCACCGGAAAGTGGTTCGCCTGCGAGCACTGGGACGTCGTGCCGGACATCCTCTGCGTCGCGAAGGGAATCAACTCCGGCTACGTGCCCCTCGGCGCCATGATTGCGCGCGGCGAGATCATCGACCAGGTGCGCGACACGTTCTTCCCGGGCGGTCTCACCTATGCCGGCCATCCGCTCGCGTGCGCCTCTGCGGTGGCGTCGATCGAGGCCTTCCGCGAGGAGGGCGTCGTCGAGAACGCCGCCCTGATGGGCGACTACTTCCGCGAGGCGCTCGGAGGCCTGCAGTCGAAGCACCCCTCGATCGGCGAGGTGCGTGGCCTCGGCTGCTTCTACGGGATCGAGCTGGTCAAGAATCGCGAGACACGTGAGATGCTCGTGCCGTACAACGCCGGCGGGGAGGCGGCGGCGCCCGTCGCACGGATGGCCAAGGCGGCGCTCGACCGTGGCCTCTACCTGATGACCCACTGGAACGTGGTCATGGTCGTGCCGCCCCTAACCGTGACCCGGGAGGAAGCCGAGGAGGGGGTCGCGATCCTCGACGACGTGCTCTCGATCGCCGACGAGCACGTGGCGTAGCCGCGCGCCCGGCGACAGGCTCCAGCCTGTCTCCCGGGTCGGGGCTCAGGCGCGGAGGAACGAGGAGATCGCGGTGGCGGTCTCTTCGAGGGCGTCCCACATCACGGTGTGTCCCCCCGGCACCGTGACCACCTCGAGCAGGTCGCCGAGTGCCGCGCGGTGGGCGTCGAGCAGGTGGTCGTAGGAGACGTACGAGTCCTCCCCGAGCACGAGCAGTGTCGGGATCCGGACTGCGTCGAAGGTAGGTGGTGCAGAGGCCATCTCCCCGTAGGCGGCCACGACGCTGGCCTGGCTGTAGCGATAGCGCCAGCGGCCGTCGAAGTCGGCCACGAGGAACCCTTTGAGGTCACCGACCACGAGCTCGCGCGGCGCTCGATGGAGGCCGCTCTCCTCGAAGCGTCGCTCGACGCCTTCGTCGAACGACGCGTACGACCGGTCGGCGCGTGCCTCTTCGGCCACGTGCAGCGCGATCGCTGCGTTGAGAAGGATCGCGGGGTCGAGGAGCACGAGCCGCTCGACGAGGTCGGGCCGGCGGGCTGCGACTTCGAATGCGAGCCGGCCGCCGAACGAGTGACCGATCCACGCGGCCGGCGCCGACCCGACGGCCGTGACGAGCAGCTCCACGTGCGCCGCAATGCTCCAGGGTGGCTCGTACGACGACGAGCCGTGGCCGAGCAGGTCCGGCGCGAGGACGTGGTAGTCCGCAAGCCAACCCTCCGCAAGGCGCCCCGCCCCGCGCCCGTGCCCCGTAACGCCGTGGAGGCAGACGACCCGCGATGCGTCCGGATCACCCCACGTCTCGACGTGGAGCGAACGGCTCACGCCGTCCCGTCGAGCGCGTCGAGCGACTCGGGCACCATCTCCGTCCGCTTGTCGTCCTTGACGAGCGACCAGATCACGACCCCGTCCTTGTCGATCAGGAAGGTGCCGCGCCTCGGCGCCCCCGTCTCCTCGTCGAACACCCCGTAAGCGCGGGCGGTCGCGCCGTGCTGCCAGAAATCGGACGCAAAGACGTACGTCGCACCGAGCTCCCGCTTCCAGGCCTGCCGGGCGGCGGAGGTATCGCATGAGACGAAGATCACGTCGGTCTCGGCGTTGTCGAACGATTCGAGGTTTGCCTGGAGGTCGAGAGCCTCCTCGGCGCAGACGCCCGTGAAAGCGAACGGATGGAATACGAGCAGGACGTTGCGCTTGCCCCGGAAGTCCCGTAGCCGCAGCCGCGGCCTGTCGTACGCCTCCTCGAGGTCGAACTCCGGTGCCTGCTCACCCGTCCCGATCGCCATTGCTGCCCTCCTCGCCGTTTCCGGACGGAACATAGTAGGTCCGACCCGCGAGACCGTCGGGGAGGTGGTCGCCGCCGGCGCGGTGTGGATCGTCGTGAGGAGAGACGTAGCCCTCGCCGTGACCGCGTTCGCGCGCCCCCGCGTAGTGGGCGTCCCGCAGGGCGGCGGGCGGCGCCTGGATGCCCCGCTCCTGAACCTCGCTCCGCGCGTCCCAGATCGCCCGTGCCGACGCGTTCGACTTCGGAGCGTTCGCGAGGTAGATCGCCGCCTGTGCGAGGTTCAGCTGCGCCTCGGGCAGGCCGACGTGCTCGAGCGCCTGCGCCGCCGCGACCGCGACGAGGAGGGCACGAGGATCGGCGTTGCCGATGTCCTCGGAGGCGAGAATCACCATTCGGCGGGCTATGAAGCGCGCGTCCTCGCCGCCTTCGAGCATTGCGGCCAGGTAGTAGACCGCAGCGTCAGGGTCGCTGCCGCGCATCGACTTGATGAAGGCCGAGGTGATGTCGTAGTGCTGGTCGCCGGCGCGGTCGTAGCGGAGCGGGCGCTTGCGCGCGGCGTCCGCGACGTGGCGGGCCTCGAGCGATGAGCCCTCGGCCCTTGCCGTCTGCCAGGAGAGCTCGAGCGTGGCGAGGGCGCTGCGGGCGTCGCCGCCGGCCTTGCGCACGATCGCCTCGGCGACGTCGGCAGGCACCTCGATCCCGAGCTCCTCCCCTCCACGCGCGACGACGGCTGCCACCTCGTCGTCCGAGAGGGACTCCAGCTCCACGACGGCGCAGCGGGAGAGCAGCGCCGCGTTGACCTCGAAGTACGGGTTCTCGGTCGTCGCGCCGATCAGCGTCAGCAGGCCGCTCTCGACGCCCGGCAGCAATGCGTCCTGCTGGCCTTTGTTGAAGCGGTGGATCTCGTCGAGGAAGAGGATCGTCCGGGTGCCGTTCGCGCCGAGCCGGTCGCGGGCGCGTTGGAGTACGCCTCGCACGTCGTCGACACGGGCCGAGACGGCGGAGAGCTCCTCGAACACGGCGCCGGTGGTCTCGGCGACGATGCGCGCGAGCGTCGTCTTGCCGACTCCCGGGGGGCCGTAGAGGATCAGCGAAGGAGGGCGGTCGCCCTCGATCGCGAGCCGCAGGGCGGAGCCCTCCGCGAGCACGTGCCGCTGGCCGACGAGCTCGTCGAGCGAGCGGGGCCGGATACGCTGCGGCAGGGGCGCCGTTTGCCTCTGTTGCACGGCGGCGGCGTCCTCGAACAGGTCGGTCATGGTGTGAGTGTAGGCCGAGCCTCGAGGCCGAGCGGGATCGTGTCGAGGAAGGCGGTCGGCGGTAGAGGATCCGCTCCGGAATCGTCGCGCGAACGTGCGCCGCGCCGCCTGCGATCTGCGACGCTCTATGCTCTGGGTGATGTCTCGCGACGACCCGACGGCTACCCTCCGCGGCGGAGCACCGTGACCCTCCGCGAGGAGGTGAGCGGTCTCCTGCAGGCGCTGCTGCGGGCGAACACCGTCAATCCACCGGGGAACGAGACCATCGCTGCGGAGCTGCTGCGTGACTACCTCGAGCAGAACGGGATCCCGAGTGAGCTCGTCGGCCGGACGCCCGATAGGCTCAATCTCGTGGCGCGGCTGCCGGGAGGCGACGGCCCCTCGCTCGCGCTGCTCGCGCACACCGACACCGTGCGCGCCGACCCCGAGGAGTGGGCGCGCGACCCCTGGTCGGGCGATCTCGTCGACGGCGAGATCTGGGGTCGCGGTGCGCTCGACATGAAGAGCCAGGTGGCGGCGAGCGCCGTCGCGTTCGCGTCGCTCTGGCGGGAGGGATTCCGCCCCGCCGGCGACCTGATCCTGGCGCTGACCGCCGACGAGGAGGTGAACGAGGACTACGGTCTCTCCTGGCTCGTGAAGGAGCATCCCGAGCTCGTGCGCGCCGACTTCTCGCTCAACGAGGGAGGGGGTGAGCGGTGTGTCCTCGGCGGCAACGTCTTCTACCTCTGCGGGGTCGGTGAGAAGATGAGCGCCCCGTTCCGCGTCAACGTCCGCGGCCGCAGCGGCCACGCGTCGGTGCCCTCGATCGCCGACAACGCGCTCGTCAAGGCTGCGCCGATCATCGAGGCGCTCGGCCGTTACGAGCCGGCACAGGCGTACATTCCCGAGGTGGAGCGATTCCTCGAGGCCGTGCTCGGCGAGGTGCCGCCGCTCGAGGTGGCGCTTGCGCGTGCCCGGGCCCTGCATCCGATGGCGGGGGAGCTCGTCGAGCCCCTGCTCTCCTTCACGCTCTCGCCCACGATCATCGAGGCGTCGAAGCAGCGCAACGTGATTCCCGCGTCCTGCGTCGTGACCGTCGACTGCCGTCTCCCTCCCGGAATGGTGCCCGAGGACGTCGATCCCCTCGTGCGCGCGGCGATCGGGCCCGGCGACTACGAGCTCGAGTGGTTCGAGCGTGACGGTGGCACGCGCTCGTCGCTCGAGACGCCGCTCTGGTCGGCGCTCGAGGCCTGGGTCGACGAGCTCGAGCCCGGCGCCCGACTCGTCCCACTTGTCTGCGCCGGCTTCACGGATTCGCACTGGATGCGCGAAGCATTCGGCACGGTCGCCTACGGCTTCTTCCCACAGAAGGCGATGGACGGCACGCTCGCCGCGCGACTGATCCACTCCGCGGACGAGCGAATCCCCGTCGACGATCTCGAGCTCGGTGTCCACGCGTTGCGGGCCGCTGCGACCAGGGTGGGGGCCTGATGGCCGACCCGGTTCGCGTCACGATCGTCCCGAACGAGGTCGCGGCCGACCTCGTGTGCACGTTCCTGCGGACCGAGGGCATCCGCTGCGGCCACCGGGTCACGAACATGGGCGCCGGAAGCTGGGACGGCGTCCCGAACGCAGGCGGCGCGCGCGAGGTGCTCGTCGACCCCGCCGATTTCGACGCGGCCCGGGAGGCGCTCGCGTCGGCGGAGCTCGGCGAGTTCTCCTCCTGAGCTCACACGTTGGTCGATGGCCGTTACTCGCGAGCGTGCGCGACTGAGCTATGTTCGGACTCAGGCGGGTGGCTTCTCGTGGTGCCCGCCGAACTGCTTGCGCATCGCCGACAGCACCCTGTTCGCGAACAGCCCCTCGTCGCGGGAGGAGAACCGGGAGTAGAGCGCGGCGGTTAGGACGTCGGCCGGCACGCCCTCCTCGATCGCCGCGATCGCCGTCCACCGCCCCTCGCCCGAGTCGGAGACCCGGCCGGCGAAGCCGTCGAGCTCGGGAGACTCCTGCATGGCCGCAGCGGTCAGGTCGAGCAGCCACGATTCGACGACGCTGCCGCGCCGCCAGACCTCGGCGATCGCCGGGACGTCGAGGGTGTAGGAGTAGAACTCCGGGTGGTCGAGCGGCGCCGTCTCGGCGTCCTTGTCCCGCTTGCGCAGGCCGGCGTCGGCGCCGTGCAGGATGTTCAGCCCCTCGGCCAGGGCGGCCATCATCCCGTACTCGATTCCGTTGTGCACCATCTTCACGAAGTGTCCCGCGCCCGCCTGCCCGCAGTGAAGGTACCCCCGCTCCTCCGGTTCGGGCTCGCCGTCGCGGCCCCGGGTTCGCTCCGCGGCCTCGACGCCGGGCGCCAGCGACGCGAAGATCGGCTCGAGCTCGGCGAACGCGTCGTCCGGGCCGCCCACCATGAGGCAGAATCCGCGCTCGAGGCCGAACACGCCACCGCTCGTGCCGCAGTCGACGTAGCGGATGCCCCTGCGGGCGAGCTCGGCCGCACGGCGGATGTCGTCGCGGTAGTAGGAGTTACCGCCGTCGATGATCGTGTCGCCGTCGCCCAGGCGGGCGGCGAGCTCCGTCACGGTCGACTCGGTGATCTCCCCTGCCGGAACCATGATCCACGCCCGGCGCGGCACGTCGAGCCGTGCGACGAAGTCGTCGAGGGAGCTCGAGCCCGTCGCACCGTCGGCGACGAGCGCAGCAACTGCGTCCGGGCTGACGTCGTAGACCACGCACGAGTGGCCGTCGCGCATCAGCCGCCGGACGATGTTCGCGCCCATCCGCCCGAGACCGATCATGCCGAGCTGCATGCTCCGAGCCTATACGCTCGGCGGCGTGGTGAAGGTCGTCCCGAGGAGCACGATGCAGGCCGGCAGTCCGGCCCCGATCAATCGGCGCGCGGGGGAGAGCGTGTGACCGGCCGCGACGCGATCGAGCTTCACGAGCCCGCCGGGGCATTCGAGCGGATCGAATCCTGGTTGCGTGACCGCGGCTTCTTCGTGACCGGAGGCGAGGGCCTCGTCGCCGACCTCTACCTCGGCTACGGGCTGTCGGCCTCGATCCGCCGCGGGCACAGCGCGGCTCCTCCCGAGCCGTGCCAGCTCCCGCTCGCAGCGTGCTCCGTCCGGCCGCGGGAGTATGTTGTCGAGAATGGCAATACTCGCCCCGCGACCATTTCGTTCGGCCCCTGGCAGCAGACCTGGAGCCCCCGGGAGTACGCCGCTGCGGTCAGGCGCGTCCGTGACGCGATCGCCCGCGGCGACGTCTATCAGGTCAACCTCGTGCAGCATCTCTCCTCGGTGTTCACGGGCGATGCAGGCGCGCTTGCCGCCCGCCTCCACGGCCTGAATCCTCACAACCGAGAGCCCTATCGCGGCGACGGCTGGGCGATCGTCTCCGGCTCCCCGGAGCTCTTCCTCGCCCGGCGCGGTCCCCGTGTCTGGACGTGCCCGATCAAGGGGACGCGCCCGGCGGGAGGAGCCGGCGAGCTCGCAGGCTCGCCTAAGGACGCGGCCGAGCACGTGATGATCGTCGATCTCGAGCGCAACGATCTCTCGCGCATCTGCGAGCCGGGGAGCGTGCGCTGGCCCGAGCTGATGGCGACGCGCGCCATGGCAGGGGTCGAGCACATGGTCTCGACCGTCGAGGGAACGCTGCGAGACGGGGTCGGCCTGGCCGAGATGCTGCAGGCAACGTTCCCCGGTGGCTCGATCACGGGGGCCCCGAAGATCGCGGCCGTCGACCTGATCGCGGAGATCGAGCCCGTCGGACGCGGCGCGTCGATGGGTGCGCTCGGCCGGGTCTACGGCAACGGCGACGTCGATCTGGCGCTGACCATCCGCACGTTCGCGATCTCGGAGGGGCGTATCCATCTCTGGGTCGGTGGAGGCGTGGTCTGGGACTCCGATCCGCAGGCGGAAATCGCCGAGTCGTGGACGAAGGCCGATCCGCTGCTCCGCGCCGTCGGGGCGCCAAGGATCGGGGCCGGCGGCGAGCCTGCGAGCGTCGGCCCGCGGCCGGCAGTGGGTGCGCGATGACCAGAGGGTGCCGTGTGCGGTCTGACGCCCGTGCGAATCCGGTCGAGCGCGCCGACGGCCGGCCGGCCATGAGCCGGCGGGCGACGCCGTGGCCGGGCCGCCGGGAGCAGCGCCCGTGAGCTCGCGCCCGCTGCTCGCCGTTGCGGTCTCGGGCCGCGGGCTCGTCGAGCCCGGTGAGCCCGTGCTCGCCGCGGACGACGAGGGATTCACGCGCGGCCGGGCTGCGTTCGAGACGATGCGGGTCTACGGCGGCCGGCCGTTCCGGTTCGAACAGCACCTGGCACGGCTCGCGGCCTCCGCGGAGCGCATCGGCCTCGACCCTCCCGACGCGGGGGAGGCCCGGGACCTAACCGGGCTCGCGCTCGAGCACGCCGCCACGCCGGAGGCGGTCCTGCGGCTGTACTGGACGCCGGGGCCACCGGGCGGCGAGCATGTCGCGATTGCGCTCGTCAGTGCCATTCCGGACTGGATCGAGGCAGCCCGTGAGCGTGGTCAGCGGCTGGCCTCGCTGCTGCAGCCGCGCCGGTCGGCACCGTGGCTGCTCCCGGCGACGAAGTCGACGAGCTACGCCGTCAGCATCGCCGCCGAGGCCGAGGCGAAGGCGCGCGGTGCTGACGATGCGATCTTCGTCGACCAGGACGGCATCGTTCTCGAGGGCCCGGTCACGAACATCTGGTGGCGTGAGGGCGACGTGCTCCTGACCCCGTCGCTCGAGGTCGGGATCCTGGCGGGCGAGACCCGAGCCGCCCTGCTCGAGCTCGCCGCGCGACAGCGGACAGGTCGTCGAGGAGGGCGTCTTCCCGCTGGAACGGCTGCTCGGAGCCGACGAGGCGTTCACCTCCTCGTCGATTCGAGAGCTGATGCCCGTCGTGGCGGTGGACGGCCGTCCCATCTCACGCGGCCCCGTCGCGCCCGCCCTTCAGGAAGCGCTGCGGCGAGCGGCGCGGGCCTGACGACGTCCGCCGCGGAGCGGAGTCACGCGGCCCTCGACGGGCCCGGGCCGGGCTCCTACCCTCCGTCGACGACGAGATGCGCGCAGGCGACCGGATCGTCGCGCTCGACGTAGCGGTCCTCGGACGGCATCCACACGTCAACCCAGGTGGCACGTGCTGCCTCGCCGTCCCGGGCCACGCCACGACCGAGCCGCACGTCGTAGGGTGCCTCGACCCAGATCCTCACCGCGTATGCGTCGCGGAGGGTGCGGTGGAGCGCGCACACTCCCTCGACGACGACGATGCCCACCGGCTCGACCACCCGGAGCCCGCGCGTTCTGCGGGCCGGCCAGTCGTACGACCCGAACCGCGCAACGGTGCCGGCTGACAGCGGCGCCACGACCTCGCGCGACAGGCGTTCGAGGTCGAAGCCCTCGCCGGTCCAGAACTCGTCGGTCGACACGATCTGCGCACCGGGGATCATCCGCGCAAGCGTCGTCTTCCCGGCAGCGCCGTGCCCACCGATCCCGACCAGGATCACGCCGCCGTCCCCGCCTGCGGCTGCGATCAGCTCGAGCACCGGCCGTGCGTCCATCGCCTCACGGTACCCTCACCGCATGGAGACGCTGCGGCTCGGAGGCATGGCTCTCTCGAACGGGGTCCTCGTCCATGGGCCCTACGTCGTGGGGCGCGGCCGTGCGAGCCGCCGACGGCTCGATCCGCTCCGCCTCGGGCACCAAGCGACGCTTCGCGCCGAATGTGACGACGCCGTTCGCCAGAGGGCCCCTGCGCCTGGCCGAGGCGTTCGCCGTCCTCCCCGACGTGAGGCGGGCGCTGCCCGAGGCCCGCTTCCCGTTCGAGCGGCCGCGCGTCGCAGTTGCCGTCGTGGCAGGGGCCGCGGCCGCCGGCATCGCGCGCCGCTCGAGGCTCGGCTTCGCCACCCGCGAGGCCGTCGCGGCGGTTGCCTCGCTCGTCCCCGCCGCCGTGGCCTTGAAGGGCGGCGAGCTCGCCTCCTACCACGGCGCCGAGCACATCTCGATCGGCACCTACGAGACGGGAGAGCCTGCCACGAAGGAGCACGACCGCTGCGGCGGACACCTCGTCGGCCCGCTCCTGCTCACGAGCGCGGCGGCGAGCGCGCTCGCGTCCCGGGCGCCCGCCAGGGCCCGCCCGACCGCCCGGGCCGTCGGCGCGATCGGCGCGGTCGGCGCCGCCGTCGAGGTCTTCGGCTGGATGGGTCGCCACCCCGACCATCCCGTCTCTCGCGCACTCGCGCGGCCCGGGCACGAGCTGCAGGCCCGCGTCTCGACCGCGGAGCCCTCGGCGGCCCAGCTCGACGTTGCCCAGGCCGCGCTCGCAGCCTGTCTCGCCGCCGAAGCAGCCGAATGAGCCGGCCACCCAGGGCGCGCGGAGGGAGGCTCGACCCGGGCGTGTTCGACCTGCCGGTCGAGAAGATGCGCGAGGGCTACTACACGGACGCCTACTTCAATCACACGCGCTCCGCACTGCTCGCCGACGGCCGTCACCCGCGCGTCCTGATGCAGGTATTCCAGCGCCGCAGCGCGATGCTCGGCGGCATGGACGAGGCGCTCGCGATCCTCGAGCTGTGCTCGCACGACTGGGCCGGGCTCGACGTCTGGGCGCTCCACGACGGCGACAGCATCGAGCCGTGGGAGACGGTGATGACGATCGAGGGCGACTACACCCTCTTCGCCCACCTCGAGACCGTGTACCTCGGCGTGCTCGCCCGGCGGACCCTGATCTCGACCAATACCGAGCGGGTGCTGCGGGCCGCGAACGGGAAGCCAATCATCTTCATGCCGGCACGCCACGACCATCACCGTGTGCAAACGGGCGACGGCTACGCCGCCTACGTCGCCGGGGCGAAGTCGGGCACCGAGATCGGCGTCACCTCCGACGCGCAGGCCTCCTGGTGGGGCGGCCGCGGCGTCGGCACCGTCCCCCACTCGCTCATCGCCGCCTATGACGGCGACACGGTGCTCGCAGCGAGGAAGTTCGCCGAGTGGGCGCCGGCCGACCTCCACATCACGGTCCTCGTCGACTTCGAGAACGACTCGGTGGGCACCGCCCTGGCCGTCGCCGAGGCGCTCGGGCCCGCGCTGTGGGGCGTTCGGCTCGACACCTCGGGCCAGCTCGTCGACCGCTCGCTGTGGGAGGAGATGGGCGACTTCGACCCGCGCGGCGTCAACGAGCGGCTCGTGCGCAAGGTGCGCGCGGCGCTCGACGACGCCGGGCACCCCGGGGTGCGGATCGTCGTCTCCGGCGGCTTCTCCGTGGAGAAGATCGAGGAGTTCGAGCGCCGCGGGGTACCCGTCGACGCGTACGGCGTCGGCTCCTCGCTGATCCGCGGCGAGAACGACTTCACGGCCGACATCGTCGCCGCCGACGGCAAGCCGGTCTCGAAGGTCGGCCGCCGCTTCCGCCCGAACTCCCGGCTCGAGCGTGTCGCGTAAGCCGGCCCTCTGGGACGTCGACACGCAGGTCGACTTCATCGTCCCGGGCGGCAAGCTCGTCGTCCCCGGTGCCGTGGCCACGGTGCCCGCGATGGCGCGACTCGTCGCGTGGGCGCGGGGGCACGGCATCGTCCACGTCGCGTCAGCCGACGACCACGAGCTCACCGATCCCGAGATCTCAACGGCTCCGGACTTCGTGAGCACGTACCCACCCCACTGCCTTCGCGGCACGCGCGGCGCCCAGCGGATCCACGAGACGGAGCAAGTCGACCCGCTCCCTCTCTCCCACGTCGCCTATCCTCCGGGCCTTCTGCGTGAGCTCGTCGCCGGGCGCCGCGAGATCCTGCTGCTGAAGAAGAGCTTCGACGTGTTCACCAATCCCAACGCGGACGCCGTGCTGGAGGCGCTCGATCCCGCCGAGGTCATCGTCTTCGGCGTGGCGACCGACGTGTGCGACCACGCGGCGATCCTCGGGCTGCTGCGGCGAGGGCGCAGGGTTGCCTTCGTCGAGGATGCGGCACGAGGCCTCGACGACGAACGGACGCGCGCGTGCCTTGCGCAGTGGCGCGAGGCAGGGGTGCGGTTCACGACGAGCGACGCCGTCGCGTCGCAGGTCTGATGGAGACGCCGCCGCTGGTCCTTCGCGCGCAGGCGCTCGCCGCAACGCTGGGGTTCGAGAAATCGTGTCTTCCGGAGGACGGTGCGCTCCTCCACGTCCTCGCTGCCCGCCGCGGAATCACCCGCGCGGCGGAGATCGGCACCGGGGCAGGCGTCGGAGCGGCCTGGATCGTCTCGGCCCTCCGGCCCGAGACGCCGTTCTTCAGTGCCGAGCCCGATCCCGTCCTCGCAGCGCGAGCCGCGGAGATCTTTGCAGACGATCCGAACGTGAGAATCCTCGCCGGCCCGTGGCAGGAGGTGCTCCCTCCCGAGGCACCGTTCGATCTCCTCTTCGTCGACGGAGGCACGGCGAAGGACGACGTCGACGGGACCCTCGGCCTCCTCGCTCCCGGCGGCACCGCCGTTCTCGACGACTTCTGGTTCGACCCGCGTCTTCCCGATCCCCGTCGCGACACGTGGCTCCACCACCCGCTGTTGTCCACCGTCGAGCTCTGGGTCACCCGCGAGCGGCGCGCACTCGTGGCCGTTCGGCGCTAGCTGCGGGCCCCCGCCCTACAGTCGCTCGGACACCGTGCCGATAGAGAGGCCGTGGTCACCTGGCCCCATTCCGTCGACGACATCGGCGGCTTCCTGATCACGTGGCTGCCGATCATCTTCTTCGGCATCATCATCTGGCTCCTCCTGCGCACGATGGCGCTCGTGCCGAAGGTCAAGCCGGCGATGGTCGACAGGGATACGAGCGACGCGGTCGGCTGGGACGATGTCGCCGGTGCGGACGAGGCGAAGGAGGAGCTGAAGGAGGTCGTCGAGTTCCTGCGCGACCGCAAGAAGTTCGAACGGCTCGGCGCCCGCGTTCCCAAGGGCGTGCTCCTCTACGGGCCACCCGGGACGGGGAAGACCTTGCTCGCAAAGGCTGCCGCGAACGAATCGGGCGCGAACTTCTACTCCTCGAGCGCATCGGCCTTCGTCGAGATGTTCGCCGGGCTCGGCGCCGCCCGGATCCGCAAGCTCTTCGAGGAGGCGCGCAACAACGCGCCCGCGATCATCTTCATCGACGAGCTCGACGCCGTCGGCACTGCCCGCTCGGGCGGGGCCCACAACCGTGAGCACGACCAGACCCTGAACCAGCTCCTCGTCGAGATGGACGGGTTCGGCGGCGCCGACGAGGTCGTGATCATGGGCGCCTCCAACCGGCTCCAGGATCTCGATCCGGCGCTCCTGCGTCCCGGCCGCTTCGACCGCCAGGTCAACGTCGCCCCGCCAGACCTCCACGGCCGCGAGGAGATCCTGCGGGTCCACACACGCTCGAAACCGCTGGGCGCAGACGTGGACATCTCGGTCCTCGCCCGCCGCACCGCCGGCCTGACCGGCGCCGATCTCGCGAACATCGCGAACGAGGCGGCCATCTTCGCGGCTCGCCACGACCAGCAGTACATCAGGCAGGAGGACTTCGAGGGCGCCATGGAGCGCGTTCTGACGGGCCTCCAGAAACGCCGTGTCGTGACCGAGAAGGAGAAGCGGATTCTCGCCTACCACGAGGGTGGCCATGCGCTCGTCGCCTACTTGATGGGCGACGTGATGCCGGTCCAGAAGGTGACGATCGTCGGCCGTGGCGACGCGCTCGGCCTCGCTTACTACCTGCCCGTCGAGGATCGCTACCTGCATACGAAGGAGGAGCTGATCGACGTGATGAAGGTGGCGCTCGCCGGGCGGGCCGCCGAGGAGATCGTCTTCGGCCGGGTCACGAACGGCGCCGCCAGCGACCTCGAGAAGGTGACCCAGATCGCCCGCTCGATGGTCTTCGAGTTCGGTATGTCCGACGTCGCTCCTTCGCGGACGATGCGGGCGGACAACTACGCGCTCTCCGAGGAGACGAAGCGCATGCGGGACAGCGAGCAGGCCCGGCTCACCGATCACGCCTACGAAGAGGCGCTCCGCCTGCTCGGCAAGCATCGTGGCTCGCTCGATCGACTCGCCGGTGCGCTGCTCGAGAAGGAGACGATCGACCGGGAGGAGTTCCTCGCGATGATGGGCGACCTCCCGCGCGAGTCCCGCTCCGCCGAGACGGTCGGCACCGTCCGCGTGCTCGACCGTGAAGCCCTGTGAAGGATGCTGCGATGGAAGACGCAGCATCCTCCACAGCCGTGCTTTCCGCACGCTTCGCCTGATCCGGAAGCCGGGAACCGCGGTTCCCCGTGACCCCTCCCGCTTCGCAGCCCGACCGCTAGGACGGCCTCATCGACTCGGTCCTCTCGGCTCCGGCCGCACGCGGGAAGTAGCATCGGCGGCGTGCAGACGAGCGGTATCCACCATCTCGGCCTTGCCGTCGTCGATCTCGACGAGGCCGTCGCAACCTATGTGCGCCTCCTCGGAGGCGCGCTCGAGCACCGCGACGTCGTTCCCGACCAGGGTGTGGAGGCGGCGTCCGTGCTCGTCGGTGGCAGCCGGCTCGAGCTTCTTGCACCGACCGGGGAGGACACCCCGGTGGGACGGTTCCTCGTCAAGCGCGGCCCCGGCGTCCATCACATCGCCTACGAGGTGGACGACGTCGCGGCGGCACTCGACGATCTCGCCGCGGCCGGCGCGGAGCTGATCGACACCGCGCCCCGCCCCGGCCTGTTCGGCCTGCAGGTCGCCTTTGTCCATCCCGACGCCGTCCACGGCGTTCTCACGGAGGTTGTATCCGTTGCCCGACTCACCTGATTCCGTTCGCATCGAGGTCGCCTTCGCCGGCGGCCCGATCATCGCCGCCGATGTCTCCCCGGCGAGCGCCGACGCGCTCGAGCACGCGCTGGCATCCGGCTCCCAGGGAACGCACCAGCTCGACACCGATGACGGCCGCGCGGCGATCGTGCTCGGCCGGGTCGCGTACCTGAAGCGGTTCGCCCGCGACTCCCGGGTCGGATTCGGCCTGTAGGCAGGGCGCGCCCGTCCACCGGGCTCACCGACGCCGCACCCGCACCAGCACCTCGTCCTCCGTCGGGCCCGATCCTTCGACCTCCGGGAACTCGAGAACGTCGGGTGAGCCGTACGTCTTGCGGACGATCGCCCTCATCGCGCCCGCCCGCCGTCGACCGTGAGGACGACGTTCCCGGTCTTCTGTTTCGTCTCGACGTACCGGGTTGCCTCGACCACGTCCTCCAGCGGGTACGTTCGATCGATGACAGCCCGGTATTTCTCCGCCTCGATCAGCTCTTTGAGGCGGAGGACGTTCTCCTTCGTGTACCTCGGGATCGCGAGCGTCACCCGCGCGTCGCCGACCCAGCGGCTCAGCAGGGCCAGGAACGGGACGTGCCACATGAACCCGAGGTCGGTCTCGACGTAGAGCGCTCCCGGCCTCAATGAGCGGCGACACCGTCTGAACGAGTGCATGCCGACCGCATCGAGGATGACGTCGTACGTCTCGCCGTTTTGCGTGAAGTCCTCCTGCGTGTAGTCGATCACGCGGTCGGCTCCGAGCGAGCCCACGAGCTCGAGGTTCTTGGTGTTGCACACGGCCGTGACGTCGGCGCCGGAGGCCCTTGCCAGCTGCACCGCAGCGGTTCCGATCGAGCCGGAGGCGCCGTAGATGAGGATGCTGCGCCCCGGTCGAAGATCGGCCTTTCCCAGGCAGGCCATGGCGAGGATCGCACCGTCGCACACAGCCGCCGCCTCCTCGAAGCTCAGGCCGGCAGGCATGTGAGCGAGGGGAGAGCTCTCCCGCTCACAGGCGAACTCGGCGTGCGCGTCGAAGCCGGTGGCGCCGAAGACCCGGTCGCCGGCCGCGAACTCGGTCACGGCCGAGCCGACGGCCTCGACCTCCCCGGCCAGCTCGCTGCCGAGGATCCGCTTCCTCGGGCGGCGCAGTCCGGTGAAGTAGCGGGAGAAGAACGGCTTCCCCTGGCGCCAGCCGCAGTCCGTGCGGTTGACCGTGGTGGCACGGATCCTGACGAGGACCTCGTCGTCCTTCGGCACTGGCCGCTCGACCTCTTCGATTCGCAGGACGTCCGGGCTGCCGTACCTGTCGTAGACAACTGCTCGCATGGGGTCATTCCCTCTCTTCGGTTCGCGGTAGGTGGATCGGGCCGCCGTACTTCCAGGCCCGACCGGCCCGAAAGAGCTCCGCGGGCCTGCCGCCGGCGGGACCGGGCCGGGTGCGGCGACCGGTCGGGATCACCCAGCCGTCCTCTGCGACGATGCTCCGCCGGAAGTTCGCGGCGTCGAGCTGCACGTCCCAGACGGCCTCGTAGACGCCTCGCAGCTCGGCAAGGGTGAACGTCGCTCCGACGAACGCGGTTGCGATCCCGGTGACCTCGAGCTCGCTACGGACGCGCTCGATCGCGTCTCGCACGATCCGGAGGTGATCGAACGCGAGGGCGACCTTCTCGCTCAGCACGTCGGCCACCGGCACCAGGGCGGCGTCCGCAGCGTCCGTGCCCGCCACGACCGCCCCGACGTCGCGCAGCACAGCGAGGTAGCCGACAGTAACGACGCTCATCCGGGGATCACGGCCGGGATCGCCGTAGGCGCCGAACTGGGTCAGCAGCCGCGCCGCGTCGACGCCCGTCTCCTCGGCCAGCTCGCGCCTCGCCGCCTCGTCCAGTGTCTCCGTGGGACGCTTGAAGCCGCCGGGGATCGCCCACGTGCCCGCGAACGGCGCCTCGCCACGACGGACGAGCAGTACGTGCAGCGCGCCTTCGGACAGGGTCAGGATCACCACGTCCACCGTCACGGCGAACGCCGGGAAGCTCGAGGGGTCGTACCCCTGCGGGGCCTCCTCACCGGGTGTTCCAGTCGTCATGACTGTTACCCTACCCACTAGTTATGGTCGTGTCAACCAAAACCTTTGCCTCTCGCCGTAGCCGCGTTCGAGGGCAGGAGCGCTTGTGACACTTTGCCACGAGCAAATCGAGAGCGCACCGCGCGAGCACGGGAGCTACCCGGGGAGCCACCCCTTGCGATACGCAGAGGGCGTCCGGGGCGGGAACCGTGCGTATGCGACCGCCGGGTCGCTGGTCTCCTCCTCGACGCCTGCATCGTGACGGAGGGCGATCTGGTCGACGGGATAGCCGCCCCAGTCCGGGCCGACGGAGTCCTGACGTGCGCCGGCTGCGAGCACGAGGCACGGCCCTGACCCTGCCCCGAGGATGACGTGTTTCGCGTTCGCCGGGCAGTGGACGAAATCCCACTCGACGAGCTGCCGCTCCTCTCCCTCCACGATCAGCAGCGCCTCGCCGGAGAGCACGAGGAAGTCCTCCTGATCCGCCTCCCAGTGGTACATCGCCATCGGCTCACCGGGCTGGAGGGAGACCAGGTGGATTCCGAGCTGCGGGAACTCGGGCTCGCCCTCGAAGACGCAGTACGCACCACGCCCCTCCGAGGGGCGCCAGCGCGCGTCGCGCGCGTTGAGGACGAACCAGCCGTCACCCTTCGGGACCTGTCCCGCCTCGGTCTGCTCGAGGGGCGCTTCGGGAACCATCGCCGCCATCGTTTCCACACTGGAGTCCTGGCGTCGAGGAACGGCTCGCTCCGAGTCCTTGTGACAATGTGGCACAAGGCTTGCTCGGCACCTGCCGCTCCGCCCGGGTCGATCGGCGATGCCGGGTACCCTTCGCCGCCGTGGCACTCGAGGTCGGCATCGTGGGGCTCCCCAATTCGGGCAAGACGACGCTGTTCAACGCCCTCACCAAGGCGGGTGCCGAGATCACCGCGTACGCGTCCCAGACGGACAAGTCGAACGTGGGCATGGCAACCATCGCGGACGACCGCCTCGACAGGCTCGCCGAGCTCGTGGGCGCGAAGAAGGTGACGCCGGCGGCCGTGCGGGTGCAGGACGTCCCCGGCACCGGGCCTGCGCTTCTCGGCGGCCTTCGCCAGGTCGACGCGCTCCTCGCAGTGGCGGACGGGTTCTCCGGCAACGGGGATCCGGAGAGCGACATCGAGACGCTCAAGCTCGAGTTGCTCGTCGCCGACACCGACCATGTCGCCAAGCGGCTCGAACGGGTGGAGAAGCAGGCGAAGTCCGGAGACGCCGCCGTGCGCAAGGAGGCGGAGGAGCTGCGCGAGGTTCTGGCGCACCTCGAGGCCGGAAAGCCTCTGACGGAATGGGCGCACGAGCTGCCCTCCGAGCTCGACCCGCTGACGACGAAGCCGCTGATCACGATTGTCAACGGGCCCGCCGGGATCGACTGCAAGCTCGAGGCGGAGCTGGCTGAGCTCTCCGACGAGGAGGCGGCGGCCTTCCGCGACGGCCCCTCGGCGCTCGACGAGGTCGTGCGGCGACTGAAGGACGCGCTCGGCCTGATCACCTTCTTCACCGCCGGCGAGAAGGAGACGCGAGCCTGGACGCTGCGCGACGGCCAGACCGCGCTCGAGGCCGGCGGCACGATCCACTCGGACATCGCGCGCGGCTTCATTCGCTGCGAGGTGATCCGCTGGAACGACCTGCTCGATGCCGGCTCCCACGCGGAGGCGTCGAAGCGCGGCACGCAGCGGCTCGAGGGCAAGACGTACGTGATCGAGGACGGCGACGTCCTCAACATCCGCTTCAACGTCTAGCCGACCGCGATCAGCGCAGCGCCTCCGAGCGCGATGAGGCCTCCCACCGTGCGAGTCGTCCCGAGCCTCTCATGGAGGACGACCCGGGCAAGCAGGATCGTGGAGATCGGGTAGAGGGCGCTGAGCACGCCGACGATCCCGATCGGCCCGCGGGTCGCCGCGACCGCGATGAGTGCGTTGGCGCCTGTGTCGAAGACGCCCACGGCGACGACGAGGGGAAGCAGCCGTCGCGGCACCGGCGGCACGGTCCGGGTCCAGGTGAGCGCGAGAATCAGGGCGATCACCGAGCTCAGGCGGGCCGTGCCGACCGCCCACGGCGCGCTCTCCTGCGCCGCCTGGCCGAGGCCGACGACGAAGACGCCGAAGCCGAGAGCCGCCGCGAGCGCCAGGCCGACCCCCGCCGCAACGCGGGTGCCGCGCTCGCCGGGCTCACGGGAGACGAGCACGATCCCGGCCAGGGCCAGGCCGATGCCCGCCCACTGCGCGGCGGCAGGCGCGTCACCCTGCAGGACGCTGACGAAGAGCGGCACCACCGGCGCGGTCGCCGAGATCGGGGCAACGATGCCCATCGCACCGATCGCCATGCCGCGGTAGAGGCAGCCGAGGCCGACGGCGCCCGCGATCCCGGCGCCGGCTGCGTAGAGCAATCCGTTGCCCGGTCGGGTGGCTCCGCTGACCCCGATCCAGATCGCGATCCCCGCGAGCCCGACGAGCTGCGACCAGAACAGGACGATCAGCACGTTCAGGCGCCGCGTCGCGAGGCCACCGAGGAAGTCGCCCGTGCCCCACAGCGCCGCCGCGGCCAGGGCCAGGAGAACGGCTCCCACGACGGGGTGGCCTCCTCAGTCGCCGACGGGCCGCGTGGCGGCGTGCGCGTCGAGCTGGTTCGCGTGGTAGAGGACGGCGGCCTCGGCCGTCCGGGCCGCCTGCCGGTCGTGGTGGGTGGCGACGGCGTGGAGCAGCTCGGCGCGCACCTCGGCGTCGAGCCCACCGGCGCGCTCCTCGATCAGCCTCAGGCCCAGGTGGACGTGGCCGAGCAGGCGCCCCTCCTCCGTCTGGCGGAATGCTGGCCCCCGCCCGAGCTCGACCGTGCGGCCGACGTCGTGCAGGAGCGCCGCCGCCAGCAGGAGGTCGCTGCGCAGGCGCGGGTGCAGCTGGGCGGTCTCGCGGCAGAGCGTGGCCACGCCGACGGTGTGCTCGAGCAGCCCGCCGGCGTACCCGTGGTGCCCGTCCGCGCCCGCGGCCGGCAGCGAGCGGAGCGCGGCGCGGACGCCGCTGTCGCCGAGCACGGCCGAGACGCCTGCGGCCAGGCCGGGATGGGCGATCTCGCCCGCGAGGAAGTCGAGGAAGCCGTCGAGCTCGTCGGCGTCGCGGCGCATCGCCGGGGTCAGGTCGCTCGGATCGGCGTCGGGCGCGGCCTCGACGGCGCGCACCTGCACCTGGAGCCTGCCGCCGAACCGCTCCACGCGGCCGAGCACGCGGACGGCGTCGCCTTCCTCGAACCGGCCGTCGAGTAGCTCGACGTCCTCCCAGACCCTCGCCTCGATCCGTCCACTCGCGTCGACGAGCTCGAGCGCGAGATACGGTGCACCGGCCCTCGTCCGGCGACGCTCCTTGCGGCCGACGGCGTACACGCCCTCCATGGTGCGGTCTTCGGCGAGCTCGGCGATGGTGGTCACGGAGGCAGTCTAAGCCCGCGCGGATGTACGCTCGGGACGTGGCCGACGTCGCCCCCTTTCGCGCGATCCGCTACGCACGACCCACCGCCGAGGTGACGGCGCCGCCCTACGACGTGGTGACGCCGGAGGCGCGCGACGCGTTCCGGGTGCTCGACCCCCACAACGTCGTCCACCTGACCCTGAACGACTCGGAGGACGAGGCGGGGCGGCTGTTTCGGGCGTGGCTCGAGGAAGGCGTGCTCGTTCGCGACGACGAGCCGGCCGTGTGGGCGCTGAGTCAGGACTACGTCGGCCCGGACGGGGTTGCGCGTCGGCGCGACGGCCTCGTGGCCTCGCTGCGGGTCGAACCGTACGAGACCGGCACCGTGCTGCCGCACGAGCGCACACATGCGGGGCCGAAGGAGAGCCGCCTCCGGCTGCTGCGCGCTGCGCGCGCACAGCTCGAGCCGATCTTCCTCCTCTACGACGGCGAGTCGCCCGTGGCCGTACCGGATCGCGAGCCCGACCTCCTGACCGAGGGCACGCGGCTCTGGCGCGTTCCCGGCGACGGCGTCGCCGAGGCCTTCGCGGGCCGGCAGCTGCTGATCGCCGACGGCCACCACCGCTACGAGACGGCCGTAGCGTTCGCGGCCGAGACAGGAACTCCCGCGAGCGCCCGGATGATGGTCGTCCTCGTCTCGACCTCCGACCCCGGCCTCGAGATCTTCCCCACCCATCGTCTGTTTCGTGGCCACGAGGAGGCGCTGCCGCCCGTCAGCATGGGCGATTCAGCGGCTCCCGCCGCAGCGGTGTCGCACCTCGCTGGCCTACCGTACGACCGGGCGCAGGCGGTCGGCTACCGCAGGGGCGTCACCTTCCCGGTCGTCGGCGAGGAGGGAGAGCTCGACGTCGACCTCGTCGACCGGCTCGTCGGCCACGAGGGGCTCGGCTACACGGCGGATCTCGGTGAGGCGGTCGCCCGCGTCGACGCCGGTGAGTTCGACGGGGCGTTCCTGCTCCGGGCGACACGGATCGAGGACGTGTTCGAGCGCGCGCGCCGCGGCGAGGTGATGCCGCAGAAGACGACGTACTTCTTTCCCAAGCTGACGAGCGGCCTGCTCTTCCACCCCGTATGACGGTCGACTGGCTCGGCGTCTGTCGCGACTGCGTCGCGGACATCGACCTCGTGCTCGAGAAGCTTCCGACCCGAACGGAGCGCGAGCCGGTGCTCCGGGCGGGTGAGGGCGGCGACGACACGACGGCAATCGATGCCGCGGCCGAGGCTGCAGTCGTGGCCAGGCTCGAGGCGCTCGAGGCCGACTTCCTGCTCGTCTCGGAGGAGCTCGGCGAGCGCCCGTTCGGCTCGGGTGGTCCCGGTCGGGTGATCGTCGACCCGATCGACGGCTCGGTGAACGCCAAACGCGGGATTCCGTTCTTCTCGCTCTCGCTCGCGGTCGCCGAGGGCCCGGCGATGGGCGACGTCACGTTCGGGTACGTGTACGACTTCGGCGCGCGCGAGGAGTGGGTGGCCGAGCGTGGCCTGGGAGCGCGCCTGAACGGCCGGCCGCTCGGGGCCCCGCCGCCGAAGGACCCGATCGAGATCCTGTCGTTCGAGGCGACGACGACCGCCTACATCGCCGAGAGTGCCTCGTCGCTGCTCGGCGTCGCGGAGCGGCTACGGGTGATGGGCTCACTCGCGCTCTCCCTCTGCCATCTCGCGGCCGGGCGTGTCGATGCCGTGTGCTCGCTCAAGCCCGCTCGCTCGATCGACATCGCAGCCGCGCAGCTCCTCGTGCGAGAGCGCGGGTATGCGATCGAGCTGTTCGAGGATCCACCCTTCGTCACAGCGCCGCTCGACCTCGTGGGACGGTCGCGGGTCGTCGCTGCCGGCACCGGCGATCTGTGCGCGAGCCTGGCTGCGGCGTTGCGTTAGCCGAATCCCGTGCGAGAATCGCCGTTGGTGCTGTTTTCCTGGTGCGGAATCCCCGGATCGAGGGGGTATTTTGCCGCAATTCCATCGGGGACATTCGCCGATGCGCCCGATTGGAACAGGCACGAGGATGGCGGACATGTGGAAAGGGCCAGGCACACATCGGGCACACAAGCGAGCGCTACCGTCAAAGAGGGGCTCCTGTGCACCCCTCTCCGACACATTCACACCATCATTTCCACGAAAGGGGTCACGTTGACGAAGTTTCGAATCGCAATCCTGGCGGCGCTGCTCACGATCGCGGCCGTCGCCGCGGGATCGGCTTCCGCCGGTACCGCCGGAAGCACGAAGATCGTCCCCTTCAACGTCACGTATGTCGGAACCGCGAACGTCGTCGTCGCGGACGGTCTCTCGACGATCACCGCCACGGCGGCCGGCAAGGGCAAACCGATCGGTGTGAGCAAGCTCACCGGCAAGGGAACCGGCTCTGCCGACGAGAACGCAGAGTGCAACCCGTTCAACGGCACGGGCCAGATCGTCGGCCCGAAGGGCGCGAAGATCAACTTCAAGATGGCCGCCGCCACGGGTTGTGGGGACGGCAAGGTCTTCAGCATCACCGGTCGCGCGATCGTCAACGGAGGAGCCGGGGCGTACAAGAAGGCCAAGGGCAACCTCAAGGTCGTCGGCAGCTGGAAGAACGATGCCACGAAGGCGCTCACGGTCAAGTTCATCGGGAAGCTGACGGTCTAGCCGCGATGCATCCTGGAAGCACCACCACAAGGAGGACTCGATGAGACGAAAGATCGCCGCTCTCGTAGCCGGAGTCGCCGCGGTCGCGGCGCTGACGGCCACCGCTCTGGCGGTCGTCCCGGGCGAGACGCCGTTTCCCTCGCCGACGATCGTGAGCCTGTTTGTCACGACGAATACCTACACCGGCGCCGGCAGCGCCGGTGGAGCGGACATCATGTCCAGCCGCTTCCCGGCCGGAGCCACTGTCGCCTTCAAGGTGTTCGCGGCTGACGCGACGACGAAGAACGTCCTCACCGCAAACGACGTCCGGTACGCCTACATCAAGATCCCGGGTCAGCCGAACGTGAAGCTGACGTACGTCGCGCCGACGCAGCCGAATGGCACGAATTTCACGGGTACGTGGACTATTCCGGCGAACTACCCGGCGGGGGTCGTGCAGTTCACGACCCGGTTCCAGTCCAAGAGCAAGAAATACGGCAACTTCGTCCAGATCCCGGTCGATACGTCGCAGCTGACGATCGTCAAGTAGAACGCGACTCGTGATGAACGCTCACCATTGGAGGCAATCGATGAAACGACTAATGCTCATGATGGGGCTCGCGGTCGCTGCTAGTGCGATCCTCGTTCCGTCGCTCGCCCAGGCGGCGGATCCACCCAAGAAGCTCGACGTGATGCTGTACGTCGACACGGTCAACGGCTCCCGGCCTGCCGCCGGGGTGGCGCGGAGGAAGGTCAGCTGCACGCAGACGAACGTCTTCGTCCGCGGAGAGCAGCAGGTCTTCCGGATCTGGGGCACCGTCGCCGGCAGCGGCGACATCCTTTCGACCGAGAACGTCAAGTACGCGTACGTGACCGTTCCCGGGTCGCCGAACCTCAAGCTGAACTGGGGTGCGCACGGCGCAACGTCCAACAGGGTCTGGTTCTGGACTGCCGCGTGGAACCTTCCGGCGGACGCGCCGCTCGGTGAGTCCACCGCGAAGATCGTCTTCAAGACCGAGGACGACTCGTTCGGAAGCTACGAGTTCAAGTACTCCATCGTCCCGCAGTTGACCGTCACGGCAAAGAAGAACGTCACGGCGAAGAAGAAGGCCGCGACGGTCAAGGCGCGGTAGCCGCCCGGCACCCAGAGATGAAAGGAACGCAGGATGACCCGCACACAGAGCAGTTGGAGGAGAGGAAGAACGGTGGTCGCCCTCGGCGGCGTCGTGGCTGTCGGGGCGCTAACGCTCCTTCAGGCCAGCGCTGTGGCGGCGCCGACGCCCGTCACCGCCCCCGTCATCCCCGGCGCGCCGAAGCTGTTCGGCCCCGTGGTCGACGTGGGCGTCCCGACGGACCCCACCGGGGCACTGAAGACGACACCTGACGTGGCGCCGGCGGGCACGAAGGTCGCTATCTCGGGGACGGGGCTGCCGGCGGGCAAGGCGGTCAGCCTCGTCTGGATGACTGCGAACGTTCGCTTCGTCCTCGACCCGCGGCCCGACAGCCTCGACTACATCGGGCGCAAGGTCGACAAGATCGGAGTCGCTCTGGCGAATGCCACCACCGACGCGAGCGGCGCGTTCAAGGCGGCGTTCGTCGCCCCGAAGGACTACGGCGGATTGCACGACATCTTCGCCGTGATCAACGGAAAGCAGGTCGCCAAGGGCGGCTACCTGCTCGAGCGGACGGTCAAGATCAGCCCGGTGAAGGGCCCCGTGGGCACGCCCATCACGGTGACCGTCAACGGCATGGGCTCTCCGACGTACGAGAGCGTCGGGAGCGTCCTCTACGACAACAAGTATGCCGGCGCGGTCTCCGCGAACACGACCCGCGGTTGGACGACGTTCAAGATCCGGGCCTCGGGTAAGCCCGGAGCGCACTACATCTCGTACGAGGGCTCGAGCCACACGGTGCCGTACCTCAACATGGAGCAGTCGCCGGTGCCGTGGACCGGTGCCCACAAGCTGAAGTTCACGGTGACGAAGGACGCCGGTGCGCCCAAGCCCACCCTCGAGTGGCCGACGGCGGTGCAGCCGACGATGAGCGAGCGGACGACCGTTCTCTCCACCGCCGTCACAGGCGCGGCAACGGCCAAGCTCGACTCGAGCTCGGGCCCGATCCTCACCAAGGTGAACGTGACGGCTGCAGGGCTGACCCCGAACGCCCCGGCAGCGCTGCAGTGGACGAGCGTCGTCGGGAATCGGGTCAACTGCACCGGGACGTGCTGGAACTTCGTCAACGAGCAGCTCGGCTCGGCACAGGTCGGCGCCGACGGAACGCTGAAGACGGGCATCAAGGTCCCGGACGGGCTCGGCGGCTGGCATGCCGTTCAGATCGTCCAGGACGGGCAGGTCAAGGCGCAGGTCCCGTACTACGTCAAGCGGAGCTTCGTCAACATCCCGAAGACCGTCAAGGCGGGGGAATCCTTCATCGTCGAGATCAAGGGTGTCGGCTGGACGCAGATCGACAACACCGTAGCCGTGACGTACGACAACAGCTACATCGGGTACGCCTGTGGTTTCAACAGCAACGGCTACGTCCGGATCCAGCTGATGGCGACGGGCGAACCAGGGACGCACCTGATCGACCTCTACCCGCTGCTCTACACGCAGCAGCCCGCCTACCCGTATTCGCAGCTCGGCATGGTGCCGCTGCTCGGGTTCGCGAACGACGCACCGGGATTGGCGGCAGGCTATGACCTGCCCGCCTACCGCCTGGCGATCACGGTCGTGAAGTAGGACAGCTCATCCGGGGGGAGGGGCATCGTGCCCCTCCCCCACGGAGCCCGACGCAGGCCGAAGGGGCGACGACGGCACGCGGACGAGCCGGGCGATCGGCGCGGGTAGCCACCAGCTCCGTCGGCCGCCGAGGTAGGCGAGCGACGGGACGAGCAGCAGCCGCACGACCGTTGCGTCGATCAGGACGCCGAGGGCGAGCCCGAGCCCGAACTGCTGCAGCCCCGGCACCCGCCCGACGACGAAGCCGGAGAAGACCGCGACCATGATCGCCGCCGCGGCCGTCACGATCCGGCCGGTGCGCACGAGACCCTGCGCGACGGCGGTCGCCCGGTCGGCCCCACCGTCCCAGGCCTCGCGCATCGGCATCACGATGAAGACCTCGTAGTCCATCGAGAGGCCGAACAGGAGCGCGAAGAGGACGATCGGTACCCAGGCCTCGACGGCGCCGGACTGCTCGATGCCGAGAAGCCCGGCGCCGACGCCGTGCTCGACCACGAGCGTGAGCAGCCCGTAGGCGGCGGCGACCGAGACGAGGTTGAGCAAAACCGCCTGGACCGGGAGGATGAGCGAGCGGAAGGCCCGCATCAGCATCACAAACGTCGACAGGAGCACGGCAGCGACGAGCCAGGGGAAGGCACCGTACGAGCGCGAGATGAAGTCGACACCCTGCGGCGGCGGCCCGCCGGCGACGACGACCGTGCCGGCCGGGAAGCGCGCCGCCTGGACGAGGTCACCACGGATTCGCTTCACGAGCTCGCGCGTCTGCGGCGTGCCGTAGTCGTGCAGGCCGACCACGATCACCCTCGCGTGCCGGCCGCTCGCGTCGACGTACGGGCTGCGCTTCCCGTAGGCGACGGCCTGGACCTCGCGGTCGGGAGCGATCGCGTTGACGAGCCTGACGATCGCGGCGCGATCGGGGCCCGTGACTGCTCCGCCTGGAGAGCCCGTGTCGACGACGATCTGGGTGGGTGCCACGACGCCGGGGCCGAGCTGATCGCGAAGGAGCTGGAATCCCCGAACCGACTCGGAGCGGCCGGGGATCGACGCGATCGAGCCGGGCGTGACCTCGAGGCTGGTGGCGGCCGCCGCCGCGGCGACAAGCACGACGAGCCCCGTCGTCAGGAACGCCCAGGGACGCCGTGTGAGCGTCCGGGCGAAACGCTCCCAGCCGCGCGTCGGTGTCCTGCCCGAGCCCTTGGCCGCCCGGCCGAACCGGGTGAGCAGGACGGGTTGCAGGGTCGTCACGGCTGCCAGCGAGACGAGCGGCACGAGCAACCCGCCGAAGCCCAGGGAGCGGATGAACGGCACCGGGACGAAGAGGAGCGCCCCCAGGCCGATCGCGACGGCAAGCCCGGAGAAAGCCACGGCCCGGCCCGCCGTCTCCATCGTGCGGACGACCGCGTCCTCGCGCGAGCCCTCGAGGCCGAGCTCCGAGCGGTACCGGTGTACGACGAGCAGCGAGTAGTCGATCGCGAGCGCGAGCCCGATGAGGACAACGAGGTTCGCAACGTAGGTCGACATCGAGGTTACGTGCGCGAGCGCGTAGACAATCGTCAGCGAGCCCGCGATCGTGCCGGCTGCGAACAGGAACGGGATCAGGACTGCCGCCGAGAACCCGAGCAAGACGACGAGCACCGCAAGCGCGATCGGCAGGGCGATCAGCTCGGCCCGGCGTAGGTCGGCGGAGACGATCGGGTCGAGGTCGTGCTGCAGAGCGGGTGCGCCGGTCACGACGGCCGACGGCTCTCCGGGGCTGCGGAGCGCCCGGCGGACGTCGTCCGTGTAGTGCTTCGCCTCCTGGAGCTCGAGCGCCGTCGCGATCTCGCCGTAGACGAGACCCCGGGCGGTTCGGATAGGGCGGGCCTGGCCGCCGGGGATCGCCCTGGCAGCTCGCTCGAGCCGCTTCTCGATCGCCCGTTGCGTTGCCTTGTCGGAGGAGCGTGCAACTTCGAAGACGACCGTGAACGTGCCGTCGGGCCGCTCGTCGAAGGATTGCTCGAGCATGATCCGTGCCCGCTCCGAATCGGTGCCGGGCACGCTGAACGTGTTCGAGGAGAGCTCGGGCAGACGGGTCGAGGCGACGATGCCCACGACGAGCACGACGAGCCACGCGGCGACCACGAGTGTCTGGTGGCGGAGGACGGCTCGGGTCCAGCGCTCGTGCATCGCGCACCAAGCCTATGCGACCTGCCCGCACGACGTTTGCGGGTAAACCGATCGATCCCGGGCGGGTGCGAAGCTACGATCCGTCAACGATGATCGCCAGAGGCATAGTCGCCCTTGTGTCGGCAGCGCTGCTTGCAGCGACGATCGTCGCTGCCGGCGGGGGCACCGTCCGCGCGGCTGCCACGGGCAGTCCCGAGCGTGGCCGGGCCGTCTATTTCGGGCCCGGCGGCTGCTCGAACTGCCACGCTGCGAGTACCGACCCGTCCCAGCCCTCCACGGGCCCCCAGTTGACGCCCGAGGCGCTTCGGGCCCACGCGGCAGACGCCGGCAAGCCCCTCGCGGACTATGTCGCAGAGTCCATCCTCGTGCCCGGCGCCTACGTGGTTCCCGGCTACGTCAGCGGGATGATGCAGCCGCCCCGGGGGCTGAGCAAGCTCCAGATCGAGGACATCGTCTCGTACCTGATCGGGAAGCCGTGGACGAGCCCGGCGACGGGACCGTTGAAGCTGCCCGCCAAGCCCGTCGCGGCGTGCAAGGCCAAGGCCGCGTGCCGGAAGACCGTTGCGCGCTGGGCGAAGCTGGAGCGGCTTCCGGGTTCCGCGCTCCCCGGTGCGAAGATCGTCGCGATCGCCGGCTGCCTCTCCTGCCACCGGTACGCCGGCAACGGGGTGAAGAGCGGGTCGGCGCCGGAGCTGACCCGGATCGGTCGCGGCAAGACGACGATCGCTGCGTACGTCAGGCGGCTCAGGTGTCCCGACTGCGTTCGGGCAGGCTCTGCAATGCCGTCCTACTCGGCTCTCGGCAACCGGAACCTGCGCCTGGTCGCCGAGTTCCTGCGGGCCTCGCGCGGCGTACGGCGCTGAGCCGCACCGCCGAGCCCTCGATGGTGCAGGGGCGGCAGTCCGCCGCCCCTGCAGAGTGTCCAGGTCAGAGGTGGGAGCAGAGCCGTTGTCGGCTCAGCTCGCGGCCGGGGCCGCCGGCTCCTCCACCTCAGGGTTCCTGGCGCGCAGCGTCCCACCGCCGATCGCGAGGATCGCGAGGATGATGAACCCGATCCCGCTGAGCAGCAGCGCGATGCCGACGACGACGCCGAAGAGCGCGAGGTTGTAGGCCATGAACGAGACGTTCAGCGCGGTCGACAGTGCGGTCGCCGTGACCCAGGTGTTGCGGGCGCTGTTCGCGATGGGCTTGCCCGAGTCGTCCTTCGCGGCTGCGGTGAAGTCATCCGTTCCCTTCGGGCTGCCGTCCTCTGCTGCGTAGCGTCCGAGCTCGGAGTAGGTCAGCCCGCCCGTCGACTCGAGGGCGTGGATCCGCATGTACTCGGCGAAGCAGCGCGCCTCGGGAGCCGTGTCGATCTGCTCGCCGTCGACGTCGCACGTCGGCAGATCGATCGTGTCGGGGAGCCCGGCGGCCTTCGCATCCTGGGCGATCTGCGTCGGGTTCATCCCCGACGTTGCACTCTCGCCGATCTTCTCCGCCTTCAGGCTGTCGTTCACGGTGCTGTAGCCGTTGAAGCTCAGCCCGATCGCACCGATGCCGAACGCGATCAGGATCACCCCCGAGGCGATGCCGCCATACTCGAGCCACCTTCGCTTGTCCACTGCGCTCTACCTCCTGATCACTTGTGGGCTGCGTCGCACTGCCGGCCTCCGCGCGGGAGCCTCGACACACAGCTGATGCCTAACCCTCGTCTCCCTGCCAGTTCGCTGCATCGGGTGTCTGCCCCCTCACCCCCGCGGTAAGACCCGCCGCTTTCCGCGGGGAACTACGTAGGGCGCTGGTAGGCTCGGATCACGATGCTGCCCGAGCGAGATGCGATTCTGACGGCGCTCGAGTCGGTGATCGACCCCGAGCTCCACAAGCCCGTGACCGAGCTCGAGATGGTGCGCGACGTCGTGATCCACGACGACGGCCGCGTCGAGGTCACCGTGGCGCTGACCGTCGCCGGCTGCCCCATGCGCGCGTCGTTCGAAGACCAGGTGCACCGGTTCGTCGGCGGCGTCGAGGGCGTCACCGCCGTAGAGCTCCACTTCGACGTCATGAGCCCGGACGAGAAGGCGGCGCTCTCGACGCGCCTGCGCGGCGGGCGCCCCGAGAAGACGATCTCGCTTTCTCCCACCACCCGGGTGGTAGCGATCGCGTCGGGCAAGGGCGGGGTCGGCAAGTCCACCCTGACCGCAAACCTCGCTGCTGCGCTCTCCGTGGCCGGGGAGAAGGTGGGGGTGCTCGACGCCGACGTCTACGGCCACTCGATCCCACACATGCTGGGTGTCCAGCAGCGGCCGGTCGTGGTCGACACGATGATCGTGCCGCCCGTGCGCGGCGACCTGAAGCTGATGTCGATCGGGTTCTTCCTCGACGACAACGCACCCGTCATGTGGCGCGGCCCGATGCTGCACCGGGCGCTCGAGCAGTTCCTCTCCGACGTCTACTGGGGCGATCTCGACACGCTCGTGGTCGACATGCCACCCGGGACGGGCGACGTCGCGATCTCGCTCGGCCAGCTGCTGCCGCGGGCCGAGGTCGTGATCGTGACGACACCGCAGCCTGCCGCCCAGCAGGTCGCCGTTCGCGCGGCCGGGATGGCGGAGAAGGTGGGCATGCGGATCATCGGGGTCGTCGAGAACATGTCGTACCTCGTCGGCACCGGGCAGGAGATCTTCGGCTCGGGCGGCGGCCAGCGCCTCGCCGACGAGATCGGGGTGCCGCTGCTCGGATGCGTTCCCCTCGATCCGGCGCTGCGCGAGGCGGCAGACGCGGGCACGCCGATCCTCGAGGCCGCGCCCGACGCGGAGTCGACGGCTGCGATCTTCGCGCTGGCCGAGCGGATCCAGAAGACCCGCCGGGGGTCGATCCGCAAGGCGCTCAACGTTCTTTCGTAGGCGACCCTCGAACGACGGAGGGCGCCCGATGGGCGCCCTCCGCTGGTTCGATGCGTCGAGCTCTTGCCGCCGTCTAGCTGTCCTTCTTCAGTCCCCGCAGCAGCCAGTCGCTGCCGGGGTTCTCGCATTTCATCTCGACCTTGTCGTCCTTCGCGAAGCCGCTGAGCGAGGGCGAGTCCTTGTCGACCGTGCAGGTCGCGGTGAGGGCGCCTCGGGTAACCGAGACGGTGCCCGTGCCGAGCGACAGGGTGCCGTGGATCTCGAGGCGCTTGGGCCTCGGAGCGGCAGGCGGCCCGTCCTTCTTCAGTCCCCGCAGCAGCCAGCCGCTGCCGGGGTTCTCGCATTTCATCTCGACCTTGTCGTCCTTCGCGAAGCCGCTGAGCGAGGGCGAGTCCTTGTCGACCGTGCAGGTCGCGGTGAGGGCGCCTCGGGTAACCGAGACGGTGCCCGTGCCGAGCGACAGGGTGCCGTGGATCGCGAGGCGCTTCGGCTTCTCCGGCTTGGGCGACTTCTTGTGGCCTTTGCAGACCGGTCCGGCGATGACGGCGAGCGCGCCGGAGCTGCCCGAGCCGAGTGCGCCGCCGGTGAAGGCGGTGGTTGCGGCCGGGTCAAACGTGGCGCTCAGGTTGCCGAGCACCCTGGTGTGATGGCCCCTCGACGTACCGGTCAGGAAGCCGACGAGCTTGCCTGCCTTGAGCGTGCCCGAGAACCTGCCGGAAACGCGGCTGTCGTCGTCCTTGACCCGGAACCAGCCCTCTACGTAGCCGAGGGAGTCGCTCGCGCTGAAGGTCGTCCGCGCCTGGATCGTGAGCGGTCCAGCGAGAACTGCGTTTGCCGAGACCATGGTGCCCGTGTAGCGGGCCTCCGTGATCCTGAAGGCCTTGCCGTCCGCTCCGGTGCAGTCACGTGCTTTCAGCCTCTCCACCGTGGTGGTGGAGAACGTGGCTGTTGCTTCGCCGACGCCGACGGCCGTCGGGACGACAGCGACAGCTACAGCCGCCATGACGAGTGCGAAAGCTGCGCCGATGGCGATGATGAGAGTCTTGCGCATGTGGAATCCTCCGTCTCAGAGTTGCATACAGTGGAAGCGTCGGCCCGACCTGTGTGGAAGTCGCGCGTGGAACGTAAACGCTGCGTAAAGCGCGCCACGAGAAGGGTGACGTGATGACCCCGAAGGAGGCATTCGAGCAGCTCCAGGCGCTCGGTTTCGGCCCGGCGGACGCGGAGGTCCTGCTCGACCACTTCGCGGATGCCGAGCGGCGCGGCAAGCCAGGCCACGGCTTCTCGCGCATCCCCTGGCTTGCAGAGCAGCAGTTCGACCGCGGCGCCAGGCCGGCCAGGCGGTCCCGGGAAAATGGTATAGACCGGTGGGACGGGAACGGAGCTCTCGGCTATCTCACCCTTGCCGCGATCTGCGCTGACGTCGTCGCAGAAGGAGTCGTCGGGGCCCGCCTGGTCGTGGCCTCGCGGTGCTTCCCGACGGGCTCGCTCGGCTACTGGGTGCGGCGCCTCGCCGAAGCCGGCTACCTGGCGCTGCTGACGGCGACCTCGCCACGGCGGTTGCCTCCCCCTGACGGTGGCGAGCCGCTGACCGGGACGAACCCGCTTGCGATCGCGATCCCGTCCGGTCGGGGCCGGCCACTCGTCACGGACGTGTCGATGGGAGCCGTCACCCACGGTGACATCCTGGCCGGTCGGGCACAGCCCGAGGAGCTCGTGCCCTTCGGCGGCCCCCTCGCGCACAAGGCGTTCGCGCTCGCGGTCGGGCTCGAGCTGTTCGTCACGGCACTCGCCGGCCCCGAGCATTCGGCGGTCCTGCTCGTCGCACGGCCCGAGCACGACCCCGTGCCGGCGTTCCGTGACCTCGCTGCGGGCGTTCGCCTGCCCGGCGACGCGTAGCGCCTCAGGCGGGAGGTCGCGGGAAGCGGTCGTCTCCGCGGATCGCGTCGAGGTCGCCGTCGTCCCGCGCGAGCGCGGCAAAGCTCGGCTCCTGCTCGATCGCGAGGGCAAGATGGGCGAGCGCCGCATCGTGGTAGCCGCCACGGCTCTCGGCGCAGGCGAGGTTGTAGAGCACGTTCGCATTGTCGGGATCCGCGGCGCGTTGTGCCTCGAGGACCTCGATCGCCCGATCCCACTCGCCGGTCGTCCAGAACCGGAGCGCCTCGGCCGAACGCTCCCACGGAGAGACCGAGAACGGAACCCCCGGCCGCCCGCCGATCACGAGGATCGTCGTGGCGGCCTCGTCGGCAACGGCGCCGCGCCGTGTCCGGGGGTCCTTCACGTAGACCAGCGAGCCCTCGGGCGCCGCTACCGGCTCCCCGTCCACCGTGAACGTCGCCCGCCCCGAGACGACGAAGTACAACTCCTCGTGACCGCCCGCGCCGGGACCGAGCTCGTCGTGCTCACCGATGATCACCTGTCCGGCCTCCGTCGCCCGCCAGGCATTGACCCCGAACGACTCGATTCCGAGCATTGCCCGGATCATGTGCCAGCGTGGGCGTCCCTCGTCGGCGTAGCCGTCGACCTCGTCGAGCCGCATCACCCGGTAGCGCTCCGTCATGTGGCGTCCCGCAATGCTGCCAGCACGACCGGATCGATCCGGTCGCTGCCGTCGACCCGCTCCTCGAGGTTCTCGACCCCTGCCCAGTCGGCGAGCGTCGCGTGGCCGAGGGCTGCCAGGCGCTCGTCGATCTCGGCACGGAGCGCATCGTCGACGGGAAGCCAGTCCGCGGAGGGCGTCTTGCCGAACAGCGCGTGATGAAGGCGGTAGAGGCGCTGCAGCTCCTCGACCGGCCGCTCGTGGTCGTCGGTGCGGAGGTCGACGAGCGTGTCCGAGAGCCCGCCGTAGCCTCCGTCCCGCTCCACGACGAGCAGGGCCGCCGACTGCTGGCCGCGACGGTCGCCTCCTGCCGCCTGCGCGGCGGCAAGACAGTCGAGGAGCCGTTGGGCGAGCGGCCGGCCGGCCGACGCAAGGAACGTGTCCACCAGGGCGTCGACCGTGGTCGCCGAGACGAGGATGTTCCCCTGGGCTGCGTACCGGTCACCCGCCCGTCCCCCGGCCCACCCGTGGCACTCCGAGCCGGTGTACGTCGCGCCGCGCCCGGCGGCGTCGACGACGCCGAGCTGGCGCTGCTCGCGATCGTCGTCGTCGGCGGTCAGGCGCCCCACGACCTCCTCGGCGGAACGGCCGCTCCGCAGCAACGCGAGCCCGTCGGGGCCGTAGCGCGGGTTGGCGTAGGCCTGGGTCGCGATCGCGCCCACCTGCGGGGCGGCCCAGGGGACGACCGAGCCGACGGCGAGGAACTTCGACTGGGTGGCAACGCCCCACTGGCCGGCGTCGAGATCGCAGGCGCAGATCGAGTAGGTCGCGACGACGGGGCGCCTATCCATAGGTGAGATCGGCCAGGTCGACGGTCAGGAGACCCGGGTCGGTGACGAGCACGCACGAGACTTCCGGTCGTGCGAGCGCTGCCGTGATCTCCGCGACGGAGCCGGCGTGGACGACGATCGGGACGCCGCCCGCGTGGGCCGCGTGCAGCGCGGCAACGTCGTCGACGCCGTCGAGCTCGAGTGCTCCGGTGACGTCGACCGTGCCCGTGAGCGCAAGCGCCGGGATCTTCCGGCCTGTCGCCCCGAACCAGCGCTCCTGCACTTTCACAGCGGCACCGACTCGCCCGGAGCGGGAGCAACGAGCTCGATCTCGGAGGGCATCAGGGTGCGCAGCATCTCCGGCGTTCCGGTCAACAGCGGGAACGTCCCGTAGTGGCTCGGGACGACGTGGCGGGCGCCGACGAGCTCGGCCGCGACCGCGGCCTCCCGGGGCCCCATCGTGAAGTGGTCGCCGATCGGCAGGACAGCGACCTCGGGCGCGTAGATCCGTCCGATCAGTGCCATGTCGCCGAACACGTTCGTGTCGCCCGCGAAATACACTGTCGGAGCACCGGGGGCCTCGATCACGAGGCCGCATCCCTCACCCGTGTAGGTGCCCTCGTAGGACGAGGAATGATTCGCGTGCGTGAGCGTGACGCGTGAGCCGAGCAGGTCGAGCCCGCCGCCCTTGTTGAGCGAGGTTGCCATCTCCTGACCGATCTCCTCGCCGATCAGCCCGCGGAGCTCGACCTGGGCGATCACCGGGCAGGCAAAGGCCCTCGCGAGGCGCACGGTGTCTCCGACGTGGTCGAAGTGGCCGTGTGTGAGGAGGATTGCATCGACGCGCTCGGGCTCGAGCTCCGAGGCGGGGCAGCTGGGGTTGCCTGTGAGAAACGGATCGATGTAGAGCCGAGCCCCGGAAGGCGTGTCGAGGCGAAATGCCGCATGTCCGAGCCAGGTGATCGAGCCAGCCACGACGCCCAGGTTACTTCAGGAATGGGGCGGTCAGAAGGGAAGCGACGCCACGGCTCTGGTCGCCATGTCGATCAGGGGCTGCACGAAGAAGAACGTGCCGACGGTGACGGCCACGGCGGCGCCGATGGCGAGCTCGAGCGCAGGGTCGGGCGGGGGCGAACCCCCGGCGACGACGAGGTCGGCCCTGGCCGACGCGGGCCGCATGTACATCGACCGCACGACGGCGAGGTAGTAGTAGACGCTGACGGCCGTCGCGATGACGCCGATCACGATCAGCCACCACCAGCCCGCCTCGTAGGCGGCGCTGAAGACGTAGAACTTGCCGATCATGCCGCCCGTGAACGGGAAGCCGGCGAAGCCGAGCATGAACACCCACATCGCGGCGCCGTAGAAGGGGCGCTCCCACCCCCAACCTGCCATCGTCGCGAGCGTCACCTCCCGGCCGAGCTCGCGCTCGCGGGCGGCGACGACCGCGAACGCGCCGATCGAGGCCGCGCCGTACGGGATCAGGTAGAAGAGCAACGCCTTGCCGCCGAGCTCGTTGTCGGCGGCGATCGCGATCAGCATGAAGCCGGCCTGCGACACCGACGAGTAGGCGAGCATGCGCTTGACGCTCTTCTGGGCGAGCGCCGCGAGGTTGCCGACCACGAGCGAGACGACGGCCAGGACGGCGATCGCGACCGACCAGATCTCGGCCTGCTCGGGAAACGCGGTCACGAGCACGCGCAGCATGACGACGAGCGCGACCGCCTTGGTCGCAGCCGACATGAACGCGGTGACCGCGGTCGGAGCACCCTCGTAGACGTCGGGGGTCCACATGTGGAAGGGCGCGGCCGAGGCCTTGAAGGCGAGCCCGGCGATGATCATCGCCATCCCGGCCACGAACAACGGATCGTCCGCACCGGTGGCGTCGCGGATCGCATTGAACCCGAGCGCGCCCGTGGCGCCGTAGGTCAAGGCCGAGCCGAAGAGCAGGACGGCCGAGCCGAAGCTCCCGACGATCAGGTACTTCAGGCCCGCCTCGAGCGACTCCTTCCGGTGTGTGTCGAGCGCGACGAGGATGTAGAGCGCGATCGAGAACCACTCGAGCCCGAGGAACAGCGTCATCAGGTTTCCGGCCGAGACGAAGAAGGCCATGCCGCCGCCGGCGGCCGCGAGGAGCGCGTAATACTCCCCGACGTGGTCGCGGCGACGGTCGCCCCAGGCGACGAGCACGGCGGCGAGGCCGAAACCGGCGACGAGGATCTGGGTCAGGGCGGCGAGGCGGTCGCGCGTCATCGACTCGGCGATCAGCAGCTGCTGCTCCGGCGTGCGGTCGAAGACGAAGACGGCAAGCACTCCCGCGGCGACGAAGCCGGCGCCCGCAACCGTGGCGGAGAAGACACGTCGCGACCCCGAGGGGACGAGGACCGCGCCGAGGAGGCAGATCGCGGCAGCGGCGAGCAGAGCCAGGGCAGGCGAGAGCGCGAGCCAGTCGACCTTCGGCGTGGCGATCGAGGCGGCGACGATCACGGCGCTGCCTCGGACGAGGCGGAGGACACGGGCGGGCCGCTGGGGAACGAGCGCTCGCTGATCGACGCCGGCCAGACCGAGAGGACGAGCAGGATGACGACGAGCGGGACGACGAGGACGAGCTCGCCGAGGCGCAGGTCGAGCGACTCCTCGCGGACGGCGGCGCCCTGGTCACGGTGCAGGATCGCCGAGATCAGCCGCAGCGTGTACATCGCCGCGAGCACGATTGCGGCCGCACCGATGGCGGCGTACCCCCAGCCCTGCGTGAAGACGCCGGCGAGGATCGAGAACTCGCCCACGAAGTTGGCCGAGCCCGGCACGGCGAGGGTCAGCATCCCCACGACCATCACGATCGTGGCGAGCGCCGGGCGGCCCTTCGCGAGCCCGCCGAGCTCGGAGAAGCGGTCGGTGCCGGTCCTCTGGATCAGCATCCCGGCCAGCAGGAACATCGCTGCCGAGACGAGGCCGTGACTGACCGAGTGCAGGACCGCCCCTGTGAGGCCGAGGTCGTCGGCCGCGAAGATGCCGAGCACGATCAGGCTCATCTGGCCCATCGAGGAGTACGCGATCACCCCGCGGATGTCGGGCTGCCGGAACGCCAGCAGCGAGGCGTAGACGAGCCCGGCGGCGGCGAGCACGAGGACGAGGGTGCGCCAGTCGTCCACCGGCCCGTCAGGCTGGCCGAAGTGCCGGAGCACGATCCAGATCAGCCCGTAGACCGCGGCCTTGGAGACGACACCGGAGAGCAGCGCTGCGACTTCGGGCGGCGCCTCGGTGTAGGCCGCGCGCAGCCAGCCGTGGAACGGCAGCAGCGGCGCCTTCACGGCGAAGGCGACGAGGAAGCCGAGGAAGACCCAGTCGTTGCCGCTCGTGCCCGCGTCGATCAGGCTGAACGTGCCCTGCGAGAGCCCGAAGGCGACGATCGAGGCGAGCATCAGCAGCGATCCGGCCATCGTGTAGATCACGAACGTGACGGTCGCCGAGACCCGGTTCGGGCCGCCCCAGACGCCGACGAGCACGTAGATCGGGATCAGCATCGCCTCGAAGAAGACGTAGAAGAGGAGGAGGTCCTGGGAGGCGAAGACGCCGACGACGGCCCCGATCAGGAAGAGCATCAGCCCGAAGTAGGCCCGGGCGCGATCCCGGCCGACCCAGGCGCCGAATCCGATCGCAGCGGCTCCGACGACGATGGTGAGCCCGGCGAGCCAGAGCGAGAAGCCGTAGAAGCCGACCTGGTAGCTGACGCCGAGGTCGCCGAACCACTCGCGCTGGGCGGAGTCCTGCAGCACCGGCGAGGAGAAGTCGAAGCCGGCGAGGACGATGATCCACAGCACCACCTCGGCGAGCGCGACGAGCACGGCGAGCGCGGCCGTTGCCTCTCGCGGCAGGGGAGCGGTCCAGACGACGAGGGCACCGATGATCGGCAGCACGATGAGCAGGGTCGTCAGCATCAGCGGACCGCCAGGAAGACGACGACCAGGATGGCGACCGATCCCGCGATCACGAGCGCATACGAGCGCAGGAGGCCGCTCTGCAACCGCGCCGTTTCGCCGCCGGCGGTGCGGACGCCGTCGCCGATCTCGACGAGCGACCGCTGCACGACCGGCACCTCGACGTCGTCGCGGAGCCGGTTCGCGATCACCTGGGCTGGGAGGGAGAAGAGCCTGTCGTAGAGCTCGTCGAAGTAGAGCTTGTGCTCGAGGGCGGTGCGGAGGGCTCCCGCGGCGACGAGCTCGCGTCCGGCGGCGAAGGCGCGCCGTGCCAGCCAGATGCCGATGGCGGCGAGCGAGACCGCGATGGCGCTCGTGGCGTAGTCCTGGGTGACGGACGGCATCACGAGCGGCTCGGCGACCGCGTCGATCCAGTGCAGGAACGGCTCCCAGACACCCGGGATCACGACGAGGCCGCCGATCGCCGCGAGGACGGTGAGCACGCCGACGGGGATCAGCATCGAGTACGGCCCCTCGGCGTGACCGTGCTCGTCATGGCCGTGCGCGTCCTCTGCCCCGTGCGAGTGGCCGGAGCCGTGGCCACCGGAGTGCTCGAGGACGAGGTCGGACGGAGGCCCGTGGAAGACGAGGTAGTAGAGCCTGAACGTGTAGGCGCCGGTGAGGAGCGCCCCGAGCAACCCGAGCACGAACAGCGTGTATCCGAGAGCGCCACCGTCGGCGAGCGCCGAGGAGATGATCCCGTCCTTCGACCAGAACCCGGAGAGCGGCGGGATCCCGACGAGCGCCAGCGCGCCGACGAGGAAGGCGGCGTGGGTGAACGGCATCGCCTTTCGCAGCCCTCCCATCCGGCGGATGTCCTGCTCGCCCGCGAGGTGGTGGATGATCACGCCGGCCGAGAGAAACAGGAGCGCCTTGAAGAAGGCATGCGTCATCAGGTGGAACATCGCGTAGCCGTACGCGCCGATGCCCGCCGCGAGGAACATGTAGCCGATCTGCGACATCGTCGAGTAGGCGATCACGCGCTTGATGTCCCACTGCACGAGCGCGATCACCCCGGCGACGATGATCGTGACCCCACCGATGAGCGCGGAGAGGTGCTGCACGTTCGGGGCCGCCTCGAAGATGGTGTGGGTGCGAACGATCAGGTAGACGCCCGCGGTCACCATCGTCGCGGCATGGATGAGGGCGGAGACCGGCGTCGGGCCTTCCATCGCGTCCGGGAGCCAGGTATGCAGCGGCAACTGGGCCGACTTGGCGATCGCACCGACGAGCAGCCCGAGGGCGACGAGGTTGGCGGTGCTCGATGAGAGCTCCCCGTTCTCAGCCGCGCCGAAGGCCGTCGAGAAGTCGAGCGAGCCGATCTTGGCGATCAGCAGGAAGAAGCCGAGCGCCATCGCGGCGTCGCCGATCGCGTTCATGATGAACGCCTTCTTGGCGGCGGCGACCGCCTCGGGGCGATCGTGGTAGAAGCCGATCAGGAGGTAGGAGGCGAGGCCGACGAGGCCCCAGCCGACGAGCAGCAGCAGCAGGTTGCCGCCCATCACGAGCATCAGCATCGCGAAGACGAAGAACGCCATGTACGCGAAGTAGCGGCGCTCCTCGTCCTCGCCCTTCATGTAGCCCATCGAGTACCAGACGATCAGACCGCCGACGCCGGTGATGATCAGCATCATCGTCAGCGAGACGGGGTCGACGAGGATCTGCATCGCGACCTTGAACCCGCCGGCCCCGAACCACGTGTAGGCGGTCGAGAGATGCTCGCGGTCGTCCGCGCTCTCCCCGGCCACCTGGAGGAATGCGACGACCGCTCCGGCGAAGCCGACGAACACAGAGCCCGTCGAGATCCAGGCCGCCGCCGACCGCGAGATGTGGGTGCCCGCGAGCGTGATCAGCAGCGCTCCCGCGAGGGGTGCGAGGAGGCAGAGCCAGGCGCCGGCGATCATCCGCGCAACTCCGTCAGCGTGTCGACGTCGAGGGGCATCTTGCGCCGGGTGAAGGCGACGATCAGGCCGAGGCCGACGACTACCTCGGCGGCGGCGACCGCCATCACCGAGAGCGCGAAAATCTGACCGTCGACCGAGGCGAAGTGGCGCGAGAAGCCGACGAGGGCCAGGTTCGACGCGTTGAGCATGATCTCGAGCGAGAGCAACACGATCAGCGGGCTCCGCCGCAGGATCACGCCCGTCGTGCCGATCCCGAAGAGGACGGCTGCGACGGCGACGTACCAGGTCGTCCCGGGCCCGAGCACTACGCGTCGTCCTCCGCCGAGGACTTCATCCCGAGCACGACGCCGCCGACAGCGGCGACGAGCAGGACGATCGAGGTGATCTCGAAGGCGAGCAGGTGATCGGTGAGGAACAGCCGGCCGATCTCGGCCGGGCTCCCGAAGGAGCGGGCGAGCTCCTCGCCGTCGGAGAGGCCGCCGTTCGTCTTGGTCGCGAGGGCGACGATCACCTCGGTCAGGATCGCCGCACCGACGATGAACGCGCCGAGCTGGAGCCAGCGCGGGCCGCCTGCCCAGGGTGCGTCCGCGCGTCCACCGAGGTAGGCGATCACGAAGAGGAACATCACCATCACGGCGCCGGCGTAGACGAGGATCTGCGCCGCGGCGACGAACTCGGCGGACGCGAGCAGGAACAGCGCCGCCAGCGAGGCGAGGTTACCGATCAGGCTCAACGCCGAGTAGAACGGGTTCGTGAAGCTGATCACGGCGACGCCGGTGGAGATGCACGCGAGCGCGGCCACCAGCCAGATCACCCAGACGAGGAAGTTGCTCATCAGGACGAGGTCTTGTAGGCGGGGATCGGTGTGTCGAAGAGGCCGGGATCCTGCACGGGCACGCGCTTGATCGGCTCGGTGAGGAGCATGTCCTTCGTGTAGATCAGGTCGTCGCGGGAGTACTCGGAGATCTCGAACTGGTTGCCGAGCGTGATTGCGTCGAACGGGCACGCGAGCTCGCAGTAGCCGCAGAAGATGCAGCGGCTCATGTTGATCTCGTAGATGCGCGCGTAGCGCTCGCCTGCAGAGACGCGGTGGTCGGCGGTGTTCTCGGCGGCGACGACGCGGATGCAGTCGGACGGGCACGCAGCGGCGCAAAGCGAGCAGCCGACGCACTTCTCGAGGCCGTTCTCGTGCCGGTGCAGCATGTGGCGGCCGCGGAAGCGCGGGTAGACGGCCCGCTTGAACTCCGGGTACTGCTGGGTGATCGGCTTCCGGAAGATCTGCCGGAAGGTGACGCCGAACCCCTTCAGGGTGCTGAACGGCTGTGGGCTCACGCGCCCTCCTCGGAACGCTCGCCCTGGAGCACGCGCGCAGGCGGCGCCGTGCACCAAGCACGGAGCTCGGCGTCTCTCGACGACGCCGCTTCGTGCGTCCCGGGGCGCCGCACTAGATCGCCACCACGAGGATCGCCGTGATCACGGCGTTCAGGGTTGCGACCGGCAGCAGCACCTTCCAGCCGAAGCGCATCAGCTGGTCGTAGCGCAGCCGAGGAACGGTCGTCCGCACCCAGATGAACACGAAGAGCAGCAGGAAGAGCTTGATCAGGAACCAGATGGGGCCGGCAACCCAGGGGCCGTGCCAGCCGCCGAGGAAGAGCGTCACGCAGAGGGCGGAGAGAGTGATCAGGTTGATGTACTCCGACATCGAGAAGAGGCCGAACCGCATGCCGCCGTACTCGGTGTGGTAGCCGGCGACGAGCTCCTGCTCGGCCTCGGGAAGGTCGAAGGGTGCTCGCGCCGTCTCGGCGGTGCCGGCCACCAGGAAGACGACGAAGCCGACGAACTGCGGCAGCACGTACCACGTGCTGTACCAGGCGCCGCCCGTCTGCGCCTCGACGATGTCGACGAGCGAGAGCGAGCGCGCCATCAGGATCACGCCGAGCACGCTGAGCGCGAGCGAGACCTCGTACGAGACGAGCTGAGCGCAGGTGCGCATCGAGCCGAGGAGCGCGAACTTCGAGTCGGAGGCCCAGCCGCCGAGGATGAACCCGTAGATGCCGAGAGAGCCGATCGCGAAGATCAGCAGGAGCGCGATCGGGAGGTCGGCGACGTAGCCGTTGATCTGATAGCCCCCGACCGTCCACCCCGGCCCGTACGGGATCACCGAGAAGGTGCAGAGTGCGGTGAAGGCGGCGAGGAACGGCGCGAAGATGTAGAGCACGTCGATCGCCGCGGCCGGGAAGAAGCTCTCCTTGCGGATCAGCTTCATGAGGTCGGCGATCGGCTGCAGGAGGCCGAAGGGGCCGGCCCGGTTGGGGCCGTAGCGCAGCTGCATCCGCCCCATGATCTTTCGCTCCGCGAGCGTCAGGTACGCGAAGGTGACGAGCACGAGGTTGATCACGATGAACGCCTTGACGGCCGCGATCCACCAGGGCTCGCCGTTCGAGCCGGACGAGAGCAGGAGATGCGGGAAGCTCACGCGAGCTCACCGCCGCCGGCGGCGACGGGCTTCAGCCTGTCGTCCGGGTTCCGCAACCGCTCGGCGGCGACAGGCTTCAGCCTGTCGTCCGGGTTCCGCAACCGCTCGGCGGCGACAGGCTTCAGCCTGTCGTCCGGGTTCAGCAACCGCCCGCTCACGGCTTCACGACCTCCACGAGCAGGTGCAGATCCGCGGCGTGCTCGTCGGGCACCCGCGCAACCCCTTCCACGAGCCTGCGGTTGACGCGTGCACGCAGCTCGACCGAGGTGCCGTTCGACCGGACGACGACCGTGTCGCCGGTGACGATCGTCCGCCGGGCCGCGTCGGCTGAGGACAGCTCCAGCTCCGCCGCCGGTCGCTGGAACGCGAGCTCGCCCACCCGCTCGACGAAGGGCCCGGAGAACAGCGGGCGATAGCGGACGAGCCGGAGCTCGCCGAGGAAGTGCTCCCCGGCCGGCTTCGGCTGCACGAGCGGCTTCGCCTCCGGGGCGGGATCCGGTGCGGCATACGGGGTCCGCGTGGGGAGGCCTGCGGTGCCGTTGAGCTCGGAGCCGTCGACGCCGCCGAAGACACGGGCGGACAGCTCGTCGAACACGACGACGGCGTGCGGTGAGAGCTCGACATCGAACCGCTCTGCGAGCTTCGCGATCCAGGCGAGCTCGTCGGGCACGGGTGCGATCACGGCGCGGCGCAGCCGCTGCAGGCGGCCCTCGAGGTTCAGCAGCGTGCCGTCGCGCTCGAGCGAGCTCGTCGCCGGCAGCACGAGATCGGCCCAGCCGACGGCGAGCCCGTGGAACATCGTGATCGCGATCACCGTCTCGGCATGCTCGGCAAGCGCGCGTACGGCCGGGTCGGCGGCGGCCTCGTCGCCGGAGACGATCAGGAGGCCGATCGGCTCGGGGTTCGCGTCGTCCTCGTCGGCCGCTGCGGCCCAGGCCGCAGCGACGCCACGGCCGTTCGGGGTCGCCGGCAGGTGGAAGGCGCCGCTGCCGGGTTTGCCTTCCAGACCGAGCGCGTGTGCGGCCTCGGCCAGGCGCGCGCCCCCGCCCCCGCCGCTGCCCGACCAGACGAGGATCGCCTTCTCGGAGGCCCGAAGCCTGTCGCCCAGCTCGTTGTCCGGCTCGACGAGCGCGTGGAGCGCCGCTGCGCCGCCGCCGGGCCCGGTCGGGACGGTGCCGGTGGGGCCGTAGTACACGATCTCGGCGCCGTTCCGGCGGCCGGCCTTGAGCCAGAGATCGACCACGGGTGCCCGCTCGGCCACGTCGTCGTCGCCCACGACGACGACGACCTCGGCGTCGGCGAGCGACGAGAGCGGGAGGCGGAAGGCGTCGAGTGCATCGGAGGTCGACTCGGGCAGCACGGCTGCGTGTGCCCCGAGGCCGCCGCGCAGCAGGCGGGCGAGCGCGTAGGCCTGCTCGACCGTCTCCGAGCCGGAGAGGGCGGTGACGATGCGGGTGCCGGCGCCGCGGAGCAGCTCCTCCGCGCGGTCGAGTGCCACATCCCAGCCGACTGCCTCGAGGCCGAGCCGTCCGCGGACGAGCGGCTCGGTGATCCGGTCCTCCGCGCGCAGGTGGGGAAACGTGAAGCGGCCCTTGTCGCAGAGCCAGCCGCCGTCCACCTCGGGGTGGTTGCGAGAGAGGATCCGCTTGACCTTGCCCTCACGGACGGTCGCGTTGACGTTGCAGCCGACGGGGCAGAGGCCGCACACGGTCGGCACGTTCTGGATGTCCCACGGGCGCGCCTCGAAGCGGTACTGCGTCGACGTGAGTGCGCCGACGGGGCAGAGCTCGATCACGTTGCCCGAGAAGGGCGCCCGGTAGGGGTCGCTCTCGAACGTGGTGATCTCGGTGTGGGCGCCGCGGTTGCGCGCGACGAGCTGGTTGTCCTCGGCGACGTCGGAGGAGAAGCGCGTGCAGCGGTAGCAGAGGATGCAGCGCTCGCGGTCGAGGGCGATCAGGGGCGAGACGGGGATCGGCTTCTCGAGCGTGATCTTCGAGAACGACATGCGCGTGTTGCCGGGCCCGTAGCGGAACGTGAGGTCCTGCAGCGGGCACTCGCCGCCCTTGTCGCAGACGGGGCAGTCGAGCGGGTGATTGACGAGGATGAACTCGAGCGTCGCGTTCTGCCCCTCGGCAGCCTTCTCGGAGGAGGCGGCGGTCTTGACGACCATCCCGTCCTGCGCGGTGAGCGAGCAGCCGGCCTGGAGCTTCGGCAGCCCCTCGACCTCGACGAGGCACATCCGGCAGGCGCCGACGGGCGGACCGAGCCGGGGCTCGTAACAGAAGACGGGGATCTCGATCCCGGCCGCAGCGGCGGTCTCGACGAGACCGGTCCCCTTCGGCACCTCGACGTCGCGGTCGTCGATCGTGACCTTGACGAGTTCGCTCATGCGTGCACCGGGGCGCGGTCGTGGACGTGCATCGCCACCGGGGCGAGCAGCCGGTCGAGCGACGAGGAGCCGTGGTGTGGGCAGCCACCCTCGTCGATGTGCGCCTGGAACTCGTCGCGGAACTTGTCGAAGTAGCTCATCACGGCGATCGCGTCCGAGTCGCCGAGCGGGCAGAGGCACTTGCCGTTGATCCGCTCGGCCACCGACACGAGCAGGTCCATGTCCGCCTGCGTGCCGCGCCCGTCCTCGATCTTCTGCAGGATCGTGGTCAGCCACTTCGTGCCGACCCGGCACGGCGTGCACTTGCCGCACGACTCGTGCTGGTAGAACTGCGACACCCGGACGGCGAGCTGCACCATGCAGCAGCGGTCGTCGATCACGATCACGGCGGCCGAGCCGATCGCCGTGCCGGCACCGACGAGCGAGTCGAAGTCGAGCGTCACCTTGTTGGCCTCGTCGGCGGTCAGGATCACCGTCGACGAGCCGCCCGGGATCACGGCCTTGAGGGCGCGGCCGTCCGCGATGCCGCCGCCGAGGTCGTTGATCAGGTCGCGCAGCGGGAAGCCGTGTGGCAGCTCGTAGTTGCCGCCGTTGACGACGTTGCCGGAGAGCGAGAAGACGCGGGTGCCAGTCGAGCTCTCGACGCCGAGCTTGGCGTACTCGGCCCCGCCGATCTCCAGCACGGAGGTCGCGGACGTGATCGACTCGACGTTGTTGACCGCGGTCGGCGAGGCGTAGAGGCCCGCGATCGCGGGAAAGGGCGGTTTCGTCCGTGGCTGGCCGCGCTTGCCCTCGAGCGACTCGAGCAGCGCGGTCTCCTCGCCGCAGATGTAGGCGCCGGCGCCGCGGTGGACGACGATCGTGACGTCCTCGAGGAGGCGCTTCGCCCGCATCTGCTCGAGAGCCGCCACGAGTACCTCGAACTCGGCCTCGTACTCGCCGCGGATGTAGATGAAGACGTGCTTCGACTCGATCGCGTGGGCCGCGATGAGCGCGCCCTCGAGGAAGCGGAAGGGGACGCGAAGCATGATCTCGCGGTCCTTGAACGTCCCCGGCTCGGACTCGTCCGCGTTGATCACGAGGTAGTGCGGCTTGTCGAGCTTGTCCGGCTTCGGGACGAAGCTCCACTTGCGGCCGGTGGGGAAGAAGGCGCCGCCGCGGCCCCGCAGGTTGGAGGCGTTCAGCTCCGCGATCACGTCGTCGGGGGTCAGCGAGCGCGCCTTGGCGAGGGCCCCGAAGCCTCCGACGGCCTCGTAGTCGGCGATCTCGGTCAGAGCGCCGCCGTTCGTGCCGGCGAAGACGATCTCAGGCGTCGACATCGGCCTCGACCTCCGGGTCGGTCCACACGACTCCACGGAGCTCGGCAACGATCCGGGGCACGTCCGCTGCCCGCACGTGCAGCCGGTGCCGGTTGTCGACCGCGACGATCGTGGCCCAGCCGCAGCCGCCGAGGCACTCGACCGTCCGCAGCGTGAACTCGCCGGTCGTCTCGCCCGCCTGCAGGCCGAGCTCGCGCTCGAACGCCTCGACCACCTGCTGGGCGCCCTTCAGCCCGCAGGAGATGTTCGTGCACACCTCGACCACGTGCTCGCCCACCGGCTCGAGCCGGAACATGTCGTAGAACGACGCGATCGAGAGGCAGTAGGCGGGCGTCAGGTCGAGCGCGTCTGCAACCTCGCGGAACGCCTGCTCCGACAGCCAGCCGCCGTTCCGCTCCTGCGCGAGTTGCAGCGCCGGCATCACGGCCGAGAGGTCCTCGGGGTACTGCGCCCGCATCTCCTGGATCTCGTCGTAGAGCGCGCTCACCGGTCGACCTCTCCCATAACGCCGTCGAGCGATCCGACGATCGCGATCATGTCGGCGATCGCCGCGTCGGTCATGCAGGTCGCCGTCGCCTGCAGCGCCACGAAGCTCGGGGCGCGGAACTTGACGCGCCAGGGCTTCGGGCCGCCGTCGGAGACGACGTAGACGCCGAACTCGCCGCGTGGCGACTCGACGCACTCGTAGACCTCGCCCTCGGGCACGACGTACCCCTCGGTGACGATCTTGAAGTGGTGGATCAGCGACTCCATCGAGGTGTGGAGCTCCTCCCGCGGCGGCAGGACGACCTTGCGGTCGTCGGCGATCCACGGCTCGCCGCGCATTCCCTCGAGCCGGTCGAGGCACTGTGAGACGATGCGCACCGACTCGCGCATCTCGTCCATGTGCACCTTGTAGCGCGCGTACACGTCGCCCTCGGGGTAGACGGGCACGTCGAACTGCACGTCGTCGTAGGCGAGGTACGGCATGTTCTTGCGCAGATCCCAGTTGACGCCCGAGGCCCGGAGCACCGGGCCCGACTGGCCCAGCGCGATCGCATCGTCGGCCGAGAGCAGGCCGATCCCCTTCGTGCGCTTGAGCCAGATCGCGTTCCGGTCGAGGATCGCCTCGTACTCGTCGATCGCCTTCGGCATCTTCTTGCACCACGCACGTGCCTGCTCGTAGAAGCCCTCCGGGATGTCCTCGGCTAGGCCGCCCGCCTGGAAGTAGCGGGTGTGCATCCGCGTTCCGCAGACCATCTCGAAGAGATCGAGCGTCATGTCGCGGTCGTCGAACGTGTACCAGAACATCGAGATCGCGCCCAGCTCGAGCGCCGAGGTCCCGAGCCAGACGAGGTGGGAGTGGATGCGAGTCATCTCCGACAGGCACATCCGCATCCACGTCGCCTTCTGCGGCACCTCGATCGCGAGCAGCTTCTCGATCGCGAGTACGAAGGCGAGCTCGTTGACCTGGAACGAGACGTAGTCGATCCGCTCCGGGTACGTGATGCACTTCCACCACGTCTTCTGCTCCATCGTCTTCTCGAAGCCGGTGTGCAGGTAGCCGATCACGGCCGCGATGCCCGCCACATGCTCGCCGTCGAGGTCGACGACGAGACGCAGGACGCCGTGCGTGGACGGATGATTCGGCCCGAAGTTGATCGTGAGGATGTCGTCGAGCGCGTGCTCGTCAGGGTCGACCTGGAGCACGGTCGGAATCGGGCTCGGGATTCGCGAGCCCTCGTAGATCCTCGTCGTGCGCTCGATCACCGACACGTCGTTACTCCTCCCCCGAGAACCGCACGGGCTCGCCGCCGATCGGGTAGTCCTTGCGCAGCGGGTGGCCCTCCCAGTCGTCCTCCATCAGGATCCGAACCAGGTTGGGATGGCCGCGAAAGACGATCCCGAACATGTCCCAGGCCTCACGCTCGAACCAGTCGGCCGTCGGCCACACGGGGACGACGCTGTCGATCTCCTCGCCGTCGTCGAGCCACGCCTGCACGCGCACCCGGACAGGATCGTCCGAGAGTCGCAGGAGGTGGTAGTTGACGGCGAACCGCTTCGGCTTCGAATCCGGGATGCGCGGCAGCCCCTGGGTGCCGGGGGCGTGCAGGTCGCGGCCCCCGGTGGTGCCGATGTAGCCCGACACTCCGCGCTCGCCCCAGCCGAGGTAGTCGGTCGGCGTCACGTCCGAGAGGAAGTTGAAGCCCTCCTCGTCGCGGAGGTGGAGGCCCGCGTCGACGACGCGGGCCGCATCGACGACGAGGGTCGTCTCGCCGTGTCCCTCGACCTTCTCGACGAGGCCCGGAACGCTGTCGTACGTCACGGTCACTGGGCGACGCCGCGAATCTGGTAGGCGGGTGGGATGCCGGCCTTGATCTTCTCGTGTAGCCGCACGATGCCCTCCATCAGCGCCTCGGGGCGCGGCGGGCAGCCGGGGACGTGGACGTCGACGGGGACGATCTTGTCGACGCCCTGCAGCACCGTGTAGTTGTTGAACATGCCGCCGGAGCTGGCACACGCACCCATCGCGATGACCCACTTCGGCTCGAGCATCTGGTCGTAGACCTGCCGCAGCGGGCCGGCCATCTTGTGGGTCACGCGGCCCGACACGATCAGGAGGTCGGCCTGGCGGGGCGACGAGCTGAACCGCTCCATCCCGAAGCGGGAGATGTCGTAGCGCGAGGAGACGATCGACATCATCTCGATCGCGCAGCAGGCGAGACCGAACGTGTCGGGCCACATCGAGTTCGACTGTGCCCAGGCGACCGCCTTCTCGACCGTGGTGATCCCGAGGGCGTCCTCGATCCCGTCGATCTCCTCCTCGAACACGCCGGGGCCCTTGTTCGGCATGAGCACCCGCTCGGAGCTGAGCCCGGCCCTTGCGAGCGGCCGGTCGCTGATCAGGGGCAGCTTGCGGGCTAGTGCCATTCGAGCGCCCCCTTTCGCCAGATGTAGACGTAGGCGACGAACAGGATCGCGATGAAGGCGAGGAACTCGATCAGGCCGAACCAGCCGAGCGCGTTGAGCTGGATCGCGAGCGGGTACAGGAAGACGATCTCGATGTCGAAGAGGATGAAGAGCATCGCCGTGAGGTAGAAGCTGACCGTGAAGCGGCGATCCTGTGCCGGCGGACCCTCGGAGACACCGGATTCGAACGGGATCATGCGCTGCTTCGTGCGCGACGTCGGACGCGTCGCGAACAGGAACGAGCCGACGATCATCGTGGCGGGAATCGCCGCCGCGAAGAGCGCGTAGATCAGAAACGGAAGCCAGTCCGAAAGCATGCGGGTTCCTCTCCGGCAGGAAGCCTGTTCGCGAAACCTAGCACCTTGCCCACTACCGCACGAAATGATGTGTGATCCGCTTTCCCATCGGGAAACGGGTGTTACAAGGTCGACGGTCCGTTCCGCCGCCGCCGCGTGACCTGAGAAGCGTGTCACACCGGCTTTGGCGGCCCGGACGAGTCATCGCGCTTCCGGTGCGCTGGCCCGTTCGGCTACGATCAGGGGCATGGAGATCCAGGAGCGCCCCACCGAGACCCTGCTCTCGATCACGCCGACGGCCGCCGCGAAGATCCGCGAGCTGATGGCCGAGGAGCCCGACGGCGACACGATGGTTCTGCGCGTCGCGATCCAGGGCGGAGGCTGCTCCGGCTTCCAGTACGGCCTCGGGTTCGACACGGCCCCGGCGGAAGGTGACCTGGCGCTTTCGCTCGAGGGCGTCGCCGTCGTCGTCGACCCCTTCAGCGTCCCGTACCTCCAGGGCGCCACGATCGACTTCCTCACGGGGCTCCAGGAGTCCGGGTTCAAGATCGACAACCCGAACGCCGCCTCCTCGTGCGGCTGCGGCCACTCCTTCCAGGTGGAAGAGGGCGCGGAGGGCGACGATGCCCCCGCCGCCCAGGCCGGCGGCTGCGGCTCCGGCTGCTCGCACTGAGCTTCGTGCTCCGTGATCTCGGGCTTCGGCCGGACGTCCCGGCTCCAGCGGTTCTCCCGGCGCCCACGCCGGTTGCCTCACTAGCATCTCCCGCGTGAGCACCGGCCCACTGCGCGTTGCGATCGTCGGATCCGGCCCTGCCGGCTTCTACGGGGCCGGCGCCCTCCTCGCAAGCTCAGACCCGGCCGTCGAGGTCGACCTCTTCGAGCGGCTGCCGACGCCGTGGGGGCTCGTTCGCCTCGGCGTCGCGCCCGACCACCCGAAGATCAAGTCCGTCTCGCGGGCGTTCGAGAAGATCGCGCAGCGTCCCGGCTTTCGCTTCTTCGGCAACGTCGACGTGGGGCGCGACGTCTCGCACGAGGAGCTGGCGGGGCTGTACGACGCGGTCGTCTACGCGTTCGGAGCGCAGGCCGATCGCCGGATGGGGATCCCGGGCGAGGATCTGCCCGGGTCGTGGCCCGCGACCGCGTTCGTGGCCTGGTACAACGGCCACCCCGACTTCCAGGGGATCCCGTTCGACCTCTCCTCCGAGCGCGCCGTCGTCGTCGGGAACGGGAACGTGGCCGTCGACGTGGCGCGCATGCTCGCCCTCACCCCGGAGGAGCTCGCGATCACCGACACGACCGACGAGGCGATCGCCGCGATCGTCGGCTCGGGGATCAGGGAGATCCTCGTGCTCGGGCGCCGCGGGCCGGCCCAGGCGGCGTTCACGCCACCCGAGCTCCAGGAGCTGACGGAGCTCGAGGGCGCAGATCTCGTCGTCGACCCCGCCGACCTCGAGCTCGATCCGGCGAGCGAGGCGGCCCTCGAGGACGACACGGCGATCGCGCGCCGGAACGTCGACCTCCTGCGCGTGGTGGCAGGAAACCCTGCCGGCGGCAAGCCGAAGACGCTGCGCCTTCGCTTCTGCGTCTCCCCCGTCGCGATCGTCGGCCAGGGCCGCGTCGAGGCGGTCGAGGTCGTCCGGAACGAGCTCGTCGCGGACGCGAGCGGTCGCATCCGCGCCGTGCCGACCGACGAGCGGGAGGTGATCCCGTGCGGGATCGTGCTGCGGAGCGTCGGCTACCGCGGTACGCCGATGGCCGGGGTTCCGTTCGACGAGGACAGTGCGACGATCCGGAACGCCGCTGGCCGCGTGCTCGACGACCAGGGCGCGCCGATCCCGGGGGTCTACTGCACGGGCTGGATCAAGCGCGGCCCGAGCGGCGTCATCGGCACGAACAAGAAGGATGCGAGCGAGACGGTGGAGCTGCTGCTCGAGGATGCAGCGGCAGGCTTGCTCCCGCCGCGTGGGGAGGACGACGTCGCCCGCCTGCTTGCCGAGCGCGGCGTGACGCCCGTGACGCACGCCGGCTGGCAGGCGATCGATGCCGTCGAGCGGGCCCGCGGCGAGGAGCAGGGCCGGCCACGGGTGAAGCTGTGCCGCTGGGACGAGCTGCTCGCTGCGGCAGCTACCCCGGCGACAGGCTGAAGCCTGTCGCCCCCGCCGGCGACAGGCTTCAGCCTGTCGTCCGGGTTGTGGTCGCCCTAACAGACCCTCAAGGCCGCCAGCGCCCGCTCGACATCCTCGTCGGTGTTGTAGACGTGCCAGGACGTCCGCAGCCGCCCGTTTCGCATCGCCGCCCTGATCCCGGCCCGCTCGAGCCGCCCCTCCGCGCCCGGCGAGTCGACGAAGACGATCGCGGAGTCGCTCTCCTCCAGGCCGAGGCCGGCGCGGAAGCTGTTCGCCAGCCGGAGGTCGTGCTCGTGGATCGCCGCCACGCCGAGGTCCTCGATCAGCGCCAGGGCCGGGGCCGCGCCAACCCAGCTGTGCCAGGCGGGTGAGGTGTCGAGCCGGCGCGCGTCGGCCGCCAGGCGTAGGGGCGGGCCGAAGTAGGACGCGTGTACGTCCTCGCCGGCGTACCAGCCGGCTGCCGTCGGGACGATGCCTCCGAGGCGCGACGGCGCGACCGCCATGTAGGCGGTACCACGCGGCGAGAGGAGCCACTTGTACCCGGCGGCAACGACGATGTCGAACGCGGTGCCGTCGAGCGGCAGCCAGCCGCAGGCCTGCGTCGCGTCGACGAGGGTCAGGGCACCGTGCGCCCGCGCGGCGGCCGCGATCGCCGTGAGGTCGGCGACCTCGCCGGTCGCCATCTGCACTGCACTGAAGGCGACGAGGTCGATCGTCTCGTCGACCGCCCCGGCCAGCTCGGCGGCCGGCACCGTGTGCACCGTGACCCCGCGGCGTGCCTCGACCAGGAACGGAAACAGCGTCGAGGTGAACTCGATCTCGGGGGAGAGAACCCGTGCGCCGTCGGGGAGCGAGGAGGCAACGAGCCCGACGAGGCCGGAGACGGTCGCTCCGACCGCGACCGTGGACGCCTCGACGTGGATCAGGCGGGCGAAGGATGCCCGCGCGGCGTCGGTCGCATTGCCCCAGTGCTCCCAGCTCGTTCGCCCCGTGCGCCAGTCGTCGAGTGCCGCCTGGAGTGCGTCCCAGGCCGGCCGGGGCGGCAACCCGAAGCTCGCGGTGTTGAGGTAGGTGCCTGCGGGCTCCCAGAGTCCCTGCGCAGCATCGATCGAGGGCGGCATGACGGTCATTCTCCCCTTTTCGGCCCGGGGGTGTGGTCGGCGCCCGCGCGCTCGCAAGCGATGTCAGCTCTCGGTCAGGCTTCGGCCTCGGCCTCCATCACCGCGAGCCGCGTGTAGTAGTCCGGTAGCTCCTTGAGGTGGGCCCAGGCGATCTTGCCGGTCGTCAGGTCGTCGTCGTCGGTCACGTTCGTGTCCGGGTCATGGGCGCCGTGCTCCAGCTCGACCTCGAGCCCGAGCAGATACTGGCCGACACCGAACGGCGAGGTCGCCCAGTCGATCCCGATCTCCGTCCCGATCCGTCGCGCATCCTCGAGCGTGAATGCCTTCGGCACCTTCATCGTTCCCTCCTCGGTTGCCTGATTCGATCGTCCAACGGATCGTGGCGGATCGTCGACCGCGTCGCAGCCGGTCCACCCCCGTTCCGGGGTCGGCAGTTTCTACGCATCGGGCGTCCGAGTTAGGCACGTCTAATTCGAGTCATAGCTACGCTGACTCCCGACCATGGGTGACCCGGGCAACGAGCTTACGAGCGCTGTCGAGGACTACCTCAAGGCGATCTACGCACTCGGAGCGGAAGGGAAGCGGGCGACGACCTCGGCTCTCGCCGTGCGCATGCACGTCAGCGCCCCCTCCGCGACCGCAATGATGAAGCGCCTCGCGGAGCTCGGGCTCGTCGAGCGGGCACCGTACCGTGGGGTCGTGCTCACGGATAGGGGGCGCCTCTGCGCCCTCGAGGTGCTTCGGCATCACCGGCTGCTCGAGCGCTACCTCGCCGACTCGCTCGGGATGTCGCTCGACGAGGTGCATGCCGAGGCCGACCGGCTCGAGCACGTGCTCTCGGAGGAGCTCGAGGCGCGGATCGACGCGGCGCTCGGCTACCCCACCCACGATCCTCACGGCGACCCGATCCCCGATCGCGCCCTGCAGATCGCCGACGCCACCTCACGCTCGGTCGCCGACCTCGACCTGGGCGACACGGCGGTCGTGGCGCGGGTCCCCGACGGCGATCCCGAGCTGCTGCGGTATCTCGCTGAGATCGCCCTCGTCCCGGGTCAGGAGCTCGAGCTGACGCGCTCGGCGCCGTTCGGTGGGCCGCTGACCGTGCGAACCGGCAACGGCGAGCACGCGATCGCCCGCGAGCTCGCGGCCACGGTCGGGATCGCGTAGCACGAGGCGACAGGCTTCAGCCTGTCGTCCGGGCGTCGGCTCCGGCAGCTGCCGGCCCGGCAGAGCCCGCAACCAGAATCGCGTTTTCTACTGACGTCCCGGCCCGGGGCCTCGTCTAGGGTCTGGCGCATGACTACTGAAAAGCTCTGGGGCGGCGAGACAGACAAGGCCGTCGCCAACTTCCCCGTTTCCGGCGAGCCGATCCCCGCGTCCGTGGCGCACTGGCTCGGCCGGATCAAGGCCGCCGCAGCGCGCGCCAACGCCGATCTCGAGCTGCTCGACACGGAGATGGCGGCCCGCATCGCCGCCGCCGCCGACCGCGTCGCCGCCGGCGAGTTCGACGACCAGTTCCCGATCGACGTCTTCCAGACCGGCTCGGGCACGAGCTCGAACATGAACGCGAACGAGGTGATCGCGAGCCTCGCCGGAGAGGGCGTGCACGCGAACGATCACGTCAACATGGGCCAGTCCTCGAACGACGTCTTCCCGTCCGCCGTCCACCTTGCCGCTCTCGGCCAGATCGCGCACGACCTGCTGCCCGCGCTCGAGCGCCTCGCGGCGTCTCTCGAGCGCAAGGCGTTCGAGTTCGACGACGTGATCAAGTCGGGCCGCACGCACTGGATGGACGCGGTTCCGGTCACGCTCGGCCAGGAGTTCGCCGGATATGCGGCGCAGGTGCGCCAGGGGATCGCCCGTGTCGAGGACGCGCAGCCGCGCCTCGGCCAGATCCCGCTCGGCGGCACGGCCGTCGGATCGGGGCTGAACACCCATCCCGAGTTCGCGGCCCGCGTGCGCGAGTACCTCTCGCGCGAGACCGGCCTCGCAGTCTCGGCGCCGGTCGACCACTTCGAGGCGCAGGCCGCCCGCGACGGCCTCGTCGAGGCGTCGGGCGCGCTGAAGGTGGTGGCCGTCTCGCTGACCAAGATCGCCAACGACCTTCGCTTCCTCGGCTCGGGCCCACGCGCCGGGCTGGCCGAGATCTTCCTGCCCGAGCTGCAGAAGGGCTCATCGATCATGCCCGGCAAGGTCAATCCCGTCATCCCGGAGGTCGTGACCCAGGTGTCGGCGCAGGTGATCGGCAACGACACGGCGATCACGATCGGCGGTATGAACGGCCACTTCGAGCTGAATGTCTACATCCCGTTGATGGCCCGGAACCTGCTCCAGTCGATCACGCTGCTCGCGAGCGCTTCGCGGCTCTTCGCCGAGAAGTGCGTCGACGGGATCGAGGCGAACCGGGAGCAGTGCGAGAGCTATGCGGAGCTGACGCTCTCGGCGGCGACGGCACTGAACCCGTTCATCGGCTACGACAAGGCGTCGGAGATCGTGAAGGCGGCCGCCGCGAGCGGGCGCTCGCTCCGCGAGGTCGCGCTCGAGGCCGGCGTGGAGGCAAGCGTGCTCGACGAGGCGCTCGACTACCACGCGATGGCCAAGCCGCACGGGTAACGGGTCGCGGGGCGCGCCTGCAGGCACGTCGCGCTTGACACGGTGGCACCTGTGCGTGATCATGCCCCGCGGCCATCGGATGCGTATTGGGGGAAATGCGCTAGAGACACCCGTTCTCGCTCGAGTCCGCGCCTTACGGTTGCGTCGGCTGTCGTCGGCGCCGCGCCGTGAGGTCTTAGAAACCGAATACCGGAGGATCAGATGAGCAAACGGACATCGCGTCGGTTGAGAGTCCTCGGCCTCGGTCTGGCCGCAGGGCTCGTCATCGGCGTCATCGCGGCGGCTTCGGCCACGACGGGCGGCCCGCGCCAGATCCCGAGCGGCGGCACGACGACGATCCGCGCCGGGTCGACCGGCGTCGATGCTTTCCAGCAGCCCGAGATCCGGCAGGGCAGCGCAGAAGCCGACGGGGCAGGCAGCTTTAACCGGCCGCGGCCCGGGTTCAAGAACGGCAAGTTCCCGAAGAAGCCGCTCGACGCGCCGACGGTCCCGTCGGCAGCCGTGGCGGGCTCGAGCCCGGAGCTGCTCTGGACTAGCGCGGGCCTGAACCACCGTGACCAGCGGCTCGCGAACGGCGGGAACCAGTTCTCGCTCGAGCCGCCCGACCAGGCGCTCTGCGTCGGCGGCGGGTACACGGTCGAGGCGACAAACAGTGTGCTCAAGGTCTTCAGCTCCACGACCGGCAGCGGGCTGACCGGCGTTCAGGACCTGAATACGTTCTTCGGCTACGCCGCGCAGATCAACCGGACGACCGGGGCATACGGGCCCGACGTGATCGATCCGGTCTGCCACTACGACCCCGACAACAATCGGTTCGTGGTCGCGATCACGACGCTCCTCCACGTCGGCACGACCTCCGCGTACAGCGGCAAGAACAACATCGATCTCGCCGTGTCCGACAGCGGCAACCCGCTGGGGACATGGACGATCTACCACGTGCCTGCCCAGAACGACGGCACCGACGGGACACCAAATCACGGCTGCACCCTCGACGGTACGACGCCGGGTCCTGCTTCCAGGACTACCCGCACATCGGGGCGGACAGGAACGGCGTCTACGTCACGACGAACGAGTACGACACGTTCGGCCCGAGCTATAACGCCGCGCAGATCTACGCCTTCTCCAAGGCGCAGCTCGCCGCCCATCCGTCCACGATCGACGTCACGCTCGTCGAGAACCTGAACGTCGACGGCTCCCCGGGCTTCACGGTCTGGCCCGCGACCTCCAATGCGGACGACTACGCGAGCGACAAGAACGGCACCGAGTACTTCCTGAGCACGATCGCAGGCGACGGCTCCGAGACCGGCAACCCGACGGGCACCGCCCGCCGGATCGGCCTCTGGGCGCTCACCAACACGAAGTCCCTCGATACGACCTCCCCGTCGCTGGGGATCACGAGCAGGCTGATCAACAGCCAGACCTACGTCTTCCCGCCGACGTCCGACCAGAAGCCGGGCAACACTCCGCTCGCCAGCTGCATCAACGACACGACGACGCCGACGATCTTCGGCCCTGGCTGCTGGCAGCTGTTCTTCGACGATGAGCCGGCGCACAACGAAGTAGAGTCGTCTCTCGACTCGGGCGACACCCGCATGCAGCAGGTCTGGTATGCGAACGGAACGCTCTGGGGATCGGCGGGAACTGCCGTCAACGTCGGCGGCGAGCTCAAGGCCGGCATCGCCTGGTTCGCGGTCGCTCCGAAGATCAACGGTGCCGGCAAGGTCGAGGGGCAGGTGAAGAAGCAGGGCTACCTGAGCCTCGCGAACAACAACCTCACCTACCCGGCGATCGCGGTTGGTGCCAACGGGAAGGGCGCCATAGCGTTCACCGTCGTCGGCGAGGACTACTATCCCTCCGCTGGCTACGCGACGATCGACGCCAACGCGAAGAAGGACAAGGACGTCGTCGGCCCGATCCACATCGTGGCGCAGGGCGTCGGCCCCTCGGACGGCTTCACGAGCTACAAGGCGTTCGTCGGCGACCCGCCGCGCACGCGCTGGGGCGACTACGGGGCGGCCGTCACCGACGGTAGCTCCATCTACATCGCCTCGGAGTACATCGCCCAGACGTGCACGTACGCGCAGTACTACCCGGCGCCGCCGTCGACGGCCGGCTTCGGCAGCTGCAGTGCGACCCGAACGTCGCTCGCGAACTGGGCGACGCGGATCAGCAAGATCACGCCGTAAGCGGGGCGAAAGCCCGACGCGAACGGGGCCGGCGATGCCGGCCCCGTTCGCGTCTCCAGCCCCGCTCTTCACGGATTCCTTACGGGGGGACGCGATACTGACGTCATGACTGCGTTCGGCGCCGTGCTCCTGATCGCGGCCGCCGCCTTTGGAGGGTCAACGGCGACGGCCGCGACCGCTCCGTCGCTTCGCACGTTGCCGTCGGCGCCGGTGCTGACCGTGGGCGGCCGTGGCTTCGCAGCGGGTGAACGGGTCGCGCTCACCCTCTCCGCCGATCGCGTCTACCGCGCTCGTGCCCGCGCGAGCGCCCGGGGGACCTTCACGGTGCGCTTCCCTCTCGCCCCGCGCTGCGTCGTATGGAGCGCCACGGCAAGGGGCTCGCGCAGCGGCCACATGCGTTTCCGCAGCCCGCCCGTCGACTGCCGCCGGTACGTCGATCCCGGCACGTCGGCCGGCCCTGCTCCGGTGGTCGGGACGGGCGTCGCCGGTGCCGTACGCCGCGTACCAATCAGGCCGGTCTGCGTCGCGGAGCTGCCGTGCGACGGGCCCGCGCCCGGCGTCGTCGTCGAGGTCGCCGACGGGCACGGTGTCGTCGCGCAGACGGTCACCGGCAGTGACGGCAGGTTCACAGTCTTCGTCCCTCCCGGCAGCTACAGGGTCAGCGTGACCGGTGGCATGCGCCCTGTCGCCCCGGCCGCCGTCGTCGTCAAGTCCGGTTCGTTCGCCGAGGTGAGGATCTCGATCGACACCGGCATCCGCTGAGCCGGATCGGAGCCGGAACGTCATGGGGCAGGCGGTCGCGCCGGCCCGGGCATCTCCGCCGGTGGCTCTTGGACATCGCGCTACCGTCGGGCCATGCCGATAGCGCTCGCGCTCGTCGTCGCCTCCATCGCACTCAGGGTAGGCCCGGCGTGTGCCAGCGCAGCGACCCTAAGTGGGATCAGGGGCACAGTGACCAAAGACCCGATCACGCCGTCATGCCAGGAGGCGTGCCGTGCAGTGCTCCGGCGGCCGGCATCGCGCTCGTCGTCTTCCGCGGCGGCGTCACGGTCGCCACGGCCACGACCTTGGACACGGGTACTTACCGGTTGGTGCTGCGGCCGGGCCTCTACGTGATCCGCTTGGTGCGGCGGTCGCTGTTCGGCAGCATCCTGCCCCGCGGCGTGCGGGTGCGGTCCGGGCGGTTCACGACCGTGAATCTCGAGCTCGACACCGGCATCCGCTGACCTACCGGAGAAGATCACCTCCTCCCGAGGAGTGCTTTCCCTCGCCTTGTGGGATGCAAACGAGCGAGTGGCGCGAGACAATCGCTCCGTCACGTGCCCAGGAGGCTCCGGCGTTCAGCGGAGCTTCCGGGTTGCCACTCAAGGGGAGGAACGATGAGATTCAAGCGAGGTATCACCTCCGCGGCAGGGCTGCTCGTCGTGGCGGCCGTCGCAGTCGTCGTGCTGTTGCCCGGGAGCGCCACCGGCGACCCGAGCAAGACGGGCAACAACGTGCTCGACGCGGCGCTGAACTACAAGGGCGGCAAGGCGAAGGGGAAGGACGCGGTTGCCGGCCGGGTCTCGTCCGCTCCGCTGATCGCGGCCGGCCTGAACGTGTCCGAGAACGAGAAGAAGGCAAAGGGGGGCAGCGGCGGCAAGAGCTCGAGGGCCAAGACCGTGGGCTGCCAGAACGTGTTCAAGGGCGGCGGGCAAGGCGGCGACAACACCCGCGTCAACCAGGACTGCTCGCTCCGGCGGCAGGCGGAAGAAGTGATCGCGATCAACCCGACCGACGAGAACAACCTGATCGCCGGCCAGAACGACTCGCGTATCGGCTTCAACGCCTGCGGCTACGACTTCTCGTTCGACGGCGGCAAGACGTGGGGCGACCAGGTTCCGCCCTTCTACCAGTTCATCATGGCGAACGGATACACGGCCGATGCGTGCAGTGACCCGACCGTGACCTTCGACGCCGACGGCAACGCCTACGTCGGAGGGATCCTCTTCCAGATCTTCGACGCCGCGAGCGCGTTCGTGGTCGCGAAGTCGAACGCCGGGATCGGCGGTTCGTTCTTCCACACGCCGGACTCGGCCCAGACGTTCCAGACGTCGCGCACGACGCCGCTCGGCGTCGTCGCGAACGACTACGACCCGAACATCTTCCACGACAAGGAGTTCATCGCTGCGGACGCCAATTCCGCCAGCCCGAAGAAGAACAATGTCTACGCCACGTGGACGCTGTTCGAGTTCGGCACCGGCCAGGGTGTGGGCGGCCACAGCCCGATCTACTTCAGTCAGTCTACCGACGGTGGCGCAACGTGGTCGGCCGGAGCCGAGATCAGCGGTGCAAGCGCTGCCGCCTGTACCGACTTCAGCGGCGAGGCCGACCCGAACGCGTGCGACCAGGATCAGGGCTCGTTCCCGACCGTCGGGCCGGACGGAACGCTCTACGTCACATTCGGGAACGGCAACACGCCGATTCCGGGCGTCAATCAGGTGCTCTTCGTGAAGTGCCCGGCGAACAAGGACTGCTCGGATTCGTCGAACTGGTCGACTCCGGCGAAGGTCGGCACCTTGTACGACTTCCAGCCAGTCGGGCCGAGCGCTGCCGGTTGTCCGGGCGGCAGGACCTGCCTCCCGCCGAACGGGTACAGGTTGGACGATTTCGTGACCATCTCGAACTCGATCGACAAGAACGGCAACCTGTTCGTCACGTGGTCGGACGGTCGGAACATCGCCGCGACCTGCCAGGGCAGTGCCGCCACGGCGGCGCCGCCGTGCGACAACGACGTGTTCTACGCGTACTCGACGAACGGCGGCTCGTCGTGGAGCTCGGCGAAGAAGGTCTCCCCGGCGGGGAGCGCCCAGTGGCAGCCGTGGAGCAAGGTGACCTCGGACGGCAAGAGCCTCTGGATCGCGTATTACGACCGCTCCTACGGGAGTTGCGAGACGAGCGGCTGCAACGACATCACCGCCGTCGAGGTGAAGAACCCGGCGACGGCGTCGGCGAGCCTGAAGTACACGCGGGTGACGACGTCGTCGATGCCGAACCTGACGCCGGCGACCAACCCGGTGCAAGCCGGCTTCCTCGGCGACTACATGTGGGTCGACGTGGACAGCAAGGGCCGTGCGTACATCGCCTGGGCCGACACGCGCGGCAAGGGCGACCCGGCCGACCCGCCCGAGGAGGACATCTACTTCGCCACAGTCAAGTAAGCCGGCTTCCGGCTGTGGTTCGATCGAGAGGGCCGCTCCGGCGGCCCTCTCGATTGCACGACGCTCTTCAGTACGCGACGACGCCCGCGCCCGTGTCGGCGGCGTGCTTCTGCTCGTCGGCGCGGTAGCTCGAGCGCACGAGCGGGCCGGCGAAGACGGAGCCGAAGCCGAGCGCCTCGCCCTGCTCGCGCAGCCAGCGGAACTCGTCGGGGTGCACCCAGCGGTCGATGGCGACGTGCTTGCTCGACGGCTGCAGGTACTGGCCGATCGTGACGACGTCGACGCCGACCGCGCGCAGATCGCGCATCGTCTCGACGATCTCGTCGTTCGTCTCGCCGAGGCCCGCGATGAGGCCGGTCTTCGTCAGCACCGGGTAGCCCGCGACCTCCTTGGCGCGCCGCAGGAGCCCGAGCGCACCGTCGTAGCTCGCCTTCGACCCGCGCATGCGCCGGTGCAGCCGGCGGACGGTCTCGATGTTGTGGCTGAACACCTCCGGCCGCGCCCCGAGCACGGTGGCGAGAGCCCGCTCCTCGTCACCGAGGAAGTCGGGCGTGAGCAGCTCCACGGAGCAGTCCGGCAGCTTCGCCTTCAGGGCCCGGGTCACGGCCGCGAACTGGCCCGCGCCCTTGTCCTCGACGTCGTCGCGGTCGACCGAGGTGACGACGACGTGCTTGAGGCCCATCTGGGCGGCCGCCTGCGCGAGGCGCAGCGGCTCGAGCGGGTCGGGCGCGTGCTCGGGCTTGCCCGAGTTGACGTAGCAGTAGCGGCAGGCGCGGGTGCACGTCTCGCCGAGGATCTGGAACGTCGCCGTGCCCTTGCCCCAGCACTCGGCGATGTTCGGGCAGCGGGCCTCCTCGCAGACCGTGTTCAGGCTGGCGCCGTGGATCAGCTTCTTGACGTCGAAGTAGCGTCCGTCGGGGCTCGGCGCGCGCACCTTCATCCACTCGGGGCGGCGTGGACGGCCGGCGACGGGAAGCGATGTCTCCACGGATCTCAGTGTACGGCCGCGATGGGCGGTCGGGTCAGGGGACGAGCGTGAACGACGCCACGTGCCGCGGCCGCACGACGGAGAAGTGCCGGTGGTCGAGCGTCGCGATCGTCTGGTCCCCCAGGCGCTCGGCGACCGCCACGACGGAGGCGTCCACCAGTCCGAGCGCGAGGTCGTCGGTATTGCCGGCACAGCTCGCGAATCCGGACGTAGTCGGCCGGCGAGAGAGCGATCACCTCGATCGAGCCGCTCTCCACCGACGCGAGCGTCGCGTCGAGCACCGGCACGCCCCGGGCGTCGCCGAGCCAGTCGAGCTCGACGAGCACCGGTGACGGGACGCGGAGCGGGTCCCCTGTCCGCTCCAGCAGCTCGACGCAGGCCGAGTGGCTCGGGTCGCTGCGATCCATCGCCCCGTACACGACCCCGGTGTCAGTGATCATCGTCCCGCCAGCTGCGCGGGGCATACGGCGCGTCTGCGCTCCAGCGGGCGGTGTCGTGCTCTGGCCCGCCGCTCGCGAAGGCGCCGATGAACGTGAGCGGCGGACGGTCGCGATGAGCCCGGAGCTCGAGCCCCTCGCGGATCACGGCCCCGAGCGATTTCTGCTCGGCGGCGGCGATCGCCCGCAGGCGGTCGAGGAGCTCGTCGTCAGCCACGATGGTTGTCCGGGTCATCGCCATAATTATGGCCATTATTATGCCACACCTCTGTGTCGACTGTGCGCCGAGAGTGTGACGCTGCGGGACAGGTGCTCAGCGGGCGGCGAGCTTCTCGTGCACGGGTTGCGCCCAGAGGCCGGCGCCGCCGTCGGCGGGGAGCTCGTCCAGCTCGAGGCCGAAGACCCGGGCGAGCGCCGAGAGCGCTGCCGGCTTCACGTCGTCGACCGTGAGCGGACGGTCGAGCTCGCGCGCCATCGTCGTGAACTCGGCGTCGTCGAGCCCGCAGGCCGTGATCCACTCCGTGAACGGCGCCGGGTCGAGATCGACGTTGAGGGCATACCCGTGCGTCGTCACCCAGCGTGAGACGCGAACCCCGATCGAGGCAATCTTGCGCGGCCCCCGTGCCCCGGCCGGCGGCATCCAGACACCCGTCAGCCCCTCGATCGTGGTCGCCTCCAGAGCGAACGCGGCAATCGTCTGCACGATCGCCTGCTCGAGATCGCGGACGTACCGCTTCACGTCCTTGCCGTGCCGGTTCAGGTCGAGGATCGGGTAGCAGACGAGCTGGCCGGGGGCGTGATAGGTGGACTTGCCGCCGCGGTCCGTCTCGACGAGCTCGACGTCCGCACCCTCGGGGATATGGAGCTCCTTGGCCTCCTCGGTGCGCCGGCCCGTCGTGATCACGGGTGGGTGCTCGAGCAGCACGATCGTCTCGGGAATCGCTCGTTGCGACACCGCCGCCGCGAGCGAGCGCTGCAGCTCGAGCCCTTCCCGGTACGGGACGAGGCCGGCGTCGAGCAGGTAGGCGCCGCTCATCCCAGGAGCCTAGCGAGGTTCTTCGTCGCCTCCCTCCGCGAGAGGCCGCTGAGCCGGCCCTCGTGCTCGCGGACGTAGCGGTCGACCTCGGCCGGGTCGTGCCAGGCGTAGTCGCGCAGGGCCCAGCCGATCGCCTTGCGGACGAAGAACTCGCGATCGTCGAGGTTCGGCTCGATGCAGTCGTAGAGCAGCTCGAGATCGGTGTCGCCCTTGAAGCCCAGCTGACAGATGATCGAGACGCGCCGCTTCCACCTGTTCGGGTCGGTGCTCCAGTGCACCATGACGGCGCCGATCGCCGGGTCGCGGCGAAGGAGCCGACCGACCTGCCGCGCCAGGGTGTCGACGTAGTCCCACCAGGCTCCCTCGATCACGAGGCGCTCGAGCAGGCCGAGGGAGACCCACTGCGGGTAGCGGTCGAGCAGCGCGATCGCGGTGTAGCGCTCCTCCCTGAACGCCGCCCCGGCCCAGAGCTCCGTGACGGCACCCTCGAGCTCGAGGGTGCTCTCGATCGGCGAGGCCGCGAGTACCGAGCGCCAGGCCCGCCTCAGATCCGGCATCCGGACTCCCAGGTAGGGCAGGTCGCTCTTCATATATGTTTGCGCGCCCGCCGCGTACACAGGATCACGTGTCCGTGCGGTCTCCGTCAGGAGCGCCGCGCGGATCGCGCGTCCCGCTTCGGTGCCCGCCTCGGTCGCCGTTAGTCGTTCTGCTCCCAGCCCTCGAGCCGCTCGCGCAGGTCGCGCAGGAAGCCGCCGCTGTAGGCGCCGTCGACGAGCCGGTGGTCGTAGGTGAGGGTGATGTTCATCAGGGGCCGGATCGCGATCACGTCGTGTCCGAGCTCGTCCTGCACGACCCACGGCCGCTTCACGAGCGCGTAGGTGCCGAGGATCCCGACCTGTGGCTGGCTGATGATCGGCGTCCCGTGAAACGTGCCGAAGCCGCCGGGGTTCGTGATCGTGAACGTGCCGCCCTGTACGTCGTCCGGCAGGAGCTTCTTCGTGCGTGCGCGCGTCGCGATGTCGGCGATCGCGCGGGCTATCCCGAGCAGGTTGAGATCCTGTGCGTTCCGGATCACGGGCACGATCAGCCCCTTGCCGTCCTCGAGCGCGACGGCGATGCCCAGGTTGACCCACGGACGTGTGACGATCGTCTCGCCGCGGATCTCGGCGTTGACCCACTTGTAGTCCCGCAGCGTCTCCACGGTCGCATGCGCGATGAACGCGAGATAGGTCGGGTTGACGCCATAGGAGGCCTGGTACTCCCGCTTCAGCCGCTCGCGCGCCGCCACGATCCGCGACATGTCCACCTCGATCGCGCTCGAGACATGAGCCGAGGTGTCGAGCGAACGGCGCATGTGCTCCATCACGCCGCGACGCATTGCGGTCATCGGCTCCGCGACCTCGCCCACCTGGAGCGGGACCGCGGCCGGGATGGGCGCAGCGGGCTTCGGTGGCGAAGGCGGGGCGGCCGCGGGCGGAGGAGCGGCGGGCTGCGGCGGGGTCGGCTGGGCGGCCATCGGCGGAGCTGCCGGCGCGACGGGGGCGACGGGGGCGACGGGCACGGGAGCTGCCGGAGCGGCAGCCGCGGGTGTCGGGGGCGCAGGTGGTTCCGGGGCCGCAGGTGCCACGGGCACAGGAGCCGTGGACACAGGCGTCTGCGCATTCGATTCGATGTAGGCGAGGATGTCCTTCTTCGTCACCCGGCCGCCGGTTCCGGTTCCACGGACTGCGCCGGGGTCGACGCCGTGCTCGTGTGCGATCCGCGCGACGACCGGCGAGACGAACGTCCGGCCGTTTCCGGAGGTCGCCGCCGGCGGGGCAGGGGCGCCTTCCGGCTCTGAGCCGACTGCTGAGCGAGGAGGCTGCTCCCAGGCGGCGGCCGCGACGGGCTGCTCGACGGGGGCGGGCGCGGGCGCGGGTGCTGCAGGCTCGGGCGCCGAGGTGGGCGCGGCAAAGGCGGAGTCGGGCGGCGCGATCACGGCCAGCACCGTGCCGACCTCGACCGTTTCGCCCTCGGCGACGCGGATCTCGGCCACGACGCCATCACCGGGGCTCGGAACCTCGGTGTCGACCTTGTCGGTCGAGATCTCGAGCAGCGGCTCGTCCTGGGCGATCGCCTCGCCAGGCTGCTTGAGCCACTTCGTGATCGTTCCCTCCGAGACCGAGACACCCATCTGGGGCATCACCACCTCGATCTGCGTTCCCGTAGCCAAGAGTGATCCTTTCTCGTAGGGGGGAGGGGCAGCCTCACCCATCAATATGCAGCCAGGTGCCGGAGCCCGGCGACGACGTCGTCAACCTGTGGGATGAATGCCTGCTCGAGTGGGGGCGAAAACGGCACGGGTGTATCCGGCGCCGCGATCCGCTTGACTGGGCCGTCGAGATCCTCGAAGGCCTCCTCGGCGATCGTGGCCGCGATCTCGGCCCCGAAGCCGCCGGTGCGGGTGTCCTCGTGGAGCACGAGCACCTTCGACGTCCTCCGGGCGGCGTCGAGCACCGCCTCGCGATCCCAGGGGATCAGCGTGCGGAGGTCGAGCACCTCGACCGAGATCCCTTCGGCCGCCACGAGCTCCGCCGCCTCACTTGCGGTATAGACCATTGCACCCCACGTCACGACGACGATGTCGTCGCCGGCCCGGTGCAGGCGCGCCTTGCCGAACGGGGTCGCGTAGCGCTCGTCGGGCACCTCGCCCTTGATCCGGCGGTACAGGTGCTTGTGCTCGAAGAAGAGGACGGGGTTTGCATCCGCGATCGCGCTCACGAGCAGGCCCTTCGCATCCTCGGGGGTCGCGGGGCACACCACCTTGAGACCCGGGACGTGGGCGAAGAGGCTCTCGGGGCTCTGTGAATGGAAAGGGCCGCCTGAGAAGCCGCCGCCCGACGGCAGCCGCAGCACGATCGGGATCGGCGTGCCGGCCCGGTAATGCTGCTTGGCGGCGACCGTGACGAGGTGATCCCACGCGCACGAGACGAAGTCTGCGAACTGCATCTCGGCCACGGGCCGTAGGCCCATCAGGGCGGCGCCGGTGGCGCCGCCGACGATGGCCGTCTCCGACAGCGGCATGTCGAGCACGCGCCAGGGGCCGAACTCCTCCTGGAAGCCGTCCGTGACCTTGAACGCACCCCCGTAGACGCCGACGTCCTCGCCGAGCACGAACACGCGCTGGTCGTAGCGCATCTCCTGCCGGAGCCCGTCGCTGATCGCCTGGAGGTAGGTCTTCTCGGCCATTACTTGTGGTGTGGCGTCTCGAGCTCTTCGGAGGTCGCATAGACGCCGTCGAGGAGGGTGGCCGGGTCGGGGAGCGGCGAGTCCTCGGCCCGCTGGAGGGAGTCGTTGAGGAGCTTCTTGACGCCGGCCGTGAGCTCGACTTCTTCGGCGTCCGTCATGCCGGCGTTGTCGCGCAACCAGTCGCGGAACCGGTCGATCGGATCGCGGCGGGCCCATTCCTCGAACATCTCGCGTGGCACGTACGACGCATCGTCGTGCACGGCATGGCCCTCCATCCGGAGCGTCTGCGACTCGACCAGGGTCGGCCCACGCCCCTCGCGCGCCTTCTCGATCGCCCGCTTCGCCTCGCGGTAGACGGCGAGCACGTCCGTGCCGTCGACCACGACGCCGTCGAACCCGTACCCCTCGGCCCTGATCGCGAGATGCTCGACCGCGTGTCCGAGATGGGCCGGGGTCGAGTACGCCCACTGGTTGTTGTCGATGACGAACACCACGGGGAGCCTCCGCACGCCGGCGAGATTCATCCCCTCGTGCGCGTCGCCGCGCGCTGCCGCCCCCTCGCCGCACCACGCGATCGCGACACGGCGCTCCTCGCGGATCCGGAACGCGAGCCCCATGCCGACCGCGACGGGAAGCATCGCGGGCAGGTGGCTCACCATCGCGTGCAGCCCGAGCCGGGCGTCGCCGAGGTGGACGTTCCCGTCGCGCCCGTGCGTGGGGCCGTCGGCGCGGCCCATGTACTGCGCGAAGATCCTCCACGGCTCGACGCCCCGCGCGATGTGCACGCCCATGTCGCGCTGCAGTGGGCAGCCGACATCCTCGGCGCCCATCGCGCTCGCCACGCCGACCGACGACGCCTCGTTGCCGCGGCCGGTGTAGAACGAGCCGGGGATCTTGCCCTGCTTGTAGAGGGTGTGGCCCCGCTCTTCGATCCCACGTGCCGTCAGCATGTTGCGGTACATGCCGAACAGGTCCTCGCGATCGAGGCCGAGATCGTGCGCTTCCTGAAGCGAGCCGACCGGCTCCGCTTCCCGTACCGCCATGTCGGAATCCCCTCGGGCCGTTGTCGGGCCTCACTCTACCTCCCGCTCCGGAAGCCACCTGCCCCGTGCGATCCGGACAAACGGAAGCCTGCCACCGGGACCGCAGGCGGTAGGGTCGCTCCATGGGATCGCTCGAGCGGCCGAAGCGAAACTGGATCCAGGAGGAGCGGCGCAAGACGCTCGGCGACTGGGTCGCGTTCTGCGTCGACTGCGGCTTCACGGTGCGGTATTTCGTCGAGCTCGAAGGCGAGCTCCCGGTCACGTGCCCGACGTGCGCGGGGGAGATGCGGCACCTCTGCCCCGCGTGTGGAGCTCGCTTCCCGTCCGCCTTCCTCGTGGAGTGCGAGGAGTGTGGGGCCGCGGTGCGCCCGAACGAGCTCTTCGGCGGGCCGATCCGCAAGGCCGGGAAGTAGCGAACCCCCGGAGACGGGCTGAGCCGCGCCTCCGCCTCTGGAGGCTTGAGACCGCTAGAACATCGAGCCGATGATCTGCGAGAAGCGGATCACGGTGACGGTGTCGCCCTCCGTGACCTCGCGGTTGTAGAGCTGGCCGAGCCAGCGCGCGAGCTCGTCGACGCGGCGGATCTCCGGGTTGTCGTGCTCGATCTCGCGCGGGGAGAGCTCGCCGAGCGCCTTCACCTCGACCTTGTCCACGACGGCATCGAAGATCTTCTCCCTGGGGCCGTAGCGGGTGCCGACGAGCACGGTCACGATCATTCCCTTCTTGTACTTGGGCGACTTGTCGCCGAGCCGGATCGTGGCGGTCTTGCGGCCCGTTCGCAGCTGGTCGGCGACGACCGGGGAGTAGAAGTTGAGCGCGAACGTCGGCATCGCGTCAACTATAGAGGTCGGACGGTTCACGTTTGGCCCGAGCGTGCGACTGTGCTAGTTTACGGGTGTTGGCACTCTCCACTGGTGAGTGCCAGCGACGAAGGTCTATCTGCACCACACAACGTATTACAGGGAGGCACGTGCATGAATCTGCAGCCCCTAGGTGACCGTCTGATCGTGGAGGTCCTCGAAGAGGAGTCCACCACGGCGAGCGGCATCGTGCTGCCCGACACAGCCCAGGAGAAGCCGCAGCGCGGCAAGGTCCTGGCAGTCGGCCCCGGCCCTCGTGACGAGGACGGAAAGCGCATCAAGATGGATGTGGCGAAGGGTGACGAGGTCATCTTCTCCAAGTACGGCGGGACCGAGATCAAGGTCGGCGCCGACGAGGTCCTGATCCTGCGCGAGTCGGACGTTCTCGCGAAGGTCATCTAAAAAACAGTTCGACGGAAGGATTGACAAACACATGGCTCACAAGGAGCTCAAGTTCAACGAGGACGCCCGGCGCGCGCTCGAGCGTGGCGTCAACGTCCTTGCCGACGCGGTCAAGGTGACGCTCGGCCCCAAGGGTCGCTACGTCGTGCTGGACAAGAAGTTCGGCGCGCCGACGATCACGAACGACGGTGTCACGATCGCCCGTGAGATCGACGTCGAGGACGCGTTCGAGAATCAGGGTGCTCAGCTCGTCCGCGAGGTCGCGACCGCCACGAACGACGTTGCCGGCGACGGCACGACGACGGCGACCGTCCTCGCCCAGGCGATCGTCCGGGAGGGCCTCAAGAACGTGGCCGCCGGTGCGAACCCGATGGGTCTCAAGCGCGGCATCGAGAAGGCCGTCGAGGCAATCGTCACCGACCTCAAGAAGCAGTCGACGGAGATCTCGGGCAAGGAGGACATCGCCCGGGTCGCCACCATCTCGTCGCGCGAGCGCGAGATCGGCGACGTGATCGCCGACGCGATCGAGAAGGTCGGCAAGGACGGCGTCGTCAACGTCGAGGAGGGCCAGACGTTCGGCCTCGACCTCGAGTTCACGGAGGGCATGCAGTTCGACAAGGGCTATCTGTCCCCGTACATGATCACGGACGCCGACCGCATGGAGGCCGTGCTCGACGACCCGTACATCCTGATCGCGAACCAGAAGATCGGTGCCGTCAAGGACATGCTGCCGGTGCTCGAGCAGGTCATCCAGGCCGGCAAGCCGCTCGTCATCGTCGCCGAGGACCTCGAGGGTGAGGCGCTTGCGACGATCGTCGTCAACAAGCTGCGTGGCGTCTTCACTGCGGTCGCGGTCAAGGCTCCCGGCTTCGGCGACCGCCGCAAGCGGATGCTCGAAGACATCGCGGTGCTGTCCGGCGGCGAGGTCATCACCGAGGAGCTCGGTCTCAAGCTCGAGAACACGAAGCTCTCGCAGCTCGGCCGGGCCCGCAAGGTCGTCGTCGACAAGGACTCGACCACGATCATCGACGGTGCCGGCGACAGCGAGGCGATCAAGGCCCGGATCAAGCAGATCAAGGGCGAGATCGAGAACACCGACTCGGACTTCGACCGTGAGAAGCTGCAGGAGCGGCTGGCGAAGCTCGCCGGCGGCGTTGCGGTGGTCAAGGTCGGCGCAGCCACCGAGACGGAGATGAAGGAGAAGAAGCACCGGGTCGAGGACGCGCTGCAGGCAACGCGGGCCGCTCTCGAGGAGGGGATCGTCCCCGGCGGGGGCGTCGCACTGCTGAACGCTGCGGACACCGTCAAGAAGGGCTTCGAGACGCTCGAGGGCGACGAGAAGACCGGTGCGAGCATCATCCTGCGTGCGCTCGAGGAGCCGCTGCGGCAGCTCGCCTACAATGCGGGGCTCGAGGGCTCGGTCGTCGTCAGCCAGGTTCGCGCTGCCAAGAAGGGCCAGGGCCTGAACGTCGACACGGGTGAGATCGAGGATCTCGTCAAGAACGGGATCATCGATCCGACGATGGTCACGCGGTCGGCGCTGCAGAACGCTGCCTCGATCGCGAAGAACATCCTCACCACCGAGGTGATCGTCGTCGACGCCCCCGAGAAGAACGGTGGCGGCGGTGGCATGCCCGACATGGGCGGCATGGGTGGAATGATGTAGAGCGTGGGTGACGGGCTTCGGCCCGCTGCCCGCACGTCTTCACACTCCGCCTTGGTGGAGTTGTGTCTCGAGGGGCCGGCGCAAGCCGGCCCCTCGGCGTTCTCCGCTTCCCACTCGTGCGGCCGCGCCAGCGAGCGCCGCGAAGAGCGGTCTCAGGGAGGCGCGCTCTCACCGATCTCCCGGGCGTAGTTCGCGAGCGACCGCTGGTAGCGCGGGAGATGCGGAGCCAGCGCGGTCAGGGCGAGCGCTGCGGCTTCGCGCTCGTGTCCCGTGTCGACGAGAGCGAGCGCGAGGAAGGCGCTGACCGCGTCGTCCAGGGCGTCCGAGCCGGCGTCCCGCTCGGCGGTCAGGAGCGCCACGCTCTCCGGGGCGCGCCCGAGGTTGCGGAGCGAGCTCGCGAGCTGGATCACTGCTCTGCGCCGGCGGACGCCTTCGAGCCCGAGCTCGAGCGCGCGCTCGTACAACGGCACCGCGAGGTCGGAGTGGCCGGTCGAGTCGAATGCGCAGGCCCGTTCGAACGCTGCGATCCCGCTGTCGGGAGGGAGCTCGGCGACGAGCTCCTCGATCCGGGCCAGGAACCGGTCATCACTCAGCTCGTCGAGGGAGGCCCACAGGTCGGCGGTGCGCCGCTCCCAGTCCGTGCCGGACGCCTCCACCGAGTTAGCCTAGCGCACGTCGCCCGCGAGTCAGCCGCCGCCTTGCTTGGTGCCCGCGGGCGGGTCGGTCGCATAGAGCTTCCGCAGGCCGTCCACGAGCTGCTGGCGCTCTGCGTCGCTGAGACGCGCGTCGGCATGGAAGAGCTTGTACTGGAGCGGGGGCATCGAGCCGGACTGCACCGCCTCGACGACATTGTTCAGGTCGGCCTGCGGCTTGTCCCACTCGGAGAAGTTGAGGATGTTGCGGCCGCCGTTCACGTCGCTCTGCGCGAGCCACGACGCCGGCGCGATCTCCGTCGCCCACCAGCGCTTCGTGAGGTTCGAGTGGCAGTCGTTGCAGCTGCTCGCAGCAAGCGTCGCCACCTGCGCGTCGGGCCACACGGCCGCCTTCGTGACGGGCGGGTTCTTCGCGTGCCCGAACGGGACGAGCTGGATCAGCCCGAGGAGCACGACCGCCCCCAGCGCCCCCCACATGAGCCGGCGCTTCCAGCGGCGCCGACCGCGAGCGTCCCCCGGCGGTGTGCTCTCCCCGATTCCCTGGCTGCTCACGTGCGCTCCTCCTCGTCGACGGGCCGTTTGGCGGGGACGGTAGGCGCCCGAAGGCAAGCGCCGGGACAAGTCCGGGAAAGGATTCGGGCCTTCCGCCGCCCGGCGCCCGGAACCGCACCCAGCAGGCAGGCGCAGGGTCCCGTGAGCCAGCGGTGGGGGAACCCCGTGGTTCCCCCACGAGCACCCTCAATGCATTCCGCGGCAGTGCGCGCGGCACGATTCCGAGCGTGCGTCCGAAGCTCCTGTGTGTCTCCTCTGCGGCTGCGACGCGTGCCCGATCGGCAGTGCGAAGATCGAAATGAGCGTACGCCCTTCTCAGCACTGCAACGGATGTACCGACCTGCCGGGACAGCAGCTCCGGATCGAGCTCGCTGGAACCATGGCTCTTGACAGCCGCACGCGTCACCAGCTGCTCACCGGACGACGACCGGCCCGGATGGAAGTCGCGGGACGATTGTCTCGATCCGGTAGCGGAGTCTCGCCTCGTCCCCGTCTCCGAGTCGGCCGCCGTAGCGGGCGTGGCCCGTGGGATACGCCGCGAGGGCGGGGCCCGGTCGATAGGCGAAGGCGACGTCCTTACGGCCGGCGAGGTCGTTCAGGTCGATGTGATCGTCCCCGCTGCCGAGTCCGAAGCTTCCGGTCGGGGTGTTGACGAGGAACCCGTCCTCGTCCCACAGGGCGAGCCACACCGGAACCGCAGGAGCGACCGGGTTGGTCGGCCGGAAGCCGGGCGCGCGCCAGGTGCGGCGGTCGTTCTCGAGCCAGCTCTCGACGCGGTCGTTTCGGTAGATCAACCGATCGTTTGCGACCACCTTGATCGCACCGAGCTTCCAGCCACCCGCGACGCCGTCACGCGATTTCTCGACCTGGAGGTAACGGATGTCGCCGAGCGAGAGGCCCGACTCGACGACGGAGTCGATCGGAACGCTGTACGTGTCACGGTCGCCGCGCTCGAAGTCGTTGTACAGCCGCTTGTCCAGCGGGAAGCGGTGGGCTCCGTTGATGCGGAGGAACACGTCGTCGTCGGTGCCGGCAAACCGCGATCCGCTCGTCTTGATCTCGACGAGCAGGCTCGTCAGCGGTTCGGGGGAGGTGACGTCCCGCGGCACGGCCTTGAGGAACGTGAAGCCGTGGTTCGGGCTCCGAAAGGCGAAGCTGTCCTCGCCGAAGATCGTTGCCGAGCGGAACTCCTGGCCCGCGATCCCCGCCCGCACGTAGAAGTCCGCCTCGTTGAGCGGAGCGATCGGCGTCGAGTCGGGCGGGTCGATCGCGTGCATCTCCAGCACCTGGAGTCGAAGCAGCTGCGTCCGCGCCTGGAGCGGCCGACTCGACGGCACCGGCTTCGTTCGGCCGAACGGCGAGCGCGCCGCAACGCGAACGACGTAGGTCTCCCACATCCGCCGGAAGAGCGTCTTGCCGCGATCCTCGAAATACGCGTTCGTCGCCTGCCGCAAGTCCAGGAGGCTTCCACCAGGGCCGCTCACCTCGCCACAGATGAGCGGCAGACGAGATCTTCAGGGCGCACGGCTCCCCCTGCCCCTGCCAGTGGCCGGCGTACACGGACATCCTGAACGAGCCCCTCAGGTCGTGGTCGAGATCACCACCGCCGCGATAGGCAAAGGCTCGCATACGTTGCCAGAAGACATCGTCTGCGACCCACGAGCGAGCCGCCTGTACCCACTGCCGGGTCGCGAAGTACGCCGACGCATACGCTTCGACGTACAGGGGTCGGCCAGACCAGTCCTTGTTCATCTCCGTGCGGAGATCGCGATTGCCGTCCGACTTCCAGGTGCCGTGATCCCGCTTCTTGGCGGCGCCGTCCTTGCTGCCGCCGGAGTAGATCCGCTCTCGCGACCGGTCCGTCGCCGGGACGTCGAACCAGGTCGGGTACGAGCCGTAGCCCCTCGCACTCCAGCCGGGGCCCTCGAAGCCGGCACGGCCCTTGGGCTCGACCCAGTTCGTGTGTGCGTAGAAGTCCTGCACCTGGTGGAGGGTGATCCCGAGCACCGTCAGCGCGGCGAGAGGATCGTTGCGGGTGCGAGCCGAGGCCAACAGGCTCTGGGTCGTGCGCTGGAGTCGCTCCCATTCCGCGTCCAGCGCTGCGGCACTCGCGAAGCCGCCTCCCGTCGAGTCGAAATGGGAACGATCGGCGGCAGCGACGACGACTCTGCGGCCAGTGCTCCCGGTCGAAGAACGCGCCGCCCAGCAGCGTGACCCGAAGCCCGCGTGCCCGGAGTACGGCAGCTTGGATGCGTTCTCGTACAGGTCGATGAACCAGTTGTTGACCTGCGCGATCTCGATCGGCGTGTTTCCGAAACCCTCGGCGGAGAGGGCATCCCGGGTGATGTCCGCGTGGGGTGCACTGTCGAACGCCCACCCATCGGGAACCAGCACACCGAGGGCCACGATCGCGCAGACACCGATCTTCGCCAGACGCACCGGAGCTCGAGCCAAGAATCCACCCCCCAGAATCGACGACACGCAGGCAGCTGCGCATGCACAGCTGTGTTCGGCTTGGAGGGTGTTCAGCCACCTGCGACGGCCCGGTCTTCACGGATGCCGTCTCTTCCCCTGCGCGAAAGACCTCCGGGCGAGGGAAGCGTACCGCACTTCACCGCGATCCTGAAATCCTGGTCTCGATGCGACCCGATCCTTCTCGGGTCGTGATGAAGCGCCACGTTCGGTTGCGACTACTCAGCGGCTCCGAATGGGCAAGAACGCTCACCCGTGGCACAACCCGTGTCGGCGAGACCCGTCTTGCGGAGCGCCCAGGCTCCCTGTTGGAGGCTCAGGCGCCCGGTACGCCTTCGCCTCAATCTCGCTTGCTCCACGGGTGACGGCATGGGAGAAGTGCCTGCACTCGCAGGAATCGGACTCAGAGCAGAGGCACGAATCGTTCCGTCTTCGGGTGCATCGGCCCTCCCTGAAGGGCTTGAACAAGCCATGCGCCCGGCACGATTCGAACGTGCGTACGAAGCTTCCGTGAGGCTGCTCATGCTGCAACGGTGGTTCCTCCCGATGCTCCCAGCGTCTTGATGTGCGCCCAATCGGCTGCCCCGAGGTTGAAGTGGACGTAGGTCTTTCTGAGGACCGCGACCGGTCGGTGCGGGGCAGCGAATACCCACCTTCTACCGAACGTTCCGCCCGGAGTGCCTTGGCGGCGGGGTGACGCCCTGCTCGGGCTGCTCCAGCCTCCTCAGTTCTCGAGGGATCCGCTGATCGTCGCGGTGTATCGGGCGGCCGGGCACCGGTAGATGCCCGACGACGATGCCGGCGCCTCCATATGAGCGTTTCCCGTGAAGCGCGTTGCGCGCCAGATGCTGTTGATCCAGGCGCCTCTCGTGGTGCGGAGTTGCACCGTCAGCGTCCCGACCACCTCATGGCCGATCCCGCATTCGATTGCCGGGTACCTGGCACTGCCGCTGTAGGAGGCGCCGCGCTTCGCCAACGCGACCCGCTGGGTGTGAGAAGTCATGAAGTCCATCACGTGCCCGTACTCGAACGTCATGCTCACCCGGCACGCACCCTTGCTGCACTTCGGGACGAAGTTCCAGTTGCCGGTGTCTTTGCTCCCCACCTTCAGGTTGATCCCGGAGACCGACGTGAAGCGCTCGGTGGTATCGAACGATCCGGCCAGACGGGCAGCGGAGAGCGTCCCGGCCGGCTTCGGTTTCGGGGTTGGCGTTGGTTTCGGTTTCGGGGTTGGCGTCGGGGCCGGCCTGGCAACGATCTGGAACGGCCGCACCTCGGACTCGATACACCCGTCCGCGCCGCCTTGAAAACGGATGCGATGAGCCTGCCAGTAGTAGGTTCCAGGCTTGTCCAGGTACGTCGCCTTCGCCTCGTACACGGAGGGATCCGCGGTCGGCGCGAACGACGCGATCGCGGAGTCGTGGTCGATCGTGCCACAGGTATCGACGACGTTCGGCGAGCGCGAAACGGAGAGCCACAGATAGCCGTTGCCCTCGCCGGGAAACGTCGCGACCCGGAACACGATGGGGGTGCCGGCCGTGAACACGGCACCGACAGCCGGTTCGAGCAGCGTCGGCGGTGTGCTCTCGTCTTCAGCGGCCCCCGGGGCGCCGACGACCAGCACCAACGCTACAGCCAAGAGCACCAGGCCAATATTGGTGAGACGTTTCATTGCTTCCCCCCTCGCTCCTCAGAGTCACTTCCCATCCTGGGGAAGGCGTTTGTCGGAGCAGGCGCCGCCGGCGCCGCCAACTCGCCCTCGACCAGAGCGTCGGTCAAGCCAGTCGCCACGCAAACTCCTCCCACCGTCTATCCACGTAGACGCGGCCGCTTCAGAAAGCCGTCGCCACCACAATGCTTGCACCTCGTACCTCTGCCCACATCCGAGTTCGAATCGCTCCCACCTGCCTCAAACTACGGAGCCCGACTGATGAGTGGCGGTTCGAATCAGACGGATGGAACCGGCCGCCCCTCGGTTCCCTCCTGCCGCTAGATGGGAAGGAGGGGATCAACGGTTCGAGTCCGTTAGAGGGCTTCACCCGACCCCGTTCCTGGGGTTGCGGGATCGCGGGACGCGGGGCGAGGTGTCGGATGCCCCGCTGTGGAAACGGGGCGCGGCTCGTTCATGTAGAGCGCAGCCAGGCTGAATGCGGCTCCTCAGCGGTCAAGTGGGGGTGCCAAACTTCCATCCCTGCTGCCACCAATACTGGCGAATCCCATCTTGCGAAGCGCCCAGGCTTCTTGTCGCAAGGTCAACCAATCCCAATACTCTCTTGCTCCCATCTCTCGCGCGATTCGCGTTGTAGCGCGCGGGGGGATACCCGCCGTCGCAGGTATCGGAAGCAAGGTACGGGGCACGAATCGTCCCGTTCTTGGGTGCACGTGCTCTCCCTGCAGGGCTTGAACAAGCCATGCGCCCGGCACGATTCGAACGTGCGACCTCTGCCTCCGCAGGGCAGCGCTCTATCCCCTGAGCTACGGGCGCGGGGAGGGAGAGTGTAGCTGCGTCGCCGCGCGAGAGCCCTGGAGGAGGATCGCGTCGTCCGCGACCTCGCGTCGCACGTACGCGAGAGCGAGCACGCCGTCGCCGTTGGCAACGGCGCTCGTGATCCGACCGACGACCTTGCCCTCGACGGTGAGCTCGGCGTCATACGCCGGGAGGGTGTCGCCCTCGAGCTCGAGGACGCGGAGGCCCCGGTTCGGATGCCCGCGGTAGTGGAGCCGGGCCACCGGCTCCTGGCCGGGATAGCACCCCTTCGTGAAGCTGATCGCGCGCTCCTCGAGACCGGCCTCGGCGGGAAGCACGCGATCGTCGAGCTCGAGCCCCCACATGGGCGTGCGGGCGAGGATGCGCAACCGCTCGAGCTCCTCGCTCCCGATCGAGGAGGCGGGCAGCTCCTCGGCGTCGAGCAGCTCGTACGCAGGCACGCCGTAGTCGTGCGTGGGGATCGCCCCGGCTGGCGGAGGGGCTCCGAGGACGATCGTCGACGAGTGATCCTCGGCCTCGACGGCGCACTTCGCGGCGAAGCGGAAGCGGAGCAGCTCCTTCACGACGCGGTCGCCGAGAGTGGGATCGGTGAGGAGGAGGAAGTCGTCGGGCCCGCGGCGGAGCACGGTCAGCGGGGCGATCAGGCGGGCTCTCGCTGTGAGCAGCAGCGCCTGGCAGGCCTCGCCGGGCCCGAGCGCCTCGACGTCGTTCGAGACCATGCGCTGGAGATACGACGCGGCATGGGGGCCTGTGACACCGACGTACGCGCGGGGCCTCGCAGCGGCCTGTAACGCTGTGACGTTCATCCGGTCTAGTGTAAGAGCATGTTCAGGAGCAAGGCCGAGAAGAAGCTGCGCGAGGCCGGGTACGACCCGGCGCGGCTGCCCGCTGGGCAATACCTGACCGAGAAATGGCCGGTCCTGCACGCCGGCTCGGTCGCGACATACCCCGCCGATCTGGGCGGCTGGGACTTCCGCGTCTCCGGGGAGGTGGACACACCGGTGACGCTGACGTGGCAGGACCTGAACGCGCTCCCACGGGTCGAGGTGACGCAGGACATCCACTGCGTGACGCGCTGGAGCCGGTTCGACACGACGTTCGCGGGTATCCCCTGGTCGGCGCTGCGCGAGCTCGTCGGGCAGCGCCCGGAAGCCCGCTTCGCGATCGCGCACGCCGAGGCCGGCTTCACCTCGAACGTGCCGGTCGAGTTTCTCGAGCGTGAGGGCGCGATGCTTGCGACCCACGCCGACGGTGAGCCGTTGGCCGCCGAGCACGGCTGGCCCCTGCGCCTCGTCGTGCCGGGCAAGTACTTCTGGAAGAGCGCGAAGTGGTTGCGGGGGATCGAGCTCACGCGCGACGACCGACCAGGGTTCTGGGAGCGGCTCGGCTACCACAATGAGGCAGATCCCTTCCAGGAGCAGCGCTTCGGGTTCTAGCCCGAGGAATGATCACCTGTCCGGGGGATGAGACCTCCCGTTCCCCCGCCGATGATTGGTTCGTCCCATCCTCCCTCCTGGTTTCACCCCTGAAGCGGCCCTCCCCCAAGGGCCGCTTCGCTGTCCGGAGGCGTTCGCTGGCTCGGGGACCCGGAACCCCGAGACGGGATCGAGCCTGTCACCTTCTCGGCGTCACTCGTTCGGGGGATCGGTCCTGCCGGCGGCCGGTCGATGTATGAGTCATCCCTCCCATCCCCCAGTTCCACCTGAAGCGGCCCTCCCCCATGGGCCGTTTCACTGTCTGTCGCCAGTCGAGACCCCGGGACGGGCCGAAGCCTGTCACCCTGTGCCTTGCGCCGCGTGCGTCAGCCGTGGAGTGAGGCCTTGGCGGCCTCGACCATGTCGCCGCCGACCGCGTGGATGATCTCGGGCCGGTCGAGCAACCGCGCGCGCTGCTCCGGCGAATCCAGGCGGTTGACGACGTACTTGTCCTCGAGGATGTCGTGGAGCGAGCGGCCACGGTCGTGCTCACGGATCACGTACTGCGCCACGCGCTCCTCCTTCGCGGAGCTCTGGAAAAGAAACGAGAACATGTCTTTGAGTGCCATCGACCCCATCCTATCCCGCGGCCGGCACGTGGAAGGAGGTCAATCGATGTCGATGCACGAAGCCGGTTCACCCCCGGGCGGTCATCGGCAGGGTGCTACCGTCGCTTACTGATGCGGATTCGAGTCGGTCACAGTCCCGATCCTGACGATGCGTTCATGTTCTGGGCGCTGACGACGGATCTCGTCGACCCCCGCGGGTTCGAGTTCGAGCAGGTGCTCGCCGACATCCAGACACTCAACCAGTGGGCGCGGGCGGCGCGGCTCGAGGTGACGGCGATCTCGCTCGCCGCCTACCCGTTCGTGCAGGAGGACTACGCGCTGCTCCCGCACGGCGCGAGCGTCGGCACCGGCTATGGCCCGATCGTGGTCGCCCGTGAGGCGGCCTCGCTCGACGACCTCCGCGGCAAGGAGATCGTCGTCCCCGGTGCGATGACGACCGCGTTCCTGACCCTTCGCCTGGTGCTCGGCGACCTGCCGTTCCGGGAGCTTCCCTTCGAGCAGATCCCGGACGAGATCGCATCCGGTCGCGCCGACTACGGGCTCCTGATCCACGAGGGGCAGCTGACGTTCTCCGACCTCGGGCTGCACAAGGTGCTCGACCTCGGCGAGTGGTGGCTGCTCGAGACCGGGCTCCCGCTGCCGCTCGGAGTCAATGTCGCCCGCCGTGACATCGAGCGCCTCGACGACCTCTCTGACGTCCTCGCCGAGGGGATCCGCTGCGGGCTCGAGCATCGGGACGACGCGCTCGAGTACGCGCTTCAGTTCGGCCGCGGCATCGACGAGGCCGTCGCCGACCGCTTCATCGAGATGTACGTGAACGAGCTGACCGAGGACTACGGCGAGGAGGGTCGCTCGGCCGTTGCCGAGCTGCTCCGCCGTGGCGAGGCGATCGGGGCCTTTCCCGGGCCCGTTCAGCTCGACTTCGTTTGAACCCGGGCAACAGGCTGAAGCCTGTCGCCGCCGTCCTCACTCCTCCGTGAACGCGATCTCCTGTGCCCCCTCCCAGAGGAAGCTCTTGCCGAGCGCCCGCAGGTTCTCGTTGCCCTCGACGATCGTCGCGAAGTGGTTGCCCGCCAGCTGGCCGGCCTTCGAGGCGAAGCTGACATAGCCGTACGCGAGCAGAATCTCGGTCTCCGAGACACCGCCCGGGTAGAGGACGATCTCGCCGGGATGCGGGTAGCACGTCGCGTTCTCGGGGCCGAGCCCGAGGTCGAGGTCGCCGAACGGGATCCAGCCGGCCTCTCCGCTCCACCGGACGTGGATGATGCGTGACTCGAGCGGCAGCAGCCGCCGGAAGGCCGCCACCGTCGCCGGCGCGTCCCCCTCCTCGAATCGAGCGGTGAACGTGAAGCCTCCTGCAGTGATCCTCAGCATCGACCCACCTACTTTCCCGTATCCGCGCCCTGGGTGACCCATGCGACGACGAGGGCGCGTTCCTCGCTCGTCATCTTGGTGATGTTGCCGAGCGGCATCGCCTTCGACGAGACGACGCCGCGGATGTCGGCCGCGCGTGCTGCGATCTGCGCGGCCGTCTCGAGCACGACACCCGCGGGCGGGCTCGAGAAGCCCGGCTCCTTCGGCGACTGGGCGTGACACGGCGCGCAGCGTTGTGCGATCACCGGGGCGACCGCCGAGAAGGCGACAGGCGTCGCGCCTGCGCCGCCGGCGTTGTCGTCCGGGCGGATCGCGACGGCGAGCACGACGAGCACGGCCACGCCGACCACCGGGATCGCCCACACCGTCCGGCCCTGGTGGCGGAGGTTGAAGAAGACGCGTGAGAGGACGCCGAGGAACATGATCACGAGAAGCACGATCCACGCCCGGTTGACGCCGTAGGTGAAGGAGAAGTGCCCGGCGAGCATCGTGAACAGCACCGGCAGGGTGAAGTAGTTGTTGTGCACCGAGCGCTGCTTGGCGACGACTCCCGGAGTCGGATCGGGATCACGTCCGGCGCGCTTCGCGTTCACAGCTCCCAATGCGCCGGCATGATGTTGAAGAAGACGTTCCCGGCCATGACGGTGCCGATCATGGCGCCGACCTGGAGGAATGCGGCGCGCGGCTGGAACAGCTGCCCGCAGCCCCACGCGGCGACGGCGGTCAGTGCGGCGATGAGCAGCCACAGCACGACACCGTGGGAGACGAGAAGGCGGCAGAGGATGTCGTACACGACCCAGGCGGCGACGAGCAACCCGACACTGAGAGCGACGGCCTGCCACGGCGAGAGGTCGGCCACAGACGGGTCGATCAGGTACGTGCGCGCGTTGAAGTAGTAGAGCACGACCATGAGCGCGAAGCCCGGAGAGCCATGTCGTGTACGCCTCCCACTTGAACCACGCGAGGTGCTCGGGCAGGACGGGCGGCGCAACCTTGTACTTCTTCACGTGGTAGAAGCCGCCGCCGTGCACCTCCCACAGCTCGCCGCCGACGCCGTCGCGGAGGTCTTCGACCTTCGTCGGCGCATCGAGCGACTGGTCGAGGAGGACGAAGTAGAACGACGCGCCGATCCAGGCGATCGCCGCGATCACGTGCAGCCAGCGGATCAGGAGATCGAGCCAGTCCGTGATGTACGGATCGAGGAAGGCCGCGACGATGCTCATGCGCGCTGCCACCTGTCGGATGCGATCGCGACCAGCTCCCGCAACGCGGTTTCGAGCTCGGCGTCCGTCGGGTTGTCGATGCGGGCGCGCAGCACCTCGAGGATCTCCGCCTTCGGCCTTCGGTTGACGAAGACGACGAAGCGGAAACCGTGCCGCGCCTCGTACTCCGCGTTCAGGCGCGCGAGCTCGGCCAGAACGTCTGGATCGTCGTCGGTGCCCTGCTCGGCGGCCGACCGGGCCGAGAGACCGGTCTTCTGGCCGATCGCCGGATGCGCGTCGAGGACCTCGCGCTTCTCCCCGGCGGACAGCTCCTCGATCACCGCGGGCGCGCTTCCGAGCGGGTCGTCACGCTCCGCGAGGAGCTCGACGAATCGCGTCCTCCCCTCGAAGAGCCCGGCGAGCTCGTCGACGGTCAGCTGCCGCGGTAGCTCGCGCACGAGAACGGGGAGACGATGAGCGGCACGTGGTAGTGACCGGCGTCGATCTCGATCTCGAGCTCGACCCTGCGGAAGAACGGGGACGGGGGGTGGAAGACGAGGCGGTAGCGGCCCGGGTCGAGCGACTCGGCGAGGCGGGCGCGGCCGTCCTCGTCGGTCTCCATGCTCGCGACCGGGTCTGCACCGTGGAGCAGCTCGACCGTGACGCCCGTCGCGGGGCGGCCGGCGGCAGTGTCGAGCACGTGTGTGGAGAGAGAGGCCGTCATCCGGAGAACTTTCGCGCTTGGATCCGATGTGCCTGCGCGATCTCGGCCTCGTCGGCATGGACGAGCGCTCCGTCGCGAACGACCTCGTCGCCGCCGACGACGAGCCGGTCGACGCGGTGCGGCGCGGCGAAGACGATGCCCGCCACGAGGTCGTCGGCTCCGCCGAGCTCGAGACCGTCGGTGCGCCAGACCGCGAAGTCGGCGCACTTGCCGGCCTCGAGCGAGCCGATGTCGTCGCGGCGCAGTAAGGCTGCACCGCCACGGGTACCGAGGCGGATCGCCTCGCGCGCCGTCATCGCTGCGCCGCCGTCACGGCCCCGCGCCACGAGCAGTGCCTGCTTGACCTCGAAGAAGAGGTCGCTCCGCTCGTTCGACGCCGAGCCGTCGACGCCGAGACCGACGCGGACGCCCGCATCGAGCAGGTCGCGCACGGGAGCAACGCCGGCCCCGAGCCGCAGGTTGGAGGTCGGGCAGTGGGCTACGCCCGTGCCCGTGTCCGCGAACTGGGCGATATCCCCCTGCGAGAAGTGAACGCAGTGGGCGCAGAAGACGTCGTCTCCGAGCCAGCCCAGCCGCTCGAGGTACTCGACAGGCCGGCAGCCGTAGAGCTCTTTGCAGTACTCCTCCTCCTCGAGCGTCTCGGCCAGGTGCGTGTGGAGCGGCAGCCCGAGCCGGCGTGCGAGCGCGGCCGACTCCTCCATCAGGCGGCCCGTGACCGAGAAGGGAGAGCACGGCGCGACTGCCAGCTGGACGCGCGCGCCCGGGCCGGGCTCGTGCAGGAGCGCCGGCGAGGCGCTCGGTCTCCGCGAGCACCGCGTCGAGGTCCTCGACCAGTTCGTCGGGCGGGAGGCCGCCGTCGGAGACGCCGAGGTCCATCGAGCCTCGCGAGGCGACGATCCGCACGCCGAGCTCGCGGGCCGCCTGCACCTCGGCCTCGATCAGGCCGTCGCGCCCGCGCGGGAAGACGTAGTGGTGGTCGAAGACGGTCGTGCAGCCGGAGAGTGCGAGCTCGGCGAGGCCCGTGCGCGCGGCCGCGTACTCGGACTCCGCGTCGATGCGCGACCAGACCGGGTACAGCTCGCGCAGCCACGTGAAGAGGTCGGCCTCCTGGGCCCGGGCGCGGGTGAGCGTCTGGTAGAGGTGGTGGTGCGTGTTGACGAGCCCCGGGGTGACGACCGCGCCCCCCAGGTCGACCCGCGTCGCAGCCTCCGGTTCGGCGCCCCCGCCGACCGCCGTGATCGTCGTCCCGTCGACGAGCAGCCAGCCGCTCCCGTGCTCGGTGCCCACGTCGTCCATCGTGACGATGCAGCCCCGTGCGTAGAGCGTGCTCACGCGGCCCCCGGGTGCGACTCGCGCTCGCCCGCCTCGGTCTGCCGGACGAAGCTCGCCTTCTCCCAGAACTCCGGGATCGCCGCCGCGTCTACGTAGCTCATGCCGCTGCGGAGGCCGCCGTGCAACTCCTCCACGATCTCGGCGACCGAGCCACGTAACGGGAACTCCATCTCCTCGCCCTCGGCCACGTACTGGTCGAGCGAGTCGCCGCGCCCCTCGATCGCGAGCCTCGCCGCCGCGGCCGACCGTGATGCCATGCCGCGATAGACCTTGAACAGCTGGCCGCGACGGCGGACGACGTCGCCCGGGCTCTCCTCGCGACCGGCGAAGAGACTGCCGACCATCACGGTGCTCGCACCGGCGCCCATGGCGGTCGCGACGTGACCCGCGCGCCGGATCCCACCGTCCGCGATCAGCGGCACGCCGGTCTCCCGGGCAGCGGTCGCGCAGTCGAGGACGGCCGAGAACTGCGGTACCCCGACCCCGGCCACGATCCGGGTCGTGCACGCGAAGCCGGGGCCGATCCCGACCTTGATCGTGTCCGCACCCGCTGCGGCGAGATCCTTCACCCCGTCGCCGGTCGCGACGTTGCCGGCGACCACCTCGACCTCGGGCCACGCGCTCTTCAGCTCCTGTACGGCCTCGATCGCCGCGTCTGCGTGGCCGTGCGCGATGTCGAGGACGAGTGCGTCCACCTCTGCCTCGATCAGCGCCTCCGACCGGATCAGGTAGTCGCCGCGAATCCCGATCGCGGCCGCGACGCGGAGACGGCCCTTCGGATCGCGCGTCGCCCGGGGATAGCGGTCGGCGAGCGAGAGGTCGCGCAGCGTGACGAGCCCCGTGACGCGGTCGTCGGCATCAACGAGCGGGAGCTTCTCGACCCGGTTCGCGGTCAGGAGCCGCCGAGCGTCCTCGAGAGCGATCCCGGGGCCGGCGGTGACGAGCCGCGCCCGTGGCGTCATCAGCTCGTCGACGCGCTGACTCTCCGCACCGGCGAGCATGTCGCGCGCGGTGAGCAGACCCAGCAGCCGCTGCTCCGGGCCGACGACGACGAAGCCCGTGACCCGCAGCCGGCCGGCCTCCGCCCGGGCCTCGGCGACCGTCTTGGCGGGATCGATCACGTACGGCTCCGCGACGACGTGTGTGAGGTAGCGCTTGACCCGGCGCACCTCGGCCGCCTCCTCCTCGACCGAAAGGAAGCGATGGAGAACGCCGATGCCACCGAGCTGCGCCATCGCGACCGCCATCGGTGCCATCGTGACCGTGTCCATGTTTGCCGACACGATCGGAACCTCGAGCTCGATCCCCGGCGTGAAGCCGGAGCGCGTCGAGACGTCCTGGCGCGAGCGCACCCGCGAGCGGCGCGGCACGAGCAGGACGTCGTCGTAGGTGAGCCCGGTGCGGATCTCGGTCATCGGGTGATTTGCCGCACTACCGTAAGGGCGTGCAATGGGTTGCCGGTGGCGCTTGCTGGGACGATCATCTCAGCCTTCCGATGCAGCAAGCGCCACGAGCGGCACGATCTCGAAGCGGTCGACGTCGACGAGACCGCGGTCGGTGATCTTCAGCGACGGGATCACGGACAGCGCAAGGAACGCCAGCGTCAGGAACGGCGTCGCGCCCGTCCAGCCGAGCGCTGCGGCGGCCTCGTTCGTGGCGAGGCTCTGCTCGATCACGTCGGCGAGGGGAGCGTCGGAGAGCAGGCCGGCGACCGGAAGCGGGCATTCGGCCACGACGCGGCCGTCGTCCACCACGACGATGCCGCCGCCAATCTCGGCCAGGTGGCCGACGGCGAATGCCATGTCGTCGTCGGTCATCCCGACGACGACGAGATTGTGGGCGTCGTGCGCCACCGACGAGGCGAGCGCGCCGCGCCCGAGGCCCGAGCCGGCGACGAAGCCGAGCCCGATCCGGCCGGTCGCGAGATGCCGCTCGACGACGGCGATCTTGGCGAGGCCGGCACCGGCGTCGGCGACGGCCCGGCCGTCCACGACCATCGGCTCACGCTCGAGCGACTCCGTCACGACCTGATCCTCGATCAGACCGATCGCGCGGATGGTGGCGCCGTCCGACGGGATCGCGAAATCGGCTGCCGAGACGGGCTTCACCCGCACCGTCTGGCGCACCCACTCGGGTACCGCCACCGAGGGCACGTTCTCGATCGGCAGGCCACGCTTGAGCACGACGTCGGGCTCGAAGCCGACGAGGTCCGGCAGCAGGAGCAGATCCGCCTGGTAGCCGGCGGCGACCGCGCCGAGGTGGTCGAGGCCGTGCCACTGGGCAGGGTGGAACGAGGCCAGCAGGAGCGCGTCCTCCGGCGTGACGCCGGAGGCGACAGCCTCGCGCACCATCCCGTTGATGTGGCCGTTCTCCGCGATGTCCTCGGGGTCGCGATCGTCGGTGCAGAACGCCATCCGGCCGGGCCCGTACTCGAGCACGAGCGGGAGCAGCGCCTGCAGATTGCGCGCCATCGACGCCTCGCGGATCAGCAGCCACATTCCGGCCCGCAGGCGCTCGCGGCCCTCCTCGGCGGTCAGCGCCTCGTGATCCGAGCGGATCCCGGACGCGGCGTAGGCCTGCAGGCCCTTCCCGAGCAGACCCGGTGCGTGGCCGTCGACGTGCTGTGCACCCTCCAGCTCCAGCTTCTCGAGCTCCGAGGGCAGGCCGTTGACGACCCCGGGGAAGTTCATCATCTCCGCCAGCCCGAGTACCCTGCTGCGCCGCATCAGCGCCTCCAGATCGCCCGGGGTGAGCGCCCTTCGCGGCGACTCGAAGGGCGAGGCCGGCACGCACGAGGGTGCCATGAAGTAGACCTCGAGCTGCAGGTTCTCCGACGCGTCGAGCAGCCAGTGGACGCCGTCGGAGCCGAGGACGTTCGCGATCTCGTGCGGGTCGGCGATGACGGCGGTCGTCCCGAGCGGCAGGACGAGCCGCGCGAACTCGTCCACGAGCAGCTTGACCGACTCGAGGTGCATGTGCGCGTCGATGAACCCGGGCACCACGAAGCGGCCGGTGGCGTCGATCACCTCGGTGCCGTCGTACTCGCCGATTCCGGCAATGACGCCGTCGGCGATCGCGACGTCCGCGTCAAGCCACTCGCGCGTGAAGACGCAGAAGACGCGTCCGCCGCGCACGACGGTGTCGGCGGGCTCGTCCCCGCGGGCGACGGCGAGGCGTCTCGACAGGTCTCTCATGGTGCGAGCGTAACGCGTCCGCGCCGGCGGCGACAGGCTTCAGCCTGTCGCCGGGCTCGCGCTTCGGCCCGGGTACAGGCTGCACCCTGTCGCTCGCTGTCAGTCCGCAACGATGTGCGTCCCCGTCTCACCGGCCAGCGCCCTTTCGACGTTTTCGGGGTCGGTGATGATGGCGGTGCCCCCGCCGCGCTCGAGGAAGTCGACGACGGCCTCGATCTTCGGCGCCATGCTGCCCGGCAGGAAGTGTGTGCCCTCGGCGAGGTACTCCTTCGCCTGCGACAGCGTCATCCGGTCGAGCCAGCGTTGCGTCGGCTGGCCGAAGTCGAGCGCCACCTTCTCGACGGCGGTCGTGATCAGCAGCAGCTCCGCCTCGATCTCGTTGGCGAGCAGCGAGCAGGCGTGGTCCTTGTCGATCACGGCTGCGATGCCCGTCAGCTCGCCCTTCTCGTCGGCGATGACCGGGATGCCGCCGCCGCCGACCGAGATGACGACGAAGCGGTTCTCGATCAGGGAGCGGATCGCGTCGACCTCGACGATCCGGATCGGCTCGGGGGAGGGGACGACCCTGCGCCAGCCCCGTCCGGCGTCCTCCTTCACGGACCAGCCTTCGTTGTCGCGTCGCCTCGTTGCCTCGGGTTCGTCCATGAAGGAGCCGATCGGCTTCGACGGGCTCTGGAACGCCGGGTCGTCCTGCGAGACCTCGACCTGGGTCACGACGGCGACCGCGTGACGGTCGACGTCGAGCCGGTGGAAGTCGTTCTCGAGGTTCTGCGCCAGGGCGTAGCCGATCGCGCCCTGGCTGTCGGCGCCGCAGACGTCGAGCGGCACCTCGTGCAGCTCGTGCGAGGCGAGCTCGGAACGTCGCAGGATGAAGCCGACCTGGGGGCCGTTGCCGTGGCCGATCGCCACGTCCCAGCCGTCCTTGATCATCGAGGCGACGTGCCAGCAGGTCTCGCCGGCCGCGATGTACTGGTCGCGCACCGACTGGTGCTGCTTGTCCTTGATCAGCGAGTTGCCGCCGATGGCGACGACCGCGCTCTTCCGGCTCATCGCTCCTCGCTCTCCGTGAAGCCGCCCATCGTGAGGGCCATCAGCGCCTTGCCCGTGTGCATCCGGTTCTCGGCCTCGTCGAAGACGACCGACTGCGGGCCGTCGATGACCTCGTCCGTGACCTCACGGCCGCGGTCGGCCGGTAGGCAGTGCATGTAGAGCGCGTCGGGCGCCGCGAGCGACATCCGGCGGGCATCGCAGATCCAGTCGGCGAACGCGCCGGACTCGGCGAGCGCCTTCGACTCGTCGCTGAACGCGTCGAGCCGACCCCACGACTTCGGGTAGACGACGTCCGCCCCGCGGAAGGCCTCGTCCATGTCGTCCATGAACGTGATCGTCGAGCCGGCCTCGGCCGCAGCCGCCTGCGCCTTCTCGATCACCTCGGGCATCAGCTCGAAGCCGGGCGGGTGAGCGATGACGACGTCCATGCCGAAGCGTGGCAGGAGCGTTGCGATCCCTTGCGGGACGGAGAGGGGCCGCGCGTACGAGGGGGCATACGCCCACGTCATCGCGACCCTCATGCCGCGCAGGTTGTCGCCGCGCTGCTCGCGCAGCGTCATCAGGTCGGCGATCGTCTGCGTCGGGTGATCGATGTCGCACTGCAGGTTGATCAGCGGGATGTCGGCCCATTCCGCGACCTGACGCATCCAGGCGCTGCCCTCGTACGGCGCCAGGTCGTGCCGGATCGCGATTCCCTCGCCATAGCGGCCGAGGATGATCCCCATGTCCTTCGGGCTCTCGCCGTGCGAGACCTGGGTCTTGTCCGCATCGAGGAAGATCGCGTGCCCGCCGAGCTGGGTCATGCCCGTCTCGAACGCGTTGCGGGTGCGCGTCGACTTGTCGAGGAAGAGCATGTAGAGCGTCTTCTGCGGGAGCAGCAGGTGCGACTTCCCTGCCTTGCGCTCGGCCTTCAGCTCCAGGGAGACCGCGACGACCTCCTCCAGCTCCTCCACGGTCCAGTCGATCGTCTCGATGTAGTCCTTGCCGACGAGCGCGGCCTTGACGGCCGTCCGGTCGGTGAGCGTGCTGCCTTCCATGTCTCCTCTTCCTCTCTCTTAGAACTGTCCGTTTGCGAATGCGTCGATCATCGCCGGCACGTCGTCGCCGAGCGGGTAGAGCACCGGGCAGGTGCAGCCGTGGTCGACGTACTCGCGCACCTTGGCGCGGCACTCGTCGGCCGTGCCCGAGGCCGTGATCAGCTGAACGACCTCGTCGGGGACGAGGTGCATCGCCTTCTCGATCTGCTCCGCCGTCGCGGGCCAGGTCAGGATCGAGCCGATCTCCTCGAGCAGCTCGGGTGCGACGCCGCTCGCCTTCATGATGTGCGGCTGCTGACCGAGGTACTGCGTCACGAGCTCGCGCGCCCGGTCGAGCGCGAGGCTCCGGTCGTCGTCGAGCGAGCAGACGACGAGTTGAGGGCGGTCGACATCGCCGACGGTGCGGCCCCCACGCTCGGCGCCGATCGCGAGGTGCTCCATCGCCTCCTTGTTGTAGCCGGGCCCGACGAGGTAGTTGAGCACGACCCCGTCACCGATCTCGCCCGAGAGCTCCATCATCTTCATCGCGGTCGCGCCGATGTAGATCGGGACCTTCTTGGGCGAGCGGTCGCCGTGGACGATGTCGATCTCGACGTCGTCCAGGTGCACGAACTCGCCGTGGTAGGTCACGCGCTCCATCGCGAGGAGGCGGCGCACCGCCTCGACCGTCTCGCGCATCGCCTTCAGCGGCTTGCTGCGCGTGATGCCGACCTTCGCCGCGAGCGGATCCCACCAGGCGCCGATCCCAAGCTTGACGCGGCCGGGCGCCAGGTCGTCGAGCGTCGAGAAGGTGGCGGCGAGGAGGCCTACGTTGCGGGTCCAGTTGTTGACGACGCCCGAGCCGACCGCGATTCGCTCGGTCACCGCCGCGAACGCGGCCATCGGCACCGTCGCCTCGCGCACGAGCCTGCTCTCGGCCTGCCAAACGGCCTCGAATCCTTTCTCCTCTGCGAGCTGGACGTACTCCATCCCCTCGCGAATCGGGTGCTTGTCCTGCAGGTAGAGCGCCACGCGGCCTTCGCTCGTGACGGGCATCAGATACCTCCCTTTGAACCCATTGGCTCGAACTCGTGTGGCCCGATCTCCTCCAGCCTCCGCCACAGCCGCTCGGCCTGGCCGAGGGCCTCGGCGGCCAGCCGTTGCTGGTCGGCGTTCGTGAGCTGTCGGTCGGTGACGACCCACTCGCCGGCGACCATCACGTCCCGGACGTGCCGCGACGAGAGCCCGAACACCCAGTGCCCGGCGAAGCTCCCGTCGTGCACAGGCGTCGGCGCTGCGTAGTCGAGGACGACGAGATCGGCGGGGGCGCCCTCGTCGAGCAACCCGAGCAGCGGCTCGCCGAACGCTCGCCCAGCAAGGTGCGCGCTCTCGGCGAGGCGCTGCAGCGGCCAGTCGCCGCCGGTGCCGCCGTCGTCCTCGCGCAGCCGGAAGAAGGCGGTGCGCGACTCCTCGAACATGTCCGAGCCGATGCCGTCGGTGCCGAGCGACACCCGCTCGCCCAGCGCTGCGAGCCGCGCCCTGCCGATCGAGTTGTTCATGTTGGAGCGGGCGTTGTGGGCGAGGGAGGCGCCCGCGGCATGGACGAGGGCGACCTCGTCGTCATCGAGGTGGACGCCGTGCGCAAGGAGCGTGCGCTCGTCGAGGGCGCCGGCACGCTGGAGGCGGTCGGCGACGCGGTGGCCGCAGCGGGCGACCGCGTCACGCTCGTCGGCTCCGTCCTCGGCGGCATGGATGTGGAGCCCGACCCCGAAGGCACCCGCGGCCTCGGAGCATGCCGCCAGCGTGTCGTCGGAGAGCGTGAACGACGCGTGCGCGCCGACCAGGCCGCGGGCGAGAGGGAGCTGTTCCCGACGCACGCGGTCGAGGAAACGCCGGTTCTCGGCGACACCCGCGAGCGCCCGCTCCGGCCCGTCGCGGTCGGACGTCTCGTAACAGAGCACCGAGCGCACACCGAGGCTGCGCAGGGCCTCCTCGACGACGTCGAGCGAGCCGTCGATCGCGTTCGGTGACGCGTGATGGTCGACGAGCGTGGTCGTTCCCGAGAGGAGCGCCTCCAGGCCGCCGACCAGGGCCGAGGCCCTGATGCTGTCCGCGTCGAGCGCCCGGTCGAGCCGCCACCAGATTCGCTGCAGGATCTGCGTGAAGTTCGTGGGTGGAGCGAGCGCGTAGGGCATGCCGCGTGCGAGCGCCGAGTACAGGTGGGTGTGGGCACAGACGTTGCCGGGGATGACGAGGCAGCCCGAGCAGTCGCGGCGGGCGCCGCCGCCCGAGGCTGCAATTCGCCCGTCCACGACGTGGACGTCCTCGCGTACGATCCTCACGGGATCGAGCGAGGTCACGACCGCGGCTCCGCCGAGGATCACGAGCGCGAGCCTCCGTGCCGCGCGAGGTGCGGCACCGCCGCCAGAGCAGCGGGCGCCTCCGACATCGGCAGGCGCGTGCGGCGAATCCCGTCGAACGCGTAGAGCGCGCCCGCGACCGCGGCGGCGGTCGGGACGAGGGCCGCCTCGCCGACGCCCTTGGCGCCGTACGGCCCTTCCGGCTGGTACTCCTCCACGAAGATGCACTCGACTTCCGGCATCCCTGTGGGCGGGATGATGTGAAGGGACTTGAGCGTCTCGGTGACCGGGAAGCCGCCCTCGATGACGAACTCTTCCGACAGCGCCTGCCCGAGACCCATGTGCACCGCGCCCTCGATCTGACCCTCGGCGAGCGTCGGGTTGATCGTCCGGCCGACGTCGTGGGCGGCGATCACCTTCGCCAGCCGGCCCTCGTCGTCGAGGATCGCGACCTGCGTCGCCCATGCGTACGCGAGGTGTGTGACGGGCTCGTCGATGTCCGGCCCGAGCTTCGTCGTCCAGTCGACGACGAATTCGCCCCGGAACTCCTCGCCCGCGAGCTCCTCGAGCTTCCGGTCACCGAGCGCAGCCTTCAGCTTCCGGGCGGCGTCTATCACCGCGCGACCGCCGAGGACGGTGGAGCGGGACGCCGTCGTCTGCCCCGTCTCGAGGTCGCGGTCGGTGTCGACGGCGACGCGCACGTTCTCGGACGGCAGCCCGAGCTCCTCGCACGTCATCTGCTGCAGGATCGTGTGGACTCCCTGGCCCATCTCCGTCCAGGAGTGGAACAGGGTCACAGACCCGCCCGGCTCGACGCGCAGCACGGCGCGGCCGTACTCGGTCATGCCGTTGCCGATGCCGGTGTTCTTGACGCCGCAGGCGATCCCGGCGAAGCGGGCGTCGCGGTAGGCGTCCTTCACCGCGAGCAGGGTCTTCTTGAGCCCGACACCCGCCCCGAGCTTCTGGCCCGTGCCGAAGCGGGAGCCGACCTCGAGCGCGTTGCGCCAGCGGATCTCCCAGCCGTCGATGCCGACCTGCTCGGCGAGCGTGTCGAGCACGCCCTCGATGGCGAAGTTGGACTGGTTGACGCCGAATCCCCGCATTGCACCGCAGGGCGGGTTATTGGTATAGACCGCTACGCCCTCGATGTCGACGTTGTCGACCTCGTAGGCGCCGCAGGCATGGCCGACCGCGCGCTCGATCACCTTGTCTCCGACGCTCGCGTAGGCTCCGGTGTCGCCGACGATGCGGGCCCGGACCGCGAGCAGCTTGCCGTCCTCGTCGCAGCCGACGGTGTAGTCGAGCCACATCGGGTGGCGTTTCGAGTGGAAGCGGAGGCTCTCCTTGCGCGTCAACGTCAGGAGCACGGGGCGCTCCGTCCGCGTCGCGAGCAGAGCGGCATGGCTCTGGACATTGAGGTCCTCTTTTGCGCCGAAGGCGCCTCCCGTCGGAACGTGGGTGACGCGCACGCGCTCCTCCGGAAGCCCCAGGAACGACGCGATCTGGCGGCGGTCGTCCCAGACGCCCTGGCCCTGGGAGTAGACCTCGAGCGGGCCGTCCCCGTCGGGCACGGCCAGCGACGACTCGGGCTCGAGGAAGGCATGTTCGATGACCTGGGTACGGAAGGACTCCGTGACCACGTGCGCCGCCCCCGCGAGGGCTGCGTCGACGTCGCCGCGCTGCACCTTCGACACAGACAGCACGTTGCCGCCCTCGTGCAGCGTGGGGGCCCCGTCGGCCCGCGATGCGAACGGATCCGTCACCGGCTCGAGCACCTCGTACTCGACGTCGACGAGCGCAGCCGCCGCGCGGGCCGCGTGGCGCGTCTCCGCCGCAACGGCGGCGATCGCGTCGCCGACGTACGCGGTGACCTCCCCCTCCGCCACGAGCTGGCGCCAGTCGCGCTTGATCGATCCCTGCACGCGCTCGCCGGGCACGTCGGCGGCCGTGAGGACGGCCACCACGCCCGGCTCGGCGAGCGCCCTCGCGGTGTCGATGCGGACGATCCGCGCCCGGGGATGGTCGGAGAACCGGAGGGCGCCGTGAAGCATCCCCGGAGCCTCCATGTCGCCGACGAACACGTTGTCGCCGAGGGCCAGTTCCGTGCCCTGGTAGCGCGCCGTGCGCGAGCCGACGCGGCCACTGCGGTCGGGCTCGGCGACCGGCGCGCCGCGGCGGGCCGCTGCCGCGAGCTGGATCGCGTCGATCACCTTGACGTACCCGGTGCAGCGGCAGAGGTTGCCGAGCAGCGCGTGGGCGACCTCCTCCCGCGTCGGCTCGGGATGCTTGTGCAGCAGCACCTCGGCCTTCATCACGATCCCGGGCGAGCAGTACCCGCACTGCGAAGCGCCGGCCGCCACGAAGCTCTCGCTCCACTGCCTGCGCTGCTCCTCGGAGAGGCCCTCGTGGGTCGTCACGTGCTTCCCCTCGAACCGGGTCGCCTTCTGCGCGCAGGAGACGACCGCTCTCCCCTCGACGATCACCGTGCACGCGCCGCAGGAGCCTTCCGGCGCGCACCCGTCCTTCACCGAACGCACTCCGAGATCGGTGCGCAGCAGCTCGAGCAGGCTCGTGTCCTCGGCGGGCTCCGCCGAGACGGTCTCTCCGTTGAGGATGAACTCCATGGCTCCCGACTCCTTCCTGACGCTATTCCATGGCGCCGAGCACGAGCGAGATGAGGGCCATCCTCATCACGACGCCGTTGAAGGCCTCAGACCAGTACCGCGCGTGGCGGGTTCCGTCGACGTCCTCCGGCAGCTCGTCCATGCGGGGCAGGCTGTGGAGGACGATCGAGCCCGGCTTGCCCCTGTCACGCAGCAGCTCGCGGGTGACCCGGTACGCCTCGGGCGTCATTCCGACGCTCTCGCCCCGCTCGTCACGCGACTTCGTGTAGTCGGGCTGGACGACGGGCTCCATGTAGATCACGTCACAGTCGTGGATCACGTCCGCGACCGAGGAGGCTTCCTCGTAGCGCACGCTGAGCCCGTCGAGCTCGGCCTTGAACTCCGGCAGCAGCGACATGTCCGGCGGCCCGACGACGTACGCCTTGATGTCGAATTGCGACATCGCGTAGAGGATCGAATGCATCGTGCGCATCCGCATGTCGCCGACGAGCAGGAACGTGAGGCCGTCGAGCGTGCCGAGCTCGGTGCGGGTCGTGTAGAGGTCGGTCAACACCTGGGTCGGGTGCTCGCCCCAGCCGTCGCCGCAGTTGATCACGGGCACCGACGACCACCGGGCGGCCTCGGCCGGCGCGCCTTGCTGGAAATGGCGCATCGCAATGACGTCGCCGTAGTACTCCAGCATGTGCACCGTGTCCTTGATCGACTCCTGGTAGAAGTCGCCTGCACGCGTGTTCTTCGCGTCCGAGAAGCCGAGAACGGCGCCTCCGAGCCGGTGCATGGCGGCCTCGGTGGCGAGGCGCGTACGTGTGCTCGGCTGGTAGAAGGCCGTCAGCAGCGTCTTGTCCGTGAGCAGGTCGGAGTTCTTCCTGCTGCGTGCGATCGGCTCGAGCTCGTCGCAAACCTGAAAGACGTGCTCGAACTCGGCGCGTTCAAAGCCCTTGAGCGACAGGATGTCGCGCCCGGCGAAGCTCCTCATCGTGATTCCTTCCGTCTGGTGGGTGTGATCGGATTGCGCCCGTGAACAACACGGCCACGCGCTCGTCCGCCGAGACGCCGCCGGACGTGCGCAGTGCGAGCAGGCCGGCGAGGCCGGCGGAGCCCGTCGTGCAGACCTGGATGCCCGTCGCCTCGAGCGCGAGGGTGTGGGCCTCGGCGAGCAGGTCCTCGCCGACGACGAGCGGGCCGCCGCCGGTCGCGAGCATCCCTTCGACGACGGCGAGCCAGTCGTAGGTCTCGTCGTCGAGGATGCCATGGGCGATGCTGTGCGGCTCGTCCTCCCACGGCCACATGAACTCCGAGCGGTGGTGGGCGGCGTAGGCGAGAGCGTCCCTGCGCTCGTCCGGGTCGGTGCTGCCGCACCGCACCGCGACGGCGTCGTACGCGCGTCGGAGCGGCCACGCGCCCTCGGTCTGCACCGTGTCGAGGCGGGGCGCCACGGAAATGGCATCGAGCACGGCTGCCTCGTGGAGGGCTTCGGAGCAGGCGCTCGCGAGCGCACCCCCACCGACCTGCACGACGAGGCGATCGAGGGTCGTGCCGGCCGCCGCGAGGTCCGCGACGAGCTCGTAGCCGAGAGTCTCGCCTCCTTCCACGGCGAGCCCGTTCAGGTTTCCCTGGCACGTGAACGCGAGCGCTCCCGCGGCGATCGCCTGCAGGAGCCCGCGCACGGTCGGATCGCCGGCCTCTCCCTCGAGCCGCGGGCAGACGGTGAGGTTCGCCCCGAGCTCCTCCAGTCGTGCGAGAACCACCGGATCGGCGTCGACCGGGACGAAGACGCGAAGAGTGCGCCCCCCGGCTGCTGCGACGACCGCCGCGGCGAGCGCGGCGTTGCCGCAACTCGCGATCGCGAGGTCGGGGCGGCGGGAGGGGTCGGCCAGCCCGAGTCGCTCCGCGACCTCGAGATAGAGCAGCACGCCGAACAAGTGTCGGGCCTTGTGAGACCCGGAGACGTTTCCGGTCTCGTTCTTGACCCAGACGCCGCCCCGCTCCGAGAACCCGAGCCGCTCGCTCAGGGCATCGCTGCGTCCGAAAGGCGTGGCGGCGAAGCCGTGCCCGTCGACGCTGGCGACCTGTCGGTCGAGCCGGCGCACGAGGGAGCAGAACGCCTCGTCCGGGAGGCCTCCGGCGATCGCGACGTGGTAGGCGCGCAGGAAGGCCCTGTAGCGGATGAAGGGGTTCGGCTCCGGGTCGTCCAGGGGGAAGCGCACGGCCGAGAGGTCGAGGTCGCGTCGCAGGACGTGGTCGATGTCGTCATCCGCCCGGACGTTCGGGCAGGAGAACGGATACGGGTCGCCCGGGTCGGGCTCGGCGCCGCAGCCGGCGCAGATGAGCCTGCTGGGGGCCGCCGTCACAGGCCCTCCAGGACGCCGGTGCGGGCGTTGAAGTCGTCGATCAGCGCATCCCAGTCGCCGGCGAGCTCGTGGATGCCGCTCCAGAACTCCGGGCTCCTGCGGGCCTCGAAGTCCGCGAGCGTTATGCCCTGCTGCTCGACCCAGGTGTAGTAGCCGAGGTTGAAGATGCGGTGGCGGTCGACGCTCGTGAGCTCGAGCAGGTTGTCCGTCGCGGCCCCGAGCAGGTGCTCGCCGAACACCTCGCCGGCCGACACCTCGTCGAACCCGTGGGAGAAGTACCTGGCCAGCGCGAGCTCGTGCTCGCTCTCGTACAGGCTGGCCCCGTCGGTCGCGACCGTCACGATCACGTCCTCCGGTCCGAGTCCGTAGTGCTTCGCGGTCTTGATCGCAGCGAGCAGGTTGCAGATGCTCGAGAGACCGAGCGAGGGGAGACCCGCGAGGACGTCGGCAGAGACGCCGCAGCGGTCACCGAGGTACTGCCGACCGACGTCGGTGTTGAACAGAACCCCGAGCCGGTCGGTCGCACGGTCGGACACCGCGACGGCGATGTCGGTGTTCATCACGTTGTGGATCAGGGGGATGTGCTTGTCCCCGATCCCCTGGATGTTGTGCTCACCGAAGCCGTTGCGCAGCATCGTCGGGCACTCCGCCGCCTCGACGGCGACGATCAGCGAGCCGAGCCGCTCCTTGAGGTAGTCGCCCGCGCCGATCGTGCCGGCGGAGCCCGTGGCGGAGACGAAGGCCCGGAGCCGCAGTGCCGGCTCCTGCTCGCGCATCGACTCGAACACACGCTCGAGTGCGGCGCCCGTCATCAGGTAGTGGGCGATGTGGTTCCCGAACTCCGCGAACTGGTTGAGGATGACGTTGTCCGGATCCTCGGAGAGCTCATCGCACTTGTCGTAGATCTCCTTCACGTTGCTCTCGGTGCCCGGCGTCCGGATGATGTCGCCCGGGTCGGCGACCCAGCGCTCCAGCCAGGCGAACCGCTCCCGGCTCATGCCCTCGGGTAGCACGGCGACGCCGTGACAGCCGAGCAGGCGCGAGATCGCGACACCGCCGCGGCAGTAGTTGCCCGTCGACGGCCAGACGGCGCGATCGGAGGTGGGGTCGAACCGGCCGGTGACGAGGCGCGGAACCAGGCAGCCGTAGGCGGCCAGCACTTTGTGGGCCTCGATCAGCGGGAATCGGTTGCCGAGCGCCAGCACGATCCGGGCCTCGACTCCCGTCAGCTCGGGCGGCAGCACGATGTGGTCGGGGACGTCGACGAAATCGGTCCTGTTGGCGCCGTTGTGCCAGTGCACCCGGAACAGGTTCAGGGGGTGCGGGTCGTCCGGGCCGACACCGGTGAGCGCCTCGCGCACCGCGGCCGGGATCAGGGTCGGATGGGCCAGCTGCGTGAAGGTCGGCAGCGCGATGCGCGCCTGCCGGAAGTAGTCCACGGTCCGCTCGAGTGTCTGGGGATCGGCCTGCCCGCGAGTCAGGCCGAGTCGGTCTGTGATCATTCCGCCTCCACGCTCGTTGTCTTGGCGCAAACGCTACGAGGCCGCGCGCCCGGGGTCGTCGGGGTTTCTCCCGAAGCCCGATCAGGGTTTCCCCTGTCCCGCGGTTTCACCGGGGCTGCGATGCTGTCGCCATGCCGGTAGTCGACAGCCGCTGTCGGAACGGGCTTCACGGCCGACCGGTTTCGGCCGCGGGGGAGGGCAGTCGCTGAGCGACTTCGACCTCCTCGTCCGTGGCGGCATCGTGGTCACCCCGGCCGGGTGCGCGAGCCGTGACGTCGGCGTCGCCGACGGGACGATCGCCGCCGTCGAGCCCGTCCTCGAGGGGAGCGCGCTCGAGACGATCGACGCGACCGGGCTGCACGTCTTCCCCGGCCTGGTCGACGCACACGTCCACTGCAACGATCCGGGACGCTCCGACTCGGAGGGGTTCGGCCACGGCACCGCCGCCCTGGCGGCCGGCGGCACCACGTCGTTCGTCGACATGCCGCTGAACGCGAACCCGCCGACGGTCGACGGCGCCTCGTTCGATCTCAAGGCCGCCGCCGCGGTGGGAACCGCCGTCGTCGACTTCGCGCTCTGGGGCGGCCTCGTGCCGGGGGACGTCGACCGCCTCGACGAGCTTGCAGACAGGGGCGTCGTCGGCTTCAAGGCATTCATGTGCCCGACCGGAGTTGACGACTTCGGCGCGGCCGACGACGACACGCTGTACGCCGGGATGGCGCGCGCTGCGCGCCTCGGCCTGCCGGTGGCCGTGCACGCCGAGAGCGCCGAGCTGACGTCCCGGCTGGCGGCGGAGGCCGTGAGCGAAGGGCGCACCTCCATGCGCGACTATCTCGCCTCCCGTCCGGTCGTGGCCGAGCTCGAGGCGATCGAGCGGGCGATCGCGATCGCCCGGGAGACGGGCTGCTCACTGCATGTCGTTCACGTGTCAACGGGTAGCGGCGTTCGGCTGGTCGGCGCCGCCCGCCAGGACGGGGTGGACGTCACCTGCGAGACCTGTCCGCACTACCTCGCGTTGGACGAGGAGGACGCGCTGGCTCTGGGCATGGTGGCGAAGTGCTCGCCGCCCCTGCGGCTGCGTGCCGAGCTCGACGACCTCTGGGGAACCCTCCTCGAGGGGCTCGTCGACCTCGTCGCGTCGGATCACTCTCCGAGCCGGCCGGAGCTCAAGCTTGGCGACGACGCGTTCGCCGCCTGGGGCGGCATCGCCGGCTGCCAGACGCTGCTGCGGGTGCTGCTGACGGAGGGCCCGCCCCGCGGTCTCTCGCTCGAGTCGATAGCGGGCCTCTGCGCCGGGGCGCCCGCGCGACGGTTCGGCCTCGCCGGGAAGGGCTCGCTCTCCCCCGGCGCGGACGCAGATCTCGCGCTGGTTGACCTGTCCGTCGAGGCGGAGCTGACGGCCGCGGAGCTCCTCTCGCTCCACCGCGTGAGCCCGTTCATCGGACGCCGGCTGCGCGGGCGTGTAGTACGGACAATCCTCCGAGGCTCGACTGTATGTCTCGGGGGCGTTATGGTCGCCTCACCGGGAGGACGGTTCGTCCGTCCCATTCTCGGACGCACACCGGAGGCGAGGTCGTAGGAGCCAAGGACCGGCCCGGGGGCCGGCCGCGAAAGGAGAAACGTGTCACGCACACGAGTACCCAGCACCAAGGCCCGGAGGAGCGCCCTCGTGGTCGCTCTGCTCGGCGCCCTCGCCGTCACGGCCCTCGTCCTGGCGGGCGGAACCTCCGCCCAGTCCAACGCCGAGCCGATGAAGGCCGCCTGGATCTACGTCGGGCCGCACAACGACGCCGGCTGGTCGCAGGCCCACGACATGGGGCGGCTGTATGTCCAGAAGAAGCTCGGCGCCAAGGTGAAGACGACGTTCAAGGAGAACATCGCCAACGGCCCGCAGCTCGAGCAGACCGTTGCGAGCCTCGTCCGCGACGGCAACAAGATCATCTTCGGGACGTCGTTCGGCTTCTTCAGCAAGAAGCTTGCGGCGAAATACCCGGACGTGCTCTTCGAGCAAGCGACGGGAACGGATCTTGCCAAGAACTTGGCCGAGTACTTCGGCGCCGGTGAGGACTCGATCTATCTCTCCGGCATGGCCGCAGGCGCTGCGACGAAGAACGGCAAGATCGGCTACATCGTCCCCTTCGCCATTCCCGAGGTGATCCGTCATGCCAACGCGTTCGCGCTCGGCGCGCAGGCGGTCAACCCGAAGGTGAAGATGAAGCTCATCTGGACGAACTCGTGGTACGACCCGGCCAAGGAGAAGAAGGCCGCAGAGAGCCTCGTCGGCTCCTGGGGCGCCGACGTGATCGGTCAGAACGTCGACAGCCCTGCCGCCGGCCAGTACGCGAAGTCCAAGGGCATCCCGTGGGTCGGCTATGACGCGAACGCGAGTAAGTTCGCCGGGTCGTCCTGGTTGACGGCGGCTGTCTACAACTGGGGCCCGTACTACCTGAGCCGCATCAAGGCCGCCATGAACGGGACCTGGAAGTCCGCCTTCTACTACGGCAGCATCAAGGACGGGTTCACCGGCCTTGCCCCGTACGGCCCCAAGGTCACTTCGAAGACCAAGGCCATGATCGCCGCCAAGCGGAAGGCGATCGTCAACAACACGTTCGAGGTGTTCGGAGGCCCGCTCTACGACCAGAGCGGCAAGCTCAAGGTTCCGAAGGGCAAGACGCTGAAGGTCCTACCGGACCTCTACGCGATGAACTGGCTCGTGAAGGGCATCGAAGGAAGCGCAAAGGGCTAGCGCCCTGTGGTCGGGGAGGGTGGCACGGCCGCTCTCCCCGACCGGGCGCGCCGTCCTGTCATGGAGCCCATCGCGGAGCCTCGAGCGGTCGATCTCGCGAGCCGAGCTGCACGCCCTGCGATCGCGTGCCGCGGGATCACCAAGCGCTTCCCCGGTGTCGTCGCGAACGACCGTGTCGACTTCGAGGCGCTGGAGGGGGAGGTGCACGCGCTGCTCGGCGAGAACGGCGCGGGCAAGAGCACGCTCTCGAACATCTTCACCGGCCTCTACCGCGCCGACGAGGGCGAGCTCGAGGTCTTCGGCAGGCCCGTGGCCTTCGACACGCCCCGCGACGGGATCGATGCCGGGATCGGGATGGTGCACCAGCACTTCCGTCTCGTGGTGCCGTTCACGGTCGCCGAGAACGTCATGCTCGGAGATCACAGTGACGTCGGCCGCTCCTTCCGCCTCCGTCCGCGTGCGATCGAGGAGCGGGTGGCGGAGCTCGGCGAGCGGTACGGGATGGCGGTCGACCCCCGGGCGCGCATCTGGCAGCTTTCCGTCGGCGAGCAGCAGCGCGTCGAGATCCTGAAGGCGCTCTACCGCGAGGCGCGCATTCTGATCCTCGACGAGCCGACGGCTGTCCTGACGCCACAGGAGGCGAGCGCACTGTTCGAGACCCTGCGCGCGATGGCGGCCGACGGGCGCACCGTGATCTTCATCTCGCACAAGCTGCACGAGGTGAAGGCGGTCTCCGATCGCGTCACCGTGCTGCGGGATGGCCGTTCGGTGGCTACCGTCGATACGGAGAGGTCTACGCTCCAGTCCCTGGCCTCGCTGATGGTCGGACGTGAGCTGCACACCTTCAGCCGGAAGGACGAGAAGCGGGAGGTCGGTGAGCTCCTGCTCGAGCTCGACGGCCTCTCGGCGCACGGCGACCGCGGCGTCGAGGCGGTGCACGACGTCTCGTTGAGGGTGCACGCCGGGCAGATCCTCGGCGTCGCCGGCGTCGCCGGCAATGGTCAACGCGAGCTGGCCGAGGCGGTCACCGGCTTGCGCCCCCTCACGGCCGGTGCGATCCGCGTCGGCGGCGTCCCGTTGCACACCGGCGACCCGCGGGCGGCGATCAAGGCCGGTATCGCCCACGTTCCCGAGGACAGGCTGCACACGGGCGTCGCCCCGAGCCTCAGTATCTCCTCGAACGTCGTGCTCAAGTCGTACCGCTCCGACGAGAACTCTGCCGGGCCGTTCCTTCGCTTCCACCACATCCGCGACTGGGCCGTCGAGCTGATCCGCCGCTATGACGTGAAGGCGCCGGGCCCGGGAGCATCGGCCCGTCAGCTGTCCGGCGGGAACCTGCAGAAGGTCGTGCTCGCCCGCGAGTTCTCGGGCGCGCCTCGGGTGCTCGTGATCGCGGCGCCGACCCGCGGGCTCGACGTCGGTGCGATCGAGACCGTCCACGGCCACCTGCGCGAGGCTGCTGCGGCCGGTGTCGCGATCCTGCTCATCTCCGAGGACCTCGACGAGCTGCGAACCCTGTCCGACCGGATCGCCGTCATGTACGAGGGCCGGATCGTGGGCGAGGTCGATGCCACCGCGGCCGCCCCCGAGGAGATCGGGCTGATGATGGCCGGGGGGCAGCCGGCATGACCGTGCGCATCGAGCGCCGCCTCACGCAGCCGCACTGGCTCAAGGTTGCCGTCCCCGTCGGATCGCTCGTCGTCGCCTTCCTGCTGATCGCGATCGTCCTCCTCGCCACCGGCCACGATCCCGCCACCACCTACAGGGATCTCTTCGAGGCGGCGTTCACTGCCCCCGGTGCCCTCACGCAGACTCTGATCGGGGCGACGCCGCTGATCTTCACCGGCCTCGCCGCGGCCGCGGCATTCCGGATGAACCTCTTCAACATCGGCGGCGAGGGCCAGCTCTACTTCGGCGCCATCGGGGCCTCGGCCGCGGGGCTGCTCCTCGCCGGGCATTCGGCCCCCGTGCTGATCGTGGCGATGATCGTGACGGGCTTCGCCTCCGGCGCGACCTGGGCGCTCATCCCCGGCTTCCTGCGGGCGTACCTGTCGACGAACGAGATCATCACGTCGTTGATGCTCAACTACGTCGCCGGGCTGTTTCTCACCTACCTCATCTTCGACAGCCACTCGTACTGGCGCGATACGACCTCCGCCAGTGCGGCCGTGTTCCCGGTCGGCAAGGTGCTGCCGGACGCGGCGAACTGGCCGACGTTCGGCTCGAGCATCGTGGTTCCGTTCGGCTTCCTGCTCGGTGTCGCCGCCGCGACGCTGCTCTGGGTGTTGTACTCGCGCACGCGGTTCGGCTTCGAGGTGCAGGTGATGAGCGACTCGCCGCGCGCCGCGCGCTACTCGGGGATGCGTACCCGCCGCAAGATCCTGGCCGTGATGGCTCTCTCCGGGGGGCTTGCCGGGCTCGGCGGTGCGAGCCAGGTCGGCGACTTCCTGCACACCCTCGACGCCGATCCGAAAGGGCTGCGTGCATACGGGTACGGCTACACGGGAATCGTCGTCGCCGCCCTTGCGCGATACAACCCGTTTGCCGTCGTCCTGATCGCGTTCCTGCTCGGAGGGCTCCAGAACGCGGGCGCCGCGCTCCAGGGGCCGGACTTCCCCTCCGGGCTCGTCGGCGTGATGGAGGGGATGATCCTCTTCACCGCGCTCGGCGGTGAGCTCCTCGTCCGCTACAGGGTGCGGTTCGGTCGGAAGCGGCACGGAGGTGCGGCTGGCGCGCCGGAGATGCCCGCACCGGGTGCTGCCGGGTGAACAGCTCGATCCTCGTCGTGATCGTCGCGTCCGGCGTCGCCTACGGGACGCCGCTGCTGTTCGCCGCGCTCGGCGAGCTGCTCGCCGAGCGCTCCGGCGTGCTCAACCTCGGGGTCGAGGGCATGATGCTCGTCGGCGCGGTCATGGGGTTCTGGGCGGTGCAGGAGATCGGCGGCCCCGGCAGGACGACGCTCGTCCTCGCCGTGCTCGTCGCAGCCCTCGCCGGTGCCCTCATCGCGCTCATCTTCGCGTTCCTCGTGATCACGCTCCGCGCGAACCAGATCGTGTCCGGACTCGCCCTCACGATCTTTGCCGGCGCCGCGGGCCTCTCGTCCTACCTCGGCAACGATCTCGGACTGGCCGACGCGCCCGCGGAGCATCAGTTCGAGCCGGTCGACCCGTTCGGGCTGGCCGACCTTCCGATCCTCGGGCCGATCCTGTTCGGGCAGACGTGGCTCGTCTATCTCTCCTGGGTGCTCGTCGTGGTGATCGCGCTCTACCTGAACCGGACCCGCCCCGGGCTGAACGTGCGGGCCGTCGGCGAATCGCCGCAGACGGCGGATGCGATGGGGATCAGCGTTTCCGCCTACCGGTACGCGCACGTGCTCGCCGGGGGCGCGCTCGCCGGCATCGGCGGCGCCTGCTTCAGCCTCGCCTTGACGCCGCAATGGGTCGACGGCCTCACCGGAGGCGCCGGCTGGATCGCGATCGCGCTCGTCATCTTCTCGTTCTGGCGACCCGAGCTCTGCCTCGTCGGCGCCTACTTCTTCGGCGCCTTCCAGGCGCTTCCGTTCACGCTCCAGGCGCGCGGCGTCACGATCGCGCCCGAGCTCTTCCAGGCCCTCCCCTACGTGATGACGATCGTCGTGCTCGTGATCGTCTCGTCGGGCATCTCGAAACGACGGCTCGGCGCGCCGGGTGCACTCGGAGTACCGTTCGTGCGCGAGGAACGCTGATCGACGTCCACACGCCCCATACGCTCGACGAGGCGCTGCGCCTCAAGGTCGAACTCCCGGACGCCCGCTTCGTGCAGGGCGGCACGGACGTGCTGGTCGAGCTCAACTTCGACCGCTCCCGCCCGCCTGCGCTGATCAACCTCAACGAGGTGGCCGAGCTGCGCGGATTCAGCCGCGAGAACGGCACCTTCGTCCTCGGTAGCGGCCTCACCTACACCGAGGCGATGCGCGGTGCCGTCGCGGAGGAGCTGCCCGCCCTGGCGGAGGCGTCGCGCACGGTCGGCTCGCCCCAGATCCGCAACCGCGGAACGATCGGCGGCAACCTCGGCACGGCCTCTCCGGCCGGCGACGCGCTGCCGCCGCTGCTCGTCGAGGCTGCAGAGGTGCAGGTCGCGAGCGTGCGGGGAGAACGGCGGATCCCGCTGCGTGACTTCCTGCTCGGCGTCAAGAAGAACGCGCTCGAGCCCGACGAGATCATCATCGCCGTGCGCGTCGAGCCGAGCCGGGCGGGGCAGACGTTCATGAAGGTGGGCCCACGCAACGCGATGGTGATCTCCGTCTGCTCCCTCGCCCTCCACGTCGACCGCGACCGAAGCGAGCTGCGCGCGGCGTTCGGCTCCGCGGCTCCAACCGTCAGGCTCGTCAGGGCACCGCTCGACGAGGCCGAGAGCTTCCCCGCCCTCGTGGCCGAGAGCGCGAGCCCGATCGACGACGTACGCGGCACCGCTGCCTACCGCCGGCATTGCCTTCGCGTGCTCACCCGCCGCGCGCTGGAAAGGTGCAGTGCATGAAGATCGAGCTGACCGTCAACGGTGAGAAGCGCGAGGCCGACGTCTGGGGCGGCGAGAGCCTCCTCTTCGCGCTACGCGAGCAGCTCGGCCTTCCCGGCTCCAAGAACGCCTGCGAACAGGGTGAGTGCGGCTCGTGCTCGGTCCTCCTCGACGGCAAGCTCGTCTGCTCCTGCCTCGTCCTCGCGGCCCAGGCCGACGGGCACGAGGTCGTCACCGTCGAGGGGGTCGCGGTGGACGGCATGCTGCACCGGGTGCAGGAGGCATTCGTCGCGGCGGGCGCGGTGCAGTGCGGGTTCTGCACGCCGGGCCTGATCGTGGCGACTGTCGACCTGCTGGAGCACACCCCGTGCCCGTCGGACGACGAGATCCGGGAGGCGCTGTCGGGCAACCTCTGCCGCTGCACCGGCTACCAGAAGATCTTCGACGCGGTCAGGGCGGCGGCGCGGGCATGAGTGCAGCCGGGACAACGCTCCAGCTCGGGCACATCGGCGAGCTCGTGCGTCGGCCGGACGGGCCGCCGAAGGTGCGCGGCGAGTTCGCCTACTCGAGCGACCTGAGCGCCGCAGGCATGCTCTGGGGCCACACGTTGCGCAGCCCACACGCGCACGCCCGGATCGTCGAGATCGACATCTCGAGGGCCGTGACGATGCCCGGCGTGCACGCGGTGCTGACCCATGCCGACGTTCCCGGCCGCAAGACCTACGGCCTCGAGTTCCCCGACCAGCCCGTGCTCGCGATCGACCGCGTCCGCTACTACGGCGAGCCGGTGGCCATCGTCGCCGCCGGGCATCCCGAGGAGGCGCGTCGCGCCGCCGAGGCGATCGTCGTCACCTACGAGCCGCTCGAGCCGGTGGTCGACCCCGAGCGCGCGACCGAGCAGGAGCCGCTCCATCCCGACCGGCCGACGATGGGCCACGGCTACCGCGACGATCCACGCCCGAACGTCGTCCGCTCGCTCGTGATTCGCCACGGCGACCCCGACGTGCAGGGCGACGTCACGGTCGAGGGCTTCTACGAGCTCGCCGGCCAGGACCAGGCGTTCCTCGGGCCCGAGTCCGGTCTGGCGATGCCCGACGGGGAGGGTGGCGTGGACGTGCACGTCGCGACCCAGTGGCTACACGTCGACCGCGACCAGGTGGCCCCCTGCCTCGGCCTGCGGCCCGAGCAGGTGCGGATCCACCTCGCGGGTGTGGGCGGCGCGTTCGGCGGCCGCGAGGACCTCTCGATGCAGATCCACGCCGCAATGCTCGCGCTCCACACCGACCGGCCCGTGAAGATCGTCTACAACCGCGAGGAGTCGTTCACCGGCCATGTCCACCGGCATCCGGCCAGGATCTGGGCCGAGCATCGTGCCACCCACGACGGCCGCCTCGTGTGCGCCCACGTGCGGATCCTGCTCGACGGCGGCGCCTACGCCTCCAGTTCGACCGCGGTGATCTCGAACGCCTCCGCCTTCGCTCTCGGGCCGTATCGGGTCGACAATGCCCTCATCGAGGGCGCGGTTGTGTACACCAACAATCCGCCTTCCGGCGCCATGCGTGGCTTCGGCGCGGTGCAGGTGTGCTTCGCAGTCGAGGCACAGATGGACAGGCTCGCGGAGGCGCTCTCGATCGACCCGGTCGAGCTACGGGTGCTGAATGCGCTCGAGCCCGGTGACACCTTGCCGACCGGGCAGGTTCTGACGGGATCGCTGCCGGTCGCCGAGGTGATCCGGGCCGCAGCCGCGATCCCGGTGCCGGAGGCAGAGAGCCTGCCGCGCGACCCGATCCGCCTCCCGGGTGGGGCAGGTAACACGACCCGTGGAGACGGGGTCCATCGCGGCGTCGGCTTCGCCGTCGGCTTCAAGAACATCTGCTTCTCCGAGGGGTTCGACGACTACTGCTCGGCGCGCGTGCAGCTGCACGTCGACGGGAGCGCCGTCGTGCACTGCGCCGCAGCGGAGGTCGGCCAGGGCGTCGGCAGCGTGATCCTGCAGGTGGCGCGTACCGAGCTCGCCACGAGCGAGGTGACCCTCGCGCCCCACACCACCGCAACGGTGGGCTCGGCGGGCTCGACGTCGGCCTCCCGGATGACCTGGATGGCGGCCGGCGCCGTGCGTGACGCCTGCCGGGCGGCGCTCGAGGAGCGCGCGGCGCGCGGCGCGGTCGATGTCGACGTCGAGCGCGTCTACCGACATCTTCCGACGACACCGCTCGACCCGGAGACGGGGCAGGTCACGGGCGATCGGGCCCACGTCGCACTCGCCACCTGTGCGATGAGGGTCGTCGCCGAGGTGGACGTCGAGCTCGGCCTCACGCGCCTCGTCTGGATCGGGGTCGCCCAGGACGTCGGCAAGGTGTTCAACCCTCAGGGCGTGACCGGGCAGATCGAGGGCGGCACCGCACAGGGGATCGGGCTCGCGCTGATGGAGGAGATCCAGACGCGCGACGGGAGGATCACGAACGCGAGCTTCACCGACTATCTGATCCCGACGGCGCTCGACATGCCGCCGGTCGAGTCGGTGCTGATCGAGGATCCGCAGCCGGACGCGCCGTACGGCGTCAAGGGGGTCGGCGAGCCGCCCACCGTCGTCGCGACCGCAGCCGTCGTCGCGGCAATGCGCGCCGCCACCGGCAAGCCGTTGTGCCGCGTGCCCGTGCCGCCGGACGAGATCGCCGGTCTCTAGCGGTCGGCCGGCACCTCCCGTCTACGTCTCGACCAGCGGTGGGAGCACCGCTTCGGGTCGCCGCTGCATCTCGCGGCGGATCACGACGGCCACCGAGCTCAGGATCACCGCCGCGCCCAGTGCGATCTGCCACGTCACCGCCTCGTGGAGGAAGACGACGCCGAGGATGATCGCGACGAGCGGGTTCACGTACGCGTAGGTTGCAACCGTCCCGAGTGGCACGTTCGCGACCAGCCAGACGTAGGCGGTGTATCCGAAGATCGAGCCGAACACGATCAGGTAGAGGAGGCCCAGGAGCGAACGGGTCGACCAGTCCGCGGGGCTGAGCGACTCGCCGTCCGAGAGCACCATCCCGACGGGAATCAGGAGCAGGCCGCCCGCAAGGCCCTGGATGCCCGCCGTCGTGACTGCGTCGTCCGGCAACGGGAGCCTCGATGAGAGGAACGTCCCCACCGCCCACGAGAGCGCCGCTGCCACGACGAGCAGGACGCCCGTCACGGTTGCCTCTCCTCCCGGCCGGAGCAGGACCGCCACCCCGATGAATCCGACCGCCGTCCCCGCGAGCGAGGCACGTGGCGGGCGGTCGCCACTCGCAGAGCGAAGCACCACCAGCCAGAGTGGGACCGACGCGAAGGTCAGCGAGGCGAGCCCGATCGGCACGCGGCGCTCGGCGACGAACAGCGTCGCGTTCGCGCCGATCAACAGCAGCCCGCAGAGCACGGTCGAACCGGCCCGTGCCCAGCCCAACCGGAACGGTGCGGTGCCATGGCGTATCAGCATCCAGCTGCTCAGCACCACCCCGACCGTCGTGAACCGGAGACCCGCCGCGAAGACGGGCGGGATCGTCTCGCCTGCGAGCTCGATCCCGAGGTACGTGGAGCCCCAGAGGATGTAGACCGTCCACAGCGCGGCCCACGCCCGTCCGGTCAACGCCGATCCTCGGTCTGGCCCACAGTGGGTGACGCTATCGGTTGGCGCCGGCACCCGATGCGACCGCGACTTTCCTCGAGTTCGACCCGGTGAGGGTTCTCGACCCGTTCGCGCCGGACCGAGCGTCTCGCTAGGCTCGCGCCATGAGCGAGGTGCTGACCGCCCGCGAGGGCGCAGTGATGACGATCACCCTGAACCGGCCCGACGTCTTCAACGCGTTCAACCGCGCGCTGCACGCGGCGCTCCGGTCGGCGCTCGAGGAGGCCGGCGATCCCGCCGTGCGCGCGGTCGTGATCACGGGTGCCGGGCGCGGCTTCAGCGCCGGTCAGGACCTGCGCGAGTTCAGCGAGCTCGACAGCTCGCTGCGCGATTCGCTCGAGGAGACGTACCACCCGAACATCCGCCTCATCCGCGGGCTCGCGAAGCCGGTGATCGCCGCCGTCAACGGCCCGGTTGCAGGTGCGGGGCTGTCCCTCGCGAGCGCGTGCGACGTCCGGGTCGCGTCGACCGCTGCGGCATTCGTGCCCGGCTTCGTCGGCATCGGCCTCGTGCCGGACTCCGGCGGCACCTGGTTCCTGCACCGCCTGCTCGGGTTCGCCCGCGCCTTCGAATGGATGAGCTCGAATCGCAGGCTCGACGCCGACGAGGCGCTCGCCTGGGGACTCGTCTCCGAGGTGATCCCGGCCGAGGGCTTTGACGCACGCGTTGCAGAGCTTGCCGCGACGTGGGCCGCGCTGCCCACCTTCGCCGTCGGGATGACGAAGCAGCTGTTCGAGCACGCTCACGCTGCCTCCCTCGAGGAGCAGCTCGCGCTCGAGGCCGAGCTGCAGCAAGAGGCCGTCGGGTCGGCCGACTTCGCCGAAGGAGTCGGTGCCTTCCTGGAGAAGCGACCTCCGAGCTTCACCGGCGCCTGAGCGGCTCCGGCCCATCCGCGAAGGAGCGCCCCGATGTCCGAGCAGCTTCCCGTCCGCGTCACCGATGCGCCGACGCCACACCCGATCCACCTCGTCGTCACCGACGACCTGAGGCGCAGCCGGCTGACCGTCTTCTTCCGGCTGCTCCTCGTCATCCCGCACCTGGTCTGGCTCATGCTCTGGGGCATCGCCGTCTGGTTTGCAGTGCTGGCCGCCTGGGTCGTGGGCATCTTCACGGGCCGCGTGCCGGACGGGCTGCACGGCTTCATCGCCTCGTATCTGCGCTACCTGACCCACGTCTATGCGTATTACTCGATCGCTGCGAACCCGTATCCGGCGTTCAACGGCTCGGCCGGCTACCCGATCGACGTCGAGATCGCGCCCGCGACACAGCAGAGCCGGCTGACGATCTTCTTCCGTGTGCTCCTCGTGATCCCGGCCTACATCGTGCTGGCCCTGCTCGGGTACGTCGCGTATGTCGTCATCTTCCTGGCATGGCTCTACGCGCTGTTTGCCGGCAAGCTGCACGCGGGCCTGCGCGATGTGCTCGCCTACTGGCTTCGCTTCAACGCCCAGACGATCGGGTACGTCGCCCTGCTGACGCAGCGCTACCCGAGCTTCTCCGACGAATAGTGGCCGTGTGACGGCTTGACCCGGATCCGGACCGTCGACTATCACACGGGCGGCGAGCCCTTCCGAATCGTCACCGGCGGGGTCGAGCCCCTGCACGGGGAGACGATCCTCGATCGGCGACGCGACGCGCTCGAGCGTCTCGATCACGTACGTCGCTTGCTCGTCCACGAGCCACGCGGGCACGCCGACATGTACGGCTGCCACGTCGTGCCGCCGAACGACGAAGGGGCAGACCTCGGCGTCGTGTTCTTCCACAACGCCGGGTACTCGACGGCCTGCGGTCACGGGACGATCGCGCTCGTCACCTGGGCGCTGGACAGCGGGATCATCGAGCGCCACGACGGCGAGAACCGGGTCGTCGTCGACGTTCCGTCGGGGCGGCTCGAGACGATCGCGACTGTCGTCGACGAGCGCGTACGCTCCGTCACGTTCCGCAACGTCCCCTCGTTCGTCTGGGCGACCGGCGTGCGCGTGGGAGACGTCACGGTCGACGTCGCCTTCGGCGGTGCCTTCTACGCCTCGCTCTCCGAGCGGGTCGAGCCGGACGAGCTGCCGAGGCTGATCGCGCTCGGCCGGGAGATCAAGCGCGCCCTCGAGGCGCACCACGAGATCGTGCATCCGCTCGAGGAGGAGCTCCGCGACGTGTACGGCGTGATCTTCTGGCAGCAGGAGGGCGAGCAACCACTGACCCAGCGCAACGTGACGGTGTTCGCCGACGGTGAGGTCGACCGCTCGCCGTGCGGCTCGGGCACCTCGGCTCGGCTCGCGCTGCTCGACGCCGCACGGCAGCTGCCGCGCGGGGCCGAGCTTCGCCATCTCTCCATTGTCGGGTCGGTCTTCACCGGGCGCGTCGTCGACGAGGTGGAGGTTGCGGGGCGGCCGGCGGTCGTCACCGAGGTGACGGGGAGCGCGTACAGGACGGGGAAGGCGACCTTCCACCTCGACCCGGACGATCCGCTCGGCGAGGGCTTTCTGCTCCGGTAGAGGTACGCCGCCCTCCCGTACGCTGCTCTGGTGGAGAACGACGACGACCCGCTCGTGATGTACCTCGTCGTGCGGCGGCGGACAACCCGTCCGTTCGCCGAGCTGGCGAACGCTGCGGCGATCGCGACCCGGCGCTGCGCCCACCGGTACAGGGAGGACGACCGCTGGCGGGACGGCTTCGACGACTGGTGGCGTCACTCGTTCCGCAAGGTGTGCCTTCGAGCGGAACCCCGCGAGTGGGAGGGTGTGCGGCTGCTCGACCACGAGCGGGTCGGCGACGTCGCCTGCCTGCCGCCGGTGCGTCGTTCGGTGCGCGATCGCGTGCTCGTGCGGATGCAGACACTGAGCGAGGAGGCAGGCCCGCTGCCGGAGCTCGAAGGTGACGATGCCGTCGGGGGCGACTTGACGCTCGTCGTTGCAACCGATCTCTGCATGAGCTCGGGGAAGACGCTCGCCCAGGTCGGCCACGCCGCTCTGATGGCCGACCTCGACCCCGACCTTGCAGTGCGCGTGGCCGGCGCCGGAGGCGAACGGTGGGCCGAGCTCACCCGCATCGCCGTCGAGGTCGTGCGGGACGGTGGGCTGACCGAGATCGTGCCCGGCTCGGAGACCGTCCTCGTGCTGGGTGGCGCAGCCCGGCCGGGGAGTAGAAGATGACGGGCGTGTCGAGGATCCTGATCGTGAACCCATTCGCCAGCGGGGTCAACGAGAAGAAGCTCGCCGCCGTTCAGGCCGCACTGCCCTCCGGAACGGAGACCGTGCTCACGCAGGCGGGTGGGGAGGCGACGGAGCTCGCCGCCGAGTGGTCGTCCCGCGCAGAGGCGATCTACGTCTTCTCGGGCGACGGCACCTACAACGAGGTGATCAACGGCCTCCGCGCGGACGTCCCGGTGGGATTCATTCCCGGTGGCGGTACGAGCGTGTTGCCCCGGGCGCTCGGCCTGCCCCGCGACCCGGCCCGTGCCGCGGAGCGCATCGCACACGGCAAGCTGCGGCGGATCTCCCTCGGCCGGGTCAACGGCCGCCGATTCGCGTTCAACACGGGGATCGGGTTCGACGCGGAGCTCGTGCGGCGCGTCGACGGGCTGGGGCGCCGCGCCGACGGCAAGAGGCCCGGCGACATCGCGTTCGCCTGGAGCGTCGTGCGGACGCTGTCGGAGCACCGGCTGCGCTACGAGCCGGTGCTCGAGGTCGAGGGTCTCGGGCGCGCCGCTTTCGTGCTCGTCGCGAACTGCTCGCCCTACACCTATGCCGGGCACCTGGGGCTGCGCTTCGTGCCCGATGCCTCGTTCGAGGGCGGTCTCGACCTCGTCGCGCCGGTTTCGGTGCGGGCCCGGGCGATCCCGCGCCTCGCCACGCAGGCGCTGCGCGGACGGCCGGGCGCCCGCGACGTGCTGCGCGGCCACGACCTGGACCGGATCCTGATCCGCTGTGACACCCCACTCCCCGTTCAGGCCGACGGCGAGGACCTCGGCGACGCCGAGGAGGTGGAGATCGTCGCAGAGCGCAACGCCCTGACCGTGCTCACCTGACGGGGGTGGGCGTCGGGATGTCGAACCTCGTTCAGGCGCCGGGCTCCAGCTCCGGCACAGCCGGGCTCGCGCCCGGTTCACCCCGCCGCCGGCGGGGCACCCACTACGCTGCGCACCATGGCGCACGCGTTCACGCTGCCGGACCTGGGCGAGGGCCCGAACGAGGGCGAGATCGCGCGCTGGCTCGTACGCGAGGGAGACGTCGTCGCCGAGAACGAGCCGATCGTCGAGATCCAGACCGACAAGGCGACGGTCGAGGTCGGCGCGCCGGTCGACGGCGTCGTGCTGCGGATCCTCGCGCGGGAGGGGGAGATCGCGGCAGTCGGTACGACGCTCGCACTGATCGGTGCTCCGGGAGAGCAGCTGCTCCGCTCCGTCGCGACTCTGCCGCTCGAGGAGACTCCCCCCGTCGAGTCGATCGTCACGGTCGTCGGCTCGGAGCCGCTCGAGGCTCTGACGCTTCACCGGCTGGCGCGCGATCTCTCCATCGAGTTCGCCTCGGTCAAAGGAACGGGCCCGGGCGGTCGCGTGACCGAGGCCGACGTCCGAGCGGCCGCCGCCCCTGCGGAAGGACGCAGAGTCCCGGTCCGCGGGATCCGGCGGGCGATCGTGGAACAGGTCGAGCGCACGCACCGCGAGATCCCCGCGGTCACATTCGTCGAGGAGTGCGACTTCACCGGGGTCGATCTCGACTTGCTGGTGGCCACCGCCCTCCGCGCAGCGGCCTGCTCGTTGGTCGACTTCCCGGAGCTGAACGCACGGATCGACGGTGACGAGATCGTGTTGCTCGACCGCTATGACCTCGGCGTCGCCGTCGACACGGACGCCGGGCTCGTCGTACCCGTCGTCCGGGGCTGCGACCGCCTCTCGGTTGCCCAGATCGACGCCGAGCTCCGGCGGCTCACCGCAGGTGCCCGCGCCGGCTCCTTGCAACCCGACGAGCTCCGCGATTCGACGTTCACCGTCACGAGTGCCGGTCGGCTCGGCGGGCTCTTCGTGACGCCCCTGATCAACCATCCGGAGGTTGCGATTCTCGGCCTGCACCGGGTCGGCGCACGCGCGGTCGTTCGCGACGGCGAGGTCGTCGCCCGCAGGATGGGCAACGTTTCCGTCACGTTCGACCACCGCGTCGTCGACGGAGCGCGCGCCGGTGCGTTCTGCGTCGACGTGATCAGCCGTCTGGAGTCCCCGTCCGTACACTGAGCTCTCGACATGGGTGACTGGTACGAGATAGGGATCACTGTCGGAATCGGGGTTGCAGCCGGTATCGCGTTCGCCGGGGTGCTCGCGGGCCTTCGTTTCGGCTTCGCCACCACGCTCCTCGGTGCACTCGTCGTCGGCATCGGCGCGGGGCTGCTCGTGACCGGTTGGATCGGCGTCGCCGGCGGTGTCGTAGGCGCAGTGATCGGCTCGATCTCGGCCGCGGCGATCGTACGTGGAGCGGCCGGGCGGGGGGCGACCCGCGGCGGCACGGCGTTCCTCCTCATCGCGGCGGCGTTCGTCGTCGGGCTGCTCGCGCTCATCCCCGTGGTCGGCTATCTCGAGGCCCTCGTACTTCCTATCGTCGCCGGCCGGCGGGCGCGCCACGGGCCCGAGAAGTACGCAGGGCTCCGTTCGCTCGCGAAGTGACCGCGCGCCCGCTGATCCTCGTCGTCATCGACGGGCTCACCCCGTCGATGCTGGAGGGGGCGATCGGCTCCGGTGACACACCCACCCTTGCCGCGCTCGCGGCCGGCGGTTCCTACCGCCGGGCCACCTCGGTGTTTCCGTCGCTGACCCCCGTCTGTCTCTCGTCCATCGCCACCGGCGCGCACGGCGACATTCACGAGATCCCCCATCTCGTCTGGTACGACCGTGGCGAGCAGAGGATCGTCGAGTACGGCAGCTCGTTCGGGGCGGTTCGCGCCGCCGGCATCGGTCAGACGCTGCGGGACACCCTCGTCAACATGAACAGCCGGCATCTCGGGGCGGGTGCCCTGACGCTGTTCGAGTCGCTCGCGGACGCCGGTCTCCGCACCGCGGCGGTCAACTTCACCGCCTATCGGGGGAGGACGTCCCACCGGTCCGCGCTCCCGTTCCTCGCCGACGTGAGAGGACCGGAGCGATTCTTCTTCTACAACCTCTTCAGCTCGGATCGGACCGGCGCCCCGCTCTCGTGGCGCAACCGGCCCGCGGGGTCGATCGATGCCTACGCGACGGCGGTCGGCCGCTGGCTCGTAACCCGTGACGCGTTCGACTTCCTCCTCTTCTATCTCTCGGACTACGACTACGCCTCTCACGAGCACGGCCCCGACACGGCGCTCGAGGCACTCCAGCGCTGCGATGCCGCAGTCGCCTCGCTCGCCGAGGCCGGCGGCGGTCTCGACGCGCTCCTCGAGCGGTACGCCGTCGTCGTCATGGCCGACCACGGCCAAACGCACGTGCACCGGGCATCCTCCCTCACCGAGGCCTACGCCGGCGTCGACGGGGTCTTGCCGCTGGCGTCGAATCGCGCCGCTCATGTCTACCTGCAGCCGGGCTGCCGGCTCGATCCACGCGCCGTCGCCGCGCGGCTCGACAGCCTTGCTGCCGCCGAGACAACGCTGTTCCGCGAGGGCGGCGACGCCGTCGCCCGCCGCGAGGGCGAGGAGCTCGTGTTCGCGCCGGCCGTGGGCGGGGGCTTCTCGCTTTCCGGTGATGCCTCGATCCTCGGGTATCCGGATGCCCTCGCCCGCACGTGGGCCGCGCTCGCGAACCCGAACGCGGGCGAGGTCCTCGTCTCGGCGGCGGAGGGGTACGAGTTCGTCGACCTCGGCGGTGGCAGCCATGTCGGCGGTGGCTCGCACGGCTCGCTCGTGACGGGAGATTCGGAGGTGCCGCTGCTCACCGTCGGTGTCGAGGGCACGGCGGCGAGCATCGTCGAGGTGGCTCCGCTCGTCCTCGCGCACTTCGGCGTCGCCGCTCCCGCATACGCACTCGGCCGCGCCGCCTGAGAACCGAGCCGCTACCCTCGCCCAACGTGATCGAGCCGCCCCCGACCACCTCCGGCCAGGGTGCCGTCCCGCGAGTCGGCAGCGCTCTCGGCCGACGGAGCAACTGGGCGCAACTCGCCAAGTTCTGCACCGTCGGCGCTGCCGGCTACGTCGTCAACCTCGCGGTCTTCTCGATCCTCCTCGAAGGGCTCGGGTTGCACTACATCCTCGCGGCGGTCGGCTCGTTCCTCGTCGCGGTCGCGAACAACTACGCGCTCAACCGGGTCTGGACCTTTCGGGTCGAGCGCGGTCACGTCGGAGCCCAGGGGGCGCGGTTCTTCGTTGTCTCGACCGTGTCCCTGCTCGCGAACCTGGCGGTGCTGCACCTGCTGGTGACCGCGGGGGTCGGCGAGATCGCGGCGCAGGCCGTCGCGATCGTGCTCGTGACCCCGCTCAACTTCCTCGGCAACAAACTCTGGTCCTTCCGCCGGTGAAGCGGTGGGCGTGCGCCACGGCGCTCGCACTGCTGCTCGCTCCCGCCGCCGGAGCCGCGGGCACGACCGCTCCCCTCGGCCCCGACAGCCGGGGCAGGACGGTCGAGGAGCCCTTCGCCCCGGTCAGCGGCGCGTCGAGGCTGACGGAAAAGGTCGTCGTGGCACACTTTCTGAAGCACGCAAAGGTCGCCGCCTGGCTCGACCGCTATCCGCCGCACCCGCCGACCGACGCATCGTTCGACGTCGCGACCCGACGCTGGACGGTGAAGGTCTGGTCGGGCAAGGCCGGGCAGATCGCTCTCGGCAAGGTCGAGGACAGCGACGGCCGCGTGACCGAGGCCTGGACGGGCCCGCAGGTCGCCTGGAGCATGGCGCGGGGGCGCGTCGGTTCGTTCGGCGGCAGGGTGCTGAACGCGTGGTGGACGTGGATCCCGCTCAGCGTCGTGTTCTTCCTCGGGCTCGTCGACCGGCGGCGGCTCCGGTCGTGGCACACGCTCGACCTGCTGGCCTTGCTCTCGTTCGGCTTCTCGCTCTTGTTCTTCAACCGCGGTGAGGTGTTCCAGAGCGCGGTGCTCGGAGCGGCCCCCCTCGCCTACCTGCTCGTGCGTACGTCGTGGATCGGGTTTCGGGGGCGCACGTTCAACCCGGCGCTGTCGTGGCCGATCTGGCTCCTGGCAGCCGTCGCGGTCTTCCTCGGCGGCCTGCGGATCGGTCTCAACGTCGAGACGCCGCGCGGGGTGATCGACGTCGGCTATGCCGGCGTGATCGGCGCCGACAGGATCCTCGACGGCCGGGCCCCGTACGGGAACATGCCGGTCGCGGACACCGGTCGCGCCTGTGGCAAGGCCGACGCAGAGGGTGCGATCCGCGACTGGATCCAGTCGAACGGTCGCTGCGAGTCCTCCAACCCACGAGGTGACACCTACGGCCCTACGGCCTACCTCGTCTACGTGCCGGCGACCCTGGCCCTCCCCTGGTCCGGGAAGTGGGACACCCTGCCCGCGGCCCATGCGACGGCGATCGCGTTCGACCTGCTCGTCGTCCTCGGCCTGCTCCTGATCGGCCGCCGGTTCGGTGGGCTGCCACTCGCCGTCGCGCTCGCCTTCGGCTGGCTCGCCTTCCCGTTCACGGCCTACGCGATGAACTCGAACTCGAACGACGCGATCCTGCCCGCGTTCCTCGTCTGGGGATTCTGGCTCTCGACGTCAGCCGCCGCGAGAGGCGCCGCAGTCGCGCTCTCGAGCTGGACGAAGTTCGCCTCGCTTCTGCTCGCACCTCTCTGGCTCACGTACCCGAACGGCCTGAGCCTCCGGACGGCGGTGCGGTTCACGGCGGCCTTCGCGGCGGCGTCGCTCGCGGTCTTCTCGATCCTCCTGCTCGAGCCGAGCCTCACCGAGGCGGTCAGCGTCTTCGTCGATCGCACGCTCGGCTATCAGCTCGACCGGCACTCGCCGTTCTCGCCCTGGGACTGGGGGCAGTACCACGCCCGCGGCATCCCCGACCTCCACGCCGTGCAGCTGATCCTCCAGGTGGCCGTTCTGGCGCTCGCCGGTGTCGTCGCCGTGATCCCACGACGCAAGGGCCCGCTCGAGCTCGCCGCCCTGAGCGCTGCGGTGCTGCTCGGCTTCGAGCTGGCGCTCACGCACTGGTCGTATCTCTACATCCCCTGGTTCCTGCCCTTCGCGCTGCTCGCGCTGATGCTGCCGCGGCGGGAGCCGCAGCCTCTCGCGGCTACGCCCGTGCCGGAGGCGGGCGAGCCGTGACCAGGAGGGCTGCGTCCCTTGTGTTGCTCGCAGCGGCCGCGGCGGTGCTGGCGGGCCTCTTCATCGCCGGCCTCGAGGGCGGCCCCGGGATCTCGGACACGCTCGTCTACCGGCTCTACGGCGAGCGGATGGCGAGCGGCGACGTGCCCTACCGCGACTTCGTGGTCGAGTACCCGCCCGGAGCGCTCGCTCCGTTCGTGCTGGCGGCGCTCGTCTCCTCGACCCGTGACGGCTACGACGCCGTGATCCAGGCGATGATGGTGTTCTCGCTCGCGGTTGCCTCCGTGCTGATCGTGCTCTCGCTCGAGGCATTGCGTGCCTCGACCCGCCGCGTCGTGCTCTCCGTCGGTGCCTTCCTCACGGGGACGGCGCTGCTCGGGCCGTTCGTGCTGACGCGCTTCGATCTCTATGCCGCAGCGGTCACCCTCGCCGCGGTGTGTGCGATTCTGCACCGTCGCGGGATCCTCGGGCCGGCGTTGCTCGGGGCGGCGATTGCGACGAAGATCTATCCCGCCGTCCTGCTGCCGCTCCTCGTCACCCGGACATGGAAACGGGACGGCGCAGCTGCGGCGCTGCGCGGGCTCGCGCTCACCGTCGGGGCCGCACTCGCGATCTATCTTCCGTTCGCGATTCTCGCGCCGGAGGGGGTGGCGCGGAGCGTCTGGCGGCAGCTGGGCCGGCCGCTCCAGATCGAGAGCCTCGGCTCCGCAGTGCTGCTCGCGCTCCACCACGCGCTCGGGATGCCGCTCGGGTGGGCATCGGGCTCGGGCTCGCAGAACCTGACGGGAACGGTCGCCTCGGTGGCTGCCTCCGTGACGACGCTCGTGGGCGCGGCTGCGCTCGTGCTCGTGTGGTTGAGGTTTGCGCGCGGCGATACCGAGAGCGCGGCCCGCTTTGCACGCTACGGCGCTGCCGCGGTCGTGGCCTTCGTGGCGTTCGGCAAGGTCTCCTCACCACAATTCCTGATCTGGCTTCTCGCCGTCGTCGTGCTCGTGCCGGGGCGCCGGGGGGTCGTCGCCACGGGCCTGCTGCTCGTTGCCTGCGCGCTCACCCGGTTGTGGTTCCCGCGCACCTACTGGGAGCTCGTGAGGGAGTTCGACCCCACGGCGTCGTGGCTCGTGCTCGTGCGCGACCTGCTGCTCGTCGGCGTGTTCGTCGCTCTGATCGTCCGGATGTCTAGGGCCAGGGAACCCGAACCGGACTGATCGCGGTCGCCCGGCCGCTCGCCGCGTCGCACTCGACGAGCACGCCCTCGATCCGAACTCCGCCCGACGCGACCTCGAACCGCACAGGCATCCCGGTGCGCATGCGGTGTGTTGCCAGCTCCGCCTTGACGCCGATCACCGAGTCGTGCGGGCCCGTCATGCCGGCGTCGGTGATCGCCGCAGTGCCGCCCGGCTGAACCCGTGCATCCGCAGTCTGCACGTGGGTGTGGGTGCCGATCACGGCGGTGACCCGTCCGTCGAGCCAGAGTGCCAGCGCGACCTTCTCGCTCGTCGCTTCGGCGTGGACGTCGACGAGTACCACCGGTGTCCTTTCGCGCGCCTCGTCCACGAGCTCATCGACGATCTCCCACATGCTCCTCGCGGGCTGCAGCGACAACGAGCCCATCACGTTGACGACGCCGACCGGGGTGCCGTCGGCCGCCGCGACGATGGTGATCCCACGCCCCGGGGCCGAGGCTGCGAGGTTCGCCGGCCTGACGACCCGGTCGGAGGTGGCGAGGTAGGGGCCGATCTCCTGCCGGCGCCAGGTGTGGTTGCCGAGCGTGATCGCGTCGGCACCGGCAGCGAGTAGGCGCTCTGCGAGCTTCGGCGTGATGCCGACGCCGTCGGCGATGTTCTCGCCGTTGACGACGCAGAACGCGACGTCGAGCTCTGCCCGGAGGGCAGCCAGCCGATCCTCGAGCGCCTCGCGCCCGGGCCGGCCGACGACGTCTCCGACGAAGAGGATGTTGAGGCTCAAGGCAGCGACCCGGCAGCGGGGTGGACCTCGATCGCAACGTTGTTCCCGCGGGCTCTGGCGTGCCTGGCGAGCGCCTGCCGCTCGACGGAGGCAACGTCCACGACGGTACCGAGCTTGGACGAGGACGCCGTGACCGGGCTGCCGACGGCGAGTGACGGGTCTGGATCCACGTGGCTCAACTGGACGATGAGCGACGGCGTTGCACTCGGCCGCACGTCGACTCGCGACCCGAACGTCTTGCCGTCGAGCACGAAGTCGGAGATCGAGACGACGGTCCCGTCCACGGGTGCGTAGACATCGGTTCCCGGCGTCGCGCCGACGTCGAGCACCTCGGTACCGGGGCCTCCCTCGAGCTGATACCAGACGGGGCCGTCCCGGGCGGAGCCCGCGATCCGCCGCCACAGCCGGGCGAGGAGGCCCTCGTTCGCCTGGCGACCGATCGGGTTGAGCTCAATCGCGCCTCCTTCCACGCCGTGAAACCCGATCGCCGTGATGGCGTCGGCAGCGATCGGCAGCCTGATCTGGAGGTTGCCGACGGTCGCCAGCACCTCTGGCTCCGGAGGAACCCCGGTTGCAGCCGGCGGCGTCGCGGGCGTTGCGACTCGGTTCGGCGAGCTCGAGCCGAAGGCGGTCAGAATCAGCGTGACGAGGGCGAGGGCGGCGATGATCCCGATCACGGCCAGGCGGCGGGCGCGGTGCTGCGCGCGCTGCCGTCGGGCACGGTGCCGGGCCGCTCGCCGGGAGCGCGGCGTGGCCATCGCGGTCACCGTAGCGGACGCCCGGTCGCACCTCAACGTCCCTCGGCCTCTGCGTGGAGAGCCCGTGGCTACGATCCGGCGCATGACAGCACCGTCAGGACCGACGATCAGGGTGCCACGCTGGATCCAGCTCGTCGGCCTGCCTGTCGGGCTTCTGCTCGTCTGGATGCTCGCGGGCCTGCTGGGCCATGTCCTCTTCCTCTTCCTCACCGCGGCCCTCACCGCGTTCCTGCTCAACCCGCTCGTCCGCGACCTGCAGCGCATCCGGCTGCCGCGCGGCCTTGCGGTCGCGTCCGTCTTCCTCCTCTTCGCCGCCGCTGTGACGTTCGTCGTGCTCGTTCTCGGGAGCGTCGTCGTCGACCAGACCCGCTCGGCGACCGACCGGATCGACGGCTATCTCACCGTCGACGGCGCCGCCGGCAGGACCGGGGCGGAGCAGGACATCGACCGGCTGCAGGGATGGCTCGACACACACGGCCTCGAGCGAATCCGGGTTCAGGAGCAGGCGACCGCCTGGGTGGACAATCTCGGCGCAGGGGAGATCTCCAACTACACCCAGGACGCGATCTCGTTCGCGCAGGGCGCTGCGTTCTCGATCGTGGTGACCCTCTTCAACCTCGTCCTGATCGTGGTGATCGCGATCTACATGCTGCTCGACATGCAGCGCCTCGAGCACCGGATCGACCGCCGGTTCCCGCCGGGCCACGGCCTGCCGTTGACCCTGCGGATCGAGAAGGCGCTCGCGGGCTACGTGCGGGGCCAGTTGATCCTGTCGACCGTGATCGGCGCGAGCGCCGGGATCGGCATGTGGATCCTCGGGAGCACGGGGCTCGTGCCGGGTGCCGAACGTTACGCGCTGCTCTTTGGCGTCTGGACGGCGGTGATCGAGGTGATCCCCTACATCGGCCCCTGGCTGTCGGCGATCCCACCCATGATCTACGCGCTCGTCGTCGACCCGGTGTCGGCACTCTGGGTGCTGGCGCTCTTCGTCTTCATCTACCAGGTCGAGGGGCACATCGTCGTTCCGAACGTGATGGCGAACGCGCTTCGACTCCACCCGTTGCTCGTCATCTTCGGGCTGCTGGCGGGAGGCGAGCTGTACGGCATCGTCGGCGTGTTGCTGGCCCTGCCGACGATGGCCGCCTGCCGGGCGATCTGGGAGTTCTTCGGAGAGCGTGTGCAGCTCGAGAGCTGGGGCTCCGAAGCAGAGTTACCCATGCAGGCCGAGCTCGAGCTGGAAACCTCTCACGGGCAATCACCCCTCGACGGCTGAAACGGCGTAGTTCCTCGGTCTCGGCGTCGGTTGTCTCGAGCTCGATCGAGATCCCTCGCCGAGCCCTCTCAGGGGAGGGAGCTCCGCGGGCGTGTCGGGGTACCTGGCTCGTGCAGTCGCCGTGTCCCGGCGATCGCGCGCGGGACGCCGGGAACACATCTAAAAGCACGTACTTGCTTTAGTCGAGTACGCCTCGGCCGGGCCTGTCGGCGTACGTGTCGCGGCTTCGAATCGGGCCTGAGCTGCTCGTGCCGGGACTGCTGACGTCCGTTTTCTGAGGTACCTCCGACGGGGGATCCGCGACGCGCCGGAGCCGACGATGCTCACGAGGTAGAGCGTTCTCCGATGCGGCGGTCAGATGAGGATTGAAGCACGAAAATCGACGAGACTCTCGGGGGGACGCCGCCCTCACGCTCGACCGCGCCTTCCCGGCCGCGCGGGTTCCGCGCGCGGAGGCCGTTTTCCGATTCCGCAGCCGAGCGTGCGTGCGACGATCGTCACCGTGGTCGCGGTTGCCGTCGGCGCCGCCCTGCTTCTAGGCCGTGCCGGAGCAGGCATCACGGACAACGTCTACGCAATCGGTTACGGCACGAACTCCCTCTACCAGGTCAACCTCACGGATGGATCAGTGACCCCGGTCTTTGTCGGGTATCCGATCACGCCGGCACCGGACAACTCGGCGGCGCAGGCACTGCGTGCAAGCGACGGGATGATGTTCTACATCGCCGGGACGGCAGGCAACGGCGCCGTCTACAGCTGGAACCCTGCCACTCCGGCGACCGCGCCGCAGCTGCTCGGGAGGACGGGCTCCGGCACTCCCTACATGCCTCGCCTCGCCTTCAACGCGGCCGGAACGCTCTATGCCTTGGACAGCGCGGGCACGCAGCTCTACACGGTTGACACCACGACCGGCGTCGCCACGGCGACCGGCGCTCCGATCACCGGAACCGCCGGCGGCGGAGGTGACCTCGCGTTCAGTCCGGTCAACGGCCTCCTCTACACCGTTGCGAATACGACCGTGTACACGATCCCGCTCGCAGGCGGAGCCGCTACGACCCTGGGCAACATCACCGGTCTGACGGGCAGCGGCGTCACGGGCATCGCCTTCGGCTCCGCAGGTGAGCTGTTCGTCTCCGTCAACGCGACTCCCTCGAAGCTCTACACCGTCAACCTCTCGACCTTCGCGGCCACGCCCTTCTCGGGGACGATGTCGACCCTGATCGGCGATCTCGCCAGTGTCGCTCGACGGGAAGCGGATCTGCGGACGTCGAAGACGGACGGAAGCGCAACCTACGTGCCGGGCGGCAGCGTCGTCTACACGGTCGTGTTCACGAACGCGGGTCCCTCGGACGCGAACAACGCGACCGTCACCGACCCCTTGCCCGCCCAGGTCGTGTCGCGCTCGTGGACGTGTGCTGCAGCCGGCGGCGCGGCGTGCCCGGCCCCATCCGGGACGGGCGCATTGAGCGCGACGTTGGCGTCGTTCCCGGCCGGGGGCACCGTCACGTACACGATGACGGACGTGACGGGTTCCGCCGCGACCGGCAACCTCGTCGACACTGCAACCGTGACAGCCCCGGCCGGCGTGACCGACCCGACGCCGGGCAACAACGCGGCCACCGACACGGATACGCGAAGCCCGGTCGCGGATCTGCGGACGTCGAAGACGGACGGAAGCGCAACCTACGTGCCGGGCGGCAGCGTCGTCTACACGGTCGTGTTCACGAACGCGGGTCCCTCGGACGCGAACAACGCGACCGTCACCGACCCCTTGCCCGCCCAGGTCGTGTCGCGCTCGTGGACGTGTGCTGCAGCCGGCGGCGCGGCGTGCCCGGCCCCATCCGGGACGGGCGCATTGAGCGCGACGTTGGCGTCGTTCCCGGCCGGGGGCACCGTCACGTACACGATGACGGACGTGACGGGTTCCGCCGCGACCGGCAACCTCGTCGACACTGCAACCGTGACAGCCCCGGCCGGCGTGACCGACCCGACGCCGGGCAACAACGCGGCCACCGACACGGATACGCGAA
>CAWGLG010000008.1:0-178767 GCA_963823355.1 uncultured Thermoleophilia bacterium
TGGCCCGCTGAGCGCAATCGGTGCGCGCGCGAGGCGGTGACGAATCACATGCGGCACTGCGACAACCGGCGGGCAACGGTGCCAGACAGACCACCCAGCCGCGTCTACCGTCGCCTGCGCCTTTCCGACCTCGCCCGCACGAGCCAATGGGTGCAGTTCAATCGTCGCGCGCTACGGACGGTCGCGACCCAGGCGATCCACGCACCCCACCAGGCAGGGACGTCCCATCGGAGCAGCCGCGTCAGCCGCGTCGCCATGCGTTGTGATCCTCAGGCCGGGCGACTACAGCGTCACCGCCGGACGTTGGAACCTGCATTGATCACGGTCGAACGACCGCCGCCATCCCTAATCTCGGTGGATGATGCGGTTCATACGGGGCACCGCTCCCGAGTCGAGACGGCGCATCCTCGAGTCGCTCCTCCTCAGCGGCGAGGATCGCCGCTGGCGGACATTCGCGTTCCTGATGGCGCTCTCCGTGACGATCGCAACGCTCGGACTTTCCCGGGATTCTGCTGCGATCGTGATCGGAGCCATGCTCATCGCGCCGCTGATGACCCCGATCATGGGGCTCGCGGCCTGCCTCGCCATGGCCTGGCCCGGGCGTGCGTTCCGCATGGCGGTCGTGATCCTGATCGCATCGGTGGGCGGAGTCGCACTCGCGTGGCTGATCACTCGCGCGCAGCCGGATCCGCGCCTCACCGCCGAGGCGCTCGCGCGCACGCGTCCCGACGTGCGCGACCTCGTCGTCGCGCTCGCCGCGGGCGCCGCCGGCGCGTATGCGACTGCCCGCGAGGACGTCTCGGGCGCCCTCCCCGGCGTCGCGGTCGCCGTCGCGCTCGTCCCACCGCTCGCGACGATCGGCGTCACCCTCGAGCTCGGCCGCTATGACCTGATGCGCGGCGCGATGCTCCTCTACGCGGCCAATCTGTTCGCGATCGTGCTCGTCGGGGTGATCATCCTCGTCGCCGCCGGGTTCGTTCCGGTCACTCGCCTCAGGCTCGTGAGTCGTCGACTCGCGATTGGCGTCGTCGCATGCGTCGTGGCGATGGTCGCCGTCGCCGTTCCGCTGACGCAGAGCTCGATCGCAGTCGTACGACGCGCCGACAACCTCGACGCGATCACGCTGGCCGTCGGTCGCTGGCTGGTCGACGTCCCCGAGCTCCAGATCGACGACGTCACGCTCAACAAGAACAGGGTGAAGGTGACTGTGACAGGGCCGGCCGAGCCGCCCGACGCGAAACCGCTGGCGGAGGACGTCGCCGACCGGCTCGGGCGCGAGGTAACCGTCGCCGTCCGCTGGATCCAGGAGAGCGACCAGACCCCCGTGCCGGACACGGCCGGCACAGCACAAAGCGACGTCACGAAGGAGACGTTGCGGCCGGTCGTCCAACAGTGGCTGCGTGACGGTGCAGTCAACGACAAGCAGAGCAGGCTGAGCGCGATCGACCTCGACGGCCCAAGTGCGACGATCACAGTCGCAGGGCCTGTCGCCCCTCCCAGCGTCGCGCCTCTCTCTGAGGCCGTGCTCGACAGGTTCGGCGCCTGGCTCGATATCTCCGTCCGCTGGACCGCCGAACGCGAGTACCGCATCGACTCGACCCCGGCCGCGGACACCGTCGCCACGAACGTGGCGACCCGCTGGGTCGGCTCGCGCCCTTACCTTCTCGTCGAGGCAGTCGCTGTCCGCGGCAACACCGTCATCATCGACCTCGTCGGCGAGAAGAAGCCGAAGAACACCCAGACACTCGCGCAGGCGATCAAGGCGGCGCTCGGGCCGGGCGTCAAGGTGAGAGTCCGCTTCACCGCCCGCGACGTCATCCTTGAGTCTTAGGCGCTGCAACGAGTCGCGAACGATCCACGACGATCGCTGCCAGAGTCCGGTCGAGGCGATCGATCGAGGGTGTGCCCGCCACGACGCGGTCCCGAATAGGCGCAGATCATCGCCTGCGTCAGGCGAACCTGAACCGGATCGCAAAGAACGGTCCGGAGACCGTCAAGGCAACGCGATCGAGCGTCAACACGTTTGCGTGCGGGTCTGGTACTCGCGCGTCGCGGCAGTTCAACGGCGGTGACAGGCTGCTTCATGTTGTCGCCGTCTCGTCGGCGCTGAACACGGAGTCGTCTACGTTGACTGGCGGTCGTGGAAGACAGCCTCAATGTTGTTGGAGTCAGGGTCTGTCAGAAAGGCTCCGTAGTAGCCGGGGTGGTACTTGCGCCGCTCGCCGGGGGCGCCGTTGGAGGCGTAGCCGGCTTCGATGCCAGCCTGGTGGAAGGCGTCGACTGTTTCCTTGTCGGGGGCTTCGAAGGCGAGGTGGAGGTTCTCGGTGGGCTGTCCTTCGACGATCGAGAAGGTGGCGCCGGAGCCGCGGATCTGGGTGCGGCCCTCGTAGCGCTCGACGGTGTGCGCGACCGTCGGGCAGACCGCCTCGTAGAAGCGACTCGCAGCGTCGAGGTCGAGGCTGCGGAGCCAGAGGTGGTCGATGACGCCGGAGTGTCTTCTCGGGCCGTTGTTGACGGCTTCGACGCTATTGCCGGCCGGGTCGAGGATGAATGCGCCGTAGTAGTCGGGCCCGTAAGCGGGCCTTGGCCCAGCTGGCCCATCGTCTTGGTGGCCGAGCTCGATCATCGCCTGCCACCAGTCGTCAACCTGGCGGCGGCCGTCGGCGCGGAAGCCGATGTGCAACCGACGTGTCGCTGGCAGCTCGGCGGTTTCTCGGCCGATCGCGAAGTCGTTCCACTCAACGAATCCTCCGCCCTCGACCGGCTCAGGGCCGTCGAGGAGCGCGAGCGTGCGAGCGTAGAAGTCGCGAGCGGCTTCGAAGTCCGGCAAACGGATCCCGACGTGGTCGATCACAGGTCGAGGCTACCCCGATGTCGGGATCGCGACGCCGGTGGCTGCCGATGGGAAGGCGAGGCTGGAGCCGGCGGCCCATTACGAGCGCGTTCGGAGCGACCCTTCAAACACGCTGCTAGCCATCGACGAGGACGGGGAATTTGTGGGGACGTAGGGCAGCTTCACGATGGAGGGAAGACGCGAGGTCACGTACTGGATCGCACCGGCACGATGGGGTCAAGGGCTCGCGTCGCAGGCCCTTCGTGCGTTTCTTGCGATCGAATCGACCAGACCACTTTGTGGTCGCGTTGCCAGCCACACTGCAGCGTCGTGTCACGAACAAAGAGCACGGCACCACCCTGGCAACCCCAGACGGGGTGCCAACACACTCACAGCTCGGGAGTGTTCCCAGAGGCCGGAATCTGGACGCGCGGGCTTGAGCCAGGTAGGCCCAGGCCCTACCATCGAGACCGTGTGTCCGGCCGCGCTTCCCGTAGGATGGCGGACGAGGATGCCACGTGTGACGAGGTCTGATCCGATCGCCGAGATCATCGGGGACTATCGAGCCTTCGCGTCGATGCAGCGCGACCGTCTTCTTACCCGCGGCATCGACATCGCGCCCTACCCGCTCAGCCACCTCGCCGTCCGCGTCGCCGACTGGGACCTGTACGTCCACCAGCGCACACTTCTCGAGCGCTACGCGAGGGCGAACCTCGAGGGCGTCTGGAACGGACGTCCGATCTCCAAGATCGTCCTCGATGAGCCGCTCGATGTCCTCGACGAGGACCTCGGTCTCGCGCATCGAACTGATCCCGCCGGTTCACCAGCGTGTCTACAGGATGGGCCTCGAGCACCTCGGCGTCGTCGTCGGTGAGGGGTTCGACGAGTTCTCACGAGTGCATCGGGCCGCGCTGACAGGACAACAGTTCCAGAGCGCCGCCGTCGACCCGGTCTACGTGCTGTTCGAGGACTTCACCCACGTGAAGTTCTACCGGCGCTCCTTCTTCGACGTCGTCGAGGACGAGGGAGGGCGTTACGAAGGCTTCGTCCACGTCGACGACTGGGTGCCGCAGCGTCTCGTCACCGCCACCGGTCCGAACGCGCTGCCGCGGTGACCTAGACCTGAGTCGTTAGTTCGCAGGGACCCGCGGGTTGGCTGTCGAACGTCGTCCCTATCGACTGCCGCCCCCAACCAGAATGACATTGAGTTCCGGAATGTTGCTTGAGGATGGGCGCGGCTCTCGGAAGTGTTGCCAGCCTGAGGGCCGTTCGTCCGGCGCGGATGGGCGGGGCTATGCCAGTTGGTTGAGCTTGAGGAGGAGGCTGCGGAGTTGGGCGAAGTGTTTCGGGCCGAGCTGTTGTGCCCAGCTGGTCTCGATTTCGTCGACGGCGTCGCGGATCTCGGCGATCGCGGAGGTGCCGCGAGCTGTGAGGGCGACGCGTTTGGCGCGCAGGTCGTCGGGGTCCGGTTGGCGCTCGAGGTAGTCGAGGCGCTCGAGCTCGCCGAGCAGGTAGTTGAGGGCCTGTTTGCTGATCCCCAGCCGGCTGGCCAGGTCGGTCGGCCTGGCGCCCTGCGGTCCGGGGTATCGGAAGACGGTGAGATGGGCGGCGTCGAGGTCGTCGAAGCCGCGTTCGTGGAGCCGCTTGAGCATGTGCTTCTGTACCGCTTCCCAGGGGATGCGCAGGAGCGCGCCGATTAGTGGCGGCCCGAACGACTCGGCTGCGGCCGATTTTATAAAGTTGCTTGACGAATCGGTTGTAGTCATATATCGTCCAATCACTTTACCACCCAGGGATGAGGAGGCGCAACGATGGCAACGAGCACGCGCGAAGAGATCACGGTCGGCCCGCTAACGATCCAGTTCCTCGTCGAAGGCAAGGAGTCGGGAGGGTCAGTCGCTGTCTTCGAGTTCGACGTTCCCGCCGGCATGAAGGTCGCAGCCGGGCACAGCCACGACGGCTACGAAGAGACGATCTACGGACTCGAGGGAGTGTTGACCTGGACGATCGAGGGTACGGCGATCGACGTCGGCCCCGGCGAGGTCCTCTGTATCCCCCGCGGCGCAGTCCACCAGTTCGACAACCCGTACGAGACCGACGCACGAGCACTCGCTGTCGTGACACCCGGCATCCTCGGCCCCGACTACTTCCACGAGGTCGCGGCCATCCTCAACGCCGCAGCCGGCGGCTCCCCCGACTACGACGCGCTAGGCGAGGTCATGCGCAGACACGGACTCACCTGCGCCGAGTGATCGATCTGCGCTCGGCCTCAGCCGGGGTGCCCGCCCGCTGATCCTGCCGCGAGTCGGGCGATCGCCCCAACGCGCATCTCGTTCGAGCAGCGTTGCCTGCGCGAGTGTTCCGGAATGACCCCCAACCTGGTTCGAAAGATCAGGGCAGGCGGGCGGTTGACGCAGGGCGTCAGCCGGTCAGTGACGTCGTCAGATCAGGATCCAGTTGCCGTTGGAGCCGCCACAACAAGCGAGCTCAGACCGATCGACAACTGATGATGGAGCCGACTCGCTCATCGTCGCGCCACGAGACCCGCGACGAGCGCGAGCAGCAACACCGTCGCCAGGAGCCCGAGCGCGAGCGTGGCGAACCCGGCAGGGATGTCAGCGACGCCGAGGCGAGGACGGCCGCGGCGAGAGCGGCGGCTGCGACGGTCTCGGCCGCGATGCGGACGACGAGCGAGCGGGCGAGCCGGCGCTCGATGCCCGTGAGCGGCGCAAGGTTCCCCGCCGCGGCCGCACACTCGCCGACGAGCAGCAGCAACGCTGCACAGAGAGCGATCGCCGACATTGCCGACATCGCCGTGCTCCGACGCGACGAGGACCGATCCCGCGAGCAACGCGATCGCCCAGGGGAGCAGGCGCGCCACGCCGAGGAGCGGGAAGACGAGTCCACGCGAGCGCCGACGACTGCCACGAACCGCTCGTCGTCGCGCATCGACCCCGTCGCGAGGAGCGGGGCGAGCGACGACGGCCGCGGCCGCCATGACCGCGCGCGATCAGCGCGAGACGGAGACGTGACGCATGCGACGTCTGAATGCTGTCACCTCCTCGATGGCGCCGAGCAGCGATCGCTCGGGAGACCACTCGACCACCGGCACGCCGACCCGCTCGTACCGGTGGTGCAGCGCCTCCCGCCACATCGTCCAGAGACGCACGGCAAGGTCGTCGCCGAGCCCCTGCTCGTCGGTCACGTACGGGATCGGCGAGACGTCGACGACGGCGAGATCGAACCCGCGTGCCCGGAGGTCGAGGAGGGCCTTGATCGTTCGCTGATCGAGCATCGGGGTCAGGGCAATGACGAGCGCCTGGGGCGGGAGCACGCGCCTGGGAATCACGTCGACGGTCGTCGAGACGTACGAGCGGGCCAGCTCGGTCTCGATGAGCGCATCGACGATCCGGTAGTGCTGGCGCACGCCCATTGCGGGGGGAAGCCAACGGAGGATCCCACCGAAGCTGACGAGCCCGACGCGGCTCCGGCGCTCCACGTACGCGTCGGCAAGGGACGAAGCCGCCCTGACGGCCTGGTCGATCGTCCCTTCGCTCGAACCCCGCGCTTCGGCGAAGCTGTCGAGGAAGAGGATCACGTCGCTCGCGCGTTCCGGGTGGCTCTCGTTCACGTACATCCGCTCGCGACGGGCGCTTGCGCGCCAGTTGACACGGCGAACACGGTCGCCCGACTGCGAACGGGCGGATATCGGCGAACTCGATTCCCTCTCCCTTGGCACGCGACACCTGGCTGCCCGAAAACGGGGTGGTCTCGTGAGCCCGCACGACGCGGAGCAGGCGCTCTCGCCGGGGGTACGCACGAAGGGGAACCTCGGCCTCGACCTGCCCCGTCGTGGACAGCAGCCCGAACGCGCTCCGGACTCGCACGTCGACGAGCCCGATCCGGTACGCACCCCACCGCTCGCAGGTGAGCTCGTAGTCGAGGCGCCTGCACTCCCCCGCCGCGAGCCGAAACGCGGTCCGGCCGACGCCACCGATCGCGGAGACCCCCTCGGGGAGCACGAGCTCGAGCTCGATCCATTCAGCAGGGCCATCGGCTTGAACGTCGAGATGAGCGCCGATCGTGCCTCCCTCGAGCGTGCGCGCAGCGTCGAGGCTGAAGCCGACCCGCAACTCCGGGCGGGAGGACGCCGCGACGGCGACTCCGAGCACGAGGGCGAACGGCACGGACAGCGCGGCGAAGGCGGGCCGGCCGAGCGCCAGTGCGGCCAGCATGCCGAGAGCGGCGAGCGCGGCATACCCGGCCAGCCTCGGGCTCGCCGACGTCGTCAGGGGGACGAGCCCTCCTGCGTCGGCGGCACCGGCACCGTCGCGAGCAGGTCGCGTACGACATCCTCGGCGCTCACCTGCTGCACCCAGAGCTCGGGCTGCAGCGTCAGCCGGTGCGCGAGCGCGGGCACGGCGATCTCCTTCACGTCCTCCGGGGTGACGAAGTCGCGGCCTTTCAGCGCGGCCGCGCAGCGCGCGAGCTTGAGCAGCGCCAACGATCCGCGAGGCGAGGCGCCCACCTGGATCTGCGGAGCCTCACGCGTCGCCGAGACGATGTCGACCATGTACGAGGCGACCGGCTCCGAGACGTGCACCTCCTCGACCGCCTGCTGCAGCTCGAGCAGGGTCTCCCGGTCGCAGACGACCCGGAGCTCGACCGAGTCGGCCCGACGCTCGGCGCGATCGAGGAGAAGTCGGCGCTCGTCGTCCTTGCCGGGGTACCCGACCGAGACGCGCATCAGGAATCGATCGAGCTGGGCTTCGGGCAAGGGATAGGTGCCTTCGTACTCGATCGGGTTCTGCGTCGCGAGCACGATGAACGGCCGCTCCAACCGATGCGTGTGCCCGTCGGCGGTCACCTGCTGCTCCTGCATCGCCTCGAGGAGCGCTGCCTGCGTCTTCGGCGGGGCGCGGTTGATCTCGTCGGCGAGGAGGAGGTTCGCGAACACGGGACCTGGCTGGAAGCGGAAGACCGCTTCGCGCTGGTCGTAGATCGCCGACCCGGTAACGTCCGAGGGCATCAGGTCGGGCGTGAACTGGATGCGCGAGAACCTCATCGAGCAGACACGCGCGACCGACCGCGCGATGAGCGTCTTGGCGAGCCCGGGAAGTCCTCGATCAGAACGTGTCCGTCGGCGAGGAGGCCCATCAGGACGAGCTCGATCCTGGAGCGCTTGCCGATCACGGCGCGCTCGACCTCGTCGAGTATCTCGGCCGAGCGCGCGTCCTGCACGCGATTGCCACGTGGGGTGCCCCGCAACGTTCGACCCGAAAGAATACGTTGCGGGGCACCCCACTCCATATCGATTCAGGAGTGCGGCGTCTCACAGCAACACTGTTCCTGTTTGAGGCTGTGAGACGCCCACTCGATGGCCTCCAGCGAGTCGACGATCGCGCGCAGTTCGTCCCTGCTGCAGCCACCGCGATCGCCACGGGCGGGCGCCTCGCGATCGGGGCGGACGAGCTCCCACGTCTGCGCTCCGAGCAAGTGCCCGGGCACGCTCGGGCTGCCGCTCGAGCGACGACGCCGTGCCGAGCAGCCGGGCCGCCGCAATCTCGGCAAACGATCGGGCGCAGGACGGTGTGGAGGTTGAACGAGGACGTTTCGGCTAGCTGGAGCGCACGCGCGACGGACTCGAGCTGACCGAATCGCTGCGACCGCGGTGCTTGCAGGAGTGGCGCGGGCTCAGCACGCGGGAGCGCGTTCGCGACGCCGAGCACGATCGCCGCGAGCGCGAGTGCGGCCACGACGAACAGGTAGATCTCGACGGTGAGCGCGGGCGCGCCCGGCGAGACGAGCGACGGCCACCCCGAGCCCCAACACTGCGGACGCCCCGAGAGCGAGTGCGAGCACCGCGGTACGGCTCACGATGACGGCACCTGTATCTGTCGTTCGACCTCGCGCAGGGCGCCGATCGCTTCGTGTTTCGTCTCCGCGCCGACCACGTGCTGGCTGAAGCGCGCCCGCTCGAACAGAGCCGCGAGCCGGCCGGCGGCCGGAGGGCTCACGCGCAGAACGCTCAGCGCACGACCCAGGTACTCGAATGGGGTCTCGTAGGGTCGCCGGGGAATTCCCGCGTCGTCGAACGCGTGCTCCATCTGCGCGTACGCACGGATGATCGCACGACGGGGATCGGGGTCTCGCTCGATCTGGTCGATCGAGTCTCCGACCGCCCGCACGACCGATTCCGGCAGCGTCATCCGCCTCGTCCACCGGGTCGGTCACCCGACGACGGTGGCGGGCGACGAGCGCGAGCGGCAGGACGACCGCGATCGAGGCGATCAACGCGAAGAAGAACCAGTCGAAGGCCGGCGGGGCGGACGCGGGCGGCTCCGGCTCAGGCAGACCACCGGCTTCACCGATCGTCCCTCCGCTCGTCGGCAGCGGCTCGACCGAGTCCGCCTGCCCGAGCAGGAACCAGAACGCGCGATGAGCACGGCGAGCACGAGAATCCCACCGATGAGGACGAGGACGCTCCCCCGCAGGCTCGAACCGACCTCCTCGGGCAGCGATCGCCGGGCCGTCGACGCCGCTTCGCCTTGTTGCGTGCGGGCGTGTGGATCCAGATCAGGCCGAAGCAGGACGCAGAGACCGGCGGCGAGAGCCGACGGCAAGCACCTGACCGACGATCGCCGGCGGCCGACGGGCTACCGCCGTCGCCCGGCAACCACGGCGAGGCGGCGCTCGTCATCCCGACGATCGCGGCGAGCAGAAAGCCCACGATGACGACCGCGGTGACAGGGGGCCGGGGCCACTCGGGCCGCGCCTCTCCCTCGATCACGCACTCGCTGCGGTGCTCGCTCATCGACGACACTCGACGATACGCGACGGGCCGCGTTCCGCTTGTCAGCTCCCGCATCGGCAGCGGAGAGGCGCACGCGCTGGCCGAACGGGTAAGAGCCGCTCGCCTGGGCCCGTGCTCAGGGATGTTGCTTGAGCTTCCTGGCCCTGCGTCAAGTCGGACGCTGTGTCGCGGTCAGGCTTCCGGTATCGAGATAGACCGTCCGGATCGTTCCATCGCGCCGGGTCGACACAGCCACGTCATGACCTCGACCGTCAGGCGTCCTGACACAACGGCCGGATCCCTTTCAGCGAGTCGGCGCGTCTCGTCCAACGAACCTGTCGCAAAGACCGTCAGCCCGCGCAGCGACTCGTCGGGTTGATCGAGGACCGGCCCGTTCGTGACGATCTGGCCGGCGTCCCGAAGCGTCTCGAGATAGGCGAGATGTTCGCGCTGGATGCGCTCGAGTGTCTCCTCGTCGTATGCGGGAGCGTTGACGGGCCGCCGCAGGAGGACGAGTTCGAAGGCTTCCATCTCCACCGCCTGAGTCTGACAGTCCCGGACACGAGGAGTTGCTCCGCCCGCGCCACCCTCAGAGAGTGTTGCGATCGACACGTGAACGATCCAACTCGGCGCACGGCCCCGACCTCCATCGTGTTCGCACCGCTCTGGCTTCCGCCCCGCCGCCTACGCCACGGACTAAGCTCTTGGCTGAAGCCGCCGAGGACCGAGCGCTCAGCACTGACATCCGGAGGGGCAAGCCCTGGGGAGGGGGCCTTCTACACGACCCGCCCACGTCGACGCGTCGACGTGTGATGCGTTTGCGGAGCTGATCGAGCCGCAGCGCACGATCCGTCGCTTGCGCCAGCGTTAGTCTCACAGTCCCCTGAGCCCCTGCGATCGGCAACGAGTCGTCTTCTGTGATCTGCTGGTCGGATTGGTGCCGGTTGACTCAACTGCGAGGACATGAAAACGTCGAGCGCATGACGCGAGGTTCTGGATCGTTCGCGCTCGGCCCAGGCGAGGGCAGGTTCATCGACCTAGGTGGTTTCGGGGTGACCGTTAAGGCGAGTCAGGTAGAGACGGCGGGGGTCGTCTCAGTCTTGGAGGCTGAAGAACCACCTGGCTTCGGCCCACCAATCCATGTGCATCATGACTGCGCGGAGGCGTTCTACGTGCTCGAAGGCGAGTACATCATGTATCTGGAGGAGTCGGAGTTCGCGTGTCCCGCCGGGTCGTTCATTTTCATCCCGCAGGGTGCGCGTCACGGCTTTCGTGTGGGTGACGTGTCGAGTCGGAAACTGAACTTCTACTTCCCGGCATCGATGATCGGCTATTTCGACGATCTTGCGGCGGCGCTCCGACAGGACGAGGTCGATGACGATGATCTGGCCGGGATCGCTTCCAAGCACGCGATGGAGATCGTTGGCCCGCCGTCGCAACGGTACGTCTGAAAGCTCACCGGCAACCAGCGGCAACTACTCGCGGTCGAGGCGACTCGCCTGCGCCAGCGCGCTTACACCCGAGGTGCCACCGGGCAGCAATGAAGGCCCGGCCGCTCTACGCCACTGATGCTTCGCCGAGCAGCGCCTTCGCCTCGGCGATGAAGTCCGAGTCCGGCTGCACGCGGTAGCCGGGGCCGAGGGCGAGCGTTCGGGCCCCCATCGACGTCTCGAGCGCGACGTACGACCGGTGACTCGCCCGGATACTCCTTGACGAGCCGCGCGAGCTCTGCGATCACGCCGGCCGGCGCCTGGCGCGCGTCGAGCCTGAAGCGCACGTCGCGCCGCTCGGCAACGGCCTCGAACGGGGTCAGCTCGAGCGCGATCAGCTTCGTCTCGCCCTGCTGCTTGTGGTCGACGCGTCCCTTGACGACGAGGATCCGGTCGGCGACGCAGAGCTCGCGCACCGTCGGCGTAGGTGGTCGAGAAGACGACGACCTCGGCCGAGCCGGTCGGGTCCTCGAGCTGCAGGAACACCATCGGCTCGCCGCTCTTCGTCGTCAGGTGCTTGACCGCCGACGACGATCCCGCCGACCGTGACGACCTCGCCGTCGCGCCGGCGCTCGAGCTCGCCGAGCGTCGCGTCGGTCTTGCGGCGCAGCTGGTCGCGCACCGCGCTGCAGCGGATGCTCGGAGACGTAGAGCCCGAGCGTCTCCTTCTCGAGCCGCAGCAGCTCCGCCTTCTCGAACTCGCTCGCCGCGATCGGCGGGTGGTGCTTGCGTGCCACCTCCGCCTCGGGCTCGGCACCGCCGAAGCCGAGGTCGAAGATCGACCCCTGCCCTGCGAGTCGATCGGCCGCGAGCTTCTGCCCGTAGGCGAGCGCCTGCTCGAGCACGCCGAGCATGCCCATCCGGGACGCGCCGGTGGAGTCGAGGGCGCCGCACTTGACGAGCGACTCGAGCGCCCGCTTGTTCACGACCTGCGGGTCGACGCGCTCGGTGAACTCCCAGATCGTTGCGAACGGGCCGCCGTCGTTGCGCGCCGCGATGATCGCGCGCGCGGCGTTGTCGCCCACGTTCTTGACCGCGTTGAGACCGAAGCGGATCTTGCCCTCGACGACCGCGAAGTCGGTGGCCGACTCGTTGACGTCGGGTGGGAGCACGTCGATGCCCATCTCGTCGCACGCGTTGACGTAGATCGGTACGCGGTCCTTCGTGTTCATCACGGACGAGATCAGCGCCGCCATGTACTCGCACGGATGGTTCGCCTTCAGCCAGGCGGTGCGGTAGGCGATGAGCGCGTAACAGACCGAGTGGGCCTTGTTGAAGGAGTAGTCCTGCGAGGACTCCATGTCCTTCCAGAGCTGGTTCGCGACCGACGGGGTGACGTTGTTGGCTGCAGCAGCCGTCGAGGAACTTCCCCTTCAGCGACGCCATCAGCTCGTGGATCTTCTTGCCGATCGCGCGGCGCAGCGTCTCGGCCTCGGCCGGGGTGAAGCCGGCCATCTGCTTCGCGATCTGCATGAACTGCTCCTGGTAGATGCAGATCCCGTGCGAGTCGCTCGTGATCGCCTTCAGCCGCTCGTCGAGATACGTGATCGGCTCGCGCCCGTTCTTGCGCGCCGCGTAGCTCGGGATGTACTGCATCGGGCCGGGCCGGTAGAGGGCGACGAGCGCGATCAGGTCCTCGAACTCGGTCGGCTTCACCTGACGCAGCGCGTCGCGCATGCCCGAGGACTCGAACTGGAAGACGCCCGACGAGTCGGCGCGCGACAGCATCTCGTAGACCTTGCGGTCGTCGAGCGGCGATCGCGCCGATGTCGAGATCGGCGCCGATCAGCTCCACGGCCTTGTCGATCACGTCGAGGTTGCGCAGGCCGAGGAAGTCCATCTTCAGCAGGCCGAGCGCCTCGACGTTCTTCATCGAGACCTGCGTCACGATCTCCTGGTCGGCGCCCTTCTGCTGGAGCGGGACGACCTCGATCAGCGGCTGGGCACCGATCACGACGGCCGCGGCGTGGATCGAGTCGGCCCGGGTCAGGCCCTCGAGCGGCTGGGCGAGGTCGACGATCTCCTTCGCGACCGGATCGTCCTTGACCGCGTTCGCGAGCTCGCCCCCGGGCTTCAGCGCCTCCTCGAGCGTCTGGCCGGGGCCTTCCGGGATCATCTTCGCGATCCGATCGACGGTGCCGTACGGGATCTCGAGCACGCGGCCGGCATCGCGCACCGCTGCGCGCGCCGCCATCGTCGAGAAGGTGATGATCTGCGCGACGCGATCGCGCCCGTACTTCTCGGCCACGTAGTTGATCACGCGCTCCCGGCCCTCGACCGCGAAGTCGATGTCCATGTCGGGCATGTCCTTGCGGGCCGGGTTGAGGAACCGCTCGAACAGCAGGCCGTAGCGCATCGGGTCGACATCGGTGATGCCGAGGCAGTACGCGGCGAGCGAGCCGGCGGCGCTGCCGCGGCCGGGGCCGACCGAGACGCCGTCGCGCTTCGCGAAGTTGATGAAGTCGGCGACGATCAGGAAGTAGTCGGCGAAGCCCATCTCGCGCACGGTCTTCAGCTCGAACTGGAGGCGCTCGGTCAGCTCGGACGTCACCCTGTCGTAGCGCTTCGCGAGCCCGGCTTCGCACAGCTCGACGAGGTAGTCGAACGAGTCGCGGCCGGCCGGCGTCGGGAACTTCGGCAGCAGGATCCGGTCGAGCTCGATCTCGACGTTGCAGCGGTCGGCGATCTCGAGGGTGCGGCGCATCGCGTCCTCGTGGCCCGGGAAGTCGAGCGCCATCTCCTCCGGTGTCTTGAAGTAGAACTCGTTCGTCCCGAACTTCCAGTGGTTCGGGTTCTTCAGCGAGTCGCCGGACTGGATGCAGAGCAGCGCCTCGTGCGGATAGGCGTCGGTCGGGTCGAGGTAGTGGACGTCGCCCGTCGCGACGAGCGGCAGGCCACGCTTGGCGGCGAGCCCGGGCAGCGCCTGGAAGACCGGCTGCTGGATGTCGAGGTGCCCGTTCTGGAGCTCGACGTACGTGTTGTCGCGGCCGAAGATCTGCTCCAGCCGGTCGAGCTCCATCTCGGCGTCGCCCATCCGCGCCTCGGAGATCGCCTTCGAGACGCGGCCGGAGAGGCAGCCGGAGAGCGCGATCAGGCCGGGCGCGTACCGCGAGAGCAGCTCCCAGTCGACCCGCGGGCGGTAGTAGTAGCCCTCGAGGTAGCCGAGGGAGCAGAGCTTGATCAGGTTGGCGTAGCCGGCGGTCGTCTCGGCGAGCAGCGTCAGGTGCGCGGTGCCCTTCGTCTGCGTGTGCCGGTCGTCGGCGACGTACACCTCGCAGCCGATGATCGGCTTCACACCCTGCTTGCGCGCCGCCTTGTAGAGGTCGATCGCACCCGCGAGCGAGCCGTGGTCGGTGAGCGAGACGGCCGGCATCTCGAGCCGGGCCGCCTTGTCGACGAGCGCCGGGATCCTGCACGCCCCATCGAGAATCGAGAACTCGGAGTGGACGTGGAGGTGGACGAACGGAGCGGCTCATCGGGAGTGCCACTCTACTGTCGGGATGTGACGGCACCTCGTGAGGTCTTTTGTTGTTGCGCTCGACGCGCTTACAGCTCAGCTGCTCATGCGGGCAAGCGCGGCGATCTTGTTGGCGGCGTCGAGAGCGGCAACCTTGTAGCCCTCCGCCAGCGTCGGGTAGTTGAAGACCGCCTCGACGAGATAGTCGATCGTCCCCCCGAAAGCCATCACCGTCTGGCCGATATGGATCACCTCGGTGGCCGACCGGAACGGTCACCGGCGAGCCGCTTGCCGGATCGACACGAGGCGTCCGCACCGCGTGCTCGTCGACTGCGGATCTCTACCAGGGCGTCAAGGAGCTGCGGCTGCGTAACCGGGATACCGATTCGTCGAACCGGCGTCGCTCGACGCGGTGGTGCTCACCGCACGCGCACGTCGACTCATCTGCGGCTACGTGTAGGCCCTCGTACGGCTGCGGCTTCCAGGGCGCACGGTTCACGCGCCCGCCGGACACCGTCGAGCGCGCGGGCATCGTGCTGCCCGACAGCGGCGACCGATGGAAGAGGATGACGTCGCCGACGCCAACCGGCGCGGTACTCGAAGCACCGCCCGGCCAGGCCCCGCTCACGAAGGCCGAGGCGGAGACGAGCACTCGACTCTTCCGGAGCCTCCCGTTCGGCGAGCGCCCGGGAGGTCGAAGACGGCGTCTCGGTGACGCTGTCGCCCGAGTGGGCACGGTCTCGGCGCCGCTTCTGGCTGCTCGAGCTGCAGGACGGCTCGCGGCAGCGGCGAGTCCTCTTCAGCGGCGACCTCGGGCGCGACGCTCACCCGCTGCTCGTCCCGCCCGCGTCGATCGGCGATGTCGACGTCGTTGTGATGGAGTCGACGTACGGCGACAGGCGTGCACGACGACGCGGGCGCGCTCGAGGCGTCGCAGCCGCGATCCGCCGACCGCGGCCCGCGGCGGCACGGTGGCGATCCCGGGTTCGCGTCGACCGCACCGAGGTCGAGCTGGTCCGATTCGAGAGCTGCACGAGCCAGGGCCGTCGATCCTCGACCTGCCCGTCTGCGTCGACAGCCCGATGGCTACTCTCGGCGCTGACGGTGTTGCTACCGTCCGTGCCCTCGGCCGAGGGCCGAGCCGACATGCCGACGCGAGGGCGCTCGGACGGACGCGGAGACGTCCTCGGGACGGGAGACGTTCGGGAGGCACGCGACGTCGAGGCCGCTGAAGGCGATCGACCGCCACGACGATCTCCGTCGATCGTGATCTCCGCTTCGTCGGCATGGCGACCGGCGGCCGCGTGCTGCACCACCTCGACCCGGAAGCTCCCGACCCGCGCAACACGATCGTCCTCGTCGGCTTCCAGGCCGTCCAGACACGCGGTCGGATGCTCGCCGAGGGGGCGCGCGAGATCAAGATGCTCGGCCGGTACGTCCCCGTTCGCGCCGAGATCGTCGACCCTCCCGTCGTTCTCCGTCCACGCCGATCGCGACGAGCTCGTCGCGTGGCTGCGGCACGGCCGCGCCGCCGCCCGAGCATGTCTTCCTCGTGCACGGGGAGGCCAAGCAGCGTCGAAGCTCGCGACACGATCAGCGACGGGCTCGGTTGGCCCACCGTCGTGCCGACGCTCGGCGAGCGAGTCCGGCTGGACTGCGGACCCGCCCGCGACCTCGCCTCAGAGGCCGAGCTCGGTGAGCGCGGCGCGCAGCGCGCGACCTCCGCTTCGAGCGCCGCAACCCGCTCCTCGAGCGGGTCGCGGGCGAGCACCGGCCGCGGCGCGTCGCTCCCGGCGCGTGTCCTCGACCTCGCCGCCGAGGAGCTGCGCGTAGCGCTCCTCCTTCTGGCCGGGCCGCCGGTCGAGGCGCACCGCGAGCTCGCGCTCGATCAGCCGCTCGAGGGTCTCCTCCACCTCCGCCAGGGAGGCGAACGGATGGAGCCGGTCGGTGCGCTGCTTCAGCTCGCCCGGCGTCTGCGGGCCGCGGAGCATGAGCACGCAGAGGATCGAGATCTCGTCGTCCGCGAGCCCGAGCGTCTCCTGCACGAGCTGCCGGTACTTGACCGAGCGGCTGCCCTGGCCCGACGCGAGCCGCGCCCACTCCTTGCGCCAGAGCCGCTGGAGCGCGTCGCGGATCACCTCCTCGTCGTAGTCGACGACCGGGTCACGGTTCGTCGCCTGGTTGCAGGCGAGGCGCAGCGAGTTGAGCGTCAACGGGATAGGTGTCGGGCGTCGTCCGCTGCTTCTCGATCAGGCAGCCGAGCACCCGGATCTCGACGGCGTCCGCTTCCACGGGGACAGCCTAGGCCGCGTCGTTGCTGCGGCACGATCCGGGCCCTGCGGGCAGAGTGAGGGCGTGCATTCGCGATCCCGACCGCAACGTCGTCGGCGGCGAGCTCCTGCCGTGCTCGTCCGACCCGTGACCGGGTTCTTCCGTGACGGCTGCTGCTCGACCGGGCCCGGAGGATCTCGGCAGTCACACGGTGTGTGCCGTGATGACCGAGGAGTTTCTCGAGTTCAGCAGCAGGGCGGGAAACGACCTCTCGACACCACGCCCGGAATGGGGCTTCCCGGGCCTGCAACCGGGCGACCGCTGGTGCGTGTGCGCCTCGCGGTGGCTCGACGCCTACCGCGCGGGAGTCGCGGCCCCCGTCGTTCTCGGCGCCACGCACGAGCGCGCGCTCGAGGCGGTGCCGATCGAGGCGCTGACCGCGCACGTCGCGACGCCGTAGCCGCCCGCCGTGCAGTAAAGCCCGGCGACTGATACGCCGATGCAACGGCAATGGCCACTCGCCAGAGGACGTCGAGGCACGGGCGGCGATCGAGACCGCTCGGTTGCTCCTCGAGCCGTGGGACGACTCGCACTTCGAGCGCTTTGCGCAGTTCATGCGCGATCCCGCCGTGATCCGCTACATCCGCCCGGAGCCGCTCGACCGGGTGCGCGCGCTCGAGCAGCACGAGCATTCCCTCGCGGAGTGGGACCGCCACGGCTTCGGCAAGCGCGCGATCGTCGAGGCGAGACGGGTCAGTGGGTCGGCTTCGCCGAGCTCTCGCCGGTCGGCCCGCGGAAGGGATCGCGCGACGACGACATCGAGATCGGGTACTTCGTCGAGCCGGCACGCTGGGGTGAGGGTATCGCCACGGAGGCGGCATTCGCCATCCGTGACGATGCGTTCGACCGCTGTGGAATCGACGAGCTGATCGGCCGCTGCCGCGTCGAGAATCGCGCCTCCGCGCGTGTTCTCGCCAAGGTCGGGTTCCGGCGCCTGCGCCTGTTCGAGCTCGACGACGGCATCGTGGTCGAGATCCACCGGTTGCAGCGGGCTCACTGGACCGGCTCGGTGAGGCGAGCCGAGGCCCGGTCGAGACGCCGGCCCGGGGACCGGAGCGGAGTACCGTGAAACGGGCTAACCGCGTTGCCCTTGACCGGGGCCGCCGCGGCGGACGCACGTCCCTTACGACGTCGTGCTGCTCGCCGGGAGCCCGAGACACCTCACGCTGGACCTCGCACCCGACATTGCGGCCGAGTCGGTGATCGAGGTCGACGGGGAGCAGTGGACGGTCGCAGACGTCCGCCCCACCGCCGGCGCCCGTCACAGCTCATCTGCATCTACAACGTCTAGCACGTCGCCCGCCGCGCCGAAACCACGACGGCCGGACACACCGTCGCGCCACGTCGGTAAGGTGGACGCCGGACGCGGTGCCATCACCGCTCCGCATCGAGAGAGGCTGAGGGCCCCGGCCCATTGATGCCTCGGCAACCTGCTTCGCGCAAGGTGCCACAGCCGGGGTGATGTCGAGCGAGGAGGACAGGGTGAGCACCACCGAGAGAACGACGTTCACAGAGCAGCTGGCCGAACGAGGCGTCCTGATCGCGGACGGCGCGACGGGCACGAACTACCAGAACATGGGCATGGAGCCCGGCCTCGCGCCCGAGGAGTGGCTGTTCCAGGAGCCCGAGCGCGTGGTCGAGCTGCATCGCGCCTTCGTGGCCGCCGGCGCCGACATGGTCCTCACCTGCACGTTCGGGGCGACGCCGCTGCGGCTCACCGAGGGCCCACTGCTCGGGCGGGCCCGCGAGGTGAACCTTCGCGCTGCCGAGCTCGCGCGCGAAGGGGCCGGCCCCGACCGTCTCGTCGCGGGGTCGCTCGGGCCGACCGGGCAGCTGATCGAGCCCTACGGCCTGCTCAACCGCGAGGACGCCGTCGCGGCGTACGGCGAGCAGGCGCAGGCGCTCGCAGACGGTGGCGTCGACCTGCTCGTGCTCGAGACGATCTTCGCCGTCGAGGAGGCCGTCTGGGCGGTCGAGGGCATCAAGAGCGTGACCGACCTGCCGCTCGTCGTCTCGTTCTCCTTCGACATGGGCACGCGGACGATGATGGGGCTGAGCCCGACCGACGCGGTGGCGGCGGTGATCCCGCTCGGCATCGCAGCCGTCGGGACGAACTGCGGGCGCTCGCTGAAGGACGCCGACCTCGTGGTCACCGAGATCCTCGCCGCCGCCGGCGACGTCCCCGTGTGGGTGAAGCCGAACGCCGGCGTGCCGAAGGTCGTCGGCGCGGAGGTCGTCTACGAGGCCGGCCCGGAGATGCTCGCGGAGCACGTCGCGCGGTACGTCGAGCAGGGCGCAAGGATCGTCGGCGGGTGTTGCGGCTCGACGCCCGAGCACGTCGCAGCGATCGCCAGGGCACTCGGTCGCTAGACGCCGTGTCGGTCCCTGTGCGCTCGAGCGGCGTGCTTCTGCACGTCACCTCCCTCCCGTCCGGCAGGCTCGACGAGGAGGCCTACCGTTTCGTCGACTGGCTCGTCGAGGCAGGCCAGTCGTGGTGGCAGCTGCTGCCGCTGCACATTCCCGACGAGCACGGCTCGCCCTACTCGTCCCGGTCGGCCTTCGCCGGCTACGAAGGGCTGCTCGCCCCTCCAGGCTCGCGCCACCACGACAGCGGCGAGGGTGACGACGGCGCTCCGCAGGGACGCTGGCTCGAGGAGTGGGTGCGCTTCGCGGGCGAGGACGAGCGGAAGGGTCAGACCCGGTTCCAGCGCGAGTGGCTGGCGCTCAAGCACTACGCGAACGAGCGTGGGATCCGCCTGATCGGAGACATCCCGCTCTACGTCGCGGGCGACTCGTGCGATGCGTCGCCCACCCGTCCCTCTTCGACCACTCGGTCGTCGCGGGCGCAGCGCCGTCGCTGAATCATCCGGAGGGCCAACGCTGGGGCATGCCGGTGTTCGATTGGCCGGCCCACGCGGCCGAGGGCTTCGCGTGGTGGCTGGCCCGGTTGGAGCGGGAGCTCGAGCTGTTCGACCTGCTCCGGATCGACCACTTCCGGGGCCTCGTGAAGTTCTGGGCGCTGCCGCTCGACGAACCGGATCCCTCGAAGGGCTTCTGGGGCGAGGGCCCGGGAATCGCGTTCTTCGACGCGGCACGCCAGCGGCTCGGCGGCCTGCCGCTGATCGTCGAGGATCTCGGCCACATCACGCCGGACGTGGTGGCGTTGCGCGAGGCGCGTCGGCCTGCCCGGCATGAACGTCGTGGCCCGGGTCTCGGACATCGACTGGCGCACCGACTCGGTCCTCTACACCTCGACCCACGACTCGGACACGCTTGCGGGCTGGTGGCAGCGCTGGGGCAGGGAGCACCAGCCGCAGCTCGCCGCCGGGGCGGCGTCCCGAGAGGGTGAGCACCGGGCGCTCTTGCAGAACGTGCTCGCCGTCGAGAACGAGCTCGTGATCATCCCCGCGCAGGACCTCCTCGGGCTCGGCAGCGAGGCGCGGATGAATCGCCCCGGCACGGTGAACGGCGACAACTGGAAGTGGAAGCTCGAGCAGCCGCTGACACTCGCGCAGGCGCAGACGCTGGCCGGGTGGACTGCCGCCGCGGGCCGCGAGAGCCTCGGCCCGGTCACGCCTTCGGCGCCCGGCGCCTGCACGGTCACGACGCCCGGTCCGGGCTCAGCGCCGGATCAGGTTCTTCGCGATGAAGAGGACGTTCGCGGGCCGCTCCGCGAGGCGTCGCATCAGGTAGCGGTACCAGTCGGGCCCGTACGGGGTCGCGACGAGAACGTCGTAGCCCTGCCGGACGAGGTCGAGCTGGAGCTTGCCGCGCACCCCGTAGAGCATCTGGAACTGGAACCGCGTGCGCGGGACGTCGTTGTCCTCGGCGTAGGCCATCGTGTGGCCGATCAGCGCCTCGTCGTGCGTCGCGACCGCCGTGAAGCCGCCGGCCGCGAGCGAGCGCTCGACCAGCCGCGCGTAGGCGTCGTCGACGTCTTTCTTCTCGGGGTAGGCGACGGCGGGCGGCTCGAGGTAGGCGCCCTTGACGAAGCGGAGGTTCGGCGCCAGGTCGAGGAGCGCCTCGAGGTCGGCGGGCGTGCGGTAGAGGTACGACTGCAGGACGGTGCCGACGTTCTCGTGGCCGCTCTCGCGCAGCGCTCGGTACACGCGCAGCGTCGCATCGACGAACGTCGACTCCTCCATGTCGAGCCGGACGAAGTTCCCCAGCGGGGCCGCGTGGGCGACGAGCTCGTCGATGTTCGCCTGCGCAAGCTCCTCGTCGAAGGCGAGCCCGAGGTGCGTGAGCTTGAGCGCGACGTTGACCCGTAGCTGCTCGGCTGCGATGCGGTCGAAGATCTCCCGGTACGCGTCGACGACGACGCGGGTCTCGGCCTCGTCGCCGACCCCCTCGCCGAGCAGGGTCGTGTTGGCGCGAAGCCCCTTCTCGTCGAGCCGCCGCAGGACGACGACGGCCTGGTCGAGCGTCTCGCCGGCCACGAACCTGCCCGCACCGAGTCGCATGCCGTGCCGGCGTACGCCCCGCTGCAGGCGGGGGCTCTCGGCCGCCGCGAGGATCGCTTTCCTCAACACCGTGCAGCCTCGCTCGACCGGGGCGCCGGGGGCCGGTGGGAGCGGTGTGCGCGTGTCACGGCCCGGGACTCTACGGCACGACGCCCGAGGAGCACCCGCGTGCAGATCCCGGAGCACACGCCGGCGAAGCCTGCGAGAATGTCAGGGCGATGCCGTTCTCGGTCCGCCCCATCGACTACTTCTACGTGAACACCCGCGACGAGGTGGGCGCGGCCTACCACGTGCTCTCGGCGTTCGCGGAGCGAGGCGTCAACCTGCTGGCCTTCACCGCGGTGCCGAGCGGCGGGGAGCGCGCGCAGTTCGCGCTCTTCCCCGAGGACCCGAGCCGGTTCACGGCCGAGGCGCGCAGCGCGCAGATCGAGGTCGAGGGCCCGCACCACGCGCTGCTCGTCGGCGGGGACGACTCGCTCGGCAGGCTGGCGGCCATTCACGAGCGCCTCTTCAAGGCCGGCGTGGACGTGTACGCGTCCTCCGGCGTCAGCGACGGACGGGGCTCCTTCGGATACGTCGTCTACGTCCGCGAGGACCAGTTCGACGCAGGCCGTCGCAGCGCTCGAGATCTGATCGCGGCAACGCCGGCCGCGGCCGGCCTCGAGGTAGGCCGTTCGATAGGGAATCTCCCTCATGCCCATCGGGGTTTCCAACCGATGCCCGGTCGGCCCCGCCGCCGAGAATGAAGGGGACGAGGAGGACAGACTTGGCCGCCGTCATCACGCCCGGGCAGCACGCAACCCGTTACTGGCATCAGCTCTCCGACGGCCGCGTGCAGTGCGACGTCTGTCCCCGCCACTGCCGCCTGCGAGAGGGCCAGCGGGGCCTCTGCTTCGTACGGATGAGAGAGGGCGACGCCGTCGTCCTCACCACGTACGGCCGCTCGAGCGGGTTCTGCGTCGACCCGATCGAGAAGAAGCCGCTCAACCACTTCCTCCCGGGTACCGCAGTGCTCTCGTTCGGGACCGGCGGGCTGCAACCTCGCCTGCAAGTTCTGCCAGAACTGGGACATCTCCGCGTCGCGGGAGACGGACACGCTGGCCGACGCCGCGTCGCCCGCGGAGCTCGCGGCCACGGCCGAACGGCTCGGCTGCCGCAGCGTCGCCTTCACCTACAACGACCCGGTCATCTTCCTCGAGTATGCGATCGACACCGCGATCGCCTGCCGGGCCCGGGGGATCAAGGCGGTGGCCGTGACCGCGGGGTACGTCTGCCCCGAGCCTCGCGCCGAGCTCTTCGCCCACATCGACGCTGCGAACGTCGATCTCAAGGCGTTCAGCGACGAGTTCTATCGCAGGGTCTGCGCCGGGCGGCTCGCGCCCGTGCTCGAGACGCTCGAGTACGTCCGCCACGAGACCGGCTGCTGGCTCGAGGTCACGACTCTCGTCATCCCGGGCCTGAACGACTCGGACGAGGAGCTCGACGCGCTCACGCGCTGGGTGGCCGGGCACCTGGGCGAGGACGTGCCGCTCCACTTCAGCGCCTTCCACCCGGACTACCGCATGCTCGACCGGCCCGTCGACGCCGGCGGCGACGCTTCGCCGCGCGCGGAGGATCGCTCTCGCGAACGGCCTGCGCCACGTGTACGTCGGGAACGTCCGCGACCCCGAAGGCGAGACGACGTTCTGCCACGCGTGCGGGGAGCCGCTGATCGTGAGGGACGGCTACGCGATCGAGGCCTGGCGGCTCGACCCCTCGGGCCGCTGTCCACGCTGTGGCGGCGTCTGCGCGGGAGTGTTCGAGGAGCATCCCGGCGACTGGGGCCCGCGCCGGCTGCCGGTGAGGATCGGCCGATGAACGGGCGGATCCGCACGCCGGCAGTCGCCGGGGTCTTCTACCCGGCCGAGCCCGGACGGAGCTCTCGACCATGGTCGACTGCCTGCTCGCGGCGGCGCGCGGCGGGGCCGGCAGCGCCCCGGAGGCGGTGGTGGTCCCGCACGCGGGGTACGCCTACTCGGGTCCGGTCGCGGCAGCCGCGTACGGCGCGGTGGCCGAGCGCGCCCGGGAGATCCGCCACGTCGTGCTCTTCGGGCCGCCGCATTTCGTTCCGCTCGAGGGCGCCGCCGTCCCCGCCGCGGACGCCTGGGCGACGCCCCTCGGCGTCGTCCCCGTGGCGGAAGACCTCCGGGCGGTCGCGCTTCGGGCCCGCGCCGACCCCGCCGACCTTCCCCACGCACCGGAGCACTCGCTCGAGGTCCAGCTGCCGTTCCTGCAACGGGTGCTCCGACACGAGTTCTCGGTCCTGCCGGTCGCGATCGGCGAGATGTCGACGAACGATGCTGCCGATCTCGTCGCAGCACTCTGGGGCGGGAGCGACACGCTCGTCGTCGTGTCGACCGACCTCAGCCACTACCTCGACGACGAGACGGCGCGGGCGATCGACCGTGTCCACGGCCCAGGCGATCACGGGCCTGAGGCCGGACGCGATCGGCGACGGGGCGGCCTGTGGTTGCCGGGCGCTGCGCGGTTTCGTCGAGCACGCGCGCCGCGCCGGGCTCACGATCGAGCTCCTCGCGCTCGGCACGTCGGCGGACACGTCCGGCGACCGCTCCCGGGTCGTCGGCTACGGGGCGTTCGCCGCGGCCGCATAGGCGGCAACCTGCGGCCTTCTACGGAGCCGGGACGCCGGACTTCCACGATGCCCTCCTCGGGGCTGGCTGCCATGCTTAGGGTGGTCAGAGATCCGGCCTCTTGTTGCCTGCGCACGGGCACGGAACGATCGGAGGTCATGATGAGCACGAGTGCACGGACGCTCGAGCGCCCCGAGCCCGACAAGACGTCGGCTCCGAGAGCCATGGCGGCCGCCGCCTCGCCTCTGGTGATCTCGATCGTGGGCATCGACGGCTGCGGGAAGAGCTCGACCTTCGAGGACGCGCTGGCCGGCGTCGCCGAACGCCTACCGGTCGTGGGGATCGGAGATCGGACTCTGAGTGGCGGGCCGGACGAGCCTCTCCGGGAGCGGCTCGACATCCCGCGGTCGCGCCTGACGCAGGCGACGGGCCGGCTCGCGAAAGGCCTGCGCTGGCGCAAGGCCTCTACAAGAACGTCAAGTTCCTCGAGCTCACGGGCCGGACGCACGTGCGCGACTGGGTCGTGCGGCACGACGCACCCGAGGTGATCCTGTGCGACGGAGACTCGACGCTGAACTCCGCCGCCTGGGCGGCCGCACGCTTCTACCGCGCAGAGCTCGCAGACGACGATGAGGAGCTCGACCGCCTGCTCAGGCGCCTCACGAGCGAGGAGACGATCCCGATCGGTGAGGTCGGCTACCACCTCCGGCGGGCGCCGCAGCTCCTGCTGCTCAACCGGCTGCGGCTCGGGCGCTTCACGTACCCGGACCTGATCGTCCTCCTCGAGATCGACCCCGAGGTCGCGCTGGAGCGCATCCGCGCGACGAGGGAAGCCGCTGCAGGCGCACGAGACCGCGGCCTTCCTCGGGGAGCTCGGCCTTGCGTACGAACGGGTCTGCCTCCTGCTCGAGAAGCGGCGCGGGATCGCCGTCGTCAGGCTTCCGGTCGACGTGCTCTCCCATGAGGAGACCGTGGCGCGGGTCGTCTCCGCGACCGTCGAGCTCGTCGAGCGCAACCGCTCGGCCCGAGACGCCCGACCTCACCTCCACCGACGACATCGACGTCGTCGCGACGACGATGTCCGGCTCGCTGAAGGATCAGGCGAAGGTCGCGCGCATCGGGCCCGAGTTCCGCAGCCGGACGTCGCGGCCCGTTCGCGTCCACGAAGCGCAGACCCACATGGAGGCGCAGGAGCTCGCTCACGGCATCGTCGTCCGCGGCGGCCGCACGATCGTCTCGGCCGGGGGAGCCGGGACGTTCAACGCCGTGCTCGAGGGAGCGCACATCGACGGGCGCATCCCGGACGACCTCCGGATCGCCTTCCTCCGCAAGGGATCGGCCGATCTGATCGGCAAGGTGCTCGGCATCCCCGACGATCTGTCGGGTGCGGTGCGCGCGATCGTGGGCGGGATCGACGACGGTGCCACGGTCGACGCCGACGTGCTCGTCGTCGAGTGCACGTCACCTGACGGCTCGGCGCAGACCCGCCACCTCGTCGGATTCGGCGGGCTCGGCGTGTTCGGCGACATCCCGCGGTTCACGGAGTCCCGTGTGATCAAGTTCTACAAGGGCATTCTCGGCACGCTGTTCGGCGACCTCGGCCCCTTCTTCACGGGGCTCGCTCTCTCGGCGGCCTCCTGGCAGGGCAGGCGCCTCCTCGGCCGCGTTCCCGCCCTCGCGCTGACGCTCGACGGGGACGAACTGCCGGCGCGAGCCTGGGTCTCCGTGATCGTCATGAACGGCGACCTCGGGAAGAGCTTCCCGCTCGGTCGCGGGCTCGGCCTCGGCGACGGCACGTTCCGGGTCGTCGCGCTCCCCTTCAGGGGCGCGGCGGAGACGGTCCGGCAGGCAGCCGGGTGCAAGACGGCCGCGGTGCTCGACGACCCCGGCCGCTTCGGTGCAATCGTGCGTGACGTGCGGGCGCTCACCGTCCGCCCCGCAAACGGGTGGCCGTTCATGGTCAACGTCGACGGGCTCAAGCTGATGGCCAAGGGGCCTGTGAGCGTGTCCGTCGGCGGGACGGTGCATCTCGTCCCCGGCCGTCCGGAGGGGTAGCGGCCCCGGGGGAAGGAGGCACACGACGGAGACGTTGATCGATCTGCTGGCGGCTGCCGAGGCCGCGCACCCGGAGCGAGCCGCAGTGTCGATTCGCGCCGGACTGCGTGAGGACACCTGGAGCTACCGGAGGCTCTGGCAAGCGGCCGGCGCGGCGGCGTGCCACCTCACCGAGGACGCCGGCCTGCGGCCGGGCGACCGGGCCCTCGTGTGGGGGCCGAACTGCCCTGCGCTCGTCGCCGCTCTCTTCGGTGCGATGCTCGCCCGGCTGGTCGTCGTCCCCCTCGACCCGCACTCGAGCCCCGACTTCATGGAGCGCGTGGCCGAGAGCACGGGCTCCGCGGCCCTGATTTCGGGGCTCCCGCTGCGAACCCGATGGCCCGGGCCGACGCTCCGCCTCGAAGACCTGCCGCTCGGAGCGGAACGCAGGTACGCGGGGCCGCGACCCGGAAGCGGCGACGTTGCGGAGATCGTCTTCACCTCGGGCACGACCGGGAGCCCGAAGGGCGTCGTGCTCACGCACGCAAACATCGTCGCGGACGTCGTCGCGGCCGCGGAGACCCTCGGGATCGAGCCGCGACACGTCCTCTCGATCCTGCCTCTGTCGCACATGCTCGAGCAGACGGCCGGCCTCTTCCTGCCTCTCTCCTACGGGGGGACGATCCACTACCTCACGAGCCGGCAGTCTCCGGTGATCCTGCGCGCTCTGCAGCGCCACCACGTGGAGGCGATGGTGGTCGTGCCCCAGGTGCTGACCCTCCTGCTCGACGGCATCGAACGCGAGGTGCGCCGTCGCGGGAAGCAGGACCGATGGCAGGCTGCCCACCGGCTCGCGCCGTATCTGCCGGCAAGAGCGCGCCGTCTGCTCTTCCACGATGTCCACGGTGAGCTCGGTGGACGATTCGGGCTGTTCTTCTGCGGCGGGGCCCATCTCGCACCCGAGGTCTCGTCGGCCTGGGAGAGGATGGGAGTCACCGTCCTCGAGGGCTACGGTGCGACCGAATGCGCGCCCGCGATCGCCACGAACACCCCGGGAGGCCGCAGGCCGGGATCGGTCGGAAAGCCCCTCACCGGGGTGCAGGTGCGCCTCTCCGAGGCCGGCGAGATCCTCGTCAGAGGGGCGAACGTGACCCGGGGGTACTGGCGGGACGAGCAGGCGACCCGCTCTGCGTTCACCGGTGACGGCTGGTTCCGGACCGGCGACATCGGAGAGATCGACTGCGAGGGATTCCTCCACCTGCGAGGACGCCTCAAGGACGTGATCGTCCTTCCGAGCGGGATGAAGGTCTATCCGGAGGATGTGGAGCTCGAGCTCGCCCGTGAGGACGCCGTCGGGGACTGCGTCGTGCTCGGCGTCGAGGACGAGGCGGGAAACGCCAGCGTCTACGCGGCCGTGATCCCTGCCGGCGCGGAGAACGGGACGCCCGGCCCTGCGCGTGAGCGCGTGGCCGCGGCAGTGCGCGAGGCGAACGCCCGGCTGGCGCCGCACCAGCGCATCGGCGGCTTCGCGCTCTGGGAGCAGGATGACTTCCCGCGCACGAGCCTCCTCAAGGTGAAGCGTCACGAGCTGCTCGCCGCCCTCTCCGGTCGGGTGCAGCAGGCCGCGGCCGGCGCGCCGCCGCCGAGCGTGGAGGAAGATCGGCTCCTCCGCCTCCGCGGTGTCCTGGCCCGCCTCGGCAGCACCGACCTGAGCTCCGTCGTTCCGGACAGCGACCTCACGCTCGACCTCGGACTCGACTCGCTGGCCCGGATCGAGCTCGCCGTGGAGTTGGAGAGCGAGCTCGGAGTGTCTCTGGACGACGATGTCCTGGCCGCGGCGGGAACCGTGGCCGATCTCCTGGCGGCCGTCGAGCACGGCGACACGGCGACGGCGGCCGTCGCCTTCCGGCGCTGGCCGCTGCGGGCCCCGGCGAGAATCGCCCGCGCGGGCCTGCAGGCGGTGCTCCTGTTTCCGGCCCACGCTCTCCTCTGCCACCCGTTCCGGGTCGAGGGATCCGAGCACCTGGAGGGAGCCTCGTCGCCGCTGGTCCTGATCGCCAATCACACGAGCCACCTGGACACACCCTCCATCCTGCGTGCACTGCCGCGGCAGATCCGGCGGCGGGTCGTCGTGGCCGCGGCGGCGGACTACTTCTTCCGCACCCGCAGCGCCGGAGCCGCCATGGCGCTCCTGCTCGGCGCGTTCCCGTTCTCCAGAGAGGGAAACGTGCGGGCGAGTCTCGAGCACTGCGGCGACCTCGTCGACGACGGGTGGTCCGTTCTCGTGTACCCGGAGGGAACGCGCTCGCCGACCGGTCAGTTGCAGCCGTTCAGGAGCGGAATCGGCCTTCTCGCCACGGACCTGCGCGTCCCCGTGGTTCCGATCGCGATCGCCGGGCCCCGTGCGATCCTCCCCAAGGGCAGCAGCCGGCCCCGGCCGGGGCCGGTCACCGTCCGATTCGGCGATCCGATCGTCCCGTCCGCGTCCGACGACCGCCTCGCCACGACCGCGCGGCTCCAGCGGGCGGTCGCCGACCTCTCACGTCGAGGCAGGTGAGGCGGCAGTGAACCCGACGCTCACGATCGGTCGAATCGCCGGCATCCGGATCAGCGTCAACTGGAGCTGGCTGATCGTGTTCGCGTTGATCACGTGGTCGCTCGAAGCGGCGGTCTTCCCCGCCCAGAATCCGGGCCTCGCGCGCGGCACGTACATCGCGATGGCCGTCGTCGCGGCGTTCCTCTTCTTCGCCTCGCTGCTCCTGCACGAGCTCGGCCACGCACTGCAGGCGCGCCGCGAGCAGATGGAGATCGAGGGCATCACCCTGTGGCTGTTCGGCGGCGTCGCGCGCTTCAAGGGAATGTTCGAGACCGCGGGTGCCGAGTTCAGGATCGCGATCGCCGGCCCGCTCGTCTCGCTGGCGCTCGGGCTGGGCTTCGCTCTCGTCGCCGCCCTCACCCGCTTCTCGCAGCCGGTCGACGGCGTGGCCGCCTGGCTCGGCTACATGAACCTGCTCCTCCTCGCATTCAACCTCCTGCCGGCGCTCCCGCTCGACGGGGGGCGGGTCCTGCGCGCCGCCCTCTGGCAGGCCCGCGACGACTTCGCCTGGGCGACCGCCACCGCCGCGAATGTGGGCCGCGGCTTCGGATTCGCCATGATCCTCGGGGGCACCCTGCTCTTCGTGTCCACGGGCACGTTCAGCGGCGTCTGGCTCGCATTCATCGGCTGGTTCCTGCTCGGGGCGGCCGCGGCCGAGGCGCAGTACATCGCCGCCCGGCAGGCGCTCGACGGCGTGCAGGTGCGCGATCTGATGATCAGCGGGCCGGTCACTGCCCGCGCCGGCGAGACGCTCGGCGAGTTCATGGACGAGACCGCCGGCGTCACCCGCCACACCGTGTATCCCGTCCTCGCCGGCGAGGAGGTGAAGGGGCTGCTCGCCCTCAGCTCCGTGGCGGCATCGCCTCGATCCGAGTGGGAGCGGCGACGCGTGGCCGACGTCATGCTCCCCCTCACCGGTGTCACGGTCGTCCGCGAGGACGAGCCCGCCTTCGACGCGGTCACGGAACTGAGCAGCAGTCCCGTCCAACGCGCGCTCGTCATGGACGACGGCCACCTGCTCGGGATCGTCTCGATGAGCGACTTCGCCCGGTTTCTCGGTACCGGGTCGCCCGTGAGGCCGGAGCCTCGCCGGTGAGCCTCACCCCTTGACGACGCCGAGCGGGCGGAGGCGGACGACGCGCCGGGCGAGCCCCGCCACGACGACGACGCCGACGACCCGTTCGACGTCCTTGTAGGCCAGCGGCGCCTCCTCGGCGAGACCCTTGTTCGAAGGGCTGCGGACGACGATGCCCGCGGCTTCGAGCTCGCGTCTCACCTGGCTGCCGCCGACCTGCCGGCGTGCCCCTGTCCGCGAGAGCCGCCGCCCGGCGCCGTGGCAGGTGGTGCCGAACGACAGCCCCATCGCGCCCGGCTCGCCCGCGAGCACGTAGCTCGAGGTTCCCATGCTCCCCGGAACGAACACGGGCTGCCCGACGCCCCGGTAGCAGGCCGGGATCTCGGACGACCCCGCCGGAAAAGCCCGGGTCGCGCCCTTGCGGTGGACGCAGACGTCCCTGCCGCCGTGGCGCTCGACCTTCGCGATGTTGTGGGCCACGTCGTAGACCTGGCGCGTGGCATCTGCCACCGCCGGGCCGAGGATCCGGCGCGCCGCCTCGCGCACCCCGTGCGCCATGGCATGACGGTTCGCGAACGCGAAGTTGGCGGCCGCTGCCATCGCGCCGAGATACGCCCGGCCCTCCGGGGACGACTGGGGCGCGCACGCGAGCTGCCGGTCGGGGAGCGAGATGCGGTACCGGGCGATCGCGGCGTCCATCGCGCGCACATGATCGGTACACACCTGGTGGCCGAGCCCCCGCGAGCCGGAGTGGATGAGGACCGTGACCTGTCCCTCGCGGAGGCCGAAGACGGTGGCGGTCTGGCGGTCGAAGATCCGCTCGACGCGTTGGACCTCGATGAAATGGTTGCCGGAGCCGATCGTGCCGACCTGGCGGGAGCCGCGGAGGCGGGCGCGATCCGAGACCTCGCGAGGATCCGCGCCGGGGATACAGCCCGAGGACTCGGTGTGCTCGAGGTCGTCCTCGGTGCCGATTCCGAGCTCCGAGACGAGGAAGGCCGGCCCTTCGGCGAGCAACCTGTCGAGGCGCGCGCCCTCGAAGTGGAGCTCCCCCCGCCTTCCTGCACCGGCCGGGATCGCCCTTGCGAGCTCGTGGACGAACGCCTCCCTACGGTCGCCGAGCTCCTCGCACGAGAGGGGCAGCGCGAGGAGCCGGACGCCACAGTTGATGTCGTAGCCCACGCCTCCGGGTGAGACGACGCCGTCCGGGACCTCCGTCGCTGCGATCCCGCCGACAGGAAACCCATAGCCCTGGTGGATGTCGGGCATCGCGCACGCCGGAGCGACGACTCCCGGCAGCATGGCCACGTTCTCCAGCTGCTCGAGCGAGCGGTCGCCGACGATCCCGGCGAGCAGCTCCTCGTCGGCGAAGATTCTCGCCGGCACGAGCATGCCGGGGCGCGCCTCGGCCGGGATCTCCCAGAGAACGTCGCCGAGGCGGCAGAGGCCGTGCCGGGAGGCGTCGAGGACGAGCGGGCCGGACGAGCCGGATCGGTCGCCGTGCGTCATCTACCCATCATCCGTCAATCCCGGGCCTCGCACATCCGTGCCGGACCGGATCGTGCGCGGCCGTAGATCTGCGATCGCGGCGCTCGTCGCGGCATGCGCGCCCCTGGGCGGTGACAATGCCGTGACCGTGTACCGGTTCGTCGACCATACGGCCGAGCTCGAGCTACAGCTCGAGGCAGGCACGCGAGAAGGCGTGCTCGCAGAGGCCGCGGCGGCACTCGGAGAGATCCTCGGCGGCGCCGGTGACGCTCCTCCCGTGCACCGCGAGGTGCGGGCCAGTGCAACGGACGACGCGGCGCTCCTCGCCGCCTGGCTCGACGAGCTCGTCTTCCTGGCCGAGACGGAAGGGTTCGTGCCGGAGCGCGTCGAGGCCGTGCGGGTGGCAGGTCACGTGGCGAGCGGTTCCGTCGAGGGCCGGATCGGCTCACCCCCGCACCTCGTCAAGGGGGTCACGTACAACGACCTGGAGCTCCGCCTCGACGGCGCGACTTGGCGCGGACGCGTCGTCCTCGACGTGTAGCGCGGCCGGGCCACGCTCGGCCGTCTCTCCCGCCGGCGCTAGGGTGACGGTCGACATGGGGACGAGCGAGGATCGCCGCCGCAGCGCCGTCGTCTTCGGGGCGCGGAATCTCGGCAGGGCCGTGATCGAGCTGCTGCGTGCCGAGGGCTGGTCCGTGGCGGGTGTGGCGCGCTCGGAGCAGACGCTCGCGGGCATCACGGCCGCGGGAGCGCTCGCCGTGAGGGCCGACGTGACGGATCAGGCGAGCGTGCGCGAGGTGCTCGAGCGGGCCTCGGCGGCTCACGGCGGCGTCGACCTCGTGGTGAACGCCGCGTCCGCGTACGGCGGTGACCGCAGTGGCCCGTTCGGCGGGGGACCGATCGCCGAGGCTCCGCCCGGCGCCTTCGACTCGTGGGCGGTCGCTCCGGCCCACTCGGCCTTCTCGTTCCTCTCGGCCTGCGGCGCGTTCCTGCTCGCGCAGGGAACGCCCGCAACCGTGATCCAGCTGACCGGCGGCTCGTCACGGCGCGCTGCCGCCGGGCGCGGCCTCTGGGCGGCCGGCGCCTTCGGGGTCAGGGCGATCACGCAGGCCGCCGCTCTCGAGCTCCGCGAGCACGGCGTCCATGTGGCGCTCCTGATCGTCGACTCGGGCATCCAGCCGATCGACGACGGACGGCCGGCGCAGGCTGCGCTTGCCGACCCGAGAGATCTCGCGGGCGCGGTGCTGTTCCTGGCGAATCAGGGAGCACGCGCGGCGACGCACGAGTTGCAGGTGACGCCGCTGGCGGAGCGCTGGGTTCCCTAGGCCGCGGCCTCGAGTCGCTGCATCGGCGACGGCTCGCCGCGGCCCTCGCGACGCCGGTTCGCGACGTACTCGGCCCCGATCACGGCTACGAGCACGGCCACGAGCAATGCCGCGACGACGAGCGCCGAGACGACCGTGCCGAGGAGACCGACGACGACACATCCGAGGGCTCCGGCGAGACGTCTCCAGCCGAGCGAGCCGGCCATGCGCAGCCGGAAGAGCACGTGACCGAGCAGATAGATCACAGGCCCCGCCACGACGGCGACGAGCTCGGGCGTCGGCAGCACGTCCAAAGGGTGCTTGATCACGATCTCGTCGCCGACGGCCGAGACGATCACGCCCGCGACGATCACGACGTGCAGGTAGGTGTACCCGTCCCGCGCGAGCTTCGTGCGGTCGGGCGAGAGCGCGAGCCGTCGCTCCGCGATCGCCGCCACGTAACTGAAGTAGAGCCACCAGAGCGCTGCGGTCGAGAGGAACGCAACTCCGAGCGCGGCCAACCTGGCAGGGCCGAGCGACAGCTCGGACGTCGTCGCACCCGTGATCACGATCGACTCGCCGAGCGCGATGATCACGAAGAGCTGGAAGCGCTCGGCGAAGTGCGACGTCTCGACGTCCCAGGCCGACTGGTCGAGCCGGGGACGGCCGGGCACCCGGTAGAAGACGAGAGGCGCAGCGTAGTCGAGCACGAGCGCGACGAGCCAGAGCCCGATGCGCGCCGGCCCCGAGGCGAACGCGCCCGCGAGCCAGAACACGCCCGACGCGACGAGCCACGTGAGGATGTGGGCAGCCGGCGCGCGCTCGGGCGAGCCACGGTCCGCGACGACGAAGGTGAGGAACGCGTGCCTCCCCACCTGGATCGCCACGTACGAACCGGCGAAGAGCAGCGCACGGCTGCCGAACGCCTCCGGGATCGCCACCGCCATCACGAGGCTGGCGAACATGATCGCCAGCACGAGGAGCCGTACGACGATCGAGTCGGGATTCAGCACGTTCGTGACCCAGGTCGTGTAGGTCCAGGCCCACCAGACGACGAGCAGGACGAGCAGCGCCCGGGCCGCACCACGCCACGTGAGATCGTCGAGCAGCAGATGCGAGACCTGGGTGACCGCGAGCACGAACACGAGGTCGTAGAAGAGCTCGAGGCTCGAGGCACGCTGCTCCTCGCCGGGCACGCGTCGACGCAGAAAGCGGCTCATCGCCGCGTCACGTTAGCGGCGTGAACGACCGGCGGTGGATGGTGATGAAAGCCTCCCCTCGACACGGGGCGCCGAACGGGGAATGCTTGGGGGATGGAGAGGCGACCGCAACCGGAGGAGCTGCGAGCCGAGCTCGAGCCGGACCCGCGGGAGAGCGCGTTCGTGCTGCCGCCGATCGACGGCCTCCCGTTCGCGGACGACGCCGCGAAGGCGCAGGCCATCTGCCGCATCGTCGAGCAGGCGGAGCACGAGCGCACTTCGGCGTCGTGACGAGCGGTTCGCGCTAGAGCGGGGCGCCGGGAGCGAGCCGCTCGCGAAACGCGAGGCGGAGCTCGTCCACCGAGCCGCCGGCCAGGGTTCGGTCGGTCAGCTCCTGCTGCTCTGCCCGGTCGAAGAAGTCCAGGAAGGCGCTCACCTTCCGCTCCGGCCTCACGGGCCTGCTTCCCGGCCGCCAGGCGCAGCGCTCTTCGAGCTGCACGAGCTCGGCCCGCTCACCGTCGCTGAGGGTCGGCTCGTGCACGGCGAGCAGACCGGCGAGCTCGGCGTGCAGCTGTTCGACTCGGTCGGCCATCGAATCCCGCGGCGTTACCGCAGGCGGTAGACGATGCGGCCGCGGTCGAGGTCGTACGGGGAAAGCTCGACCCGCACTCGATCGCCGGGGAGCATCCGGATCCGGTACCGCTTCATCCGCCCCGCGGTGTACCCGATCATCTCGTGGCCGTTGTCGAGCTTGAGCCGGAACATCCGGTTGCGAAGGGCCTCGGTGATCTCGCCCTCCATCTCGATCTTCTCTTCCTTGACGGCGATGGCGCATCTCCCTTCGTCTTGGTGGTTGGACGGTGCGGCGCCCGTGGCCGCCGAAGCGGCCACGGGCATCCGGCTACCGAGCTACGAGACGACGACGACGTTGGTCGCCTCCGGCCCCTTCGCGCCCTCGCGGGCCTCGAACGTGACCTTCGCCCCCTCCGGGAGCGACTTGAAGCCGTCACCGGCGATGTTGCTGTGATGCACGAACAGGTCCTTCGACCCCTCGGCGGGCTCGATAAAACCGAAACCCTTCGCATCGTTGAACCACTTAACGGTTCCTTCTGCCATAGAAATACACCTCCCACCACATTTTCACGAACGCATTGGGAAGGCGCACTCGCGCAGACCGAACTCGCTCTAACTGGTGACCACAGTAGCAGCAAGTTCGATTGCCCGAGCGCCGAGGATCCCGAGGCTGCTGCGTCCGCACTGCAACGAATCCCGTTGCGGTTTCGCCGCAGGATCCTCCGCAGCGGCACCGATGCCGGCCGCCGCAACGGGTGTGAGGATGCAGGCATGGCGGCCCCGACCCGGTCCGGCACTCCTCCGAGGCATCATCGGCCTGCGGCCCGCCGGCCGCGCGAACTGCGTCCTGACGAGCTGCGGCGGCGGCTCGACCCCACCACGCTCCCGTTCCGCACGACCGCCGATGTCGAGCCGCTCGTCGGCACGATCGGCCAGCCGCGGGCGCTCGACGCGATCGAGTTCGGCCTCGGCGTCGAGACGCACGGCTTCAACATCTTCGTCGCCGGGTCGCCCGGGACCGGGCGCCGCACGACATCCCTCGACTACATCCGGAGCCGGGCCGCCACCCTCCCCGTGCCGGACGACTGGGTCTACGTCCACAACTTCGCCGCGGTCGACCGGCCGAACGCCATCCGGCTGCCGGCCGGCAGCGGAGCCCGGTTTGCGGCCGACATGGACGAGCTCGTGGCCACCACGCGTCGCGAGATCCCCCGTGCGTTCGAGAGCGAGGACTACGATCGCCGCCGTCGTGAGGCCGTAGCCGAGGCGTCCGCCCGCCAGGAGGCGCTCGAGACCGAGCTGACGGCCTTCGCCGCCACGCGGGGCTTCGCGCTGAAGACCGGGCTGACCGGAATAGCCTCGATCCCCCTCGTCGACGGCAACCCGATCACGCGTGAGCAGTACGCCCGCCTCGACGAGGAGCAGCGCGAGCGGATCACGAGGGCCGGCGCCGAGATCGAGGAGCGGACGGCCTCCTACGCCCGCAGCCTGCACCAGGCGGCCAAGGACGCCGCGGTGAAGGTGCAAGAGCTCGAGCGGGAGGTCGCGCTCTTCGCGATCGGCCCGCTCCTGCGCGAGCTCGAGGAGCGCTACGCCGGGCTGCCGGAGGTGCTGGTGCACCTCGAGGCCGTGAAGCAGGAGATCGTCGACCACCTGGACGAATTCCGGGGCGAGGAGGAGACGAATCCGATGCTCGCGGCTCTCGGCCAGCAGCCGCACTTCGAGCGCTTCGGCGTCAACGTTTTCGTCGACAACGCCGCGAACGGAGGCGCGCCCGTGATCGTCGAGCGCAACCCGACCTACTACAACCTCGTCGGCCGCGTCCAGTACCGGGCGCACCTCGGGGCCATGGTGACCGACTTCCGGGAGATCAAGCCCGGCGCCCTCCACCGCGCCGGCGGGGGCTTCCTCGTGCTCGACGTCATCGACCTGCTCCGGCACCCGTTCGCGTGGGAAGGGCTCACGCGGGCTCTGCGCTCGGGCGAGGTACGGATCGAGAACCTCGCCGAGGAGTTCGCCGGGACGCCGAGCTCGACGCTGCGCCCCGAGCCCATACCGGTCGACGTCAAGGTCGTCCTGATCGGCCCGCCGCTGGCCTATCGCGTGCTCCGCGAGGTAGACGAGGACTTCCGGGAGCTCTTCAAGGTGAAGGCCGAGTTCTCGCCCGAGCTCGACTGGACCCGGCGGCACCAGCTCAACTACGCGGCCTTCGTCAGCCGCTGGGTGCGGGAGAACGACCTGCTCCACTTCGATCGCGCCGCCGTCGCCGCACTGATCGAGCACGGCGCGCGGCTACGGGAGAGCCGGCGCAAGCTCTCCGCCCGGATGATGGACATCTCCGACGTCGTCTCCGAGGCGAGCTTCTGGGCCCGGCGGGGCGGCCGCACGCTTGTCCGCGCCGCCGACGTCGAGCACGCGATCCGCAAGCGGGTGTACCGCTCCGACCTGCTGGAGGAGCGGATCCAGGAGCTGATCGGCGAGGGAACGCTCGTGATCGCAACGCACGGGACCCGCGTGGGCGAGCTGAACGGGCTCGCTGTGCTCGACCTCGGCGACCACGCCTTCGGCCGACCGACCCGGGTCAGCGCCCGCGTGGCAATCGGACGCGGCTCGATCGCCAGCATCGAGCGCGAGATCGAGCTGTCCGGCCCGATCCACTCGAAGGGCGTCCTGATCCTCTCCGGCTACCTGAAGGCGACCTACGCCCAGGAGGCACCTCTCCCGCTCGCCGCCACGCTCACCTTCGAGCAGTCGTACGACGAGATCGAGGGGGACTCTGCCTCGGCCGCTGAGCTCGTGGCCCTCCTCTCGGCCCTCGCCGAGCTGCCGCTCGACCAGGGCATCGCGCTCACGGGCTCCGTCGACCAGAGCGGCCGGATCCAGGCAGTCGGGGGCGTCAACCACAAGATCGAGGGCTTCTTCGAGACGTGCAAGGCACGGGGGCTGAACGGATCGCAGGGCGTGATCCTGCCCGCAGCCAACGTCCCTAACCTGATGCTCGAGGCGGAGGTCGTCGACGCCGTCCGCAGGGGCGACTTCCACGTCTGGGCGGTGCGCACCGTCGACGAGGCGCTCGTGCTGCTCGGAGAGGTGCGGGCCGGCAGGAGACGGAAGGACGGGGCATTCGCGCCCGACACCGTGCACGGCCGCGTGGCGGCGCGCCTCGCCGGCTACGGCGAGAGCCTGCGCGCCGGGCGGGAGGACAGCGGGAGCCCCCGCGACGAGACGCCCGGCGAGGCTCTCTAGCTGCCCTGCAAGACCTTGACGTCGAGAACTCTCGAGTCCATTGGCATGTGTATCTCAGCAGCATGTGTATCTCAGCGCGAAGCGCCCTCCCGCGCCTCCCGGACGACCCACTCGCTCGTGGCGTAGCGGGCGAGCTGCCGTGCGGCGAGTGCCGTGCACCACTCGTCGTCGGCCATGAGCACCGCACAGCCAGCGGCGACGATGGAGCTCGCCACCGGGAGCCCGGCTGCGGGAAGCTGCCGTTCGATCCTGCCGGCGGCTTTGCGTAGCAGCGAGAGGTGCGACTCTCCGACACGCCCGAGCGCGTGCCGCTCGAGCGCCGCGAACCGCTCCGGCTCGAACTGCGGGCCGCGGGGGAAGAGGCGATCCGCCGTCACCGCCTCGTGAGCCGGCCAGATCGTGGGCGGGCGGACGAGCAGCGTGAGCGCCTTCGCGGGTGCGTCTCGCCACAGCCCGCGCTCGGCCACCACGAGGTCGGTGGGCGAGAGAGGGAGCCACTCGAGGAGCGCGGCGCGAACCGTCCCGGTCACCGTGGCACCGCCGATGCGAACCTCGCAGCCTCCGTCGGTGATCCGCATGCCCTCGCAGACGTCGCGATGCGCACGCCAGCCGTCGAGAACGCGCTGCCGGTCGGCTTGGTCGAGCGGCTGCAGCCCCTCGCTGACGATCCAGGCCGTCGCCGACGCCCGGGCGTCGAGCTCCGGGGCAGCGCGGCGCGCGAGGACGGTACCGCGACAGTCGCAGGGGCGAACCGCAGTGAACAGGCCGGCGATGTCGTCTGCGCCGGACGCGCCACCGGGCGCGATCTCGCGCGGCGGCCGCCGGGGTCGGAGACGCAGCGCATCGTCCGTCGCCCTGCGTCCGAGCCGGGGCGACGCGAGTTGGTCGAGCTCGGCCGTGGACATGGCGACGACGCTAGATCGCCGGCGTGCGCGGCACAAGACGCTCTTTCGGACATGTCCTGCCGGGACGCGGCAGCTCCTGCCCGGGACCCGCCTACGAGGGCTGTGACTTCACGTACTCGATGTAGCCGCGCACGTCGGCGGCCGGCTCGGTGTACGCCTCGCCGAGGGAGGCCTCGACCGCAGCCATGTACTCCTCGGCCCACAGCGGGAACGGGTAGTCGATCACGCGGAGGAACTCGAGCGTCGCGGCCAGCCGGATGTCGGCGATCGAGGGGGCGACGCCGCCGATGAACTGGCGGTCGTTCCTGAAGAAGGCGTGGAAGACGTGGAGCGGCTCGGCGATCGCCGCCTCCGACGCCTGCTGCGCCGCCGCCTTGGCGTCGTCGTCCGCGTCCGAGGAGCCCACCTCGCCCGGGTACTGTCCGAACGAGAGGGCGCCGTAGGTGGCGCGGGCGACGAGCGGGTAGAGGGTGCCGATCAGGTAGAACATCGCGCTGTCGACCATCGCCCGCTCACCCGGAGCCTCCGGGTAGAGGTGGCCGAGGCCGTGCTCGTTGCAGAGGTACTGCATGATCGCGCAGCTCTCCCAGAGCGTCCCCCGTGGCAGCCCCGCCTCCTCGATCATCGGTGTCAGGTGCGCCGGGTCCTTCGCCAGGAACTCCGGCGTGCCGGTCTTTCCCCAGACGTCGACCTCCTCGAAGTCGAGCCCGGCGACCCGGACGAAGACGCGAACGGTCATGTTGTTGACGCTCGGCTTCAGGATGTTCAGCGTGATTGCGGACACGCGGTCCTCCTCAGTAGGGGTTCTTCGCGGAGCGGTCGTCCGAGAGCGACGCCCGCGAGCGCAGGACGAGATCCTCGATCGCATCCGCGAGGTGGGCCTGCGCGATGTGGTGGTCACCGCGCGCGACCCGAAGCCGGTGCGCCTCGAGCAGCACCTCGGCGTGCGAGAAGCCGGCCGGCGGCTCGAAGCGATATGCGGCGAGCTCGATCGTGAGCCCGAGCGGATCGTCGAAGTAGATCGAATCCATGAAGCCGCGGTCCTTGACGCCGCTGTGCCGGATCCCGCGCGCCTCGAGCCGCTCGACCGCTTGGTCGAACGTGGCCTTCGAGAGCGAGATCGCGATGTGGTGCACGCAGCCGGGGTCGGTGGGGGTTCGTCGCGGGTCGGGCGTCCGCGCCTCGTCGGTGAAGATCGTGATCAGCCTGCCGTCGCCCGGATCGAAGTAGAGGTGGCTCTCCCCCTCGTTGTCGAGGTTCGGCTGCTCGAACACGAACGGCATCCCGAGCAGGCCCTCCCAGAAGTCGATCGATGTCTGCCGGTCGGCGCCGCAGATCGTGATGTGGTGCACGCCCTGGCTCTGGAGCTTCTGCATCAACCGTCTCCTTCCATTCGGGTTTCCACGAGCCTGGACTTGTACTCGCTGCGTCGCAGGCTCCCCCACGGGACGAGGTCGACGTGGGTCTGCACCACGAGGAGGTTACGGATTCTCTCACGGATCGCAGTGGCGAGACCGTCCTCGCCGATCGCGCCGCGGGGCAGCTCGACGCTGACGGGTAGCGGCGGCTCCTGCTTGACGCCCGGCACTTGCGGCCGGAGGAGGACGTTCCCGCTGACCGCGGGAGCGAACGTGCTCACCACTTCACGAACCGCCGAAGGGAAGACGTTGACGCCGCGGACGATGAGCATGTCGTCGGTGCGCCCGAGGCAGCGCACGCGGGGGCCCGTCCGGCCGCACGCGCAGGCGCCGGTCCTGACCTCGACGTGATCGCGCGTGCGGAACCGCAGCAGCGGCGCCGCCCGATGCCCGAGGTGGGTCAGGACGAGCTCGCCCGTGGCACCGTCGGCCACCTCGACGGCAGTTCCCCTCGCGGGGTCGATCAGCTCGGCGTGGACGAGGCCGCGGGCACCGAGATGCATGCCGTCCTGCTCCTCGCACTCCCCCCACAGCGACGGGCCGATGTCACCGATACCCATCGCCTCGGTGACTCGCGCGCCCCAGCCCTCCTCGAGCATCGCGCGGAAGGCCGGCTCGCCGCCGCCGGGCTCGCCCGCCACGAGCACGCGGGTCACGCTCGAGCCGCGGAGGTCGATGCTCCGCTCGACCGCCCACTCGATGAGATAGGCGGCGTAGGAAGGCGTCAGGACCGCCGCCTCGGGCTCGAGTTGGGCGATCGCGAGCATCAGCCGCTCGGTGTTGCCCGTGCCGACCGGGATGTGGCAGAGACCGATTCGGTCGAACGCGGCAAGGGCCGCGCCGGCCACGAATGGCCCGGCGTTGTACGTGGACACGATGCGCTGGCCCGCGGTGACGCCGGACGCCGCGTAGCTGCGCGCCGAGCCCGTCACCCACCTGTCGAGATCGCCTGCGGTGAGCGGGATGTAGCTCGGTGCGCCGGTCGTGCCGCTCGTAGAATGGATGCGTACGATCTCGTCGCGCGTCGCGCAGAGGTGCGAGCCGAACGGGTTGCCGGGAGCACGGCTCGCGCGGAGCTCGTCCTTCTCGGTGAGCGGGAGCCGCGCGATCCCGTCGAGCCCGCCCGCGCCGGCGGCCGCGTCGAGCCCAGCGGCGGCCAGCTTCTCGCGGTAGAACGGTGAGCGCTCGAAGAGGTACGCGAGCTGGGTGCGGTAGCTCCCGTCGTCGAGCGCCAGCTGCTCCTCCCACGGGCGCCCCTCGACCTCTGGCGCGAGCATCAGCCCGTCCCGTCCTCCGGCCGGCGCTCGTAGGAGACCGCCTCCTCCGCCCTCCCCGCCATCAGGAAGCCGGCGGGGTGCTGCTGCTCTTCGGCCAGGTGGGCGAGCAGGCCGGCGGTCCGCGCGAGCAGCGGGATCGCCTTCGCGGCCGAGGACGGGAAGCCGAGGTCGAGCAGCACCGCCGCGATCGGCATCGAGACGTTCATCGTCAGCGGCCGCCCCCACTCCCACGCGACCGCGTCGCGTAACTCGCGCGCGAGCAGGACGTGCGACCCACTCACTCCACGTTCGTCGGCGAGCTCGAGGATCCGCTCGGCGCGCGGGTCGAGGGGCCGGTGCACCGGGTGGCCGAACCCCGGCGCCCTGCCGCCGGAGGCGCGGATCGCGCGAGCTGCCTCTCCGGCGACAACGGCGGGATCGCCGCCAGCGGCGACCTGCGCCTGCGCCCCCTCGAGCAGGCGCGCGCACGCGTCCGAGGTGCCGAGGACAACCGGGCCGCAGCCCAGGATCCCGGCCGCGACGGCGCCCTGAAGCGAGCCCGGATCGGCGGCGAGCGTCATCCGTGCAGCGACGTTGGTGGGCATCATCCCGTGCTCGGCGATCGCGATCAGGAGAAGGTCGAGGAAGGCGCGCTGGTCGTCGGTCGGCTCGTTGCCGGTGAGCAGCAGGTGGAAGTACTCCGTGAACGTGAGCCGCCCCATCAGGTCTCCGCAGAGGTCACGGCCCCGCACCTCGACCCGGTCGGGGTAGGCCTGGCAGATGTGCGTGACGGCTTCGCCGGCGGCGGGCATTCCGGCGACGGTACGCACGCGATACGCGACCGTCAAGCGCGCCACGGCTCTCGGCGCCTCCGAACCGGCCCTACGCTGCGATGCTGCAGAATGTCGCATACGTCGAGCCGAGCGAGGGAGAGAACTTGGAGATCACGGACTTTTCGCTGGACTACTTCTCCCTCGCGGGCAGGAGCGCCATCGTGACCGGCGGCAACACCGGCCTCGGCCGGGCCTTCGCGGTCGCGCTCGCGAAAGGCGGTGCCAACGTCCTCGTGCCGAGCATCGTCGACGACGACGGCGCCACCGGCAAGCTGGTCGAGGCCGCGGGCGCCCGCTACGAGTTCATGCAGGCCGACATCACGGCGGAAGGCGTGCCGAGGCTCATCGTCGACGCGTGCGTGGAGCGGCTCGGCTCGCTCGACATCCTGATCAACAGCGCGGGAGTCGCCCCTCTCGCCAGCGTGCTCGAGTTCGGCCGGCCCCAGTGGGACATGACGGTCGCCGTCAACCTCACGGCCGCCTTCCACATGAGCTTCGAGGCCGCACAACGGATGGTCCCGCAGCAGAGCGGGAAGATCATCAACATCTGCTCGGTCTTCACGTTCCTCGGCGGCCGGCGGTCACCAGCCTATGCGGCCACCAAGCACGGCATCGCGGGACTGACGAAGGCCTACTGCGACGAGCTCGCCGGGCACAACATCCAGGTCAACGGCATCGCGCCCGGCTACTACGCGACGGACCTCACCGCGGCGACCGGGAGCGACCCGGGGCTGAACAGGGCCGTCCTCGACCACATCCCGGCCGGCCGCTGGGGTGAGACCCCCGATCTGATGGGTGCCGTCGTCTTCCTCGCGAGCCGCGCCTCGGACTACGTGAACGGTCACATCCTCGCCGTGGACGGCGGCTACCTCGTCCGCTAGGGCGCGGAAGCGGAGCTGGAGCGCGATGCCGGGCCCGTACCTGATCGGCGTGGACGGGGGCACGCAGAGCTCGAAGGTCGTCGTCTACGACGCCCACGGGACGGTCGTCTCGGAGGGCCGGCAGGCGCTGCGGCCGATGAGCAGGCCGCGGCACGGGGTCGCCGTCCACCCCGACGACGACCTGTGGGACTCGATCGTCGCTGCGAGCCGCGAGGCGCTCGCCGGCTTCGACGGTGATCCGGCCGAGATTGCGGGCGTCGGCCTCTGCACGATCCGCTGCTGCAAGGCCTTCCTCCGGGTCGACGGCTCGCTCTCGGAGCCGGTGATCAGCTGGATGGACGACCGCGCCTACCAGCCGTACCGGCCAGACGACCCCGCGGTCGCCTTCGCGACGACCTCGTCGGGGTATCTCACCCACCGCTTCACGGGCGAGCTCAGGGACAGCGCCGCCAACAACATCCTGCTGCAGTGGCCGATCGATACCGACACGTGGCAGTGGAGCACCGATCCCGCGCTCTTCGAGCAGTACAACGTGCCCCGGGAGATGCTCGTCGAGCTGCAGCTGCCGGGCGACATCGCCGGCTCCATCACACCCGAGGCCGCGGCGGCAACGGGGATCCCCGCCGGGCTTCCCGTGGTCACGACGGCGAACGACAAGGCGGTGGAGGCGCTCGGCTCCGGCGCACTCGACGAGACGACGGTGCTCGTCTCCCTCGGCACCTACATCGCGGCGATGGTACACGGGCGCGAGAACCGGAAGACCCACACCGACTTCTGGACGAACTTCGCCTGCATTCCCACCCGGTACCTGTACGAGAGCCACGGCGTGCGCCGCGGGATGTGGACGCTGAGCTGGTTCCTGGACCTCCTGGGCGAGGAGATCGCGGAGCGGGCGGCGTCGCTCGGGCTCTCGCGCGAGCGGTACATCGAGCGCGAGGCCGAAGCGGTGCCTGCCGGCAGCGACGGCCTGATGACGGTGCTCGACTGGCTCGCGCCCACCGACCGGCCGTTCCGCAAGGGCGTCATGCTCGGCTTCGACGCCCGCCACACGCGCGGTCACGTCTACCGGTCGATCCTCGAGGCAATCGCCCTGACGATGAAGCACAACGTCGACGCGATGTGCGGCGAGCTCGGCATCACGCTCGAGGCGATCGCCGTCTCTGGCGGAGGCGCCGCGAGCCCCCTGTTCATGAGCATCTTCGCCGACGTGTTCGGAATTCCGGCGTCGCGGAGCGCAGGCGGCGGTGGCGGAGCCAGCCTCGGTGCCGCGATCTGCGCCGCCGCCGGGACCGGGTCCACCCCGACATCGAGACGGCCGCGGCGAGGATGACGAGAGACCGCGAGTCGTTCGCCCCCGACCCGGCCAACGCCGACGTCTACCGGCGGATGAACGAGACTGTCTACACCTCCATCCGAGACGCCACGGACGCGCTCCTCGAGCGCTCCTACCCGATCTTCCACGATCCCACGACCTAAAGGAACGCCACCATGGAGCTGAGCAGAGAAGCGATCGTCGAGGGCCTGGAGGAGATCCTGGGCGCCGAGCACGTCGTCACCGACGAGCAGGAGCTGCGGGAGCGGAGCATCGACAACTTCCGCAAGCTCGAGACCATCTTCGGGGTCTGGACGCTGCCTGCGCCGGCCGCCGTGGCCCGGGCCGGCAGCACCGAGGAGGTCGCGGCGGTGCTCGCGTTCGCAAACGAGCACGGAATCAACGTCGTCCCCCGCACCGGCGGCACTGCCACCGAGGGCGGCCTCGAGACGCACGTCCCGAACTCGATCGTCCTCGACGGCGGGCGGCTGAACCGGATCCTGAGCGTCGACGCGTACAACATGCAGGCGACCGCCCAGTGCGGCGTGCCCCTGGGCGAGCTCGAGGATCGCGTCCGGGCGCTCGGGCTGACGACGGGCCACTCGCCGCAGTCGAAGCCGGTGGCCCACATGGGCGGCCTCGTGGCGACCCGCAGCATCGGTCAGTTCTCGACGCTGTACGGCGGGATCGAGGACATGGTCGTCGGCCTCGAGGCGGTCTTCCCCGGCGGCGAGGTGACGCGGATCAAGAACGTCCCTCGTCGCGCTGCAGGCCCCGACATCCGCCATGTCGTGATCGGCAACGAGGGCGCCCTCTGCTTCATCACCGAGGTGACGGTGAAGCTGTTCCCCTACCTGCCCGAGAACAACGTCTTCCTCGGCTGGACGCTGAAGAGCATGAAGACGGGCTTCGAGGTCCTGCGCGAGGTGATGGTGGCCGGGTACAAGCCGTCCGTTGCCCGCCTGTACGACCCCGGCGACGGCAGCATCCACTTCTCCCATTTCGCAGGTGCCGACGACTGCGTGCTGCTGTTCATGGCCGAAGGGGCGGCCGGGATCGCACGGGCGACGGCCGAGGGGATCGACGAGATCGTGGCGCGCCACCCGGAGTGCACGAAGGTCGAGAGCGGCCTGATCGAGGAGTGGTTCGACGACCTGGTGTGGGGGCCCGAGAAGATCACGGCGGAGGACGAGCGCATCCGGACGACACGCAATGTCAACCGCACGACCGAGATCTCGGCCGACTGGAGCTCGATCAACGGCATCTACGAGGCGGCGATCGAACGGATCCGGAACGAGATCCCGGACCTGACTATTCTCGGCGGCCACTCCTCCCACAGCTACATCAACGGGACGAACATGTACTTCAACTACTTCTACGACCTCGTCGGCTGCGGGCCCGAGGAGGAGGTCACGAAGTACTACCTGCCGATCATCTCGATCATCTGCGAGGAGACGCTGCGGCGGGGCGGCTCGATCGTCCACCACCACGGCATCGGCAAGGCTCGGGCCCCGTGGGTGAAGGACGAGTACGGCTCCTCGTACCCCATCATCGAGACGCTCAAGCACGCCTTCGACCCGAACGGGATCATGAACAGGGGGACGATCATCCCCGGCTAGGGAGGTTGGCCACCGGTGGCTACGCTGGCCGGGTGGGAGACCCGACGTCGCTCTTCAGCTCCCAGGAGATCGAGCGGGCGCACGCGTACCACCGGCCGCTCTACCTCGCCTGGTCGGCTGGCGTGGCCGTCGACGTCGTGCTCCTCGCCGCGTTGGCGTTCTCCGGCCTCGGCGACAGGCTCTTCGATCCCTTCGCGGGGCTCCCGTGGTGGGCACAGACGCTCGCGTTCTCGACGGTCGCGATCGGGCTCACGGCGCTCCTCACCCTGCCCCTCTCCCTCTGGGCAGGGCATCTCCACGAGCGCGCGTGGGGCTTCTCGACGCAGGCGACGGGCGGCTGGGCCGCCGACCGCGCCAAGGGGCTGGCCGTCGGGCTCGCGCTCGGGGGAGCCTCGCTGCTCGGGCTGGTGGCGCTTGCGCGCTGGCTGCCGCGCTGGTGGCCACTCGCCGCCGGCGTGGCCGCGGCGGCGCTGATCGTCATCCTCGGCTTCGTCGGGCCCTTCATCCTGGAGCCGATCTTCAACCGGTTCGCGCCGCTGCGGGACGACGAGCTGCTCGAGTCCCTGCGGCGGCTCGCGACGGACGCCGGCATCCCGATCGAGCACGTCCTCGTCGCGGATGCGAGCCGACGGACGACGAAGCAGAACGCCTACGTCTCGGGCCTCGGCCGCACGAGGCGCCTGGTGCTCTACGACACGCTCCTACGAGACGGAGGGCAGCGGGAGCTGCGCCTCGTGCTCGCGCACGAACTGGGTCACCGCCGGGCCGGGCACCTCGCCAAGGGAACGGCCCTTGCGATCGCGGGCGGGTTCGTGTTCCTGCTGATCCTGTGGGGCTTCCTGCAGTGGCCCGCGCTCGTTGGGGCCCTCGGCGTGGACGGGCCCGCCGATCCCCGGATCGTGCCCTTCGTGCTGCTCCTCGGCACCATCCTCCAGGTGGCGGGCGCACCCCTCGGCGCGTCCGTCTCGCGGCGCTTCGAGCGAGAGGCAGACCGGATCTCGCTCGAGCTGACGGCCGATCCCGAGGCCTTCGAGCAGATGATGCGGACGCTGGCGCACGCGAACCTCGCCGACCTCGACCCACCGCGGCTCGCGTACGTCGCGCTGTTCAGCCATCCAACGCCTGCGGAGCGGATCACCGCGGCACGAAGCTTCCGCGCCCGCCGCGACTAGGCCGCGATCCGAGCGGCGACGCTCGTCGAGAGTGCGGCGTCGGGAGTGGGAAGCCTGCCTGGCAGCGGCCCGCGCCGCCACGGCGTCCGCGGAGTTGCCGGCGCTCGTGGGCGAGGCACTCGGCGCCTAGCGCTGGGCTCGGTCGGCCGACAGCGCTCCTGCAAGCTGGGCTCGCGAGTCGATCTCGAGCTTGCGAAAGGCCCGCCCGAGATGAGCTTCGACCGTCTTCTGGGTGACAAACAGGCGCTGGGCGATCTCGCGGTTCGTCTGGCCCGCTGCTCCCATCTCGGCGACGCGAAGCTCGCTCGGGGTGAGGGCATCGCGGCCACTCGCCGGAGCGCGGCGTGGGCGCGCCCCGCTCGCCAGCAACTCCTTCAGTGCGCGCTCCTCGAGCGCGGTCGCGCTGCAGCGATGGGCGAGCGCGAGGCCCTCGTCGAGCAGCTCCCGCGCGACCTTCCGGTGATTCGCGCGCCGCTCGGCGCTGCCCGCCTCGACGAGTGAGAGCGCGAGCTCGAGCCGCCCCGGAGAGGCGCGAGCCGTCTCGACGGACTCGTGGAGCGTCGCGAGCCCCTCCTCGCCGCCGAGAGCGAGCCCGTGGACGCGCTGCGCGCGTGCGAGCGGGCGCGGTGCTCCCCAGGCGCGGGCGAGCGCGACCGCCTCTGCGGCGAGTTCACGCGCCTCGTCGGGCTCTCCGAGGAGCAGGAGGGCCCGGGCGAGGTAGGCCCGCCACGGTGCCATGTCCGGGTTGCGCGCGCCGATCCCCTCCCAGAGCCGACCCACCTCCCGGAGGTCGTCGACGCCCTCCCGCACCCGGCCTCGCTCGACCTGGGCGCGGCCGCGGGCGAGCCTGGCTTCGTAGAGGTGCACCGTGTCGGGCAGCGGGCCGTCCAGGCCGAGCCGGCGGAAGACCTCGTAGGCGGCCTCGGCGTCGCCACGCTCGACGAGCACGAGCGCGTGCTGGGCGCTCGCCCAGTTCGAGATCGTGACGAAACCGTGTGCGGCCGCGGTCTCGATCGCCGACGAGAAGTACGCGTCCGCGTCGGCGAGCGCGCCACGCCGGAAGAGGGTGTTCGCCTGCAGCACGAGACCGCTCGCAGCCAGAAAGACGGAGCCGGACTCCTCTCCCTGCCGCGTCACGTCCTCGGCGAGGCGCTGAGCCTCGTCGAAGCCGTCGGCGGCCCACAGGATCGCGCAGATCGCCGCCCACGCCCCCTGGCTCTCCTCGGCCACGATCGTCCGGTCGGCGAGGACGCGGAGCGCCCGCCCGACCGACGCGGCCGGGTCGAGACCGGTGCGTGCGTCGTCGTAGGCGCCGTACGAGAGCAGGATTCGGCCGTCGACGTCCTCGAGCGGTGCGTCCCGGTCGAAGCCGGCGAGCCGCTCGCGTGCAAGCGGAACGAGTGACGGCTCGAACAGCCCGAGCACGACGAGGCCCGTCTCGAGGCTTCGCGTCAGGGCGCGATCGAGTGCCGGATCGGAGAGAGCAGAATCGAACGCGTCCTTCGCCTCGAGCATGAGCCCTGCAAAATAGAGTGCTCGGCCGAGCCCGAGGGCGATCAGGGCACGCCGGGCGGGATCCGCGGTGAGCGAAAGCGCCTCCCGCAGGTGCTCGGCCGCCCGCGGTCCGTTCAGGAGCTGCTCGGCGGTCCCGAGCTCGAACAGGATCTCCGCCCGCCGCTCCGGCGCGGGCGGCTCCTCAAGGGCTCGGAGCAGGTAGGCGGCGGCAAGGTCGACGGCACCATCCGCCAGCGACCGTGCCGCGGCCAGGCAGAGGATGTCGACCGCGCCCGCGTCGCCGGCCGGCGGGCACTTGAGGACGTGCGCGGCGACCTGCTCGGGTGGCCGCCCTGCCGCTCCGAGCAGGCGCGCCGCGCGTGCGTGGGCCTCGCGCTGCTCGAACGGCCCGAGGCTTGCATAGACAGCTGCGCGCACGACCGGGTGCACGAAGGCGATCGCCCCCTGGTCTCGCAGCAACTCGGCATCGATCAGGGCTCCTGCCACCGTCGTCGCCGCGGCGACGTCGAGCCCCGCCGTCGCCGCGGCGTCTTCGAGCGAGGCGCCGTCGCCAAGCACACTCGCTGCCCGTGCGAAAGCGCGCGCCTCGTCGGGGAGCCGGGCGAGCCGCAGTCGCACCGCCCGGGACACCGCCTCGGGCCCCACCTCGGCGACACGTGCGACATCCTCGTCACCACCTCTCACGCCCCCGTCGGCGAGAGCGCTGGCGAGCTCCGCGACGAGCAGCGGGTTGCCGCCGGTCGCATCGTGGCAGGCTCTGCAGAAGGCGTCGGTGGCCGCCGGGGAGAGGCGCGTGCGCAAGAGCTCGGCGGTTGCCCTCTCGCTCAGCTCGTGCGGCGCCACGACCCTCGCCGCCGGCTCTCGACCTAGCACGTCGAGCACCGAACGGTCGAAGCCGGGCTCGCGGGCGCGAGAGGCCAGGACGAGCAGCACGGGGAGGCCCTCCAGGCGACGACCCACGTATTCGAGCGCCGCGAGCGAGGGCGGGTCGCACCAGTGCACGTCGTCGACGAGCAGCGCGACCGGGCCGGCGACCGACAGGTTCGCGGAGAGCCAGTAGAGGCCGTGATAGAGAGCGAAAGGGCCGGCCGCATCGGGTGCCGGCGGATCGCCTTGGCCGGAGAGCAGGTGCTCGACGAGGCCCGCAGGCCCTGCGAACAGCTCGCTCCGCTCCGCCGGCCCCATCGTCGCGAGCACCGGCTCGAAGAGCTGCCGAACGACGCCGAACGGGAAGGCCTGCTCCATCTCGCTTCCGCGGGCGGTGAGGCAGCGCATGCCCGCCTCGTCGGCGAGCCGCCTCGCGGCTGCCACGAGCCGCGTCTTGCCGATTCCGGGAGGGCCCTCGATCAGGGCGAGACGGCCGTCGCCGCCGAGCGCCTCGGACAGCAGTCCGGAGAGTGCCGCGATCTGCGCCTCGCGCTCGAGCAGCGTCTCTTCGACTCCCGTCGCCACGGCGAGATCGTACGTGGATGTAGGGAGAAGTTCAGGGTGCTGCGGCCGGGTTCCCCCGATGCGGGTCACAGGGGCGTGGGCGAGTCTCCAGGGGCATCGAAACCGACCCGAGGAGCGACCATGAATCCCCTCACTCTCGACAGCCTGCGGCAGCCCGTCGCAGGCCACGCGGGCGAGTCCTTCTTCCCCGGCGATGACGGCTGGAACGAGGCACGGCAGGCCTGGAACCTCGCCGTCGACCAGCATCCGGCCGCCGTGCTCTTCCCACGCGACGCCGCCGACGCGGCGGCAGCCGTGGGGTTCGCAAGGCGGGTTGGCCTTCGGATCGCGGTCCAGGGAACCGGCCACATGGCCGCGTCGCTCGGAGACCTGAGCGACACCGTCCTCGTCCGCACCACCAACCTCCGCGAGGTCGAGATCGACGCTCCTCGCCGCCGGGCGCGTGCCGGTGCCGGAGTGATCTGGGAGGAGGTCGTCGAGCCGGCAACGGCCCTCGGCCTGACCGCGCTCCACGGATCCTCGCCGGACGTCGGCGTCGTCGGCTACTCGCTCGGTGGCGGTATCGGCTGGCTCGCCCGCCGCTACGGGCTCGCCTCCAACGCCGTGACGGCCGTCGAGCTCGTGACCGCAGAGGGCGAGCAGGTGCGTGTCGACGCCGACAACGACTCCGAGCTCTTCTGGGGGATCCGTGGCGGGGCGGGGAACTTCGGCATCGTGACCGCGATCGAGTTCGCCCTCTACCCGATCGAGCACGTCTATGCCGGGTGGCTGGTCTGGCCGTGGGAGCGGGCCGCGGAGGTGTTCGGGAGCTGGGCCGAGTGGGTCGAGAGCGTTCCGGACACGGTCACCTCGATCGCGCGGATCCTGCGCCTGCCCCCGGCACCGTTCATCCCCGAGCCGCTCCGCGGCCGCGACCTGGCGGTGATCGAGGCGGCGTACCTCGGTGACGAGCAGCGGGGCGCCGAGCTCCTACGGCCACTGCGCGACCTGGCGCCCGAGCTGGACACGTTCTCGACCATCCCGGTCGCGGGCCTCGCCCGGCTCCACCAGGATCCGGAGGGTCCGACGCCGGGGATCGGTGACGGCGGGCTGTTCGACACCCTCTCCCCGGAGGCGATCGAGTCGTTCCTCGCCGTCGCCGGGCCGGGGTCGGGATCACCCCTCGTGTCGGCGGAGATCCGCCACCTGGGCGGCGCTCTCGCGACGCCGGCAGCGGGCGGCGGCGCCCTCTCCCATCTCGACGCCGGCTTCGCCTACCACGCGGTCGGCATCCCGACCGATCCGGAGGCGGCAGAGGCAGTCGTCCACCGCGTCAACGCCGTCAAGGCCGCGCTCTTGCCCTGGGGCCGGGGGCGCTCGTACCTCAACTTCGCCGAGGAGCCGGTCGACGCCGCGGCGTTCTTCGGGCACGAGGCCTACCGCCGGCTTCGCGATCTGCGAGGGCAAATGGATCCGGACCGGCTCTTCCGGGCCAGCCAGGAGATCCCGCCCTCGAAGGACTGAGGCGAGCCCCGGGCCGCCCGCTGACGGTCGGCGGGCGGCTCGGGGGAACGGGCTCCGCCGCCGCTATGCGGGCGGTTCTCCCTCGCCTGCCGAACCCCACTCCTCGACGGCCACCGGCTCGACCTCGCAGAGGAGCGCCTTGTAGACGGGAAAGCCGGAGATCGGGTCGTAGTTCGACGCGTCGGTGAGGTCGTTCACGTTTGCGTTCCGCCAGGCCTCCGGACCGAGCGGGCCGCCGCCGCCCATGTTCGCCTCGACCGCACCGCAGACGATGTCCTCTGTGAGGCGGGCCTTGAAGCGCACCCGGCCCCGCGGGGTGACGACTTCCACCTCGTCTCCGTCGCAGATGCCACGGGCAACCGCGTCGACCGTGTGCAGGTGGACGAGCGGCCACGGTTGCATGGCGACGAGCGAGGGGATGTTGTGGTGCTGGGAGCGGAAGTCCGCCTTCGTGCGCGCCCCGGACGTGAGGACGAGTGGATAGCGGCGCGCAAGCTCGGGCGAGGCGAGCGGGCCCTCGGTCGGCTCCGTGTAGACGGGTAGCGGCTCGTAGCCGTGGCCCCGGAGCCACTCGGAGGCGATCTCGAAGCGACCGGTCGGCGTGTTGAAGCCCGGCCGCCCGTCGGGGCGAAGCCCGCCGGTCTCGTACTTGCGGAAGGTCGTCGGCGGCTGCGGCAGCTCGACGCCGTCCCTGCTCGAGGCGAGCTCGTCGTAGGTGATCCCGGTGCCCTCGAGCGCGAGCTCCACCATGCCGCGCTCGGTCTGGGGCCAGCGCTCGCCGTAGCCGAGCCGGGCCGCCAGCTCGGCGAAGATCAGATAGTCGTTGCGGGCCTCGCCCACGGGATCGATCACGCGGCGTCGGAGCTCGACGTGCGCCTGGCGCTCCTGGTACGACTCGATCTCGAACATCGTCGTCGCGGGCAGCACGAGGTCGGCATACGCCGCGTCCGCTGTCGGGAAGCGGTTGATCGTGACCAGCAGGTCGAGCGCAGCGAGGGCTCGCCGCCAGCGGGAGGGCTCCGGCCAGGCGGTCAGGATCGAGCTTCCGCTGACGATCAGGCCGCGTACGGGGTACGGGTCGGCGTCGAGAATCGCCCGCGGCAGAAGCGCCGCGTGCGCCTCCCGGCGGAGCTCGTAGAAGGCGGGGAACGTCGTGGAGCCGATCACGGGCCGCCTGCCGACCGGTGCCTGCGTCACGTTCCGGTGCAGCCGCAGCCGGTCGGGGGACCGGATCAGCTTGCCGCCGGGAGCGTCGAGGTGACCGGCGATCGCCTGGAGCGTGAGCGCAGCACGGATCGCCTGGACGCCCGAGTTCGAGTATTCGAGGCCCGTGTACATGAGGATCGAGCAGCCCGAGGCAGCGGCGACCGCGCACGCGAGCTCCCGCACCGTATCGGCCGGGACGCCGGTGATCGCCTCCACGCGCTCGGGCGCGAAGTCCGCAACGTAGGCGGCCAGCTCGTCGAAGCCGTGCGTGAAGCGCTCGACGAAGTCGTGGTCGTACCAACCCTCGGCGATCAGCACCTGCAGCATCCCGAGAGCGAGCGCACCGTCGGTGCCCGGCCGGATGCCGATCCACTCGGCGCGCAGCGCCCGGGCCGTCTCGGAGCGGCGAGGATCGATCACGACGACGCGGCCGCCGCGGCCCTGCAGCTGCTTCAGGCGAACGAGGTTCTCCGGCGGCGAGGCCGTCGCCGGGTTGGCGCCCCAGACGAGCGCGAGGTCGGCGTGATCGAGGTCCTCGGTCAGGTCGCGGTACTCCTGCCCGAAGCACGCGTGCGGCGCGATCATCCCGTAGGAGACGAAGCAGAGCGAGCCGACGCCCGCTGTGTTGGGCGAGCCGAACGGGAACAGCACGGCGTTCGCGGACGACTCGGCCGGCCCGGCCGGGGCGAACGCCTCGTCGAGGCCGAGCTCGAAGTTGCCGCGGCCCGTGTAGACGGCGAGCGCCTCGGGCCCGTGCTCGGCCGCGATCGCCTGCAGCCGCGCGACCAGGAAGTCGTACGCATCGTCCCATGACACGCGCTCGAAGCGCCCCTCGCCGCGCCCGCCGGCGCGCAGCTGCGGGTAGAGAAGCCGATCGGGCGAGTACACGATCTCCTGGGCCCGGGTGCCGCGCGTGCAGACGATGCCGCGCGGATGGCCGCGACGCGGCCGCAGGCGCTTGATCCGCCCCTCCTCGAGCACGATCTCGACGCCGCACCCCGCTGCACAGACGCCACAGATCCCTGCAACCACCGTCTCACCGCCGGCAGGCTCGGCGCTGCCGCGGTTCACTGCCGGCGCGATCTCGGCGCCCCGTTCCGGGGTTTGAGGGCCGCCCGTCACCGTGTCTTGCGCAGGACGACGACCCCGAGCCCGACGACCCCGGCAAACACACCTCCGAACAGAAGCGGCCACCACGCGAAGTCGGTTGCTCCGAGCATCGCAGCCGTCCAGAGCCCGAACAGCGCGGCCGTCGCAACAGCGAGCAGCGCCGCGATCCAGCGTGCGTCGCGAACCCGGTGCGTCTCGCCGTCGACGGGTGCCGGAGGCGGTGGGACGAGCTCGAGACGTGGCTTCGCCACGTTCGTCGTACGGGGCGCCTGCGGCTCGAGCTTTGGTGCAGCGGACATGCTCGTGGGCCTCCTTCCTCCCACCTGTATCGTCGACGCGCCAGGCGCTCCCCGCATCCGTGCGAACCCGGAGCCCGTTGCCTCTTTCGGGCAGATCGCGATCGGCGGAGGGAACGGTGCGCGCCCTCGCGACCGCGGTGACGCACTCGACGTGAAAGCCCCCGACGCGCTCGAGGCGTACCGTCTTCTCGTCCTCGACGTGGTGAGTGGGTGCGTTGCGGCGCCCCACCACTCTCTCTGCTCGATGCCTGGCAGACTTGCCGTATGAGCGATGACCGTATCGATCTCGATTCGCTCATAGGAGCGTGGCGTGAGGCGTTCGTGGCCGCGCAGACAGCGCTTCACGCCGCGGACAGGGATCACGACATGAGCGGTGGGGAGCTCCGGCTCAGATCCCTGCGGCTCTCGGACGAGCGGGCCGCCACGGTTCGCGCGCTCGACGCGCTTGCGCACGATCGCTACGCCAGGCCACGTCTCGTGCGCCTGCTCGCTTCAGCGGTCGAGACCAAGAAGCTGCTCGGCCTCCCCCTGGACGTTCAGGCCTGCGTGTTCAACGTCGACGGCGTTCTCGTCGCCAGCGCCGACGTGCATGCCGAGGTCTGGAAGGAGATGTTCAACCGGTTCATCGCAGGCCGCATCGAACGCAACGGCGTGCCGTTCGCCACCTTCAGCCGGCGCGTCGACTATCCCACACTCGTTCACGGCAGATCGCGTCCCGACGCGGTGCGAGCATTCCTCGCCAGCCGCGGGATCAGCCTGGCCGAGGGCCTCCCCGATGACCCGTCCGAAAACGACACGGTGCACGGGCTCGCCAACCGCAAGAAGCAGATGCTGCTGACCCGCCTCGACCAGAGCGGCGTCAACGCCTTCGACGGCGCGCGCCTCTATCTCGAGCTCGCACACGATGCGCGACTCCGCTGCGCCGTCGTCTCCGGCAGCACCAACACCCGCCTGCTGCTGAAGCAAGCACGCCTCAACGCGCTCATCGACGAGTGCATCGACGGCAACCTGGCCCGCAGCGACGATCTACGACGGAAGCCTGCGCCCGACATGTACCTCGCCGCCTGCCGCCATCTCGCCGTCGACCCCGAGCACACCGCGCTCTTCGAGACGACGACCGACGGAGTTGTCGCGGGCCGGGCCGGCCACTTCGAGCTCGTCGTCGCGGTCGAGCAGGACGGTAACGCAGCGAGCCTTCGCGCCCACGGCGCCGACCGCGTCGTCACCGACCTCGGCGAGATCCTCGAGCACGAGCTCGCGGGGTGACGCGGCCCGACGACGACCTCTAAACTTGACCGCCAGGATGCTGCTCGAGGCCGAACGCACCCTGATCGTCCACCACGCCGGGCTGCTACGCCCCGACGGGCTCGTCGTGGGGACTGCGGGCAACCTCAGCACCCGCACCGACGATCTCGTCGCGATCACGCCGAGCTCGGTCGACTACGACGAGCTCGACCCCGGCCTCATCTGCGTCGTCGGGCTCGACGGGGAGATCGTCGAAGCGGCACGGGCGACGTCGAGCGAGCTGCCGATGCACCTCGCCGTCTACGGCGCCACCGACGCGGCTGCGATCGTCCACACGCACGCCCCGTACGCGACCACGCTCGCCACCGTCGTCGAGGAGCTGCCCGCAATCCACTACCTGATTGCGGAGCTCGGCGGCCCCGTCCGCGTTGCGCCGTACGCGACCTTCGGGACGGACGAGCTCGCGGGCGGCGTCGTGGACGCGCTCGACGGGCGAAGCGCAGTGCTGCTCGGGAGCCATGGCACGCTCACGATCGGCGAATCCCTCGAACAGGCGTACTGGCGCAGCGTGCTGCTCGAGTGGCTCGCCGCGCTCTACTACCGGGCCACGCAGCTCGGCGAGCCGCGCCTCCTCCCCATCGAGGAGATCGAGCGGGTGGCCGACCGCCTCCGCGCAATCCGCGGCTAGCGGTCGCCTTCGAGCCGTGCCCGGACTGCGGCGAGGAACCGGGCCGCGAGCACACCATCGACGACGCGATGGTCGGCGGTCAGGGTCAGCTCGACCCAGGGGCCGATCCGCACCTCACCGGCGACGGCGCTCACCCGCTCCTTGATCGCACCGACTGCGAGGATCGCGGTCTGGTCGGGGTCGACGATGGCCGAGAAGCGGTCGACACCGAACATGCCGAGGTTGCTGAGCGTGATCGCGACCGGCCCGCCGGCAACCTTGCCTCCTCGCGCCCGCGCCTCGGCCCGCGCGGTCGCCTCGACGAGGGTGGCGAGGTCGAGGAGGTCGGGCTCGGCGACCGTCGGGACGAGCAGCGTGTCGTCACCCGCAACCGCGAGGCCGACATCGGCCTGCTCGAGCTGCCGCAGGCGCGGCCCCTCGCTCACCCAGAGCCGATTGACGGCCGGATGCTCGCGCAGCGCGCCGGCCGTCGCCCGCAGAAGCAGGTGGGTGAAGGTGAGGCCCGCGACGCCGCCCGCGCGCTCCCGCGCGAGCAACTCGGCCGACCGGCACATGTCGACGTCGACAGCGGCGCTGAACTGGGGGATCGTCTGCACCGACGCCGTCAGGCGCTCCGCCACGGCGCGCCGATGCCGCGACACCTCAGTCTCGCCCTCCGGCACCGGAGCAGCCTCGATCAGCGCGAGAACGTCCTGCTTCTCGATCCGCCCGCCCGGGCCGCTGCCGCGGACAGAGGCCAGGTCGATGTCGTACGTCTGCGCGAGCTTCCTGGCGACCGGGACGGCCTGCTGCCTGACCGTCGGCCCGGTGCCTGACGGCTCGACGGCGGGAACCGGCTCGCCCGGGGCGCCGATGAAGCCGAGCACCTCACCGACCCCGACCGTCTCGTCCGCCCCGTGCAACACGGCGAGCACGGTTCCGGAGACCGCGGCCTCGACCTCGAGCGTTGCCTTGTCGGTCTCGACCTCGAGCAGCGGATCGCCTTGCTCGACGGCCGACCCCACGCCCTTGAGCCACCGGACGATCCGCAGCTCGTCCTCGGTCGTCCCGAGCGGCGGCATGCGCACCGGCCGGGCCATCAGTCGCGCAGCTGCCGGATCACGGTCTTGATCCGCTCCACCGAGGGGACGATCGCGTCTTCGAGCGTCGGCGCCGAGGGCATCGGGGCATCGAACGACGCGACCCGCCGGATCGGCGCCTCGAGGTCGTAGAGGCACTCCTCCGCCGCCCGCGCCGCCACCTCCGCGCCCCAGCCGCCGGTCAGCGTGTCCTCGTGGACGATCACGAGCCGCCCCGTCCTGCGAAGCGAGGCCCAGATCGTCTCGGTGTCGAGTGGGAGCAGCGTCAGGGGGTCGACCACGTCGCACTCGATCCCGTCCTCGGCCGCAAGCTCCCTGGCCGCAGCCAGCGCACGGTAGAGAGCGAGGTGCGTCGCGACGACCGTCACGTCGGTACCCTGCCGCTTCACGACCGCCTGCCCGAGCGGGACGAGGTATTCCCCCTCCGGCACTTCCGCCGTCAGGTCGAGCCCGCCGGCCTGCTCGCGCCCCTTGCTCCCGTAGAGCAGCTTGTGCTCGAAGAAGAGGACGGGGTTGTCGTCACGCACCGCGCTCTTCAGCAGCCCCTTGGCGTTGTAGGCGTCGGAGACGCAGACGACCTTGAGGCCGGGCACATGTGCGAAGTAGCTCTCGGGGCTCTGTCCGTGCTGCGCGCCACGGTTGGTGGCGCCGACCGGGGCACGCATCACGAGGGGCACCGAGATCTTGCCGCCGGACATGTAGCGAAGCTTCGCTGCCTGGTTCACGAGCTCGTCCATGCACTCGAAGAGGAAGTCGGAGTACTGCATGTCGGCGATCGGCCGCATCCCGAGCGAGGCTGCGCCCACGGCTGCGCCGGCGATCACCTTCTCGCTGATCGGGGTGTCGACGATGCGGTCGTGGCCGAACTCCCCGGGCAGCCCGAGGTAGACGCCGAACGCGCCGCCGAAGCCGCCGGGGATCCCGATGTCCTCGCCGATCAGGAAGACCGACTCGTCACGGCGCATCTCCTCGGCGATCGCCTCGCGCAGCGCCTCGCCGATCGTGAGCCGGCGGGCCGGCGTCGCAGCGGCCTCAGGCATAGACATCGGTCAGCGCCTCGGTCGGGTCGGCAGCGGGCGAGGCGCGCGCGAACTCCACCGCGTCGTCGATCGCTGTCTCGACGTCATGCTCGATGACGCTGACCTCGTCCTGACCCACCGATGCGTGCTCGACGAGGACGGCGCGCAGCCGGGGGATCGGGTCCCGCTCCTTCCAGGTCGCCTCCTCGTCGCTCTCCCGATAGCCGCGCGCATCGCTGCGGCTGTGGCCGACGAAGCGGTACGTCTTGCACTCGAGCAGCGTCGGGCCGTCGCCGGCGCGCGCGCGCGTCACCGCCGCGGCGCCTCCCTCGCGCACCGCGAGAACGTCCATTCCGTCCACCACGTGCCCGGGAATCCCGTACGCGGCTGCACGATCGGCGACGTCGACGAGGGCGGAGACGGCGTGGAAGGGCGTGGAGGCGCCGTAGAGGTTGTTCTCGCAGACGAAGACGATGGGCAGCCTGCGGACGGCCGCGAAGTTCATACCCTCGTGGAAGGCGCCCTCGTTGCTCGCGCCGTCGCCGAAGAAGCAGACGGCGACCTGGTCGGTGCGCCGCAGCTGGAAGGCGAGGCCGAGGCCCGTGACGACGGTATTGCCGCCGCCGACGATCGCGATTGCAGGCAGCATGCCGACAGCCGGGTCGCCGAGGTGCATCGAGCCGCCCTTGCCCGCACAGCAGCCGGTGCTCTTGCCGTAGAGCTCGGCCATCGCGGCCCGGGGGGACACGCCCTTCGCGAGCGCGTGGCCGTGCGGCCGGTGCGTAGAGGTGATCCAGTCGGTCAGGCGCAGCATGTCGCAGATGCCGACGGCAACGGCCTCCTGCCCCTGATACTGGTGCAGCGTGCCGGGGATCTCACCCTCGAGGAAGAGGTAGTAGACCGTCTCTTCGAAGCGGCGGACGAGAAGCATCTGCCGGTACAGCCGGGCGAGCGTCTCCGGGTCAGGAAGCTCGGCCACTGCCGCCATAGTGCCGGATCAGCTCCCGTACCGCCTCGACCATCGGCGCCTTGGCGGCCTGGAGCAGGTCGGCCGGCCCGTGCGACCCGATGACGGCGTGCACGTCGGGCTCGGCGGGCAGCCGGCCGACAGCTTCGGTGAGGCCGTCGAGGAAGGAGCTCCGCAGCACGGTGCCGACGTTGAACTTGGCCACGCCCGCGGCGATCGCCGGTGCAACGGCGGCCCGCGGAAAGCCTGTGGCGCCGTGGATCACGAGAGGGACCGGAACGCGCTCGTGCACGGCCCGCAGCCGGTCGAGGTCGATCTCGGCACTCCCGTGTGCGAGCAGGTGCACGTTCCCGACCGAGACCGCGAGGCAGTCGACGCCTGTCGCGTCGACGAAGGCGGCCGCTCGCTCGGGGTCGGTGAGGCTCGCCGCCGTGTCGCCGGTCGGCCCGTGGGCTGCATCGGGGAGACTGCCGAGCTCCGCCTCGACGGTTGCGCCGCGGGCATGCGCGGCCGCCACGAGGCGTGCGACTGCTGCCACCGCCTCCTCGTAGCCAAGATCGCTCGTGTGCATCATCACGGCGTTGAAGCCCGCGTCGAGCCCCCGCAGCGACTGTTCCAGCGTATGCGTCTCGTTGAGCAGGAGCGCGACCGGAACGAGGGCCCGACGGGCAGCTTCCGTGCCGAGGGCACCGAGCAGCTCGATACCGCCGGCGTCGAACCAGGGTCGATGCCCCAGGAGGCAGCCGAAGCCGATGATCACGGGCGCGCACTCGGCCTCCGCGGCTTCGACGACCGCCTCGAGCGAGTAGCCGTCCCACGCCTCGAAGTACCCGAGCGCGTACCCGTGCGCGCGGGCGTCTGCGAGCAGGTAGGTCAGCGGCGCGAGAGGCACTGCCGGTTCTCGAGGAAGGCGTCGGCCTCGGCGCGGGTGAAGAGCCCGGCGGTGCAGCCGAGTTTCGTACATGCGGAGGCCCCGATCACGCTCGCGAACTCCAGGCGGCGGCGGAGGCTCCAACGCTGGAGCAGCCCGTACACGAGGCCGGCCGCGAACGCGTCACCTGCGCCCGAGGGCTCGACGACGTCGATGCCGGGCGCGGGCAGCTCGATCGTCTCGCCGGGGCTTACGGCGACGAGGCCACGCTCGCCCATCGTCACGATCACGGTCCCGGCACCGAGCTCGAGCAGGCACTCGGCCTGCCGTCGCGGATCGCTCTCGCCGGTGAGCGCCGCGGCCTCGTCGTCGTTCGGCACGAAGTAGTCGACCTCGGGCAGGACGCCCGCGACGTCGTCGAGTGAGAGCGCCCGGCCCGCCGGCGCGACGACGTCGAAGACGGTGCGCGTGCCGGCCAGCCGCGCGGCTCGAAGCTGCTCGGCGAGCTCGTCCTGGAACAGGGCAGGCAGCACGAGGAAGCCCCCGACGTAGATCACGTCGGGCGTAGAGGCGATTGCGGGCGCGAGGTCGGCGGCACGGAGGGCTGCGTTCGCGCCGAAGGTGTGGATGTAGCGCCGGTCCTCTCCGGTCACAGGAACGATCACCGTCTTCGAGGTGCCGAGGTCCGGGGCGCGGCCGATGCCGCCGACGTCGATCCCGGCGGAGCTCAACTCGTGCTCGACGAACCCTCCGAAGACGTCGTCCCCCACCTTTGCGACGACCGTCGGTCGCACACCGAGTCGCGCGAGCGCCAGGGCTGCGTTGGCGGCACAGCCGCCGGTCTCGACGACGAAGTCTTCGGTGGCGACGAGCTCGCCCGGCTCGGGGAGCGCCGGGAGCGGCGGCACGAACACGTCCGCGACGACGATCCCGGCACAGACGACCGGCGCGCTAGCCATCGGCGACGACCGTCGCGCGGCCGATCCAGGGGTCGGTGAAGACGTCGAGCTCGTCGCGGCTCTCGGTCGAGAACTCCGAGACGATCGCGCCTTCGGGCCCTGCCTGGAACCAGTGCAGGGTCCCGGGTGGGATCGTGTGCTGGTCGCCGGGCTCGAGCACGATCTCGTGCCAGACGGTGTAGGCGCCTTGGTCGGCTCGGGCGGGGCGGCAGGCCGGCGCGGCCGCCGGCTCGCCCTCGGTGTAAAGGTAGACGCGGCCCTTGCGACAGCGGAAGGTCTCCTCCTTTCCGGGCGTCCCCTCGAACGGCGGGTGACGATGCTCGGGGCAGGTCTGGCCGGGGAACATGACGAGCTCCTTTGCGCAGACGCGCTCGGTGTTGACGTAGACGACCACCTCGAGTCCGGTCTGCTCGAGCTCGGAGAGGCCGAAGTCCGCCACCTCGATCTCGCGCTGCTCGGCGGGCGTCAGGACGATGCCGGCATCCGCAAGAACTGCGACCGCACGCGCCTGTGCCTGCTCAACCTCCGCCCGTGTCAGCACACCGACCCCCTCGAAGACGTGCGTGCGGAGCTCCCACTTTCGAAACAGGATAATCGGGATCGCCGGTCGCCGCTCAGTACCAGATTGCGACCGGGTGCCGATCCAGCAGCTCGGGCGGGTCGGGCAGCGGGACGGCATCCCTCCGCGCCGCGGTCCACGCGCAGGCGGCTGCATCGAGCAGGTCGTCGAGGGGCACCGTCGCCGCCCGGCCGAGCGTGCCGGGATCGATGTTGATCCCGTGCCTGCGCAGCAGGCCGAGGCGCTCGAACGCGCCTCCCGCCGACTTCTTGCGGAACTTGAGGCGTCGCATGTCGTTCATCGCCGTGAAGCAGAGCTCAGGGTGCACCTCGCGAAAGCGCCCGTCGCTCGCGGCGAGTGCCGTGACGTGACGGATTCTGTCGCCGAGTGCATAGGCCTGGGCGGAGATCCCGCCTCCCTCGGCGAACGGCACCTCGAACCTGCCCCGCTCCGGGATCGGGAAGACCGAGCTACCGCCGACGAGCGCCCGCGCCAGGCCGTCCGCCTTCCGCGGGCCGTAGCCGATCGGGACATCGATCGCGATCCTCGACACATCCGCAAGCTCGGCGAACGCCGACTCGACACCCTCGAGCAGCCGGGCCTCTCGGAAGCGACCGTCGATCAACACCACGGCAACCCAGCCGCGCTTGCACCCGTCGACACCCGCCACCAGATCGGCCATGCGGTCAGTCTGACGGGTCGACGCCAAAGAGGCGCTCGATGTCGTCTGCCACGGTTCAGGCTTCGTGCCGACGCGCCTGAAGCCGCGCGGCCAGCACGGTGTTCGCGAGCAGCGTCACGTCGGTGATCGGCCCGACGCCGCCGGGCACCGGCGACACGGCCCCTGCCACGGCGGCGACCGATTCGGTGTCGACGTCGCCGACCATCCGCACCTTGCCGGTCTCCGGATCGCGCAGCGGGTTGATCCCCACATCGATCACGATCGACCCCGGCTTCACCATCTCGCCCGTGATCAGGTGTGGCACGCCGGCGGCCACGACCAGGATGTCTGCCTCGCGGGTGTGGCGCTCGAGCCGGCCCGCGGCAGCAGTGTGGTGGTGTGCGCTGATCACCGTGGCACCCCGGGCAAGACCGAGCCAGAGCGCAGGCTTGCCGACGTTGTTCGAACGGCCGACGAGAACGAGGTCGAGACCGTTGTAGAAGGTCTTCGGATCGCGGCCGCTCTCCTCGACGTAGCGGTCGAGCATCCAGAAGACGGACGACGGCGTGGACGGCACGAAGCGTGGCTGCCCGAGCGCGAGCAGCCCCGCGTTGTCGGGGTGCACAGCCTCGATGTCCTTCAGCGGGTCGAGCGTCCGGTAGACATGCCCCTCGTTCACCTGTGGCGGCAACGGTCGCAGGATGAGGATCCCGGAGACGCGCGGATCGGCGTTGAGCTTGCCGACGACCGCGAGCGCCTCGGCCTCCTCCGCGTCGGCCGGCAGCCGCTCGTGGGTGTAGCGGCAGCCGAGCTCCTCCGCGAGACGCCGCACCCGCCGTTCGTACGCCTCCGCGGCGTACTCGTCGCCGACGAGCACCGTCGCGAGGCCGGGCACGACACCCGATGCCTCGAGTCCGGCCGCGTCGGCCTCGACGTTCGCACGCAGCTCGGCGGCGAGGGCATCTCCGTCGATCCGGTGGGCGGTCATCGACACGCGATCCTAGTCGATCGCCTTCGAACCGGGCTCGCGGTACGTCACGATCACGCGATTCCCGCAATGTGCGGACATTCGTCCCGGCGCCCCGTTGACAGGAGCTCCAACCACCCCGTAGGTTGGTCGAGCACCGAGCACGGAGTCTCCAGCGCAGCAGGCGACGCAAGTCAACTGAAGCGCCAGAGAGCCGGCCAACAGGCAGGTCGCTTCGGCGACAGGTCAGTCGGCCCTGGCACTCGAAGGGGATCACCGGCTCGGTGCATTTTCGTGGTCCGCCCTACCGTCCGGTGCACCCCCGGCGCGCTCGAGACCGGCTGCTAGCGTCCGGTCGTGGCTGCGCCCGGCTACCGGTGGGTCGTGCTCGGCGTCGGGACGGCGGCCCAGGGCTGCGTCTCGGCGGCGATGTTCAGCGTCGCCGTTCTCGCGCCGGAGCTGCGGGCGGAGTTTCAGCTGACGATCGCCGAGACCGGGATCGTCCTCGCCGCGTTCACGATCGGGATGACACCGACGCTGCTGCCCTGGGGGCTGCTCGCGGACAGGGTCGGTGAGCGGATCGTCCTCCCCGTCGGGCTCGGGGCCTCGGCACTGGCGCTCGCGGGAGTCGGGCTCGCCCGGGGCTCTGCCGAGCTCGTCCTCCTCCTCGCAGCTGCGGGCGCGCTCAGCGCGAGCGTCAACGCGGCGAGTGGGCGCGCCGTGATGCAGTGGTTCGAACCCACCGAGCGAGGGCTCGCGCTCGGCATCCGCCAGGCCAACGTGCCTCTCGGCGGACTGGTTGCGGCACTCGTCCTGCCGGCGCTCGCCGCCGCCGTCGGCCTCGGCTGGACGTTTGTGGCAATTGCCGCCGCCTGCGCTGCGGGGGCGCTCGGCGGGGCCGTGCTTCTCCGCAGCCCCGCGCGGAAGGCACGGACGACGACCGAGCCGCTCGAGCTCACGGCGCCGCTACGCAATCGGCGGATCTGGCTCGTCTCGTCGGGCAGCGCGCTGATCATCGTCGGCCAGACGGCGACGATGAGCTTCACGGTGTTGTTCCTCCACGAGGGCCGGGGCTTCACGACCGGCTCTGCGGCGCTCGTGCTGGCCGCCTCGCAGGTGCTCGGCGGCGGCTTCCGGATCTTGGCGGGCCACTGGTCCGACCTCCTCGGCTCAAGGATCGTGCCGCTCCGCCGGCTGGCCCTCGCGGTCACCGCCAGCCTCCTGGTCGTCGGGGTGCTCGCTCAGGCCCCTTCGTTGGCCCTCGTGCCGGTGCTCATCGTCGCCGGAGGAATCGGGCTCTCGTGGAACGGGCTCTCGTTCGTCGCCGCAGCAGAGATGGCCGGCACGCGCGCGAGCGGGGCCGCTCTCGGCTTCCAGCAGACGATGCTCGGCGTCGCCGGCATCGTGACGCCGATCGGGTTCGCCGCCCTCGTCTCCGGCACGTCTTGGCGGACAGCCTTCCTCGTCGCCGGTGTGTTCCCCCTGCTCGGCTGGGGCGTCTTCCGGCCGCTCGCGCGGGGGCGCCACGCGGACACCCGACGCCCGGCCCCTCGCCTCAGCGAGGGGTAGCGGGCCGGCCGCCGGCTGCGAGGTGCTGGCGCAGCAGGGGCACGACGTCGTCCGGCTGCGGGTAGCGACCGATCATCGACTTCGTGAAGACGAGCGCACCGTCGACGTGCACGTCGAAGATGCCGCCCTTCCCGGGCACGATCTCGAGGACGCCGATCGCGCCCGCCCACTCCTCGAGAATCGGCGCCACCAGACCGGCGGCGTTCGGCAGGGCGCTTCAGGGAACGCAGTACTCGATCCGGACGTGGTGGCGGGCAGCCATTGACCGATTCAATCACGCTGCAGCAGGTCTCCGTCGGGGAAGGCCACGCGGACGCGCGTGTCCGGGCGTTACGGTGTGCAGATCCCCCGGACGAATCAGGAGGCACGGCGATGCAGTACGTGAACCTCGGCAGCACGGGCCTGCGCGTCTCGCGCGTCTGTCTCGGGATGATGAGCTTCGGCCCCCACTCCGACCGCCCCTGGGCGCTGCCAGAGGCCGAGGCCGAGCCGATCATCCGGCGCGCGGTGGAGGCCGGGATCACCTTCTTCGACACGGCCGACGTCTACAACGGCGGCGAGAGCGAGGTGATCACGGGCCGGGTCCTCTCGAAGCTGCTCACGCGAGAGGAGCTCGTGATCGCGACGAAGGTGCACGGGCGCACGATGCCGGGCGAGAACGGCCGGGGCCTCTCCCGCAAGCACATCTTGGCCTCGATCGACGGGTCGCTGTGCCGACTCGGCCTCGACTACGTCGATCTCTACCAGATCCACCGCTGGGATCCGACGACGCCGATCGCCGAGACGATGGAGGCGCTGCACGACATCGTCAAGGCCGGCAAGGCACGCTACATCGGGGCGAGCAGCATGTTCGCCTGGCAGTTCGCCAAGGCGCAGGCCGCAGCCGAACGGGCGGGAACGACGCGCTTCGTCTCGATGCAGAACCACTACAACCTCGTTTACCGCGAAGAGGAGCGGGAGATGATTCCGCAGTGCGTCGACCAGGGCGTGGCCGTGATCCCGTGGAGCCCGCTCGCACGCGGGCTGCTGACAGGGACGCGCACTCGCGGAGGCGACAAGCTGACCGTCAGGGCGGAGACCGACCCGTTCGGCGACTCGCTCTACTCGGCGGCGGACTTCGACGTGGTCGACCGCGCCAACGAGGTCGCGGCAGCGCGCGGCGTGCCGACGGCGCAGGTCGCGCTCGCCTGGCTGCTCCAGCGTCCGGGCGTAACGGCGCCGATCGTGGGTGGCACGAAGCCGGCGCACGTCGAGGACGCGCTCGCGGCGGAGGAGCTCGAGCTCACCGCCGACGAGGTGACGCTGCTGGAGGAGCCGTACCTTCCGCACGCCGTCTCGGGGCACGAGTAGAGAAGCGGGACGGTCTCGGCAGCGAGCTCGAACTGCACGCCGGAATGAAGACAGATTCTCACCCGGCTCACAGCTACTCGCGGTTTACTCGAGAGCGATGGGTTACGGCATCGCGACGGCGACTCTCCCCCCCGGCGTCGCGCAGGCCACCGCTCCGTCCCCGGCTGCGGCTCCCGCGAAGACTTCCGGCACGCGATGGAAGACCTGACCGGAGCAGCGGTTCCGCCTGCAGCATCGCCAACGCCCTGGCCGGGCAGCGAGCCGGGCGAGGACACGGCGCCGACGGCCGGCTGAGCTGGACGGCCGCGGCGGGGGTTCGGGTGTGCGCCCGGGCGGGCCGGCGCCGCTACGGAACGACGTGGGCCGCTCGTCCGGGTGCGGCCCACGAGACCGGTCAGCGCCGGCCGTCGAACGCGGCAGGCATTGTGGTGGCCTGGCCGTCGGGGATCCCGAGGCGACGGATGTCGTCCTCACGGTCCGGATACGCGGCCAGGAGTGCGGTCACGCTGCCGCCCTCGAAGTCCGCTCCCGTGAAGCCGGGCGCCATCGTGCAGCCGAACAGCGCCCAGGCGCCGCCGGGCACGAGCTCACCCGCCTGCCACACGCCCGCGGGGACGACGTGCTGGACAGACTGGCCCGCGAGGACGTCGCCGCCGAGTACGACCCCCTCGCTGCTCCCGTCTGGGCGGAGCACAACGAGCCGGATCGGGTCGCCGCCGTAGAAGTGCCACACCTCGTCGAAGGCGAGGCGGTGGAAGAGCGAACGGCTCGACGGGTCGTCACAGTAGAGGCCGACGATCGCGGTTCCGGTCGGGCCGCCGGCCGCCGTCTCGCCGGTGCTGCGGTAGGTGCTCGCGATGTATGCGCCCTCCACCGGCAGCGGCTCCATCCCGAAGTGCTCGATCAGCGCGGCGGCAACGTCGTGCACGAGTGTGATCCTAGCCGGGTCGTCAGGCAACGTTTCGCGGGTGGGATCGCGCCGGCTGCGGAGCTCGGCGACCGTGCCACGGCGATCTGCCGCAGCGCCGCCACCGTCTTCGGCGTGCTCGACCTCGTCGTCGACGGCGGCGTCCTCACACGCACGACGTCGTGACCGGCGCCTACCCCGCCGTCGCGTAGTTGGGCATACCCGTGACGTCGTAGATCACGCAGGCCTCGTCGCCGACGATCCAGGCGTCGTGCCCTGGGGGCATGTAGAAGACGTCGCCCAGTCCGTACTCGACCTCGGCGCCGTCGTCCATCCGCACGACCATCCGCCCCTGCACGATGACGCCCGTATGGGTCGCCTGGCAGGAGTCGGTGCCCGCGATCGGCTTCACGTGCGAGGACCAGCGCCAGCCCGGCTCGAACACGCCTCGCCCGATCGTCGTCCCACCGACGGTGACGAGGGCGACATGCCCCATCCCGTCATTGAAGGTGCGGGTCTCCTCCGGGCTCTCGAAGCGCTTCTGCTCGAGGTCGGCCATCGTCTTCCTCCTGTCTGGGAAAGGCCAGTGTGCGCCGATCCCGTTCGCATGTCAACGGGTGCGCCTGTCAGGCTGGGGCCCAGGATGAGCGACCGATCGCACGAAGCCGCCCGAGCCTACGGCTGGCCGGACTTCGACCCCGAGGTTGTCGAGGGCCTGGTCGAGAACGACCCCCGGTTCGTCAACCGGCGCGCGGGCGGCTGGATCGCGTGCCCGCTGAGCGGGCACTTCGGCGAGGAGCTCGCCTGGCAGGAGGACAAGTACCGTAGGGGCAGCGTGCTCCATGGCAATCCGCCGGCCAGCTTCCGCGCTGCGCCCACGTACGTCCTCGAGCGTCCACTCCACAACTTCATCGCCGGCCGCGGCCTGATCGAGGAGGCGATCGCCGGCAGGTGGGGGAATCCCGAGGGGCAGCGGCTCGGCAACGAGAACAGCGAGGGCGCGCTCACCTGGAACGTGCTCCGCTCACTGCAGGAGGCGGGCCGTCTGAGCGTGGCCGCGTGCGTGCTCGCGGGGCTCGAGGCCGCACCCGAGCCTGATCTCTTCTTCTGGGGACAGCGCATCTCGCTGGAGCAAGCGGATGCCTGGACAGGGCTGCAGTCGGCCCGGGACGCGCTCGAGCCCGGAGTGACGCCGAGCGTCGAGCCGGACGCCTGCCTGCACGTCCCGGGCTTCGGTTGGCTCGTGATCGAGGCGAGCTTCGGCCCGAGTACCGAGGGGGTCGACGATCCAGCGCGCGTCGAGACGTTCCTCGAGCGCTACACCCGTGCGTGCCCCGGTCTTTTCGACGAGGTGGCGATCAGGAAGGCGAAGCTGCGCGACTTCCCGGTGCTACTCCTGCGCACGATCGCCCTGGCGCACAGGCTGAAAGGACCCGGCGAGCAGGCCGTCGTCGTCGCCCTCGTGCGTGAGAGCGACCCGGCCGCTGTCGAGCGGTCGGTCGGCCGTTGCCTGGCCGAGACGGCCGACGTCGGTTTCCATCGCGTCACGTGGGAGACCCTCTACCGGGCCCTCCCCCACGAGCCGGCGCTCGAGCCGTTGCGAGACTACTTCGAGAACAAGAGCTATGGCCTCCGCCCTGCGTTTGCGCTAGAGGACGACGACGCCGACGAGCCGGTTCCCGCATAGCCGGACGGCGGAGAAGCCTGGTCTTGCCGCCCGGGCCGGGGCGGGAACGCAGCTGTGGGAGATCCCGGAGGCGGAGCACACCGGCGGCATCCGTGCCCGGCCGGCCGCCTGCGAGAAGCGCGTGGTCTCCTTCCTCGACCAGGCCCTCGGCGCGGGAGGATAGACCGTGCGGCCGTGGGTGGGGAGTCAGGCCACCCGCTCGGCCCAGTCGCCGTAGAGGCCCGTGTAGGCGCCTCCCAGCGCCATCAGCTCCGCGTGCGTGCCCTGCTCCACGATCTGCCCGTGCGCGAGGACGACGATCAGGTCGGCGCTCTGGATCGTCGACAGCCGGTGCGCGATCACGAAGGCGGTGCGCCCTGCGAGAAGACGGTCCAGCCCGCGCTCGATCACGCGCTCGGTTCCGATGTCGACGGACGAGGTGGCCTCGTCGAGGATCAGGATCCGCGGGTCCGCCAGCAATGCCCGCGCGAAGGCGAGCAGCTGCCGCTGGCCGAGCGAGAGCCGGAATCCTCGCTCGCCGAGCTGCGTGTCGTACCCGTCCTCGAGCTCGCGGATCCAGCCGTCGGCGCCCACCGCGGCGGCCGCCTGCTCGACCTCGGCTCGCGTCGCCTCCGTCCGGCCGAAGGCGATGTTCTCCGCGACGGTGCCGGCGAACAGGAACCCCTCCTGAGGCACGACGCCGAGCTGGCGCCGGAGCGACTTCTGCTCCACCTCGCGCACGTCATGCCCGTCGATCGTGATCCGCCCTTCCCGCACGTCGTAGAAGCGGGCGATCAGCTTGGCGATCGTCGACTTGCCGGCGCCGGTCTGCCCGACGAGCGCCACCGTCGTCCCGGCGGGGACGACGAGGTCGATCCCGTGCAGCACCTCGGGCAGCGAGCCGTAGCCGAAGCGCACGCCCTCGAAGCGGACGTGCCCGTCGAGCTTCGGCAGCGCGAGCGCGGCTGGCGCATCGACGATCTCGGGCTCCTCGTCGAGCACCTCGATGATCTTGTCGAGGGCCGCCGTCGCGGACAGAAAGGTGTTGTAGAGCTGCGAGAGCTGCTGCACCGGGTCGAAGAAGTTCGCCAGGTAGAGGAAGAAGGCGAGCAGCGTCCCGATCGAGACCTGGTCGTTGACGAGCAGGTAGCCGCCATAGCCGAGCACGATCGCGGTGGCGAGCGAGGCGAGGAAGTCGACGGCCGGGAAGTAGAGGCCGTTGAGCACGATCGTCTCGTAGTTCGCGTCGCGGTAGCGGCTGTTGATGCCGCGGAAGCTCGTCTGGTTTCGCGGCTCGCGCGCGTACGACTGCACGACCCGCATGCCGGCGATGTCCTCGGCCAGCGTCGCCGTGACGAGGCCGATGCGCTCGCGCACCCGGCGGTAGGCGCGGTTCGAGCGGATCCTGAACCAGATCGTTGCAGCCGCCATCAGCGGGATCACGGAGAGCGTCGCGAGCGCGAGTCGCCAGTCGAGCACGAACAGCACCACCGCCGTACCGACCAGCAGCATCAGGTTCTGGACGAGGGAGGTGACCCCGTCGGTGATCAGGGTGTCGAGAGCCTCGACGTCGTTCGTGATCCGGCTGATGATCGCCCCGGTGCGGTTGCGCTCGAAGTAGCCGAGCGAGAGCCGCTGCAGGTGCCCGAAGAGCCGGATTCGCAGGTCGGCGAGCGCTCGCTCCCCCACCCAGCCGGTGAGGTAGGTCTGGAGCGAGGAGAGGCCGAACGCGATCAGCCCCGTGACGACGAAGGCGGCGACGATCCAGACGAGGGTCTGGAGGTCACCCGTCTTGATGCCCTGGTCGACGGCGAGCTTGGCGAGGAGCGGTGGCACCAGTGCGACGAGGGTGTACGCGAAGAGCGAGACGACCGCTCCGACCGTGCGCGCCTTGTAGGGCAGCGCCAGCCCGACGAGCATGCCGAGCCGCCGCCGGGTCTGCCGCCACGACCAGTCGCCGACCTTGCCGCCACGCTCCTCGGCGAGATGGCTGCCGGCCTGCCAGACCTTCATGCGGACACCCCGATCTCCTGGAGCAGCCCGTGCTCGTGGATCTCGCGGAAGACGGCGCTCGTCTCGAGCAGCTCGCTCTGCGTGCCTTGCGCGACGATCCGACCGTGCTCGAGCACGACGACCGTGTCGGCGAGCGCGATCGTGGAGAGCCGGTGGGCGATCACGATCGTCGTCCGATCTCGCATCGCCTCGGTCAGACCGGCCCGGATCAGCGACTCGGTGGTCGCGTCGACGGAGGCCGTCGCGTCGTCGAGGATGAGAATGCGAGGATCGATCACGAGCGCCCTCGCAATGGCGAGCCGTTGCCGCTGCCCGCCCGAGAGCGTGACACCTCGCTCTCCGATCACGGTGGCGTAGCCGTCCGGCAGCTCCTCGATGAAGGGGTGCGCCTGCGCCGCCCGGGCTGCGGCCTCGACGAGCTCCTGTCCCACATCCGGGACGCCGAACGCGATGTTGTCGCGGACGCTCGCAGAGAAGAGGAACGGATCCTGTGAGATGACCCCGACCTCGCGCCGCAGCGACCGCCGCGTCACGTCCCGCACGTCGACACCGTCGATGAGAACGCGACCCTCGGCCGCATCGTAGAAGCGCGGCACGAGCGACGCGAGCGTCGTCTTGCCTGCCCCGGAGGCGCCGATCAGCGCGATCGTGCTGCCCGCCGGGATCTCGAGGTCGATGCCTGTGAGCACCGGCCGCGACGGGTCGTAGCCGAAGCCGACGCCCTCGAAGACGACGCGGCCGGGGCCTGCGGGCAGCTCGCCCGCGTCCGGTGCGTCGGCGACCTCCTCCGGCTCGTCGATCACCTCGAAGAAGCGCTCGCCCGAGGCGGTTGCTCGCTGGGCCTGGCCGACCCACATGCCGAGCATGCGAAGCGGCATCACGAGCATCATCAGCAGCAGGTTGAAGGCGAAGAAACCGCCGATCGTCAGCTCACCCTGGACGACGTAATGGCCGGCCGCGAGCAGTACTCCTGCCTGCGCCAGCATCGGCAGGAAGGTGAGCAGCGGCACGTAGAGCGAGCGCTGGGCGTTCGCGCGCACGGTCGCGTCGAAGACGCTGTCGGAGGCGACCCGAAATCGCTCCTCGACCTGATCCTCCTGCGCGAAGGACTTCACGATGTGAACGCCGACGATCGACTCCTCCGCCACCGTCGCGACGTCGCCCAGCTTCTGCTGCACGGCGCGCAGGACAGGGTGCGAGACATGGCTGTAGCGGTAGGCGACGCCGATCAGCAGCGGTGTGATTGCCAGCGCGATCAGGGCGAGCCGCCACTCGTAGAAGAAGAGGACGATCGTGACGCAGACAATCGTGATCACGTGCTGGGCGAAGAAGATGAGGCCGTAGCCGAGGAAGAAACGGATCGTCTGCAGGTCGACGGTCGCCCGTGACATCAGCTGCCCGGTCTGATGCCGGTCGTAGTAACCGAACGAGAGCCGCAGCAGGCGCGCGTAGAGGGCGTCGCGCATGTCCCACTCGACTGCAAGGGCCTGCTTGCCCGAGATGAAGCGGCGGCCGAGCATGAGGAGGGCCCGCAGGAGGCCGACGCCGAGGATCACGAGGATCAGGAACGCGAGCTGGTGGCCGTCCTGGCCGCCTCGGAGCTCGTTGATCACGAAGCCCGTGAGCACGATCACCGCGATCGCCGCCGCCTGCGAGAGGATGGCGAGGATCGTCGACGCGATCAGCGACGAGCGGTAGGGCCGCAGGAACTGCAGTAGGCGGACGAAGGTTCTGGCATTCGAGACTGCGATCACGCCATGGTAGGTGCAGCCCCCTGCTCCACTGTTCTGCTCGAGCCCTGCCCATGCCTGACCTCGCCGTCGTCGACCACGTGCTGCAGTACGCCTGGTGACAGACCTCGTTGCCTACATCCGGGCCGGATTGCCGGATGTCCCCGACGCGTCGCCCGTTGTGGTGCCCCAGGGCCAGGGCGAGGCGGTGGCAGGCGCCGCGCTCTACGTGCGCTACGGCTGCATCAACTGCCACGGCCCCAACGGGCTCGGCGGCGTCCCGAATCCGGCCGCTCCCGACAAGACGATCCCGCCGCTCGCGGGGGCGGACTTCCGCGGCGAGTTCAACACTGACGCGAAGATCATCGACTTCATCAAGACCGGCAGCGTGCTCGGTGGCCCGGCACTCGTGGCCATGCCGCACTGGGGAGGGATCATTTCCGATCCGGACCTGGCAAGCCTGACGGCGTACATCAAGACGCTGAAGAGCTGATCGACGACCTTCACCGGCCATGTCAGCTTCCGCTCGGCGATCGAAGGCGAGGTTGGTGCTCGTAGGCCGGGTGGGTGGCGTGCTCACACGGCCAGCCGGACAAGTGTAACCCTGGCGTAACCGGTTCTTGGCCCGCGCCTGGCGAAGCGGCAGCGAGTGTCGAAGTGAAACGGCGCCCAACCGGTGCGCCGAACCTACGAGCCAGGAGGCACGTTGAGACGCACAGCTGTACTCGCCCTCGCTACCGCAATCGCGACCGCCGTCGTCGTCGCCGGCCCTGCTGCCGCCCGCCCCGCCACGACGACGACGACCGTCGTGAAGGTGTCGGCTCTGGCCAGCGGCCTCAAGTACAACACGAAGGTGCTTCGCGCCAAGAGCGGGAAGATCAAGCTCGTGTTCACGAATCAATCGATGCTCCAGCACAACGTCCGGATCGAGAGTGGCGAGACGGAGCTCGGCGGCACGAAGAAGATCCAGAAAGGTCAGACGACCGCCTACGTGACCCTGAAGAGGGGAACGTACAACTTCTACTGCTCGGTGGCGGGCCATGAAGACGCCGGCATGAAGGGCAAGCTGATCGTCTCCTAGTTGTAGGACCCAGCAAGGTTGTTCCTTCTGAGCGCTTCCAGCCGCTGTTGGGGCGGTTGGTGGCTGAGGGAGCCGTGTGGTCGTCGGTGATTGTAGTAGTCGAGCCAGGCGGGTAGTGCTTTTCGGCGTTCCTCGGAGCTGCCGTTGATGGCGCCGTAGGCCCAGCCGCCGAGCATCGTGCGGATGAAGCGTTCCGCTTTGCCGTTGGTACGGGGCCGGTAGGGGCGGGTGCGGAGGTGCCGGATCCCGAGTGTCTTGCAGGCGAGCGCGTGCAAGGTCGAGACGTAGGCGGAGCCGTTGTCGGTCATCACCCGCTCGACCCGGATCCCGTGCGCTGTGTAGTGGGCGATAGCGCGGCGGAGGACGCCGACCGCGGTCGTTGCTTTCTCGTCGTTGAGGACTTCGACGTAGGCGAGCCTGGTCGCGTCGTCGACGCAGACGTGGACGTACTCCCAGCCGACGCCGCGGCTGCGTGTGCGGCGGTCGCCGTTGACGCGGTGGCCGGGATGGCCGATCCGGCCCAGCTTCTTGACGTCGATGTGGAGCAGCTCCCCGGGCCGCTTGCGCTCGTAGCGGTTGGGCGGCTCGGGCGGCTCCAGGCGGGAGAGCTTTCCGAGCCCGACCCGGGTCAGCACCGCGGACACCGTTGAGAGCGGCATCACCAGCGCTTCTGCGATCTCCGCGCCGGTGAAGCGCAGCCTGCGCAGAGCGGCGATCGCTGCCACCCGCTCCTCGCAGGTACGAGCCGGGACCGGCAGCGGGGCCGAGGAACGATCGAGCAAACCGTCGGCACCCTCAGCCCGGAACCGGGGGAGCAGGTGTGGCGCGTCGGCATCCAGCACCCCCTCGAGCGCGATCGCATCGCAGCCGTCGTCGAGACGCGCGACCTCGCGGTCGCGACGTCGGGTACCTACGAGCGCGGCGAGCACGTGATGGATCCCCATACACGCCGACCTCCGAGCGGCGTGCTCTCGGTCACGATTACCGGCCCCGATCTCGCGACCGCCGACGCCTACGCGACGTCCGCCTTCGCGATGGGGTCGCGCGGCGCGCAATGGACGGCGGGGCTGACGGGCTTCGAGGGAATGACGATCCTCGCCGACGGGCGCATGCTCTTCACGCGGGGCTTTCCACAGTCGCCGCACGACAGGTGAGCGACCACCCGTCGCCGTTCGCTGCCCTCAGCTCGATGCCCGGTTCAGGGGCGCGCCGGTGGCTGCCCCCGCACAGATATTCGTCGCGTCGGCCCGCCTGCCGCGCGGGTCGAGGACGGTGGCCCCCGAGGCTTCGGCCAGTTCACGTGCCCTGCCGGCACTGCCACCGTCGGGCACGATCACCTTGCGCCATTCGGCCGTGGCCCGCGCGATGTGATCGCTGCCTCGGGATCCTCGTGCATCACCAGGACCATCCTCCGCCGGAAGCGGGGTCGGGGCCAGGGGACGCCCGTGGAGCGTGCCTCCTCGTCGTCCACGGGAGCCCCTTCGTGATCGCCCTCACCGCCTCGCCGGTGCACTATTTCACGGTGAGGATCCCCCACATGCCGGCGGCCTCGTGCCCGGACACCGTGCAGACGTAGCGGTACTTCCCCCGCTTCAGCGTCACTTTGACCGTCGACGACGCCCCTTTCTTCACGACCTTCCCCTTCGCAACGATCTTGCTCTTGGCGGTGACGCCGTTTCGGATTGCGACGTTGTGTGAGAGAGAGGACCCGTTCTTCATCACGATCGTGATCTTCCCGGCGGGGGCGGAGAGCGCCTTCTTCGAGAACGCCAGCCTGTTCTTCGGCGCCGTCGAGATCCGGAGCACCGTCGCCTTTGGTGCGGCCGCCCCGATCGTCAGCTTGCCCGTGAACTTGATCGAGAACGTCCCCGCGCCGCGGTCGTAGATCCCGGTGATCTTCAGATTGCCGCTCGCCCCGGCGAGCTTGCCCGCGCCTCCCGTGACCTGGGCCCTGGCAACGACGCTGAAGACCTTCCCGGCCTCGTCGCCGCACCCCTCCGAGCGTGGCACGATCTTGAACAGCAGCGACGTCGAGTTGCCGTTGGCCTTCAGGGCTCCGGTGCCCGTAAAGGGCACGCAGGGCTGCACCGACGCGTCGCCGGTGCCCTTGCCCGAGACCTGGCTCGGGCCGATGATGGTGCCTGTTCCCGGCCCGCTGGCGGTGATGTTCGCGACCTGATCCGAGACCGTGACCGTCGCCTTGCCGGAGTACGACGCGGTGAACGGGACGACGGCCGCCTTGCCGGTCGTGCCCGCGATCGCGTTCCCGGCGCCGAGGACCGGAAAAGCGAGGGCTGCCGCTGCCGTGATGAGTGCCGCGCTTCGGGATCGTGTCATCGTGACTCCTTTGCTCGTGAGCGAGTGGGGCTCCGCACCTTTGCCGTCCGCCGCGGATGCAGCAGCGAGAACGACCCAACGGGGCGGGTATCTTGAACCACCTTCGCAGCCGTCCTGTCCGGAGTCATCCGCGAACACGACCAGACCGCACATCGGGAAAACCACATGCCGGGTGGTCTATTCCCCGAATTCGACGCGGTACTCACCGGGGTTCCCTACGGCCCACTGACGAGGCGAGGCGCTCGCTCGGCTCAGCTCAGCTGTCGGTACAGACGAGCGAGCCGAACCGGCGAGACGCCGAGCCGGTACAGGAGCTTGATCGCGGCGACGGTCAGGAAGGTCCGCACCTCTCCGTGAGCGCGTTGCCGCCGGGCGGAGGTCGTGACCGAGTCCGGGAGGACGACGAAGCGGCCCGCCCGACTGATGCGCTGCACGAAGTCGAAGTCCTCCATGATCGGGAGCGGCCGGTAGCCGCCGGCGCGGTCGAAGGCGGCCCGGGTGACGAAGATCGCCTGATCTCCGTAGACGCCACGGTGGAAGCGCTCGTACAGCGCGGCAGCGAGCCGGGCGAGCCTCGGCCGGTCGTCGAAGCGGACGGTGAACGCGCCGGCATCGGCACGCGCCAGGGCGCTCCTGACAGCGTCGCCTGCTCCCGCGGGGAGTGTGGTGTCGGCGTGGAGGAAGAGCAGGGTGTCGCCGGTGGCCGCCTGGGCGCCGATGTTCATCGCGTCCGCTCGCGAGCCGGGCGCGTCGACGACGGTCACGCCGGCGGCAACCGCCAGCTCACGCGTCCCGTCGGTGCTGCCTCCGTCGGCGACGATCACCTCACAGGGACCGAGCGCTGCCCGTGCAGACGTGATCGCCGCCTCGATGGTTGCCTGCTCCCCGAGCGTCGGGATGACGACCGAGATCCTCACCCCCGGCGTCGCGCATCGAGCGACAGCCTGCTTCCCGAGGGCGTAATCAGGACAACGACGCCGATGGCCACGAACATCACGTAGGTCCACACCCACTCGCCGGGCGCCCTCACGACGAGCAGCGTGATCGCGATCGACTGCACCAGCCCGATCACGGCCCCGACGCGCGTCCACAACCCGAGCACAAGGAGGACACCGGCGGTTAGCTCGGCGAGGAAGACGAGCCAGCCGAACAGGGTGAAGTGCGGGATGATCACCTCACGCGTGAGATCCTGGAGCGGCCCGATCACCGCGTGCTTCTCCGCCAGCCGGAAGTTGTAGAGCAGCCCTTCCGGGTCGTTCTTGCCGAAGTCGGGCGGCAGCTTCCAGCTGAGGTTCGCCAGCCAGAGGACGCCGAGCACGATGCGGAGCCCGGCGAGGGCGACGAGGGTGCGTTCGGCCTCGCCGGGCATCAGCGGTTGCGGCGCCCGGCTCAAAAAAGCTGCTGCCCTGTCAGCGACTTGCCGAGGAAGTCGACGAGGAGATCCGTCGTCGGCGCCATCACCGAGGCGGCCCGCGCGTCGCGGAAGAGCCGCTCGAGCGGCAGGTGGCGCGAGTACGCCGCGCCGCCGCACACGCGCATTGCCGTGTCGGTCACCTCGATCGCCATCTCCGCCGCGGCCGCCTTGAGAGCGAGCACACCGAGCTGCGCCTCCGGCGCACCGGCTTCGATCTGACCCGCGACCTCGTAGAGAAGCGCGCGCGCCTGCATGTGCCGCACCTTGGCATTGCCGAGCCGCGCCCTGATCGTCGGAAGATCGGCGAGCGAGGCGCCCTCGTGCTCGAGCCGGGTGGAGGAAGCATGGGCCGCGGCCTGCTCGAGAGCAGCACCCGAGAGCCCCACGCAGCACGCGGCGCAGCCGAGGACGAACCACGGCAGCGTGGCCGACATCATCACGCCGAACCCGCCGGCCGGGTCGCCGAGGCGCCGGTCGAGGTCGACCTGGACGCCGTCGAATCGCACGGGGGACGAGCCGTTGCCGCGCATGCCGAGGCCGTCGAAGAGCCCACGGATCTCGATGCCCGGCGTGCCCGAGTCGACGAGGTAGAGCTCGGTCACGAGCGGGTCGGTCGCGCCGGGCGCGCGCACGGCAGTGACGTACGAGTTGGCGTGGGCAGCCGCCGTGACCCAGGACTTGTCGGCGTCGATGGTGACCGTGTCCCCGGCCTGCGTCGCCGTCGAGAGCTGCGCCCAGAAGTGACTGCGGGTTCCGGTCTCGGAGAACGCGATCGTGGTGAGATGGTCACCGGTAGCGATTGCGCGCAGCGCGTCTGCGAGCGGGCCGTCGTCCTCGTGCGCGCACGCCTGGAGCGTCTGCACGGCAACGAGGTGCATCGTGTAGATCATCCCGGTCGAGCCGCACGCGCCGGCGACCTGCTCGATTGCCCGGGCAACGGCCTGCGGTGCTCCCCCGGGGCCGCCGAAGAGCTCCGCCACACCGATCCCGAGCAGGCCGGCCGCGGACAGGGCTTCGATGCTCTCGGTGGGGAAGCGGCCGTCACGGTCGGCGTCCGCAGCACCTCGTGCGATTTCCTCCAGCGGGACGACGAGTTCGTCGACGGAAACGGACGGAATCACGCTCATCGGGTGCGTACCTCCTCGGTCGTGGGGGTGTGCTCGTTCATCGAGCTTAGAGGTGCAACGGGTCCGATCGCGGCGAGGCGGCCAAGTGCGCCGGCCGTCCGCCGTCCCGGCAGCGTCTCCAGCCCGCCGCCGAGAGCCGCCACGTCGTCCATCGTGTCGATGTCGCGCCAGGGCTCGAGCAGCCGGACTGCGAGCGAAAGCTCGCTGCAGCGCGCAAGGGTCGCCTCGAGCACCCCCTCCGTCGACCAGGGGATGCCGTCAAACAGCCCCGGATGGTCAGCGCGCACGCCGATCAGCCAGTAGCCGCCGTCGTTGCCGGGGCCGAGGACGACGTCGATGCCCTCCCCGAGCAGCGCGACTGCGCGGTACAGAGCCCCGACCGGAACGCCGGGGATATCGGATGAGACGAGGAGCGCAACCCCGCCATGTGCGAGCGCAAAGCGCACTCCTGTCCGGAGCGCGTCGCCGAGGCCGTTCCCTTCCTGGATCACGATGGGGGCACCGGGGCCCACGAGCCGGGCGAGCATCTCCACCTCGTCGTCGGCGGCGCACAGCACCCCGACGGCGCGCACCTCCCGGCGGCACCCGTCGAGCGTGTCGAGGAGCATCGCGCGCCCGAGCGCGGCAGCCCGCTCGGGCCCGATCGTGGCAGCGAGCCGCGTCTTCACACGACCTGCAACCGGGGCCTTGGCGACGAGGAGCACGATGGGTTCCTCCCGACCGGGAGGGACGGAGCTCACGCTCACCTCACGTTCCGGACGACGTCGGCGCCACGCGCCTGGGTGCCCGGGTGGTCGAGGAACGCACCGAGTGGCTCGGCGAGCGGGAACAGCTCGTCGCCGACGCGCAGGTCGACGTCGGTCACCCCGCCCTGCACCGTCGGTGCGAAGGGATGCAGAAAGACGCCGTCCGCCGTCAGCGTCAGCTCGGGGAGCGTGTCGTTCGGCCCGAGCTCGGCGCCGAGCCGCTCGCTCGCCGCCCGTCCCCTGCGCACGACTCCCCGGACGAGGTGATCCTCGTCGGGCACGCCGAGACTGCGGTGCAGCTCGCAGAGCCGGTCGAGGTCGGACTGCGAGTCGTCCACGACGGTCGTCGCAATCCGGACGCGAATGCCGCGCTCCCGGAGCCGCGGGATCGCCGCCACCACGTCCGCGAAGTTCCCCGGGCCACGAAAGGCGTCGTTCGCGGCGGGATCGTCCGAGTCGAGCGAGAGCTGGATTGCCGCATCGAGGGCGGAGAGCGGCTCGAGCTCGTCGAGCACACGGTCGGTGAAGAGCGTCCCGTTGGAGAGCGCGACCGTCGGCAGGATGCTTGCGATCTCGACGAGCGTCCCCGCAAACGACGGCAGCATGAACACCTCTCCGCCGGTGATGCCGACCGAGCCGAAACCGAGCGCAGCGCCCTCGGTGACCCCCTGAAGCATTGCCTCGGGACGGAGCGTCCGCCGGTCGGCAATCCGCGGGTGCGACTCCGTGAGGCAGTAGCTGCACGCGAGGTTGCAGTGGTAGGTCGCATACAGCCACAATCGGTCACCCACCCGGCCGTCCGCGACGGCGCCGGCGAATGCCTGCTCGAGCTCCGGTGCTTCGACGCCCACCGACGAAAACGTAGTCGGCCGACCACCCGTCATGGGTTGCGATTCCGTGAACAGCGCCGTGGAGCTCGTCTCCGGCGACCCGTCACAGGGCGGACACCCAGCGCGTCGGCGCGGTCGAGCCACGTGGTTGCGGCCGGTCGATCGAAGACCGCGCGCGCCTCTGCCACGAGCCGCTCGCACTCCTCCGAGCGGCCGGACCGACGCGAGCAGCTCGGCGGGCTCCAACAGGCAGCGGAGATCGCGTTTGCTCCCGGGCCACCGGGTGACCTTCATCGAATGGGAGCGCCCTGCCTGCCGCGGCCCGGGAGCTTCAGGGCGAAATGGGGACCGGCGCGGCAGGCCGACGGCCGCCGGGCACTCGTCACTCAAGGGAGGGATGGGCGCAGTTGCGCCGGGCGCCGACACCACCTCTGCGAAAACCAAGCGAGCTCGGCTGGCGGCGCTGGGCATGTCCCCGGAGGCCCCATGTCGGAGAATGTCTCGTACACCCTGAACGTCAACGGCCGCGACTACCCCGTCACGGCCGACGGCGATCTCGCCCTCCTGTGGGTCCTGCGCGACGTCGTCGGCCTCACCGGCACGAAGTACGGCTGCGGGATCACCCAGTGCAAGGCCTGCAGCGTGCTCGTCAACGGCGTCCTCGAGCGTTCGTGCGACTACGACGCGAAGAACGCCGCCGGCAAGAAGGTCGTGACCGTGGAAGGGCTCGAGGCCGACCCTGTGGGGAGCAGGCTCCAGCAGGCGTGGATCGACGAGCAGGTGCCGCAGTGCGGCTACTGCCAGTCGGGAATGCTGATCGCCGCGACATCGCTGATGAAGAAGTTCCCGCGGCCGTCCGACGAGAACATCAACGAGTACATGGACAACATCTGCGCCTGCGGAACCTACAACCGCGTCCGCAAGGGCATCAAGCGCGCGGCGGGTGTGGCATGACCAGCCTCGAGTCGATCACCGAGCGGCAGATCAGCCGCAAGCGCTTCATCACCTCGGGCCTCGTGGGAGGAGCGTTGCTGCTCGGGCTCGACTTCGCCGTCTCGCCCCGAAAGGCGGCGGCCTCGGGCATGGCTGCCGGTGGCCAGGTGACGGTCTACGTACGGGTCAACCCGGACGAGACGGTCACGATCATCGCGCCGAACAGCGAGATGGGACAGGGAACGAGCTCGGCGCTGCCGCAGATCGTGGCGGAAGAGCTGATGGTCGAGTGGTCCCACGTGCGAATGGAGCTCGCGGGCGCTGCCGCCGCGTTCGCGAACCCACTCTTCCGGGCCCAGGTCACCGGCGGCAGCACGGCCGTTCGTGGATACCACAACGCCCTGCGCACCGCCGGCGCGGCAGCGCGCGAGATGCTCGTCGCCGCGGCAGCGCAGAAGTTCGGCGTCCCGACGAGCGCTTGCACGGCCTCGAACGGCGTTGTCACCGCGGGCGCTCTCTCGGCGACGTACGGAGAGCTCGCCGCAGCAGCGGCGCTGCTACCGCCGCCGACGAACCCGCCGCTCGTCGACCGCTCGCGGTTCCGCCTGATCGGCACGTCGGTTCCCCGGCTGGACATTCCGGACAAGGTGAACGGCCGGGCCGTCTACGGCATCGACGTTCGCCTCCCGGGAATGGTCTACGCGGCGGTGAAGATGGCGCCGAAGGTCGGCCAGACAGTCGGCACGGTCGGCCGGGCCCCGTCGGGCATGACGGTCGTGAACCTCGGCAACGCCGTCGCCGTCGTGACCCCGACGACGACATGGCAGGCGATCAGGGCCGCGAGGTCGCTCCCGGTCACCTGGGTGGACGCGCCGACGACAGCCGCGACCGACACGGCGCTGATGGCCGCAAACGCCGCGTCGCTGATGGAGAGCGGCAGCCCCGTCCGTGTTGCCCTGAGCACGGGCGATGCCGCGGGAGCGATCGGCGCCTCGGCACAGAAGCTGACCGCGACCTACTCCGTCCCCTACCTCCCTCACGCCACGATGGAGCCGATGAACGCGACCGCCCTCGTCTCGGCCGACCGTTGCGAGGTGTGGGCTCCAACCCAGAGCCAGGCCGGCTGCGTCGCGACCGCGATGAGCGTGACCGGACTCCCGGCCGACCGGATCACCGTCCACACGACCTTCCTCGGCGGCGGGCTCGGCCGCAAGGTCGAGGTCGACTACGTCCGGCAGGCCCTTCTCACCGCGAAGGCCGTCCCGGGCACGCCGGTGAAGCTCACGTGGTCGCGCGAGGACGATTTCACCCACGACTTCTACCGTCCCGCCGCCCTCTGCAGCCTCCAGGGCGGAGTGGACTCGGCGGGCAGCGTCACCGGGCTCCTCTCCCGGGTCGTGTCGCCGTCGATCGCCTACCAGCGCGGCCCGGCCCGCTTCGCCGACCCGACCGCGATCGACTCCTCGGCCGTCGAGGGCCTCAACACCCTGCTCTACGGCATCGGCAACCAGCGGGTCGAGTGGATCCGGGACGACGCCCAGGTGCCGGTCGGCTACTGGCGCTCCGTCGGGAACTCGCACAACGTGTTCTTCGCCGAGTGCTTCCTCGACGAGCTCGCGGCCGCCGCCAAGCGCGACCCGGTCGAGCTGCGGCGGAGCATGCTCGGGAGCAACCCGCGGGCCCGGACGGTGCTCGACACGGTCGCCGAGAAGAGCGGCTGGTCGACGCCCCTCCGTAGGGGGCGGGCCCGGGGCGTGGCGCTCTGCCAGTGCTTCGGCTCGATCGTCGGCGAGGTCGTCGAGGTCTCCGGCTCGGCGACGAGCGTCCGCGTGACCAAGGTCACGGTGGTGATCGACTGCGGCACCACGATCAACCCGGACACCGTGCGCGCGCAGGTCGAGAGCGCAGTCCTCCAGGGCCTCTCGGCAGCCCTCTGGGGCGAGATGCCCTTCGCCGCCGGCCAGCCGATGCGGACGAACTTCGACCGCTACCGCCTCGGAAAGCTGAAGGATGCGCCCCCGATCGATGTCACGATCATCGAGAGCGGCGCACCGCTCGGCGGAGTCGGGGAGCCGGCGCTGCCCCCGGTCGCGCCCGCCCTCGTGAACGCCTGGGCGAAGCTCGGCGGCGACAGGCGGCGCTCGCTGCCGCTCTTCCCGTAGGAGGTTCCGTCGACGGCGTTGTCGGATGCGCCGCCCGGCACGAACCGTGATGGCCGATACTGGGCAGCGTGCAACCAGGGCAAGCCACCATCGCGGAGCGGGCGCTCCGCCCCGGCGTCGGCGCTGCGCTCATAGGCGCGACGCTCGCCGCCTGGGTGCTCGTCGTCGCGCGGATGCGCGGGATGGACGCGGGCCCCGGCACCGATCTCGGCTCGGTCGGCCGGTACCTCGGCATCTGGGTGACGATGATGGCCGCCATGATGCTGCCGTCGGCGACGCCGATGGTACTGCTCTTCTCGAAGGCCGCGGCCGGGTCGGCGCGACGGCCCGGCCTCACGACGGCGTCGTTCGTGGTCGGGTACCTGATCGCGTGGACTGCCTATGGCGTCGTTGCGTATGGGCTGTTCCGGCTCGTGCGCGGCCTCGACCCGTCGTTCCTCGCCTGGGACCGGGCCGGCCCCGAGATCACGGGCGCGGCGATCGCCTTCGCCGGCGTCTATCAACTGACGCCACTCAAGCTAGCCTGCCTGCGCCACTGCCGCACGCCGCTGAGCTTTCTCATGCACCACTGGCACGGGGGGCCCGGCGGCGCCCTGCGGATGGGAATCGTGCACGGTTCGTGGTGCGTCGGCTGCTGCTGGGCGCTGATGGTTGTGCTGTTCGCCGTCGGCGTGATGAGCATCACGTGGATGATCGTCGTCACGGCGATCGTCTTCGCCGAGAAGGTGCTCCCGGTCGGCGAGCGTGTTGCACAGGCGCTCGCCGTGGCGCTCGTCGCCCTCGGGATCTGGGTGGCGGTGGCGCCGGGCAGCGTCCCGGGCTTGACCCGCCCCGGCGCGGAGACGAAGATGGACGAGATGCTCCCGACGCCGGCCCACGCTCTCTGGTGACCGAGGTGCGAGGGACAGCCACCCTGACGCCGTGGCGGATCCGAGGCTCCTACTTCGAGTCGTGCAACTGCGAGGCGATCTGCCCGTGCCGGATGGTCGGCAGCGTCAAGGGCGGCCGCTCCACGTACGGCATCTGCTTCGGCGTGCTCTCGTGGCTCGTCGACGAGGGGCACGCGGGCGAGGTCGACCTGAGCGGCCTCGCGGCAGCCTTCGTAATCCGTTACGACGACGACGAACCGGGCTCGCCGTGGAGCTTCGTCGTCCACGTCGACGAGCGCGGGAGCGACGAGCAGCGGCAGGCGCTCGCCTCCATCCTGACGGGCGAACTCGGCGGCGAGGCCGTCTTGCGCCTTCCGTGGGTCTCGAAGCCGAGCGAGCTGATCGACGTGCGGGCAAGCCCGATCGAGATCACGGACAGCCCTGCCGGGCACGAGCTCCGGGTCGGCCGTGTCATCGAGCTGACCGCGAGCCGGCCGTTCGAGACCGACGAGGTCGTCGCGTGCGGCATCTCCGGCTACGACAAGCCAGGCACCGAGCTCCTCGCGGACACGCTCGTCGTCGACGACGACCCGTTCGCCTGGGAGCTCACCGGCAACTGCGCTTTCGCGAGCCCGTTCGACTACTCGTCGTAGGCCGGAGCCCGGGGCGTCAGAGCGGTCGGTGGCCCGAGCAGGCGAGGCGCATGCGCACGATCGCGCCGTCCGCCACCTCGGCGTAGGCCGTCTGCTCGTAGGCGTTCAGCCCGAGCTCGGGATCGACGCCCTTCACGCTCCAGCGGAGCCGGAGCAGGTCTGCGAAGGGCGTTGACTCCGTCTCACCGACCTCGTAGTCCTCGACGTCTTCCGTCCACATCCGAAATCGCGCCGCGATCGTTTCGCGCCCGTCGTCCTCGCGCGTGCCGGACGGGACGATCGCCCGCAGGGTCGCGTCGGCCGCGAAGCACGCAGCGAGCGCAGAGTAGTCACGGCTCGTGAGGGCTTCCAGGAAGCACGTCCCGATTTCCGCGCCCAGATCCGTCTGGCCCATCGCGCAAGAATAGCTACGCGGTTGCCGCGTGCGAGAGGGCGGCCCGCTGCTCGACCAGCTCGTCGAGCGCATCGTAGACGTCCTGCACCTGGGCCCGGGTGAGCCCGTTGACGTCGGCGATTCCCGTCACCTTCTCGACGAGCGCGACGACGCGGTCGTTGTCGACGCCGCCGCCGGGCTGCAGCAGGCCGGCCGAGCGGGCCATCCCGAACACCCGACGGATCTGCGGCTCCGAGGCGGGCCGTGTGTCGCCGCGGGAGCGAAGGCGCATGTACGCCGAATGGTCGAGCTTGACCGTCTCCGGCGCGATGCCCTCGTCGAGCAGCACCCGCAGCAGCGCGACCGTGGCGAGCACGTCGCTGATCGCCTCGTGGGCGTCGTGCAGCTCGATCCCGCGCCGCTCGCAGATCGTCTGCAGGCGGTGATTGTCGGCCAGCGGCTCGAGCAACCTGAACGCCTCGAGCGTGCAGGCGACGGCGGGTGGGCTGTAGGCGATTCCCGCACCCGCGAAGGCGCGTTGCAGCATCCCGAGGTCGAAGCTCGCGTTGTGCGCCACGAAGACGGCCCCGGCGAGCAGATCGAGCAGCTCGCCCGCGATCGCGGCGAACGCAGGAGCGTCGGCAACGTCCTCGTCGCTGATCCCGTGCACGGCCGTCGCTTCCCTCGGAATCGGCCGTGACGGCCGTACCAGAGTTGCGTATCGAGCGATCTCGACTCCGTCCGGATCGAGCCGGATCAGAGCGAGCGAGACGATCTCGTCGGCGGTCGTGCTGGTGCCGGTCGTCTCGCAGTCGAACACCGCGTAGGCGGCGGGAGCCGGTACCTCCGACCTTCGGGAGACGCGGCCGGGATGTTCTTCCGGCACGGCGCTCGGCGCGGGCGGAGCGAAGAGATCGAGCACGAGCTGGACGGGCATATCTCGAGGATGTCCTCCGCGTCGGACGACATCCTTACGGCCGGGCGAGCCGGCCCGTCAGACGAGCCGGTGCTGCGTCGCCCAGCGCGTCAGCTCGTGCCGGCTCGAGAGCTGCAGCTTGCGCAGCACGCTCGAGACGTGGCTCTCCACCGTCTTCACGGAGAGGCTGAGCCGGGCCGCGATCTCCTTGTACATGTAGCCGCGGGCGATGAGCTGCAAGACCTCGCGCTCGCGCGGGGTGAGCTCGTCCAGCTCCGCGTCTCCGCCGACCCGCTCGCCGCCCCGGAAGGCGTCGAGCGCGAAACCCGCCAGCCGTGGCGAGAACACGGCGTCTCCCTCCGCAACGCGCTCGATCGCGCGCGCCAGCTCCTCGCCCGAGATCGTCTTCGTGACGTAGCCTCGGGCCCCGGCGCGAATGACCGCGATCACGTCCTCGGCTGCGTCCGAGACGGACAGGGCCAGGAAACGGACGCCGGGCCGGTCTGGAGCAACCGCGCTGATGACCACGTCGCCGCCGCCGTCCGGCAGGTGGACGTCGAGCAGGACGACGTCGGGGTCGAGCTCGCGGATCAGCGGCACGGCCTCCGCCACGCTCGCCGCCTCGCCGACGACCTCGACCGCGTCGCCGAGCTCCGCCTTCACGCCGGCGCGGAACATGTGGTGGTCGTCGACGAGGACGACGCGGCGCTTCATCCCTCGACCCTCGCCAGCGTCAACTCGACCTCGGTGCCGGCGCCGGGCGTGCTGGACACGGTCGCGGTGCCTCCGGCCCGCTGCATCCGGCCCTGAATCGACTCCGAGATCCCGCGCCGGTCGCGCGGGACGGTCCCCGGATCGAAGCCGACACCCCGGTCGCGGACGAAGACCGAGATCCGCTCGTCGCCGATCTCGGCATAGACGTCGACGACGTCCGAGCCGGAGTGCCTGGCGCTGTTCGTCATCGCTTCCCGTGCTGCGAGGGCGAGGGCGCCCACGCCCCCGTCCACGGGGCAGTCACCGGAGCTCGCGAGCTCCACCCGTACGCCGTGGAGCTCTTCGACATCCGCCGCCGCAGCCGAGAGGAGGCTGACGAGCGAGCCGCTGTCGCCCGTGGTCCGGTCGCCGTAGAGCCAGCTGCGCAGCTCCCGCTCCTGCCGCCGGGCGTACGCCGCGACCTTGCGGGGCTCGTCGGCGTGGCGCTGGATCAGCGCGAGCGTCTGCAGCACGGAGTCGTGCACCCGAGCGGCGACGTCGTCCCGCTCCTCGCTGCGGATGCGGGCCGCTCGCTCGGCATCCCGGTCGACGGCGAGGCGCCAAAGCCAGGGCCCCGCGATCAGCAAGAGCGATCCCGCGACCGCGCCGGGCGCGAGCACGGATTGGTGCACGCCGCCGTCGGCGAGGACGAGCACCGCCCCCGCGGCGGCGAGCGTGACGCCGAGCGCCGAGAGCGGCGCACTGGCGCCGAAGCTGCCACCGCGCCGCCAGATGAGGGTGAGGCCACCCGCGACGAGTGCGATTCCGGCGACGACCCGATCGTCGAGCCCGAGCGCGTGCAGAACGGCCGAGATCCCGATCAGGGCGAGCACGGCGGCGATCCAGGGGCTGAGCCCGCCGCTCCAGGCCCAGAGAGCGAGGTAGAGGAGCACGCCCGCGCCGCCCGCGAGAGCGAGCAGCGCGAACACGAGCCGGATCAGGGTCGGATCGACGCCGAGGGTCTGCGCGATGCCCGCACAGACCCCGGCGACGACCCGGTCGTCCGAGCTACGGACGAGGGTCGGGAGTGCCATCGGCGGTCATGGTGTCAGAGGTGCGCGAACGACGTCGACGGTCCCGAGGCCCACGCGGGCGTCGAGCACGAGGACGCGTTGGCCGTCGGCAGCGGGGAGCCGGATCTGAGCGTTACGGCCGTCGTCGGTGAGACCGAGCACGTTGACCTCGCCCGCCTGGCTCGTCGCCTTGACGCGAAGCGCGACGTCGGCAGGGACGATCACCTTCAGCTCCCCGATCCCGACCCGGGCGTCGACCGCGGTCTCTCCGATCGGGAACCGAGCGCCGCGGAGGTCGATCCGGAGCGTTCCGACGCCGAGCCGGTAGCGGGGCTGGACATCGGCCGCGCCTGCGGCCTGGTAGCTGCGCTCGCCGACGCCGTCGCTCACGGCCACGTGGAACACGGTTGCGACGCTCGCCGCAGCCACGAGGACTGCCACCACGATCGCCGCCAACACGATCGAGATGTTGCGCATCACGTGGGTGCCTCGGGTCGACTCGACGGCCTCGCCGTCGGCGGTCGGCTCGCCGGTCGCGGCGGTGTCTCCATGCCGCTGCGTGAAGAGGATCACACCGCCGGCCATGAGTGCGAGCACCCAGGCGGCATCGCCCTGCGGCCAGAGGCTCGCCCGGGAGAGGAGCACCGCTCCCGCGACGGCCACGAGGCCGAGGCCGACGAGCGCCCAGGGCTGATCCTGCCGCGAGCGCAACGCGCGCGACGCGATCGAGTCCTGCTCGCCCTCCTCGGGGATCACGAGCACGGCGGCCAGGTAGATGAGAATCCCTGCGCCACCGAGCAGGGTGAGGACGACGAAGCCGACGCGGTAGAGGGCGGGATTGACGTCGAAGTAGCGCGCCAGTCCTTCGCACACGCCGGCGAGCATTCGGTCGGAACGGCTCCGCTCGAGCCGCTTCACTGCTGTTTGGTCTATCGCATGTTCTGTCATGACTCAAGGGTGGCGGCCGCATGGTGCGCCGTCCATCCGGAATGACCCTGAAGCGACCCTGACTCGTCCCCGAGGGCAACCGGCACGATCACGGGCACGCGCGCTCGACGGCCCGGAGCCAGCGGCGGCGGATCAGCCCCGAGAAAGGCCCCACGACGAGCCAGTAGCGCCCGAACGCACGCCGGGCGCGGTCGTCGACCGCCTGCACGCGCGTCTCCGTCGAGAGAATGCAGCCGCCCCTGACCGGGACGGCTCGGATGTCGGCCGCCACGCGCACCGTGCCCGGGAGGCCCGAGGCGAACGGCCGCAGGCCACCGGAAGGCCGCCACGGCGTCCCGGAGGCGGCGAAGACGGCCTCCATTGGCGTGGCGGCGAGCGTGTCGAAGCCCAGACGGCCGAAGAGAGCCTGGATCGTCGTCTCCGGCGGCAGGCCGCGCGCGCGGAAGAGCGCCGCTGTGACCGGGTCCGGGGCGGCCGGGGCGGCAAGAGCAAGCTCCATCGCCCGCTCGGCGCTGCACGGGAGCGAGATCGAGTGCACCTCGTTCACGTCGAAGCGCGGCAGGGCGTCGTCGAGAGCCCTCACTCGTCGCGCTGCATCGCCGCGTCGAAGGCAACATCGGACGGGGCGAAGTCGGTGCGGCGCACGAACGCGAGCGCGTCCCGCGCGCCCCACTCGCGATCCATGCCCGAGTCCTCCCACTCGATCGAGAGCGGCCCCGAGTAGCCGATCCGGTTCAGCGCCCGGAAGAAGGCCTCGAAGTCGACGTCGCCGTGCCCCGGCGAGACGAAGTCCCAGCCGCGCTGTGGCTCGCCGAAGTTGAGGTGGCCGCCGAGGATCGAGCTGCGCCCGTCGAGGAAACGGCGCGAATCCTTGACGTGGACGTGGTAGATCCGGTCCGCGAAGTCGACCGCAAACGCGGCGGTATCGAGGAACTGGTGGGCGAAGTGGCTGGGGTCGAGGTTGATCCCGAAGCCGGGCCTGCGGCCGATCGCGTCGAGCGTCTTCTGCGTCGTGACGAAGTCGTAGGCGATCTCGGTCGGATGCACCTCGAGCGCGAAGCGCACGCCTTCGGCGTCGAACACGTCGATGATCGGTCCCCAGCGCTCCGCGAACTCGGCGTAGCCACGCTCGATCGCGTCGAAGTCGTTCGGCGGAAACGAGTAGAGCATGTGCCATACCGGCGAGCCGGTGAAGCCGTTGACGACCCTGACGCCGAAGGCCGCGGCCGCCCGGGCCGTGTCCTTCAGCCGCTCGGCCGCGCGTCGGCGCACGCCCTCGGGGTCGCCGTCGCCCCACACGTCGGGAGGCAGGATCCCCTTGTGCCGTGCGTCGATCGGGTCGCAGACCGCCTGGCCGACGAGGTGCGCGCCGATCGCCCAGCACCCGAGCCCGTGCCGCTCGAGGAGCTCTCTCTGCGCCTTCACGTAGCCGGGATCGGCCATGGCCCGGTCGACCTCGAAGTGATCTCCCCAGCAGGCGAGCTCGACGCCGTCGAAGCCCCAGGTCTCGAGCTTCACGACCAGGTCGGCGAGCGGCAGGTCGGCCCACTGGCCGGTGAACAAGGTGACGGGACGTGTCATCTCAGCCTCCTGTGACGTCGTGACGGGGTGATGGGGATGCTCGCACAGTCGGGCCATCCCCTGCCGCACGTCGGCTGACGCGGCCGCCCCCGTCGAGCAGGACGTCTCCAACGGGCCCGCCCGCGAGCACGACCTCGACCGGATGTGCCTCCGCCGGACGGCCCGTCGGCAGCCATCGCCGCCCCGCACGGCAGAGGATCAACGTCCTCGCCTTCTCGCCCACGAACACGAGCCGCGCCTCCCCGGCGACGGTGCCGTCCCAAACCTCGAGCCCGAGCTCTCGCCGGAGCGCCCCCGCGAGCGCAGGCGGATCGCAGACGAGGCCTACTTCGGAGAGGCCGACGAGCTCGTCCCCCGCGAACGGCCCTGTCGCACCAGCCTCCACCACCCCTCGGTGAGCGGCGGCACGGGCTTCGGCCGGAAGCCGGTTCGCCAGGCTAGGATCGGCCGATGAGACTCCATCACCAGCCCCGTTCCCGGTCGACGCGCGTGCTCTGGCTCCTCGAGGAGCTCGACATCCCTTTCGACCTCACGGTCATCTCCCGTGAGGACAAGCAGACGCCCGCGTACCGCGCGCTCCACCCGCTCGGCCGCGCACCGGTGCTCGAGGAGGAAGGCGGTCCCGTCTTCGAATCGGCCGCGCTGCTCCTCCACATCGCCGACCAGAACCTCGAGGCCGGACTGATCGCGCCGCTCGGCTCGCACGAGCGCGCCCTCCAGTATCAGTGGTGCTTCTTCGGGATGACCGACGTCGAAGGCGCGCTGATGGACATCGCTCGTCAGATCTGGCAGGACGCCGCCGAGCCCGACGCAGGCATCATCGAGCGCGCAACCGCCCGCTTCGTGGCGACTGCAGGTGTCGTCGCCGGCGCGCTCGGCGACGACGACTACCTCGTCGGCAACGCGTTCTCGGTCGCCGACATCGTGATCGGCTCGGTGCTCGGCTTCGCCCGCAGCGGCGAGCTGACGGAGCTCCCGGCAAACGTCGCCTCGTACGTCGATCGGCTGGAAGCCAGGCCGGCGCGGCAGCGGGCGGTCGCCGTCGCGATCCCCGGATAGACGGCAGATGAAGCTACGGCGGGCTGCGATCAGGGCCATGGGTCGAAGCCACCGGGCCGTCTACCGGCTCACCGGCGGGCGCCTGCTGGGTCGCGTCGCCGGGATGCCGGTTCTGCTCCTGACGACGACCGGCCGCCGGTCGGGCCGCGCCAGAACGACGCCGCTCACGTACTTCGAGGTCGGTGAGGACATCGTCGTCGTCGCCTCGAACGGCGGCGAGGACACCGCTCCCGCCTGGTGGCTGAACCTGTGTGTGCACGCGGAGGCGGCGATCACAGTCGGCACCGACACGCACCCCGTGACCGCGCGCGCCGCGACGGACGAGGAGCACGAGCGGCTCTGGCCGATGATCATCGCGGCGCATCCCGGCTACGCGGCATACGCGAGCCGGACGAGCCGCCCGATCCCGGTCATGGTGTTGTCCCGGACCAGAAAAAATGCACCGAGTCGGTAGCTCCTTCGTCCAGCTACCCGACCAGCCGTCGCTTGCGCGTCAGTCGCTCGGGAGGCCTTCAACCTCCGGTGCCCCGTGCTCGGTGCACTCGTCAAGATAGGGATCCCGCCCACCCGAGACAAGGGCCCGGCCCAGGCGAAGTGCGCAATTTGCGAAGAGATCGTCAGGCGGCGCGTCGCGCCACCACGGCGTCCGGCTCGATCCGGACGCCACCCCCGCTACGGCGAGCTGACGTCGATCACGATGCGCGCCGGGCCTTCCAGCCTCGTGACGCGGAAAGGACGTTTCTCGTCGACACCGACGACCCAGGTGAGAACGGCCTCGAAGCCTCCCGTTCGGACGAGCTCGACGACCGCAGCCGCCGCCGGCGAGAAACGCATCGGTCCCGTGTACGTCCGCGGCGCCGCCTCCTGCGTCAGGTCGGCGTCGAGGGCGGGCTCCATCCGCACCACGAGCGCGGCGCCGCCCGAGACGGGCACCTCCTCGCCGGAACCGTCCGCGAGGATCGGCGGCTCGACGTAGCGGACGTCGTATCCCGGCACGCCGTTCCGGAACTCGAAGACGACGCGGTCGTATCCCTCGTGGCTCGCGACGCGGACGTCGCCGAGCAGCGCGGTCTCCGGAATCGACGACGACCACCCAACGGGTGTGGTCGAGGCGCCCTCGAGCGCGCGCGGAGTCGTGGTGGTCGTCGTCGTCGTCGTTGTCGTCGTGACCGGCGGCTCGTCATCCTTGCCGCCGCAGCCGCCGAGCAGCAGCACGGCGACCGTCAGGAGGAGGACGCGACCGGCCATTCCCCGGACACAGTAGCCTCGAAGCCGTGGCCCGACTGACGATCGAGCACGATTTCCCCGAGGACGACGCGACGGCGAGCACGCGCCGACGTTCGATCGCGCTGCGGCTCGACGGCGGGGCCTGGTTGCGGGTCGAGCCCGAGGCATTCGGAGAGCTCGGGGTCGCACCAGGCGACGAGATCGACGACGCTCGGCGTGCCGCAGTCGAGCAGGCGCTCGCGCGCGTCAGAGCGCGGCTCTTCGTCGTGCGGTCGCTGGCCGCGCGGATGCAGTCGGCGGCGGAGATCGAGAAGAAGCTCGCCGCTCGCGACGTGCCTCCGGAGGTGGCACGAGACGCGATCGAGCGGGTCGCCGGCTACGGCTACATCGACGACGCCTCACTGGCGGGACAGCTCGCGCGCGGGATGCGGTCGCGCGGCTACGGGCGCCGGCGCGCGGAGCAGAAGCTCCGCTCGCGCGGCCTCCCCGGCCAGATCGCCGAGGCGGCGCTGGACGAGGCGTACGACGGCCGCGACGAGGTCTCCCTGGCCCGGGAGGCGCTCGGCCGGCGCGCCGTGACCGACGACGCAGATCGCCGGCGTGCGATCGCGTTTCTCGCCCGCCGCGGCTTCTCGGCAAGGGCAGCCTGGAAGGCCGTGCAGGAGGCCGCTGCAGACCCGCCTCCGGGAGAAGTGTAGGTTCCCTCGTGATGCCGACGCCCGCTCACTATGCGGTCGGCGACGGCCTCCTGGCCGGCGCGTATCCCGCGAGCCCGGAGGCGCTCGAGCGCGAGGGCGTGACGCTGTTCGTCGATCTCACGCACCCGTCGGATCCGCTCGACGGCTACGGGCACCTGCTGCACGGGTCGCGCCGTGTCGCGCACCCGATTCCCGACATGGGCACGCCGAGGGTGGGGTACGTGATGCGGATCCTCGACGACGTCGACGCCGCCCGCGCGGAGGGTGGCACGGTCTACGTCCACTGCTGGGGCGGCGTCGGCCGCACCGGCACGGTGATCGGGTGCTGGCTGATGCGGCACGGGCTCGACGGCGGCGACCCGATCGCACGAATTGCCGTGTTGCGCGCCGCGATCGCCGGCGAGCGGCCGTCACCGGAGACCCCCGGCCAGGTCGAGCTCGTCCGCGGGTGGAGGCGCGGGTGGTGAAACGCGTCTGGCTGCTCCGCCACGTCAAGTCGAGCTGGGACGAGCCGGGGCTCGCCGACCACGATCGTCCGCTGGCGCCGCGCGGCCGCAAGGCGGCGAAGCGGATCGGCCGCTGGGCCGCGGAGAACGGTGTCCGCCCGGAGCTCGTGCTCTGCTCGACGGCAGTGAGGGCGAGGACGACGCTCGATCTCCTGTCGGCAGCCCTCGGCACGCCCGAGGCGAAGGTCGAAGCCGGCCTCTACCATGCGTCGGCCGCTGCCCTGCTCGAGCGGCTTCGCAAAATCCCGCCGGAGGTCGTCGACGTGCTCGTCGTCGGGCACAACCCCGCCCTGCAGGAGCTCGCGTGCGCTCTCGCCCCTCCCGGCCCCGAGGCGTTCCCGACCGGCGCGCTCGCGGAGCTTCGCCTTTCAATCGACGGCTGGAGCGAGATGCACCCGGGCTGCGGCGAGCTCGTCGAGCTCGTCGTCCCCCGGGCGCTGCCGCGCTAGCGGGAGCCGGGCCGGGCGGCTCGTGCGAGCCCGACCGTGGCGTGGAGCAGGACGTTCGCACCGTTGAGGCAGTCCGCCCAGGCAGTGTGCTCGGCCGGGTCGTGGCTGACGCCGCCCCTGGAGGGGACGAAGGCCATTCCGCTCGGCGTGACGGCGGCGAGCGACTGCGCATCATGGCCGGCGCCGGATGGCAGCTCCATTGTCGTCAGTCCCAGAGCCGTCGCGGCGGCGGCGAACGCGCCGCGCACATGCGGGTCGGTCGGCGCGGGCTCCACCCGGCCGACGCGCTCGACCGTGACGTCGAGCCCGAAGGCCTTCGCCTCCGTGTGAGCGCGCCCGATGAGGGCATGCTCGAGGCTGTCGAGCTGTGCCCCGTCGAGCGAGCGGCACTCGAGTCGTAGCCGCGCGCGGCCGGGCACGACGTTGAACGAGCCAGGCTCCGTCGCGATGTCGCCGACCGTGGCGACGCACCCGGGGAAGTCGCGGGTGACGACCTCCCTCGCGCCCACCACGAAGGCGGCCGCGCCGACCGCAGCGTCACGCCGCGCGTCCATCGGCGTGGTGCCCGCATGCCGGGCCTCGCCCTCGAACACCAGCAGGAAGGAGCTGGCGCCGACGATCCCGGTGACGATGCCGATGTCGATTCCGGCGCGCTCGAGCACCGGCCCCTGCTCGATGTGGAGCTCCAGGTAGCCGGCCAGGGTGGCCGGATCCCGGCCGGCCGCGAGGACGCCGTCCTCGGTGAGGCCGAGGCGTGCGAGCTCGCGAACCAGAAGCTCGCGGCCGCCGCGTGGCGCCGCGAGGTCCTCACGGGTGAGCCCGCCGGCGAGAGCGAGACTGCCGAACGGGCCGATCAGCGTCCCCTCCTCGTCCGTGAAGTCGACGGCCTCGAGCGTGACCGACAGGTCGAGGCCGGCGTCCTGCACCGTGCGGAGGACTTCCAGCGCGCAGACCACGCCGAGAGCTCCGTCGTAGCGGCCGCCCCGGCGCACCGAGTCGAGGTGTGAGCCGAGCAGGAGCGTGGGCGCGAGCGGGTCACCGGAACGGAGTACGACCGAGTGGTTCGCGGCCGTGTCGATCCCGCACTCGAGTCCCGCCGCCCGCGCCCGGTCGAGGAACCACCTCCGGGCGGCAAGATGGGCGTCGGAGAAGGTCGTCCGCTCGAGACCGCCGTCCGGCGTCGCCCCGATCCGGGCGAGCGCGTCCATGTCGGCGCGCAGGCGGTCCGGATCGACGCGAAGATCCATCCTTGCCGATGCTACCCGGCGTCACGAAGACGGCACGGAGTCGTCACAGACAGGTCACTCCTCGACCGGCAGACTGTCGTCATGCAAGGCAACGATACGAGGCGAGCGGCGCCCCCTCTAGGACAGCTGGTCGAGCTGAAACGCCATCAGGACGGCGTCGACCGGAACACCCTCACGCAGGTAGTGGCCCTTGCGGAGACCCTCGCGCTCGAAGCCGAACGACTCGTACAGTGCTATCGCCGGCTCGTTCCAGGGGAAGACGTGGAGCTCGAGCTTCCTGACTCCGACGCTGCCGGCCCATGCGACCGCCTGCTCGAGCATGGCTCGCGCGATGCCCCGGCGGCGATGACTCGCGGCCACCATCAAGCCGAGGTCCGCGACATGGCGGCTCGCCGGGTGGATGTCGCGGGCCAGGGAGAGCCTGGCAACGACACGCCCCGCGTCCTCGGCTACGTAGACGACCGCATCGGGGTGACGACGGACGGCCCGCAGGTAGCGCCGCTCGTCCGCGATGCTCCTCCACTCCGCCGTGGTCAGAAGCCACGCGCCCTCCTCGCTGCCGACCTCGCGCGCGAGCTCGACGAGCGGCTGCGCGTCGCCCGGCGCCGCAGGGCGAATCGTGATCACGGGACGACGATCCCGTGACCACCACGGCGTGGATCGCCGGCGGCCCCGAGCTGCCCGTCGGGCCGACGCTCGACCGCGGAGACGCCGCCGAAGTACAGGTTCCTGCCCGCCCACGGATTCACGTCGTATCCCGCCTGCTGCAGCTGCTCCGCCGCCTCCTGGGGCCAGCCGCCCTCGATCTGCACCACCCCATCCTCGACGTGGAGGCGGGGATGGCCGATCGCCTCCTCCACCGGCAGAGCTCCGTCGATGACGTGATAGAGCGTCTGCAGGATCGCGCCCGAGAGCCTGACCGATCCGGCGCTGCCAACGACGAGCCGCGGCGTCTCGCCGTCCAGCACGAGGGTCGGCGCCATCATGCTCGGCAGCCGGTCACCGACCCGCCGTTCCTCGGTGCCGATCACGTCGAGCTCGCCGAGCATGTTGTTCAGCTGGAACCCACGGGAGAAGACGCCAGAGCCGGACCCGAGGGTCGAGGACAGCGCGGCCGCGTTGCCGTCCCCGTCGAGGACAGAAACGTGCGTCGTCCCGGTCAGCGGTGCAAGCGGCGCGCTTCCGCCGTACCCGGCGCCGAGTGCGCGGACGAGCGCGGCGGCGAGCGGCTCCTGCCGGGACGGCTTCGAGCGGTCGATCTCGGTCAGCCCCCGGGCCACGACCGACCCGCCAAGCGACGGCGGCGGACAGGTGACGACGCGCATGCCGCCGAAGGCGGCCTCCAGAGGCCGACGCTCGACGACCTCGTACGCCGCGATGTCGGCGGCGAGCTCGGGCACGAGCTCGGCGACTGCCCCAGCACCACCGTCGCGGAGTCGCTCGAGCCCCGGAACCATCACGACGGTCTCGGCACGGAGGTGGGAGCCGTAGATGCTGCGGCCTTCCTCGCTGCGCTCGAGGATCGGCACGAGGATCTCGAGCAGAAAGCGCTGCGGCCCCGTCATCTCCACGCCGATCCGGGCGAGCTCGAGCGCCGGCTCGAACAACCCCGCCCACGACAGCCGTCCGTGCTGCGCATGGGCGTCGGCCAGGCCGGGCACGAGCCCGGGCACGGCGACCGATGAGCCCCCGACGTGGAACAACTGCGTCGACGCGCCGCCGAAGTCGATCAGCACCTCGTCCATGGCGCCCTGGGGGCGTGACGGAACGGCGAAGAAACAGTCGAGCAGCGTCGGCTCCCGGCCGGCGTCGCGGAGGAGCAGAAAGCCGCCGCCCGCCGGCCCCGTCAGCGGACCTTCCGCGACGAACGCTGCGAGGGCGGCGGCAACCACAGCGTCGACGGCGTTCCCTCCACGCCTCAGGGCCCACGCACCCGCCTCTGCGGTGTGACGGTTCCCGGCTGCCACAGCTCCACGCATGCACGGAGGGTAGAGACTGCTCCGCCGCGGCGGCGACCCGATCCTCGGGAAGTCGCCCCGAGCCTTGCGACCGCGGGTTGGCGCACGGACGATCGTGCCGCGCCTCAACGCCAAGGGCGACTACATGTTCGCGTTCTGGACGGATCTCCGGCGAAGCGTCGCGGGCGACGTCTCAGTCCTCATGGCCGCCCCGTCCCTCCGAGACGTCTCGTGCACCGATGTCGGTGCATGCATCCGCCACCTCGTTTGCGCCATATTCCTCAAGCATCGTCTGCAGGGTGCCGAGGATCGGGGAGCGGCCCCGATGCACAACCTTCTGGCGAAACGGCATGTGGCGATGGCAGGGATCTCCCTGGCGCTCCTGGCCGTGCTCTGTTTCAGTCCCTCGCTGTTCGGCGATCGGGTGAGCGAGGCTGTCGGCGGCCTCGGCGCCGCGGATCCCGGTCTGCTCTGGGTCGGCGGGATCGCCTTCGCCGGAACGAGCGTTTGCGGTGGTCTCGCCTGGCGTGCCGCCCTTCAGGCGAGCGGAACCCCTCTCCCGATCGTCGACGCCTCGGCCCGGTACGCGGTCGGGTGCGGAGTCAACGCGATCGCTCCGGCCCACGTCGGATCGGCCTTGCGCGTGGCGCTCTTCGGCCGGGTCACGGCCGGTGGCTGCTGGACCGTCGGCGGCGCAGCCGCAGCGGTCGGCGTCACCCGGGTCGTGTGGCTCGGGGCGTTGATCGCGATCGGGAGCGCCGGCGGCGTCCTACCACGCTGGCCGCTGCTCGTGATCGGGCTGATCGTCGCCGGTACGTGTATCGTCGCGGTCCTGTCGCGACGGCTCTCGCTTCCCGCCCGGATCGAGCAGCTGCTCACGGCGTTCAGATCGCTCGCCGCTTCGCCGCGCGATCTCGCGATCGTCGCCGGGTGGGCGCTCGCAGGAGCGGCGGCGAAGGTCGCCGCGGCAACCGCGGTCGTCGCCGCCCTCGGGATCGACAGCCCGCTCAGCGCTGCACTGGTTCTCGTACCCGCCGTCGAGCTCGCGGCGATCCTCCCCGTCACACCGGGCAACGTCGGTCTTGCGAGCGCTGCGGTGGCACTCGCGCTCGACTCCCAGGGGGTCGAGCCGAGGACGGCGCTGTCGGCGGGGATTGCCTTCGGCGCCGTCGAGCTTCTGACGGGAATCACCGTCGGTGCCGCGGGCGCCCTCGCGCTCGCGGGACCATGGGTCCGACCGCACATTCGCGTCGCAGCGGTAGGAGCCGCTGCGAGTGTTGTGGCGATCGCGTTCGGCGCAACCGTCTTGCTGCCCGCCGTCTGAGCCGTCGCGCGGCACACGCGGCGAGCCAACGCGCTACTGCAGAAAGCTCGGCAACTCGGAGTCGTCGCGACTGCTGCTGCGGGATGGGGTGCCCACGGCTGAGAACGACGGCGTGAACGAGCGTCGGTGGCTCCCGCCGAGCCCCGTCGCGATCACCGTCACCCACACCTGGCCGTTCAGCCGTTCGTCGACCGTGGCGCCGAAGATGATGTTGGTGTCGTCCGTGGCGGCGCCGCGGATGACCTCGGCCGCCTCGTTGACCTCGAGCAAGGTGAGATCCTCGCCGCCGGCGATCGAGAGCAGAATGCCTCGCGCGCCGACGATCTCGGTGTCGATCAGCGGCGACCTCAGAGCGCGCTCGGCCGCCTCGCGGGCACGGTTCGGGCTCTCCGAGTAGCCGATCCCCATCAGGGCCGAACCGGCGTCGGACATGATCGTGCGGACGTCTGCGAAGTCGAGGTTGATCAGGCCCGGCATCGTGATCAGGTCGCAGATTCCCTGGACGCCCTGCCGGAGGACGTCGTCCGCGATCTTGAACGCGTCGACCATCGACGTCGAGCGATCGAGGACTTCCAGCAGGCGGTCGTTCGGAATGACGATCACCGTGTCGCATGCGGCGCGCAACGCCTCGACGCCGGAATCGGCCGACTGGCGGCGCTTCGTGCCCTCGAACCTGAAGGGTGTCGTCACGATGCCGACGGTCAGCGCACCGAGGTCGCGCGCGATCTTCGCCACCACGGGCGCCGCCCCCGTGCCTGTGCCGCCACCTTCACCTGCGGTCACGAACACCATGTCCGAGCCGCGCAGCGCGGCCCGCACCTGGTCATAGGCCTCCTCCGCAGCCTTGCGCCCGGTCTCGGGATCGGCGCCCGAGCCGAGACCCTGCGTGAGCTCCTCGCCGATGTGGATCTTCACCGGAGCGTCAGACAGGTTGAGCTGCTGCATGTCCGTGTTGACCGCAACGAAATCGACCTGCGCGATTCCGGCGTCCATCATCCGATTGACCGCGTTCAACCCACCGCCTCCGACACCGACGACGCGGATCACCGCCAGGTACGAAGCGGCGTCGCCACCGACGTTGAGCCGCGGAGCGCCCTCCGGCATCGGCTGGACGAACCGGCTGGCCGGTGGCTCGTACGGCGGCTCGGGCCTGGCAGCCGGGGCGGCGGCCACCGGGGCCGCCGGCGGCGCCACGGGCGCCACGGCTTTCGGAGCCGGCACGGAACGAGCTTCCGCGGGCAGCTGCTCATCGACCACGGCGGCAGGCTCTCGCTGGGCGGCAGCGGGAATGACGTCGAAATCGTGCACGTGCTCGACCGTCTCCTCGAGTGCGGCTTCCTCGCGGCGGCGCCGTGCGGGCGGAGCCGGCTCGGCGGCCCCCGCATGCGCTTCCAGGATCAGAGTCTGCTGATCGTCTGCCTGCACGGCGGGCGGCAACGGCTCGTCGGCCGGCTCGTCACCCTCCTGGCGCTGGGCGGCCTCGGTCGCGCGGAACAGCTCGGCGAGCGGGCCCTCACGCATGCTCGCGCGCTTCCGCGCCATGGAGCACCTCCTTCGCGAGCTCGCGATACGCCTGCGCCGCGGTGCCGGTCGGGTCGTACCCGAGCACGGAACTGCCCTTCACCGGTGCCTCGGCGTAGCGAACCGTCTTCCGGATCCGCGTCTTGAAGACGAGGTCACCGAAGTTCTCCTCGAGAATCTCGACCGCCTCGCGGGCATGCAGCGTGCGGGCGTCGTACATCGTCGGGACGATTCCCTCCACCCCGACGAGCGGGTTCAGGTTCTCGCGCACCATCGCGAGCGTGTTCTCGAGCTGCACGAGACCCCGCAGCGCGAGGTACTCGCACTGCACGGGCACGATCACCCCGGTGGCCGCGACGAAGGCGTTGATCGTCAGCAGGCCGAGCGAAGGTGGCGTGTCGATGAGGATGAAGTCGTAGCGATCGCGTACCTCGACGAGCGCCTTCTCGAGCGAGCGCTCGCGGCCGATCAGCGCCGCCAGCGCGAGCTCGGCGCCGGCGAGATCGATCGAGGCGACCGCAAGGTCGACCTCACGGCGCTCGATCACGTCCGAGATCGGGATCTTCCGGACGAGCACGTCGAACATCGAGGTCTCGATCGTGTCGGGATTGAGCCCCTGGCTCATGGTCAGGTTGCCCTGCGGGTCGAGGTCGACGAGCAGCACGCGGTATCCCATCTCCGTGAACGCAACGCCGAGATTCAGCGTCGTCGTCGTCTTCGCGACTCCGCCCTTCTGGTTCGCGAACGCGATCACGCGGGTGCCGGTCGCGCCGGGAGCGGGTGCCTGCGGCACGACGATGGGCACGGACACGACGGGTGCAGACCGCAAGGGCGCCGGCGACTCTTCGAGGACGGGTATGTCCTCGAGCGCAGGCACCTCGGCAGCGGGGTCGGGGCCCGGCTCGATCTCGCTCACGTCGACCTCGGGGTCGACGTCGAGGTCGGTCTCGACGGCCGAGTTTCGGGTCCGCGAGGCAGACCGCGGCAGTAGGCGAACGAATCCCATTGCGCCTCGTTCACCGCGGTCCCCCGCTCTCCTTCAATCCTCGCCATCCCAGTAATCGACCTGCTCGATCCTGCCGATCACCCCGAGGCCACGGAAGCTGATCTTCCCCGAGCGCGGGTAGTACACGATGTCGTTCGGATCACGGCTCCCATGTGCGAGCAACGTCAGGCCGTCCACTCCAGCCCGGATCGCGTGCGCTCGCTGGGTGCCCGCTGGTCGCGCGATCGCGCAGCCCGCGCGCACGGCGAACTCCTCGATCTCCCCGTCCTCGCGCGGGCTCGGGTACAGCAAGACGGTCCCGCTGCCCTCGAGGATGACGAAGATCTCCTCCTCGGCTGTGTGTGCGTGGGGAGGGTTCATCAGCATCCCGGGCTCGACGACGTAGTGGGAAAGACCCGTCCGCTCGGATCCGGCTGCATCTCCGAGCCCTCGAACCTCGCTGCTCACGGTCGCCGTGCCTGTCCCGCGGCGACGTGGCGGCACGTCGTCGACGTTGACGATGCGCGACGGCCGCTCCACCAGCGTGTCCCAGGTAGGAGCACCCACGGCGGCCTCCCGCGCCCAGGGATGATCCTCGGGCGCTCCCTCGAGCACCCAGGTCGAACCGAGCCACGACACCCCGGCCCGCGGGAGCAGCGTGTTCGCGGCGTAGTGCCGCTGCCCGAAGGCGAGGACGACGAGACCGTCGTCGCCTGCACCGATCGTATGCGAGTGCTCCAGCGCAAGATGGACGAGGCAGTCTCCCGGCCCGACCGCGAACGCCTGCTCGGAGTCACCGTCCGACTGGAACGACACCCCACTGCCGGAGAGCACGTAGAAGATCTCCTCTTCCGAGCCCTCGAGATGCAACGGCGTCGCCCAGCCTCCCGGGTCGACCGAGATACGTTGCACGCCCGTTGTGATCGAGTTCGCCCCGGTCAACGACTGCCAGGAGGCCGCAATGTGCCCTCGCTCGCGCCTGCTCGGCTCGACATCGTCCCAGTGCGTGATCATGTGCCCACACTAGACGATTGCCCAGCTGCCCCCGGTGATGCGTCCCATGCCAACGTGATCCCACCGGGCATCGAACCGCGGTTGTCACTCAGGCCGGCACTGCGTCACGTTCGAGCGCCCCCCGCAACCGGATCACGGCCTCATCGGCGGCATCACCTCCCTCGACGCGCACCCACGCCTCGGCGTCGTGGAGGAGGCCGCGGAGCTCCGCCAGCAGCTCGGCCGGACTCGCCGACGACCGGTCGAGCGCCTCGATCCGCTCCAGCCGTTCGATCACTCTGCGTGCCTCCTCCATGAACGGGAGGCTAGAGCGGAAGGTGTCACGTGTGTGTGCCGTCTCCGTGTCAACTGCGCACGGCGAGGGCGGCGGCGGCGAGCTGCTTCAGCATGCCGCCGAAGATGTAGCCGTGAAACGGCCACAGCGAGTACCAGTAGACGAGCCCGAACAGACCGGACGGGTCGAAGATGGCGCTCTGCGAGACGATCGAGCCCGACCCGGCCGCGTTCGGCACCACCTCGAACTGCAGCCACGCCCGACCCGGCACCTTCATCTCGGCGCTCAGCCGCAGCAACCGATCCGGCTCGAAGGCCTCCACGCGCCAGAAGTCGAGCGTGTCGCCGACCTTGAGACCGACGGGGTCGCGCCGGCCCCGCCGGAGCCCGGGCCCCCCGACGACCGTGTCGAGCAGCCCTCGCAGGCGCCAGAGCAGCGCCCCCTTGTACCACCCTGTCTCACCGCCGATCGTCTGGATCGGCGCAAATGCCTGCGCCGGGGGCACCGCAACGGCGATCGAGCGAGAGTCGACGAGGCGCGACCCCCGGCGCACCCCCCCGTAGGACGTCTCCTCCGCGAAGGCCTCGTCCGACCAACGCGTCTCGGCGATCGCGTGGTCTTCGAAGGCGAGCGCGCGGGCGATCGCGTCGCGCACGCCACGCGGACGCACGGAGAACACCTCGAGTGCCCGCGTGTCCTCGACGATCGTCTCGTTCCTCAGCGAGTCGACGAGCTTCCGGCCGACGCCGGCGTACACCGGCGTCACGAGCCACAGCCAAAGGCTCGAGAGGCGTGGCGTCAGCACCGGCACCGGGATCATCGTCCGGCGCAGACCCCGCTGCGAGGCGTACTCCTGCATCAGCTCGAGGTAGGTGACGCTGTCGGCGCCGCCGATCTCGTAGAGCTCGCCGCCCTCGGGCTCCCGGCCGAGCGCCTCGAGCAGGTAGGCGAGGACATCCTCGATCGCGATCGGCTGCGCGCGCACCCGTACCCACCGTGGCGTCACCATCACCGGGAGCTTCTCGACGAGCGCCCGGATCATCTCGAACGACGCGCTACCCGAGCCGATCACGATCGAGGCACGGAACTCGATCGTCGGAACACCCGAGGCACGCAGGATCCTGCCGACCTCCTGGCGCGACTCGAGGTGAGGCGAGAGATCTCCGCGCCCCAGACCGCCCAGGTAGATCACCTTCTTCACACCGGCCGTCAGCGCGGCTTCGCCGAACGTCTGCGCAGCCGCCCGGTCGGCCTCGTCGAACGGCCGGTTCGAGCTCATCGAGTGCACCAGGTAGTACACGGTGTCGACGCCGGCGAGCGCAGGGAGGATCGACGTGGGCTGCAGGACGTCGCCCTTCACCACCTCCGTCGTCGGCGCGACGCTCTGCTGCAGGTACTCGGGCCGCCGGGAGAGGCAGCGCACCGGTTCGCCGCGCTCCTCGAGCGCGTGCAGCAGCCGGCCACCGACATACCCGGTGGCACCCGTCAGGAGGATCAGGCGCCTGTCTGGGATACATCGAGGGTAGACGCGACGGGGGCCCGCCGGGTGGCCACCGTCGAGGAAGTGTGGCCTCGGGCGGCCTGGCTCAGACCGCGAGGTGGAGCGGGCGCCGGTCGCGCACGCCGAGCAGAGCCTCGTCCAGCTCGCTCAGAAGCGCCCGCCGGTCACCGTGCTGAAGAGCCTCGGCGAGCGCACGGCGTGCTGCATCGGCCACCGCGGCGCTGCAGTCGTCTCCACGTGCGAGCGCCGTCAGCTCTGCGTGCAACGCCGACCGCGCACCGGGATCGGTCTCGAGCAGGACGGCCGCCCGCAGTGGCCATGTCTCGCCGAGCAGAGCGACGAACGCAGCGCGGAGCTGATCGGAGCGAAACGGCTCGTTCTGGAAGAGCGACAGCTCCCAGCGGTCGAGCGCCTCCGCCAGCGCGCTGTCCGCGTCGGCGAGGGCGAGCCGCACGAGCAGCTCTCCGGCGAGCACCCCGCGGAACGAGTCCAGCCGCGTCGCGTCGCCGGGCGGCTGCGTGGCCGCGATCGGGAGGACCGGCCGGATCCCGAACGGGCGGCCGTCGAGCGTCTCGAACAGCACCGGGCCGGCCGAGAGAGGTGCCGCCGTAGCGAGCCGGATCGCGCTGACCGCGTCGGCGATCTCCGCCGGTGCGTCGGGCGGATCCTCCGATCCCGCGAGCGCCGCGCGAAGCTCGAGCACGCAGTAGCGATCGGTCTCACGACCGAAGTCCTTTGGCACCAGTGAGCCGGCCTCGGGCCAGTGGCGTGCCAGCTCGCCGTCGGCAACCGCTCGAACCCGCAGCCCGGGCGCGAGCTCGAGCTGGGTCGTGACGGAGATGCCGACCAGGGGAGCCACCGCGGCGTAGGTACGGCGCTCTCCGAAGAGTGACCGCTCGAGCTCGGCATACGCGCGGTCGAACGCCTCGTCGTCCCAGTCGAACCCTCCGCACGCCTCGGCGGTGGACACGAGCAACCCGAGCAGAACCGTGCGGAAGAGCGCCTCGTCCTCCGAGGGCCGCGGCCCGGCATGCGCGCGGGCGAAGATCGCAGCGGCGGGCTCGCGCTGGAGCTCCTCGAGCGCAATCAGCGCGTCGTCCCTGCCACGAAGCCGCTGAGCGCGCTCCTCGACGAACGAGCGCACGAGAGGCCGGTACTCGTACAGGGCAGGGCCGCCGGCGTGCTCGTGCTCGACGAATGCGACGGGCAGCTCGGCGCCGTCGTCCAGCTCCCGGAGGAGAAACGCGAAGGCACCGAGCACGAACCCACGCAGGGAGGCGCAGAGGTGAGGAGCGCGCAGAGCCACGCCTAGATCTACGCGCTTGGGGCCGGATCTCCTGTCAACGGCCACCGCGCGGGCCACGCTGACAGCCCGGGCACCAGTACGCGGTGCGGTTGTCGTCGCCTTGCCCGCGGGCCACGATCACGTCACCGCAGCGGGGGCAGGCACGGCCCGCGCGACCGTATACCGCGGGATCGGGTCGCGGTCCCACCACCGCCGCCCGCATCTTCGTCCGTAGCCACTGCAGCACCGCGCGCAACTCATCGTCGGTCGCCTCCTCAACGGGGAGCCACGGCGACAGGACCGTCGCCCAGAGCGCCTCGGACATCCACCTGTTGCCGACCCCGGCCAGGAGCCGCTGGTCCCGGAGCACCTCACCCAGCGGGCGACTCGCCCGGGTGCGACGGAGCCGCGGCACGAGGGCGGCCGGGTCGGTGGTCTCGGCGAGCAGGTCGGGACCGAGCCGTCGCACGGCACCGTGGTCGAGGCTCAGGACGGGGCCGTTCCACTGGGTCGCCTCGAGCCCGCCCGCCCGGAGCACGAGCCACGGGCGGCCCGCCCGCGTTGAGCCGGTGGGCCCGACGTGCCAGCGACCACTCACCCGCAGATGACTCCGCAGAGTGACGCCTTCCTCGAACCGGAGCAGAAGGTGTTTCCCGACCGCCTCGACGGACAGGAGTCGGCGCCCGTCGACGACCGCGGCGACACCGGTGGCGAGCCCACGCGGGTGCGGCGAGCTGGCCGTCACGCGCAACCCGACGAGCTGACGGAGCCGAGCTGCAACACGGTGGAGGGAGTCGCCTTCGGGCATGTCGAGTGATTCGGAAGGAGTGCCTCTGACGTCGTCGTCGGCACACACCCCGTCGCCGGATCCGCTCCGTAGTCTACGATTCGTCCAGGAATCGTCCAATGGCCGCACCTCTCCTCAACATCGCAGCTCTCTCCCGCCGCACGGGCGTCGCCCCGGACACGCTCCGCAAGTGGGAGCAGCGGTACGGCGTGCTCCGCCCGACGCGCACGGAAGGCGGTCAGCGCCGCTACGACGAGACCGACGTCCAGCGCGTGGAGTGGCTCCGCGATCGGATCCGCGAGGGCTGGAGGATCGGCGAGGCCGCGCGCGTGATCGACGAGTCCAGCTCGGCGGCGCTCGACGAGCCCGTGGAGCTCCGCGACGCCCTGATCGCATCGGTCCGGGACAGCGACCCTGTGGCGCTTTCGGCCACCCTCGACCAGGCGTTCGCCGTGCTGACGCTCGACCAGGCGCTGACCGACGTCGTCACCCCCGCCCTGCGCTGGACCGGAGAGGCGTGGCACCGCGGCGAGCTCTCGATCGCACAGGAGCACGTGCTCACCGCCAAGGTGCGCGCGCATCTCGGCAAGCTGATTGCGGACGGGCGAGGAAGCGCGCACGGGGTGGCGGTGCTCTCCTGCGCTCCCGGAGAGCACCACGACATCGGGTTGCTGATGCTGGCCGTCATGCTCCGCGCCGACGGCTGGCGCGTCGAGTTCCTCGGCGCCGACATACCATTCGAGAGTGCCAGCGCGTTCGCCGAGCAAGTCGGCGCCACGATCCTCTGCATCAGCGCAGCCCGCAGCGAATCACTCGAGGCGCTGAAGGCGGCGCTCGCGTCCGCGAAACGGCCGCGTGAAGTGGCGCTCGTGCTCGGAGGGGCAGCCGTGACCCCCGAGAGTGCGCGGGAGCTCAGGGCGACCTACGCCAACGGCAGGCTCGACCGCACCGTCGCGCGACTGCGCAAGCTCGCGGCAGGATGAGCCCCTGGCTGCAGGCGGGCCTCGCCGGTGCCGTTGCCGCAGCTGTCTGGGGCCTCGAGGAGCCGTTCGACCAGCGGCTGTTCCGGTTTCCGTACTCGGACATCGCCATCCTCGGCAAGTTCGTGACCCGCGGCCCCCACTGGCGCTCCGCGGGCTGGGTGCTGCACGTCGTCAACGGAGCCGTCGCCGGACTCGTCTTCTGGGCCCTCTTCGAGCGTTTCGGCGGCGATGCATTCTGGTTCGCGGTCGCATTCGCGATGGTCGAGCACCTCGCCACCTACCCGCTAACGCTGCTCACCGACCGGTTCCACCCCGCGCGCGGCGCTCCGGAGTTGCCGCCGATGTCGCGCTCCGGCCGTGCCTTCGCGCAGGCCACCTTCCGCCATCTGCTGTTCGGCGTCGTGCTCGGCGTGCTCGTCTCGGTCTGACCTGGCCTCTAGGCGTGCGGCGCGGGCCGGTGCGGGAAGCCGCCGAGCACGTTGACGAGGCGGTTTCGGGTGCGCTGACCGAGGCAACGGGTGAACCTGATCCGTGCCCGCTCAAGCTTCTCCTCGTCGTAGAAGACGTGCGCCCAGGGCGACTTCGGATGCGCGAGGCGGGAGGCACCGACGAGGCCGAAGACCGGGACGAAGATGGCGAGCAGGCCCACGAACGGCTTCGCCTTCAGGAAGCAGATGAGGGCGAAGAGCGCATTGACGCCGAGGTAGACGGCCGCAACGGCCCTGCCTCGATCGGAGAGCTTGTCGCTGTGGAGGCCGGCCGGGGTCGTGAGCACCAGCATCAACCCGATCACCGCCGCACCGAGAACCGTGGCGATCACGGACTGGCGCCCCTCGTCCTCCCAGTAGACGTCCTCGAGGTGGAACACCAGCGCGAACTCGTCGAGCACGAGGGCCGCGCCGACGCCGAACGCGATCGCGGCAAGATCGACGACGGCGGGGCTCGTGTAGGTCGAGAACGCGATCAGGCCCCCGAGCAGGACGAGCACGAGCCCCGGCACCATGTGATGGATGTGGATCCCGCCGAGCCGTCCACTGCCCCAGCCGTGCCTCCGCGCGAGCCTGGTGTAGAGGCGCGTCAGGGCGAAGGCGAGCAGGAACGAGAGGAGCAGGAGGAGCATCGGCTCCTTGCCCGCTCGGTAGATCTCCTCGTCGTAGCCGGGGATGAAGCGAAACAGGTTCATCGTCACCGAAGGTAGCGACTCCGCGCCGCCTTCGGTCCGGCCCGTCGACGGGGGGCGTACCACGGCGCGGTGCGGACAGGCGAGGAACCCGGCCTCGACAAGCAGGGGCATCGCCTCCGTCTCCGCCGCGGCCGCCGGTCGAACCGCTCCACCACGCGCTGTCACCGGGCTCATCCCGGTCGACTTGATCGTGAACGCCTCAGGCAGCGGCGTGGCCCGGATCGACCAATCCACGAACGCCGTCACCGCGGCGGCCGAGACCCACCGACCCGTACGAGTCGGTCACGCGCACACCGAGCCACGCCAAGCCGATCTCGTGGCGAGCGTTGCCAAGCCCAGGTGGAGCTTGGCGATCGCGCCGAGCACGCCCGTGGCGCCCGACGCGTCCGTCACCTGCCGGCTGAAGGCCGCGGGCTGGAAGGACGTCTCGCAGCCATTCCGACCACCACCGCAGCGAGCCCGTCTCCACCCGTGCAGCTACGGCCGCAGCACGACCCGCTTCGGGCCCGCGAGGAAGCCCGCCTCGACGAGCAGCGGCATCGCCTCGGTCTCTGCCACCGGCCGGCCGTCGAATCGCTCGACCGCGAGCCGCTTCGCATGCCCCTCCCGCACCCAGTCCGCGAGCGCGGTCAGGGCCGGGCGCAGCCAGGCCTCGTCGGGCTCGCGCAGCGGGACGAGCGTGCGGCCGCCGCGCTCGACGTAGAGCGCCGCCGAGCCGCCGAGCAGCACCACGTGTGCACCCGCGACGCGGGCCGCGCGGGAACCGGCGCGCCTCGGCCACGGCAGCGCGGCGCCGTAGGGCTGCGCGGGGTCGGCCGCCGCGAGCACGAGCGCATCGTGCTCGTCGCCGCCCCTGAGCTCGCGCAACCGCTCGACGGCGCCGGGCAGCGCGAACTGGGCGCCGCCGAGCCCCTCGACGAAATAGCCGCGGCGGCAGGAGCCGATCGTCTCGAGCGCCCGCAGCTCGCCGTAGACGGCGCCGTACCCGCCGGCGATCCCCTCGCCCCGGACGCCGTCGCGCACGACGATCCCCTGGCGCTCGAGCAGGAGCTCGGCGAGGGCACGGCGATCGACCGCCTGCGGGAACAGCCGCGAGGTGAGCGACCAGCGTCCCTGCGTCGACGTCGTTCCCGCAACCCGGGTGCGGGCGAACCGGCGTGGCCTGCGGTCGGTGACCGGCGTGCCGTAGCGCCGGGCCGCCCGCAACGGCGTCCACGCGTCGTTCGTCACCTCGCCGGCCCAGACGAGCTCCCACAGAACGGGCAGCGCCTCCTCCGCGTCGAGCCCGGTGGCCCCGAGCAGGTCGGGCCAGAACTCCGCCGACCGGCCGAGTGCGAGCCGCAGGGCCCCGGCCGTCTCGCTGTCGGGTGCAGGTGCACCCGCGGGCGCACCCAGCAGCGCAGCATCGCTCCGGAAGTACAGGGCGACACGATCGAGACCGGCGCCGATCCAGACGACCTCTCCGGTCGCGCAGAGCGCGTCGAGCCACGCAGGCTGATAGTCGGGAACACGGCGCCGCAGGACCTCTGCCTCCCAGAGTGAAACGGGCAGCGGGAGCCCCTGGAGCGGGACGAGCGCCTCGCGTAGCGTCGCCCGCCGCTCGATCCCGTGCCAGGCCGGGAGAAAGCGCCCGAACGCGGCTTGCTCGGCCGGCTCCACCTCCTTGCGCAGGGCCGCGAGCGAGGCGCGGCGCAGGCGGCGCAGCACGTCGGGATCGCACCACTCGCGCTCGACCCCACCGGGACGGAGCTCGCCGCGGACGAGCCGGTCGGCGCGCTCGAGCCCGATCAGCAGATCCTCGGCGAGCGCCGCTTCGAGGCCGTAGCGCGCGGCTGCTTCGCCGGTCGTGAACGGCCCGCGCGAGCGCGCGAAGCGGGCGAGGAGCACCTGCAACGCGTCGGGCACCCCCTCGAGGAAGACGTCCGGGAGGCCGCCCGGCGGCATCACGCCGAGCGCGTCCCGGAAGAGGCCCGCGTCCTCGGCTGCGATCAGGCGCTCCTCTCCCGCCATCCGCACGCGGAGCGCCCGCCGCTCCGCCTCGAGCACGGCCGCGTGTGCCGGATCGACCTCGTCGTCGCGGAGGTCGCCGCGGCGGCGGAGCAGGTCGTGCAGCTCGTCCGGGGAGCGCGGGTCGCCCGCGAGCTGCGCCTCGACGTCCGCCAGCGCGGCCGGGTCGAGCAGGTCGCGCAGCTCCTCCTGGCCGAGCAGCTCGCGCAGCAGGTCACGGTCGAGCGAGAGGGCCTGGGCGCGGCGCTCGGCCGCCGGGGTGTCGTCCTCGTACATGTAGGTGGCGATGTAGGAGAAGAGGAGCGACGAGGCGAACGGCGAGGCGGAGGGCGTCTCGACCTCGACGAGGTCGAGCTCGCGCGTCTGGAGGCCACGCAGGATCCGCTTCAGCGCGGGCAGGTCGAAGACGTCCTGCAGGCACTCGCGGTAGGTCTCGAGCACGATCGGGAACGAGCCGTAGTTGCGGGCGACCTGGAGCAGGTTCTGGGCCTTCAACCGCTGCTGCCAGAGCGGCGTGCGCTGCCCCGGGCGCCGCCGCGGGATCAGGAGCGCGCGACCGGCATTCTCGCGGAAGCGGGCGCCGAAGAGCGCGGTCTGCCCCACCTCCTGCACGACGAGCTCCTCGATCTCGTCCGGCGTCAGGAGCAGGTCGGCGATCGGCGGCGGGACGTCGGCCTCCGGCAGGTGGAGCGCAATGCCGTCGTCCGACCAGATCGACTGCACCTCGAGGCCGAGCGAGTCACGGAGGCGCGCGCCGAGGGCCATCGCCCACGGCGCGTGCACCCGGGCCCCGAACGGGGTCAGGATGCACAGCCGCCAGTCGCCGATCTCGTCGCGAAAGCGCTCGACGACGACGGTGCGGTCGGAGGGGACGGTGCCCCCGGTGGCGGCCGCCTGCTCCCGGAGGTAGGTGAGCAGGTTCTTCGCAGCGAGCGGGTCGAGATGGTAGTCGCCGCCGAGGCGCTCGAGCGCCTTGCCGTCCGAGAGCGCCACGATCTCACGCGAGGCGCGTCCGATCTTCTCCCCGAGCTCGAACGGCCGGCCGACGCCCTCGCCCTTCCAGAACGGGACGGCGCCGGGGGCGCCGGGAGCGGGCGAGACGAGCACGCGGTCACGCGTGATCTCCTCGATCCGCCACGTCGAAGCACCGAGCATGAACGTCTGCCCCTGCCGTGCTTCGTAGACCATCTCCTCGTCGAGCTCGCCGACGCGGCCGCCGCCGTCGACCTGGAAGACGCCGAAGAGGCCGCGGTCGGGGATCGTGCCCGCGTTCGTGACCGCCAGCCGCTGTGCGCCCTGCCGGCCCCTGACGACACCCGCCGTGCGGTCCCAGACGATCCGTGGCCGCAGCTCCGCAAACTCGTCGGACGGGTAGCGCCCGGCGAGCATGTCGAGGACGTTCTCGAGTTGCGCGCGCGAGAGGTCGGCGAACGGATAGGCGCCGCGCACGAGCTGGTGGAGATCGGCGACGGAGATCTCGTCGTCCGCGCAGATCGCGACGACCTGCTGTGCGAGCACGTCGAGCGGATTGCGGGGGATCTGAGTCTCCTCGATCAGGCCCTCGCGCATCGCCTTCGCAACGACGGCGGACTCGAGCAGGTCGGCACGAAACTTGGGGAAGATACGCCCCTTCGAGACGGCGCCGAGGTCGTGGCCGGCGCGGCCGACACGCTGCAGGCCGCGGGCGACCGATTTCGGGCTCTCGACCTGGATCACGAGGTCGACGGCTCCCATGTCGATCCCCAGCTCGAGCGAGGACGTCGCGACGAGACAGGGGATCAGTCCGGCCTTCAGGAGCTCCTCGATCTCGACGCGCTGCTCGCGCGCGAGCGACCCGTGGTGGGCGCGCGCGATCGTCTCCTCGGCGAGCTCGTTGAGCCGCATCGCGAGGCGCTCCGCGAGCCGGCGGTTGTTGACGAACACGATCGTGGAGCGGTGCTGCCGCACGAGGTCGAGGAGAGCCGGGTAGATCGAGGGCCAGATCGACCGTGCCGTCGCCTCGTACCCGGAGTCCATCGCGACGCCGTCCGGCAGCACGAGCTGGGAAAGACCCGGATCGGAGCCGGGCTCGCGCATGTCCTCGAGCGCGACGACCACCTCCAGGTCGAGCTCTTTGCGGATGCCGGCGTCGACGAGCTCGATCGGCCGGCCACCGGAGACGAACCGCCCGATCTCCTCCAGCGGTCGCTGGGTGGCGGAGAGCCCGATGCGCTGGAACGGCTGATCGACGACCCGGGCGAGCCGCTCGAGCGACACGGCGAGATGAGCGCCGCGCTTCGTGCCGGCAACTGCATGCACCTCGTCGACGATCACCGTCTCGACGCCCCGCAGCATCTCCCGGCCCTGCGAGGTGAGCAGGAGGTAGAGCGACTCGGGCGTCGTGATCAGGATGTCCGGCGGGGTGCGGAGCATCTGCCGCCGCTCGCGCTGGTCGGTGTCGCCCGTGCGGACGCCGACCGTCAGGGTCGAGCCGAGCCCGGCGAGCGGGCCTCTCAGGTTGCGCTCGACGTCGTAGTTGAGTGCTTTCAGCGGCGAGACGTAGAGCAGCCGCAACCCCTCCCCCGGGCTCGCGCTGAGGCGGTCGATCCCGATCAGGAACGCCGCCAGCGTCTTGCCCGAGCCGGTCGGCGCCTGCACGAGGACGTGCGCGCCCGTCGCGATCACCGGCCAGGCCGCCTGCTGCGCCGGCGTCGGGCCCGCGAAGGCCTGCTCGAACCAGGCGCGCGTCGCGGGGGCGAAGACGGCGAGTGCGTCCATCAGCGCAGGGTAACCCGCAGGCAACCGCTGCGGCGACAGGCTTCAGCCTGTCGTCCGGGTCGGCTCGCCCACGAGGCCCGGCGACCGGCTGAAGCCGGTCACCGGATACGATCGAACGATGGCGAAGCCGATCCACTTCACGGGCGATCCCGAGGCCGATGCGTTTCTCGGTGCCAGCCCGCTCGCGCTGACGATCGGATTCGTGCTCGACCAGCAGGTGACGGTGCAGAAGGCCTTCTCGTCTCCCCTCGAGCTGTCGAAGCGGCTCGGGGGCCTCGACGCGCGGGAGATCGCGGCGATCGACCCGGAAAAGCTCCAGGACGTGTTCCGGGAGAAGCCGGCACTCCATCGCTTCCCCGCGAACATGGCCCGCCGCACGCAGGAGCTCTGCGCCGTGATCGTGAGTGACTACGACGGCGACGCGGCGGCGGTCTGGACGGGAGCCCACGACGGCGCCGACCTCGAGCGGCGCCTGCTGGCCCTGCCCGGCATCGGCGAGATGAAGGCTCGAACGATGGTCGGCGTGATCGCGAAGCGGCTCGGCGTCCGCCCTGCCGGCTGGGAGGAGTTCGCACCGACGTGGCACAGCCTCGGCGACGTCGACTCCCCGGAGGCCCTCGTCGAGTACCAGGCTGCGAAGCGCGCCCACAAGGCCGCCCTCAGAGCACGGCAAACGACCTGACGATGTCGATCGAGCTGCGAACGCTGACCGACGGGGGCCAGACGCCCGCCGAGATCGCCCGCGACCTGGCGACGTTCATCGGGGCGGCACGCATCAGCCTCGACATCGCCGTCTACGACGTGCGGTTCGAGACCGATGCGGGCGCCCTCGTCCTCGCGACGCTTCTCGCAGCGCACCAGCGTGGAGTCGCGATCCGCCTCGTCTACAACGTCGACCACCCCGGCCCGATCCCGGTGCCGCCTCCGCCACGGACGAAGCCCGAGGCGATCGAGGCCCTCCCCGTGCCGACGCGGGCGATCGCCGGCGTTCCCGATCTGATGCACCACAAGTTCGTCGTTCGCGATGCCGCAGACGTCTGGTCGGGCTCGACGAACTGGACGGACGACTCGTGGAGCCGGCAGGAGAACGTGATCGTGCGGGTCCTCGGCGCACCCGCGCTCGCCCGGGCCTTCACACTCGACCTCGACGAGTTGTGGGCGAGCGGGACGGTCGAGCACACGGGCCGGGTGCAGCCGCGACCGGTCGACGTCGACGGCGGGATCGAGGTGCGGCCCTGGTTCACGCCGGGGTACGGCGACGCGCTCTCCCATCGGGTAGCGAAGCACCTCGGCCGGGCCAGGCACCGGATCCGGATCGCGTCGCCGGTGCTGACCTCCGGGCCGATTCTCGGCACGCTGGTCGAGGTCGTGAACGAGCAGCGTTGCGACGTCGCCGGCGTGATCGACGAGACGCAGGTCGACGACGTGTTCCACCAGTGGGCGACCAACGGCGTGAGTGCGTGGAAGATCCCGCTGCTGCGCACGGTGCTGACCTCGGGGACGTTCTCCGGCAAGCCGTCGACCCGGTGGACGCCCGAGTCGCTGCACGACTTCATGCACGCGAAGGTCGTCGTCGCCGACGACGTCACGTTCGTCGGGTCGTTCAATTTCTCGCGCTCCGGGGAGCGAAATGCGGAGAACGTGCTCGAGATCCACGACGCAGCGGTCGCAGACCGCCTCGCGGCGTTCATCGACCAGGTGCGGGCTGTCTACCCGCCGACGACGCCACCTCGGATGGAGGATTGAGCCGCACCGGCTCGCTGCCGAGACGTGGTGCGTGAAGACCGTCGCCGCCACCCTCGTCGCCGCTGTCGCCGCGACCGCCGCCTGGGGGACGCCGCTCCCTCCAGCGAAGGCGTGTCCGGTGTTCCCGTCCGACAACGTGTGGAATCGCCGCGTCGACACACTGCCCGTGGCGCCGGGGTCGGCGGCTACGGTCGCGGCGATCGGAGCGACCGGAACGTTGCATGCCGACTTCGGTGCCGGGCTCTGGGACGGAGGCCCGATCGGGATTCCGATCACCTTCGTCGGCAAGGCTCAGCGCAAGAGCGCCGTCCGCTTCGAGTACGCCGAGGAGTCCGACCGGGGCCCCTACCCGATCCCTGACAGGGTGCGCATCGAGGGCGGCTCGGGGTCCGACGGCGACCGGCACGCGCTGATCGTCGACCGGGACGGATGCCGCCTCTACGAACTGTATGCGCTGCGCAAGGTCGGCGGCCGCTGGACCGCGGGCTCGGGCGCGATCTGGGACCTGCGCTCGAACCGGCTGCGGCCGGCCGGGTGGACGTCGGCCGATGCGGCCGGGCTTCCGATCCTGCCGGGACTCGCCCGCTACGACGAGGTCGCGAAGGGGCGGATCGACCACGCCCTCCGCTTCACCGCCTCCCGCACCCGGAACGCCTACGTCTGGCCCGCGCGCCACCATGCGAGCTCGCTGACCGACCCGGCGCTGCCGCCGCTGGGGGCGCGTCTGCGGCTGAAGGCCGGATACGACATCTCGGGCTTCCCCCGGCAGGCGCGCGTTGTGCTGCAGGCACTGAGGGAGTACGGGATGATCGTGGCCGACAACGGCTCCGACTGGTTCATCTCCGGCGCGCCCGACTCACGCTGGTCGAACGACGATCTCCACGCCCTCGGCCGCGTGCCGGGATCCGCGTTCGAGGTCGTCGACGCATCGTCGCTCCGTCGCTGAGCTCCGCATCCCTGACCACTCGAACGCACCGAAGGCGTCGTGAACCACGGCGTTGCAGCCGATAGGGAAGCATGCGGTTTCTCGCTGCATTCACCGTGCTGCCCGTCCTGCTGGTCGGCTGGACGCTGTGGAGCGACCACGCGCTCGAACAGCGCCTGGCTCCGGTCGCAGCCGGAGTAGCGGGCCGGACCGTCGAGGTCGATTGCCAGAGCTTCTGGGGCGAGCTTCTCGACGTCCAGTGGCGCGAGGGCGAGGTGTACTTCGACGCCTCCGGGCACCCCGAGGCCAGGCTGTTTCTCACCCGTCGGACCTGCAAGCGGCTGGGTGCGTTCCAGAGGGCCTCGAGCCACCATCAGCTCGACTGCCTCCGGGCCGTCGACTGGACGGCCTCCGACCCGCTGCCCTACTCGTCGACGTGCTACGCGCAATCGGCTGACACGATCTACGCAATCCTCATCCTGGCGCACGAGAGCTACCACACCGCCGGCGTCCAGGACGAGGCGGCGACGAACTGCTTCGCGATCCAGGCGATGGCCTGGACGGCGACGCAGCTGGGGGCACCCGTGGAAGAGGCGGAGTTGCTCGCCCGGGCGATGGAGGCGCTCGAGCCCGGACAACCGTCCGGCTACGCGTCCGCCGAATGCCACGCCGGCCTGCGCCTCGACCTCCACCCCGAGACGGCCGAGTTCCCGACCGAGCACCCGATCGCCCCACCGCTCGGGGCGGGCGGCACCCGATGGCGTTGATCCGATCGGCCGACGGAAGCTCCTCTCCGCACACGACGCTCGCCGTGCGGGCAGACTCCCAGCAGCAGGCCGAATCAGACAGGAGGCAACCATGGACGACGCAGCGATCCACGAGCAGATCGAGCAGCTCGTCGACGAGGAGCACAAGCTCTGGCACCGCGAGACAGAGGGCGACATGAACGAGGAGACGCGGCAACGCCTGCGCGAGCTGCAGATCGCCCTCGACCAGATGTGGGATCTGCTCCGGCAGCGCAAGGCGCTGAGACGGGCGCAGCTCGACCCCGACGCCGCGCAGGTGCGCGACCCGGACATCGTCGAGAACTACCGCCAGTAGGCGTCAGGGCGTGATCCTCGACAACGGCGTCATCCGCACGCTCGACCCGTCGTTGCCCACGTGCGGGGCTCTCGCAATCGCAGGGCCGTTCGTCGCGGGCGGCGTCGGCACGCACGAATGGGCCCTTCCGACACCGGAGCGCGTCAACCTGCACGGCCGCTGCGTCCTGCCCGCCTTCACCGACTCGCACGTCCACTTTCCGACCTGGGCGCTCGCCCGGCGTGACGTTCACCTCGAGGGAGCAGACTCGGTCGCAGCCGCGCTCCAGCTCGTCGCCGCACATCCCCACGCCGGCGGCACCTGGATCCGCGGTACCGGCTGGCGTGACGCGGCCTGGGCGGAGCCTCCGACGGCCGCCGCCCTCGACGCCGTAACAGGGCTGACTCCGGCGGCGCTGTGGTCGAAGGACTACCACTCCCTCTGGCTCAACAGCGCCGGCCTGGCCCGCGCCGGCGACGCCCTCGACGTTCCGGGCGGAGTCGTCGAGCGCGGCGCCGGCGGCTCACCGACCGGGATCCTGCGGGAAGAGTCGGCCTGGCGTTTTCGTGAGCGCTTCGTCACGGTCACCGAGGAGGAGTGGGTCGAGGCGACGCGCCACGGAATCCAGGTGGCGAACGCGCGTGGCGTGGCAGCGATCCACGACAAGGATGGGTGGCTCGGCGCAGCATCGATCTTCGGGCGGATCCACGAGCACGAGGGCCTATCGCTGCGGGTGTGGCAATCGCTGCCCGCCGAGCGGCTCCCGGAGCTTGCCGCGCTCCCGTTACGATCGCGAATCGGCGACGACTTCCTCCGCCTCGGCTACCTCAAGACCTTCATGGACGGCACACTGGGGTCGCAGACAGCGCTCATGCTCGACGGGTCGGGGGTGCAGATCACGAGCCGCGAGGAGCTCGAGGACATCGTCCGGCGCGCCGCGGAGGCAGGCTGGCCCGTCTCGGTGCACGCGATCGGCAACCGTGCGAATCGCGATGCGCTCGATGCATTCGAAGCGACCCGCGACGCCTGGCAGCCGCGCGGCCTGCGGCAACGCATCGAGCATGCTCAGTGCCTCGACCCCGCCGACCTCCCACGGTTCGCCGAGCTGGGCGTCGCATGCTCGATCCAGCTTTCTCATGCAGCGTCGGACCGGGATCTGGCCGAGCGCTTCTGGGGCGATCACCTCGTGGGCACCTACCCGTTCCGGAGTCTCTGGGATTCCGGCGCCGTCGTCGTCAACGGATCCGATGCGCCGGTCGAGGAGCTCGATCCGCTGGCCGGGATCCGCGCCGGTGTGCTGCGGACGATCGACGGACGACCCGGTTGGCGCCTCGACGAGGCGCTCACGGTCGAGCAGGCCATCGTCGCGTCGACCGTCACGCCGGCCTGGCTCTCGGGCGACGAGCGCCGCCGCGGCCGGCTCCTCCCGGGGTTCCTGGCCGATCTCGTGGTGCTCTCGCGCGACCCGTTCACGTGCCCCGTGGACGAGCTTGACTCGGTCGCGGTCGTCTCGACGATGGTCGGCGGCCGGTGGGTCTTCCAGCCGCCGCCGTGGGAGTAGGCGGCCGCAGGCTCCGGCCCGTCTCCCGTGCCGCTACCGGCCACGACGAACGGTATGATCAGGGTTGTGGCTACGCGCACGATGCTCCAGGTCCACCAGTCCGAGACGTGCTCGGTAGCGGCCTGTGCGGAGATCGTCGGCGCCAAGTGGACGGTGCTGATCGTCCACGAGCTCTCCGAGGGGCCACGGCGGTTCACCCAGATCGAGCACTCGTGCGCCGGGATCAGCCCCCGCACCCTGGCCGAGCGGCTCCGCGGGCTCGAGGCCGAGGAGATCGTGATTCGCCGCAGCTACTCCGAGTCGCCGCCACGGGTCGAGTACGAGCTGACCGAGAAGGGGGTCGCTCTCCTTCCCCTGATCGCGGAGATGCGCCGCTTCGGCCACGATTGGCTCGGCTGCGGTGTTCACGGCGCGTAGGCGGACGGGAATCCGCGAGAGAGAAGCGTATCGCGGATTCCCGTCCGCCTACGCGCCTCGATTTCTATAGCCACGCTGCGCGTGGATCCTGAGGTCGGGAACCTACGGTTCCCTGCGACCCCTCCCTCCCTCAGGGCAATGACGCGTGCTCGGTGACAGGCTTGAGCCTGTCATCCGGGCTCAGCTCCGGGCGAATGCATCCTCAGGCGCTCGCGCCTTCGCCCCAGACTCGAGCCAGCTCCACGACCGTCGCCGCCGCAGCGGCCATGTCCTGCACGCTCGCCCACTCGCGCAGCGAGTGATAGTTCTGGCCGCCGGTGAAGATGTTCGGCGTCGGCAGCCCCATCTCCGAGAGGCGAGCGCCGTCCGTGCCTCCACGAATCAGGGAGCGGATCGGCTCGAGCCCGGCGCGGCGAATCGCCTCTTCCGCCGCCGCCACGACCCGTGGATGCGCGGCGATCACCGCCCGCATGTTGCGGTAGGTGTCCGTCACCTCGACCTCGACGCGGGACCGCGGCTCCCGCTCCTCGATCGCGGCCGCGAGACTCCGTACGAGCTCGGTGTGCCGGTCGAGCAACGCGTCGTCGTGGTCACGAACGATGAGAGTGACGACGGCGTCCTCCACCGATGCGGTCATGCGCGAGGGGTGCACGAAACCCTCGCGCTCCGCGGTCGTCTCGGGTGAGAGGGTGCCTTGCGGCAGCGACGCCACGAACTCCGCGGCGAGCTTGACGGCGTTCACGAGCTTGCCCTTCGCCGTCCCCGGATGGGCACCGCGACCACGGATCGTGACGCGTACCTGGCGAGCCGAGAAGGTCTCGATCTCGAGCTCGCCGAGGCCCGAGCCGTCGAGCGTGTAGGCGGCCGCGGCGCCGAACGCCTCGATGTCGAAGTGATCGGTGCCGCGTCCGATCTCCTCGTCGACCGTGAAAGCGACCCGCAGCGTCGCCCGCGGTTCCGTCGTCTCGACGAGGTAAGCGACGGCCGACATGATCTCCGCCACACCGGCCTTGTCGTCCGCGCCGAGCAACGTCGTCCCGTCGCTCGTGACGATGTCGTGGCCGACCCGCTCGGCGAGCGCCGCCTCCTCGGCGGGGTCGATCACCTGGCTCGGGTCGCCCGGCAGCACGATCGGCCCACCGGGGTAGTCCTCGTGAACGATCGGGACGACCCCTCCGCCGGGTGTTTCGGGTGTCGTGTCGACGTGGGCGATCAGCCCGATCACCGGTGCCCCCGGCGTGCCCGGCAGCGTCGCGAACACGTAGCCGTGCTCGGTCAGCTCGACGTCGACGAGGCCGAGCTCGCGCAGCTCACCGGCGAGCACGCGCGAGAGATCGAGCTGCTTCGCCGTGCTGGGGTACGTGGCTGCGCCCTCCTCCGCCTGCGTGTCGATCCGGACGTAACGGAGAAAACGCTCCTGTACCGCCTCGGACAGCTCGGCCGCCAGCGGCGACGAGAACGGCGCACTACCCAAGGCGGGCGAGATGTCGGAAGAGGGCGGCGGCAGCCTCGATCCCGAGCGGCAGGTAGGCCGCGGGAATGCGCTCGTTCGGGGAATGGATGTTGGACTCGTTGAGGGCAAACCCCGTGAGGACCGTGGCCACGCCTCGGGCGGCGAGCTCGGAGACGAGTGGGATCGCACCGCCGGAGCGCACGAGCAGCGGGCGGACGCCCAGGACCTCCTCGAAAGCGTCGAGGCCGAGCACCACCGCGGGCGCGTCGACCGGGATCAGTCCCGGGGGCGCGGCCGAGAGCATCGTGATCTCGAGCTCGGTGCCCTCGGGCGCAGCGGCGCGGAGCAGCGCCTCGAAGGCCGGTGCGATCACCGCCGGATCCTGGTTTCCGACGAGACGGATCGACACGTTCGCGCGTGCAGCGACGGGAATGACGGTCTTCTGGAGCACGGGCGAGCCGCCCTCGAGCCCGTGCACGTCGACGGAAGGCTCGGCCCAGGTGCGAACGTAGAACTCGTCTCCCGCCACCGGGTCGGCCGGCCGCGAGCCGGCGGCCGCGATCTCGGCGGCGCCCGCGGGGAGCAGGGCCCAGCCGGCGAGCTCGGCGTCGGAAGGCGCGACGACTCCGGCACGCAACGGCTCCGGCAACCGGCCGTCGCGGGGAAGCACGGCCGACAGCGTCTGCATCAGGGCGTGCATCGCGTTGAGCGACGCGCCGCCGTACATGCCCGAGTGGAGGTCGCGGCCGCCGGTTCGGAGCTCGACGTGGAAGTAACAGAGCCCGCGCACGGCGATGTTGAACCCCGGAACGTCTCGTTCGACCATGCCGCTGTCAAAGACGATCGCGGCATCCGCACCACGCTCGTCGGCCGCGACCCAGTCGACGATCGAGTGCCCGCCGATCTCCTCCTCACCGTCACAGGCGAACCGCAGGTTGACCGGAAGCTCGCCCGCCGCTGCGAGCACCTCGGCGGCCTTCAGCAACATGAAGAGCTGTCCCTTGTCGTCCGCGATGCCGCGGGCATAGAGCCAGCCGTCGCGTTCGACGAGCTCGAAGGGCGCCGACTCCCAGAGGTCGAGCGGGTCGGGCGGCTGGACGTCGAAGTGCCCGTAGCAGAGGATCGTCGGCGCCGTCTCGGGGCTCTGCGAGGCACGCACCTCGCCGACGACGAGCGGCCGCTCACCCCAGGGGATCACCTCTGCCGTCCCGCCGGCCCGGCGAACCCGGCCCGCGACCCATTCCGCGGCCGCCGCGACGTCGGCCTGGTGGGCCGGGTCGGCACTGACCGACGGGATCGCGATCAGCTCGGCGAGCTCGGTGACGAGGGCGTCGCGAGAGGGGATGTCCACGCGGCGAGTCTAGCTCCGGCACAAACGGGGGTGAGGGTTCAGCCTCGCTTCCGTCAGGCGAGTGTCACGCGACGTCCCTGACGTTGTTGGCCTCCGCCAGCGCACGCAGCTTCTTCAGGCTCTGGTGCTCGATCTGGCGGATGCGCTCGCGCGTCACGTTGAACGTGCGCCCGACCTCGTCCAGCGTGCGCGGCTGCTGGCCGTCGAGGCCGTAGCGGAGCTCGAGCACGGCGCGCTCGCGCGGTGACAGCGACCCGAGGATCGCGCGCAGCGCCTCCCGACGGAGCGTCACCTCGGCAGCCTCGTCCGGTAAGAGCGCCGTCACGTCGGTGAGGAAGTGACCGAACTCGGATTCGTCGTCGTCGCCGACGGGCTTCTCGAGGGAGACGGGCGTCTGCGCCGACCGCCGGATCTGTTCGACCTCCTCGACGCTGAAGTCCAGGTCGAGCGCGATCTCGGGGATCGTCGGCTCCCGGGCCAGCTCGGCGCGGAGCTTCCGCTCCGAGCGGTGGATCTTGTTGAGCTTCTCGACCACGTGCACCGGCATCCGGATCGTCCGGCCCTTGTCGGCGATGGCGCGGGCGACGGCCTGGCGGATCCACCAGGTGGCGTACGTGGAGAACTTGAACCCCTTGCGGTAGTCGAACTTCTCGGCGGCGCGCACGAGGCCGATCGTCCCTTCCTGGATCAGGTCGAGGAAGGGAAGCCCCTGATTGCGGTACCGCTTCGCGATCGAGACGACGAGGCGCAGGTTGGCCTCGACCATGGCCTGCTTGGCGGCGTGCTCGCCGAGCTCGATCCGCTTGGCGAGCTCGACCTCCTGCGCTGCCGTGAGGAGCGGCACCTTGCCGATGTCCTTGAGGAAGAGCTGCAGGGTGTCGGTCGATACCTCCGCCTCCGCAGCCCACTCCTTCTCGGCGTCTGCGTCGCTCTGCTCTGCTCCGACGACGTCGACGGACGCCTCCTCGAGGGCGGTGTAGAACTCGTCGAGCTGGGCTGCGTCGAGATCGAGCTCGTCGAGCGCGAGCGCGATCTCCTCGGCATCGAGCTTGCCGGCGCCCTTGCCCGACTCGAACAGCGTGCGCACTTCGAGCAGGTCGAGCACGCCCGCGCTGACGGGAGCCTGCTTCGTGCCCGTCGTTTCAGCTGTGCTCAGAACCGCCCCCTTGTCGTCGCACTGGGTGACCGTAGCCGTCGCACACGCCCGCCGTCAAAGATACCGCCACCTTCAGATCCCTGCCGCGCGCAGCTCGTCGAGGTACTTCTTGGCCACGCCGGCGAGCGGCGAGCCCGGATCGACGGTCTGGACGAGGCGAAGCTGACGCCGAGCCTCCTTCACCTGCCCCGACCAGAGCAGCAGCAGGCCGAGGTGGAACCGCACCGTCGCGGCCTTCGGAAACGTGCGGGAGAGCGGCCCGAGCTGCGAGAAGGCTCGGGCCGGCTGGGCCTTGTCGAACAGGCCGACAGCCGCCGCGACCCGCGCTTCGGGGTTGCCGGGCGCGAGTCGCGCTGCTTCGGCGTAGACGCGCTCCGCGGAGCGTTGCCGGCCGAGCCGCTGGAGCGCGACACCGTAGAAGAGGCGGTCGGCGGTGGTACCGCGGCGGGCACGGCGCTCGAGGGCCGCGAGCTGGGCGGGCGGCGCGAGCCGGCGAACCCCGGCCGGCGCCTGCGCCGCGGGGACGAATGCCGGCAGGTTGCGGGCGAAGTCGGGGTGGAGCAGGTTGCCCGCGGTGACCGCGTAGGCGGTATCCGGCTCGAGGTCGGCGGCCGCCTGCCACGCCTCCTTGGATCCCGCCTCCCCCGCCCAGAACTGGGCGATGCCGAGGTTCAGCTGCACGGCGGCGCTCTTCGGATGCAGCCCGGACAGCTGGGTCAGCCGCGCGACCGTTCCGTCAGGCCAGCGGCTGAAGGTCTCGCCGATCCTCGCCTCGAGCGAGTCGTGCCGGGCGAAGAGCTTTTCGGCAGCAGCGCGCTTACCGGCCTCGTACAGGCGCTGCCCCTCGCGCAGGTCGACTGCCTCGCGGTCGACCCGGACGCCGAGGTCGAGCGAGAGCGGCGGAGCTCCGGCGCGCACCTTCGGCGCTTCGGCCGCGATGCCGACCGGGTCGCTGCTCATCGCGGCTGTGATGCCTGCGACTCCAGCTCCGACGACAAGGGCCAGCGCGGCGACGACGAGGATCGTTCGGGTGCGGGCGCTCACGAGTGAACGGTAGCCGCGAGCGCCGATCAGATCGGATCATGTCGGTCGGAGTGCCATTCGTCAGTCGGCCCGAGAGCGTGCGAATGACCCCGTTTCCCGGAGACGTCGGCCACTGAGAGCAGGACGCTATACTCCGGAAAGTAATGGCGACGTACAGAGAGCTTCTGGCACAGGTCAAGGCAGAGATCGACGAGGTGTCCTCGTCGGACGTTCTCGGGCGCCTCGACGACGCCGACCGGCCGCTGCTCCTCGACGTCCGCGAGCAGGACGAATGGCAGGAGGGCCACCTGCCGGGCGCGGTGCACATCCCCCGCAGCAATCTCGAGTCGCGCGTCGAGACGCTCGTTCCCGATAGGGCGCGCGAGATCGTCGTGTACTGCGCCGTCGGTGTGCGCTCCGCCTTCGCGGCCAAGACGCTCACCGAGCTCGGCTACGACAACGTCGTCTCGATGGCCGGCGGTTTCACCGACTGGAAGCGCAACGGCTACGACTTCCAGACACCGCGCACCCTCAGCCCCGAGCAGCGCGCCCGCTACTCCCGCCACATCCTGATTCCCGAAGTCGGCGAGATTGGGCAGCAGAAGCTCCTCGATGCCCGGGTGCTCCTGATCGGAGCCGGTGGCCTCGGCTCGCCGGCGTCGCTCTATCTCGCCGCGGCAGGCGTGGGAACGCTCGGCATCGTCGATGCCGACACCGTCGACGACTCCAACCTCCAGCGCCAGATCGTGCACTCGATGAACACGCTCGGTGAGCCGAAGGTGCTGTCGGCGAAGCGCACGATCGAGGGCCTCAACCCCGACGTCAACGTCCTTGCCTACCAGGAGCGGCTCACCTCCGAGAACGTCGAGCGCATCTTTGCGGACGGCTGGGACGTGATCGTGGACGGCGCGGACAACTTCCCCACGCGCTACCTCGTGAACGACGCCTCGATCTGGCACGACGTCCCCGTCGTGCACGGCTCGATCTACCGCTTCGAAGGCCAGGTGACGGTCTTCGACCCGCACGCCGGCCCGTGCTATCGCTGCCTCTACCCCACGCCGCCGCCGCCGGAGCTCGCACCGAGCTGCGCGGAGGGTGGCGTGCTCGGCGTCCTGCCGGGCATCATCGGCTCGCTCCAGGCGAGCGAGGCGCTCAAGCTCATCGTCGACGCCGGCCGGACGCTGACCGGCCGCCTACTCCTGTTCGACGCCCTCCACACGACCTTCGACGAGGTATCGGTGAAGAAGGATCCGGGCTGCCCGGTGTGCGGTGATTCCCCGACGATCACGGACTACGTCGACTACGTCGAGTTCTGTCAGGGCCCGGTTCACGTATGACGACGGTGCGCATCCCACCAACCTTGCGCGCCGAGGTCGGCGGCGAGCGCCAGGTCGAGGCCGACGGCGACACCGTGCGCGCGGTGCTCGAGGACCTGGTCGCACGTCATCCAGCGCTGGGGACGCAGATCTTCAACGACGGCGAGATCGCCACGTTCGTGAACGTCTACCTCGGCGGCGAGGACGTCCGCACGCTTGACGGCCTCGAAACCGCCGTCGTGCAGGGCCAGACGGTGATCCTGCTGCCCGCGATGGCCGGTGGGTCGACGCCGCCAAGGTCGCTGCCCGTCGTCCGCTCGCTGCTCGACCTCGTCGGCAACACGCCGCTCGTCGAGCTGTCGAGGATCTCCCCGAAGCCGTCCGTCAAGATCTACGGCAAGCTCGAGGGCCAGAACCCCACCGGCTCGATCAAGGACCGCGTGGCGAAGTCGATGATCGAGGCGGCCGAGGCCGCCGGTGAGTTGACTCCGGGCCGGCATCTCCTCGAGCCGACGTCCGGCAACACCGGGCACTCGCTGGCGATGGTCGCGAAGTTGAAGGGCTACCCGCTGACGTGCGTGATGCCGGAGAACGCGACGGAGGAGCGCATGCGCATGCTGCGGCTCTTCGGCGCCGAGATCGTGCTGTCACCCGGTGCGGAGGGCTCTAACGGCGCCGTCCGGCTCGCTCTCGAGCTCGCAGAGCGCGACTCGAGGTACTTCATGCCGTTCCAGTACGCGAACCCCGCCAACCCGCGCGCCCACTACGAGGGCACCGGAGCCGAGATCGCGGAGGCGCTCGACCGGGTCGATGTACTCGTCGCGGGGCTCGGCACCGGAGGCACGCTGATGGGCGCCGGCGAGCGGCTGCGCGAGTCGTTCCCCGACATCGTCATCGCTGCGGCCGAGCCGCTCCCCGGTGACTCCGTGATGGGGTTGCGCTCACTCGACGACGGCTACGTGCCCCCGATTCTCGACGTGACGAAGCTCGACCGTAAGATGTTGGTCTCGAACGAGGAGTCCGTGCACGCGGTCAGGGCGCTCCTCGACCTGGAAGGGATCTTCGCCGGCGTCTCGTGCGGTGCCGCGATCCACGTCGCGCGCAAGATCGCCGAGGAGATGGAGGAGGGCGTGATCGTCACGATCCTGACCGACGCCGGCTGGAAGTACATCTCCGCGGACTTCTGGGAGGCCTCCGACGAGGATCTCGCCGAGTCCATGGAACGCACGATCTGGTGGTAGCGGCCCGGTGGTAGTGCCTGCCGCCGTTCGCGCGGCGCTCGTCGCGCACGCGAACGCCGAGCTGCCGAACGAGGCCTGTGGTCTCGTCCTCTTCGAGGACGACACGGCCGTCGAGTACGTGCCGGGTCGTAACGCCTCCCCGTCGCCCTACCACTTCGAGCTCGAGATCGACCCGGTCACCTGGGCCGACCTCAACGACCGCGACGTCGTGCAGGCGGTATTCCACTCGCACGTCTCGTCGCCTCCGCGGCCGTCGCGAACCGACGTGCAGAACATCGGGCTCTGGGCCGGGCAGCCGTATCTGATCTACACGCTGCGCACCGACGAGCTCGCCGCCTGGCGGATCGTCGACGGCGGGATCGAAGCCCTGCCGCTCGGCTCCGGCTGAGCCGGGCGGGAGCCGGGACGAGGCTCGCACCCGCCCCGGCGCCTGCGCTGCGGCATCACCTACTTGACCCTGAACGAGCCCTTCATCGAGCTTGCGTGCGGGTCGCACACGAACTTGTAGGTGCCTTTCTTCAGGGTCACGATGAACGTCTTCGTCCCGACCCCATCGACGCTCGTCTTCACGTTCACTCCCGGCCCCGTGAGGTGGAAGTTGTGGCTACTCGCCTTGTCGGCGATCACGAGCTTGACCTTTCCGGCCTTGGTCGGCTTCGTCGCCATCGAGATCGTGAATCCCGGGCCGACGGTGCCCTTGTAGGTCGGGGTTGCGGCCAGGGCCGGCAGCGCGGCAACGAGCGCGGTGACGAGCGCGGCTGCGAAGGCGATCTTCTTCATTGCTCTCCTCGGTTCTCGGGTGGTTACACCGGTGTCATACGAGCGTAGCCGCCGATCGGTTTGCCCAGCCTCACAGCTCCACGACGCCGGCCCCGGCCGCCGACCGGAACAGCGCGTCGATCGTGCGCACCTGCCCGAGGGCGTCCGCACGCCCGAGGAGCGGCGGACGCTCACCGCGGATCGCGGCGTTCAGATCCTCGAGCTCGAGCCGGTAGGGGTTCGCCGCCTCGATCTCGATCCGCTCGACCGTATCGCCCTTTCGCAGCTCGATCACCGGAACCTGGCAGTGCCACGGGTCGTCGAGGAAGAGCGAGCCCTCGGTTCCGATCGCCTCCAGCTCGTCGCGGTTCGGGAGCGACGTGCCGCAGTCGAACAGCGCGGTGACGTCGCCGGGAAACCGCAGCAGCCCCGTGAACACCCAGTCGGTTCCGCTCGAGCCGATGTACGCCGCCCCGTGGACGGAGTCCGGCTCACCTCCGAGCAGCCGGGCACCGCTGACGCAGTAACAGCCGACGTCCATCAGCGCGCCGCCCTCGACGTCCGTGCGCAGCCGGATGTTGTCGGCGTCGTAGAGCGAGTAGCTGAACGCCGACCGGATCACGCGCAGGTCGCCGATCGCACCCGACGCCACGAGCTCGGCCAGGCGGGCCGTCTGCGGGTGGTGGCGGTACATGAAGGCCTCCGACAGATGCAGCCCCGTTGCCTCCGCGGCGTCGAAGGCCCGCTCGACGTCGGGGACGTGCCGGCTGAAGGGCTTCTCGCAGAGCACGTGCTTCCCGGCCTCGAGCGCCCGGATCGACCACTCGCTGTGCATCGTGTTCGGCAACGGGATGTAGACCGCCTCGACGTCCGGGTCCGCGAGCAGCTCGTCGTAGGTCCCGTAGGCCCGCTCGATACCCCACGTCCGGGCGTACTCCTCGGCCCGCGCGAGAGCTCGCGGCTGCCGACGGCAATCACGTCGACGTCGTCCGACTCTGCTGCGCCCGCGAGCAGCTTGCGATTGATGTCCGCCGTCGAGAGGATTCCCCACTTCACTGCCATCGTCTACCCCCAGCTCGTCTCGGTCATGGGCCTGAACGCCACCTCGAGGATCCGGTGGCCACGGGGACGCGTGAGCACGAACAGCACTGCCTCGGCCACGTCGTCCGCGGACATCATTCCCTCAAGCTCCGGCATCTCGGGTGTCCGGCCGCGCCCCTCCTCCATCGCGAAGTCGGTCGCGACGCCACCGGGGCACACGCTCGTGCAGCGGATCCCCTGCGGCCGAAGCTCGTGGTCGAGCGCCCGGGTGAAGCCGACCTGCGCGAACTTGGAGGCGCAATAGACGGCCTCGAACGGCAATCCACGGCGTCCTGCCTCGGACGCCACCGAGACGAAATCGCCCCCGCCCCGCGCGATCAGGTGCGGAACCGTCGCGGCCGCCGTGATGATGACGCCGTTTGCGTTGACGTCCATCATCTCGTCGCTGAGCATCGGATCGAGCTCGACGAACGGTCCGTAGGCGCCGACACCGGCGTTTGCGACGACGATGTCGAGGCCGCCGTGCCGGGCGACGGTTTCGTCGACCAGCGCGCTCACCTGCGCGCGGTCGCGGACGTCCGTCGCTCGCGCGACGGCGCCGGAGATGCCGAGGTCGTCGCCGGAGCGCGATGCCAGCCCGAGCTTGACGCCCTGGTCGGCGAGCATCCGGGCCACGGCGGCGCCGATGCCGCGGCTCGCCCCGGTGACGATTGCCACCTTTCCTTCGAGAGTCGTCATGGTGTTCGCTCCTTCACGGTGTCGAGTGCGGGATACAGCGCGCGGAAGCGCGCATAGGTGTCGTCGTAGACCGCCTGCCAGGCGGGGTCGGGATCCACCGTGGTGCGCACGCGCACGCAGCGGCCGACGGCGTCGGGAACGTCCGCGAAGACGCCACCCGCCACGCCGCCGAGGAGCGCGGCGCCGTACGCCGAGCCCTCCTCCACCGCGGTGAGCTCGATCGGCAGGCCGAGCGCGGAGGCGACGATCTGCAGCCACAACCCTCGCGCGCCGCCGCCCGAGGCACGTGCCCGGTCGACAGGGCCCCCGAGCCCGCGAACGAGCTCGAGCGAGTCGCGCAGGCCGAAGGAGACGCCCTCGAGCACGGCGCGCACCAGTGCCCCACGGTCGTGGCGCAGCTCGAGCCCCGTGAAGGCGGCCCGGGCCGAGGGGTCGGCATGCGGCGTGCGCTCGCCGGCAAGGTAGGGCGCGAACAGGAGGCCGTCGACGCCCGGGGGCCACGCCTCCGCCTCGGTGACGAGGTCGGCGAACGACGCCTCCGGCGCGAGCCGGTCGCGCAGCCACTGCAGCGACCCGGCAGCAGAGAGCATCACGCCCATCGCGTGCCACTGGCCGGGCACCGCGTGGCAGAACGCGTGCACGCGCGCCTGGGGATCGGACGCGAACCCGGGCAGCGCCGCGAAGACGACGCCTGACGTACCCAGTACGATCGACAGCGGGCCCGGACGGTCGATGCCCACCCCGACCGCTGCGGCGGCGCAATCGCCCGCCCCGGCCGCCACCGGGATTCCTCGTGGCAATTCGTCACAAGCGATCGTGAGGCCGGAGATCTCCGGCGACTCGAGCACGGGCGGCAGCCAGGCGGCCGGAATCTCGAGCGTGTCGAGCACCTCCTTCGACCAGCTGCGGCGGGCGACGTCGAGCAGAAGCGTGCCGGATGCGTCGGCGACATCGATCGCCCATGCGCCCGTCAGGCGTAGCCGCACGTAGTCCTTCGGCAGCATGATGCGGGCGATGCGACCGTACGCGTCGGGCTCGTGGCGGCGCAGCCAGAGGAGCTTCGGCGCCGTGAAGCCCGTCAGCGCCCGGTTGCCGGTAAGGGCGATCAGCCGCCCGAGCCCGACCCGCTCCTCGATCTCGGCGCACTCGGCTCCGGTGCGCTGGTCGTTCCAGAGGATCGCGGGCCGCACGACGCGGTCGGAGGCGTCCAGGGCGACGAGGCCGTGCATCTGACCGGAGAGCCCGATCCCGGCGATCTCGCTCCCCGCTCCGATCCGGGCCCGCAGCTCGGCGAGCGCCCCCCGCGTTGCGCGCCACCAGTCCTCGGGATCCTGCTCCGACCAGCCGGTGCGCGGCGTCGAGAGCGGATACCCCTGTTCGGCCACGCCCAGCACGCGTCCGTCCGGCGCGACCGCGATCGCCTTGACGCCGGTCGTGCCGACGTCGAGCCCGACGAGCACTTCGCTAGGGTCAGCTGCCATGGAGGTCGTTCGGGTCGCGGAGGGGCTCTGGCGCTGGAGCACGCACTACGCGGAGTGGCGCGATGAGGTCGGTTGCGTCTACTACGAGGCGGCCGATGCGATCGTCCTGATCGATCCGCTCGTGCCGGAGCAGCCGCCCCAGGCTGCGCGGTTCTGGGCGGCGCTCGACCGCGATGTGAAGCACGCGAACGCACCCGTGCACGTCTACATCACGGTCTTCTGGCATGCCCGCAGTGCCGGTGAGATCGTTCGCCGCTACGGCGGGCGCCTGCACGTGCCGAGCCGTGCCCGGGCCGCCAACGAGCGCCGCACGGGAATCGCACCGGAGACCTTCCGGCCGGGTGACCCGTTGCCGGGTGGCGTCGAGGCCCTCGAGAGCGGTCGTGGAACCGAGGTCGTCTACTGGATCCCGCAGCACCAGGCCCTCGTGCCCGGCGACGTCATCCTCGGCGCCGACCGTGGCGGCCTGCGGCTGTGCCCGGAGTCGTGGCTCCCGGCCGGGGTCGACCACGCCCGGCTGCGTGCGGCGCTGAAGCCTGCCCTCGATCTGCCGGTGAAACGGGTGCTCGTGTCGCACGGCGAGCCCGTGACCGCCCACGCGAAGGCGAAGCTGGCCGAGGCCCTGACGGGCACGTAGCCGCTTCACCGGGCGAGCGCCTCGCGCAGTGTCGCGACGGCGAAGGCGAGCCCGTCCTCCCGCGAGAGCATGGGGTCCTCGTGCTCGATCGAGAGCGCGCCGTCGTAGCCGGCCCCGTGCAGCTCATCGACGAGCTCCCGCCAGAACGCGAGAGGATGGCCCGCACCGACGGAGCGGAAGATCCAGCTTCGCTCGGAGGGGCGGTCGCCGCCGATCGGTTCCAGCACACCGTTCAGGGCCAGCTGCTCCTGCTGGAAGCCCGTGTCCTTGGCGTGCACGTGGAAGATCGCGTCACCGAGCGCGCGAACGCACGCAAGGGGATCCATCCCCTGCCAGAACAGGTGCGAGGGGTCGAAGTTCACGCCGACGGCGACGCCGGCAGCCTCACGCAGCCGCAGCATCGACGCCGTGTTGTAGACAACGAACCCTGGGTGCGGCTCGATCGCCACCTGGATCCCGTGTGCGCGGGCGTACTCGCCGGCCTCACCCCAGTAGGGAAGCACGCGCTCGTCCCACTGCCAGGCGAGCGTCTCCGGGTAGTCGTCGGGCCAGGAACAGGTGACCCAGCTCGGCCGCAGGGAGTGCTCCGACTCGCCCGGGCAGCCGGAGAACGTGATCACCGTGGCCACTCCGAGCGCGGCCGCGAGCTCGCACCGTCTCCCGATAGGCACGATCGGCGTCGCCGCGGTCTCGCGGTTCGGATGCAGCGGGTTTCCGTGGCACGAGAGCGCCGAGATCTCGAGCCCGCGATCGGTCACGAGCGCGAGGAGACGGTCTCGCTCCGTCGCCTCGGCGAGGAGCTCGGCGGGCCGGCAGTGAGAGCTCCAGGGGGCCGACATGATCTCGACGGTCGCGCAGCCGGCCGCCGCGGCAGCGTCGAGCGCCTCCTCGAGCGTCCGGTCGGCGTACAGCGCCAGGAAGAGACCGATCTTCATGCTGCGAGTACCTCCTCGAGACGAACCGGCCTGCGCTCCTCAGTCGAGCGGGCGAGCACCAGGATCGCACCCAGGCTGCGCAGGTTGTCGGCGGCGGAGCACTCGGGCTCCTCGCCGCCCGCCAGAGCCCGCCGCAGCTCCGCCAGCACCCCGAGCCTGTCCAGCGCCCGCAACGCCGGCAGCCGAACTCGCGGGGCAGGCTCGCCGTGCTTCCCGAATCGCACCGTTCCGCGCATTGCGTCGCCGACGCCGCCCGACCACGTCGCGCGGCCCCGGGAGCCGACGAGCTCCCAGTCGCCGTTCCACGACGTCTGCACGAGGGGCTCCGCCCAGGTTCCCTCGTAGGAGACGGGCGTGCCGTCGTCGAGCGTGAGCAACGCCTCCACCGTGGGATCGTGTTTGAACGGCCCGTCCGGCGCACCCCAGCTCCGCGCGTCGACCTCGGCGACCTCGGTGCCCGTGATCATGCGGAGCATGTCCACGTGGTGAATCGCCATGTCGAGCAGGTACGGGTGGGACATCCGGCCGCGCCAGTCGCGGCGGGAGACCCAGGCGTCGCGCAGGTCGCGCCGGCACGAGATGCGGATGCCGAGCAGCGGGCCGAGAGCGTCGGCCCGCAGCAGATCGCGAAGCGCCCGCGACTGCCGCCGGAAGCGGTAGTTCTGCGACACGATCACGTGGCGCCCCACCGCGGCCGCCGCGGCCACGATTGCAGTTGCGTCACCGAAGGTGAGCGCGAGTGGCTTCTCCACGATCACGTGGCAGCCCTCCGTAAGCGCGAGCTCGGCGAGCGGCCTGTGCGTCGACGGTGGCGACGCGAGCACGACCACGTCCGGCTCCGTGTCCCGGAGCGCGCGGCCGAGATCGCGGAACGCGGGCACTTCTAGATCCTGCTCGGCCCACGCTCGGCCCACCGCACCGGCGTCGGCGACACCGACGAGGCGGTAGCCGGGAGCGCCCGCGATCAACTCGGCCCAGCTGCGGCCCCAGAGCCCCACTCCGACGTGAACGACCCGGAGCCGGCTCACGCGCAGAGCTCCCTCGCGACCGAGAGGTAGGCGTCGCGGCAGCGCTCGAGAGAGGCGAGGTCGACCCATTCGTCCACGCTGTGAATGCCTCCCACGACCGGCCCGAAGACGACGGTCGGGATCCCGGCCTGCGCGAGCAGCGCCGAGTCGGCCCAGAACGCCACGCCGCCGACGGAGTCGTGGCCGAGGTGCCGGTGCAGGGCCACGACGACCGGCGCGTCGGCAGCGGTCTCGAAGGGGCCGCGGTGGAAGGGGACGCGCACGGTCGCCCCCGTGCCGGCGGCGATCTCTTCCAACTCGGACAGCACGAGGTCGACCGTCTCGCCGGGAATCGTCCGCCGCTCTCCTTTGAGCAGACAGCCGGCCGGGTAGCTCGAGTACTCCTGCCCGCCCTCGATCACCGAGGCGTGCACCGAGCCCGTCCCGAGCAGCGGGTGACCCGCGCCCGCGCGCAGCCGCCCGTCGAGCGCCGCGATCCCGGAGAGCACGGGGCCCATGGCCGCGATCGCGTCGATCCCGAGGTCGGGGCGCGAGCCGTGAGCCGCGCGCCCCACCGTCTCGACCTCGAACGCGACGAAGCCCTTGTGGGCGACCGCGACGATCTCCTCGGTCGGCTCGGTGACGATCGCTGCGTCGGCGGTCGAGCGGCGCACGAGCGCCTCGGTGCCGAGGCTGCCGAGCTCCTCGTCGGCGACAGCCGCCACGATCACGTCACCCCGGAAGCCCTCACGCACGGCGGCGGCGCCCACGAGCATGCTCGCCGCGAGCGATCCCTTCATGTCGCCCGCCCCCCGCCCGTGCAGGCGGCCGTGGCGCACGACAGGCGTGAACGGGCTTTCCACCCCCGCGACCCCGACCGTGTCCATGTGCGCGTTCAGGAGCAGGGAGCGGCCGCCGCCCGTCCCGCGCGCGACGGCGACCACGTTGGGACGGCCCGGAGCGGCCTCGTAGAGATCGACCTCGAGCCCCGCTTCCGTGAGCCAGGCGGCGACGAACACCGCGATCTCCGCCTCCCCCACCCCGTCGGGCACGAGATCGGGATTCGTCGACTCGATCGCGACCAGTCGCCCGGTCAGCTCCGTCAGCTCCTCGAAGGCGCTACTCACCGAGTGCGGCGTAGACGATCTCGTAGGCACGGACGGCGTCCTTGGTGCTCTGGGCCTCACGCAATGCTGCGTCATCGATCTTCGCCGCCACCGAGTCGATGAAGTTCCACTGCAGCACCGAGCGCTTCACGGCCGCGACGGCGTCCTCGGTGTACGGGTAGAGGTCGAAGCCGAGCCGCTCACCGTTCGCGCCGTAGTTCGCCCGCCGGAGCTCGACCGCGAGCTCGAGCGTCTCCATGAAGGCGGTCGCGCCGACCATGTTGTCGTCGTCGAAGGTGCCCCAGCCCGAGTTCGCGTGCTGGTGGCCGAGCAGCCCTTCTGCGGCGAGCAGCGCCACGTACTCGCCCAGGTTCTCGCCGTTCATGATCAGGTGCTGCCAGTCCATGTTGACCTGGACGTTGGTGATCCCCTGCGCGCGCAGCGTGTGGATCACGTGCAGCGTCATGCCGATGTTGCGCATGAAGATCTTCATCGCCGGCTCGGAGTTCTTGTGCTCGAGGAACAGCTTCACGCCATGCTTCGCGCACGTCTCCGCCGCCTCCGCGATGCCCTCCATGAACCACTCCCACGCCTCCGCGTACGAGGTCTGGAACGGGTAGTTGTAGCCCTCGATCCCCGGCCAGCAGATCATGTTCGCGCCCACGGCACCGGCAAGGTCGGCAGTCTCGCGCGTCAGCCGGCGCGCCTCCGCCCGCGTGGCCGCGTCCGTCGACGTCAGCCCGCCGCGCCCGAATCGCGAATCCGTGTGGAGCCCGGTGCAGACCGCCGCGATCCCGTGCCCGTCGAGCGCCTCGCGCACCTCGTCGAGGTTGTCGTGGTTCAGCTCGCCCGGATAGTGGAACTCGTAGTCGTCCATGAGGTCGCCGAGGCCCTCGACCGCCCGGCGCACCTTGAAGGCCGTGGACTCGTTCGTGTGCTCGGGCTGGTAACCCATCGGCACGAACCGCGTGATCATGGGGCCAAGGGCCCAGATACCGAGTGACGTCTTCATCTGCGGGTTCTCCTCGCGGTCGTGGGACGACTCGTAGTATCTCCCAATTACATGGGGCGTTGCGCCGCCGCCGTGTGACAGAACATCGTGTCACACGGCTTTGGCGCCCCGCCCAATTACATGGGGCGTTGCGCCGCCGCCGTGTGACAGAACATCGTGTCACACGGCTTTGGCGCCCCGCCTAACGGACAGACCGGACACGGCGTACTCAGCGGGAGGAGCAAAGACGTGAGCGAGGAACAAACGGGAATCGGCGCAAAGCCGAAGGTGGAGTCGGTCGGCGAGATCCCGGAGATCGGGATCGGGATGCTCGGGTATGCCTTCATGGGCAAGGCGCACTCGAACGCGTTTCGCAAGATCCAGTACATGACCTGGCCGCCACCGTTGATGCCGAAGCTGGTGGCGATCGCAGGGCGTGACGAGGCAGCAGTGGCGGGTGCGGCACAGCGGTACGGGTACGAGCGGTGGACGACCGACTGGCGCGACATCGTCGGCGACCCGGCGATCGGGCTGTTCGACAACGGCGGCCCGAACTCGCTCCATGCCGAGCCGACGATCGCGGCAGCAGAGGCCGGCAAGCACGTCCTCTGCGAGAAGCCGCTCGGCCGCGACGCCGACGAGAGCTACGACATCTGGCAACGAGTTGCGGCAACGGGCGTCAAGCACCTCTGTGCCTTCAACTACCGCTTCGTCCCCGCCGTCCGTCTCGCGCGCGAGATGATCGAGGCGGGCGAGCTCGGCGAGATCCGCCACTTCCGAGGCCGCTACCTGCAGGACTGGGGCGACGACCCGTCGCTCGACACGTGGCGGTTCGACGCGGCCGCGGCCGGGTCGGGCGCGCTCGGCGACCTCGGCGCCCACGTGATCGACCTGGCGCGCTTCCTCGTCGGGGACATCTCCAGCGTATCCGCTCTTGTGCGAACGTTCCTCCCGGGGCGCGAGGTCGACGACGCGATCGAGGCGGCCGTCGGGTTCGAGAACGGCGCCGTCGGGACGATCGAGGCGACCCGGTTCGCGCTCGGCCGCCGCAACGCCTTCCAGTGGGAGATCAACGGCTCCAAGGGGTCGCTCGCGTTCGACATGGAGAAGCTCAACGAGCTCCAGGTCTTCCGGGCCGACAGCGACCGGGCCCGCGGCTTCACGACAGTGCTCGTCTCGGAGGCCGATCATCCGTTCTGGGAGTTCTGGTGGCCGCCGGGGCACATCATCGGCTGGGGCGAGACGTTTGTGCACGAGATCCACCACCTGCTCGGCGCGATCGCGAACGACACGGACGTGGCGCCCTACGGCGCGACGTTCGAGGACGGCTACCGCGCGGCCGAGGTGTGCGACGCGATCGTCCGCTCGGCCGAGAGCGGGCGGCGCGAGACCGTCACCTACCGGTAGGGAGAGACCGTCACCTACCGGTAGGGAATCGTGTGGGGGTGAGGCGAAAGCCTCACCCCCACACAGCTCTTATCGGCCCGCGCGCTCCAGCCGGCGCTTGGAGATCGTGTCGAGCGTCACTGCGGCGAGCAGGATCGCCCCGGTGACCATGAACTTGATCGCCGAGCTGTAGCCGAGCAGGTCGATGCCGTTCGCGACCGTCGCGATGACGAGCGAGCCCATGAGCGCGCTGATCACGCGGCCGCGGCCACCGAACAGGCTCGTGCCGCCGATGACCGCGGCCGCGATGGCGTCGAGCAGGATCGTGCCGCCGCCCGCGTTGAGGTCGACGGAGCTGAGGCGCGAGGCGAAGATGACGCCGCCCATGCCGGCCATCGCGCCCGAGATCATGAAGACCTTCATGCGGATGCCCCGGACGTTGATGCCGGCGCGCCTGGCCGCCTCGGCGTTCCCACCGACCGCGTAGACGTGCCGGCCGAACGTCGTCCGCTCCGCGACCCACGTCCAGAAGACGAGCAGGATGATGACGATGAGGAACGCAACGGGGAAGCCCCGTTCCTGGTTTGCCCAGTAGATCGCACCGAAGGCGATCGCGACGAAGCCGACGAGCTTGGCCGTGACGAGGACGAGGTTGTCCGTCACGATGTCGTGGCGTCTTCTGCTGACGACCCCCGCGAGCGTCGAGAGGATGAACAAGACGCTTGCGATCGTCGCGATCACGTAGCCCGCCGTGTCCGAGAAGAAGTAGTTCGAGACGTTGTTCACGAACTCGTTGTCGATCGTGATCACGCCCGTGTCGCCGATCGAGTAGAGGATCACCCCCTGCCAGAAGAGGAGCCCCGCGAGCGTCACGACGAACGACGGCACGCCGATGATGGCGACGAAGCTGCCCTGGAAGAGCCCGATCAGCGCCGTGACGACGATCGCGACGATGATCGCGACGAGCCCGGAGGTCTGCCAGTCCCCGTCGGGGTACTGCAGCTTCGCCACGACGACTCCGGCGATACCGGAGACGTAGCCGATCGACAGGTCGATCTCCCCGAGGAGCAGCACGAACACGACGCCGATCGCGATGGTCGTCACGCCGGCCATCTGCACCATCAGGTTCGTGAAGTTGCCCGCGGTGAGGTAGTTGCTGTTCTGCGAGTAGAAGAACGAAACGATCAGGATCAGGCCGATGATCACGGGCAGCGTGCCGACGTCGCCGGCCTTGATCGACTCCCAGCGACGGCGGGTGTGGTCGGCCAGGCTGTTCCCCTCCAGCGCCCCGTCGGCCTCGGCCGGCATGTCAGCAGTGTCTTCGGCGCTGCTCATTCCTGCTCCTCCCGGTCGTCGGTCTGACTGATGCCCGCGACCTTGGTCGGAACGCCGGCGGTGATGGCGTGCACGACCTCCTGCTGGGTCACGTCCCGACGCTCGAACACCGCCGCGTTGCGACCGAGGCGGAGCACCGTGATTCGGTCCGCCGCCTCGAAGATGTCGTGCAGGTTGTGCGAGATGAGGACGACCGCAAGACCCTGCTCGGCGAGCCGCTTGACGAGGTCGAGGACTTGCCGGGTCTGGGCGACGCCCAGCGCGGCGGTCGGCTCGTCCAGGATCACGAGGCGCGAGTTCCACATCACCGCGCGGCCGATCGCGACCGACTGGCGCTGCCCGCCCGAGAGGCTCGCGACGGGCTGCCTGATCGAGCGAATCGTGGTGACGGAGAGCGACTTCAGCGTCTGCGACGTCTTCGCCTCCATGATCGACTCCCTGAGGCGCCAGATGATGTCCCTCGCCTCGCGGCCCAGGTACATGTTCTGGACGACGTCCAGGTTGTCGCAGAGCGCGAGATCCTGGTACACGACCTCGATGCCCAGCTTGGCCGCATCCTTCGGCCCCGAGATCGAGACCTTCTTGCCCTCGAAGTAGACGTCGCCCTCGTCGATCGAGTAGATGCCCGCAATGCACTTGATCAGCGTCGACTTGCCGGCGCCGTTGTCGCCGACGAGCGCCATCACCTCGCCCGCCCGCACCTCGAAGTCGACGTCGGTCAGGGCCTGGACCGAACCGAAGCTCTTGAAGATGCCCCGCGCCTCGAGCATCGGTGTCGCGGTGCCGGTGGAGGCGGCTGAAGCCATCGTCTCGGTCACGCGTGCCCTCCCGGTGTCAGCAGGTGGGGGAGCCGCTCGCGCGACTCCCCCACCCGGGTTGCCTGGTGCTAGCAGTACTTCTTGTACGAGCCGATGCACACCTCGGACCTCTTGAGCTGTCCGTCGGTGTAGAGCCGGTTGATGTTCGCCTTCGTGATCCAGATCGGCGTCGCGAGGAACGACGGCACGTTGCGCTTGCCGTTGTTCGTCGTGCCGTTGGTCTTCGGCTTACCGCCACCGAGGATCGCGATCGCAACCGCGGCCGCACCGTTCGCCTCGACCTTGGCGGGCTTGTACACCGTGCCGGACTGCCAGCCGGAGATGATGTTCTGCGCGCCCTGCGCCGTCGCGTCCTGACCCGACAGCGGGAGCGGCTTCAGCTTCTTGGCCTTGAGAGCGGTCACGACCGCGTTGGCGAGACCGTCGTTCGCCGCGGCGACCGCGTCGATCTTGTTGCCCGTCTTCACGAGCATCTGCTCGAAGATCGTCCGCGCCTTCTGGTTGTCCCACTGCGGCACGCCCTGATCCGGGCCCTTGGCCGCCTTGCCGCTCTTGATCAGCGGATCGAGGACACCCGCGTAGCCCTGCTTGAAGAGCTTCGAGTTGTTGTCCGTCGGGCCGCCGTTGAGGTAGGCGATGACGGGCTTCTTGCCGGAACCGAGCAGGCCCTTCGACTTCATCGCCTTGAGAACGCCGGCACCCATGAACTTGCCGACCGTGACGTTCTCGAACGAGACGTAGTAGTTCGCGCCCTTGCAGCCGGTGTTGAGGCGGTCGTAGTCGATGACCTTCGCTCCGCGCGACTGCGCGTTCGAGATGATCTTGCAGCCCGAGCCCGCGTCGAGGCTCGTCACGAGGACGACCTTCGCGCCGTTGGCGAGGCACTGGTCTGCCTGCGAGACCTGCTTCTGGGCGTCACCCTCGGCGTTCACGACGGTGGCGGCGATGCCCGCCTTCTTGAACGCGGCGACGAACGTCGGGCGATCCTGCGTCTCCCACCGGACGGACGACTTGGTGTCGGGGAGCAGGACGCAGGCCTTGACGTCGGCCGAGCTCTTGCTCGAACTTGCGAGCGCCGCCGTCGCTGCCACGCTGACCGCGGCGAGTGCGACGACGGACAGAATCAGAAACTTCTTCACGATTGGTTCTCCTCCTGGTGGTGTGCCTTGATGAGCGGCGTGGCAAGACTACAGGCGTACGGGCCTGCGTTCAATGCCATTCGCCGAAGAACGATGCACGAGCTGTTCGGGCGCGGTGGACACCTCCTTTTTCTTCCGTTCCGGCTCGGACCCCTAGCAACCCGAGAAGATGGCTGCACAGCCAGCAGACCCTAGGACGTTGCCGGACCCTCATGGTTAGGAAACCCTCTCCCGCGGCAAGCCGGCCCGCTCCGCGACGAGCCAAGGCTCGGCCAGCACGGACGTGAGCGTCAGCGCCGCGGCCCCGCGGACTGCAGCGCCCTCGCCGAACTCCGAGGCGCGGACCTCGCACTCCGACCAGGCGGAGGAGAGCACGCGCTCGCCGAGCACCGCGCTCACGTCGTCCGTGAGCCACGGCGCGAGTGGGCCGAAGCAGCCGCCGAGCACGACCAAGTCGACGTCGAACAGGTTCACGGCCGACGCGAGCCCGATCCCCAGGTAGCGGCCTGCTTCGGAAAGACTCCGGAGGACGGCCGGATCGTTGTTTTCTGCCCGGCGCACGAGCTCCTGTGTGAGGTTGCGCGCGCGACGTCCCGCGCTGACGGTGATACCCGCCCGCTCCGCGATCGCCTCCTGGCCGATGAAGGTCTCGAGACAGCCGGTGGAGCCGCACTTGCACCGGGGGCCCTCGGGGTCAACCGTGAGGTGGCCAAACTCGCCGCCGAAGCCGTGGGCGCCGCGGAAGAGCTCGCCTTCGACGAAGATGCCGCCGCCGACTCCGACCTCGCCGAAGACGCAGATGAAGTTCTCGACGTCCCGCGCGACGCCCTGCCAGTGCTCGGCGAGCGCGGCGAGATTGGCCTCGTTGTCGGCACGAACCGCGATGCCGGAGAGCCGCTCTCCGATCTGAGCGGCGACCGGGATCTCAAACCACCCGAGGTTCGGAGCGCGTAGGAGAGTGCCCGTCTCGGCTTCGACGAGACCGGGGAGCGCAACGGCGACACCGGCGGTGATCAGATCGGCGGCGGCGACCTCCTCCAGGGCCTCGTCGGCCATCCGCATCAGCCGCGTCAGCACGGGGGCTGGCTTCGAGCGCCGGTTGTCGGTGTGGATGCGCCGCTCGTACCGCACGGTGCCCGTCAGGTCATCGACGCAGACGGCGAGGTAGTCGACGTTGACCTCGAGCCCAATCGCGACGACCCGGTCGCCCAGCTCCAGGGTCTGCGCCGGCCGACCGACCTGTCCAGGACGAGCATCCTCGCCCGTCTCACGGAGCAGGTCGAGCTCGATCAGCTCGCCAACGAGGCTCGAGACCGTGCCGCGCGTCAGGCCCGTCTCGGCAGCGACTCGGGCGCGAGAGCGAGGCTCGCCGCCTGCGATCTGCTGGAGGACGACGCCGAGGTTCGCCCTGCGCACGGTCGTCTGATCGGCACGAGAGGCCGCGTGAGAGGCGCGCTCGAAGCTCATGCGCGTGCTCGTGAAACGGGGGATATCAGCGTCGACTCGGTCAACCCGGCGGTGGGTTTTGTATGGCCGTCGGACAAACTAGGCCGTTGGGAAGCGAATGTCAAGATCCGGTGCGTGCCCAAGACACCGACCCGGGCGACAGGCTGAAGCCTGTCGCCTCCTCACACCTCCTAGACTCCCCCCGTGATCGCGGACGCCCACCTCGACCTGCTGCTCGAGCTCGGCTACCGCGAGCTCCGCTTCGGCGAGAGAGGGTCCTTCGCGCGGACGTGGCTGCCGCTGCTCGAGGCCGGCGGGGTCGGCCTCCAGGTCTGCCCGGTCTTCGTCGAGCTCGAGCGCCAGCCCGAAGGCACGCTGCGAGAGGCGCTCGGCCAGGCAACGTGCCTCCTGAGGGCCGTCCGCGAGAATCCCGACCGCCTGCTGCAGGTCCGCTCTGCCGCCGACCTCGACGCCGTCGAGCGTGGCGGGCGGATCGGGCTGATGCTGTCGCTCGAAGGCGTTGAGCAGTTCGGCTACGAGCTCTGGCCCGCCGAGACCTTCTGGGAGCTCGGGATGCGCATGGCCGGGCTGAGCTGGAACCGCCGCAACCCGTTCGCCGACGGCGCCGTCGAGGACGGCGGCCTCTCGCGCCTCGGCCGTGCGCTGGTCGACGAGCTCGTCGAGCTCGGGGTGATTCTCGACCTCGCCCACACCTCGACCCGGTCCTTCGCCGAGATTGTCGCCAGGATCGACGGCGCCCCGGTGATCTGCTCCCACGCGGGCTGCCGGGCGGTCAACGACCACCCGCGCAACCTGACCGACGACCAGCTCGGTGCCCTCGGTGACGCCGGCGGGCTCTTCGGGCTCATGCTCCACCCCATCGCGATCGACCACGAGCAGCGCACCCTCGATCGCGTTGTCGACCACCTCGAGCACGCGGTCGACATCGTCGGGCTCGACAGCGTCTGCCTGGGCAGCGACTTCACGACGCGGCTCAGCGAGGTCCTGCCGCCGATGCCCGAGCCGGCGGACGGCCTCATGCCGGAGGGGCTCGAGGCAGGGGCCGGGATCGAGGGCCTCAAGGGACCGGAGGACTACCCGGCGCTCCTTGCCGCGCTGAGCGCCCGCGGGTGGAGCGGGGCGGACATCGGTGCGGTCAGCTGCGACAACCTCCTCTCGTTCCTGCGCCGCTCCTTGCCGTCGTAGCGCCCTGACCGGGTCCGCCCGCGGGCGTCGAGCCACCCAGGCCGCGCCAGATGATTGCCGCAGTCCGCTCCGCCCAGCGGGGCAGGGGCCGAACACCTTCGAGCGAACGTGCGTACCAGCTCCCCGTAAACATCCCCAGGGCTGCATCGAGGTCGGCATCGGGGGCGAGCAGCCCCTGGCCCTTCGCTCGCTCGAGGATCTCGCGCAACCGGGCGCGACGGGGCGCCACGATGCGTTCACGGTAGTAGTCGACGAGCTCGGGATCGGTGGAGCGCAGCAGCATCGTCCCGACCATCGAAACCCCGTCCGGCCGGCTGATGCCGCGCCGGAAGGCATCGAGCTCGAGCACGAGATCGGCGTACGGGTCATCACTCGGATGACGCTCGGCGGTTCGCGACATCGCGGCAACGGCGGCCGTCGCAAGATCGGCCTTCGTGGGCCAGCGGCGGTAGAGCGCCTGGCGCGTAGTACCGGCCTCTTCGGCGATCGCGGTGAGCGACATGCCGTCGTACCCGTTCTGCGCCAGGTGGCGGCGTGCGACCTCCATCACGCGTTCGTCGATCTCCGGATCACGTGGGCGCCCGAGCATGAACGAAGCGTAACACGATTATTGATACGATCCCGTATCGTATTGTATATTGGACGAAATCTCCATCGAACGAGAAAGGACTGCCCCGTGTCCGGAGCCGTTGACATCCTTTACCCCGAGAGCCCAAAGCACATATTGATCGTTGCCTCCAACCCCTCGATCTCGCCGTCGACCGGCTGGCCCGTCGGCTTCTGGTGGGCCGAGCTGACGCATCCCTACTGGGAGTTCGCCGAACGTGGTTACAAGGTGACGATCGCAAGCCCGGAGGGCGGCGCGCTCGTCCCCGACGGCTTCAGCGATCCCGAGGACGAATCGGGCTACTCCGCCCATGACCTGATCAGCCTCGGGTTCAAGAAGAGCCCGGCTCACGCGGGGCTGATCGAGGACACGGCGAAGCTCGCCGACATCGCGGTCGACGACTTCGACGGCGTCTTCCTCGTCGGCGGGCAGGCGCCGATGGTCACGTTCGTCGACAACGAGGAGGTCCACGCCCTCGTGGCGGCGTTCTACGAGGCGGGCAAGCCGACGGCCGTCGTCTGCCACGCGACGTGCGTCCTGCTCAAGGCAAGGACGTCGACCGGCAAGCTCGTGGTCGACGGGCGAACCTGGACGGGATTCGCGACCTCGGAGGAGAAGTTCGCGGACGAGTTCGTCGGCCAGAAGATCCAACCGTTCTGGATCGAGGACGAGGCACGCAAGCTCGACAACACGAACTTCGTCGTCAACTCCATGTTCAAGCCCTTCGCCGTCCGCGACGGGAACCTCATCACGGGCCAGCAGCAGTACTCGGGGGCAGCGGCTGCCCGACTCGTGGTCGAGGCGCTCGGCGTCTGATGGATGTCGCCACGGGCCGCCGCAACGCGCTCGTCCTCCCCAACCAGTAGAAAGAGAGACCTCATGCAGATCGGAATCCTCGGTGGCGGTCGTGTCGGCGGCGCCCTTGCGCGGAGCTGGCGGAACGCGGGCCACACTGTCGTCATCTCGACCCGCGAGACGGTCGCGGAAACTGCCGCAAGCGCCGACGTGCTCCTGCTCGCCGTGCCCGCCACGGCCGCCGCAGACGTCCTCGCCGCAGCGGGCCCGCTCGACGGCAAGGTGCTGATCGACGCGACGAACAACCTCTCGGGAGGGCCCGACGGCGCCGAGATCGCGGCGCTGGCGGGCGGCGCCCACACCGTCAAGGCGTTCAACACGGTCTTCGCGCAGTTCTTCGCCGACCCGCCTGCGACTCCGCCGACGCTCGTCTTCGCCGGCGACGACCCGGCCGCGAAGGAGTCCGTCGCGGGGCTGATCCGCGACGCCGGCTTCGACCCTGTCGACGCCGGAGGTCACGCCCAGGCGGCCGATCTCGAGGCATTCGCCCGGCTCGTGATCGGGATCGCCTACCGGCAGGGCACGGGGCCGTTCGTCTACCGGTTCGAGGCGCGTTGAGCACGGCGGTCGCCGACGAGCCGAGCGGCGCCGAGGAAGAGCGGCGCACGAGCTACCTCGAGCTCTTCTTCGACCTCGTCTTCGTCTTCGCGATCACGCAGGTCACCTCGCTGCTGCTCACCGACACGAGCCCGGCCGGCTTCGCCCGGTCGGCGCTCGTGCTGGCGCTCGTCTGGTGGGCCTGGTCCGGCTTCACCTGGATGACGAACGCCGTCGACATCGAGAGCCAGGTGACGAAGCTGCTCTTTCTCGCGGGGATGGCCGGCGCGTTCTTCGTCGCGCTCGCCGTTCCGCACGCCTACGGCGACGAGGGCCTGTGGTTCGCCTGCGCGTACGCGTTCATCCGGGTACTCAACCTCGCGCTGTATGCGTGGGGGCTCAAGGACCGCCCCGCCCAGCTCGCGGCGCTGCTCCGGCTAGCGCCCTTCTTCCTCCTCGCGCCTGCGCTCGTCGTCGCCGGTGGTTTCGTCGACAGCCTGCCGCTCCGCAGCGCGCTCTGGGTCGCGTCGATCTCCGTCGACCTGGCCGGCGTGCTCCGGGCAGGGAACGAAAACGACTGGCGCGTCTCCCCCGCGCACTTCGCGGAGCGGTACGCGCTGATCGTGATCATCGCGCTCGGTGAGTCGATCGTCGCCATCGGGGTGAGCTCCGCCGAAGTGCCGCGAGACGCGATGTTCGCCCTCTCGGTCACGATCGCGTTCGCCGGCGTCGCGGGGCTCTGGTGGGCGTACTTCGGGTTTGTCTCGGGTGCGGTCGAGCGCGCGCTCGAGAAGGCGACACCGAGCCGGCGGGGGCCGCTTGCCCGTGACGTGTTCACGATCTTCCACTATCCGATCGTGCTCGGGATCGTCTATTTCGCGGTCGCCGCGAAGAAGATGGTCGCTCATCCGGAAGACCCGCTCTCACGGCCCGGACGGGCTGCGCTCGGGTTCGGCGTGGTCTTCTTTCTCGCAGGGTTCCTGCTCGCGCGCTACCGCATCGTGCGCACGATCGGCCGCGAGCGTGCCGTCGCGGCCGTCCTGACACTCGTCGCAGTCGTCGTGCTTCGCCCGCTACCCGCTGTGGCGCTGTTCGGCATCGTCACGGCGATCGTGGTGACCGCTGTCGTGGTCGAGCGGATGCGCTACAAGCACGCGCCGAGCCCGCTGCTCGAGAGCTAGAGGCTGGCGCCGCCGTCGGCGAGCAGGGTAGCTCCGTTGACGTAGGCGGCCTCGTCCGAGAGAAGCCAGGAGACGAGCGCGGCGATCTCCTCGGGCCGGCCGAGACGGCCTGCCGGGATCTCGGCCGCGAGCTCGTCGACTCTGTCTCCGGCGAGCTCGCGGACCGTTTCGCCGTCGATGGTGCCCGGAGCGACCGCGTTCACCGTCACACCGGCGGGCGCGAGCGCGGCGGCAGCGCGGCGGGTGAGAGCGAGCAGCCCCGCCTTCGAGCAGGCGTAATGGGCTCCGGTGACACCACGTCCGCGGAACGCAGAGTCGGACGCGATATTGACGATCCGGCCACCGCCCCGTTCGCGGAGCAGCGGGCCGACAGCCTGGATGCCGAGGAACGGCCCGCGAAGGTTCGTGGCGAACACGTCGTCCCATTCCTCAGGGGCGATCTCGAACAGGTCACGAACGTCGGTTCGGGCCGCGCAGTTGACGAGGGCCGCGAGGTCTCCGGCCGACTGCGCGAGAGCGACTGCGTGCCCCCACGCAGCGGGATCGCGCACGTCGATCACCGCCGGCCACGCCGCGCGCCCCAGCTCTGCGGCGAGCAGCGAGACGCGGTCGGCGTCGATGTCACCCAGGACGAGCGCCCAGCCGTCGGCGTAGAGACGCCGCGCGACAGCTGTGCCGATCCCCCGACCGGCGCCCGTAACGATCGTGACGCTCACTCGAGCAGGCTCGCGCCGATCGCGCCGCCGAGGTCGCCGAGCTCGGCGAGCTTGTACACCGGGGTCTCTCCGAAGAAGGTGTGCTCGTTCGAAGCGGCCTCGATCCGAGCCAGCCAGTCGGGACCGAGACGCTCGCCGAGACCGCCGCCGATCACGACCGCCTCGACGTCGAGCAGGGTGACGGCGGTGCCGATGCCCACCCCGAGCGCCTGGACGGCTCGCACGATGAGGTCCTCGGCGACCTTGTCCCCCGCCTGCAGCGCCCGGAGCCAGACGCCGCTCGTGAGCCGGTCGCGACCGCGTTTCTGCATCAGGTCGAACAGGATCGTGGGACGCTCCTTCGCAAGCTCGCGCGCCCGCTCCTCGAGCGCACCCCGGCCGGCGTACGCCTCGACGCACCCGTCGAGCCCGCAGTTGCAGCGACGCCCTCCGGGCTTCGAGCAGACATGGCCGATCTCGCCGGCCGACCCGCGCCCGGCGAGATGCCTGCCGTCCATCACGATTCCGCCGCCGACCCCGGTGCCCCAGAAGACGCCGAGGAACGACTCGTAGCCGCGCCCCGCACCGAACCGGCGCTCTGCCTCGACCGCGACGTTGACGTCGTTGCCGATCCTGACCGGCCGTCCCAGCTCGTCCGCGAGCGCCGGCCCGAGCGGGAACGGGGCATCCCAACCGTCGATGTTCGCGACCTTGAGGACGGTGCCCGTCTCGACATCGATGGATCCGGGCGCGCCGACGCCGATCCCGGCGAGCCCCATCGGCTCGACGCCGGCATCGTCGAGGGCTTCGCGCAGGGTCTCGGCGACCTCGAGGACGACGGCCTCGGGGCCGCCCTTCCGTGGCGTCTCACGCCGCGCTGCCCCGAGCACGGTGGACTCGCCGTCCGTCACGACCGCCTGGATCTTCGTGCCTCCGAGGTCGAGGCCCCCCTTCATCCTCGTCACGGAAGCCATCGTACGACCTCCTCGATCGGCCTGCGGTTCGCCCGGGCGCTCCACTCTGCAGCCGTGTGGCGGGCGACGTCACGCGTCTGCTCCGGGTTCCCGAACGAGAGCACGATCACCGGCGTCTCGTCGTCGGCCGCGCCGAGCACCCGGTGGGCGAGCTCGGCGTCCGAGATCCCGTTCGGGCACGAGGCGATCCCCTCGGCCCAGGCGGCGAGGAGCATGCTCTGCGCGGCGCGGCCGGCATCGAACAGCACCGGGCCCTTGCCGCGGACGAGGATCGCGACGACGAGCCCTGCGCTGAGGACGTTCTCCGGCACGAAGACTGCACCGGCGAGCTCCTCGACCCGTGATCGCCCGGACGGGACGACGAACGTCCAGGGCTGGGAGTTCCGAGACGAACCCGAGAGTCGCCCCGCGTCGAGCAACCGGAGCGCGAGCTCGGGCGCCAGAGGCTCGGGCAGCGTGCGGCGCTCGTCGCGACGGCTGGCGATCGCGAGCAGCGTGTCCACCTCGGTAGCCTAGTCCGGATGGCGCAGCCGGTCGACCAGGAGACGGTGAGCCTCCTCCGCTGGTTACGTCGGCAATTGCGTCAGCCGACGCCGGAGCGTGAGCACCTCGAGGCTGCGGTCGCAAACGACGATCCGGCCGAGGCCCGGCGATTGCTCAGGGTCTACGACTTCGGGGATGCGCAGCGCAGGCACGTCGAAGGGCTGATCGACCGCTGGGAGGCGAGCCGTGGCGCGCGCTGAGAACGAGGCCCTCGTCCGCCGCATCTTCGACGCGTTCGCGCAGAAGCGCGGATTCGCGCTTCGCGACGCCTTCGCCGACGACGCGACCTGGATTGTGCCGGGAAGCGGCACAATGGCCGGAACGTTCCGCGGCCGCGAGGAGATCTTCGCCTTTCTCGGTCGGCTTCCGAAGGAGACCGACGGCACGTACGCGTCGTCACTCATCGACGTTCTCGCATCCGACGACCGAGCGGCCGCGCTGTACCGGGCGAGCGGTGAGCGCCAGGGCCGGCATCTCGAGCTCGACCAGTTGCTGTTGTTCCGGATCGGGGAAGGGCTCGTCCAGGAAGTGCTCGCACTGCCGAGCGACCCGGCCGCGTTCGAGGCGTTCTGGGCCTGAGGTGGATCAGCGCGCCGGTGCCAGCGATTCGGTGAGCAGCCGCGCCAGCTCCCTCACCCGAGGCTCCGCCAGTATCGCGTCGTGATCGCCCGGCACCACGTGTACGCGAACGTCCGCGAGGGCCAGTCCGCGCCAGTCTGCAGACGGATCGCACGAGTACGTCGCTGTCTCGTCCTCGGCCAGAAAGAGGGTGACACGCCCCGGGAAGGGCTTCGGGGCGTAGAGGGCGAACGCCTCGGCGGTCGTGCCGGGCACGTCGCGGGCATCGGGACGGAGGTGCGGCAGGCGACCGATGAGGACGGCCACCCGCGGCGCGAGCCGGCCGCGGAGATACGGAGCGACTCGCAGCCCCTCAACCAGGATGTATCGCATCGCTTCGCGGGCACGCATCGCGCGCGCTCGAACAAGGTGGTCGTGTACCAGGGCGCCGAACCCGTGCGAGCGCCGGTAGCGCCGCCATGCTGCCGGAGACACGAGTTGCGGGAAGTCGTACGCACTGATCCCAAGGAGCGCGAGAAGCTCGACTTCCTCGCCGAGCTCGAGTAGCTGGTGCGCCATCTCGAAGGCGACGACACCGCAGAAGCACCAGCCGCCGAGTCGATACGGTCCCGAGGGTTGGACGGCACGGATCTCGGTCAGATACCGGGTCGCCACGACGGGGATCCAATCGACGCCTGCCAACAATTGAAGACCCCAGACGGGCTGATCGTCGCCGAGGTGCCGAGCGAGGTCGGCGTAGTAGCCGGGGCCGATCCCGTCGCTCACGAGGAAGAGAGGCGGCCGGGTGCCCCCGCTCTGGATGGGAACGAGCGAGGGGCTGAGCGCGGGCTCGTAGGCGCCGCCAAGGAGACGGGCAAGCGCCTCGACGGTGGGAGCACGAAGGAGCGTTGCCGCGGGGAGGTTTCGGCCCGTCTCGACGCCGAGCTGAGCGCAGATTTCGGCAGCAGCGAGCGAGTCCCCGCCCAGGTCGAAGAAGCTCTCGTCGATACCGATTCGCTCGAGGCCGAGCACGTCCTCGAACAGACGCGCGATGCGCTCTTCGAGCGGGCCACGCGGGCCGTTCCCGTTGCTGCAACGCCGTTCCGGCAGTGTCGGCGGGGGCAGCGAGCGGCGGTCGAGCTTGCCGTTCGCATCGAGGGGAAGTGCATCGAGCCGCATGTAGCGCGAGGGAATCATGTGCTCGGGAAGCGTCCCGGCAAGCCGTCGACGAAGCACGGTCGGCGAGACGTCCGCCCCCGGAGCCAGGACGAGGTACGCGACGAGTTGCACCTCGTCGCCATTGCCCTCGACCGTCGTCGCCACGGCCTCTTCCACCTCGGGCAGGCCGAGGAGGGCCGATTCGATCTCGGCCGGCGCGATTCGACTCCCCCGCACCTTCAGCACGTAGTCCATGCGCCCCAGATACTCGAGGCAGCCGTCGACGCGCATCCTTCCCGTATCCCCCGTGCGGTAGACCCGCAGTCGGCCTCCACCGGGATCGGGGTGAAAGGCAGCCTCTGTGAGATCCTGACGACGCCAGTACCCGGGCGCGAGATACGCGCTGCGAACGGCGATCTCGCCGATGTGCCCTACCTCGACCTCGTCGCCCGCCTCGTCGAGGAGGAAGACGTCGACGTCACGAACCGGGTAGCCGACGGGCAGCACGCCGTCGTCGACGTCGGTCTCGTGGTCGATGAAGAACTGGCGCGCGATGCCGGTCTCCGTCGCGCCCAGGCCGTTGACGAGCACGCAGCGCGGCTCGAAGTGCCTCCGATAGAGGTCGACGTCGACGCGCGAGCTGCGATCGCCCTCGAGCCTGATGCAGCGCACATCCGGGAACCGGGCGTCGCCCGAGAGGAAGCTGCGGAAGATCGTGGGGACGGAGTGGTACATCGTGATGTGCTCCTCACGCAACCACTCCGCCAGCCGCCGCGGGCCGTCCCTTCGGACGTCGAATGGAAACGTCGCGGCACCGTTGAGGAGTGCACAGAAGAGACTCGAGACCGAGCCGCTGAAGCTGCACGACTGAAGGAGCGTAAGCCGGTCGTCAGGGCCGATCCGCAGCGAATTCGTGTAGCGAAGAACGTTGTGCAGCACGTTCCGGTGCGTGTCGTAGACGCCCTTCGGCGGCCCCGTCGACCCCGACGTCTGGAAGATGTAGGCGACCGTGTCCGGGCTGACGTCGACCACGGGGTTACCCGGGTCGGGGCCGGGCCCGCCGACCACGGGCAGCAGCTGCCGTTCACCGGTCGCGAGCGCGAACGCCGTTGCCAGGCTCGCCTCATCGGCGAGCAGGAGCTCTGCGCCGGCTTCGTCGAGCATCGAGACGAGTCGGGTGGACGGGAACGTGGGGTCGAGTGCCACGTACGCCTTGCCCGTCTTGAGGACGGCGAGAATCGCCGCGATCAGTGGAGCTCCCTGTTCGAACAGCAGCGCTACCGGCTCCGGGCTTGCGCCGCGGGCGCCGAGGATCGCAGCGGCGATCCGGTTCGCTTCGCCGTTCAGGTCGGTGTACGTGAGCCGGTGCGTGTGCGTCCGTACGGCGAGGCAACCGGCGTGCTCCTCGACCTGTCGCTCGAAACGGGCGCCGATCGACTGCTCGATGGCATCGTGTTCAAAGACGGTGAACCCGGTTCCAGTCGAGGCGCACACGTGCTGCGGGGTTTCGGGCCCGTTTCTCAAAACGCCCCTCTGAAGCGGTCAGTGCCTCCTGACCGAGGTAAGGTGGTCATCCACGAAGCGTAGACCCAGCATGGCGGCGGCGACATCGGCCGAGCGGTGTGCGGTACGTTCCAAGGCCCATGGCCGAGGTCGACTTCAGCCGCTTCGACGCAGTCACATTCGACTGTTACGGCACACTGATCGACTGGGAGCAGGGCATCCTCAACGCGCTTCAGCCCGTGCTCGCCCCGCAGGGGATCGACCTGGGCGAAGACGAGCTCCTCGAGCGCTACGCACGCCACGAGGCTGCACTCGAGGCGGGTGCCTACCAGCCCTACCGCGAGGTCCTCGCTGAGTCGTTGCGCGGGCTGTGTGGCGAGCTCGGCTTCAGCCCCTCCGACGACGATGCTCGCGGCTTCGCGCAGGCGATCGGCGTCTGGCCGGCCTTCCACGACACCGCCCCCGCGCTGCGCCGGCTGCACGAGCGGTTCCGGCTCGGCGTGATCACGAACTGCGACCGCGATCTCTTCGCCCTCTCGAACCGTCGTCTCGGCGTCACGTTCGACTGGATCCTCACTGCCGAGGAAGCGCAGTCCTACAAGCCGAGCCACGGGCCGTTCGAGCTGGCGTTCGAGGCGATCGACGTCCCCCGCAACCGCATCCTCCATGCCGCCCAGAGCCTCTTCCACGATCACGTCCCGGCTCAGGAGCTCGGCCTGACGACGGTCTGGGTCGATCGCCGCCACGGCCGACCCGGCTCGGGTGCGACCCCGCCGGCGTCCGCCACCCCGGATCTGACGGTGCCGGACATGCGCACCTTCGCGGACGTCGCGCTCGGCTAGGAGCCCCACCCGGGGTCGCGGCCGCCGCTGCCGAGAGACTCGATCACGCTCTCCATCAGGCGACCCGACGAGAGCACGTGCTCGCGGGCGAGCAGCCGGGCGCCGGCGGCACTGCCGGCCGCGATCGCCTCGCGAATGGCGCGGTGCTGGAGGTCGTTCTTCGCGTACAGCTCGTCGAGCTCCGCGCGGGCGCTCCAGACGCGGTCACCGATGAACGTGCGCCGGGCGCCCTTCGCGAGCCGTTCCACGAGCGGCATCGCGGCGACGGCGTAGATGACGTCGTGGAAGGCGTAGTTGGCCTGCATCCACTCGACGAAGAGCGGCGACTCACTGGCCGAACCGTGCCGCGCCTGCTCGCGCAGCTCGAGCGTCAGGAGGGAAAACCGCTGCTCGGCCGCGTCGAGGTCGTCCAGGTCGGCGGGGGTCATCCGAGGGGTCGCGACCTCGGTCGCGAGCGCTTCGAGCTCGGCCCGGACGAGGTGAGCCTCACGGAGCTCGGCGGGCGAGACGGAGCGGACGCGAACGCCTCGATTCGGCTCGAACGAGACGAGGCCGAGGGCGGCGAGCCGGCGGAGTGCCTCCCGCACCGGCGTGCGCGAGACCTCGAATCGCTCTGAGAGCTGCTCCTGTCGCAGCACCGTCCCGGGCGGGATCACCCCACCGACGATCTCGTCCTCGAGGACGCGGGCGATGTCGTCGGCCTTGGTGGAGAGGATCGTGCTCATCGCGCTCGCAGTCTACCCTCAAATGCACCTCGACTGGACCTGTTTGGGATCCGAAAAGAGTGCTTGTGCCACGCTTGTGTCCGATTTCACCCTCAGGTAGGATCCAAGAACCGATATTTTGGATCCCAAAGGAGAGCACATGAGCCCGATCGACACCATCGAGCGTCCGTACAGCACGACCGACGTCGAGCGCCTGCGTGGCTCCGTCACGATCGAGCACACCCTCGCCCGCCTCGGAGCCGAGCGGCTGCGCCGGCTGCTCGCCGAGGAGGAGTGGGTTCCCGCGCTCGGCGCGATGACCGGCGGCCAGGCCGTGCAGATGGTGAAGGCGGGGTTGAAAGCGATCTATCTCTCCGGCTGGCAGGTCGCAGCCGACGCGAACCTCTCCGGCAACACCTATCCCGACCAGAGCCTCTACCCCGCAAACAGCGCCCCGGCGCTCGTGAAGAGGATCAACAGCGCGCTCCTGCGCGCCGACCAGATCGCGCACTCGGAAGGCGACGACTCGACCCACTGGCTCGCCCCGATCGTCGCCGACGCCGAGGCCGGCTTCGGCGGCCCGCTGAACGCCTACGAGATGATGAAGTCGTTCATCGAGGCAGGGGCGGCCGCGGTTCACTTCGAGGACCAGCTCTCCTCCGAGAAGAAGTGCGGCCACCTCGGCGGCAAGGTGCTCGTGCCGACGACCCAGCACGTGCGCACGCTTGTCGCGGCGCGGCTCGCGGCCGACGTGGCCGACGTACCGACGCTCGTCGTGGCACGCACCGACGCCCTCTCCGCCTCGCTCCTGACGAGCGACATCGATGACTCCGATCGTGAGTTCTGCACCGGCGAGCGCACGCCCGAGGGCTTCTTCCGGGTGCGCGACGGCATCGACGCGGCGATCTCCCGCGGCCTGGCCTACGCCCCCTACTCCGACCTGATCTGGTGCGAGACCTCGACCCCGGACATGGCGGAGGCCGAGCAGTTCGCCGGGGCGATCCACGAGCAGTTCCCGGATCAGCTCCTCGCGTACAACTGCTCGCCGTCGTTCAACTGGCGCAAGCACCTGAGCGATACCCAGATCGCCTCGTTCCAGCGCGATCTCGCCGCCATGGGCTACCGCTTCCAGTTCATCACCCTCGCCGGCTTCCACGCGGTCAACCTGTCGATGTTCGAGCTCGCGCGCGGCTACGGCACCGAGGCGATGCCCGCCTACGTGCGCCTGCAGGAGCGCGAGTTCGAGCTCGAGGACGAGGGCTACACCGCGACGCGCCACCAGCGCGAGGTCGGAGCCGGCTACTTCGACCAGGTGCTCCAGGCAATCACCGGCGGCACCGCCTCGACACTGGCCCTCACCGGCTCGACCGAGGAGGAGCAGTTCGAGACCGAGGCTCACGAGACCGCGGTCAGCGCCGCCTGACCGCGGGGGCCGCTTTCGCGAACCGGGTATCGTTGGCGCGCCGTGAGCCACGACGTCCTCGAAGCGCGTCCGCCTGAGGTCTCCACCGAGCTGGCGGTCGAGGTTGCCCGCTCGGTCTTCGGCGTCGACGGCGAGGCGACCCCTCTGGACGGTGAGCGCGATCGCAACTTCCGGATCGACGGCGACGACGGCTCGTTCGTGCTCAAGGTCGGGAACCCGGCCGACGCGGCCGGCGTCGTCGAGATGCAGGTTCTGGCAATGGAGCATGCGCTCCGGGCCGATGCCGCTTTGCCGATCGCGCATCCGCGCCGCACGGTCGTGGGCACGCCGACGGGAGCCGTCACGATCGCCGGTGTCGATCACGCGGTGCAGCTCGTCTCGTTCATCCACGGCGCTGCCATCCCGCCCGGCCCCCCGTCTCCGACCGCGCGCCGAGCCGTCGGCGCCGCGGTGGCGCGGCTCGACCGGGCCCTCGCGGGCTTCTCGCACCCGCTCGGCCGGCGCGCTCTCCTGTGGGACGTCACCCGGCTCGCGGAGCTGCGCCCGAGGCTTCCGCACATCGCAGCCGATCGCCGCCGGCTGGTCGAGCGGTGGCTCGACCGCTTTGACGCGGTCATCGCGCCCGCGCTCGTGCTGGTGCCGCTTTCGACGATCCACGGCGACGTCAACCCCGGCAACCTGCTCGTCGAGCGCGACGACCCGGACCGGGTTGCCGGGATCGTCGATTTCGGCGACCTCGTCCACGCACGGACGGTGATCGATCCCGCCATCGCGGCCGCCTACCAGGCGTTCGGCAGCGACGACCCCGTCGACCCCCTCGTCGACGTGCTGACCGGCTACCACGCGGTCAGACCGCTCACTGCCGCCGAGATCCGGCTCGTTCCCGAGCTGGCGGCCGCGCGGATGGCCCAGTCCCTGCTGATCTCCGCCTGGCGCTCGGAGCTCCACCCCGACAACCTCGACTACATCCTGGCGGACGCCGAGGATTGCTTCGCCACGCTCGCCCGGCTGGACGCGCACGATCCGGCAGGGCTCGCCGACGCGCTCGCCGAGGCGTGCGGGGTGCTCCGGTGGCCGCATCCGTCCCTCGATCAGAGCCTCGAGCTCCGGCGCGCGCGCCTCGGCCCTGCGCTCTCGCTCAGCTACGACGACCCGGTTCGCCTCGAGTCGGGTGACGGCGTCTGGCTGACCGACGTCGAGGGCAACCGGCTGCTCGACGCCTACAACAACGTGCCGCACGTCGGGCACGCCCACCCGCGCGTCACGGCGGCGCTCGCCTCGCAGGCGCGCAGGTTGACCACGAACACCCGCTACCTCGTCGACGAGGTGGCGGCGTACGCCGACCGGCTCGCCGAGCTGCTGCCCGGAGATCTCTCGGTCGTCATGTTCGTCAACTCCGGGAGCGAGGCGAACGACGTCGCGATCCAGATCGCGCGCGCCGTCACGGGAAACCGTGGCGCCGTGATCACGGAGCACGCCTACCACGGCACGACGGCGGCGACCGCTGCGCTGTCACCCGAGGAGCTCGGCCCCGCCGCGCTCGAACCGTGGGTGGCGCGGATCGGCGGTGCTGCCACGCTCGGCGCCGGTGACGCCGCGGATCGTGTCGGGGGCGAGGTCGACGGCGCGTTCGCCCGGCTGCGTGAGGCAGGTCACCGCCCGGCATTCCTGATCTGTGACGACGTCTTCTCGAGCGACGGCATCTTCGCCGTTCCACCCGGCTACCTCCGGGCCGCGTACGCTCGTGCCCGGGCAGCGGGGGCGCTCTGCGTCGCCGACGAGGTGCAGGCAGGGTTCGGGCGCGTCGGCGAGCCCTTCTGGGGCTTTGCCCAGGACGGCGTCGTACCCGACATCGTCACGCTCGGTAAGCCGATGGGCAACGGCCACCCGATGGGTGCCGTGATCACGACCGACGCCATCGCCGCGGAGTTTGCCGAGCGTTGGCACTTCTTCTCGACCTTCGCCGGCTCCCCGGTCGCCGCCGCCGTCGGCTCGGCAGTGCTCGACGTGATCGAGCGCGAGCGGCTCGCCGAGCAGGCAGAGCGCGTTGGCGCCTACCTCTGCGGGCGCCTGGCGGAGGTAGCGGCGTCGCACTCCGTGATCAGGCAGGTGCGCGGGCCGGGCCTCTTCGTCGGCGTCGAGCTCGACTGTGACGCGCCCGGGCAGGCCGGCATCGGCAGGGCCGTCGCGAACGGCCTCCGCCGGCGCGGCGTCCTCGTCGGCGCAACCGGGCCGCGCCTCAACGTGATCAAGATCCGCCCGCCGCTCGTCTTCTCGGAAGCACACGCCGACCGCGTCGCCGCAGCACTCGACGCGACCCTCTCGACCGAAATGGGATGATCACGCGATGATCGATACCTCGGACGTCCTCACCGACGAGGCCCGGGCCTTCCTGGCCGACCTGCAGCGGGAGTTCGGCGCTCGGCGCAGCGAGCTGCTCGCCCGACGGGCCGAGCGCCTCGAGCGCCTCCACGCCGGTGAGCTGCCGGATTTCCTGCCCGAGACGACCGACGTGCGCGCGGGAGACTGGCGCGTCGCCCCCACCCCGGCCGAGATCGCCGACCGCAGAGTCGAGATCACAGGCCCGGTCGACCGCAAGATGGTGATCAATGCGCTGAACTCGGGTGCCCGCGTGTTCATGGCGGACTTCGAGGACTCGAACTCGCCGACCTGGTTCAACTGCATCGACGGGCAGCGGAACCTGACGGACGCGCTCGACCGCACGATCTCGCTCGACACCGGCGACAAGCAGTACGCGCTCGCGGACAGCCCGGCGGTGCTGTTCGTACGGCCGCGTGGCTGGCACCTCGAGGAGCGTCATCACGAGGTCGACGGCGCGCCGATGTCGGCCTCGCTGTTCGATTTCGGCCTCTATTTCCTCCGCAACCACGGCCGTAACGGGCGCTACTTCTACCTGCCGAAGCTCGAGTCGCATCTCGAGGCACGGCTCTGGAACGACGTCTTCACCTGGGTGGAGGAGTGGCTCGGCGTGCCGCACGGGACGATCAAAGCGACCGTCCTGATCGAGACCATCCTCGCCGCATTCGAGATGGACGAGATCCTCTACGAGCTACGCGACCACTCGGCCGGCCTCAACGCGGGCCGCTGGGACTACATCTTCAGCGTGATCAAGAAGCTCGGCCTCCGGCCCGAGATGGTGCTGCCCGATCGCGGCGCCGTCACGATGGCGGTGCCGTTCATGCGCTCCTACTGCGAGCTGCTGGTCAAGACCTGCCATCGCCGCCACGCCTTCGCCATGGGCGGCATGGCCGCGTTCATCCCCTCACGCCGCGATGCGGAGGTGAACGCCGTCGCCCTCGAGAAGGTGCGGGAGGACAAGGAGCGCGAGGCGTCTCAGGGCTTCGACGGCACCTGGGTTGCGCATCCCGATCTCGTGCCGACCGCGTACGAGGCCTTCGACGCCGTGCTCGGCGAGAGGCCGAACCAGATCGACCGACAGCGCGACGACGTGAACGTCGCCGCCGCCGATCTCCTGAACGTCGCGGCGACGCCCGGCGAGGCGACCGAAGAGGGCCTCCGCAACAACGTCTCGGTCGGGATCCAGTACCTCGCCGCCTGGCTCCAGGGCTCGGGGGCCGTCGCCATCAACAACCTGATGGAGGACGCCGCGACGGCGGAGATCAGCCGCTCCCAGATCTGGCAGTGGCTGCACCACGGCCGCTTCAGCCCCGACGACGTCCTCCGGATCACCGACGAGGAGATGGCCAAGCTCGGCTCCGGCTACGACGAGGCCCGCACGATCTTCGAGAGCATCGCCACCCGGCCCGACTACGTCGAGTTCCTCACGCTGCCGGCGTACGAGCAGCTCATGGCCGACGAGAGCCTCTAGGCGACCGCGAGCGGGTTCGACCACCGCAGCCGCGGAAAGCGGGTGAAATCGGTGTCGGCGGAGCACAACTCCGCACCGTGCTCGATTGCGAGGGCGGCGAGGTGTGCGTCGGAGACGAGGTTGCCGGCGGCTCCCAGGGGTTCGAGGAGCTCGCGCACGAGAGCGAGGTGGCGGTCACCCGGGACGATCGTGGTGGTGCACGGCTGAGCCAGCCATCCCTCGGCGACGTCGAATGCCTCATCGGGACTGAACGGGCTCGCGAAGACGCGTGCCTGCGTTGAGAGCCGGACGAAGGCGAGCAGCACGGAAACGGGGAACGCGAACGTCTCGACACCCGAGAGCTGCGCCTCGAGCCACTGTCTGGCCGCCGGGTGACGGGGGGACGAGGAGTCGACTGCGTAGAGCAGCAGATTGACGTCCGAGACCTTCACTTGCGCAGCTCGAGCTTGCGGACGATCTCGTCGTCCTCGAGCTCGGCGGCGAGCGAGAGCGCCTTGTCGAGGTCGATGCCCGGGCGCAGGCCGAGCGGACGGGCGGGCACCTCGTACGACCGTGGCCCGGGCTGGGATCCGAGGCCGCGCCGGAGCACGTCGTTGAGCGCCTCGCGGAACGAGACGCCACGCTCACGGGCGAGCTCCTTCACCCGGGTCTGGAGCTCGGGATCGATCGCGACCGTTGTGCGCATGGTCGCATCATAGCATCATGTACAGTGATGCTCTGATGCGTAGAGCCATCCGGGTCGACGACGCCGACACGTTCCTGGCCCGGGCCGGCCCGTTTCTCACCGCCCACGAAGCCGAGCACAACCTCGTGCTCGGGCTGCTCGGACGGCTCCGCGTCGAGCCGCGCCTCTACGGGTTCGATCCCACCTTCGTGGTCGCCGAGGACGCCGGCACCGTTGTCGGCTGCCTGCTGCGGACGCCGCCCCACGGTGTCGTGCTGAGCCGCTTCGAGTCGCTCGACGCGGTGGATCCGGTCGCCGGGGCGGTGCTCGACATGCACCCCGGCCTGCCGGGCGCGGTTGGGCCGAACGACGTCGTCGCACGGTTCGCGGCGACATGGTCGAGGTTGACGGGTGCCGACGCGCGGATCGTGATCCGCCAGCGCGTCCACGCGGCCGCAGCCGCGCTCGCTGTTCCGGCCGCGCCGGGCCGGATGCGGAAGGCCCGTCCCGACGACATCCCCATCATCCTCCGCTGGCTCCGGGCGTTTGCCGACGAGGCGCTCGGCGAGGCGCCGCACGTCGAGGACGCCGAGGAGACGTACCAGCGGCGCGAGGCCGACCCCGACGGCGCCTGGCTCCTGTGGGACGACCGAGGCCCTGTCTCGCTCGCGGCGTACGGCACCCCCACTCCGACCGGCATCCGCGTCGGCCCCGTCTACACGCCGCCCGAGCACCGCGGACGCGGGTACGCGACATCGCTCGTGGCCGAGCTGACCGCCGAGCGGCTCGAGAGCGGGCTCTCGTTCTGCTTCCTCTTCACCGACCTCGCAAACCCGACCTCGAACGCGATCTACGCCCGGATCGGGTACGAGCCGGTGGCCGACTGGGATCAGTGGGCGTTCGCCCCGTGACGGAAGGGGCCACGCCCGAACCCTAAGGGTTTCACGTGCCCATGCCGATACACCGGCAATGTCGGCGCGGCTCTACCTCACGCTCGGCCTGACGATCGCCGCGGTCGCCTTCGGTGGCTGGCGGATGCTCATTCCGGGTACCGGCGGCGCGTCGAGCGACGTCACGGACGGGGTCTCCTCCCTCATCTCGACGACGCTGCGGGCCTCGTTCACCGGCGCCCAGGCGAGCCTCGACGCCCAGCACACCGCCACCGGCTCGTACGCGGGCGTCGTCGTCCAGCCGCCGTTGACCCTCGTCCGGGCTGACACGTCGTCGTACTGCCTGCAGCTCGAACAGGGAGCGGTGCTCCAGCATCTCGAGGGCCCGGGCGGCTCCCCGGTGCCCGGCGCCTGCTAGGCCGAGGACGGTCGTGCGGCCTGGGCACCTGCTGCCTGCTGCACCCAGGTGAACTCCTCCTGCGTCCTCACACCTCGGGCAAGATAGGCCGAGGAGACGTCAACCGCCGACGAAGGAGAACGAGGCAGATGCCACTCAAGACGCCGGAAGAGTACGTCGAGAGCCTCCGCGCCCTGCAGATTCGCGCCTACGTGGGCGGCGAGCGCGTGGACTCGATCGTGGACAGCCCGCTGATCGCGCCCCACATCAACACGGTGGCGAAGACGTATGAGCTGGCGCACCGCCCGGAGCATCGCGACGTGATGACGGCCGAGAGCCACCTGACGGGCGAGCGGATCCACCGCTACACCCACATCTTCCAGAGCGCGGACGACCTCGTGAAGAAGATCCAGATGCTGCGCCTCCTGGGCCAGGTCACCGGCACGTGCTTCCAGCGCTGCGTGGGCCTTGACGCGCTGAACGCCGCCTACGCGATCTCGTACGAGGTCGACCAGGCGGAGGCCACCGACTACCACCGGCGCTTCAAGACGTACCTGGAGTTGGTGCAGCGCGAGGACCTGATGCTGGCCGGCGCCATGACCGACCCGAAGGGGCATCGCGGCAGGCGTCCCTCCGAGCAGGCCGATCCCGATGCGTTCGTGCGCGTCGTCGAGCGCCGACCGGACGGGGTCGTGATCCGCGGCGCCAAGCTGCACAACACCGGCGGAATCAACTCGCACGAGGTCCTCGTCCTCCCCGGCACCGGTCTGATCGCAGGCGAGGAGGACTACGCGATCGCCTGCGCGGTGCCCGCCGACGCGGACGGCGTGCTCTTCATCTTCGGCCGCCAGTCGAACGACAGCCGCAAGCTCGAGGGCGGCTGCGACATCGGCAACCCCCGCTTCGGCGTGGTCGGGGGCGAGGCAATGGTCGTCTTCGAGGACGTCTTCGTGCCCAACGAGCGCATCTTCCTGAACGGCGAGGTCGGCCACGTCGGCACGCTCGTCAACTACTTCGCCACCTGGCACCGTGCCAACTACGGCGGCTGCAAGGGCGGAAACGCCGACGTGCTGATCGGTGCCACGGCGAAGATGACCCGCGTCCTCGGCACCGACCGCAACGCCGTCGTCAAGGACAAGCTCGTCGAGATGATCCACATGAACGAGACCACCTACGCGTCGGCGATCGGCGCCAGCGCGATGGGTTACGCGCTGCCCTGCGGCTCGTTCATGGTCGAGCCCATGATGGCCAACACGGTCAAGCAGAACATCACGCGCAACGTCTACCAGATCGGCCGCCTCAGCCATGACCTCGCCGGCGGTTTCCTCGCCACCATGCCGGACGAGAAGGCCCTCGAGAACCCGGAGATCGGCGACCTCGTCCGCAAGTACCACACCGCCAGCCCCGACTACGACGTGGACGAGCGGATCAAGCTCGGCCGCTACATCGAGAACATGACGAGCGTGACGACGATGGTCGAGGCGATGCATGGCGCCGGCTCGCCCCAGGCACAGCGGATCGTGATGCTCGGGCAGGCCGCGATCGACGAGAAGATCGCAATGGCGGACGAGGTGATCCACGGCACCGACGACGTGCCGGGCCTGCCGCTCGCGGGGAGGGGCGCGGCGCTCGCCTGACGCTTTGCAGGAGCTCCGGCCCAACTGCGAGTGCTGCGACTGCAACCTGTCGCCGGACAGCGCGTTGGCGCGGATCTGCACGTTCGCGCGCCCGATCCGGCCGAAGGCACGGCTCGCCGACCACCCGGCGTCAACGGTACGGGTCGTCGGGCCGCACGGCTAGGCGACCCGTGTGCGCCGGAGGAGCCGGGAGAGCTCCTCTGCAACCACGGGCTCCGAGAAGAAGTAGCCCTGGCCGAACGGGCACTTCAGCGCGAGCAGGCGATCTCTCTGGGACACCTTCTCGATCCCCTCGGCGACGGTTTCGAGGCCGAGAGTCGAGCCGAGCCCGACGATCGCCGCGACCAGGCGCTCCTGTTCGGAGCCTGACCCGAGCTCGTCGACGAACGTCTTTGCGATCTTGAGCGTGTCCACCGGGAAACGGCGGAGGTAGTCGAGCGACGAGTACCCTGTTCCGAAGTCGTCGATCGCAATCCGAACGCCGAGCGCCCTGAGCTCCTCGAGGCGGCCGATGACCGCCTGGTTGTCGAGGAGCACGCTCTCGGTGATCTCGAGAGTCAACGCGAAGGGGTCGAGCGAGGAAGCGTTCAGCGCGGCGCTGACCTCCGACGGCAGAAGCCGACTGGAGAGCTGCTTCGCGGAGACGTTCACGCTCACTCCGAGGCTCTCGTCTCCGACGCGGCGCCAATGCGCAACCTGCGCACAGGCTCGGTGAAGGGCCAGCCGTCCGAGCGGGAGGATAAGACCGGTCTCTTCCGCGAGGCCGATGAACTCGCCCGGCAGCAGGAGACCCCGCTCGGGGTGCCGCCACCGAAGCAGAGCCTCGACGCCGGCGACGGCGCCCGACCGCAGGGAGACAATGGGCTGATAGTAGACATCGAACTCCTGGTCGATGACTGCACGCTGGAGATCGGCCTTGAGCGCCAGGCGCTCGAACACGCCTTCGTGCATCGACGGCTCGTAGAGCGCGTATCGTCCCTTGCCCTCACCCTTGGCGCGATACATCGCCAGATCGGCGCTTCGTAGGATCTCGCTCGTCGTCTGGTCACCCGTTCCGAGGGTGATACCTACGCTCCCCTGGACGGCGACGTCGGAGCCGAGGATCGAAAGCGGCTCGGCCATCGCGGCGAGGATTCTCCGGGCGACCACTACCGCGCCGTCCGGACCGGAGATGCTCTCGAGCAGTACCGCGAACTCGTCGCCGCCGAGCCGCGCGCAGGTGTCCTCGGGTCGTATACAGGCCTGGATTCGAGTGGCGACAGCGACGAGGAGCTCGTCCCCGGCCGCATGACCGAGGCTGTCGTTGACTGTCTTGAAATCGTCGAGATCGATGAAGAGCACCGCGATCAGGTTCTGCCGGCGAAGCCCGCGGCCAAGCGCGTGCTCGACCCGGTTCGCGAAGAGCGACCGGTTCGCGAGCCCCGTGAGTGAGTCGTGGAACGCCTGGTGTGCGAGCCGCTCTTCGAGCGCGCGCCGCTCTGTGACATCCCGTGCGGTCACGACGATGCCTGCGACGTTCGGGTCGTCGAGCAGGTTGTTGAAGAGGCTCTCGAGCTGACAGAACGACGAGTTCTTGCGCCGCAAGGGGAGATCCCGCGGCAGCGGCGCTCCGGGAAGCTCGCACACGTCTGTCAGGAACCCGCGAAGGCGTTCGGCGTCCTGGGATTCGAGGAGGTCGCTCAGCCTCATGCCGACGAGCTCACCTTCCCCGTAGCCGAGAACTCGCTCGACCGATGGCGTGTGATATCGAATCGTGAGGTCGGGAGAGAGCAAGATGATGACGTCGCTCGAGTTCTGCACGAGCGAGCGGAATCGCTCGGAGCTCTGGCGCTCGTGCAGGTCCTCGCTGACTGCTGCCCCTTCGAGAGCGAGCGCGACCTGAGCGGCAAGCGTCTCGACTCCCTCCCGAGCACGCTTCGAAAGCCTCTCTCGCGTGCGGAAGACGAGCCCACCGAGGAGCTCATCCTGGGTCGAGAGGCACACGATCGTCCATTCGGGCTTCCCTGCCGCGAGGCGTATCGTCTTCGGGCCGTCGTGCTGTCGTGCGATTGCGAGGGCGACGACCGCCTCGTCGGAGAGCTCGCTCGGGGTGAGCTCGAGCATGCGCGCCGCGCGCGGCCCGGCAGCGGCCATGACCTCGAAGTCGTCCTCGGTTCCGAGCATCAGCCCGACCGTGGCGTCTTCCGACGCCGCGACCTCGAGCGCGGAGTCGACCGCCACCCTGCAGATGTCCTCCCGAGTCCAGGCGGCAACGAGCGCAGCCGCCGCAGCGCCGAGAGCCTGCTCCCGCCGCTCGGAGCGGTCGTGGCGGGCGACGAGCCCCGCGAGGCGGACGATGACGAGCGCCGAGAGCGTCGTCGCCGCCCCCACGATGACGAGCAACTCGCTGCTTCCCGCTCTGACCGCGGCGACTGCGAGCATCGCGGGAGCCATGAGCGTGGCGGCCGAAAGAACGGCCAGCCTCTTCCCGTTCAGTCGTTGCTCCGGATCCGGGTTGGGCTCGGTCAGCTCGACCATGGACGGATGCAGCGCGGCCGTGCCCCAGAGCACGGCGCCGAGCACGAACAGGACGTCGATCGGGTCGCCCACGCGGTACCAGTTGTGGAGGGAGCCGAACCCATAGAGAACGTCGGCCACGAGTTGGAAGACGAGCGCCGCCGTGACCATCGCGAACGCAGGCGACCGTAGCCCTGGCCCCAAGACCATTCGCGCTGCCAACGAGACGAGCAGCACGTCCATGACCGGGAATGCCAGAGCAGTTGCGGTCTCGATCGCACCCGACTTGTCGAGGAGCCGAGGCTGCACCAGGAACGTCCAGCCGACGATCGCGACGCCTGCGGTGACGATCCCCGCGTCGATGAGGCTCGGCCAGTCGCGCCCCGGCGCCTGCTTGCGGATCATCACGAGCAGCGCTGCCGCGAGCACGACGTAAGACCCGAGGGCCAGGAAGTCCGCCACCGAGGGGAACGTGACGTCACCGCGTTGCTCGAGCTCGACGGCGTACACCGCATCCGCAGCGACGCCACAGAGGCCACTGCCCGCAACGAGATACCAGGGAAGCCTCGACGTCGGCCGGTTGATCCAGACGCCCACGAGGGTCGCGCCGACTGCCGCTATCGGGAAGAGCTGGTACCAGCGGCCGTAGTACAGGGTGTCGTGCGGCAGCGCCAGGTACGCCGAGGCACACGCAGCCGCAATCAAGAAGAATGCGCGATCTGGACGCGCGATGTTCACCGCATGTCTATCGGCACGAGCAGAGCATTGCCTGAAGCGGCATCGCTGCGCTGCGACTCCCGCGATGGAGGCTACGGCTGGTTCATCCAACAGGACACTCGGCCCGGCGGGGGCTGACGCGCGCTGCGACGCACCCTCTCGGCAACCCCGGACCGCAAACGGACATCCGCGCGTCGGCGCATCCCCGTCCAGTGCGAAGGTGGCAGCACGCACGGACTCGGACATGGTGCCCTACCTCTTCGGGTGGGCGCGATCGTAACGCCCGGGCGCCGAAACGCGAGGGACGCTAGGCCCAGGGGAGCTGATCCCAGTACAGGGGCCGTCCGGGTATCGGCCGCTCGAACGCCGCATAGGCGACTCCGGGATCCGGCGTCTCGACCTCCGCGCTTGCGCCGTACCGCGCGGCGAGCTCCGAAGCCGGGTACAGGAGCTTCTCTTCCTCGGATCGCGCCCCGACCATGAGCACGACACACGGCCCGTCGCCCGCACCCACGAAGACGTGCTCCACCCCTGCCGGACAGTGGAAGAAGTCCCACGGTCCGAGCAGCCGCTCCTCACCGTCGACGAGCAGGCGGCACTCACCTGAGAGCACGAGGAACGCCTCCTGCAGCGACTCGGAGTGGTAGAGGCAGTTCGGGCGGCCCGGCTCCAGGACGCTGATGTTGATCCCGACCTGCGGGAACCAGTTCTCGCGGCTCTCGAAGACGCAGCCGGAGCCGAACGCGTCGGACGTCATCCATGCGGTGTCCCGCACGTTGACGACGAACCACCCCTCGCCGGCGGGCGCCAGGCCCGAGCCGGTGTCGTCGAGGCGCGCTTCGTCCACAGCGCGATTCTACTCGACCTGCAGCGTGCCACACCGCGGATCGTCGGGGAATAGGATCGGCAGGATGACCCGGTTCGTCGTCGATTGCGAGACGCTGCTGCGGATTGCGGCGGGCGAGGTCGAGGTCGCCCCCGGGCACACGCTACTGGCACCCACGCTCGTGCGCTCGCAGGCCCTGGCGGCGTTGTACGAGGCCGCTCGCCGGGGTGAGATCTCGGCCACCGAGGGAATCGAGCGGGCGACCCGGATCAACTCGCTCAGGGTTCGCTTCCTCGGCGACAGAACGCTGCAACGGACGGCGTGGAAGGTCGCGGATCAACTGGGCTTCGCGACGACGTACGACGCGGAGTTCGTCGCACTGACGCAACTTCAGGCGGACGCGTTCGTCACGTCCGACGCCAACCTGGCGCGGGCGGTCGCCGGGTTGGTCGAGACGACCACGGAGGACGCCCTCGGCACCGCCGGGTCGGCGACGCCGGCGGCACCGCTCGACGCTACGGAACCCACCCGGGCAGCTCCGCCGCCTGCCTGATCCAACTCGCGACGAGCTCCTCGTCGAGCTGCTCGTCCTCGCGGATCGGGAAGCCACCCGAGCAAGCGGTCAGGAAAGCCACAGACTGACCGCTTCCACGAGCTCTGGTACCGGTGCTGCTGCGTCGAGTCGCAGGACTGGCTGCGATGTCGCCGCCAACCAGCGTTCGTGCTTCACAAGGCTGCGGCCGGCGAAGGTCGAATCGTCGTAGCCCCGCGCCCATTCGAAGAAGGCGCGATGGGCGACGTCGTCGACCTTGCCGTACCTCGCCAGCTCACGTTCTCTGAGACGACGCATACGCAGTTCCGCATCGAGTGTGAGAAACACGACGGCGTCACACGTCTCGAGGAGCGGGTCACCCCAACCCACCGCAGAGCCCGAGAGCACCCAGGCGCTGCGCGGGAGGAAGAGTTCGCTCATCAGGCGCAGTCGCGCTTCTTCGGGTCGCTTCTGAGTGTACGGGGGCGACGTTGGCAACCAGAAGTAGTCATCGATGTCCGCATGGGGCACCGACCAGCGGTCCGCGAGAGCGCGGCCGAGCGTGGTCGTCCCCGCCCCACTGGCTCCAGTCACGAGCAGTCTGCGGGCTCGCGATCGCATCCTGGGACGAATGTAGCCTCTCCTGACACCGGTGTGAGGGTCTGGGCTTCGGAGCGCACGCTCCTCGGAGCGCAGACCTTCCCGTGCGCCGATGCTCGGCACTGTCCCTCGAGATCGTTGACTCGGAATCCGTCGGTTGAGCAACCCTGAGCTCAGCACGCTGCCAACTTTGTGGCTCAGAGCCACGAAGTCCTCTCACGGAGCCTTTCAGTGACAACGGCCCCGCCCGCGCCGGCGTCCCTACGCCCGAAACACCGGCATCAGGCCAGAAACTGCACGATCGCGTCCGCGGTCGCGTCGAAGTCGTCCCAGAGGACGCTGTGTCCGCCCGGGACGTCGACCCGCGTGATGTGGCCGTTCCCCTGCACCGAAACCGGGATCCACGAGCGCTCGCCGCACACGACAAGGGTCGGGCACCTCGGCCACGGCGGCGTCGACGATGCCATCTCGCTCCAGGCGACGATGACCGCCGCCGGCGCGTACTGCCAGCGGAAGCGGCCGTCCGGGCACTCGACGAGATGCTCGCGCGCCTCCTCCTCGAGCGTCTCGCGTGGTGTCGTGAAGACGGAGCCGTCCGTGAGCCGCGCCTCGATCGCCTCGTCCGCGCTCGCGAACGAGATGTCGGCCCGTGTCAGATCGGCCCGCTCACCGGCAACGGCGACATCGAGCTGCATTGCCGGGTCGAGGAGAACAGCGCACACGACGCGATCCGGTTGACGGGCCGCCACCTCGGCGACGAGCTTGCCGCCGAAGCTGTGCCCGATCCACGCCGCCTCGGAGATCCCGAGGGCGTCCGTCGTCTCGAGGAGGTCGGCGACGTGCTGCTCGACGCTCCACGGCGGCTCCCACCCCGAGCGGCCATGGCCGCGGCAGTCGACGCCGATGACTCGATACTTCCGGAGGCGTTCCTCGGCAAGCCGGCGAAAGCGCCGGCCGTGGCCGGAGACGCCGTGCAGGCAGACGACGGGCTGCCCCGTCGGATCTCCCCACTCCGTGACGCTCAGCTGCACGAGAGCACAAGCTTCCCGAAATGCGCGCCCGACTCGAGCTCCTCGAGTGCCGCCGCAGCCTCGGCGAGAGGACGGACGGAATCGATCACCGGCGTCCACATACCGCGCTCGAGGGCGTCGAGCAGCCCCGCGAAGTCGGCCGGGCTGCCCATCATCGTCCCGAGCAGCGACCACTGGCCGAAGTAGAACGGTCGTACCTGCAGCGTCGCCTCGGTGCCGCCGGTGGCCCCGAAGACGACGACCCGGCCTCCGGGGCGGAGGCAATCGAGCGACTGCGGCCACGTCGAGCCGACCGAGTCGACGACGAGATCGACCCCTCCGCGCTCCTTCGCCCAGGCCACCCAGTCCGCCGAGGCGTAGTTGACACCGCCCTCCGCGCCGAGCCCGCGCGCGCGGTCGATCTTCTCGTCGGACGACGAGGAGACGAGCACGCGCGCTCCTGCCTGCGCCGCGAGCTGGACGGCAAACGTCGAGACGCCGCTGCCGGCGCCGAGCACGAGCACCGTCTCGCCGGCCCGGAGGCCACCGCGGGAGAAGAGCGCCCGATACGCGGTCAGCCCGGCCAGGGGCAGCGCCGCTGCTTCCTCCCACGTGAGCCGGGCGGGCTTCGGGAAGACGTTCGCCACCGGCACCGCCACGAGCTCGGCGTAGGTCCCATCGCGCGGCCCACCGAGTATCTGGTGACCCGGTCCGAACGCCTCCTCACGGTCACCCCATTCGAGCGAGGGATAGATCACGACCTCCTCGCCGGTGTCGCGTCGGACGCCCGCACCGTCGGACCCGGGGACGAGCGGGAGCGGGAACGGGTACGTGCCGCCGCAGACGAGCAGGTCGCGGCGGTTCAGCGCCGCCGTGCGCAGCTCGACGATCACTTCGCCGGGACCGGCGACAGGATCCGGCGCGGCTTCGTGGCGCAGCTCGCCGCCGTCGTGAACGCGCGTCGCCAGCATCAGCGCAGCGACGCCCACGGCTCGTCGGCCGAGACGTCCTCGAGGCCGTAGCCGTCGTCGCCGACCGACGGCGAGAGGATCGCCAGGATCTTCGCTGCCGTATCACTGTCGTTGAACGTCGCGTGGACGGCGGAGGCCGGGATCACGACCGAGTCGCCGGCCGAGAGGGTGCTGTGCTCCCGCTCGAGCCACTGCTCGATCGTGCCTTCGATCACGTAGATCACCTCTTCCTGGCCGGGGTGGCGGTGGAAGTCGTGGCACTTCCCGGGCAGGAACGTCGCCTCGATCGCGACGATGCCGGCGAGACCGTCGCGCGGGCCGCTCACCTGGGCGAACACACCCCAGTCCTGCTGGTCGCGGGCGAGGGAGCCCGCCGGCTTGAATGCTCCTGGCACCTAGTCCCCTTTCACGGGAATCGACTTGAACCGCTTCATGTTCTCCGTCATCGCGACCTCCGTCGGCAGCCGCTCCATCGACGAGGCTCCAAAGAAGCCGACGACGCCTTCCGTGCGCGCGAGGATGTAGGCCGCGTCGTCGGGCTCGGCGATCGGGCCGCCGTGACAGAGCACGATCACGTCCGGGTTGACGCGCTTGGCCGCGTCGTGCATGCCCTGGATCAGCGGCACGCAGTCGTCGAGCGTCTTCGCCGTGTCGGCGCCGATCGAGCCGCCCGTCGTCAGGCCCATGTGCGGGACGAGCACGTCGGCCCCCGCCCCGGCCATCGCGGTCGCATCGTCGTCGCTGAAGACGTACGGCGCCGTCAGGAGGTCGAGCTCGTGGGCGATCCGGATCGCGTCGACCTCGAGGCCGTACCCCATGCCCGTCTCCTCGAGGTTGGCGCGAAACGTGCCGTCGATCAGGCCAACGGTGGGGAAGTTCTGGACGCCGCTGAAGCCGATTCGCTTCAGCTCGGCGATGAACACCGGCATCAGACGGAACGGATCGGTGCCGCAGACCCCGGCGAGCACCGGCGTCTCCTTCACGATCGGAAGCACCTCGCGGGCCATGTCGACGACGATCTCGTTCGCGTCGCCGTACGGCATCAGCCCCGCCAGGGAGCCGCGGCCGCCCATGCGGTAGCGGCCGGAGTTGTAGATGATGATCAGGTCGCTGCCGCCCTCCTCGGCGCACTTCGCCGACAGGCCCGTGCCGGCGCCGGCCCCGATGATCGGGCTCCCGGCCGCGATCTGGGCGCGGAGCCTCGCAAGTGCCTCGGTTCTCGTCATGACGCCTCCTCGATGAGCTCGTGCAACCGGTTTGCCATCGCAAGCGCGAAGGCGGGGTCGTTGACGTCGGTTTCGAGCTCGTGCACCTCGACCTTCGACGTGTCGACCAACGCGCGGATCGTGTCGAACAGCGCCGCGTCGGCTTCGGGGTCGTGGAAGACCTGTCCCTCGGTCGCGATCGCGGACACGCCGCGCAGGGGCACGAAGAGTACCGTCGGCCCGGTCGCCGCGTTGAGCTTCTCCGCGATGATCCGCCCGATCTCGCGGCACTCCTCGGGCGTCGTCCGCATCAGCGTGATCGTCGGGTTGTGGACGTAGAGGTTCCGGTCACGATATTTCTCGGGAACCGTCTCGATCGGCCCGAAGTTGACCATGTCGAGCGCTCCGAGCGAGACGACCTGCGGGATACCCGTCCTCCCCGCCGACTCGAGGCGGTCGGGCACCGCGACGAGCGCGCCGCCGGCGACGAGATCGCAGAACTCCGTCGTCGTCACGTCGAGCGAGCCGGCGATGAATCCGGCCTGGATCAGCGCCTCCATCGAGCCGCCGCCTGCACCGGTCTGGTGGAAGACGAGCACCTCGTAGCCGAGCTCGTCGAGCCGCTCCCGCGCGGTCGTCACGGCTGCCGTCGTGACCCCGAACATCGACGCCGTGATCAGCGGCCTCTCCTCGCCGAGCGGCGGCACCTTCGCCGTCGCCATCCCTGCGAGCGCGGCGGCGGCGTTCGTCATGATCTGTGCCGAGATCCGGTTGACGCCGGCGATGTCGACGACCGAGTACATCATCGTCACGTCGACGGAGCCGACGTAGGGACTCGTGTCTCCCGACGCGACGGTCGAGACCATCAGCTTCGGGACGCCGATCGGCAGCTGCCTCATCGCGTAGGTCGCGAGCGAGGAGCCACCGGAACCGCCGAGGCCGCCGATCGCGTCGAGCCTGCCCTCGGCGTGAAGCTTCTTCACGATCTCGGCGGCGCCACGCGCCATCGTCTCGACGGCTGCGCCACGGTCGCCGGCGTCGGCCAGCGCCTGGACGTCTGCGCCCACAGCTGCGGCGACCTCCTCGCGTGTGACATCGGGCGTCGCGAGCGGCGCGCCGACGATGCCGGCGTCGACCAGCACGACGTCGACTCCGCCTTCGCGGATTCTGTCGGCGAGAAATGCGTATTCCTCGCCCTTGGTGTCGAGCGTTCCGACGAGGACGACGGTGGGCATCAGCTTCCCTCCTTGGTTGCTTCCGGCGCCGGCTTCCACGCCGGACTGGAGTCGTTGTCTTTCGGGTCGGTGAGCTGTCGCTCGACGCCGGGGAGCGTCGCGACGACGATCGCACCGTCACGGGAGAGGGCTATCTCGCTGCCGTCGGGTGACCAGGTGGGCTCGAAGGCGTCCACTTGCGACTGGACGAGCCGGCGCAGGTTCTCGCCGTCGGCACCGATGGTGTAGATGTCGTAGCGAATGCCGTTCGCGTCGGCAGAGAATGCGAGACGCTGCGAGTCCGGCGACCAGGCCGGCGCGTAGCTCTTGGCCTTCAGTTTCGTCACGCTGCGGCGGCCCGAGCCGTCGGGGTGCACCAGCCAGATCTCGCGGTAGTCGGTGCCCGACGCCCGGTGGGTATACGCGATCCAGCGCCCATCGGGTGACCACGACGGCTCGCCCTCGGCCGTGGTGTCGTCGTCGGTCAGGCGGCGGGCGTCCGTCCCGTCGGCGTTCATCACCCAGATGTGGCCGCCGTCGCGCGATCGCGCGAAGGCGATGCTGCTGCCGTCCGGCGACCAGGTCGGGCTCTGGTCGTTGTCTTTCGACGACGTCAACCGCTTCGTGCCCGTACCGTCGGCGTTCATCACGTAGATGTCGAACGATCCCTCCCGGGCGCTCGCGAAGGCGATCTCGGAGGCGTCCGGCGACCACGCCGGATCGGTCTGGAACTCGACGCCTCCGGAGGTCGACGTGTCGCCGCGCTCGTCGGTCAGGCGCCTCTGGTGCGATCCGTCCGCTTCCATCCCGAAGATCGCGTAGTCGCCGTCGCGCGAGCTGACGAAGGCGATGTCCGTCCGGTGCGACCCGGAGCCGCCGCAGCCGGTGAGGAGCAGCAGGCAGCCGACCGCGCCGAGAGCGAGGCAGGACTTGGCGGTCACGATGGCACGCAGTCGGTCAAGCTCGGGAAAGCCTACTTGGCGAGCGGCTCGACGCCGAGGTAGCGCCGCTGCAGCTCCGAATCCCCGGAGAGCGCCGCGGCGGTGGTCTCTGTCGCGATGCTGCCGGCGACCATGATCAGCTGGCGCTCCGCGAGCGCGGTTGCGACGCCGAGGTTCTGCTCGATCAGCAGGATCGCAAGGCCCTCGCGCTCGAGCTGCTGAAACGTCTCGACCATCGTCTCGATGATCGCGGGGGCGAGTCCCTCCGACGGCTCGTCCATCACGAGCAGGCGAGGGTTCGTGACGAGCGCACGGCCGATCGCGACCATCTGCTGCTCGCCGCCCGAGAGCTGCGCGCCGCCGTTCCGCTTCCGCTCGGCCAGCCGGGGGAACAAGTCGTAGACGCGCTCCCTCGTCCATGCACTCCCGCTCTCGGTCGCCGCACCACGAGAAGCGATCCTCAGGTGCTCGTCGACCGTCAGCGATGGAAAGAGGCGCCGCCCCTGGGGAACGTAGCCGATCCCCTGCCGGGCGATCCGATATGAATGGCCGCCGACGAGCTCCCGGCCCGCGAAGCGGATCGATCCCGTCGCCGTCGGAGGCGAGATGCCCATGATCGCGTTGCACAGCGTCGTCTTGCCCATCCCGTTGCGCCCCACGATCGCGACGGACTCGTGCGCCATTCGGAAGGTCACGTCGTCGAGCGCACGTGCCTTCCCGTAGAAGGCGCTCAGGCCCTCGACCTCCAGCAACAGCTCAGCGTCCGGCGCGGAAGACGGCGCTGCGGGCTGCTGCTGCTGCTCACTCATGCCCACGCCCGAGGTAGAGGTCGTGCACGGTCTCGTTGGCCCGGATCTCGTCCGGCGTCCCTTCGACGATCACACGGCCGTCGTGCATCATCGTGACGGTGTCCGCCACGCGAAGCGCGATGTCCATGTCGTGCTCGATGAGCACGAGCGTGATCGACGGCTCGAGGGCGAGCAAGAGGTCGGTGAGGAGCACCCTCTCGCCCCTGGAAAGTCCCGAAGCGGGCTCGTCGAGCATCAGGACACGCGGGTTTGCGGCGAGTGCCATTGCGATCGCCACCTGGCGATGCTCGCCGTGCGAGAGATCTCCGACGCGTTCTCCCAGCTTGTCGTCGATAGCGACGCGCCCCGCAGCCTCCCGTGCGCGCTCGCGCATCTCGCCGTCTCGGCCGGGCCGGCGGAAAGGTCGCAGGTGCCCCCCTTCGACCCCCACGATCGAGAGGTAGATGCTGTCCTCGACCGTGAGGCCGAGGAACTGCCGTGACTGCTGGTACGTGCGGGCGAGGCCGAGCTTCGCCCGCGACCTCGCGGGTTGCCCCGTGACGTCCGCCCCGAAGAGCTCGATCGAGCCGCCGGAGGGGGGGATGTCGCCGCAGATGACGTTGAAGAGCGTCGTCTTGCCGGCGCCGTTCGGGCCGAGCACCGCACGACGCTCCCCCTGCGCGATGTCGAGGTCGACGTCACGCACGGCGAGCAGGCCGCCGAAGCGCCGGCCGATCCCCCGCAAGCGGAGGATCGGCGCGGCGTGTGCGGCGGATGATGCTGCGTCGCTCACCGACTTACTTGATGACCGTCTTCGTGACGATGCCGTTCTTGACTTCGCGGATCTTGCCCTGCCACGGCAGCGTCTTCTTCACGCACGGAGGCTGCGTGCGGCCGGGAGCGGGGCTGTTCTTCGTGAAGAGGCCACCGAACGACTGGTTGACGTTGGGGACGTAGCCCGTCAACGTGATCGCCGGACCGCCGTCAGCGCCCTTGATGATCTGGACGGGCCACTGATCCTGGATTGCCTGGCGGTTCCTATCGAGCTTGACCCTTCCTCCGTCAGAGAGCTCGAACGGGGCAAAGATCGACCGCGGCAGTGCCAGCTGCAGCTTGGCGCCGACCGCGCCCTTGGACTTGTTCAGGCCCTCGATCAGCGCCCGCGTGCCCTGGTAGTAGTTGTAGAAGAACCCGTCGTCAGACGGCAGTCCCGGATACGTCTTGGCGACGAAGGCCCGGTACTGGTTCACGGCCGTGACGCCCTTCAGCCCGGGGGCCGTCCCGAAGCCGCCGACGTACGCACCGATCATCCGCGGGGCGACGTCGTCCTTCCCGGTCAGGAACCAGAGGAACAGGTTGCCGGAGTGCTGCTTCGCGTCGATCGGGCCGTAGGCCTGCTCGAACGCCTTCAGCGCCGGCCCTGTGCCGGTACCGCCGACGACCCAGAAGTACCCGTCCACCTGACCCGGAGGGGGCAGCTGACGGACGTACGACGAGTAGTCGGTCGTGTTCAGCGGCGGGAACACACGCTTCGTGATCTTGCCGCCGATCGCACAGAAGTCGGCGATGATGCCTGCCGCCGACGTCCATCCGAACGAGTAGTCGTCCATGATGATCGCGGCGTTGCGCCAGCCGAGCTTCTTGTAGACGATCTCGCCGATGCCGGCGTTCCACTGGGCCCCGTCACCGTGGTAGCGGAACACGTTCTTCGGCGCGATCTGCAGCGTCGGGTCCTGCGACCCGGCGGTGCCGATGATGATGGTCTTGGCGGGTCGTGGCTTCGCCCAGTTGGCGATCGCGACCGCCTCGTCACCCGAGAGCGGCCCGACCATCACGTCGGCCTTGAGCTGCTGCATGAGACGGCGGGTCTCCTTGAGCGCCGTCGCCGGAGTGTCGTCACCGCAGCCGTAGCCGACGATGTTGACATTCTTGCCCCCGGCCTTGATGCCCGTCATCCCCGCCGACGGCTTCTTCTTGTTCTTCACCTTGCCGCCTGCGAACTGGGCGAACGCAGTCTGGGCGCCGCCGATCCCGAGCTCTTGTGCGAACCCGAATGCGCCCTTGCAGTCGCTCATGACCGCCACGCGGACCTCGCCTGACGCCGACGATGACGCCAGGGATGCCGACGCAACCGCGGCGATTCCCACCGCGATCAGGCCGGCCGAGACGAGGAGGCGGAGTAGCCGCCCCTGTCGTCGGTTCATTGCAGTCCCTCCTTCGTTGGGTACACAGAAACGTCCTCTCGAACCGAGTTGCCGAACTTCATCGAGCCGACCCCTCCCTCCTTTCCCGCCTCCAACTCATCCCGCCGCGCTCGCCTCGGTCACGGGCGGCTTGGGCTCCCGAGCACGCGCGAGATCCCACAGCCTGTCCCAGATCCCGATCAGACCGTCGGGCGAGGCGATGACGATGGCGAGAAAGATAACGCCGATGACAGTGTTGAAGGTACCGCCGATCACCGGCAGGCCGTCCGAGGGGATCCGGTTCGTCACCTCGTTGTTGATCACGATGAAGGCGAAGGCACCGAGCCACGCGCCTTCGATCCGCCCCAGCCCTCCGATCACCGCGATCACGAGAAGCTCGATCGTCGCCTGGAGGCCGACGTTCGAGGGCGACAGCTGGCCCGACCACCACGCGAAGAGAACTCCTCCGACGGCCGCCACGAGCGCGCCGACGCCGAACGCCAGTGTTCGGTGCAGCGCGACGTTGTACCCGAGCGACGCCATGCGCGAGGGCTCGTCCCGGATCCCCTGCAGAGAGACCCCGAACGGCGTCCGCACGAGGTAGCGGATCAGGCCGTAGGCAACGATGGCAACGCCGAGCGCGACGTAGTAGAGTCGCTGCCGGTCATTGACCACGTCGCCGATGAAGCCTGGGGTGTATTCGTCGACGCCGGCGATCGGAGAGAAGCCGCCGACCTGGGTGACCTGGCTCACGAACAGGTAGGCGATGACGGAGTAGGTGAGGGTGAGCATCAGGAAGTAGATCCCGAAGCTCCGTGCGGCGACCGCGCCGAAGATCAGCCCGAGCCCCACCGTCAAGAGGATGGCCAGGCCGACGGAGAGCGTCGGGTTCCAGCCGAGCAGCAGCCCCTTCGTCTCGCCACCCGCGACCCGTTGGGTGACCATGTTCCCGAGCGCGTACCCGGCAATGCCCATCAGGGCAGCCTGCGCCAGCGAGATCATCCCACCGTAGGCCGAGAGAAAGACGAGGCTCGCGGCCCCGATGCCGAGGATGAACGTCTGGGTGAGCACCGTGTCCATCCAGAAGTCGGAGACGAGCAACGGTCCGAGCAACGCGAGGACGAGCGCGCCGACACCGATGATCCGCTCCACGAGCGTCTTCGTGGCGGTGACGCTCATCCGGCCCTCCCGAAGAGCCCCTGCGGTCTGAATGCGAGCACCACCGCCATCAGCACGAAGGTGAGCACCGGCGAGTACTGGGTGCAGCAGTCGTTCCCGGCCACCGGGAGGTACGTGATCGAGAAGGCCGAGACCAGGCCGAAGAGCAGGGAGCCGGCGACAGCGCCGAGCAGCGAGCCCATCCCTCCGATGATGACGACGACGAGCGAGTTCAGGAGCCAGACGCCGTCCTGCCCCTGCGAGATGTTGCCCTGCGAGGTGCCGACCGTCGCGCCGAGCGCGACCAGGGCCGCGCCGACGGCGAAGGCGATCGCGAAGAAGACCTGGATGTTGATGCCGATCGCGGAGGTCATCTGCGGGTCGTCGACCCCTGCGCGGATGACCATCCCCGTCTTCGTCCGGTAGAGCCAGAGCCAGAGCAGGAGCCCGACCATCACGCCGAGAGCGAGCATGACGAGTCGCGCGAGCGAGTACCGGGTGTCCCAGACGTGGAGATCGACGAGGCGGTTCGTCCAGCCCGGCCAGCCGAGGCTGACGGCATTCCCGCCGAACGGCTTGGAGCCTTCCGGCACGCTGCGGGGGAAGTGAGCGATCACCTGGTCGGCGACGATCACCGAGATCGCGATCGTGATCAGCGCCTGCCGGAGGTCCTGGCCCTGGTTCCAGCGCAGGAAGAGCTGCTGGATCAGAACCCCGAAGAGCCCGATGAACCCCATCGCGACGAGGAGCGGGATCACCCATTCCCAGGTGTTGACGTCCGCCGGCTGCACCGAGAAGCCCCGTCCCGTCATCCGCTGCTGAACCTCGTACGCGATGTAGGCGCCGAGGAGATAGAGGGAGCCGTGCGCCATGTTGACGACGCGCATGAGGCCGAAGATGAGCGAGAAGCCGCTCGCGACGATGAAGAGGAGCCCGGCGAAGGTGAGCGCGTCGAGCAGCGTGTAGAGAAAGGCACCGGGGTTGTCGATGGCCGAGCCGAAGTTCGTCGTGCGCCAGCTGCCGGCGTCGACGACCGGATCGGCGAGCACGACGACGTAGAGGACGGCAAAGCCGACGATCCCGAGTGCCAAGGCGACCGGCAAGTGCCGCCGAACGCTTGCAGGAGAAAGTCGGCCGCTCACGGAGCGTGACCGTACCAGGGTAGGCGGTTGGTTTCAACGATCATCGATTATCCGGGGCGCGTGCGGCCGGCATTCGACGCTGTGCCTTGACCCGCCGAGGCGCCGGGTCTAGCCTCAGAGAAAACGTCCGATGGGAGAGGCGATGAGCGCGACGACACGATTGACGATCCCGTACGAATCGATGGACCCGCTGGCGATCGGCGCGACCGACGACGACTCGAAGAAGCACCGCGACACGCTCGAACTCGACGTCCCGACCACGAACCTGATCGCCGCGGTCTATCCGGAGGAGCCCGCGCCTGTCGCCGACGCCACCCAGGCGGCCCGCGACGCGCTGGCGACGCCGGTCGACGGCCCCTCGTTCGCCGAGCTTCTCGCCGGCAAGGCGAGTATCGCCGTGATCATCGACAACCAATTCCGACCGACCCCTTCCTCGAAGCTGCTGCCTGCTGTGTTTGACGCCGTCGAGGCGGCCGGGGTTAGCGACGTCCGTGTCGTCTGCGCCAACGGGAAGGTCTTCCCGATGTCCGAGGCCGACATGGAGCAGAAGATCGGGCCGGCGAACCTGGCCCGGATGGAGGCGAACGGCTGGGCGTTCCACCAGAACGACCCGCAGAACCCGGACGCGTACACCTTTGTGGGCGTCTCGTCCGGCGGCACGCCCGTGTGGCTCCACAACGAGGTGGCGTCCAGCGACCTGAAGATCACGATCGGCCAGGCGCAGGCGAACCACTGGGGTGCGGGCGGCGGCGGCAAGCTGATCCTGCCGGGCGTCGTCTCCGACGCGACGATCGAGTCGAACCACTGCGCGTTCGTCACCTCGCCCCTGACGCACTACGGTGCGTACGCCGGCCCGATGCGCACGGACATCGACGAGGTCGCCACCATGTGCGGCCTCGACTGCACGATGAACGTGATTCTCGACACGCACGGCCGCGTGATCGACTGCGTCTTCGGCTCGCACCCCGAGGCGCATCGTGAGGCGATCCGCCGCTTCAACGCCATCTACGCCTACGACAGCTGGGTCGAGGAGAAGGGGCAGGCGGACATCGTGATCTGCGGCGTCTTCGCCCCCACCGACCATCTCTTCTTCCACACCGGTTGGGGCTGCATGTCGGCCGACCTCGTTCTCAAGGACGGCGGCACGATCATCTACACGAGCCCCTCACCCGGCGTCTCGACGGCGATCGGCGACTTCCCAGGATTCGCATTGATGGACCTGATGAAGCCGTACATGCCTCCGACCGCGGAGAACTACGAGCGCGTGCTCCAGGACATCCACAAGCGCGAGATCCAGATGTGGGCCGGTTGCATCTGGGTGCCGATCTACGAGGTGATGACGCGCAAGCACCTGACGGTCGTGACCCTGGAGGAGAACCTCGCCATGGCGGCGGACATCGGGCTCGACGCGACGACCTCGCTCGACGAGGCCTTCGCGGCCGCTATGGAGCGCCACGGCGCACACGCCAAGGTGGCGGTGCTGCCGTATGCGCGCTACCAGTTGCCGAAGAACGCGGTGCGGATGGCGTCCGAGGAACCGAGCCTGCTGGCGCACACGAGCGCTTGACGACCTCGCGAACGGCGATCCCCGGATTCCGGCCGGCGGGCGGCGTCGTCGTCGACGACGCCGCCCGCCGGCAGATCCGGGGGTCGACGACGATCCTCGAGATTCTGCGCATGTACCCCGACGGCCGCGCGGCGCAGCTGATGTCGAAGATCTACTGGCCGTGCGCTCACTGCGGCGGCGCGGTGCGTGAGCCGCTGACGATGGCGGCGCTCCGCCACGCCCGTGACCCGCGCGCGGTGTTGGAGGCGTTTCGGGCGCTCGAGCACGGCGGGCCGAGCGACGACCAGGTGGCGCTCGCGGCGGAGCGGCGCCCGCGCTGACGGTGGTAGGTTCCGAGCCGGTGCAACAGGCAGACGCACGG
>CAWGLG010000009.1:0-23571 GCA_963823355.1 uncultured Thermoleophilia bacterium
CTCGCTGCTCGGGCTGTCACCGGCCGATGCTCGCTGCTGGCACCTGTTGCAGCAACACGGCGCGATGAGCGCCGGCGCCGTCGCCGAAGCCCTCGGCGCGACGAGCGGCGCCGTGACTGCCATGCTCGACCGCCTCGAGCGCGGCGGCCACGTGGCGCGGACTCGCGATACCGCAGACCGCAGGAGGGTTATCGTCGACGTGACCGAGGAGTCACGCCGGCGCTCCGCCGAGCTCTACAAGCCGCTCGCCGAGGCGATCCGCGGCGTTCGCGGGCTACTCGGAGCAAGAGCTCGAACTGCTGTACGACTTCCTCCGCTGGGACCGCCGGCAACTCAACGAGCACCGCACCCGACTCGAGCGAACGGAAGCACGCGCCCGCGAGAGCGCGGCTCCTGCGGGGGCTGGCACAGCCGTTGACTGGTGAACCGCCAAGCGGGACATGCCGTCCACCAGTCAGACAGGGCGTTGTGAGTTCAGGCGAGGCCCACCGGAGCGACGCACGAGGGAAGGAGTGGACACGTGGCCACACCGGCACGCACATACGACGGGTGGCGCTCGACATGACGATCGGAATCGGAATCATCGGCTGCGGAAACGTCTTTCCGGCCTACATGCGGGGCCTCGCACAGTACGACGAGGTCCACGTCGTCCGCTGCAGCGACATCATTCTCGAGCGAGCCGAGGCCGGGTGCACGAAGTTCGGCATCCCTCGCTGGGGGACGAACGGGCAGCTCCTGAGCGACGACGAGGTCGACGTGGTGATCAACCTGACTCCCGTCGTCGAGCACGTTGAGGTCTCGAGGGCGGTGCTAACGGCGGGGAAGCATCTCTATTCGGAGAAGGTGATCGCGATGACGAGCGCCGAGGCGAACGAGCTGCTCGATCTCGCCTCGAAGCACGGAGTCACGTTCGGTGGGGCCCCGGACACGTTCCTCGGCACCTGGGGAACCACCGCGAGGCACCTGATCGACAACGCTGCGGTCGGCGATCTCGTCGCCGCCTCCGCGTGTTTCGGCCACAACCGGGTCGAGACACGCCATCCCGAGCCCGAGGCATTCTTCGAGCCGGGCGGGGGGCCGGTGTTCGAGCTTGGCCCATACACGGTGTCGGCCCTCGTGCATCTCCTCGGCCCGGTAGCCGAGGTCGTGGGACGCACCCGGTTCGGCGCGCCGGTCCGCCGGATCACGACACCGGAGAGGGCAGGCGAGGAGATCCAGGTGAGCGTGCCGACGCATTCGACGGCGATCCTCTCGTTCGCATCCGGTGTCGTCGCAACCGTCGTCACGACGTTCGACGTCTGGGCGTACGACTTCCCCGGCCGAATCGAGCTCTACGGGACCGAGGGGACGATCTCCGTCCCGCACCCGAACTGGTACGACGGCGAGGTCAAGTTCGCGCGCCTGCCGACGGGCTGGGAGGACGACTGGCAGGTTGCGCCCACGATGGGAACAGCGCCTGCGGCCGGCCCGCGCGAGCTGATCCGCGCGTCCCGGGGTGATCGATCTCGTGCATTCGCTGGCCGGCGCGCCACACAGGACGAGCGGCGCGTCTGCGACGCACGTGCTGGAGGTGTTGCTCGCGATCCAGGAGGCGAGCGATACGAAGAGCACCGTCCAGATCCCTTCCTTCGCACCGGGCTCGGCCTAGACGAGTAGTTCCAGGGGCTCAGGCGATGTAGTCGATCGTGCTACGACGATCCGCAACAGAATCGTCTGGCCGAGTCCAACCCGATGTCGACAGTGGCGGCGATCCGCTCGGGGGTTCGTCAGCGGATAGTCAATCCGCCGCCGCGCTCAAAGAACCTGCAAGTGGGCGGCGGCATGGTGCTGTCGTCCTCTCGTGGAGCGTCTTCCGCACTGAAGCCCGGGTCGACTTGGGGCCTCGGTTGGCGCCGGGGCTTCAGGCGGTGCTGTACATGGGCTCGCGCCAGGTCTGGGCTCACGAGCACAGTAGGCGCGTGGGCATGATCGCTCACTTGCAGGGATTTCCCCGCTGAAGCTTCACGCAATCGCTAGCTTCCCCGCCCGAAGGTACGCCTCCGTGTGGACCATCTGTGGACATGCCATTTGTAAATCGCAAGATTTGCAGGCCTTTTCAGTGGGCGCACCTGGGATCGAACCAGGGACCTCTCGCGTGTGAAGCGAGCGCTCTCCCGCTGAGCTATGCGCCCGGGAGGGTGTAAGGCTAGCGCACGCCGCACGGGCGCGAACGGCCCCTCTCTCGTCACGTCGTCGACCGTCAGGCGCAAGCGCGACGGGCCCGGCTCCGTCGGCGCGACGACGGTCACGGCGACCTCCTCTCGCGCGCGGTCGTCGCGCATGCGACGATTTCCTCCGGTCGCCGGCGACGTCTTCTCGGTCGAGGGCGACCCGATCCACCGCGGAGCAGGCCAGCGGCCGTGGCGCTACGAGAGCAGCCACTCGTTGCGGCGCAGGATCGGCACGGCCGTCCCGCCCGTCTCGATCCCGTCGACCTCGACCTCCGGGCCGCCGATCATGAAATCCGTGTGCACGGTCGAGTCGTTGCAGCCCAGCGCCAGGATCTCCTCCGGCGTCGCCCCCTCGGGTGCCTCTACGGCTTTCTGGAAGCCCACGCCGTAGGCGATATGGCAGGCCGCGTTCTCGTCGAAGAGGGTGTCGAAGAAGGTGATCCCGGTCTGGCCGACGCGCGATGTGCCGTCAACGAGGGCGACCTCGCCGAGGAAAGACGCGCCCTCGTCTGTGCGCATCTCCTCGCGGACGACGTCGGCGCCGTTCGTGGCGCTCACCTCCGTCACCCGGCCACCCTCGAAGCGCATGGTCAGGTCGCGGACGATCTGACCGTTCACCGCGAGCGGCATCGTCGAGCGTACGACGCCTTCGGTGCGAAGCCGGTGCGGCGACGTGAACACCTCCTCGGTGGGCATGTTGACGACCTCCTCGATGCCGGTTGCGGTCAGCTCGGAGCCCGACAGCCAGCGCGACTCCGGCATCAGGCCCACCGTGAGGTCGGTGCCTGGCCCGCGGAAGCGTACTGCGTCGAACCTGCGCTCGTTGAGCCGGTCCGCTCGCTCTCTCAGCTTCGCGATGTGCGTGCGCCAGGCGGCGACGGGGTCGTCCTCGTCGAGCCTGGTCGCCGTCGCCACCGCCTCCCAGAGCCGCTCCACGTCGGGCTCCCCGAAGACGACCTCCGCCCAGCCAGGGTTCGGGTAGGCCACGATCGTCCAGGCGATCAGCCCGTCGCCCGTTGCCTTCAGCATCTTCTCGGCGACGAGCCGCGGCCGCGCCTTCGCGATGCGTGCCGGGTCGAGCTCGGAGAACAGCTCGGGCTCGGGGTCTCCGGTGATCGCGATCATGGCGCCGTTCGTCGTCTCGAGCTCGTCGATCAACGCGAGTGTCCACGGCGGCGACCAGTCGAGCGTGCTCTCGGGTGCGTGCCGGATCCGGGAGCGCCGAATGTGCGGATCGGCGTAGAGCACCTCGACGTACCGGGCGCCGGCCTGGTAGGCGACCTCGGCAATCGCGCGGGCGAAGGGGAGGTGCTCGGGGTGCGCGGCGACGCGCAAGAGCTGCCCCGGCTGGAGGTTGACCCCGACCTCCACGGCGAGGCGGGCGTAGCGGTCGAGTCGCTCCTCCGGCGTCACGCCGCGCAGCCTACTACGGTGCCGCGCTCGTTGACCCGCAACCCGCCCGCTGCGCCGTGGTAGCGTCCCTGCCGTGCTCCTCGAGATCACGACCACCGGCAAGGTGACCCTGCTGATCGTCGCCGGGCTCTTCATCGCCTGGGCGCTGGTCACGGCGATCTGGATCCCGAAGCGCAACCCGGCGTTTCCGGCCACGCTGACCGCGTTCCTGCTCGTCTCGTCGCTGTTCCTCGTCGCCCAGCTGGGCGCCGTGTACTGGGTCACGACGACGCAGGAGGTCGAGAAGGAGGCGGTGGCGGGAGAGACGACGCCTGCGGAGACGACGCCTGCCGAGACGACGCCTGCCGAGACGACGCCTGCCGGCGGCGAGGGCGATGCAGCGGCCGGCAAGGAGGTCTTCGCTGCGAACGGCTGCGGCGGCTGCCACACGCTTGCCGACGCGGGCGCGGCTGGAGCCATTGGCCCGAACCTGGACGACACCAAGCCCCCCTACGACCTGGTCGTCGATCGCGTCACGAATGGCAAGGGCGTGATGCAGTCGTTCGGGGGGAAGTTGACCGAGCAGCAGATCCAGGACGTCGCGGCGTACGTCTCGTCCGTCGCGGGCGCGTCCTAGCGCGGGGCCAGCACCGCTGCTGCGGCTACGCTTTCGCGGCTACGGAGAGGTGTCCGAGCGGCCGAAGGAGCGCGACTGGAAATCGCGTAAGTGCTGAAAGGTGCTTCGCGGGTTCAAATCCCGCCCTCTCCGCTTGAAAGGGGCCCCAGGTGGGCCTCTTTCGCATGACGGCTCGACCAACCGAGGGACGGAGTGAGAGATGGAGACCATGGGAGAGCACCGGCGGGCTGCCCGACAGCCGCGCCGCCGGTCGCAACCACACGCAGCGTCACGCCAACGTCGGAGTGGTCTCGGTCGAGGCGGTGGAGGCTCCGGAGGTCGTCACCTCTGCCTGGATCGACGAGCGGCTGGTCGACGTCTTCGCCCGCTGCGGCGTCCGGGCCGGCCTGCTCGAGGAGCATCGCCGGTATCACGGAGCGGCGCTGGTGGCCGGAGGAGATGCGATTCGACGAGGCGGCCGCGCTCGCGGGGGAGCAGGCGATCGTCGCGGCGGACATCGACCGGGCCGAGATCGGCATGCTCATCTCGACCTCGGTCTGCGAGCACCACCTCGAGCCGTCCGTCGCCTGTGCCGTCCATCACCGGCTCGACCTCGCTCCCGGCTGCCTCAACTTCGATCTCGGCAACGCCTGCCTCGGCTTCGTCAACGCGATGCACCTCGCGGCGACGGCGATCGATGCCGGCCAGATCAAGTACGCCCTGATCGTCGACGCTGAGGGATCGCGCCACACGCAACTGTCGACCATCGCGCGCCTGCGTGACTCCGCCTCGGTCACCGCCGACGTGTTCGACGAGTTCGCGAGCCTCACGCTCGGCTCCGGTGCGGCGGCAATGGTGCTCGGCAGCCTGGACGACAGCCCGCAGGCGCACCGTTTCATCGGCGGCGTCTCGCGCGCGGCAACGCAGCATCACGAGGTCTGCGTGGGCGACCTCGACCGGATGACGACCGACACCAGGACCCTGCTCCAGGCCGGGATCGCCCTGGCCGCGGAAGCCTGGGCCGAGGCGGCTCCGGAGTTCGGCTGGCAGGAGGGCGTCTCCTGGTACGTCCTGCACCAGGTCAGCTCGGTTCACACGAGCATGCTCTGCGCTGCGCTGGGAATCGACGAGTCGCGGGCGCCTCTCACCTTCCCGACGCAGGGCAACATCGGCCCGGCCGCGATCCCGTTCACGCTGGCCGGGGCTCAGCCGCAGATCGAGCCCGGCCAGCGCGTCCTCTGCCTGGGGATGGGATCGGGCCTGAACGCGAGCGCGGCCGAGATCATCTGGTGAGCTCCGGTCGGGCCGCGTTCGCTGCTGGGCGGCTCGAGCGCCTGGGCATCGAGCCGGTCTGGTCGCGGCAGATCGCCGTTCCCTTTGCCGGCGGCAGGCGGCTGAGGGTGCACGCGCTCGACGCCGCCCCGCACGACGGGAGCCGGCCGCCGCTGACCGTCGTCTGCGTCCACGGCAACCCGACCTGGTCACTCGCGTGGCGTTCCTTCCACCGTCGCCTCGGCGACCGCTACCGCGTCCTCGCCGTCGACCAGCTCTCGATGGGTCTCTCGGAGCGCACCGGTTCGCGGACATTCGCGGAGCGGGTCGACGACCTCGGCCGGATCATGGACGCGTTCGAGGTCGAGGGGCCGGTCGTTCTCGCCGCGCACGACTGGGGTGGGCCGATCGCGCTCGGCTGGGCGCTCGAGCACCGCGAGCGGGTGCGGGGGATCCTGCTCGGCAACACCGGCGTCGCCCTCCCGCCGACCGGAGTGCCGCCGCTGATCCGCCTCGCGCGTCATCGGGCTCTCTGCGACCTGGCCTGCCGGCAGACCTCGCTCTTCCTCCGGGCAACGCTCGCCACGGCGCATGGGCACATCGGCCGGGACGTCCGGGCCGCCTACCTCCGGCCCTACGCAGCGAGGCGCGACCGGCGCGCGATCGCCGACTTCGTCACCGACATCCCGACGACCCCCGAGCACCCGTCCTTCGCCGCCCTGGCCGAGGTGGCCGCGCGGCTGCCCGAGCTCGACGTGCCCGTCCTGCTCGCCTGGGGTGAGCGCGACCCGGTCTTTCACCTCGGGTTCGCCGCCGACCTGCGCCGTCGCCTGCCGCAGGCCGAGCTGCACCGCTTCCCGCTCGCGGGGCACCTCGTCGTCGAGGAGGAGGACGTCGCAGCGCTGGCCGATACCTGGATCGAGCGGATTCTGGAGCCGAAGAGCGCCACGCCGCCGCCGGCCGCCCCGCCGCGGGCCGGGGCTGCAGCGCTGTGGGACGCTCTCGTCGCGCGCGAGGCAGACGACGCCGACCGCGGTCGCCGTCGGCGGCGGGGCCTCGCTCTCGTTCGCCGACCTCGCCGGCCGCGTGGCCGCGATCGCCGAGGGGCTGCAGCGGCGCCGGTGTCGCCCCGGGCGACCGGGTGGCGCTGCTCGCGCCCGGAGCCGCCGGACTTCGTCGCCGCCGCCTACGCGTGCTGGGTGATCGGGGCCGTCGCGGTCGTCGCCGACCGCGGCCTCGGGCTGCGCGGTCTCTCGCGCGCGCTGCGCAGCGCCGAGCCGCGCTGGCTGCTCGGCACGCGCAAGACGCTCGGTGTCGCGCGAGCGCTGCGCTGGGCGCCGACCGCCGGCCGGCTCGAGATCGACGCGCTGCGCGGGCCGGGGGGCGAAGCTCTCCGCCGTGGTCGAGCGCCTCGCTCCGGGTGCCGAGGCGCCCGCGGCCGTCGTCTTCACCTCGGGTGCGACCGGGCCCGCGAAGGGCGTGCTGTACGACCAGGAGCGGATGTCGGCCCAGTTCGAGGCTGTCCGGGCCTGCTATGGGATCGGCTCCGGCGACCGCCTCGTTGCCGCCTTCGCCCCGTTCGCCCTCTACGGGCCGGCGCTCGGGATCCCGGTCGCCGTGCCCGATTGCGACATCACGAAGCCCGCGACCCTGCGCGCCGACGCCCTGGCCGATGCGTGCGCGGCGATCGAGGCGACGATCGTCTTCGCCGCTCCCGCCGCCCTCGACGGCGTGCTCGCCTCCCAGGAGACTCTCTCCCCGCGCGGGCGTGAGGCGCTCGGAGCACTGCGTCTGATCCTCTCGGCGGGGGCGCCGGTGCCACAACGGATCCTCGAGGCGTTCGGCCGCCTCGCTCCCGGGGCCGAGCTGCACACGCCCTACGGGATGACGGAGGCGCTGTCGGTGGCGGACGTCGACCTGACGACGCTCGCGGCCGTCGGGCCCGGACGCGGCGTGTGTGTCGGCCACCCCGTCGCCGGGGTGCGTGTCCGGATCGAGCCGCTCGCCGGCGGCGACGGCGAGAGCGGGGAGATCGTCGTCAGCGCGCCCTGGCAATCGCTCGGGTACGACGGCCTCTGGGGCACGACCGACCGGGTGCGCACGATGGACCACGGCGGTGTCGAGTGGCACCGCACGGGTGACGTCGGCCACCTCGACGCGGAGGGCCGCCTGTGGGTCGAAGGCCGACTGGTCCACGTCGTCGCCACGGCCGACGGCCCGGTGACCCCCGTACCGCTCGAGATCGCGGCCGAAGCGGCCACCGGCTTGCGCTGTGCGGTGACCGGGGTCGGCCCGGCGGGCTGCGAGCAGGTCGTCCTCGTCGCCGAGCGCGAGGGCAAGGCGGGCTCGCCGAAGCCGAGCTGGACAGGGCCGTGCGTGAAGCGCTCGCCCCGCAGGCGATCGCCGCGGTGCTGACCGTGCCGGCGTTCCCGGTGGACGTTCGCCACAACTCGAAGATCGACCGCACGCGGCTCGGCCGCTGGGCGGGTGCGCTCCTCGCCGGTGGGCGGGCGCCGAGGCGGGTCTGATGCGGGTTCTCGTCACCGGAGGCTCGGGGCTGCTCGGGAGGAAGACGATCGCGGCGCTGGCTGCGCGAGGCCACGAGGTCGTGGCGCTGCAGCGGCGTGAGACGCCCGGAGCTGACGTGCAGGCAGGTCCTCGCCGACATCTGCGACAGCGAAGCCGTCGCCGCCGCGGCGGCCGGCTGCGACGCCGTCGTCCACGGAGCCGCACGCGTCGGCGTCATCGGCACCCGCGAGGAGTTCCGCCGGGACAATGTCGTCGGCACCGAGGCGGTCGTCGCCGCGTGCCGTGACGGCCGGAGTGCCGCGGCTCGTCGTCGTCTCCTCGCCGTCCGTGGGCTACGAGTCGGTGGCGACGGCCGGAGCGGGAGCGGGGGAGCCGATCGTCGTCAGGGGCGACCGCTCGTGGTACTCGGAGTCGAAGGCCGAGGCCGAGCTTCTCGCTCTGGCCGCGAACGATGCCGCGCTCGCGGTCACGGCCATTCGCCCGCACGTGATCTGGGGTCCCGGCGACACCCAGCTGGTCGGGCGGATCGTCGAGCGGGCCCGCGCGGGGCGGTTGTTCGTCGTCGCGGGCGGCAGGGCCCTGATCGACACAACCTACGTCGACAACGCCGCGGACGCTCTCGTGGCCGCCGCCGAGCAGCTCACGGCCGACGGAGCGCTCGCCGGCCGTGCCTTCGTGGTCTCGAACGGCGAGCCGTTGCCGGTGCGGGCGCTGCTCGAGCGGATCTGCGCGGCGGCCGGCGTGCCGCCGCCCCGGCGGGATCTCCCGCTCGGCCTCGCCCGGGGCCTCGCCGGCGCCGCGGAGCGCGTATGGGGCGCGGGCCGGCCCGCGGCCGAGCCTCCGGCGACGCGCTTCCTCGTCGACCAGCTCGCGCTCGCCCACTGGTTCGATCCACGGCCGTTCCGCGATGCGACCGGCTGGCGGCCGGCGGTCAGCGTCGGCCGAGGGGATGCAGCGGCTGGCCGCCTCCTTCGCCGTAGACGCGGCGTCCGGCCGGCGTTGATCCTTGCGGGCGGCCATGGGCGGCGGCAGCCGCTGCATGTCCATCTCGTGGAGTTCGACGATCGACCCTGCAAACCACTGGTCGAACGGGTTGTCGGACGACGCCACGTTCGCGACAAAGCCGTCGCCGCCGGGGCCCTCGTGAATCACGAGCACGAGGAAGTTCCCGTCGGGGGTCGGCTGGAGGTACGCGCGGTGCTCCGTCAACCCGTGCCGGGCGTTCATGTCGTCGAACTCGGCCTTGCGCGGGCCGGACAACTCGGCGGCCCAGGCCTCCCAGGCGTCGAGCTTGTCCGCCGCGAGCGGCGCTGCCATTGCCGGCATCTGCTCCTCCTTCCTTCGGGGATGGTCCACCCTCGACTATTTCGCACAGATCTTCGGGCGTCAAGGAAAGCGCATCGCCCACGGCCGGGGCCCCAGCACTGACCGAGACTCACCGCGCGCCCGGCGACGCGTAGTTCTCCGAGGCAGGTCCGCTGTTTCCACCGGATGCGGGCTCGCCCTGCGGGGGCGATGCTGAAAGTGCCTACAGGAGGTGGTGCCCTACAGGAGGTGGTGCAATGAAAGCCCCGTTCCCAGCCGATTCGAACGCAGGCCTGCTTCTGGTCTTCGGGGACAGCACCGCCTCGACGCCTGGCAGCCCGGCTCCACCGCGGAGGTCGAGCGCTTCGAGCTCGGTGAGCCGATGGCCGACAGCCACGAGCTTCGTGGGCCGGCGGCATCCCACCCGAGGGGGAGTGGTGAGAGAGCCCCGGGAACTTCATTCGAGCCCGCAGCGCGACCTGTTCGAGCGCAGGCTCGAGCAGCACCGCGTCGCGTTCGTCAAGGACGTCGCGGCGAGATGCCTCGTCGTGGCCCGCGAGCGCGGGTGGCCGCTCGTGCTGGTGCTCGGCGACCCGCACCTGACCGCGCCGGCGGCGGAGGTGCTGCGCCACGGCGGGGTCGAGGCCCAGCAGAGCAACCGGGGGCTGGCCTGGAAGACCCACCACGAGCTGGCGCTGGCCGTCGCCGACGTCGAGCAGGCGCTCCTCGCGCACGCGGCCGGTGCGGCGAAGGCTCGGTAGCTCCAGGTGGCTGCGACCGCGGCCCTGAGTGACGCCGGTGAAGGAGTCGGTAGTTCCGGGTAGCCGCATTCAGCGGCGGCACCGATGTGCAAGGGGCGGCCGTGCGGCAGCCTTGATGGCAGTGGCAGGCAGTGCCGTGCCGGACCGAGAGGAGGAGCAATGCAGCTCGAGGAGTTGATTTCGGGTGCACGTGACGTGATCAGCGTCAAGCGGGTCTACGGGGAGCCCTACGAGAAGAACGGGCTCACCGTGATCCCCGCGGCGACCGTCCGCGGCGGCGGCGGCGGTGGGATGGGTGAAGGCGACGATGGCGAGTCGGGGGGCGGCGGGGGCTTCGGCCTGATCGCGCGCCCGAGCGGAGCATGGATCGTCGAAGACGGGGACGTCACCTGGAAGCCGGCGATCGACGTGAACCGGATCGTGCTGGGTGTCCAGGTGATCGCGTTGACCGCGATCCTGGTCAGGGGCCGTGTCCTGCTCGCCCGCTCACGCCGACGCCACCCGCTGCCGGAGCTCGTCTCGCGCCTGCTGACGGTGCGAGATCTGCAGCTCCAGTTGCGGAAGCTGATCCGCCGCTAGCCGGGCATCGGCCGGGACGCCGGCGGCAAGACGACGAAACCCGCTCTCACGGTCGGGTCTCGGCTCGTTCAGCGGCGGGGGAGTGACCCCGAGCCTTCTCCTGGAGGATCCGCAGCGGCCGACCTCCGCTGCGCGTCGCGCGGGGAGCCTACGACGGGCCGGGCGTGCGGGTCGCGTCCCAGCCGTCGCGGATCCCGATCAGCAGGTCGAGGCGGTCGAGCATCATCCGCAGGTCGAGCTCGACCAGGCCGATGAAACCGCCCAGTTCCTCGAACTGGGCGGCCGGGACGGGAGGGCTCACGTCGTTCAGTCGCTCGCGGATCGTCTCGAGCTCGATCACGGCCCTCGAGATCGTGCGGCGGGTGGCGGTGAAGTCGTCCGACGTCGGGCGATTCACCCTCGACGGCCAGATCGTGGCTTCCGGCATGGGTGGAGTCCTTTCGATGGGGAAGGGCCTCTCACCCTGTTAGAGGGTATCGCCGCAGAAAACTTGCACGGATCGGGCGCCCGCGGTCGAATGCCTTCGTCGTCGCTCGTGCAAGCGCCCGCAGGCCGGTCGACGACGTCGGCACGCACGCGGAGCGCAAGGAAAAGCCCGGTGTGTCCGGGCCTTTCCTTGCGCGTGCCCCAGGGGGAGGGGGGTGCGGTGTTCATCGGCCGGGACGCGACTCATTTGCGTGCGTCCTTCGGTGTCATCCAGGGTACGAGACGTGAGCCTTGCGGTGGCGAACATTGTGCAGCGATTCGGTGAAGGCATGCTCACAATCGATGCGCGACGTGCCATCGCTCGACCAGCGGCTGACCGCGGCCGGTCGCACTGTCTCCAGGGGAGATCTGCGGCGGCGATTCGGGCACGCCACGCCGAAACGACGAAACCCGCCCTCCCGGGCGGGTTCCGGCTGCTTCAACGGAGAGGGAGGGATTTGAACCCTCGATCCGCCGTTAAGACGGATAACGGTTTTCGAGACCGCCGCATTCGACCGCTCTGCCACCTCTCCTCGGCTGCGAAAGGGTACCCGCACCGGCGGGGCAACCGCCCGCGCATGCGCTTGCGGCTCAGCCAGGCTCGTCGCTTTGCGGCCGCACGGCCGTCGTGCGCCAGCGAACGTGGGTCGTGCTGCGGCTCTCGAGCGGCGGCAGCCTGTCTCGCGGGTGCGACTCGTACCAGGTGGCGTAGCGGTCGGCGAGCGGTGCTGCGGTCAGGCCGTGCGCGAGCATGAGAGAGCGACCGTGAGCAGGATTCGTGGTCACGATCAGGTCCAGGTGCGGGAGACCGCCTTCCTCGACCAGGATCACGGCGAAGACGATCGAGGCGAGCCCGCGCGGCCCGAACCAGCCGAGGAACTCGATCGTGGGCCGTCGCGCCCGGGTGCCGAGCATCGCGATCCCGACCGGCAGCATGCGCACGACGGTCAGGCTGAGGACGGCGTAGAGCGCGATCTGCCACGTGGTCGCGCCGAGCGCCGGGCCGAGGAGAACGGCGCCGAAGACGATGAAGGTGACCGCGTTGAGCACGCCGCCGAGCTCCTCGATCAGGTAGCCGACCTCGCCGCCGTGCCGCCGCCGGAGGCCACCGAAGACGGCTCCGCCGACGAACGCGGCGATGAAGCCGCGAGCCACCGAGCCCGTCGGCCAGGCCGTACGCCAGGACGGCGGCAGCAGCCGGTACGACCTGGAGCCACGGATCGTCGACGGACCGCAGCCTCCCTCCGATCACGACGACTGCCGCAGCGACGATGCCCGCCGTCACGCCGCCGGCGATCCCGTAGCCGATCTCCTCGGCGACGAGCCTGAAGGCCGCCACCTCGGTGAAGTCGGCCCGCGTCCGCCTGCGCCACGGCGAGCACGATGAAGAACAGTGGCACGCAGATCCCGTCGTTGAGCCCGCTCTCGACGTTCAGGCCCTGGCGCACGCGTGACGGCAGGCGGGGCAGGGTGACGACGGCCTGCCCGAGCGCCGCGTCGGTCGGGGCGAGGATCACCGCGAGCAGCAGTAGCCTCCGCCGACGAGAGCGACCCGAGGAGCACGAGCCCGGCGCCGAACCCGGCGAGCAGCGTCAGCGGCAGGCCGAGGCCGAGGAGGCGCGCGGGGATCGAGACTCTCGTCCCGAAGCGCCTTCAGGTCGATCCGCGAGGCGTCGCCGAAGAGGACGAGCGCGAGCGTCGCCTCGGCCAGCAGCCTGACGGCCTGACCCGAGACCGCCGGATCGACGAGACCCAGCGTGTCGACGCCGACGAGCAGACCGAACGCGGTGAACAGCATCGGGCCCGTGATCGGTGTCCCCACGAGTCGGCCCGAGACCGCCGCATAGGCGAGGAGCGCCACTGCGATGGTCGGCAGCGCCCAGTTCACGACCAGACCCTACTCGCGAGCGGCTGCGGAAGCGCTGCTACGCGGCCGCGGGTGTTTCCGGGCCGTCGCCGGTCGCAGAGATGGTGCCGGCGACAGTCCCGCTCGAAACCGTCCAGTCGGCCCGAACGGTGCGGGAGCTGCCGCCGGGCAGCGTGCAGGTGCCGGCGAAGCCGCTCTCGTCGAGCGAGGTGAGCGTCCCCTCGCAGGTCGTGCCGCCTGCAAAGCGCAGCTGGAGAGCGCTGTCGGCGACGCGGCCGCCGCTCGTGAGGAGGTCGATCCGGAAGGCGGACGTTGCCGCCGCCGTGCCGCTGATCGAGACGATGCCGTTGCCGCTGTCTGCGATCGTCCCCGAGAGCCCGCCGTTCAGCTCGGGCAGCGCCACGGCGGGACGATTCGGCGTGGCGGGCTTCGATGCCTGCTGAGGCACTGCCGAGAGCACGAGCACCACGAGAAGCGCTCCGCCGGCCGCGGCCATTCCGTAGCCGAGCCGCCGTGCGCCCGGCCTTCGGAAGCGCAGCGCTGCCGCCCCGGCTACGGCCGCGACCGCCGTTGCGTACAGGACGAGCAGCCACGTCTGGTGGCGGTCGGTGCCGCTGAGAATCCCGTGAACCGTCGCGAGCAGCCACACCGCGAGGGTCAGGTAGTGGGCACGGCGCCAGACCCGGTAGGGGAGGCGGGAGCGGAGGTGGTTCGTCACCGCCACCGCGAGGAGCAGCTCGAGCGCGACGACGCCGAGCCCGGTCGCGAGTGGGCGATAGCCGGCCGTGAACGGGACGACCAGCTGGGAGAGGTGGAACGGCACCACCGAGTCGAGTGCGACCGAGCCGACGTGGACCGCGATGAACGACCCGGCGAGGATGCCGAGGAACCGGTGGACGTCCTCGACGGCGAACCGGGGGAGGCCGGGGACGCGCACCTTGCCGGCGAGCAGGATGCCGGCGAGCACGCTGGCCGAGACGAGCACGTAGGCGAGGACGCCGCCGGCACGGGCCGCGTACCAGGTCGTGGTCGACGCGACTAGGTGCACAGGGCGCGCTCCGTGCTCTCGGGCCAGGCGCCTGCGACGACAGTCTCCGTCTCGGCGAGGAACCTGCCCTGGAGCCCGTGCTCCTCGACCCACGCCGGGCCGTCGTCGCCCAGGAGAAACGCGGTCTTGGCTGCCACGTCGGCCGCGAGGCACGTCGCGGCGCAGACGGTGACGCACGCCCAGCGGACGTCGGAAGGGGCGCCGGTCGCCGGGTCGATCAGGTGATGGGCGCTCTCGCCACCGTGACGCCGCCAGGCCCTCGTGGTGACGCCGCTCGTCGCGAGTGCCCCGGCGTGAAGGGTGACCGTGCCGCCGCCGGGAACCCCGACCACGAGCTCGCCGTGGGCGGCGAGGTCGCCGCCTGCGGAGACGAAGCCGTCGCCCTCGAGGAGCGCGAGCGCGTCGTCGACGGCGCGCCCCTTGACGACGCCGTTCAGGTCGAGTCGCAGGCCGACCGGCCTCCGGACGAGCTGGCCCGAGAGCTGGATCTCACGCCAGCGTCCGGCCGGAACGGGCGGCCGCGCGGGTCCCGGCTCGATCTCGGAAAACGTGCGGTCGTACCCTGCCGCCTCGAGCGCGGCGGCGATCGTCGGGTCGTAGAGACCGTTCGTGGCAGCCGCGGCGTGCAGCGCGTCCTCGAGCGCCGTGGCGAGGAGGGGGGAGACGATCGCGGTCTCCGACTGCGAGCGGTTGAGGCGCTCGAGGTCGGAGTCCCTCCGGAACCGGCTCAACGATGCCTCGAGAGCCGCGAAGAGCCGTTCCACCGCCACGGCCTCGTCGTGCGTCGCGCCGCCGACCACGACCTCGCAACCCATCGCTTTGAACCGGTGCGTGCTCACGAGGTGTGCGTCGAAGCTCGCGGTGGCTCCGACGACTGCGAGGAGCCGACCGAGCCGGAGTCGAAGAACGAGCCGCTCTGCTCCGCCTCCTGGCTGATGCGCGACGAGACCTCCAGGCCCCCGCTCGCAGTGGGCAGACCGCTACCCGCGCTGCCCGGGTGGGCGCCGCGGACGACGAGCGAGAGGGCACCGAAGCCCGCCACCGCCACACCCGCCGACACGGCCTTCAGGAGGCGAGCGCGCCGGCGGGCGGGAGCGAGGCGGGAGGAGGAGGGTGAAGCGGACACGGCTCCATCCAAGCGAACGCAACTGGGAGCGACCTGTGATCGCGGTTGCGACTCCGTTAACGAAGGTAAGGCGCAGGCCAAGTGGCCGTCAGGTCGGCCGGCCCGGCGCCGCCACTACCCCCAGGCTTCCTGCACCACGTCCTCCACCGCCCCGAGGGAGGGGACTCGTTCGACCTGCGCCTTCGTCGGGCTCGACTCCGTCTGACGCGACCCGCTGAGGGTAGGCGCATCCCGGCCGGGATGCGCCCTCTTAGCGGAGAAGGAGGGATTCGAACCCTCGATGGAGGAGTTCACCCCCATAACGCCTTAGCAGGGCGCCGCCTTCAGCCACTCGGCCACTTCTCCCGGTGGGCCTGACTTCGCGCTCGCACGATATCCCCCTTGTGCAGGGATCTTCGTCTCGACCGTTCTGCCGGGCCCAGCGGGGCAAAGTCTATCGGCAAGCGGCGGGTTTCGGCTCGACGGGACGGCCGAGCGCTTGGCGCAGTGGCCGGAGACGGCTCAGCTTCGCTCGGGAGCGAGCATGAACGGCACGAGCGCCGCAGCCGACGAGGAGACCGTGACGTGGATGGCCGACGGCTCGCGAACCCAGGTGATCAGCCCGCGGGCGTTGAGAGTCTCGAGCACGAACTGGAAGGCCTCCGCCTGGGCCCTCGAGGCGTAGCGGCGCCGGATGTCGAAGGCATACCCCGTCGTATGCAGCGAGTAGCCGCGGGTCGCCTCCGGGTTCCCGGTGCGCAGCAATCGCTGGTAGGCGTCGTCGCGAACGGTGCTCGTCACCTCGAGTGGCTTGTTGGAGCCGCTCAGCGAGTGAACCCGGGCCGCGATGTAGAGGAGCTGAGCCAGAGCCTCGGGGCGGAGTCCCTGATAGAGGGCCTGCGGCTGGCCGAGCTGCGAGGCGAGCTCGCCCATGGTGGAGTCGACCGAGAGCCAGAAGCGGGCCGGGTCGTCCGGAAGCCGCTGCAGGGTGTGGTCCTGCCACGCCCGCTCGAGGTCCGCGGCCTTCAGGAAGCGCTCGGTCTCGGTCGGAGGGTGCAGCACCTCCTCGGCGCTCGCCTTCGCGTTCTGCAGGGCGTCGAGCTCGGCGAGGCGCTCGGGATCGTCGCGGAAGAGCCGCATGATCTCCTTCGCCGCGAGGACCCGCCAGTAGTAGTTCGGCGAGCCGTCGCTGAGGCGTGCCAGCAGTCGGTACGCCGCGGCATGGTGGGAAGGGGTGGTGTCGAAGAAGATCCGGGCCCAGGAGAGCTTCCGGTCGCCGACGAGCTCGGGCAACGGGGGATCAGACCCCACACCTGCGTACGCCCGCAGGACGCCGGCAAGGTTGCCGATGCCCATGTGATACGAGACGACGGCGAGATCGTCGCGGCCGACCCGTTCCCGCGCCGTCTCGAGGTAGCGAACGGTTCCCGCGAGTGCCCGCTCCGGATCGAATCGCTCGTCGATCGCGCGGCGCCTCGCTCGCAGCCGGTCGGCCTCTGCTGTGTCTCCGCGGCCCGTCGCGACCGTGATCGCGCGCGTCAACCGGCGACTCTCGGCGAGGTCGACCTTCAGGCCGAGAAAGCTCTGCGCCGTCTCGGCCAGGATCTGGGTCAGCCCGGAGGCCCGGGCCGGATCGTCGCCCGCGATCACGTCCGGGCGCCCTCCGCTCTCCAGGAAGACGATCGCCTCGACGAGGTCCGCATCGAAGCTGCTGCCAGCGACCGACTCTTCCACGAGCGGTCGGAACTCGGCCGTCCGCCGGGCGGTGGCCGTCACACCGCCGGGGCTCTTCGCGTAGAGGGGGTGGCTCAGCGCGTCTGCGGCAGCCCGTTCGAGCGCAGCTGCATCGGCGTCGTCGTAGGCAAGCGGATCTCCGGCCGCCAGGACCTGCTCCCGTGGCACGAGCGCGCCCCGTGAGGCGTCGCCGCCGAGTGAGGCGAAGACGAGGCCGGTTGCCACGGCAAGGACGACGACGAGCGCTCCCGCGGCGAGCAGGCGCCGGCGGCGCACGAGCGCGCGGCGCCGCGCCTCCCGGAGAGCGTCGGAGTCGGTGGCCACGATGCCCGCAACCTACTATCTGCGACTACGGGTCATCCCCGGCAGGGGAGGGCCCGCGAGGATGATGGGCACCGACTCGTCAGTCTCGGCGGTCGGCCACGGCGGCGTTGAGAGCGACAGCAGTCTTCGGGCCGACGATACCGTCCGGCTCGAGACCCTGCGATCGCTGGAACGCGACCACGGCGCCTCGCGTCTGGCGCCCGAACCTCCCGTCGACCGAGCCGGGCTCGAGCCCGAGCGTTACGAGCACCGCCTGAAGGCGTTCGACGGCTCGACCCCTGTCACCGGACCAGAGCCTGCCCCGACTCGGCAGCGCGACCGTCGGAGCGGCCGCCGGATCCGTGGCCCGCGCGGGTGGGGTGGCGGGCGTCGTCGCTCCGGCCCCGGCGGGCGGGGACGGAGTCGGAGCCGAGCCGGCCCGGTCGAGACCCGGATCGTTGCCGGTGAAGATGATTCCCGTGACGATCGCGGCGACGAGCAGTGTGAGGGCAGCCGCGAGCACGAGAGCGCGGCGCTGCCGGGTCCGGCGAGGGCTGCGCTTGCCCGCGCTGCGCGTGACGACTCCGATCGGAACGCCGGCCACGGGGGGCGAGCCCTCGAGACGCTCGTCTGCGGCAGTTGCGGAGGCGAGCTCGATGACGTCGTCCATCGAGGCGGTGTCGTCGCGACTCTCGAGCCAATCGTCGGCCGTGCGGGCCGAGACGGTGTCGCCGTCTTTCCCGATCATCAGTCGATTCATCTCATCTCCTCCTTCGCCTCCGCCCTCGAGTCGGCTCTGGCGCAGCGGAAGGCGTCCCGGTACTGCGTCAGCCTCACGGTAGGTGCGAGATGGTGAGCGGCGCCACCACTTGCGTGAGCGCCACGGGAGGATCAGGTGAGTGTTCCGTCACATATGCGTAGCGACGGGCTCTCAGTCGTGGATGCGGCCGATCAGCTCGGAGCGCTTCAGCACCTTGACCTCGATCCCGCCCAGCCGCACGTCGTAGCCTGCCTCGTGCGGGTACAGCACCTTGTCTCCCCGTTCGATCCCGTTCGGCTCGGAGCCGACAGCCGTGACGATTCCGGTCCGCACCTGGACGGTGGAGAGAGCGGACGCAGGGAGGATCAGCCCCGCGCGCGTCTCCGTCTCGTCGCTGACGGGCTGGATGACGACGTACTCGTCGAGGGGCTCGAGTGACGAATCGATGTTCTTCGACTCCTCCAACATCCAGGAAGCATAGGCCAGAGACGGCCCTCGTCGACGATCCGCTGTAGAAACCTGCCGCGTTCGCTCCTCGCGCGGGGCGCTGAAGATCTGCTGCGACGGTCCTTCCTCGCCTGTCGGAGCCCCGAAGCGGGGCGAGCGTACGGGACCGCTCTCTATTGTCGCGAGGCCCGATACGGTTGGCCGATGGCTTCGCCGTTCATCGAGATCGAGGTCGGGAAGCGTGTCGTCAAGGTCACCAATCCCGACAAGGTGCTGTTCCCTGCTGCGGGGCACACCAAGCGCGACCTCGTCGGCTACTACCTCTCGGTCGGCGAGGGAATCGTCCGCGCGCTCCGCGAGCGTCCGACCCAGTTGCGCCGCTTTCCGGACGGGATCGAGGGCGAGCAGATCTATCAGAAGCGCGTGCCGGAGAAGCGCCCCGAGTGGATCGAGGCGGCCCGGGTCACGTTCCCCTCGGGTCGGCATGCCGACGAGCTCTGCGTGACCGAGCTCGCTCAGGTCGCGTGGGCGGCGAACCTGGCCGTGATCGATTTCCACCCCTGGCCGTCACGGCGGGCCGACACCGAGCACCCCGACGAGCTGCGGGTCGACATCGATCCCCAGCCCGGCACGGACTTCGGCGACGCGAAGGCGGTGGCCGCAATCGTGCGCGAGACGCTGGCCGAGATCGGGTTCGTCGGTTGGCCGAAGACCTCCGGGAACCGCGGCATCCACGTCGCCTGCCGGATCGAGCCGCGGTGGGAGTTCCCGGTCGTCCGCCGCTGCGCGCTCGCGTTCGCCCGCGAGATCGAGCGCCGCGCGCCCGAGCTCGTGACCACGGCGTGGTGGAAGGAGGAGCGGGGCGAGAGGGTGTTCATCGACTACAACCAGAACGCCCGCGACCGCACCATCGCCTCGGCGTATTCCGTGCGGCCGCGACCCGATGCCGCCGTGTCCGCGCCGGTCACCTGGGAGGAGCTTCCGGACGTCGAGACGGAAGACTTCACGCTGGTCTCGATGCCCGGGCGGTTCGCTGCGCTCGGCGACGTGCAGGCGGCGATAGACGACACGGTCTGCGACCTGCGGGTGCTGCTCGACTGGGTCGAGCGTGAAGAGGCGTCAGGTGTCGGTGAGGCCCCGTATCCGCCGAACTTCCCCAAGATGCCCGGCGAGCCGCCGCGGGTGCAGCCGTCGCGGAAGCGAAAGGACACACCGGCGTCCGGCTGAAGCCGGACACCGCGCGGTACGCCGGGGTTGCCCTACCCTTCGAGCAGCCCGGCGACGGTGAGCCCGCCGGCCTCTCGCGGCGGTCGGAGCTCGGCCCACGTGCACGACGTCGGGTCCTTGTCGGGCCGGAACCGGATCAGCCTGGTGCCGTGCCTGAAGCGGCGGCCCTGCACCTTGTCGTAGCGCACCTCCGCGACGAGCTCGGGGCGCAGCGGCTGCTCCTCGAGCCCGCTCCCGCCCCAGCGGTTCGGCTCCGAGAAGCGGCGGTGCGACGTCGGGTCGAGCAGCGGCAACACCTGCTCGGCGATCGCTGCATGCCGGCTCGCGGCGACGGCGGCCGAGCCGACGTAGTCGATCTCGCCGGCTTCGTCGTAGAGGCCGAGGAGGAGTGTCGCAATCCTGTCGGGCTTCGACTTCCAGCGCACTCCGACGACGACGCAGTCGGCGCTGCGCTCGGGCTTGACCTTGACGACGGCGCCGCGGCCGCCCGGCTCGACGGGCCGGTCGAGCCGCTTCGCGACGACGCCGTCGAGGCCGAGGAGCTCGAGCTCGTCGAGCCATCTCGCCGCTGCATCGGGATCGGGCAGCGAGGGGGAGAGCGTGAACGCCGCGGCGTCCCGCTCCAGCGCGGCGCGGCGCTCCACAAAGGGCTGCTCCCATGTTGCCGTACCGCCCCAGGCGAGCGTGTCGAAAGCGACGAACCGGGCCGGGATCTCGGCGGAGAGCTTCCGGATGCGGCTCTCGGCGGGATGCAGCCGCGTCTGCATCGCGTCGAAGTCGATCGCGCCGTCGATGTCGATCACGATCTCGCCGTCGAGGGCGGAGCGTGTCGGCAGCGGATCTCCGAGCGGCCGGAGCTCCGGGAAGTAGCGCAGCAGCGGGCGCCCGTTGCGCGACCAGAGTCGCAGCTCGCTGCCCGCGTTCTCGAGCACGCCGCGGAATCCGTCCCACTTCGGCTCGTACGCCCAGCCGTCGCCGACTGGAAGCTCGCGCACGAGCTCGGCCTCCATCGGTGGAAACGGGACGAGCGGATCGAGGTCGGCGGGACGCTCGACCGGCGCGCCGCTCCTCGTGCCACGTGGCCGTGCCATAGGCCCGACGGTACACGTCGGGCCCATCCCTGCTTCGCGTGCGCTCCAGGTACTTCCGGGCGGATTGTGGACTTGGCGAATCGCACGAGACTCCGCACCTCCTCGCGCGTCGGTGGGGCGGCTGGCGGCGCCCCGCTGAAGAGACCGTGAACGCGGCCGGGGAGGTCCAGCTCAAGGGTGGGATCAGCGCCTACGGCTCCAAGGCCCTGCAGTCGATCAGGGTCGCAGGAACCGACGTGATCGAGCGTGTGACGGCCCTCGCGGGCGCCGCCGTCGACGCGACGTCGGCCGAAGGGGTCGTCGCCGTCACCTGTCCCTGAGTAATCTCTCCGCTTCATGCGCCGCGTCGTCATCACCGGGTTCGGAGCGGTTACGCCGCTCGGCCTCGATGCCTCCTCCACCTGGGAGGCCGCCGTCGCGGGCCGCAGCGGCATCGGCTTCATCGAGGCCTTCGACGCGAGCGAGTTCCCGGTCCGGATCGCGGCGAGGTGCGCGGCTTCGACCCGTCGACGCTGATCGCCGGCCAAGGAAGCGCGCCGGATGGAGCGGAACGTGCTCCTGGCGGTCGCGGCGGCGCAGGAGGCGTGGACGGAGGCCGCGCTCGAGAACGTTGACCCGGCCCGGGTCGGGATCGTCGTCGGATCGGCGATCGGAGGGCTGCCCGGCATCGCCGAGCAGCAGCGGTGCTGACGAGCGCGGGGCTGATCGCGCGTCTCCCGTTCTTCATCCCCTCCGCGCTCGTCGACACCGGCGAGCGGCCAGATCGCGATCCAGCTCGGCCTGCGCGGGCCCAACTACGCGCCCGGTCTCGGCCTGCGCCACCGGCTCGACCGCGATCGGCGAGGCGGCCGCAGACGATCCGGCGCGGGCATGGCCGACGTCGTCCTCGCCGGCGGCACCGAGGCGCCGCATGCATCCCGTCTGATACTCGCCGGCTTCTGCGCCATGCGCGGGCTCGTCGCCGAGGACGTCGACCCGACGCTCGCCTCGCGTCCCTTCGACGCGACGCGGGCGGGCTTCGTGATGGGGGAGGGAGCGTGCATCCTCGTGCTGGAGGACGCTCGATGCGGCGCAGGCACGCGGCGCGACCGTCTACGCCGAGGTGCTCGGCTACGGGGCCTCGAACGACGCGCACCACCTCGCCGCAGCCGGAGCCCGACGTCGGTCGGCGTGGCCGAGATGATGCGCCGCGCTCGATGCGGCCGGACTCGCAGCCCGAGCGCGTCGGCTACGTCAACGCCCACGGCACGTCGACGCCGCTCGGCGACCTCGCCGAGACCCGCGCCCTGCGTCAGGTCTTCGGCGACACGCCTACGAGCTCGCCGTCTCGTCGACGAAGTCGGTGACCGGTCACTGCTTCGGCGCCGCGGGAGCGGTCGAGGCGATGATGTGCGCGCTGGCGCTGCTACCACGAGATCCTGCCGCCGACGATCAACTACCGCGATCCCGATCCGGAGCTCGACCTCGACTACGTGCCGAACGAGGCGCGCCCGGCCGACCTCGACGTCGCCCTCTCGAACGCGATGGGCCTCGGCGGCCACAACGGCTGCGTTCTCCTCGGCCGCGCGCCGTAGCCGCCGGGCGCCGGGCTTCAGCCCGACTTGCGGGTGGTGCCGACCGCCTCGACGAGCTCCCCGAGCGACCCGATGACCGCATCTGCGAGCGCGAGCGACTCGGCATCCGGGGTGTAGAGGCGATTCGGGTACGCGATCACGCGCATCCCGGCAGCCGCGGCGGAGCGAATCCCGCTTGCCGGAGTCCTCGACGCCGCGCAGCAGCTCGGCTCGACTCCGAGCCGGCGGGCCGCCTCGAGGTAGACGTCGGGGCTTGGCTTGCCGCGCGCCACCTCCTCGGACGAGACGGTCGCCGAGAAGCAGGCGGCGATGCCCGCCGTCTCGAGCACGGCGTCGATCAGAGGCCGGTTCGACGACGAGGCGACGGCGAGCGGCAGCGACGCCGACAGCTCGCGGACAACGGCCACAGCGCCATCGACGAGCGGCAGCGACGTGCGGTAGCGCTCGAGCATTCGTCGAACGACCTCCGCGTTGATCTCCTCGGGCGTCTGAGCGAGGCCGAGCTCGTCGTGCATGTAGGCCGACCACTCGAGCGAGCTCATCCCCATCATGGCGCGCTGCGCGGCCGGCGAGTACGGCCGCCCCAGTCGGTGACGAGCTCCTCGCGCACCTCGTCCCAGACGTGCTCGGTATCGACGATGACGCCGTCCATGTCGAAGATCACCGCTGCAGCGCTCGTCGGCATCACCGCGGTTCGAAGCTCACTGCGATCGGTGCTTGCGATGGCTCGTGCACCTCGACCCGGTAGGGCGGCTCCGGGACGGGAATCGAGACACGGGTCGGCTGCTCCGGCGCGATGTGGACTTCCTGCTCGTATCGAGCCTCGCCGAGGGACGGTGCGTTGCCCGAGGCTGCGAGCGTGCCGGAGACGACCCGCACATCCAGTGGGTAGCGGCTGCTGAGGGTGGCATCCACCCGGGTCGTCCCTTCGGCGTAGCCGTCGAAGGCCGAGGAGGCGAACATGTAGCCGGACGCGTCCACGCCCTCGACGGCCGACCGCAACCGGAGCGGGAGATCGGGTCGCGTGAGGACGAATGGGCCCTCCTGACCGATCTCCGTTCCCGCGATCCGAAACCGCGGGTCGGACAGAGCGAAGAAATCCGGTTGCCATAGAGCGGCGACGCGACGCTGATCAGCCCGGTGCCCCAGTCCAGCGACGCCGACCCCTGGTTCACGGGGGCGGGCTCGGGGAGACCGAAGCCGACCGTGCCGCGGATCCGCCTGTTCCAGAACTCGGCCTCCCAGACCGGAACCCACGTCTCCCAGTAGCGGCCCCTGGCGGACTC